>CBIHNP010000003.1:0-511610 GCA_966211875.1 uncultured Bacteriovoracaceae bacterium
CGTTCGCAACCGCCGTCGTAACTTTGGCGATGTTACGTACCTGTGCTGTTAGATTTCCGGCAAGACCGTTTACGTTATCGGTTAGATCTTTCCACGTACCACTAACCCCTTTTACGTCGGCCTGACCACCGAGCTTTCCTTCCGAACCTACTTCCTTCGCAACACGAGTTACCTCGGCAGAAAAAGATCTGAGCGTATCAACCATCGTGTTGATTGTTTGTTTTAGTTCAAGGATTTCTCCGCGAGCATCTACGGTAATTTTTTGTGACAAGTCTCCGTTCGCAACCGCCGTCGTAACTTTGGCGATGTTACGTACCTGTGCTGTTAGATTGTTCGCAAGACCGTTTACGTTATCGGTTAGATCTTTCCATGTACCGGAAACACCTTTTACATCGGCCTGACCTCCGAGACGTCCTTCCGTACCTACTTCCTTCGCAACACGGGTTACCTCGGCAGCGAATGATGAAAGCTGATCCACCATGACGTTGATGGTAGTTTTTAGTTCGTAAATTTCTCCGCGGGCATCTACGGTAATTTTTTGTGACAAGTCTCCCTTCGCAACGGCAGTCGTAACTTTAGCGATGTTACGTACCTGCGCTGTTAGATTTCCGGCAAGACTGTTTACGTTGTCAGTTAGATCTTTCCATGTTCCGGATAGACCTTTTACTTCGGCCTGACCACCGAGTTTTCCTTCTGTACCTACTTCTTTCGCAACACGAGTTACCTCGGAAGCAAATGAGTTCAGCTGATCAACCATGGTATTAACTGTGATCCCGATTCTTGCAAACTCACCACTGAGAGGAGCTCCGTCAATTTCGAGAGTCATCTTCTGAGAAAGATCTCCTTTCGCAACCGATGTGATAACTCGGGCAGCTTCTGAAATCGGTTGAACCAAATCTCCAATAAGAGTGTTTACTGATTCAACGTTCGTTGACCACGCTCCTTTTACAGGACCGATGTTCACTCTTTCATTCATCTTCCCTTCTTTACCTACGATGCGACCAACGCGCACAAATTCAGAGGCAAGAGCACTGTTCATTTCGTTGATGTCATTTAAAACTTCAGCGATATCTCCAATTAAAGTATCACCTTCGAGATTGAGTCTTATACTAAAGTCTCCGTTTCGTATTCCTTTTACCATCGCAAGAACTTGCTTGAGTTGTTCTCTGTCATTTCTCGCTTGAAGAGGTTCTCCAACAACAACGCCGGCATTTTTTCTTTTAGGTTCAATTTTTGCTTTTGTTGTTTTAGTTGGAGTGACTTTTGGTGAAGGAGGAATTTTTACATTTTTAGAAACGGTAGTTTTAGTTTTCAAATGAATTCTCCTAAAGAATTATTTTGTTAAAAAAAATTAACCTGCGTTTTCTAAAAGGAATATAAAAGAAAGACAATAGGTCGCATTAAAAAAATCTATGAAGTTCTTTTTTTAATTGTTAACAAATATGAACTTGATTCTAAATTGATCTCTCCTATTAATAATTGTTAATCAAGAGATCTCATTCATAGAAAAAAATTATAAGCAGAAAAAATACAAATTCGGTTTTCAATCAATAAAAACCACTTTCCAAAAATGATGAATGATCAAAAGAGCTTAGAAAAAAACGCCACTTTTTGTAAGCACTTTTCTAAAATCTACTTAAAAAGGCCCTTGGGTATTTCTTAATTTTGGCCCTGACAAGGTCTCATTTTTAGTAGCTTCTCACCATTTCTCTTGACGAAAAAAAATTCCACAATTGGACTTGATTCCATAATTAAGACAAGGAAACGAATTGATCTAGCGATGTACGTTTACTCCAGTTGCACGTTTGCTCCAAGCTTAATCAATTTTCTTGTCTAACATCTCTTTGTCTTTTTTAACCCTTTTTATCACTGGAGGAACTCATGAAAACTCTTCACAAGAGTCTGGCATCGCTTTGTCTCATTCCCGTGCTCTTTGCATCTTGTATGAAACAAAAAGAAAGTGCAGCAACAACAACCACATCTTCCGGAAGCAATGTTCAAGTGAATGCGATTTCAACAGCGGTCTCACAAGCACAAGAAAAAGTACAGGCCATTTCTGAGCTGGCACCAGGACAAACAGGTGTGGCCGCGATGATTTTTAAAAAGAATTTTAATTTTCTTATGTCCAATGCCTATGCGGCACTTCCACAGGAGTTTGGCGATGATTGGGAAATTAATAGTCCGTTTCAAGACCCTGCCTATTGTGGATCTGATTGCGCTGCTGTTTACCCTGGCGGCGGCTATCACGATCGTTCAATAAAATATTGGGTACAGGCTCACCTTGATAAAAATTTTAAACGCGGAAATGGTTCATCGGCCAACGTCTTCGGTCGCATGAATGACAATTTGAAAATGGTCTGTGCTGTCGGGCAAGCTTTAGACATTCCAGGTGGAGGATATCCGGCGAACGGAAGTTACAGTCTCACTTTCACACAAGCAAAAATTACAGCAATCACTTCTCAGTGTGATATGAACATTGATCACCCTGAGGACTTGCTTGGCTTTCAAATGACTGTCACTGTTGCCGATGCCGCGACATCTACTTACTACGATAAAAAAATAACTCTCGCTCTTCCTAATAATGAAACACAAATTCTTATGCTGAGAAATAATTCGCAGTTCATTAACGTTGCGACTTCAGAAAAAGGTGGACATGGACAATCGCGAAGTGTTGTCAGCTACGATATCGTGAACAAGAAATTATTTTATGAATACGTTTCAGCTTCTGCTGGTTCTGGTGACAATGCAATGTACGTTTATAGAATTTATCACAATGAAGTGAACGATAATGGATATATCGTTACTTTAGAAGGTGGTGGAAACAACGGTTACTCTGATACACGTTTCACTCTTGCCGGTCGTCCAAATCTTGGAGGAACAGTCGCGCTTTCAATGAGTCGTACAATGGGAAATAATTTCAGCGGAAAAAAAGCGTGTATCACTTTAGCTGATGGCTCAATGGCGAGTGATGGTGTTCTGAACTGTACAATTCCAGGATTGGATATCGAAGATGCCAACCTCACAAGTGTACTCTCTGATGCTATTTCAAAACGCAACGATACAGACTGGGCGGACCTGACTTCAGAGACAGGAATTGGATTTACGGACGAAAATTCAATGTTAACTGTCGGTGTAACTAAATAGTAATTCTACTCAAGGAAGGCCTCAGTGAAGAGGCCTTCTTCATTTCAAGAACTTCAGTAATCATAGTCAGAAATTATTCAATCAATCCCAATTATATATTTTTTTTTATTCTTTTCTCTGAGCACTCTTGGACTCATGAAAAAATTATTAAACCTATTGATAATTACGTTTACATTACTTCTCACTCAAACAAGTTTTGCAGAAATTTTTGCGAGACCGCCCCAGTACGTACTTATCGCCTATGATGGATCACTGAATATCGATGTGTGGAAAGAGACTCTCGCCTTCGCTAAAAAAAATAATATTAAATACACTTATTTTATCAGCGGAGTTTATTTTCTTCTGGACTCCAACCATATGGATTACGTTGAACCGACAAAAGGTCCGGGCCACTCTGCAATCGGTTTTGCCGGCGATTCAAAATCTGATCTCATTGCTCGCGTGAATTACGTTAATCAGGCCTACGATGCCGGACATAGTATTGGTTCGCACGTGAATGGCCATTTTGATGGAACGGACTGGAAACTTCCTCATTGGGAATTGGAGTTTAACGAATTTAATCATCTCCTGTTTAATGTTTTTACTCAAAATGGATTTAATCCTCCCCAACCGACAAATCCTTTTCATTTTAAGCCGGAACAAATTATTGGTTTTCGTTCTCCTCTTCTCGCGACGAATCCTTCTCTCTACGAGACGTTGAGAAAAAATAAATTCGTTTACGATACAAGCCAGACGAACTCGATGGACTACTGGCCTCACAACAATAATGGCGTTTGGAATTTTCCGCTCGCAGAAGTGAGAATTTATGGAACAGGAAAACAGACACTGTCGATGGATTATAATTTTTATTTTGTTCAAAGCGGAGGCAAACCTGATTTGAAAAATGCCGAACTCTATCGAAAAGAAATGTATGATACCTACATGGCCTATTTTCGCACAAACTATTACGGCAATCGCGCTCCTATTCATATCGGTCACCACTTCAGTAAGTGGAACGGTGGAGCTTACTCCAATGCTCTCGCTGATTTTACAAAATCCGTTTGTCATATGCCGGAAGTAAAATGTGTGAGCTATCAAACGCTGTTGCAATTTATGAATTCGATTACTCCAGAACAGAGGAACGCTTATCAAGAAGGAAATTTTCAAAAGTTGCCGATCCCCGAAGAAAATAAAGAAGAATATAAAAAAGACATCGCAGCTGTCGCTCCAATTGACGTTCACTTCGTAATGAAAAAAATCAGTGATGAAGAAATAGAAGTTTCAATTCATGGTAAGCATGCCGGACTCTTTCCAAAAAATGCCGACTACGTATGGAAAGTGAATGATAAAGAAATTTACAGAAGTCATGAACCGCGAATTAAAATCTCTGCTCTTCCTAAAATGAGTCACGATTCAAAACTTACAGCAGCACTCAGCCATCGTGGCAAAGAACTCTTAAAAACGAGCCATATGATGTCTCCTGACGCTATAGAAGACTTTATTCTCCTGGGTGAAGACCTGGAAAGGCGTGCTGGTCTTGGGGAT
Source organism: uncultured Bacteriovoracaceae bacterium (assembly GCA_966211875.1). GTDB lineage: Bacteria > Bdellovibrionota > Bacteriovoracia > Bacteriovoracales > Bacteriovoracaceae > Bacteriovorax. Next base: position 4,669 of record CBIHNP010000003.1, read on the forward strand.
ATGCCCGAGGCCCACGATGAGTGGAAATATATCCGACATTAGTCCTGCGTCTTGTTGGCACTAATCATGCTTTTCTTTTAATAGACCTATTCAAGGGGGATTGCGTGACAACAGAACATGGTACACAACCAAGCAGAAAACCAAGAAGAAAACCTTCTCAAAGAGTTGATGATATGGAAAGAAAACGTGGCGAAACTCTTCCACCGAGAGATAGCACTACTCGCATGGCAACTGTGACCAAAAAACATTGGCAGGAAGAAAAAGAAAATAAGAAATAATTTTTAACTAATTTTTTTTATCTGCGATTTTTCTCTCGTTAAAAGAGTGATTCGCTCTGCGATTTCTGCAAGTGGCTCTACATATTCAGCAGCACCAATAGCGATAGCTTCTTTCGGCATTCCGAATACGACTGATGAATACTCGTCTTGAGCAATCGTGCGAACACCATGATTGCGAAGTTCAAGCATCCCCTTGGCTCCGTCCTTTCCCATTCCCGTAAGAATGACAGCGACAGTGTGTGTATAAAGATTTTTAGCAACAGTCAGGAACATATAATCAACGGAAGGTTTAAAACGATTGACTGGTTCATCATCGTTGATTTCAACTGTCGTTTTACCGTTCTTATGGACCATCTTCATTTGCGTGCCACCAGGAGCGATTAAAACGCGATTAGCGCGAACTTCATCGCCGTTCTCTGCCTCTTTCACTTCGAACGCACAAAGATCGTTCATTCTCTTGGCAAAGGCCGCAGAGAACACCGCTGGAATATGTTGAACGATCAGCATCGGTGGAATCTGATCAGGAAGTGCAGTAATGATTTCTCTGATCGCTTCTGTTCCACCAGTAGAAGAACCTAAAACGATAAGTGAATTGAGATCGCATGTATTTTTCGTTTGCACAGGTCTCGTCTTTCTATCGCGCGAGCGTTTTGAAAGATTGGCCTTCGCTGCTGTTCTTACTTTTTCCAAAATCATTGGAGTCACGCTGACGATTTCTGAAAGTTCGGGCTTTTGAATATAATCGACAGCACCGTTTTCCAAAGCTTCAAGAACCAGCGGTCCTTCCGCCATACTGATTGATGAAATCATCACCGTTGGAATATTAAATTTTGGAGCAATTTGTTTTAAAAGAGTCACTCCATCCATTTCCGGCATGTGAATATCGAGAGTGATGACATCCGGTTTATGTTTGATGATGAGCGCTTCAACTTCTGAAGGTTTTTCCGCCATCGCACAAACTTCAAATTCAGAATCGCTCGAGAAAATACGCGAAAGGATACTGCGGATTGTTTTCGAGTCATCGACAATAAGAACTTTAAATTTATTTGGCGCCACTTTATGAACAACCGTAGGAGACGCATCTTTGCTCACGCGAACTTTGTTCATTTCTGGAAGGAACATAACGTCCACACGCCCTTCTTTTTCAACGCGTTTTACATTAGTAATTTTCCTTTCAGTTAAAAAATCTTCTACGATTTTGATCGAAGCCGCCATGGCGATAACTTTTACTTCCATTTTGCTTAAGTCGATAGTTTTATCGCTCTCGTAGATTCTAGATATCATCGCTTCAAGCACTGGCTTTTTTAAATCGATTTTTTTAAGGAAGAATCCAAAACAATTTGAGTCTGCATGAAAAGAGACAAAAACATCTCCGTGTTCGAGATCGACGAGATACTCTCCACCTGTTTTCTTTGTCACTAAATCTTTTGAGTTCAACTTTTTCATAAATCAACCTGTTATTTAGTGCTCAAGTAACGACATGACATATACGGAAAGCTTGTTGCAGGTACAACATCTGTTGAGTAGGCCATCAATGGATGTTTCTTGTTTGCTTTTTCTCCAAGATCTTCCAGCAATAATTGTATGTTCTTCCATTCGCTCACCATTTTAGCAGCGTGAGCAGAAATACTTCCATAAGCAAGAATCGAACATGGATAAGCTGCATACTTTTTGCTCATTGGAGCAAAATAAGTTTTGAAGTCAGCAAAGTAAATTTTGTTCGGTTCGATTTTCATGTCTGGTGAATTAACATAAACCAACGGCCACTTGAAACTGCTTGCATGTTCGCGTGCAAAGGCTTCGAGCATCTCGCCTTGTCCTTCAAAGAAAACAATTGTCCCTGGTTGTGAGTTGTCTGTTTCTTTCGCAAAAGCTTTGATCATCGGCAGATCTGAAATTGAAGCGAGCATCACGCGCACTTTCTTTTCCGGATTAGCAATGACGAAATGTTTTTGGTTTTCTTTATCAAATGAAGAAACAACCGGTTTTCTCTGAGCATCTTGAGCGACAGAACGAAGTTTTGTTCTAATCTCTTCTCCACGCTCTTCAAGATTGTTTAGTGCCGGCTTTTCTACAAAGTCAGAAGCACCAAATTTGAACGCCTTCATAGCAACATCTGAATCCGCTCTTGAAGCAGACGAGATGATGATAACCGGCGGATGATTTTTATTAAAATTCTTTTCCAGATAAGTTACCCCATCCATCTCAGGCATGTGAATGTCGAGAGTGATAAGATCCACTTTTACTGTTTTTAATTTTTCCATCGCATCTTTACCGTTTACTGCAGTCGCGACGATTTCAAATCCCTGGTCCTTCGTTAAAACTTTTTTCAGAAGAGTAAGGATACTTGGCGAGTCGTCCACACACATGACTCGGTAAACTTCCGGAGTCGACATTGTCGGCATCGGAATCACTGTTGCAGATGGTATCGGCATTCCCGTTTTTGCAGGCGTTGGAGCTGGAGTTGAACCGACATTTGCATACGCCTTATGAACATAAGCAGAAGGTCCAATTGACTGAACATCCAGTTTTAATCCAGAAAGCGGTTCTGAAATTCCAGAGAAGAATAATCCTGTTGGATGCAAATAGCTCATAAGATCTTTTGTGATCTGCTCTACCTGATGCGATTCAAAATAAATGAAAACATTGCGACAGAAAATAATGTCGAACTTTTCGTTTCTAACTGCTTCTGAAAGTTTCAGAAGATTTCCCGCTTTAAATTCACATTTTGATTTGAGCGTCGCTTTTACTTTGGCGTACATCGCGATGTCGCCTGTTCCCTTCGCCCAATTATTTCCCATATAGTTCATAGGAATTTCTTTGATTTCGTTTTGGTGATAAACACCGTTGTTCGCTACTTTTACCGATTCGGCATCGATATCCGTTCCCAAAATTTTAAACGACATCGAAGGATCAAGTTGTGGCAAGTGATAATCAAAGAACATTGCGAGAGAGTAAACTTCGTGGCCGCGGCTACAAGCTGCAGACCAGATCTTGATTGTTTTTTCGCCTCTTTTTTTAGCGTTCGCTACGAGATCAGGCATCATCTTTTTTAGAATTTCAAAGTGAGGAAACTCTCTGAAAAAAAATGTATGGTGAGTTGTGATCAATCCAACAAGCACACCTGATTCGCGTTCAAAGTTTTGATCGATGTATTTCAGATAATCGTGCGCATCTTTGATGCCCAATTCGATCATTCTCTTTTTAACTCTCGTCTCAACCATGTAGGCTTGTTTTTCACCCAGACGGTTTCCGGAAATTTTATGAACGATAGTGGAAACTTTTTCAATGACACCAACAAATTCCGGACTAACAGTTCCGATAGCGGCCTGACTCATTATCAACCTCTTACTTGAGACAAAAAATTAAAATTTTATGCAGCTCTCTTATGCTGCTTTTTTGGATCCGTTAATTGCTTCCATATCTTTAAGATCCAGAACTTTGGCAATATCGAGAAGTACAGTAAGAGAATTTTCTTTTTTATAAACACCAAAAATATAGTGTGTATTTACCTGGTGTTCTACTTCCGGCATTTCACTTACTTCGTCAGAAGAGAATGCAAGAACTTTATTGATCGAGTCTACGACTACACCGATGTTCATTCCACCGATATCAACGATGATAACAGCTTCTTCTTTATCTTGTTTTGCATCGACTTTTAGTTTTTTTCTCAGGTCGACAACTGAAATGACTTGTCCACGAAGGTTCATGATTCCCAAAAAGTGTGTTGGCGATTTTGGGATCGGCGTTGTATCTGGTACAGAAATAACTTCTCTTACCATTAGAAGAGGAATTGCATAATCTTCTTTACCGAGGCTGAATTCAATAAAGCGACTAAGTTCTGCATTTGTTCTTTTCATTTTTGTTACGTTATCTTTTTCCATATGTGTGTCTCCTATGCGGCCATTTCTTCAGTAAAGCTTGTTTTCTTTTTCTTCATTGTTCCTGAGAATAATTCCATTAGATCAAGGATGAAGGCCGGACGACCGTCTCCCAAGATGGAACTTCCCATGAATCCTTTTTGGTTTTTAATTTCTTCACCAAGTTTTTTGATAACGACTTGTTGCTGATGAAGAATATCATCAACCAGCACGGCAAAATTGCGTTCTTCAGAATTCACGATGATTGCAATTTGTTCGTGGATAGGTTTTTCTTTTATTGGACGTTGAAGTGCAGAACTGACTTTAAACATCGGCAGAACTTCTCCGCGCAATTTCAAACAATCTCCCACACCGTTCACATGGTGAACAAGATCCGGTGTTGGAGAAAGTGATTCATAAATTTGTCCCAGAGGAATGATGTATCTTTCGTCACCAATCTTAGTAACCATCCCTTCGATGATCGCCAATGTAAGTGGAAGAACAACTTTAAACACTGATCCCTTTCCTAGTTCCGTGATAACTTTTACTTCACCTGAAAGTTTTTCGATGTTTGTTTTAACAACATCCATCCCAACACCGCGTCCAGAAATTTCTGAGACAGCTTCTTTTGTTGAAAATCCAGGATGGAAAATAAGATTGACGAGATCTTCGTCACTCATATTGGCACTAGCTGAAATAACTTTTTTCTCAATCGCTTTTTCACGAATGATTTTTGGGTTGATCCCTTTACCATCGTCACGAATTTCAATAACGAGGTTATTCCCTTCGTGGAAGGCCTTAATAGAGACCTGTCCTTCTTCACTCTTACCGGCAGCAAGACGTCCTTCTGTCGATTCAAGCCCGTGGTCAACGGCGTTTCTTACAATGTGAACAAGAGGGTCTGCCAAATGCTCAAGGACCGTTTTATCGATTTCTGTTTCTTCACCAATAAGTTCAAGGTGAACTTTTTTATCAAGGGCCTTCGAAGTATCGCGAATAATTCTTTGCATTTTTTGCAGCGTTTGTTTCAGAGGAACCATACGCAAACTCATAGAAATATTTTGAATTTCTTTTGAAAGTTTTGCCAGGTGTGAAAGCGACTTAAGCATAGTCGGATTTTCTACCTCGTCTCTGTGCTGATTAAGCATCGTTTGAATGATAACCAACTCTCCAACAACGTTGTTGAGAAGTTCTACACGCGATAAACTGACGCGGATTGAATCGTCTTCCGATCCACCTTTCGCCGGTGCTGCTTTCTTGTGATCGCCACCACCAGCGGCCGGAGGACAGTCACCTGCCTTCTCAGCTAGCGCTTGAGTTGCAGGGGGTACTACTTGCAATGTTGGTTTTTGTGCGGCCTCTGTCGGGAAGAACGAAGCTGCTCTCTCTTCTTTTTGTTCATCTGTTAAAGCAACAGCTGGTGCTTCCAGGTCGCGTTCAAAATTTTCAAGAAGAGCGATATCTTCAGGTGAAATTGTTTCTTCTGTCATTACTTCTTCAGCTGCTTCGCTTGCAGAAACTGGAGCTGCACTCGTCAATTCACCTTTCAGTGCCAATTGAATTTTAGTGATGATCTCAGCTGAATTGAATCTTGAATCGAGATCCATATTCAGTGTCTTGATCATGATACTCACGTGATCGTTACATTCAAGAAGAAGTGAAACGATTTCATCAGTGATGGCGACATGCCCTTCCTTCACTTTCAAAATAAGATTTTCCATTTCGTGAGTGAACTCGGCCACATCACCAAATCCTACTGCACGTGAAGTTCCTTTTAAGTTGTGAGCTAGCCTGAAAATTTCATTCATCAGGTTGGCGTTATTCTTGTCACTTTCCAGTGCAAGGAACGCTTGCTCAGCATCATCAAGGAGCTGAATCGCTTCGGCCAAAAAATCTAATTTAACTTCTTTTTCAAATTCATTCATAAAGTAATCTCTGCTATTAAAATACTTTTACTAGGTCGCTTCTAAGGGGATTTATCGGTTTAAGCTCTAAAAAGTTGATGAAAATTAATATTCAGTTTACTTGAAGGAGGGCGTCTAATAGCTTGAAAAATCTTTAAGAAATTACTTGATGATTACGATCAGGGGCACTTTTTTTTTGATTCTTATATATTATCAGATATAATGCCTCAGTTTTTAAACTAATTTTAGGTAAAATTATGACTCATATTCGGATCGATTCTGGCGTTGCCACAGCACTAAAAAACTTCACTTTGCCCGAAAATCTTGGCTTCGGTCATGTCATGGCCCCTGTTATGGCAAGCTGCACCTATGAAAATGGTAAATGGGGAGAGCTGGAACTTCTTCCGTACGGCCCGATTTCAATGTATCCGAATGCGAAAGTTCTTCACTACGCTCAAGAAATTTTCGAAGGAATGAAAGCGTATCGTATCAATGGAAAAGGTCCCTATATTTTCCGTCCGGATGAAAATCACTTACGTTTTAATCGTTCAGCAGAGAGAATGGCGATGCCTCACATCTCAGCTGATCTTTTTATGAAAGCTTGTTTTGAAGTGATCGCTTATTCAGCAGACTTCGTTCCAAGACGTTCAGGTGAATCACTTTATCTTCGCCCGTTCATGTTTGCGACGGAAGAAGCGCTAGGAATTAAACCTTCTGATAAATTCCGTTTCATGGTGATCGCCTCTCCTTCTGGTTCATACTTCAGCGCTGGTGGATTATCAGTACTCGTAGAACGTCACGGAGCTCGCGCTTTCCCAGGAGGAACTGGTTACGCAAAAGCTGGTGGAAACTATGCTGCGAGTTTATTGGCAGCGATCAAAACAAAACAATTGGGATTTGTTCAAACACTTTGGCTCGATGGCCGCGATAAAAAATATGTCGAAGAGATGTCGGGAATGAACTTCTTTGCTGTCGTGAATGGCGAACTTCATACTCCTGAAATCAACGATTCAATCCTCGACGGGATCACAAGAAAATCAATCATCACTCTTGCAAAAGACATGGGCATTAAAGTTGTCGAAAGAAAATTGCCGATCGATGAATTGATTGAAGACATCAAAGCTCATCGTTGTACTGAAGCTTTTGCTTGTGGAACAGCAGCGATCATCGCTCCAATCGACTATCTTGCAGAAGAAACTGGTGAGCGCTACCCTCTTATCCATCACGAAGGAAAAATCGCGCTTAAATTGCGTGAGGCCCTTCTCTCAATTCAAGAAGGAAGAGCGGAAGACAAATACAAGTGGATCAGTTTAGTTGAGGCTAAAAAGCTATAGGTCATTATAAGTCGCTTTAAACTACCAATTCAAATTCGGCAAAAATAAAAAACACAAACTCGAAATAATCGTCGGAAGAAGCGCCCACAGAAGTAATGAAAGTGGGCCGATTCCTTTTTCTCCGAATGAATCGCGCAAGATTCCAAAACCCACCGGGTTCGGTGCGTTCGCAATGACAGTAAGTCCTCCTCCCGTCACTGCTCCAGCAAGCAGAAAATATTTTGAAGACTCAGACAGCGGCGCCAGCGTTCCAAGATATGTGATGAGAGCATTGTCGGTAATCGATGTGAGAACAGTCGCTCCGATATTGAGTGAATGACCAGAAAACGTTTTGAAAAATTCGCTGATCCAATACGCCTGAAAATTTCCAAGATACACAAGGCCTGCGAGAAAAAATCCGACGAGAACTGCTGACTCTATTTTCAATCGATCCTGATAGCGCATCGTGATCGCAAAAAGACTCAGATAAAAAACAAACATTCCAATGAGAAGATCACCGTGATGAGAAAAAATCACCGTGAATAACAGAAAAAGAAAATGTGCGATCGTGATCCACAAAGGAATTTTTTGATGATTTTTTTCAAACGTCAGATTTTGGTTGAGTTCCTTTCTAAAAAGAAAGGCGTACATACTTGTTGAAACAATAACTGCGAGCAAAGATTTATAACCGAAATGTTCGAGCATGTAGAGCAATCCCCAATTCCATTTACTCGCCACCATCACCACTGGTGGTGCAGCAAAATGCGTGAGAGTTCCACCGACGGAAATATTCACAAATAACAATGCGAGAGTTGCGTATCGAAATGATTCTGAATGAGTTTTGTCTTTATAAAAAACGTCGAGAAGAATCAAACTTGTCACAGTCATCGCCGCGGGTTCAGTAATAAACGAACCGAGAATCGGGCCAATAATTAAGGCCGTCAGATAAAACGACATCTTCTTTTGAAACGGCAGCAGCTTCGAGATTTTTAAAATCATCGCTTCTGCAAATTGAATAATCGGCTTTGTACTCGCAATAAGCATGATCACTGTCACAAATTTTGCTTCGTTAAAATTGAGCGTTTCAAAATGCGCGAGCGTTTTTTCAAGACCCGTAAAACAGAAAAGCAAAACAAAAAAGATGAGTGACCAGAGGCCAAAAACAACTTCTACTTCGGCGAGATAATGAAACAATTTTTTGGGAGCGGAATCACTAACGAAACGATGAGAGAAAACTTCTATCTTAGATGTAAAAAATGTATGACAAATCGCAAGGAGAAAACAGGCAGTGCTAAGATAATAAATTTTTTGATCGAACATCGTTCACTCTCCAAAAATAAGTTTAACCCCAATTACCAGAGAGTGAACAGAATTTAATTAACCGTCTTTTTATCCATCTTTACCGATAGAAGCAACAGGGCACGCCTCAAGTTGTTCCTGGCAAAGTTCGATATCGGCAGCGCTTACTGGTTGTTTATAAACGTAAGCATTTCCATCTTCGTCTTCTTTGAAGAATTCTGGTGCACCTGTATAACAAACGTTACAAGCAATACATCCCTCTCCGTTATCGTCATCAGGATCTGTACAGTACCATGCTCCTGGGATGTTAAGTTTGTGCTTCATACTTTTATTGGCCATAAGGTCCTCCGAATCAATGAATAAGCGTTCAGTAGTGTAACCAAAAAATCACAATTCATGAAGGGAAAATTGAGGCTAAATCATTGCTTTTACCCTGTAGTTTTCTTAAAATACGATGTACAGCAAATTTCAAAACGAGACTCTCTTTAAAGCAGGATTACCATGGAAAAAACATCACTTGAAAAGGCCCATGATTGGGCAAATAACCCTAAAATTGATCCAGAGTCGCGTGCCGAAATTCAGGCCCTCTTCGATAAAAATGACTTAAAAGAAATCGATGAACGCTTCTACAAAGATCTCGAGTTCGGAACTGGTGGTATCCGCAGCATTCTGGGCCAGGGAATTAATCGCATTAATGTTTACACTATCAGAAGAGCGACTGAAGCTCTTTGTATCGAAGTGCTCGCACAGAACGTGAAGAATCCGAGCATCTGTATTTCCTACGACTCTCGTCACATGTCTTTTGAATTTGCAAAGACCGCAGCTGAAGTCATGGCCGCTCATGGGATCAAAGCTTACATCTACGAACGTTTAAATCCGGTAGCAATGCTTTCGTACTCTCTTCGTCACCATAAATCGCAAGCGGGAGTTATGGTCACAGCTTCTCACAATCCACCTGAGTACAACGGTTATAAAGTTTTCTGGTCTGATGGAGCGCAAGTCACTCCACCTAATGACAAAAATATTATCGATCACTATTACGCGATTAAAGATTTTGCCTCAATTAAATTTATGCCGTTCGATCAAGGCGTGAAGGAAGGACTCATCGAATGGGTGGGCACTGATGTTGAAAATCTGTACTTCAAAGATATTCTGGGAAAAGCTCCGAACGCAAAACTTTGTCAGGAAAATGGAAGTAAATTAAAAATCGTTTACACTCCTATTCACGGTGCTGGACTTATTCCTTGTACGCGCGCTCTTTCTGATCTCGGATTCACGGATGTTCACGTCGTTCAGGAACAGGCAAAACCAGATGGAAACTTTCCAACGGTAAAAAGCCCGAACCCGGAAAATCCTTCTGCGCTTAAACTCGCTGTCGATCTCATGGCCCAAATCCATGCTGATATCGTCATGGGTTCTGACCCGGATACCGACCGTCTCGGTGTGGCGATCAAAGATAAAGATGGTTCAGTTGTTTATCTCACAGGAAACCAGATTGGGATTTTAAAACTTCACTACATTCTCACGACTCTTAAAAAAGAAAATAAACTTTCAAAGAGCAGCTATTTTGTTAAAACAATCGTGACGACTTCTCTTCAAGACGTGATCGCAAAAAGTTTCGGTGTCGAAGTTCATAATACGCTCACAGGATTCAAGTGGATCTGCGGTAAAATGAACGAGATCGAAAAGAGCGATCCGAATAAACAATTTATTTTTGCAACAGAGGAATCTTTCGGTTACCTCTCTCATACTTACGCCCGCGATAAAGACGGAGTGAGTTCAGTGAGCCTAATGGCCGAAGTCGCTCTTTACTATAAACTTCAGGGGATGAGCCTGCTCAATGCCCTCGATAAAATCTATGAAGAGTACGGCTTCTCTCACGAAACACTTCTCTCTCTCGACTACTTCGGAATCGAAGGGGCCGAAAAAATTTCACGGATCATGACAAACTTCCGCAATATGAAGGATAACTCGATCGCTGGAAATAAAATCGCTTCAATCAAAGACTATTCACTCGCAATTGATGGTCTTCCTAAGAGCAACGTTCTTGGGTACTTCTTTGAAAACGGCGATCAATTTTATCTTCGCCCCTCAGGAACAGAGCCAAAGATAAAATTTTATATTATGATCCAGGAAAAAAACGGCACACTTCCAGAGAAGAAGAAAAGTGCAATGGCAAAAACAGAAAAGCTCCTCGCCTACATCAAAGAGCAGGCGGAGAAAGCTTAGAAAATATTTCGATAGAGTAAAAAATGAAAAGCAAAGAATTGGCAGTCTGTTTAGTAAGTGGTGGTATGGATTCATTAGTGACAGCGGCGATCGCGGCCACGAAACATGAACATCTCGCTTTTCTCCACCTGAACTACGGACAAAAAACTGAAAAGCGCGAGCTGGAAAGTTTTAAGAAGATTGCTGAGTTCTACAATGTTCCTGTCAGTCATCAAAAAATTATCGACATCTCTTTTCTAAAACAAATCGGTGGATCGTCTCTCACAGACGATTCTATCGATGTTAAAAAATACAAAGGCGATTCGGAAGAGATCCCCGATTCTTATGTGCCATTTAGAAACACGCACATCATTTCAATGGCGGTTTCATGGGCCGAAGTTGTAGGCGCTAAAAAGATTTATATCGGTGCTGTTTATGAAGACTCTTCAGGATACCCGGACTGTCGTCCTTCTTATTATGAGGCAATGAACGCCCTCATTAAACAAGGAACTAAGAACGGCGATATCGAAGTCATCACTCCCGTGATCTATCTTAAAAAAGATGAGATCGTGAAAAAGGCCCTCGACCTTAAGGCCCCTCTTGAATTCAGCTGGTCTTGTTATGAGAGAAACGATAAGGCCTGCGGAGTTTGTGATTCATGTGCCTTACGCCTTCGCGGCTTCCAAAAGGCCGGAGTTCAGGACCCCATCGAATACGTGACTAGGCCGTCTTATCTTTAGACACTTCTAAACTCCCCCTATACCTTTTACATCTAAGAAACGAGCGTCTCCTCTGCCGTGTTACCCTGTTTTTAATTACGGAATCAACCTTATTTGGAGACCGATATGAAAGCATTGGCAGTCGCACTCGTACTTATCTCACTTAGCGCTCACGCAGTTCCACCTGCTCCGCCAGCTCCACCAATGATCATCAACAAAATTAGATCGTCTATCGCAAGAAATTGTACAACAGATAACGGTGGCATCACGGTTTCTGATTTAAAAGATACAGATAAAGTAAAATTCGTTCTTCAATTAGATTCTAAGAATGAAAAAGGCGTTCTCACTGTTTTGGACAGTGGAGAAGTTATGCAGAATTTTACTGTGACTTGTAACAAATAGAATTAAAAAATTATCTAAAGCGAGCTTCGAAACTCTTCGAAGCTCGCACATTTTCTTTCTGTCATATCGGCCGCTAATTTTTTCTCAATATCAAACAATATCGATGGGCCTTGAAACACGAATGCAGAATAAAGCTGAACGAGCTTTCCACCATCGCGCCAGAAGTCTTTAATTTGTTCATAAGAAGAAAAACCACCGACACCGATGAGTTCGATCTCTGGAGTTTCTCTCAATTGATCGAGAAGAAATTTGCGAGTATGACGGGACTTTTCATACAGAATTTTTCCCGACATTCCACCTGCACCACGCTCTGGCATAATCGTCGTATTGGTCGCGATAATTCCCGAAAGACCGTATTCCTTCACAAGATTTACAACTGAAGAAAGTTCTTCCTGACTCATATCAGGCGAAACTTTTACCAGGAGAGGTTTTGGATATTGAATTCTTCTCGCATTCACGGCCGCAAAGATTTCGCGCAGGCCTTTGTCTTGAAGAAGATCGCGAAGTCCCGGTGTATTTGGCGAAGAAACATTGATCACGAGATAGTCAGCGTGAGGAGCAAACTTTTCGTAAAGAACGGCATAGTCCCTTGGAGCATCAGCGTTCTCAGTAATTTTATTTTTTCCTAAATTCACACCGAGGATTTTTCCTCTGCGCTCAGCATTTTGAATATTGTGAAGAACTTTTTCCATTCCGTGATTATTAAATCCCATACAATTGCGAAGTGATTCTTCTTCGGGATAACGGAACAAACGAGGTTTATCATTTCCTTTTTGCGGAAGCGGAGTCACCGTTCCGACTTCAATAAACGAGAAGGGCAGATAACTTAAAAAACCTATCGCCTCTGCATTTTTATCCAAACCTGCAGCTAAACCAATCGGCGATTTAAAATTGAGTCCCATTGCACTTAAAGCGAAACGCGGATCTGTCGGTTTATTTTCTACCCATGGTGAAAAATGTTTCATCGCTCGCAAAGTAAATTCATGAGCGCGTTCAGCATCCATCTTAAAAGCGATTTTCTTAAATAAGGGATAGAGCGTTTTTTGGAAGTTCATACAAAAAGTATATTAATACAATTGTACAAAGTCACCTTCAAGAACCTGCCCGCCGGAATGAAGAATCGCGATCGATCCATCAGTCCCAAAGTAGTCTACAACTTCGATCGTCCCCTTCATATCCCCTTTACTCATACCAATCAGAGCTCCGGTTTCCGGGTCGTAGATCTCAGTTCCCTCTGTGATGATTTTTAAAATATCACCGATATTGATTCCAGACTCGCGTCCGGCATTGAGATAAATTTTGTTCCCGATAATTTTCGCCACACGCCCAACCCAATCGAGTTTACTTGCGAGTTCAACAATTTTTGGAACTGATTTGCGGACTCCAACTCTTACAGCGTAACGAAGAAGATCGCGTCTGTAGGCGAGATAGTCTTCGCGGTCTGAAGAGAAAAAGCGATAGGTTGAATCGTCTGCGTATCCGCCAAGAGTTTCAGTGTAAATTTCTTTTCCTGCATTCACGTCAAACACGCGCACTTCAACTTTTGATTCCGTATAGGACTTTGTCTGACGAACAATACCAATCTCATCTGATTTCTCGCGCACGCGAGCATCGATCACGCGCCCGAAGATAACGAAGTTAATTCCAGCGATTTTTGCCTGACGAGTGAGTTGAACGAGTTTCATTCCCCCACCGACATAAATTTCTTTTGATGATCCGAAAAGTTTGTAAGAAGTTGGATCGACGATGAACTCTCCTGTGCGGGAAAGTTCGTTGCGAAGTTCTTCAGTCGCATTGACTTCAAGGTCTTCGCTTTCAAATGGAGACTCATTAAAGAAAGGCAGCAAGGCGATTTTCTTTTTAACACCAGAAAAATATTTGCGTTCTTCGATGCGTGGACGTTTCCCCTGACTGTCTCTTTGGACAACTCCGGAACCACAGCTCGCAATAAATTGAACAACGATTAAAACGATGGAAATATTCTTGAGTGTTTTCATCTCTTATTCTCTAAGTAAAAACAAGGTTCCAAAGGAACCTCTAGTTTTTATTATTAGAGTCTTTTGGAATAATTGCAAAAGTTTTATCAGCGCGATTGAAAAGAAGTACTTTTTGCTCATTTAGCGGGTACTTTCCTCCCTCTAGACTGAGACTATCAAGAATTTTGTCGGTATTCCCTTCAGCTCTCAATGTGAGGATGGCCCCATCGCTGGCGTAAGACTTCATTTGCGAAGAGAGTTTAATGTCTTTGAATTTATCTTGAAGAAATGAATTTACAGCGAAGATCTCTGAGAGACCGCTCATTCCTGTGACTTTTACATCGAGGCTCGATTGCTCTTTCGCATTCCCGGCCGTTTCAAGGAGACTATTGAGTTTACTCGTCTGCGAATAGAAAAGATTGTACACGAGACTTGCGAGAGCTGAACTCAGGGCCTTCTTATTTTGCGTATCGAGTTCGCGCTTTTGGAGAGGAAAATCAAACGATGTAAGAACGACATCGCTCTTTGTGTTCACAAGAACGTATTGAGCAGAGAGTTCATAGTTCGCTGTTTTTCTTTCCGTATTCGTGAACACTTTTCTGAAAGTCGAAGTCCACTTCAAAGTCACTGATTGCGAATTCATGTAATCTGGTTTCGTCGCGAAGTCGCGATCGAGAACCACAACTTTTTCGTAACCTTTAAAGTCTTTTTCGATAAGTTTTTTCCACGAATCCGTTACAGCTCCGGTAAAACTTTTTTCTTCACTCACGCCGACATCGTCCCAAGTCATACTCGAATCGATATCGATGTTTGAAAGAATATAAAACGTTTTCGTTTTTGTTTCTGCGAGATTTGAGACAACTTCTTCATACAGTGCTCTTAATTTTTCTGTATTCAGATCCGCTTTGAAAGTTCCTTCTAATTTTTCGTTTGTTTCTTTTACAGGAGTAGTTGGAGCTGCAGGAGTTCCCGGTGCTCCTCCGTCTCCTTTTCTTGTTTCAACGAAAGGTCTTGCGAGCTGGACGTTTTCAAAAAGCGGTTTAAGCATTTCGTATTCATCAGCATTGCTTAATTTTTTTTGTTCGAGTTTATCCCAAAAGTTTTTTGAATCGAGTTTTAAATCTTCGAGTCCGCCAGTCACTGCTTGAAGCATGCCATTTAAATTGAGGAGCGTTTCTTCATTCAACTCTTTTGTGACGTCGGATTTTTTCGCAATAACCGCCAGCTCTACAGGCTTGGCAAAAACCGCGCTGGCAAACAACAAACCAAAAAGAATACAAAGAGGAAGAAGCTTAAGCATGCACACCTTCAATTTTTCCGTCATCTAATCTTCCATCAATGATGAATTTAACAGCGTCTTTGTTGAACACTTCATTAATCTGATGGGCCATTTGTGGCGTTGGATTAATGAGGTATTGTTCCCCTAATGGCAATCTCGCTCTTCCTTCGTTCGATTCAAAAATCATGTGCATTGGAGTAGAGCCTCTGTACGACAGAAGAACCTGGCGAAGTTTGTTCAATTTCATTTCCGTTAAGTCTTCAAGGCTCACACTGATACGGACACCTGTAATACGATTTTCAGAATGTTCTTTTAAACGATGAATTTTATCTGCAAGAATTTTTCTTGGACTCTCTTGAAGGTTCACAACACCTTCAACAAGAATTGGTTCATCAGCGTTTAAGATCATTTCATATTCAGCGAATGCGCGAGGGAAAACGATACATTCAATTTTTCCCGTTAAGTCTTCAAGTGTGGCAAAACACATCTTGTCGCCTTTCTTCGTAAGAATTGTTTTTCTCGCTGTGATTTTTCCAGCGAGAGTCATCGAACGTTTTTGATCTGTTCCCAAAAAGTCCTGCACGTTTGCAATCGGCATAGTGGCCATCTCTTTCATGAGACCAGCGTAGCGATCAAGCGGGTGTCCTGAGATGTAAATCCCCATGAGTTCCGCTTCGTGCGAAAGTTTTTCAAGATCGTCGAACTCCGGCACTTGTTGAATATCGAGGTTTGCTTCAGCTGTTTGAGACATGCTGTCGCCGCCCATATCAAAAAGAGACACGAGTCCGAGTGATGATTCTTCCTGACGTTTTTTACAGTAAGCGAGAATCATATCTAAATTTTCAAGTAATGTTTTACGATTTAATTTTTCACATTCATCGAAGGCACCAACTTTAATCAATGACTCAAACACGCGAGTGTTGACCGTTTTTAAATTGATACGTTCACAGAAATTTAAGAAGCCAGTGAACGGCCCGTTTTCTGTGCGCTCGCGAACGATTTCATCAACAGCATTGTTCCCGACGTTTTTAACAGCTCCCATACCGAAACGAATATTTTTTCCGACAACGTTAAACGGCCAGAGAGATTCGTTGATATCCGGTGGAAGAACTTCGATATCGAAACGTTTTGCATCTCCAATATACTGAGTAACCTTCTCCATGTTTCCAAGTTCTGAAGAAAGAAGAGCAGCGAAGAAAGCAGCTGGATAGTATTTTTTTAAGAATGCTGTTTGATAAGAAATAACCGAGTAAGCAACGGCGTGAGATTTGTTGAATCCGTATTCCGCAAACTTTTCCATTTTATCGAAGAGATCGCTGGCCACAGTTAAATCGTAGTTGCGCTCTTTTGCACCAGCGAGGAACAACTCGCGGTGTTTCGCCATTTCGTCGGCCTTCTTTTTACCCATCGCTCGACGAAGCATGTCTGCTTGTCCGAGTGAGTATCCGGCAACAATACGGGCAACGTTCATTACCTGCTCTTGGTAAATGATGACTCCGTACGTATCTTTCAGAACAGGAACGAGACTTTCAAACGGATAATGAGCTTGTTGTCTTCCGTGTTTGATTTCGATGAACTCGTCTACGATTCCCGATTCAAGCGGACCAGGTCTATAGAGAGCGTTGATAGAAGAAATATCGTCGATAGATCCCGGAGCAATACGCTTACAAAGATCGATCATTCCCGAACTTTCTAACTGGAACACTCCTACGGTTTCACCTTCAGAAATAAAGTCGTAAACATTTTTATCTTCGAGATCGATTGATTCGATATCAAAAGTTTTATCGTGATCACGACGGATAAAGTTCACGGCATTTTCAATAACCGTTAACGTTTTAAGTCCCAGGAAGTCGAATTTAACAAGACCAATTTTTTCCGAGAAGTCTTTATCAAATTGAATTACCTTTTCACCTTCACGGCCTCTGAACAGCGGACAGTAATTCACGAGCGGTTTGTTCGTGATGATAACTCCCGCAGCGTGGATCGAAGCATGACGAAGGAGTCCTTCGAGACGACGAGAGATGTTTACAACTTGCTTGACTCTCGGATCTGAATCCATGAGTTCAGCAATCTTCGGTTCCATTTCCATCGCTTTATCGATGGTCATTTTTAATTCTTCAGGGATGAGTTTTGAAATAACGTCAGCTTCACCAAACGTTAAACCAAAAACGCGAGAGACGTCTTTGATAACCGCTTTCGCCTGCAGTTTACCGAAAGTGATAATTTGCCCTACACGCTCGTCACCGTATTTTTTTGTTACGTATTCGATAACTCTGTAACGGTTCTCCTGACAGAAGTCGACGTCGAAGTCCGGCATCGAAACGCGTTCTGGGTTGATGAAACGCTCAAAGAGTAAGTTGAATGGAATCGGGTCGACGTTCGTAATCTCGAGTGCGTAAGCGGCGATTGATCCCGCTCCCGAACCACGTCCAGGTCCAACCGGACATCCGTTCGACTTCGCCCATTTAATGAAGTCCGATACGATTAGGAAGTATCCTGGGAATCCCATTTTTACGATCATCGAAATTTCATCTTCCAGACGATCGAGATATGTTTTTTTAATTTCTGCTTCCCACTTTAGATCTTGTTTCAGTTTTACGAAGTGAGGACCGTTGAAACGTTTTTCTAAACCTTCGCGACAGTGACGGGCAAAATAATCTCCCGCTGTTTCATCTGTCTCAATTGGATAATCAGGAAGGTGATAAACTTGATTTCCCTTCTCATCTTTCCAATTAAATTCAACGTTACATTTATCGGCGATCTTTAAAGTGTTGTCGCAGGCATCAGGCGCATAATGAAAAGCTTCACGCATTTCTTCCGGCGATTTATAAAAAAATTCGTTTGTCGTTAAACGCATGCGCTGTTCATCTTGAAATGTTTTTCCTGTTTGAACACAGAGAAGAACTTCCTGAGCAGCTGCATCTTCACGTGTGAGATAGTGACAGTCATTCGTTGCAACGAGACCGACATTATGTTCACGAGCGTACTTCACAACTTTTTCGTTAACGATTTTCTGTTCAGGAATTCCGTTCTCCTGAATCTCAAGATAAAAATCTTCGCCGAAAAGATCGCGAAGTTTTTCGACAGCTTTAATCGCACGGTCGTCTTGATCTGAGAAAAAGTTATAACCAACTTCTCCCTTCAAACACGCTGTCGTACAAATCAGTCCTTCTTTAAATTCGCGAAGAAGTTCGTAGTCCGCGCGAGGCTTATAATAAAAACCTTCCATGTAAGCGCGAGACAGAAGCTTACATAAATTTTGATAACCAGTTTCGTTTTTACAAAGAAGAATCAAGTGGTGAATCTGGTGACGAGACTCCATCTCATCCTGCGATCCAACGACCTTTTGTTTTTTCAGTGCCCCTTTTTCAAAACGCGATCCGGGAGTGAAATAAATTTCCGATCCAAGGATTGGTTTAATTCCAGCGGCCTTACATTGAGTATAAAAATCAATCGCACCAAACATGTTTCCGTGATCCGTTTGCGCAATCGCCGGCACGTTCAATTCTTTTGCTCTTTTGATGAGATCCTTTAAACGAATGGCCCCGTCCAAAAGTGAGTATTGAGTATGGAGGTGGAGGTGAACAAAACTCTCTGGATGAGTTTCTGTAAAAGACATAAATCCTAGCTCCGAAAAAGTGTGTGTGTTAAGGGTGATTAAACCCTAAAAAACGACTAAAGTCAGGGATTTCTGAGTCAATTTTTACACGGTTTTCTTCAGTGTTTTGAAAGTTTTTGGCTTTTAGCGTAAACTCACCATAACCACGGTTCCCTTTGGAGACTTCCATGCAAAAACGCAAGTTTTCGCCTGTTTCGACTGCCTTGTCCCTTACTCTTATTGTAGTAGGAATCACTGTTTTTTTGAACCACAAAAAAGACCGCGAAATTATAGCCGCTGATGTTGCAAAAAGTAAGTTGACGAATGAAGAAGGGAGCGAAAAACCGACGAAAGTTGGCCTCAAGGAACTCATCAAAAAAAATTTAGGCAAGCAAGAAGAAGTCGCCCAGGCCCAGACGGGTTCGGCTAATCTTTTAACTCAGGAACGCACGTTCACTGAAGCTGAAATCAACGACATGACTGAAGAGCAGTTCACTGCTCTCGTTCAAGATACAGAAAGAAAACTTCCTAAACTATCCGACATCAAACAATTGCCAGCGGGTGCTCTTCACATGACTCCGCCGATTGTGATTCAGGCGGGAAGAGATTTAGGTGTGATTAAAGAAGTGTTGAACGTTCATGAGTCGTACTCGCGAGTAGCTCTTCCCTTCTACAAAAGCTGTGCGAAGAATGACGAAGGTGTGACTCCAGTGCGCGCTCTTTGTCTGACGAATTTAATTGAGATAAAAAAGAAAAATGGTGAGTCAGTCAATCTCAAAGAATACCCAGAGAAATTGATTGAGCTTACAAAAATGGTAACAGAAATATAATTTATGAAAGCAGCGAAAGGAAAAAATAGTCAAAATCCAGGCCAGCTCAGCTTTGATATGCTGATTCCGAAAGAGCCTGATCGCAACTTCCACTTAGGTGGTCGTTCCTTTTATTTTTTTGATTTCGATGACAACGTGGCCTTCCTGTCTACTCCTATTATTATTTTTCAAAAAGAAACAGGAAGGGAAATCGCACTTTCTTCGGGAGAGTTTGCGGCCGAACATAAAAACATCGGTAAAAGCGGTGCTTACGAAAATTTCTTTATGGACTTCAACGATGCCCACGGATCGTTCCGCCACTTCAGAGATAAAGAACTTTCTCCAATAGAAATCAAAGCGGGAAAACAACAAGGGTTTGTTGAAGATATTTTAAAAGCTTTGAAAGAAGTTGATACTCACTGGAAAGCTCCATCGTGGGAATATTTCTATCACGCAACTTATAACCAGAGACCTGTTTCACTCATCACTGCACGCGGACACCATCCGTCGACGATCATGCAGGGAGTGGAAAAAATGGTTCAAGCGGGATATCTTCCAAATAATCCAAACTATCACAGCATCTATCCTGTTTCGAATCCTGATGTCCGTCGTGATTTAGGTGATGCTGATTTCAAACAAAGTGTAGCGGAATTAAAACGTCATGCCATTCGCGCATCAGTTGAAAAGGCCATTGATAAATACGGCTACTCACCTTTCCACCGCTTTGGAATGAGCGATGACGATCACAAAAATGTTGAGCTTATTACAGAAGAAATGCGCGAACTAAAACGCAAATATCCTGAGATGAGTTTCTTTGTTATCGAAACATTCAAAGATTCATTCGCGAAATTTGAGATTCTTCAGCACGAAACCCGCGAAGTCATTTCGGCCAAAGAATCGGTGAAACCTCAGCTTTCGCTTTTCGACTAGTCGTATAGATTGTTTAGTGCCCACCAAGATAAGCGCTTCGCACTTCAGGACTTTTTTGTAACTCGATTCCTGAACCTTGAATGCGCACTTCACCTTGTTCTAAAACATAGGCGCGATCGGCTACACCGAGAGCACGATAAGCAAGTTGTTCGACTAATAATATCGTTGTGCTTTTTGTCGCTTTGATTTTTTTGATAACTTCGAAAACTTCATCGATGATGACAGGAGCAAGTCCCATTGACGGTTCATCGAGCATAAGAATTTTCGGTTTTAACATCATTGCGCGCCCGATAGCGAGCATTTGTTGTTCTCCCCCTGACATCGTTCCCGCAATTTGGTTCTGGCGTTCTTTGAGTCGTGGAAAAATATGAAAGATTTCTTCAACTGTTTTATCGATCTCACTCTTTTTTTCTTTTTGATAACGAAGAAAAGCGCCGAGGTGAAGATTGTCGAGAACTGTTTGTTGTCCGAAAATTCTTCGCGCTTCCGGACAGTGAGCAAGCCCGAGTTTTACACGATCGCGTGCACTCATTTTTGTCGCTTCTACTTCATCAATTAAAATATTTCCTGCATCGATTTTGACGAGTCCTGAAATCGCTCTTAACAGTGATGTTTTTCCTGCACCGTTGGAACCGATAAGTGAAACTAATTCTCCTTGTGCGACTTCGAGTGAAACACCTCTCACCGCTTTGATTCCACCATAATTCACAACGAGATTTTCTACTTTAAGCATGTTCAGCTCCTTCCGATCCAAGATACGCTTTGATCACTTGAGGGTTTTTCTGAACTTCAAGCGGAGTTCCTCCTGCAATCTTTTTCCCGAAATCCAAAACAGTAATTTCATCAGAAACTTTCATCATCATATCCATGTGATGTTCGATGAGAAGAACGGAAATTCCCGCTTCTTTAATTTTTAAAATAATATCGTTGAACTCTTTGATCTCAGCAGTCGTTAGTCCTGCTGCCGGTTCATCGAGAAGAATGAGTTTTGGTTTAAGCGCCATCGCACGTGCAATTTCTAAGCGTCTCGATTGTCCGTACGCCAAGTTTTTTGCCTGTTCGTTCGCGAGATGTTGAAGACCAACGAACTCGAGAAGATTGTACGCTCCCACTTGCATGGCACGTTCTTCTTTTCCAACAGACGGAAGTCCCAAGAGAACTGAAAGGAATGTTGAACGATAATGTTTATGCATTCCCACCTGAACGTTTTCAAGAACAGTGAGATCGCCGAAAAGTTGCAGGTTTTGAAAAGTTCTTGCGATTCCCATTTCCGCGCGTTCATGCGGTTTCATTTTTCCGATCGGTTTTCCGAATGCAGAAATCGATCCCAAAGTTTGATAATAAAGTCCCGTGATTAAATTTACTGTCGTCGACTTTCCTGAACCGTTCGGTCCCATCAATCCGTGAATGCTTCCCGGTTTAATTTCGAGATCCAGTTTGTTCACGGCCACGAGTCCACCAAAACGCATTTCTAATCCAGAAAGAGCAAGGCTCGCCTCTTTTTGTGAATGTACATCCTCATGATGAATAACAACGCCCAGATCTTTTTTATCTGCCTCAGTAAATTTCGGAAGGGGTTTCGAAAATAATTTTGGAAAATATTTTCTCATGAGTCCACCCAATCCATTTGGCAGGAAGAAAAGTGTGAGAAGCAGAAGCAATCCAAATACCATCAAACGATAATCTTTAAACCATGTGAAAAGGTCCGGAAGAATTACGACGAGGGCCATTCCGATAATGTTTCCGAACGTCGAGCGCACACCACCAAAGATGAGTGCCATTAAAGCAAGAACAGAGAAATCCATCCCGAATGTATTTGGTGCGATGTAACTGTCGAGATGAGTAAAAAGAGCTCCCGCAAGACCTGCGATACACGCCGACATAACGAACGCATAAAGTTTGAAATGCACTTTGGAAATTCCCGAGCTCTCCGCAGCGATCGGACTGAACTTGATGGCTTCGAAGGCCCTTCCCCAAAAACTTTTTGAAAGATTGCTCTTAAAGAACATTACAAGCAACAAACACGGATACACGACCCAGATAAATTTGTTGTCGTTAAATCCTACACCGAAAAATTTTAACGGCGCCATGTGGATTCCTTTCGTTCCGTTCGTCCACGTTTCCTGTTCGTTGATAAATGTATTGATAATGAGTCCGTAAGCAATCGTCGTCACTGCGAGATAAGGGCCGGACGTTCTGAGTGAAGGGAATCCGAGCAGGAATCCGAAAAATCCGGTCACGACAATCGCCATGATCATCGAAGGAAGAAACGGCCACTCAAAAAAGATTTTCATTGTCGAGTCTGTATTCACACCGTGAGTGGAATTGAAAACGGCCATCGTGTAAGCACCGACAGCAAAAAGTCCTGCGTGTCCGATGGATATGTCACCGATGTATCCGACAACGAGGTCGAGGGATACTACGAGAATTGTATAAATAAAAATGCGTCCGAGAATACTGTGTACATAGTATTCATTGTCTACCCAAAGTGGCAGAGTGAATGGAATGAGGATTAAAATGAATTGGAGAAATTTAATTATTTTTTTCGAATCCATACTAAACCTTCTTGATAATTTTTTTCCCAAAAAGGCCGTTCGGCTTAAAGAGAATAACAATAATTAAAAAAATAAATCCCGGCATTTCTTTATAGCCGGTCGAGATGTATCTCGCTGTCAATGTTTCAGAAACTCCGAGGATGAGACCTCCGACGAGCGGACCAATTCCCGATTCCAAACCACCAATGATTGAAACCGAGTAAGCTTTGATTCCGATAACTGTTCCCATCGAAGCGGAAACGAATGTGAGAGGAGCAACCAGTAATCCTGCGATTGCAGCGATCGTGGCACTCATCATGAATGAAAGACGAATAATAAATTTTTCGTGAATGCCCATCAAACTTGCAGTGTCTTTGTCTTCACTCACCGCTTGAATCGCTTTTCCGTAAATCGTTTTGCGTTTGAAAACTTCTACGCCGATAACGATTGCGAGAGAAACGAAGACAATAAGAATTTCCTGCGCGTAAACGCCGATACCACGAAAGTGAATGATTCTGTCCCCTAAAGCGGAAGGAAGTTTATAATCACCTGTCGACCAGATTTGTTCGACAGCATTCTTCATAATAATCCCCACCGCTAAAGTGGCCAGAATCCATGTGTATTCAGATTTAAATTTGAGAGACGGCTCAACAGCTGTCTTGTGAACAACTGCTCCCGCTACAGCGCCGACAATCAAAACGGCGATTAAAGGAACAATAAACGGAATTCCTAAAAGTCCTCCCGTTTTCATGTCGACATACAAAGAGAATCCGACGACTCCCCCGAGCATAACAATTTGCCCGAGAGAGAAGTTGATTGTTTTTGATGTCGAGAATGTGAGGTTGTATCCAAACGCAATTAGCGCATAAATCATCCCTTGTATCAGCCCTGAGATTACGAGTTGTAGTACTTCAGTCATTATTTTTTATCCGCAGAAATAATTTTTCCGTCTTGAACCATTCCCAACATAACGTTCGCTTCTTTAACAGCTTCGTGATCTGTTGTTGAATAAGGTTTTGTGTATGTTCCAGTCACACCCTCATAAGTTGTATTCAAGTTCTCAAGTGCCTCTTTGATTTTTGTTCCATCAGTTGATTGCGCTTGTTCAATTGCGAGTTTTAGAAGATAAACCGAATCGTATCCCTGAGCAGCTGAAACCGCTGAAGCAATTGGCGACTCGTGGAACTTCGCTGCGTATGCTTTTACGAACGCTTGTTGTTTTGGCGAAGTCGCAACCGTTTCAATGAATGTCTGAGGCATCATTGTACCGTTACCATTTTTACCAGCGTTTCCTGTGTAGTTCGACATTGAAAGAGTCCATGATCCAATCATGTCCACTTTCCAAGAAATGCGTTCCATTGAGTTTGAAACTGCTGCGAGTTCAGGCCCGATTCCCCAAGCAAGAAGAATATCGGCTTTCGCCGCTTTTGCTTCTTGAAGTTGAGCTGTCATATCAGTGTCTTTAATTTTAAATTTTCCGTTATAAACAGGTTTGATTCCCGCTGCTGCTAAAACAGCTTCAAGTTTTTCGCGTCCACTCTGTCCATAGTTTGTGTCATCACAAAGAATCGCTGGAGCTTTCGCGCCTTTTTTTATTGCTGCTGCCACGATTACTTTTGCTTGAACTTCGTCGTTCGCGGCAATTCTGAAAATATAGTTATCGTTCGGATGATCTTTAAAAAGTTCGTTAACTTTTGCACCGGCACTTACGTTGATGATTTGTGGAACCTTTTTTTGTAGCGTGTATTGAGTTGAAGCATTGGCTACACCTGTGTTGATCGGTCCAAGAACCGCAACAACTTTTTCTTTATCAAGAAACTCTTGCATGATTTGTCCACCGCGCTCGTTTTTAGCTTCGTCATCGCGATCAACCATCAATATTTTTTTTCCAAGAACGCCACCTGCTGCATTGATTTCATCAATTGCAATAGTCGCTCCGTTTCTCATCGAAACACCCATTGGAGCTGATCCTCCAGTGAACGGTCCGTAGACACCAATTTTAATTTCGTCAGATTTCTTAGAACAGCTTGCAAAACTCAAGCAAAGAAGGAGCATGGCCCCTAAAGCGCGTTTCATAGTTACATCCTTGGTTACTATTTATACATATAAAAATGTTAGGAGAACAAGAGCACTATATCAAGTGAGTATTTGATTAATCGCCTTTAACATTTTTAAACAGCGATGAGTGAATGCTGCAAGCATACTTGCAGACAAACTTCAACTCTCTATAATTTTCTCTATGAAAAAATTAATTCTTTTAATGCTCTCGTTATCATTCAACGTTCATGCAACGACAAAAGTGGCCATCACAATCGATGATCTTCCCATCCATTCCGACATTCCTAAAACTATGAGTCGCGTGGATGTCGCCAAAGAAATGTTGGCAACACTTAAAGAAGAAAAAATTCCTGAGGTCTATGGCTTCATCAATGCGAGCAAGGCCGAATTTCAACCTGAAACCAAAGAAGTTTTAAAGTTGTGGATCGACGCCGGTTATCCGCTTGGAAATCACACTTACACTCATATGGATCTTCATCAGCACTCTGCTGTTGAGTTTGAAAAAGATATTGCGATCAATGAAAAAATGCTCAAAGAGCTTGGCGATAAATATAATTGGAAAGTTTTTCGTTATCCTTATCTTCGCGAAGGCGAAACAATGGAGAAGCGAAATGCCATTCGAAAATATCTGGCGGACAATCACTATCAAACGGCCCAAGTCAGTATCGATTTCGAAGACTGGTCATGGAACGATCCCTATGTCAGATGTTTGACAAAAAATGACAAAAAATCTTTGGAATGGTTAGAAAAAACCTATCAGCAAGATGCAATCGTAAAATTAGAAGAAGCAAAAAAAATGTCGACAGCTCTTTTAAAACGAGACATCACTCACATTCTGCTTCTGCACATCGGAGTCTTCGATGCGAAGATGCTCAAAAGCTTGATTCGCAATTATCGCGAACATGATGTGGAATTCGTTTCACTCACTGAAGCGATGAAAGATGATGTTTATAAAAACGATCCAGCGATTGCGCAGAAATGGGGTTCTGAAATTCTTCAGCAGATTAGGAAGGCACGCAATCTTACTATGAAGGATTTGGGGATGGAAGTTTATCGGGGGTATTCGCTTGAGGCACTGGAGAAGAGTTGTTTGTAAAACAGTTTAGCAGTTGGCAGTCATCAGTTAACGGTTAACGGTAAACCGTCAACGGCTAACGGCCAACCGTCTTTACTCCCACTCAATCGTCCCCGGCGGCTTAGAAGTAATATCATACACAACACGTGTAATCCCTTTCACTTCATTCGTAATCCTTCGAGAAACCACTTCCAAAAACTCATGCGGAAAGTGGGACCAGTTCGCCGTCATCCCGTCACTCGAATTCACCATGCGAAGACAAATCACATGTTCGTAAGCACGCCCATCACCTTTCACTCCCACCGTTTTGATTGGAAGGAAAACGGTGAAGGCCTGCCATGTTGAATGATAAAGTTTTGCTTCAATTAATTCTTCATAAAGAATCTGATCGGACTCTTGAACCATACGAATCGCAGCAGGAGTAATTTCTCCTAAAATGCGAACGCCGAGTCCCGGGCCCGGGAAAGGATGGCGGAAAACCCACTCGCGCACGAGACCGAGTGCGAGTCCCATCTCGCGCACTTCATCTTTAAAAAGAAAACGAAGTGGTTCGAGCAGTTTTAAATTCATGCGTTCGGGAAGACCGCCGACATTGTGGTGAGATTTAATCGTCACCGATTTTCCTCCGGCGATATGCGGAGAGATCGATTCGATCACGTCTGGATAGAGAGTTCCCTGCAATAAATATTCGAAATGGATTTTATGTTTTTCCTGGTATTCTTTTACTTTCTTTTCGAAAATTTCGATGAACATCTTTCCAATGATCTTGCGTTTTTTCTCCGGTTCATCGACGCCTTGAAGAGCTTTGTAAAAATCTTCTTTCGCATCGACGATTTCGATTTTTAGATACGTGTGCTCTTGAAGTTTTTTGATGTGGGCATAATCCTGCAAACGAAGAAGCCCGTTATCGACAAAAAAACAATACAGATTATCGCCAAGAACTTTTTGCGAAAGTGTCGCGGCCACAAGTGAATCCACTCCTCCTGAAAAAGCACAGAGAACTTTTTTATCCCCGACACTTTTCACGAGTTCGAGAGCTTCCACTAACATTTCTTGTGCGCTCCAATCCGTTTTTAATTTTGCGACTTCGCGATAGAAAAAATCGAGAATCAGTTTCCCTTGTTTTGAATGTTCAACTTCCGGATGGAATTGAAGACCCATGATTGGAAGGTCCTGGTGCTTGATTGCGGCCACTAAATTATTTGAACTCTTCATTACAACTTCAAACGAATTTGGAACAACTGCGACGTGATCCGAGTGACTCATCCACACACTCATCGTCGGTGGGCATTGAGGGATTTTAAAAAGCGGCGTGAAATGAATGTCGGCGTGACCGTACTCGCCTATTAAACCTTTCTCGACCACTC
Organism: uncultured Bacteriovoracaceae bacterium; assembly: GCA_966211875.1. Classification (GTDB taxonomy): domain Bacteria; phylum Bdellovibrionota; class Bacteriovoracia; order Bacteriovoracales; family Bacteriovoracaceae; genus Bacteriovorax. Next base: position 32,278 of record CBIHNP010000003.1, read on the forward strand.
CACCAAAATGTTTTCCCAAGAGTTGCATTCCGTAACAAATACCGAGAACGGGAAGCCCACGATCTTTAAACATGAATGTATAATCGTTTGGATCTTCGAAGACTGATTGTGGTCCGCCAGAGAGAACCAGGCATTCTGGTTTATTATTTTTTTCAAAACGCGTTCTGCATTCATCGAGAGTAATGATCTCTGATGAAAATCCAAGCTCACGTGTTTTCCTTGTAATCAATTGCGTATACTGAGAACCGAAGTCGACAATCCAGATTTTTTTAAATTCTTTTTTCATATTATTTCTTTTTGGTTTGAGGGAGATCTTTACTCTCCCTCAAAAATTATCATTCGTAAAAGATAGTGAATTAATCAATACTATAGATTTGATGTATATACTTTATGACAAACGATAATTAGGAGCTTCCTTAGTCACAAAGACATCATGCGGATGACTTTCTTTCAATGAAGCACTGGAAATTGTGATAAATTCCGCTTTCTCATAAAGTTCAACAAGCGTTTTTGCTCCAACGTATCCCATCCCAGAACGAAGACCACCGACGAGTTGGAAAATATTGCTTGAAAGTGATCCGCGATACGGCACCTGCCCTTCAATTCCCTCTGGTACGAGTTTCCCCATATCTTCAACAGCCCCTTGTCCGTAACGATCCTTCGATCCCAATGTCATCGCACCAAGTGAACCCATTCCGCGATACACTTTATAAGCACGCCCTTGATACAACACCATTTCACCTGGAGCTTCATCTGTTCCTGCAAACAATGATCCGATCATGACCGAACTTGCTCCGGCAGCAAGTGCTTTTACAACATCACCTGAAAGTTTAATCCCACCATCGGCGATAACAGGAATATTATTTTTACGACAGAACTCTGCACATTCTAAAACAGCAGAAAATTGCGGAACACCGATCCCTGCGACAACTCTCGTCGTACAAATTGATCCTGGCCCGATTCCCACTTTAATTCCGTCTACACCTGCTTCCATTAAATCTTTGCACGCTTTCGCAGTTGCAACGTTTCCTGCAACAACATCGATATGCGGGAAAGTTTTTTTCAAAAGGCGAACCATTTCAATAACACCTTTCGAGTGCCCATGAGCAGTGTCGACAACGAGAGCATCGACTTGTGCTTCAACAAGAATTTTTGCACGTTCAAATTCTTTATCGCTTACACCAATGGCAGCGGCCACGCGCAGGCGTCCCAATGAATCTTTATTCGCGTTTGGAAATGTAATTGTTTTTAAAATATCTTTAACTGTGATGAGTCCTTTGACAGATCCATCAGCTCCTACGAGCGGAAGTTTTTCTATACGATGTTTGTGCAATAATCTTTTGGCTTCATCGACAGTGATATTCGGAGCGGCCGTGACGAGTTTTTCTTTTTTCGTCATGACGTCTTTTACTTTTTGATCAAAATTTGATTCGAGTTGAAGATCGCGGTTCGTGAGAATCCCAACAAGTTTTTTATTTTTGTCGACAACGAGAACTCCCGTAATCTTTTTTTGATTCTTTAAATCCATCACGTAACTCAATGTTGTTTCTTCATCGACACTCACTGGATTTAAAATCATTCCCGCTTCGAATTTTTTCACTTTCTCAACTTCTTCGGCCTGACGATAGGGATTTAAATTTTTATGGATAACACCGATTCCTCCCTCTTCTGCGAGAACGATTGCTGAAGGAGCTTCCGTTACCGTATCCATCGCTGCTGATACGATCGGAATATTGAGCGGAATGTTTTTCGAAAACAATGTTGTCGTTTTCGTTTCGCTCGGTAAATTTTCCGAATAAGAAGGTTTGATTAAAACGTCGTCGTAGGTAAGAGCAGTAGCAGTAGAGACCTTAGTCATATACATCTCGTTCTCACACAAGGTGAGGAAATAAGGGCGATGCTTATGACGAAGGAAAAACTTTAAAGTTACGTTATAAACTTAGAGTTTCTTCAAATCATCAAGAAGTTTATCGCTTTCTTTATATTGGTTTTTATACTCTTTACTGTAAGGGCTCACGACTGCCGGAGCTGCTGGTTTTGCAGCTTCTTCTTTTTCTTTTGGCACTTCTTGGTCCAGAACTGATGCTGGTGCTCTTGATGAGGGCTTTGTTGCTTCAACAGTCACACTTGGCTTTTCAGTCGTCGTTGCAGTTTTTGTCTCTGCTACCTTGGGTGCTATATCAGAAGCAGTATAAGCATAACTTGATTCGCCTTGTTTCCCGTAAACGTGAAACGTAAGCTTTTCAACTTTTGCTTTCTTTTCTGAGTTGATTTTAGACGCTGAGACTTTATTTGTCACAGTTTTTTTGTTAGAAGTTTGAGCAAGAATACTGTTCTTATATTCTTCGATCATTTTTGAATCGACTGAAGTCTCTTTGTCTGTCTTTTCTTCACCAGATGGTTCTTCACTTACAGATGCCACTTCTCTTTTAACTTTTTTAGTTACTTCTTTTTTTGCATGTTCGTGTCCATGTTCTGTCGTTGCAACTTCAGCATGCTCAGCATGTTCTTTTTTATCGTGTTCTTTGAAAATCGCAGCTGAGTTTTTATCCATTGGAGAAATTCCAGTGAAAAGAGCAACGAGTTCTCTGTACGTTTTTTCACCAACAGGAGTTGGATCGCGTGGAGCTCCTTCATCATAGGCTGTATCGATGAAAGAAAAATGTCCTTCTGTCACTGACATGTTCAGATCAGCTGCACGAAGGTTGGCAAATTTCATAATACCGTTGATAACCATCAACTGCGTTTTTCCTTTAATAGAATCATAAGAAAGGATCCCTTCTCCGCCCTGGTACTCAACTGTAGCGTTTGCTGTTTTAATTTTATAAGAATCGTTTTTGTTCAACGATTGAAACCAAAGATCTCCCGCGCGAAGTTCAACAGTCGTTGCGCTTACACTCGCAGAACTTGCATTTCCTAAATGGTAACGATGATCAGCATTGTCTGTGAAACTCACTTGTCCGTGATGTTCAATAACAATTTCAGCGCCCACTTCAATCGTGTCGCCTTTTTTGATCTCGCGTGTTTTTCCATTATAAGAAATAAAACCATCACCTTTTAAATCAACAACGCGGCCGAATTGTGCTTCAGCTGCGAAAAGGTTAAAAGATAAAAAACTGGCAAGTAATAAAATTTTATTCATTGGTTTTCTCTTCAATTTTTTCATAATATGAACTTAGAATTTTCCATTCATTTGTGTTTCTGTATTTCTTTCTGAACTCTTCAACTGTTGCATAAAACTTTTTCTTATCACCTAACTTCATATGAGTCAGAGCAACCCAAAGTTTTGCGCTTCTGTAGTATTGTGACGTTGGATATTTCGTCATCAATGCTTCAAAGTGAGTAAGAGTCCAATCGTGGTGAACACCACTTTCGTAAGCGGCAATTCCCGCTTTGAAATAGAATTCGTCGTTGATGTTTTTGTTCGACGGATAGTTTGTCACCATCGACGTATAAAACTGCGCTGCTTTTTCGTAATTTTTATCTTTGAATTCTTTATCAGCAATTTGTAGCATGTCATCTGCACGCCACTTATATGTTTTAAATTCTACGTAATCTTTTTTAACTTCACCTTTGACCTCTGCCGGAGCTACACTCGCTATTCCTCGCGATGGAGCTGCTTCGTGATGACCTTCTCCATGTTTTTCACCATGCGCTTCTGCCGCTGCCATTTCGTGTTCTTCACCGTGACCGCTTTTTACACCGCCACTTTTCGTTTCATAATAAGCTTTTTCTTGCTTTAATTTTTCAACTTCAAACTCTAGACGTTTTACGTCTGCATGCAGTTCTCTATTTTCACGAGCAAGCTTCAGGGAGACTTGTTCATAATGATTAATCATTGCCGCTTTTTGTTCGATTTTTTTCATGTCCACTGAGCACGAAGCTAAAAGTGGTAAAACCAAAATTGAAGCTTTTACTGTATTCATTTTTTTCATAATCGTTATCCCAAAGTTATCCCATATAAGGATCGGCCACTATCTCACTTGGATATTTCGGTAATGTTTGAGGAAAAGTTAAAAAAATTTTAGAAGAATGCTAATTTTGATAAGCAGAAAAGAGAGCGAGAAGTTGATCAATTCCTTCTAGAATGACGGCCGGACCTGGTTGCAAAAAAATTTCAGGAGGAAGTTCAATGACATGAGAATTTTTTAGTGCGGAAATACCGGAGTAATCCTGTCTTGCTTTAAAACTTTCGAGGTCGACCTTTTTACCGCACCAACACGCCAGAATAATGTCAGGATTCCCCATCACAACTTCTTCGTCAGTTATAAAACGCTCAGAGGCCTTTGAACCGGAATGACTGCGTTCGCGGAAAATATCGATACCTCCGCAAAGTTCAACGACTTCACTGAACCAACGAATACCTGCAATACGGGGTTCATCCCATTCTTCTATATAGACTCGTGGCCTTTTAGCAAAGGCACTCGCGCACTTGCGGGCGTAGTCTATTTTTGCTTCAAGTTTTTCAATGTAGTCTTTTGTCTTCTCACCTTCGCCGATCATGTTTCCAATTGTCGAAAGATAACGAAGAATTTCTTCAAGCGAGCGTTGATTAGAAATAAAAACATCAACACCTTCAGCGATCAAATCACGTGCAATGTCTTTTTGAATATCAGAGAAACCGATAACAAGATCGGGTTTTAATCCTAAAATTTTTTTGATGTTTGCATGAGTGAATGCGGAAATCACCGGATGCATTTTCTTTACATCAGGCGGTCTCACTGCATAGACAGAGACACCTTGAATGACATCGCTTCTTCCAATCGCGTGAAAAAATTCCACTGACTCTTCCGTCATACAAATAATTTTAGAAGGAAAATACTTACTCATAATTTGGAAGGCGAACGATGAAGTGTGTTTTCTGTTCCGTTCTTTCATAGAGGAGCTCACCTTCGTGAACCTCGACGAGACCTTTTGAAATAGAAAGTCCGAGACCGGTTCCCTTTCCAAAAGTTTTTGTTGTGAAGAACGGATCAAAAATTTTCTTTTCGAAATCTTTTGGAACACCGGCACCAGAGTCCGTTACTTTGATGTGAATCCAGTTTTTTTCAGTGTAAGCGTAAACTCCGATTTTTTTAATTGGCGAAGTTTCGAGAGCGTCGATCGCATTGTTGAGCAAGTTTAATAAAACTTGCGAAATAAACGATGGATAACAAATTAATTTTAATTTCGGATCGATTTGAATTTCCAATTCGATGCCGGAATTTTTAATACGATCAATAGCAACCGCCAAGTTACTTTCGATTAACTCTTCAATCGAAATAGAAATCATTTGATCGCCACGACCTTCGCGCGCAAAAGTACTGATCCCTTTTACGATTTGAGAAAGTTTAAGCAGAGTTGCCTCTACGCTCTCGACAATCTGATCACAACGTTCAAGGTCCAATTGGTCGCGAGAAAGAAGGTTTCTCATCTGATGCAATTTTCCCTGAATCGTAAAGAGTGGATTGTTGATATCGTGAGCGAGATTCGAAGCCATTTTTCCCAGCGATTGAAACTTAGCATTCTCCACGAGAAGGTCGCGCTGTTTAACAACTTCGCGCTGAAGTTCTTCACTCAAGTGAACGAAGAGAAAGGCCATCATGTAAGCGAATGCAATAACGATTGCGAGAAAAACAAAATAGACTATCGAAAAATTATGAAGAGTTTTCATCGGATCATAGAAATGATCAAACTTATAATAACTAATCACTAAAAAAAGACTAAAGTTTCCAAGAGCAAAATAAAAGCTGGAACGTGTGTTATAGTAAAAGGCCATCATCAGAAAAACCGGCAAGAGCCAGATCAAACCAAAAAATCCCATTCCCATTTCTGAGAAAGCCGTAAGGTAAACCATGAGAGTGATAACAAGAATCTGAACAGTAGCTCCCAACCGCAATTTTTTTTCAAAATTTTTCGATTGTTCTCTAAAAAAATAAAGATGCCCGATAAGTGTCAGGATACAAATGAGATCGCCCAGGAAAACAAAAAGCGAAAGATGGAGAATAGAAATAGCAACAAGAAGAGCAAAAGCAGTCCCGATACTCACTAAATTAGTCGCAACGATGACTCGACCGCGATAAAGAAGCGGGGCCTCAGTGCCAACAAAAAGTTGTTCTGGCAAAAATAAATCCAGGAACCAAAGAAGTTTTTTTAAAGACATCGATCCTCACATAAGCTTAGTATCCTGAAGGGAAAGCAGTTTGTAAATTCTTTGTCAGCTAGATTTCACAATTTGTTGGTCAGTTTTTACATTTGTCGGCTTGTTTTTGCCGATGAGGAGGCAGATAATAACCTAAGTTATTACGCATTACTCGGAGACCCTATGTCTGTAGCCTTTTTATCGTTTTTCATGGCCTTGATGCTCACGTTTTCGCCCTTTGCTCAAGCGGAAGACCAGTCAGTTCCAGCGACTCCCGTCAAAGTGGCCCTACAGTCATTCACTGCTGACAATAAAACTTACATAGCCGTAAGCTTCGAAAACTTTCCCGGCTGGCATACCTATTGGAAAAATCCAGGAGATGCTGGTCTCTCTATCAAGAATACATTTTTAGAAAAACCAAAAAAAGAAATCAAACTCACAGAAGAAGAGTGGCCGGCGCCGAGACGTTTTATTGAAAACGGAACTCAATGGGCCTACGGTTACGTTGGCAACTACACTCTCTTCTATCGCTTAGAAAAAGCAGATCTCAATAAAATTGCAGGAAAAACAATTACACTCAATTCGAGTTGGCTTGTTTGTAAACACATCTGCGTTCCCGGACAAAAAGAAATTGTTTTCAAAATGAAGGCGGGAAAACTCGATGTGCAAACAGCAGATGTCATGCCTGCTCTTTCAGACTTAGAACTCAGCTCGCGCTTAATGAATCTTCCAAAAGCTTCAACGATTCCAGATTACCTTGAATTCAAACTAATCAAAGGCATGAAAGATAAGTCGTTAGTGCTTACTTACGAAGTGAAAAAAACAACTGACGTCGCTTTCTTAAAAGACGCGAACCTGATCTACTCTTTTCCGAGTCCTCCATTTGATTTTCAACACGAAAATTTAACAGTGAAGGCCACTGGTCTTATGGGAATTGTAGAGATCAATTGGGACGGAGAATATTCAACTCCTCCGGTTGCTCTTCCGGCCAATGGAAAATTTGAAAAACCGTATACGATTAAATTTTTATTCAATGATCCTGTTCAAAGAAAAGTGATCGTTGTTGAAAAGAAGTTCACTGGTTTTGATTTGGATGGGGCGCCTGCTATTCCAACAGCGGGTACGACGACAACATCGACAACTCCACCGACTGCAACGAAAACTGATACTGGGGTAATGATCGGAAGTGCAGATACGGTGATTGCCACCGGTAGCACTAATTCAATCGTCTACTATTTAATTGTCGCTTTTATCGGCGGTTTTATTCTCAACATCATGCCTTGTGTACTCCCTGTTATCTCGCTTAAACTTTTTGGTTTGGTGAAATATAGAAATGAAAGTCGTGGAGTGATTCTTCGTCATAACTTTTTCTATACGTTGGGAATTCTCACAACGTTCATGATTTTGGGAAGTCTGGTGCTCGGTCTCAAATCATTTGGAATGCAAGTCGGATGGGGGTTTCAACTTCAATCGCCTAACTTCATCGCCCTCATGATCATTGCACTTTTTGTTTTTGCGCTTAATATGTTCGGTCTTTTTGAATTCAAAACTCCCGGTGGTAAAAGTTTAGGAAACATTCAAACGAACGACAGTTTCGCCGGAGATTTTCTAAGCGGGATTCTTGCAACGATCCTCTCAACTCCCTGTAGTGCCCCTTTCTTAGGAACAGCACTCACGTTTGCTTTCACGTCTTCAAATGCAACGATCTTTCTTATTTTTTTCATGATCGGTTTAGGACTTGCCTTCCCTTTCATCCTCACTGGATTTTTTCCAAACCTCGTTGCTTTTTTACCTCGCCCGGGAAACTGGATGAATACTGTAAAAAAGTTTTTAGGTTTGACGTTAATTCTCACTGCAATCTGGTTGTTTGATGTTTACAATGCTCTTGTCGATGGATCATCTCACATGCTCAAACTCGCAACAGCTCTTGTTTTTGTCTTCGCTGGATTCGGTCTTCTAAAAAAAGAAAAATGGATGGGAGCGATTTCATTTCTCATCGCTCTTGGTTTGTACGTGAATCTTGCTTCAACAACAATGATTGCAAGCAAAGATGAACAGACTGCTCTCATTCGAGACAAACAAGCGCGCGGTCTCAACTGGGAGCCGTGGTCTTATGACAAAATGAAAGAATACAAAGAGTCTCAGCAAATCGTCTTTATCGACTTTACAGCTAAATGGTGCTTCACTTGCAAAATCAATGAGCGCCTGGTTTTAGATACTGATGAATTCAAAAAATTTGTTACTGACAACAATCTCAAACTTCTGATCGGCGACTGGACGAAGAGAGATGAAGTCATCGGAAGCTTTCTTCGCGAAAATAAACTAGTGGGTGTTCCTGCCTATTTCATTCAGAAAAAAGATGGAACACTCGTAAGTCTTGGTGAAACGGTAAGCATCGGACGCATTAAAGAAAATTTGAATTAAGTTATCTCTTTCAGATTTTTTTCTTATCTATTAAAAACTAGACGTGCAAATCTTCTTCGTGATTAATTTCTTTTCTAAAAAAGGAGTTAATCATGAAGACTTTTTTGATTCTTATGCTCACTCTCTTTTCTTGCTCTCTTTTTGCCGAAGCAACTCCACTTCCCTTTCCACTCACAATCGATAATTCCGGTGCACTCATGTGCCCGGCAGAAGCACCAACAACATGTGATGCTGATTGCTCTGTAGATAGTGATTGCAGCGATGCCAATCTTTGTGTGGATGGGATGTGTTCGACTGTTAGTTAAAAAAAAGGGTCTCACTTGAGACCCTTTTTTATTATCTACATTGTGAATTTTCCCACGTCGTAAGTTCAGTGATACTGCTCACCTCACGTGGTTCAAAAAAACTGTAATCCGGATCAACTTGATAACCAATAATTCTTCCGAGCTCATCTCTGAAAGGTTTCCATGAGTTTTCATCAACAGAGTGCGGGCAGATAAACCACTTCGCTCTCTTTGGTCCACCTGTTTCTTTCGACCAGATGTCACTGTCAAAATGTTCTTCATGAAAAACATGAGTCACATACCAGGCCTTGCCCTGGTATCCGCAATAGTACATACAACCGAATTGTCCTTTAATAGTAAAACCTTCTCTATAGGCAAGACCAAACCCTTCTGAGTCGTAATCTTTTCTCGCAAACATGCACACTGGTGTGTTTGGGTTTTGTTCTGATAGTTCTTTTGTAATAAGAGTTGTTTCTTTGATAAGTGGGATACGAACTGGAGGGTAATCTTTTGCCATCGCAGTTGTCATAAATAAAACAGCAGCAAGAGATAATAATTTCATTTTCAACTCCGGTTTATTCAAATTTAGAAGGCGAACGCATGATCTTTGTGATCACTTCCTTCGGTGGATGGTTCTCATAAAGAACATCATAAACACCGTTGAAGATTTGCGCTCGAATATCGAATTTCTCACTGATAAAATGCGCGGCCTTCGCTGTTTTATATCCTTCGACAACATTACGTTGTGATCGAATAATTTCTTCGGCCTTGCGACCTTTAGCGAGCTCAAGACCAAAAGTTTTATTACGAGAAAGATCGCCCGTCGTCGTGAGAATCAAATCCCCCATTCCGGATAAACCATAAAAGGTTTCAGGACGAGCATTATAAACAGAACCGAAGCGAAGCATTTCTGCAATCCCGCGAGTGATCATTGCCGCTCTCGTGTTGTGGTTATAACCGAGACCTTCAATCACTCCACCTGCGATCGCAAGAATGTTTTTTAGAGCTCCACCAAGCAGAACACCTTTCACATCGTAACTTGCGAGAGCTTTGAAGTAAGGCGTGTTCACCATCGTGATAACATCTTCTAAAACTTTTTTCGAACGTCCTGCAACCGTCACTAGCGTGATTTGTTCTTGCATAATTTCGTGAGCAAACGACGGGCCCGACAGAAAACAGAAAAGATCTTTGAAGTGAGGATAATTTTCGTAAAAAAGATCGTCGGATAATTCCAATGTCTCCGGATCAATCCCCTTTGAAAGAGAAAGAACCGGAACACCTTTGACGAGATAACCTAAAAAACGATCGTAGTTTTCTTTGAAGTATTCCGCGATTCCCGCAGTCGGAAGAGCTGAAACAATCAACTCGATATCGCGTGCATTATGAACATCCACTTCTTCCCAAGAGAGAGCTGCATCGATATTGCTGGCGATTTTTAGCCCCGGAAGATAAACCGAGTTCTCTCCATTTTTGATCGCAAGATAAACGTCTTCTGAACGAACTTTCAAAATAACTTTTTCGAAGTTCGCCGCGAGAACTTGTGCGATCGCCGTACCAAAAGCTCCGGCCCCGATAACTAATGCAATTTTTCTTTTAGGATGTATTGTTGTCATAACGAGATAATTCCTTTTACCACAGCTACGCTTTTATAAATTTTTAAAATTTCATCACTACTATTAAACATTTTTTTTGCAGAGACGCTGATGTATTTTCCGCCCGAAGAAGCGCGCTCATCAATATCCATTCCGTGTAAAATTCCCAGCAACTGATGTACCTCTGCTACGGGAACAATAAACTTAAAAAGATATTCAGTAGGAAACTCAACAGTCTCATCCATTACCATTTTAAGTTTCCACATCTTTTCTGCCTGAATTTCTTCTGGTGTCTTTGCCATTAGAACTCCAAAATTTTCACAGGAAGATTTTGAGCGTAACGAAGAATATCCATTACCTCGCGAGCACAGGCATCTCCCGCTTCACGGTGAGTAATGTAGTCGCAAATTTCCTGAATTTCATAACTCGCGTTTGGAACCGTCGCCGAAAAGCCTACGCGTTTTAAAAGTGGATAATCGATGAATTCATCTCCCATAAAAAGAATTTCTTCATCTCTATAACCCATATCTAAAATTTTCTGGTAAGCAGCTCGCTTATCTTCGTTTCCTAAAAAAACGAAATCGAGTTTTAATGTTTCGATAAAACGTTTTCTCACTCCGACACTATCTCCGCCGGAAATAATGCCGACTTTGATTCCTGCATCTCTTAAAATTTTAAATCCGTATCCGTCGTGAATGTGACAAGTGCGGTTGAAGCCGATGTCTTCTCCCCACCATGTGATCCCACCGTCAGTGAGAATTCCGTCGATATCAAAAGCACAAACTTTGATCTTTGAAAGTTTGTCTTTAAATTTTTCTGCGTATTCTTTGAGACGTACTTTTTCATACAATGGAGTTGCCATTACACTACCTCATAAATGCGAAGAAGTTGTTCAACCACACTTTTAATCTGATCAAGTGGCAAACTTGTCGCCGGATCAGAAAGTGCTTTGTCCGGATTTGGATGACATTCCATAAACACTCCGTCCGCTCCAGCGGCAACAGCAGCTTTCGCGAGAACAAGAATTTGCTCACGTTTTCCCCCTGTCGCTGTTCCAAGTCCTCCCGGACGTTGAACACAGTGAGTGGCATCGTGAATTGCTTTTACTCCAAAACTTTTCATGATTTGAAATGAGGCCATATCAACAACAAGATTGTTATAACCAAAACTCGTTCCTCTTTCTGTCAGCATAATCTGTGATTTTGGAAGAAACGTTGTCGCTTTATCAACGATATTTTTTGTTTCTTCCGGTGAAAGGAATTGTCCTTTTTTTATTTTTAAAATACGACCGTATTTTACACACGCTTCTGCGCCAGCTGCAATGATGTCTGTTTGACGACAAAGAAACGCCGGCACCTGAAGAACGTCGACAACTGTAGCGAGTTTCATTGCCTGTGAAGCCTCGTGAAAATCAGTGAGCACTGGAAGTCCGTATGTATCTTTTACTTTTTGAAGAATTCTCATTCCTTCATCAATACCAGGTCCGCGATAAGAATTAATCGATGTACGATTCGCTTTATCAAAACTTCCTTTATACGTAAGTGTGATTTTATCTTTAAATGGTTCTAAATCTTTGACGAGACGACCAGCGATCTCAAGAGCAAGTTCCTCACTCTCCAAGACACATGATCCGATAAAAAGATCTAATTTTGGTTTTGTCATATATTACTTCCTGTTTCGATCCGACTCTTCAATAAACGATTTGAAAAGTGGATGCGGTGAAAATGGTTTCGATTTAAATTCCGGATGGTACTGACAAGCGATGAAATAAGGATGGTCCTTGAGCTCAATTACTTCAACGAGATTTAAATCTTTATTAAATCCGGAAACAACCAATCCAGCTTTTGTCAATTTATCAATGTACATATTGTTTACTTCTAAACGGTGACGATGGCGTTCATGAATCATGTCCGCACCGTAAACTTTGCTGGCAAGTGATCCTTTTTCAAGTGAACAATCATAACTTCCTAAACGCATACTTGCGCCTTTAGAACCTGTACTCGATTGTCCTTCCATATAGTGAATCAAGTGTGATCCACCCTTTTGGAATTCTTCTGAAGTTGCATCAGTTATGCCCGCTACGTGACGAGCGTATTCGATCACTGAAAGTTGCAGGCCAAGGCAAATTCCGAAAAACGGAATTTTATTTTTACGCGCGTATTCAATCGCGCGAATTTTTCCTTCAGTTCCGCGCTCTCCGAATCCGCCTGGAACGAGAATCCCTTGAACATCTTTGAACACTTCATCGAGGTTCACACCTTTTTCTAATTGTTCAGAGTCGATGTAAACCGGTTTGAATTTTAATTGGTTTGCAATGGCCCCGTGATTAAGAGCTTCGTCGAGTGATTTATACGATTCAATCAGATCAGTGTATTTACCAACGATCCCAACTTTTACTTCGCGAAGTGGATGGGTGAAGTTGTACACAACTTTTTCAAGATCAGCGATCTTCGGTTCAGGAACCCAAATTCCCAAGTGTTCGCTGATTCTCTCATCAAGACCTTGCCTGTGAAATTCAAGTGGAACTTTATAAATCGAATCCATATCGATTGATTGAAAAACGTTTTTGCGAGAAACGTTACAGAAACGAGAAATTTTCTCCAGAGTATCTTCATCCACTTCGCGATCTGAACGACAGATAACGATTTGCGGAGAAAGACCTTGTGACATCAATTCTTTTACCGAGTGCTGAGCTGGTTTCGATTTTAACTCTCCCGCAGCTGCAATATACGGCAACAACACTAAGTGAATGAAGAGAACGTTTGCCGCTCCTTCATCATGAGCAAGTTGTCTGATTGATTCAATAAAAGGAAGCGATTCAATATCCCCTACTGTTCCACCAATTTCTCCAATGAGAAGATCAGCGTTTTCAGCAGCGATATGAATACGTCTTTTAATTTCGTTTGTAATGTGTGGAACAACCTGAACAGTTTTCCCCAAGTAAATTCCAGAACGCTCGTTCTCGATTACCTTTAAATAAACTTGTCCCGTCGTGAAATTGCTTTCGCGTTTTAATGTAAGCGAAGTAAATCTTTCGTAGTGACCAAGATCCAGGTCTGTTTCAGCTCCATCGTCTGTAACAAAAACTTCTCCGTGTTGAGTTGGACTCATTGTTCCCGGGTCGACGTTGATATACGGGTCCATTTTCAGCATCGCTACTTTAATACCACGTCTTTCAAGAAGACCTGCGATACTTGCGGCCGCTAATCCTTTCCCTAATGAGCTTGCAACCCCACCAGTGATAAAGATAAATTTTTTCTGTTTTTTGTTGTTAGTCTTCTCGTTATTTTCCGCCACTTAACACCTCTTCTACTTTTTTAATATCACCTGGAACGTCTACGCCGATCACTACACTTTGTGTTTGATGAGCACCGATCGACAATCCGATCTCCAGTGCACGCAGTTGTTCTAATTTTTCTAAATTTTCTAATCTTGTTTCTTTGTGAGAGGCAAACTTCATGAGTGCTTCTGGTCTATAAGAATAAACGCCGATGTGTAAAAACCAATAATCGTTTTTCACATCAACGGCCTGATCGCGTTTATAAGGAATACTTGAACGAGAAAAATAAAACGCGCGACCGTTTTCTTCACTCATTGCAACCTTTACTTTATTCGCATCGAGGAAATCTCCTGCAAATCCCATTTGTTTTTTTACGAGAGTTGTAATGTCGTACGGACTCTGCAAATGAAATTGCGCCAGACGGACGAGATCATCCGATTCAAGGAGCGGTTCATCTCCTTGTACATTGATCACGAGATCGTAGTTTTTATTTTTAAAAAAGCGCGAATACGCCAATTCAATTCTCAGTGTTCCCGAAAGTACATCGTCATCAACTCTCACAACATTTGGTGAAAAAGTTTTGATATGGTCTTCTACTTTCTGATCATCAGTCACAACGAAAGCATCAAATTCAAAATTCAGCGCGTGAGCGTGTGAGCAGTTCGTGAGAACTCTTTGAATCATCGAAATTCCGAGGATAGTGGCCAGTGGTTTTCCAGGAAAACGTGTTGAAGCAAAACGAGCGGGAATTAAAATGAGTACTTTCTTTTTGCTCACTTTAAAGGTCTCCAATTGGATGATACAATAATCTTGTTATTATAGAGGAGTCGAACGAGAATGGCCCAAAGAATTTACCTTTTATTCTTGAGTTTTTTAGTCGGAATAGCCGTATTACCCCACCAAATTTCGTTTGCTGAGGATTATAAGCGCACGGTCATTACCGATCCGAGTATCAGTCGTCGCTGCGAACTCCTCACAGAGAAGCGTCAAGAAAAAATCGCCAACAAACAAAGAATCCTCGCCCTCATCGAACGCAATAAACATTTGCAAAAAATTACTCCTGAAAACAAAGTGACTGTGAAGAAAAAACTCGAAGATAATTTGGGTCATCTCGAACACGAACTTATTCTCACGCAAACTCAAATTCAGTATCAAGAAGAAAATATCGTTCGCAAAGGTTGTCCGGGGATCGCACTCTAAATTTTTTCTTTGTCATAGCGAAATTGATTTCCTATCATTTTAGTTATGAAAAATAAGATTGAAGTTTTACTCCTATTAGGAGTATTGGCGAGTTCTCACGCTTTTGCACAAACTCCGGACACGGACGCGACTGAATTGACCGACGGTCCGCAAACACTCCCTTCATCTGAGAGCACAACACCTCCTGCTCAGGATACGACTCCTAAGACAGAAGTGATTCCAAGCACGCCACCCGCGGACGATACAGTTGAAGAATCTAAAACTGAAACGAAAACAGAAGCTCCGGCAGCTGAAACGAAAGAAACACCAAAAGAAACAAAAAAATCTCCAGTTTTATCTGAAGAAGAACTTTTAAAACCAGAAAAAAAAGAGCCTAAAAAAGACGACAAAGTAAAAGCAAAGCAAACAACTGAATCAGAAATTTATATTCAGGAAGCTGATAAATATAAACTCACTGAGACTTATAAAAATTTGCAGCTCAATGATGTTATCGAACAAGGTCTTCGTAAAAACTACGATCAAGTGATTCGCGGCCAGAAAAATGAACTCAACGAAATTCAATTTTCGGGAGCGAAAAGCGCTTTCTGGATGCCGGAACTGAGAGTCAATCTGACGACGGATAATCAACGTATCTCTACTCTTCACTCAGGCTCTCGCCCGCCTGTTTCACCAAATCCAACAACTCCTTCGGGAACACTTGGACTCTCACTCGGCGATTACACTGTTTTCAACTGGGGAAAAGACTATGCTCTTTATCTCAATAAAAAATCGACTTATGAGCGCACCAAGCAAATCTACGGTGAGGCCGGCCGCGAACTCAAACTCGATTTGATCAGCAGCTACTTCAATCTGATGACTTTCAAAAATATTGAAAAAGTTCGTCAGGATCAACTTCGCCAGGCTTCTTTCGTTTATCGTTTAAACAAAGAAAAAATCACTGTCGGAAAAGCTTCGAAGCAGGATTATTATCTCGCTCGCAGCGAATATTTAAAAGCTCAAGACGATTATCACGAAGCAAAGATGAATACAGATGTAGCAAACGAAAACATCGTGTACTTGATCGCTGATGAAGTCGGAACAAAATATATTCTCAATGAAGCTCTCGACTATCGTCGTATAAAAGTTTCTCTCGAAGATGCAACCTCTATGGCCCTGCAAAACAATCCGGCGATTCTCACAAACAAAATTGTTCTCGATAATGCTGAACGCTCATACGATGTCGCTCTCAAAGAAAATATGCCGCTTCCAAAATTCAGCGTGAACCTTGGCGCTTACAATAAACATTTTGGAACGGGAACAAATCAGACATTGTATGAAAACTACAATGGCGGAAACAATGTTGAACTCGTAGCTTCAATCAATGCTTCATGGGCCATTACAGGCGAAGATGGACTTTTCAATTCGAATAAATTAGCTCAATCGCGCATTGGAAAAGAAATCGCTGCAAAAGAACTGGATAAAAACCGTTTGTTCGCTCAATCCTACATTCGCCAGACTTACCAGAACATTCTCTCGCTTCAAAACCAGATTGTGATTCTGGAAGCACGTCTTCCGACGTTGCAAAAATCATTTGATACAATCCTGGAAAATTATCTCAGCGGAAAAACGAAATATTACGATTTCCACTTATCGCTTCAGGAGCTCACAGAAACAAAAATTCTTTTTGAGCAAACGAAGTACAACCATTTGAAAGAAAAATTAGCGTTGGCAAAACTTGCGGGACTTGAAGATTTCCCGGGAGAAAACTTTGAGCAACTGGCAACTAGAGTAAAAGGAAAATAATGATGAAAAAATTTAACCTCTTTCTGATTATTTTTCTCTCGGCCCTTTCGTTTAACCAGGTTCGCGCTGAAGAATTTGTTCTTAAAAGTGAATCGACATTCAATCCTACTCACGAAAACCGTTTCTCCCTTTTAGTGGGAGTTAATCCGAGCGTGACAAAAGCTTCGGACGTAACAAACTTCACTTTTTCTTACGGAAAAAAATGGGAAAATGATTGGTGGTGGGATGCAAACCTGCTCATCACTAATGGCGTATTCAATAAGTTGACGACAAATTACGTCCCAGCGACTGGTTTAACGGATGACCAACTTTTTGGAACAAAAAGTACACTCACTACAATTGGTTTAGGAATGGGACGCGAAACGAGATATGCGCAAACGCTTCTGCCCTTTAACAATATTTATGAATTAATGGCGGCCAATTTAACTTATAACATGTATAAAGAATCAACTTCGGGAAAAACATTTTCCGGCCCGGGAATGATTGCAAAATTTTCGGTGTATAAAAGATTTTCTGATTACGTGAGTTTTGGAACTCAATTCATTTACAACCTCGCTGTTGTAAAACGTTCACAGGATGTGGATACGGAATCCAGCTCGGCCCGCTCTTTAACAATGAGCAATCTGACTGTTGGATTTGATTTTAGCTTTTATCTGTAATCTTTCTCAATTTATTTCTTAACTCTATAACTACTAAAGGATGATTTATGATTCCTCGTTATGAAGCCCGTGCCATTACTCCCATCTGGAGTGATGAAAATAAATTCCGTACATTTTTAAAAATTGAACTCGATCTTCTTCGCGCTCTCGAAGAAAAAAAGATGATCCCTGCGGGAATCGCTCAAACGATTGAAGACAAAGCAGAGATCAGGCCAGCTCGCATCGACGAGATCGAACAAACCACTCGCCATGATGTGATCGCGTTTTGTACTTCAATCACAGAACAGCTCCCGGCCGACATCGGAAAATATTTTCACTACGGTGTCACTTCATCGGACGTTATTGACAGTGCCCTTACTCTCCAGATCAAAGCTTCTCTTGATGTCGTGATGAAATCATACGACGAATTTTTGGAAGCATTAAAATCGAGAGCTATTGAAACAAAAATGCTCATGACTCTCGGACGCTCACACGGAATGTATGCTGAGCCGATGAGTTTCGGTCAAAAACTTTTAGGTCACTATGCTGAATTCAAACGCAGACGCGAAGATCTTGAAGAGTTTTATAAACATGAACTCACGATTCAACTTTCAGGTGCAGTTGGAAACTACACGATCCTCACACCGGATATCGAAGAAAGTGTTGCAAGAAAATTAGGAGTGAAAGTTGAAGATGTTTCGACTCAAATCATTCCTCGCGATCGTCTCGCAAAATTAATTTCAATTACATCACTTATCGCAAATGCGATTGAAAGATTGGCCGTTGAAATCCGTCACCTTCACCACTCTGATGTAAAAGAAGTCGCTGAAGGATTTAGAAAAGGACAAAAGGGATCGAGTACGATGCCTCATAAGAAGAATCCGATTTCTGCTGAAAACCTCACGGGGCTTTCGCGCTATCTTCGTTCTCACTTAACTCTCGCTCTCGAAAATTCTATCTTATGGCACGAAAGAGATATCTCACACTCAAGTGCTGAACGCTTATATCTACCGGATCACTTCGGCATTTTAACGTATGCTCTCGATCGTTTCACTACGACATTAAATCTTCTTGAGATCGACGGTGAAATTATTGAAGGAAAAGTTTTAGCTCACACTCATTATCTCTCAAGTTTTTATCTGCACTTCTTGATTTCAAATTGTCATTCACTTACAAGAGAAGATTTGTACGCCATCATCCAGGCAGCTTCGTTTGATCCAATCGCAAAATCAACTCCGGAAAATTTCCGTGAGTACATTCAAAGCGAATTGCGCCAAAGAAAAATTGAAGTGAAACTTCCAGCAGTCGATGCTGCAGGATTGAAAGACATTTATTTAAAATCTGTCGATCATATTTTCAAGAGAGTGTTATAATAGATGGCAGAGGTGAAACATGAACGAAGCCGCTGCCAAAAAAACCTGGTACATCAATAGTCAGCTGACTGACTTGCTCTTCATCGTTTGTTGCCCTCTCGTCGCTTTCATCAGCGTACTTCTCATTTGCGAACCGCGAATGAAGAACGGTGCCTTCCTTTACGGAACAGAAACACCGTATTGGTTTGCCATCATGGCGACACTTCTCACTCACATGCACGTTCTTTTAGTTTTTACGAGAAGCCACATGAATAAAGAAATTTTCATGCGCTTTAAGTATCGCTTCACTCTCGTTCCGATCGTTGTCTTACTCGCAATGTGGCTCTCGCCTCTTTTCTTTGCGATTCTTACGGCCTTGGGACTTTATTGGGATGAGTGGCATTCGCTCATGCAGACATTTGGCTTCGGAAGGATTTATGACGGACGCGTTGGTAATGATCCTGTCATCGGTAGAAAACTTGATATCGGATTATGTTTTGTCGTAGGACTTCTTCCCCACTTAATTCTTCTGACATACTTGCCTGATTCGCAAAGAAACGAAGGACTTTTGAAGTATCTCGAACTCACGCAACCAATGATCGATCGCTACGGATGGATCGTGCGAGCGGCCCGCATTCCCTTCTATACTTTCGGGTTTAGCTACCTCGCTTTTTATCTTCTTTCTTATAAAAGATTAATCGCTCAGGGATATCAATACTCGAAGGCGAAGCTCGCACTTTTTACGGTCACGGGAATCACGACTATCCTCACTGCGAGCTTTTTTACGATCGCTGATGGTATTTTTTTCGGAAATATCTATCATGCTCTCCAATATGTTTTCATTGTCTTGATCAGCGAACGAAAAAATCTTTCCAACATTACAGGACTCAAACAAAAGAATTATGCCGGGGTTCACTTGGTTTACTTTTTAGTGATCGTGCCCTTCTTTTTTGTCCTCGCAGGAGTTCGCCAGATGACTGCACAGGTGGAATACCTTGCAGCTTTTTGGCTCTTAACTTCCCTCCTGCATTTCTGGTTTGATGGCTTCATCTGGTCTGTTCGAAGACAGGATGTCTGAAATTTTTTCTCAGTTTTCCTCTTGAGAAAAGCTAAAATTGACACACAAAGAACTTCTTGCCAAAATTTTCACAACTTATATATTTTTTATCGGGATTTTTGAATGAAATGGTTTATTGCTTGCGCTTTTTTAATACAGCTTTGCTTTGTTCAAAGCGCGCTCGCGAATACTCCGGAAATCAGATTATGTTACGAAGACGTTTCTGTTTTTCCCTGGATTACCGGTGACGACAAAGGACTCGCTCTTACTGAGCTTCACCTCGTAGAAAAAACTCTTAAAATTAAATTCACTCTTTCTCGCCTTCCCTGGAAACGTTGCCAACTTGAAGCTCAATATGGAAACTTTGAAGGAATCATTGCGGCCAGCTTCAATCAAGAACGTACAAACTGGGGGGTGTATCCTTACAATGATACTGAAGGAGAACATTTAGAGAATCTCGAGCGCGAATATCGAATGCACACAGACAGCTTTTATGTGTACGTTCGCAAAGACAGCAATATTCAATGGGTCAACAATAAGTTTGAAAACATCGGCAAGAATGCAGTTGGAGTTCAGCTCGGTTATAGCGTTGGCGATGATGTTTCAAAACTCGGTTACCCGGTTCATAGTTCTTTCACTGACGCCAAAGATATATTGAAAGAAATGGACATGGGAATCATCAATGTCTCAGTTCTTCAAGATCATGAAGCAGTAAGAATCTTGAATGAAAACCCAAGTCTTAAAAAAAATATTAAACGACTTGAACCACCATTTAAAGTTGCCGATCAATACCTGCTCTTCACGCGCACTTTTTATACAAAAAATACGGCCCTCACTAAAGAGATCTGGCGCGCTTTCTCTGTTGCGAGACAAAGTCCAGAATACAAGAAACAAGAAGCAATCCTCTTAGGAAAAAGTCACTAAGGCGATTGATGAAAAATCTTTTCCAACGAAATATTTATTTTAAAGTAGGAATGATTTTATTCATCGGTCTTCTCTTTCCCGCTCTCATCATGGGTTTTATCGAATTTAAAAACCTTGAAAAGCAATTAGTCATCGAAGAGCGCGCGCACATCAAAGATTCAACTGATCTAATGGCATTCGGCCTCAGTCGAGCTCTTTGGGATTTTTCACTGGTCAACGTTGAACCCATTGTTAAGGCCAGTCTTTCAAACTCTGAAATCATCAACGTCACAGTTTACGATCAGAACGGCGATATTTTTTATCAAGAAAATCCGACGGGAACAGAAGCTTCTTCAATCGCTCATGAAGAGGCGCACAGTCTTATCACTCACAATGAAAAAATCATCGGCCGAGTTGTTGTTGAATACACTTTGAAGAAAGTTTACGTCACTTTGAGACAACATCTTTTCAGCTTCATTATCATGCGAATTTTACAGCTTATTCTCGCCTTGGGAATGTTGCTCGCGTTCTTATATTGGAGCTTCATCAGAAGACTCAATCGCCTTTCTACTCAGGCAAAAAAATTGGATCAACAAGTTTTGAACGAGCCATTTTCATGGGAACCTGGTGATCCTATTGATGAACTGGGAATGGATCTCGAACGCGCTCGCCAGAGTTTGAGCAATCTTTTCGTTGAAGTAAAAGTTACTAACTTTGAACTCTCTCAGCTCAACATCGAACTTGAAAATAAAGTAAAAGAAAAAACTCAGCGAATCGTTCACTCTGCACGTATGATCGCTCTTGGTGAGATGGCCGCAGGTGTGGCCCACGAAATTAACAATCCACTGACTGTCATCATGACAAGATCCAAGATGATGTTAAATGGATTAAAAACTGATCGCTATACCAAAGACGAAAGCGCAAACAATCTCCAAAAAATTATTACCATGAGTGCGCGCATTGATAAAATTGTTAAAAGTCTTCGTTCATTTTCCGGCAACTCTGAAAAAGAACAGATGAAACATGTTCCTCTGACTCAAATTTTTACGGATACATTTGATCTTTGTCAGGAAAAATTAAAGAGTAACAATATCGAATTGAAAATTTCGCCATTACCAGATCTTCAGGTCGAATGTCGAAGTATCGAAATTTCACAAGTACTTCTCAACTTGATTAACAACGCTTCAGATGCGATCAAAGATCTCGATGAAAAATGGATCAGCATCGAAGCAAGCATTGATAAAAAAAATCTACAAGTTCGCGTCTCTGATTCCGGAACAGGAATCGGACCTGAGATCGCGACAAAAATTATGCTTCCTTTCTTCACAACAAAGGCCGTAGACCAAGGAACAGGATTAGGATTATCGATCGCTTCGGGAATTATCGAAGAACATCATGGGCGTTTATGGCTCGATCAATTTTCTAATCACACTTCGTTTGTCTTTCAAATACCGATTCATCGTCCGCAATAAAATGTTCTTTCCTAAGAATGCTTTGTTTCTATCTGAGAACGTTCCTCTTATATGAGAAGACCTTTCAAATGTTCAACTTATTAAAATAAGACAAAACTCATTCTGGCAATCTCCTTGCTTTAGCAGTTATCAGCGAAATCGAAAACTGATTATCGTTTAAATAAGGAGAAAAAAATGTACGGACAATTTCACAATGAACAAATGTTAAAAGCGACAAAAGTTCAAACAGCAAAAAAATCAAACATGCTTAAAAATGATAACAAGACGTTTATCACTCTCATTTCATTAATTTTCATTACTCTTTCAATCTCGACAACCTCATTTGCGGGCCCAAGCCGTTCTAGACTTCCAGGAGGAAACGGAGACGCAAACGGAAGATAATTAAAGCTCTTTCCCTTTAAAGAAAATTTTTCCGCCACCTTTTTTCACTTCACCAATCTGCCAACATTTCTCACCTAAAAATTCTAATTCGCGACTGATTACCTCTGGGTGATCGGTCGCTATCACCATTCCCACTCCCATATTGAAAGTGCGGTGAAGTTCAAATGTATCAAGACCTGAAAGATCACAGACTTCTTTCATGAAGAGCGGAAGTTCTGCTTCTTTATTCACGTAATAATCAAATTGATCATTGATTCGCGGAATATTGAGAAATCCAGAACCGGTAATATTCGCGATACCTTTAATATTTGCACGATGGTTTTTTAGAAGAGACATAATTGTCTTCACATAAATTTTTGTCGGAGTTAAACATGCACGATTTAAATCCGGATTCGTTTTTTTTGTTTCGAGGATTTTTCTTACGAGTGAATAACCATTGGAGTGAAACCCGGAACTCGCAATAGCAATAAGTGCATCACCTTCTTTTAAATTTTTTCCGTCGATAAGTTCGGAACGATTTACTTCTCCTACTGAAAACCCCGCAAGATCATAATCACCTGGTTGATACATCCCTGGCATTTCAGCCGTCTCACCACCGATCAGGGCCATATTCGATTGTTTGCATCCGTCGACAATTCCTTTGAGAACTGCTTCGCTCACTTCGAGATCGAGATTGCTGGACGCGAAGTAATCTAGAAAAAACATCGGGCGAGCACCTGAACAGATAAGATCATTCACACACATCGCAACCAGATCAATTCCAATTGTATCGTGAACGCCAAGATCGACTGCGAGTTTAATTTTTGTTCCTACTCCGTCTGTTGAAGAAGCAAGATATCTTTCTTCATCGAGTGCATAGAGAGCGCAGAAACCGCCGACACCTGAAACAACTCTGTTGTCGTAAGTTGATTTTACCATTTTTGAGATGCGTTCTACGAAGAGATCACCTTTTTCAATATCAACGCCGCTGTCTTTGTAATTCATTGCCATAGTTACCTCTGCAAAATGCGCGAACTCTAATGCGCAATAATTCTTATTAATTTTTCAAGCCTAATAAAAATTCTCCACTGGAGAATTTTTTCGCGCATTAATGCCTAAAGTGTCTTGTCCCAGTCATCACCATCGCAATTCCAAAACGATTACAGGCTTCAATAACTTCATTGTCTTTAATACTTCCCCCCGGCTGAACAATCGAACGAATGCCGACTTCGTGGCAAACTTCAACTGAATCAGCGAATGGAAAAAATGCATCTGAAATGAGAACCATTTTATCCAATGGAAGATTTTTTTGTTCCGCTCTTATCTTAGCAAGCAGACGAAGAGAATCTAAACGATTCGGTTGGCCCATTCCCGCTCCTGCAAGAGTGAGTCTTCCTTCCGGCGTTTTATAAACGAGAGCGATCCCGTTACTCTTTAAATGTTTACAAGCAAGAATTCCAAAATCCACAAGCTCCATTGCCTCCGGACTCATTGGAGTTGTCGTTGCTAATTTTAAATTTTCTCTCTCACCTTTAGCCTCATCTTCATTTTGCATCAAGAGACCGCCGGAAATACTTTTCACAATAAATTCCGACTCTACTTTTTCACGCACAGGAGATTTTAACAGACGAACATTTTTTTTCTTTGAAAAAACCTTCAGTGCTTCTTCTGCAAAGTTCGGTGCAATAACAACTTCAATAAATCGTTCGCTCAAAAATTTAGCGCACTCATTATCAACTGCACTTGAAAAAGCGATAATCCCTCCAAAACTACTTACACTATCGCCATTCCATGCTTCTTCAAGTGAAGCAAGAAGTGATGACGAAACCGCAAGGCCGCATGGATTTGCATGCTTAATGATTGAAACGACATTTTTATCCGGATACATATTGAAGACATCACTCATGACTCTCCATGCGGCATCGACATCGACCCAATTGTTATAAGAAAGTTCTTTCCCTTGCAGAACTTCAGCATCGACGAGATTCGTTTTTGTTTTTGTATTTTTCAGTTTGAAAACTTTAGCCCACTGATGTGGATTTTCACCGTAACGAAGCGATTCTTTCGGTTCAATGGAAAGCCATGGCAAATCCCCCGTTTCGTGGTTATCCAAAAAACGATTTGTTAGTTCTTCAGCAATCAGACAATCGTATTGGGCCACCCTCGTAAACGTTTTAATCGCAAGGTCTCTTCTCTGCTTGAAACTTGTTGCTCCATTGTTTTCTTTAAAATTCATCATGAATGATTCGTAATCAGTGATGCTCGAAAGTACTGTTACCGACTCATAGTTCTTTGCCGAAGCTCTGAGCATAAGAGGTCCACCGATATCGATGTTTTCAATCAAAGTATCTTCGTCAGCATTTGTTCCGGTATATTTATCAAAAGGATAAAGATTGCAGACGACAAGATCGATTGCTTCGATATTGAGTTCACGTGCTTCCATCATATCTGTCTGGTGATGACGACGATAAAGAAGTGCACTTGTCACCGGAAAACTTATCGACTTCATTCTTCCACCGAAAGCTTCGGGATTGCCTGTCACTTTTTCAATGCCCGTCACTGGCACACCTAGATCTTCAATAAACTTTTTTGTTCCACCAGTTGAAATAATTTCTACGTTATGAGAACGAAGCATATCCACCAAAGGAGCAAGATTAGTTTTATCAGTAACGCTGATCAGAGCACGCTTAATAAGACAGTTTTCTTCTTTCATACAACCTCTATTTAAAAATGATTCAGACAATATTCAATTCCGTTCTTAAAAAATTCCAGACCAACACCAACTCCCGGACCTTTTTTACTTCCGTCGGGATTAAGCCAGTCACTCACCGCTGCTTCCGGGTGAGGCATTAAACCAAAGATGCGGCCGCTTGGATCACAAACACCGGCGATTTTTTCGTATGAGCCGTTTACATCACTCGTATATTGAAGAGCGATTTGTCCGTTCTTTTTCAACGCCTGATAAGTTCTCTCTTGATCAATTCTGTCTCCGGCAAAAACGATTTTTCCTTCTCCATGACGAATAGGAAGTTCAATCGTTTTTTGTTGGAGCGATTTCGTCCAGGCACAATGAGAATCTTGCACATTCATTTCCGTCCAACGATCGATAAAATGTCCCTGGCGATTATGAGTGAGAGTCATCGTTCTTTTTTCAAAAGGAGCTGGAAGAAGTCCCAGACGAACCAGCGCTTGGAAGCCGTTACAGATACCGATGATAAGTTTTTTCTCTTCAACAAATTTTTTTAGCTCTGTTCCCAATGAATATTTAAGTTTCAAAGCGAGAATTTGTCCTGAGCCGATTTCGTCTCCGAATGAAAATCCTCCAGGCAAGGCCAGGATATGGACGGATGAAAGCATCGACGGTTCCGAAATCAAATCCTGAATATGAACGATCGTCGCAGACACACCCAATTCTTTAAAGGCCATCGCTGTTTCTGTTTCGCAGTTGATTCCATCGCCAGTGAGCACGAGAACTTTTAAATCTGATTTATTCATACTTTCTTCTCCACCAGATATTTGTATTCGGCCAGGCACTCACTTCCTTTGATTGAAAGAACATTGTCGATTACGAGCGATTCATTATTTGTCACAAAACCTAACTCACGCGTTCTAATCCCTTCAAACATCTTCTCAAATTGCGCCTTATTTTTTTGTTCAACGCTGACGACGATTCGTCCTGCACTTTCATTGAAAAGGAAGTTCATCATTTTTTCTTTCGGAATATCGTCGAAACTCAACGTCATTCCCATTTTTGTTCCCATCATCTTTTCTGCAAGACAAAGAAGAAGTCCACCGTCTGAAACATCATGAGAACTTAAAATCAGTTGTTCTTTCATCGCCTGATGAATCGTCTGATAAATATGAAGTTGTTTTTTGTGATCGAGTTCAGGAAGTGGATAAGTCACTTTGTATTGATTAAAAGCTTCTTCTAATTCAAATGCCGATTGATAATCGAGTAGATCTTCACCGATGAGGTAGAGAACACTTTCTGTTTTTTTAATTTCAGAAGTGGTTACACATTTGAGCGTCTCTACTCTTCCCATCGCGGTTACAAGCAACGTCGGAGGAACACTGATTTTGACTGTTTCGTTTTCTTTTGTTTTTCCGATGAAATCATTTTTCATGCTGTCTTTCCCGCTGACGAAAGGCATTCCGTAAGCAAGACTGATATCATAAAGTGCTTTTGAAGCACGAACGAGATGCGAGAGTTTTAACTCTGCATCCGGATTTTTTGCCGAAGGAATAGGATCCGGCCAGCAGTAGTTATCAACTAACACCATCTGGTCCGGATCCGCTCCTACACACACTGCGTTTCTGACAGCTTCATCGACAGCGTATTCTGCCATCAGATACGAATCCATTTTTGAGACTTTTGGATTAATTCCACATGAGATCGCGAGGGCATTGTCCTCTCCGCCTCCATGTGGTTTCATCCACACGACACCAGCATCACTCGGAGCAGAAAATCCAACAGCTCCTGCACCTGTATAAGGTTTTACGATCGTCGCTGCTTTTACTTCGTGATCATAACGGCGAACGAGATGCTCATGGCTTCTGATATTGGGAGAACGAAGAAGAGTTTTTAAAATTTCTTTTACATCGTTAGGTAACGGTGATTTCTGATTTTTATTTCCGAGCCAATGTTGGGCATTCTTTTCAACATCAAAATGCGCTTTCAATTGCATTGGTCTCAACGATTCGTGCAAGAAGTTCAACGAAAGATTTGCGACTTCTGTCCCTTCATAACAAACTTTCAAAAACCCGGAATCAGTAAATTCTCCAATGACAGAAGCCTCTACATTTCTTTTCTTGGCCAATTCTAAAAAAGCTTCGACAGTTTCTTGAGCAACAGAAAACGTCATACGTTCCTGCGATTCACTGACCATCAATTCGTAAGGAGAAAGTCCAGGGTATTTTACAAGTGCCTTTTCCAGATGAACGACAGCTCCATTTGTAAGCCCTGCCATTTCGCCAACACTTGAACTCAATCCGCCGGCACCGTTATCTGTCACACTATTGAAGAGTCCGCGCACTCTCGCTTCAACGAGAAAATCACCTAATCGTTTTTGCGTAATCGGATCTCCAATCTGCACAACCGATGAAGGAACTCCGTCGACTAATTCCATTGAACTAAAAGTCGCTCCATGAATTCCGTCCTTTCCGATTCTCCCTCCGGCCATGATAATGAGATCACCTGGGCGCTGACCTTTTTCACAGGTCGCTTTATTGTTTTCTGTCTGAGGCATGACTCCGACAGTCCCACAATACACAAGCGGTTTACCGACATAATCGCGATCAAAAACAAAAGCGCCATTCACCGTCGGAATTCCGCTCTTATTTCCTCCATCTTGAACACCAAGATGAACTCCATCGCGAATACGATCTGGATTTTTTAAAAGCAATGGCAATTCAATTTTGTGATCGAGAAAATATTTATTCTCAGCGAGACAGAAAACGTTTGTATTCGCAATCGGTTTTGCTCCGATACCAACACCCAAAATATCGCGATTCACTCCGAGAATTCCCGTCAGTGCTCCCCCGTATGGATCGAGTGCTGAAGGTGAGTTATGAGTTTCTACTTTAATACAAACATCAACCTTATCATCGAAGCGAACGATCCCGGCATTGTCGTGAAAGATCGAAATAAGCCAGGGAAGTTTTCTCTCCTCTTGAATTTTTTTAGTCGCTCCTCTGATATACGATTTAAAAATTCCCTGAATTTTTAAATCACCTAACGGCTTCACTCCTTTAGGAAGATTTGATTCACTGTAAGTAATCTCAGAAGAAAAAATCTTATGCTTACAATGTTCACTCCAGCTTTGAGCGATGACTTCCATTTCAACATCGGTCGGATTTCTTCCGAGTGTTTTAAAGTGGGCTTGGATTTGTTCAATCTCACTTTCACTCAAGGCCCAGCAATTTTCCTGATTCATTTTCATAATTTCAGGAAGAGTTCTGTTTAAATCAATTGTCTTTGCACTTTCTGCTTTGATATTCACAGAGGGAAACGCGAGATCATTCATGCGAGCTGTAAGTGGAATGATTGAAACTTTATGAAGAAGATTGTTGGCTAGTTTTTCATAGGCCATCTTTTCAAGAAGACTGGCCGAGAGATCTTCGCCTTCGATAATATACATCATCCCTGATGAAACTTTCATTTCTATCCCTTTTAGATCAGGAAGAAGTTGAAGCGCTTCAAGGGCCGCATGAGCGGAGTTATCGGTCACGCCCGGGCGAAAACCAATATCGATAAGACTGGGATTTTTAAATCCTTTTTCTTTGAGCCATGAGAAAACTTCTGTCTGATCTATTTTTTCATTCGAAACGAGAACTTCGACAACTGAATCGGTAAAAACTTCAGCGGCTAAATTCGTAAAACTTTTAATTGGTTTTTCCGTTTCTACCAAAAAAGTTTTCACTTCAAAAATTGAAAACAATTTGATGTCCATGTATTTTTGAAACCATGTAATGAGTTCGCCTTCGCGGGTTGCATTGGCATTTAGGTTTTCATTGTTAGGAAAAATTTCAAAACGATAAATCATAAACGTCCTTCTAAAATTCTTTCAATCACTTCTGGATAAAATTGATTTTCAACAGCAAGGCCACGGGCCTTAAAATCTTCAAAGCTCTCCCCTTCATGAAGAGGAATTTTTGTTTGAGCGATAATTTCTCCGGTATCTACACCTTCATCGACATAATGGATGGTACAACCTGATTCATTCACACCAGCGCGAAACGCTTCACCGTAACCATCTGTTCCTGGAAAAAGCGGCAACAATGAAGGATGAATATTGATCACGCGCTTTGGATAGCGCTCCAAGAAGACGGGGGTAAGAAGTCTCATATAGCCCGCGAGAACGATCCAATCAGGAGAATATTTTTCTAAATGCCCAAGCATTCTTAAATCAAAACTCTCGACAGCATCACTTTTTCTTTTTGAGACGACAAAGCTTGGAATATCGAATTTTTTTGCCCGCTCTAAAACAAATGCGTCTTTTTTATTGCAACCGACACAGACCACTTCAGCGAGAGGACTTTTCCTCGCCCATTTCATAATAGACTCGGCATTTGATCCCGATCCTGAAGCAAGAATGGCAATTCTATTTTTTTTCATTCGCTCCTCGCTCCAATATCTTTTCTAAATTGAGCGCCATCAAAATGAATGTGAGAAATTTTTTCATAGGCGCGTTCGCGTGCCATACTTGAAGTTTCATCGAGGACAGTCACACCTAAGACTCTTCCTCCACCTGTGACGAGTCCTTGTTCGGTCTCTTTCACACCGGCAAAAAAGAGAAATTCATTTTTTGTTTCATCAAAACTCATATCGAGATGAATGAAATCATTCGAACGAACCGGAACACCTTCCGTTCCCGGATATCCATGAGCGGCCATAACGACATGAACGCCTTTTTCGTTTTTTCTTTTGAGTGGTGGTAAAGTTTTTAAATTGCCGGATGCACTTGCAATAAACCAGGGCACAAGATCTTCTTCAATTAAAGGAAGAAGAACCTGCGTTTCGGGATCGCCTAAACGCACATTGAATTCCAAAACCTTCCATCCAGAGTTTGTTTTCATCAATCCGGCAAAAAGAATTCCTGTAAAAGGAATATTTCTCGCTTTCATTTCTTTTAAAACAGGTGAAAAAATAAATTCTTCAATCCATTGTTGGTCTTCATCGTTCATACATCTCGCCGGAGAAAATGTTCCCATTCCTCCTGTATTCGGTCCGAGATCTCCATCGCGCAATCTTTTGTGATCGCAAGCTGTTCCTAAAAAAGTAAAACTTTCCCCATCACAAAGAGCAAAGGCCGAAACTTCTATACCTTCTAAAAAATCTTCAATGATAACGTGTTCGACGTTTTCACCTAAAAGTTTTTCGCTCATGAGTGCTTTTACAGCTGCGATGGCCTCATTTTTATTCTGACAAACAATAACGCCTTTTCCAGCAGCAAGTCCGTCGCACTTCACGACCATTTTTTCCGACAATTTTTTTTCTACAAATAAAAGTGCTGAAGCTTCATCAAAAAATTCTGCGTAAGCCGCAGTCGGAACATTTGCGGTCATCATTATCTGTTTTGCAAAAGCTTTCGATGTTTCAAGTTCGCTTGCCGCTTTTGTAGCTCCGACGATCAATAAATCGTTTTGCCTGAAAAGATCAACGATTCCTTTTGATAAACTTGCTTCCGGTCCAACAATTGTCAGATCAAATCTTTCTTCTAAGGCAAATTGCAGAAGCTCGCTGCAATTATCCGCTTTAATATTTTTTGTACGCAATTGTGGCATTGTCATTTTCATCCCTGGATTTCCGGGAGCAACAACGACTTCAGAAACTAAAGTTGATTGTGAAACTTTAAAGGCAATCGTGTGTTCTCTTCCACCGCTACCAATGACTAAAACCTTCATAGGTACCTCTTGCAATAATTTTTTAAATTAAATTCAGAACCAAAAGGAAGATACTCTGACGTGATGTCTGTCTTAAAATCTTCATCCAATAAAGCGCAGAGATCGTTACAGTAGCTTTTGTAAACAGCTTCAGCGCGGGCCTTGATGTCGGCATCTAATTTCTTTGGTGATGAGTGATACTTGTTCTGACAAATCTCTTTAAAGTCTCCCCCCATTGCCGCTGAATCTTTTTTCGCTTTCTCTAAATTTTCATACCATTCAGAATTTTTATAAGCTTCTCGCAAAAATTCTTTGGAAAAGCTTTTCCCCTCCAGAAGCAAGCGAAGTTCATCAATCCCAATTGAATCAACAAGCATAAACATGCGTTGTTCATCACCGCCCTCAGTGAAGGCCATTTCGATTTTTCCGTCCCAGAGTTCAAGTCCCATGCGATGGTGGAGATCAAAAAGATTAAGAGCGATTAAATGAGTCAGATCAATCATCGAATTCCATTCTGACTCATTCATTCCGGAAATAGTTTTCGCTTCTTTATAACTAAGATAGCGATCACCTCTTTCGAGTTTTGTTGAAAAATCGATAATCGGTTTTGCAAGAAGTCCCTTTGAAGGTATTTCGTTAAATCCGTACTTGTTCCATTTAGAAAGATCGGTCCCCAATCTTTTCGAAAGCGAGTTTCCGTCCGGAAGACCAATTCTAAAAATCACTTCAAGAGGAACGAGAGCATTCGTAGGACGCGATTGATAAGTTTGATAGTCATAACTATTTTCAGAACGAAGTGGTCTTAGCACATCGATCTTTTTTACTTTGAGATATTCAGAATTCCAGGGAACATCTTGAGACTTAAAAAGCGCATGATGATGAAGCCCTAAAAGAATGAGGTGTTCATACACTGACGACTTCTGCAATTTCTCGAGATAAGTATGATCAAAAGTAGATTGAATAATTTTTGAATTAAAAAGATCTCGCCAGTTTTTTGGATTGCCGAGATGATAAAAGAACATTTTCCCCATGATCGAAAGGGCCCGACCTTTTCCTTCGAGTTGATCCGGCATCTCTCCCCAATCAAACACCGAATAACGGTCAGAGAATTCAAACAGCAGATTTTCCGCCGACACTTCTCCCCTGATATTTTTAACCGATCCACGGTACAGAAGAGGTGGCAACATACTCATAAACTTACTCCCTATGTAAACTTCTCATGTCTTGAAATGTTTTTGCAGAACTTACATCCACTGGATAGCATCCGTTGATACAGGCCATGCATAAATTTTCTTTGCCGATACTTTTTTTCGTCGCTTCTTCAGATAAATAAATCAATCTATCAGCGCCGAGATATTCTGTGACTTCAGGAATTGTGCGCGAATTTGCAACGAGTTCTTTTGGATCTGGAAAATCCACTCCGTAATAACAAGGAAATTTTATCGGCGGACAAGTTGTCGCGAAATAAACTTCATTCGCTCCTGCTTCTTTCACCATTTCAATAATTCTTTTCGACGTCGTTCCGCGAACTATACTGTCGTCGAGTAATAAAATGTTTTTTCCTTTAATTTCACTGGCAATTGCAGTGAGTTTTAGAGCGACTGCGCGCTTTCTGCTTTCTTGTGTATTGAGAATGAAACTTCTCTGGATATAACGATTTTTAATCAAGACTTCACGGTAAGGCACTTTAAGCGTTTCACTTAAACTAATCGCTGCCACCCGACTCGTCTCCGGAATTGGAACGACGATATCAGGATTAATAAGTCCTTGATCGATTAATATTTGAACTTCTTTCGCCAAATTTTTTCCGAAATCCAAACGAGCTGAATAAACACTTCTCTCTTCCAAAACACTTTCAGGATTTGCGAAATAAACCCATTCAAACATACAGGACTTAGGCGTAATATTTTTTTTCACTGAATAATCTGTTGACGAAAAAATTTCTCCGCTCGTACTTATAAAAAGCACTTCCCCCGGAGCTAAATCGCGTTTCACTTCATAACCTAAAAAGTTGAGCGCGTTTGATTCCGAAGCAAGACAATAACTTTTTCCAAAATGATGAGGATGAAGGGCCTTCTCTTCCTCTGAAAGTGCTCTTTCACCTAAAATGAGAGGACGAAGTCCATGCGGATCTCTGAAAGCAAAAAATCCTTTATCTGCAAGCAAGCCGACAGATGAAAATCCGCCTTTAGCTGTATCAAAAACATTTTTTACAGCGGCCTGAAATTGGTCAAAGTGGTGAGGAACATTTTTTTCGCGCAGACCATCTGAAAGAATATTGAGAAGAACTTCGAGATCATTGTTTGTAAAAAGATGGCGGCGTTTTTCTTCTTGAACGTATTTTTTAAGTTCGATGTAGTTAACAATGTTTCCGTTATGAACCATTCCGATGCCGTGAGGATAATTGAGAGTCATCGGTTGAATGTCGCGTTTTGAATCAAGAGGATTTTTAGGACCGACAGTTGCGTAGCGGGTATGAGCGATGCTCATCTGTCCTGTAAACCCCGCTAAGATTTCAGGACGAAAGACGTCGCTGATTAATCCCAGATCTTTGTGTTGGTGAAAGTTTTTTGTGTTGAAATCGTAGCTTAAAATTCCGGCCGCATCCTGTCCTCGGTGCTGCAAAAGTAGCAGACCCTGGTAGGCTTCCTGAAATGAATAGGGAGTTCCAAAGACCCCGACAATTCCACACATGGTTGACCTCAAGCATTAGTAAAACTAATAACTGACATTAAGAAGACTAATAATTTTTCTCGGGTATGGCCAATAAAATCTTGGTCTTTTTAATTTTTTTTGGGCAATATCGTTTTTATGAAGAGTCTCGAATCAAAACTTGTTCTCGGCATTCTAGGCAGTGGCCAGCTAGCACGCATGACAGCAAATGCGGCTTCAGAGCTGGGAATTCACACGCATATTTACTGTACAGAAAATGAAAAAAGCCCCGCTGAAAACGTGGCCACAAAAACATTTAAAGGGAAATTTTCTGATGAAAAATCTATTTTAGAATTTTGTTCTGAATGCGATTTCATCACGCTTGAAAATGAATTCATCGATCAAACTATTTTAGAAAGCATCGATAAACATTTTCCGGAAAAACTTTTTCCCAATTCAAAAACATTTATGAGGATCGGCGATAAGATTTCTGAAAAAGAAAACTTTATGAAAGCAGATCTTCCAGTTGCTCCTTTTCAAAAAGTTTCAACTCATGAAGATATAAAAAATTTTGCTCGTCTTCACGCCTACCCCGTTGTCTTAAAAAGTTCAAAGGGCGGTTATGATGGATACGGAAACGCGACAATAAAAAACGAAAATGAGATTGCTGAAAAATTTTCTCAAATGAAATCTAAGACAAAAGGTGAACTTTTAGTCGAAGCTTTTATTCCTTATGAAAAAGAACTGGCCGTGATGATTGCCAGAAACAAAACTGGAGATATGGTCGTTTATCCTGTCGCTCATACAATACAGGAAAATCATATCTGTCATTATGTAAACGTCCCAGCTGACATCACAACGGAAACAGAAAGTCAGATTAAAGAGATGGCAAAAAAAGCAATGATCGCCATCGATGCTGTCGGCATTTTTGCTTTTGAATTCTTTCTTACTAAAGAAGGAAAACTTTATCTGAATGAATCAGCACCTCGTCCACATAACAGCAGTCATTACACAATGGAAGGTTGTGTGACATCGCAGTTTCACAATCACGTGCGCAGTGTTTTGAATTTACCTCTGGGAAGCACTACCCTTCGCGCACCTCATGCAGTGATGTTAAATCTCTTAGGGACACAAAACGGACCGGCGAATTTAAAAAATGCAAACTCCTTTTTAAATTTAGAAAATGGACATCTACACCTCTATGGGAAAAGGATGTCGAAAGTTGGCCGTAAGATGGGTCACTTCACTCTCCTTGGAAATAATCTCGAAAAAATGTTTTATGAATTAGATAAATTAAAATCGGAATACGAATTATGAAAAAATCAAAAGCAACTGTCGCTGTAATCATGGGAAGTTTATCAGACTGGCCGACGATGAAAGAAGCCTGTGATGTTTTAAAATCTTTCGGTATTCCCTTTGAAAAACAAATTCTCTCGGCCCATAGAACCCCGGATGAAATGAGAGAGTTCGCACTCAATGCACGCGTGAATGGAATAAAAGTCATTATCGCTGGTGCTGGAGGAGCTGCTCACCTTCCGGGAATGACTGCTGCCTATACAACTCTCCCTGTAATTGGAGTTCCCGTTCAATCAAAAACACTTTCTGGTGTTGATAGTCTTTATTCAATCGTTCAAATGCCAAAAGGCATTCCAGTGGCAACTGTTGCGATTGGAAATGCCAGCAATGCAGGACTTCTCGCTGTTCAGATTTTATCGATTGAAGATAAAAAGCTCGCTAAAAAAATTGAAGCATTCAGAGAAGGACAAACAGTTGAAGTCAAAAAGATGAATAAGGAATTAAAGAAGCAATAATTTAATTTCGATTTCTATTTATTTTTAATCGCTCAGACGATGAATGGTCAGCCAGCACCACCAAGCATTACCCGATGTAACAGAAACGGTAGATCCACTTCCTTGATACCCGTAAATAGCTACTGTATCGTTCGCGCTAAGCTGGACTAGAGTGTTTCCACATGCGGGGCCGACGGAGCTAGCAACGCCCAAACCTGTGTTACGAACTCCATTCACATAAACGTCGGATTCAAGCGAAGAGACAACACCACCCGTCCAGATGCAGGAGCTGATTTGATAAGTTCCGGCGCTCGGAGCTGTAAAGGTTGATCCATTGAAAGAACTTGTTTTATCCCAAACCTTTGCACCAAAAGCAATTTGTGTAAAGGCCCCACTCGGAAGAGCGGTAACCGAGTTCGTGGTATATTTAAGGCTGACATTTCCTGATGCCGACGTCTGCTTCGTTCCATCAGGATACATTAAGCCGTCCGTACCTGCGGTTCCTCCAATCGCCAATTTCGCCCCAGGAGTTGTCGTGCCAATGCCGACGTTCCCATTGCTGTTTTGTACTGTTATGGCCACATTCCAAGTAGGTGAACCAGAAGTCCCCGACTGACGCCAGAAATTTAAATTATCTGTAGTCGCTTCATTTCTCATCAACCAACGACTCGTTCCGTTGTCCAAAAGCATGAGTCCTGTATACCCTGTCGAAGTATCCAATCCCAACGTTGCTTGTGCGCTCTGAAGAACAGTTCCCCCAGAAACATAGAGAGGCAGTGTCGGACTTGTAGTCCCCACACCAACGCTTCCATTATTATAATAAATATTGCTTCCCGATTTGATCCATTCACCAAAACTATCGACATAATTTTTTGTCGCTACATCTGTTGGCCCGACTGGATCTAGTGTACGCAAAACAGCCGCAGAGTTGTAAGTAAAAGTTCCTGAAGAAACTGTATCCCCTGCTTTATTGATGGGAGTAAAACCAAGTGCAGTCGTCACATCAGAAGAGCCGAGTGTTGTCCATGCTGATGTATCTGCTGCTGTGGCCTTTAAAAATTTTCCCGCATCTCCAGCAACTGGTGAAGGAAGAAGTGCTGTTGGAATATTGATCGTTGGATTTCCAGCGACACCATCACCATTTGTTACCGTTAAACGATTTGCTGTTCCGACAATCGTTCTTCCAACAAATGTATTCGCTGCCGTCTGAACTAAAATTCCGTTTGTGTTGTATGAGCTGAGTGCTGTGAGATTTGCATTGCTTGCTTGTTTTCCGTTTAGCTGCGCTTGAATATCGCTCGTGACGTTCGCAAGATAATTAAACGCTGTCGTTGTAACTGCACCTGTTCCCAATTTTGTAATGGCGATATTTGCTGAAGCATTGACGTCGGCATCGACAATTGATCCGTCAGCAATTTGAGCAGATGTCACCGCTCCTGAACTTGTGTTGTTGAATGCAAGCCAGTTTGTTCCATTACAGTATTCAACATTAGGAGTATTAAATCGCATTGATCCTGCGATCGTTGCGGAACATGCCGTTGCATCAGTTCCCACTCTTACCGATCCATTAACATCCAATTTTGATTGAGGAGATGTTGTTCCAATACCTACTTTACCAGAACTATCAATTCGCAAACGTTCACTTGCATCGCTTGCTCCCACTGCAGTTGTATAAAATTCCAATCGTCCTTGAACAGTATGAGTTCCACTGGCCGGTGCTGCATCCGCATGTCCAGCAACATAGGCTGATCTATAAATTCCTGTTCCATCGTGTCCGTAGAAAGAAATAAAACCGAGCTCATCTCCACTTTGAACGGCACCATAGCTTCTCGATTTCCAAAAACTAAATGTCGGCCCAGAAGAAGTTGCAGCATTATTTTCAAAGGCCGTTGCTCCGATAACGTGAAGATTTGCTCCTGGATTTGTTGTTCCTATTCCAACGTTTCCGCTCGCACGATAAATATCACTTCCGCTTTTTGTCCATTGTCCGAAACTATCGACATAAGTTTTATTAGCTGCATCTGATCCTGCGACTGGAGTTCCAAGTCCTGTAACTGTTGCTGCTGTAATAGTTTGAGCGACATTCGTTTGGTCTGCTTTTGTCGCCAACGTTGTTACATTACTGTTGATTTGTGCTTGTAATTTTCCCGCGGCAACTTGAAGAGTGTCTCCTGTTGCAATTGCAGAATTCGTTAAAGTCGGTGCTGTAATAGTCGCACCAATGGCCCTCGCATTAGTAAAATAAAGATTTCCATTTTCAGGAACAACGCTTGTATCCAGTGTGACAAAAGTTTTGTCTCCTCGATAATATTGCAAATTTGTTCCTGCTGTTATCGTCCCTTCTTTCGCATTCAATTGGGTTTGAATTGAAGAAGTTACTCCATCGAGATAATTAAACTCTGTATTGTCGACGACACCTGTTCCAATTTTTGTAGCTGCTAATCCGGAGATCGTTGGGTTTGGATACGTTCCACTTAAATCTCCACCAGCACTTCCTGATGGCGGAAGAGATGTTGCAGGAGTTGTCCAACTCGTCACTCCTGCTCCATCAGTTTGTAAAACTTGATTCGCACTACCTGCTGTTGTTGGAAGTGAAAGTGTATACGCTGTCGTTCCCGCTGCATTTGTTTTTACTGTGACGTAATTGGCAGCGCCACCATTTTTTAATTTTAATTGTGTATTGAGTACGACATCGCCAGTGAACGTATCACCAGCAACGTTTGCTTTAATTGTATTTAAATTATTGATCTGCCCTTGTGCTTTTGAAGCGGTTTCAAGAACAGTATCTGTTGCGACGATTGCAGAGTTTGTTGCACTAAATCCAGTGAGAACTGTTCCCAACACTCTTGGTTCTGTAAAATACAAACGTGTATTTTCTGGAACTGCTAACGTATCGAGTGTTTGCCATGTTTTGTCTCCGCGATAATATTGCGAAGCTGTTCCTGCGGCGACTGATCCTTCTTTTGCATTTAACTGAGTTTGAATTGATGAAGTCACACCATCGAGATAATTAAATTCTGTATTGTCGACAACACCTGTTCCAATTTTTGTTGCTGCAAGACCTGTGATTGTTGGATTCGGATACGTTCCGCTTAAATCACCACCAGCACTACCACTCGGTGTCGCTGTTGTCGATAATGTTGTCCAACTTGTAACTCCCGCTCCATCAGTTTGCAAAACTTGGTTTGCTGATCCTGCTGTTGTTGGAAGTGAAAGTGTATACGCAGTTGTTCCCGCTGCATTTGCTTTCACAGTCACGTAATTAGCAGCACCACCATTTTTTAATTTAATTTGTGTATTAAAATAAACGTCGCCTGTAAAAGTGTCACCACTTAAACTCGCTTTCGTCGAAACGAGATTATCAATCTGCCCTTGTGCTTTATTAAATCCAGCGAGCACAGAATCTGTCGCTGCGATTTGTGAATTTGTTGAAGCAAATCCAGTTAGTGGAACTCCCAACACTCTCGCATTCGTAAAATAAAGATTTGTATTTTCCGGAACAACACTTGTATTCAATGTCTGCCAAGTTTTATCACCACGATAATATTGTGCTGCTGTTCCTGCTGCAATCGATCCTTCTTTTGCGTTCAATTGAGTTTGAACATTTGAAGTCACGCTATTTAAATAAGAAAGTTTTGTATTATCAACATCGCCGTTTCCGATTTTAGTTGCAGACAATCCTGTGATCGTTGGATTCGGATACGTCCCACTTAAATCACCACCAGCTGCTCCACTCGGAGTTGCAGTTGTCGAAGGAGTTGTCCAACTCGTATTCCCAGCTCCATCAGTTGTTAAAACCTGGCTTGAGCTTCCCGCTGTCTGCGGAAAAATAAAATTATAAGCCGCACTCGTCGCGTGTGCTTTCAGTGTCACGTAATTAGTTGCACCTTTAAGTTTTAATTGCGTATCAACTTTTAAATCACCAGAGAGTGTTCCACCAGTAAGATCTAATTTTGTATCGACATAAGCTTTGTTAGCAGCATCGTTCAGACCAACAGGAGCGTAGTTCAGTTGCAACAATCCAATTGTTCCAACGTTCACTAAACCAGTGATCGAATCGGTACTGTTCTTAATTAAATAATTTGCTGTCGCCGTATTAAGTGAATCAAGTTGTCCTTGAACTTTTCCAAAAGCTCCAATCACCGTATCAGTATTTGTGATCGCTCCAGCTCCAATAGAAAATCCTGTAAGCGGTACACCAAGAACACGCGCATTTGTAAAATAAAGATTGGCAATATTTTCAGCAACAGCACTTGTATCAAGTGTCTGCCACGATTTGTCTCCACGATAATATTGCGCAGTTGTTCCCGCCGCAATTGATCCTTGTTTTCCATTAAATGTATTCCAATCAGCAGCTGATAAATAACCATCTGTCGATGTCGTTGCTTGTCCGATTGAAAGTGCCGGAGTTGATGTTCCGTTAGAAACCGCAAGAGGTGCTGTCACTGAAACATTTGTCACTGTTCCACCAGAAGCTCCACTGACTACTCCCGGTTCCCATTTTTTAGTCGTATTATTCCATTTTAAAAATTGTCCGTCGGCCGCTCCCATTTGCACTAACTGTTTTGCAGTTTCAGAAATGTTTGCAAACGGCATTGAGTGAATGGCCTGAAACGAATAAGTTTTCGAATGAGTGACATCTGTCACGCGAATCGCAGTTGCTTCACCTGTTGGAACATTGATTAAAACATCAGATAACGAACTTGCTCCACAAGCAAGATCAAGTTTCAAATGAAACACCCCATTGCTTAAAGCAACGTTGGTTAAATCTTGTGAACATAAAATTGTAGCGGGTGCATTTGAATATGAGAGTTCAACTTTTAAATCGACGGGGCCCGCCACTGGTGAACCGTTTGTGTTCACTAAACGACCTGAGTAGCTGAGAGATTCAGCAGAAAAAGCAGTTGATGAAGATAAAAATGCGTGAAGAAATAAAACAATACCCAAAAAAACTTTAGCGTTTTTTTTAATTTGTTCTTTTGTTAAAGCCATTGCGAGCATCTTATTTTTTCCTAGCAAGCATTTCTTCCAGACGTTTTAATCTTGCTTCGATCGCTTTATTTTCTTCTTTTAATTTCTTATTCTCTTCTTCAAGAGAAGCAATTCTTCTTCCATGATTATCGAGAGTCGATTGCATCGTTTTAAACATACCTTTATTTTTTTCGAGAACTGCGTTTTCAGATTTAATGGCTTCAATGAGAAGAGCAACAACGTTAGAGTACTTAACTCCTTTTTCACCATTCGCACTTGTTGTCACTAGAGTTGGTTCTACTTTCTCCACTTCCTGAGCAATCAATCCTAACTCGTGTTTATTGTCGCGTTTCCAGTCAAATTCTACTCCACGCAAACGAAGGACTTTTTCTAAACTTTGATCAAGCGTTTTAATATTTTTCTTTAAACGCTGATCAGAAGTTGTCGTGAAAGAAACCGCTGTCACATTTCCTTTAAATGTACTCGTTGCCCCGACTCCAGAAGCAAGGGCCACGTTTGCAGCTGTCACAGCATCGGCACTCCATTGACTGAGATAAAAAATATCATTCTGAGAAAAAATTCTCGAGGCACTTCCCGCTGACCACATCATGATACTTGAATCATGACGAATTCCTGTATCATTTCCGATGACAATATCAGCAGCATTTGGATCAGCTGCATTGTAAGTATTGTTTCCTATCGTCATAAGTTTTCCAAGTTTTGCTGTTCCCGTACTTCCATCTTCAAGAACTTTTCTCCAGCTTCCCCAAGTCGTACTCGTTCCTGAGCGATGATAAATGTTTCCATTATTGGTGTAACCTAATTGATGAGAAGAACCACCTGTCCAGTCTGTTGCGTTTCCATAAGATCTAAAAGTCATTACACCGTTATATGTTCCACCATCACTCAAACCGTTTGTTGTATTTTGTTTGAAATCGAAATGCACTCCTGATTGAGCGAGCGTTTCTGGAGTGTCTACTACTGCACGCGAATCAGTAGAATCGATGAGACCTAGATATTTTGTGGCCGCAATATTTCCACTTACTTCAAGTTTTTGTCCAGGTGTACTCGTTCCAATTCCAACGTAACCAGATCCGGCGATTCTCATTTTTTCAGACCAATTCGCATCCCCTGCAGCTCGTGCTGCGAAGGCGATATCAGCAGAAGGATTCGCGGCGGTGTTGGCCGTTCCCGTGACAAAAGAAATATAGCCCACACCTTTATTTGCAGAGGTTGAACTCGACAATGCTCCAGAAATCGATCCAATGGAAGAAGAAGCGGAATTTGAATCACTACTCACTATAAAATGCGCCTGACTGTTTGCAGCCGTTCCTGAATTATGATTTTCAGTCACGATATTGGAACCACCGTGCTGATAATTTGATGGTGATGCTGTTCCAATACCGATGTTACCACTCGAGCGATAAATATCACTCCCGCTTTTTGTCCATTGCCCATAACTATCGACGTATTGTTTTGTCGCTACATCTGTTGGCCCGACAGGATCAAGTGTTCTTAAGACTGCTGCTGTATTATAAGTAAATGTTCCTGATGAAATTGTATCGCCTGCTTTGTTGATCGGAGTAAAACCAAGTGCAGTCGTCACATCTGATGAAGCAAGCGCCGTCCATGCAGATGCATTTGCCCCACTCGCTTTTAAAAATTTTCCTGCATCTCCTGCAACCGGCGAAGGTAAAAACGTTGTATCTAAATCAATCGTCGGATTTCCCGAAACTCCATTGCCATTCGTGACTGTTGTTCTATTGGTAACTCCAGCAATACTTCTTCCAACAAAAGTATTTGCTGCCGTCTGAACTAAAATTCCATTTGTATTGTATGAACTGAGTGCTGTGAGATTTGCATTGCTCGCTTGTTTTCCATTCAATTGAGTTTGAATATCACTCGTTACGTTTGCAAGATAATTGAACGCTGTCGTTGTAACTGCACCTGTTCCCAATTTTGTGATGTTAATATTGGCAGAAGCATTGATGTCTGCATCGACGATTGAACCGTCTGCAATTTGAGCAGATGTGACAGCACCTGTGCTTGTATTATTGAAAGCAAGCCAGTTTGTACCATTACAATATTCGACATTAGGAGTATTAAACCTCATCGCTCCAGCAATAGCTGCTGAACACGCTGTTGCGTCTGTTCCTACTCGAACCGATCCATTGACATCAAGTTTTGATTGCGGAGTAGTCGTTCCAATTCCAACATTGCCACCATTCTTAATATAGACAGCACTTGTTCCTCGAGACTGAATGTTAATATCACCGCCAGTATTATTCGCGTTATTGATTATGGCATTACCAGTTCCCGAATTTCCTGCTAGTGTAAATGCACCACTACTCCCATTTCCAATTCTGATTGTGCCCGAAGTATCTTCAGTCGCTCCACCAGCATTTATTGTTCCGTTAACTGAAAGTGGGTATGTTGGAGTTGTTGTTCCAATACCAACGTTACCACTTGAACGGTAAACATCACTTCCCGACTTCGTCCACTGCCCAAAACCATCGACGTATTGCTTTGTCGCTACATCTGTTGGGCCAACAGGATCAAGCGTTCTTAAAACAGCAGAGCCATTATAAGTAAACGTTCCACTCGCGATCGTGTCGCCTGCTTTATTAATCGGTGTAAAACCCAATGCTGTTGTGATGTCTGATGAAGAAAGCGCTGTCCATGCTGATGTATCGGCCGCTGTGGCCTTTAAAAATTTTCCCGCATCTCCTGCAACTGGTGAAGGAAGAAGTGCTGTCGGTATATTGATCGTTGGATTTCCTGCGACACCATCACCATTTGTGACAGCTAATCTATTTGTTGTTCCAACAATTGTTCGACCTGTAAAAGTATTCGCTGCTGTTTGAACTAAAATTCCATTCGTATTGTAACTCGAAAGTGCAGTGAGATTTGCATTGCTTGCTTGTTTTCCATTCAACTGCGTTTGAATCGATGAAGTCACTCCATCGAGATAACTAAATTCTGTATTATCGACGACACCTGTTCCAATTTTTGTTGCTGCAAGGCCAGTGATCGTTGGGTTTGGATATGTTCCGCTTAAGTCACCACCAGCAGCACCTGACGGCGGAAGAGTGGTTGCTAAAGTCGTCCACGAAGTCACTCCTGCTCCGTCAGTTTGTAAAACTTGATTCGCACTACCTGCTGTTGTTGGAAGTGAAAGTGTATACGCTGTCGTTCCCGCTGCATTTGTTTTTACTGTGACGTAATTGGCAGCGCCACCATTTTTTAATTTTAATTGTGTATTGAGTACGACATCGCCAGTGAACGTATCACCAGCAACGTTTGCTTTAATTGTATTTAAATTATTGATCTGCCCTTGTGCTTTTGAAGCGGTTTCAAGAACAGTATCTGTTGCGACGATTGCAGAGTTTGTTGCACTAAATCCAGTGAGAACTGTTCCCAACACTCTTGGTTCTGTAAAATACAAACGTGTATTTTCTGGAACTGCTAACGTATCGAGTGTTTGCCATGTTTTGTCTCCGCGATAATATTGCGAAGCTGTTCCTGCGGCGACTGATCCTTCTTTTGCATTTAACTGAGTTTGAATTGATGAAGTCACACCATCGAGATAATTAAATTCTGTATTGTCGACAACACCTGTTCCAATTTTTGTTGCTGCAAGACCTGTGATTGTTGGATTCGGATACGTTCCGCTTAAATCACCACCAGCACTACCACTCGGTGTCGCTGTTGTCGATAATGTTGTCCAACTTGTAACTCCCGCTCCATCAGTTTGCAAAACTTGGTTTGCTGATCCTGCTGTTGTTGGAAGTGAAAGTGTATACGCAGTTGTTCCCGCTGCATTTGCTTTCACAGTCACGTAATTAGCAGCACCACCATTTTTTAATTTAATTTGTGTATTAAAATAAACGTCGCCTGTAAAAGTGTCACCACTTAAACTCGCTTTCGTCGAAACGAGATTATCAATCTGCCCTTGTGCTTTATTAAATCCAGCGAGCACAGAATCTGTCGCTGCGATTTGTGAATTTGTTGAAGCAAATCCAGTTAGTGGAACTCCCAACACTCTCGCATTCGTAAAATAAAGATTTGTATTTTCCGGAACAACACTTGTATTCAATGTCTGCCAAGTTTTATCACCACGATAATATTGTGCTGCTGTTCCTGCTGCAATCGATCCTTCTTTTGCGTTCAATTGAGTTTGAACATTTGAAGTCACGCTATTTAAATAAGAAAGTTTTGTATTATCAACATCGCCGTTTCCGATTTTAGTTGCAGACAATCCTGTGATCGTTGGATTCGGATACGTCCCACTTAAATCACCACCAGCTGCTCCACTCGGAGTTGCAGTTGTCGAAGGAGTTGTCCAACTCGTATTCCCAGCTCCATCAGTTGTTAAAACCTGGCTTGAGCTTCCCGCTGTCTGCGGAAAAATAAAATTATAAGCCGCACTCGTCGCG
The DNA here is from genome assembly GCA_966211875.1 of uncultured Bacteriovoracaceae bacterium. Lineage (GTDB taxonomy): Bacteria > Bdellovibrionota > Bacteriovoracia > Bacteriovoracales > Bacteriovoracaceae > Bacteriovorax. The sequence continues at coordinate 76,974 of CBIHNP010000003.1, forward strand.
TGTGCTTTCAGTGTCACGTAATTAGTTGCACCTTTAAGTTTTAATTGCGTATCAACTTTTAAATCACCAGAGAGTGTTCCACCAGTAAGATCTAATTTTGTATCGACATAAGCTTTGTTAGCAGCATCGTTCAGACCAACAGGAGCGTAGTTCAGTTGCAACAATCCAATTGTTCCAACGTTCACTAAACCAGTGATCGAATCGGTACTGTTCTTAATTAAATAATTTGCTGTCGCCGTATTAAGTGAATCAAGTTGTCCTTGAACTTTTCCAAAAGCTCCAATCACCGTATCAGTATTTGTGATCGCTCCAGCTCCAATAGAAAATCCTGTAAGCGGTACACCAAGAACACGCGCATTTGTAAAATAAAGATTGGCAATATTTTCAGCAACAGCACTTGTATCAAGTGTCTGCCACGATTTGTCTCCACGATAATATTGCGCAGTTGTTCCCGCCGCAATTGATCCTTGTTTTCCATTAAATGTATTCCAATCAGCAGCTGATAAATAACCATCTGTCGATGTCGTTGCTTGTCCGATTGAAAGTGCCGGAGTTGATGTTCCGTTAGAAACCGCAAGAGGTGCTGTCACTGAAACATTTGTCACTGTTCCACCAGAAGCTCCACTGACTACTCCCGGTTCCCATTTTTTAGTCGTATTATTCCATTTTAAAAATTGTCCGTCGGCCGCTCCCATTTGCACTAACTGTTTTGCAGTTTCAGAAATGTTTGCAAACGGCATTGAGTGAATGGCCTGAAACGAATAAGTTTTCGAATGAGTGACATCTGTCACGCGAATCGCAGTTGCTTCACCTGTTGGAACATTGATTAAAACATCAGATAACGAACTTGCTCCACAAGCAAGATCAAGTTTCAAATGAAACACCCCATTGCTTAAAGCAACGTTGGTTAAATCTTGTGAACATAAAATTGTAGCGGGTGCATTTGAATATGAAAGTTCAACTTTTAAATCGACAGGGCCCGCGACTGGTGAGCCGTTGGCATTTACCAAACGTCCTGAGTAACTGAGAGATTCGGCAGAAAATAAATTTGATGAAAATAGAATGGAGGTCGTGAATAAAAGCGAACAAAAAAAATTTTTCGAATTTTTCTTTTCTTCTGAAAATTTTTTTGTCTTTTTGAACGTCATTAATAGAACCTAAAATCTCCAAGAAAATTAAGCACTTCCCTATCAAATTATAATGTAGATCTACTATCCCCACGACGGGCAAACTTTTCATTCGTTTAACCTATGGTTTTTCCTTTCTTTCGGGGGGCGGCCTCCCAAGAGAGTTTGTTTTTTCTGCCTCAAAGATCTGCCATTCGTATTACGTATGAAAATTCCTCAAGGGTATTAAGTTTTGAATCTTATTAACCGACAAGAAAGAGTGGTTATTTTCCCTTAGAATAAAGAGCATCGGGAGAGAAATTTATTCATGTTTAATCTCAAAATTGCGGCCTCATTAATTGCTACTGCTGTTTTGATTAATTTCATTATTAATTTCTCACCTTCATCTCCAAAAAAAGAAGCTGAAGAAGATCCTGCTCCCACTCCACAGCATCGTTCGCTAAAAATAAAAAAAGATCCTGTTCGAAAAGTGGCTTCGTTTTCTCTTCCTAAGTTTTTTTCAAAGACTCCTGAACCAAGCAACGCTGAAATTAAACGCACTGATTTCAATCAGTCTAATTTTAATACATCACCCTCTGGAGTTGCTCCAAGTGCGATTGGTGGAAGAGGATCGCTTTCACGTAATTCATCAAAAGCAAAATCACTTCCTATTACCCGCAATTACCTCAATGAAGTCCCTTCTCGCTCAGCTGGAGCGACAGTAACTCCGACAGAAAAAGAAATCGTTGCAGTTTCCGGAGGAAGAACTCTCGTTTCAAAAACTGAAACAACAAATACAAAAACAACGACGACAATTGCAAGCGCAACAAAGACAGCAGTTTCATCGTCATCTTCCACTCCATCGACAGTAACACCGGCACCAACTACAAATACATGTTCAGCAAATATCAATGGTGGATCTTTTAACAGTGCCATCAATGTTAATTTAAGCTGTAGCAATGTCTCGCAAATTAAATATTGTCTTGGACTCAACACTGGCGGCGGATGTTGTAATCCTGAATCAGCTGGAGTTGCTTACACTGGCCAGGTTACAGTGGGACCGACTGGTGGTGATTATTGTTTAAGTTATTATGGAACTTCTGCGAGCAATGGAAAAAGTGTTGTTTACCAACAAAGCTACACAATCAACTCTGCTCTTCCTGATTTGCAAGTAGGACAACCAAAACTTTTTTATCAAACGACTCAGCTTAATGGGAAAAGTTTTATCAACAGTCAGGACTTTGGAAAAAGTGGCTATTCAATTGGACAGGTTAATTTAAAAACACATGATCCGAGTTCATTGAGTATGACATGTGAAGAAATCGTCGCGAATTACGTGACTCTTCCGGCACCAGCACCTATTTCTGTGCTCGCTTTACTCGATGTAAGCAGCGACTCTCCAGCAACACAAATTGAAATTCCATTGCGTCTGGATCAATTGGATTACGGCGATAATTTTATTACGAGTTATATTGAGAATGCTAACTTCGCGGCTCCGCTCTATTCGTGTTCAACATCTAAAATAAATCTGTCCGATTTTGAATTTTATGATGATGGTGTGGCCTCTGGTGATCAGGGAACAAACACTGTTCGTGAATTCAGCGGTGGATTTTCTTCTTACGGATTTTTTGAAGATGAAAGTGTCGTCTTCAGAGAACCAGCTGGAGTCGCAGAAAACAATCAATCCGGGCAAACGCTTGAACAAGGAATGTTCGGAATGTTTTACTAGATTAAATCCGGTCTCGTTGTCTTTAAATGCTCAACAACTTTTTTAATCTCTTGCGAATCCGCCACCGGCGCCACCAAAACAACTTTTTGATTGGCAACGACAATGTGTTTATCCATATTGATAAGAGCAACAAAACGATCTGGCGCAAACACGACGTTATCTGCAGAGTTCAAAAAGAAAGCTCCATCAGATTTAACAAGCGTGTTCCCGTGAGTTTCATCGACAACAGAACTAAGAGCGTCCCACGATCCCATATCATTCCAATCAAAATTCGCCGGAACAACTGAAACGCGTTTTGATTTTTCCATGATGGCATAGTCAATCGAATCCGCAGGAATTTTTTCGTACACTTCTTTTAATTTTTCCGGATGAGCAACGGCCTTTTTTAATTCCTCATAATGTGCGTACATTTTTGGCGCATGAGTTTTGAACTCTTCTAAAAGAACTCCAATCGGCGCTACAAACATTCCAGCGTTCCAAAGATATTTTCCGCTCGAGACGTATTCTTTCGCCAATTCAAAATGCGGTTTCTCTTTAAAACGAGAAACGACAAACGCTTCTCCATCTTGCAATTCACCTTTTTCAATATAACCAAATCCCGTGTGAGGAAAATGGGGAGTGATTCCGATCGTAACGATATTTTGTTTTTGATGAGCAAAGTAGGCTGCTTTCTTCAGCGTCTGCTGAAACCCTTGTGCATTTAAGATCACGTGATCAGAAGGAACGATCGCGATAACGTCCGTTTCTGTTAATCCACGCGAAAGCATCGTCGCAAGCGACATCAGAATACATGGTCCGGTATTTCTTCCCGATGGCTCAAAAATCATTCCGTCGCTGGAGATTTTTCCATGAGAACTCTGTTTGCAAAGAGCTTCTTGTTCTTTAACGGTAACGACAAAACGTTTGTCTTTTTCAATCAGCTTTTCAAAACGATCATACGTTTCTTCCAAAAGCGTTTTGGAAGAAATAAGAGTTAAGTATTGTTTTGGTTTTTTCTCTGTTGATTCCGGCCAGAAACGCGTTCCTTTTCCTCCGGCCATAACGAGAGCATAAAGATTAAACAGATTGGTAATTTCAGTCGTCATAAAAATCCTTAAAGATGATTAAGGCATTTTTACGATGGCGTAATCCTGCCCAATGAAAAGAGTTTTTTCTTTCGCGATATAAGACTTCGCTTCTTCCATATTACTGAAAGCGCCAAGGCTCACGCGATACCATGTCCCTTTTCCTTTGATATCGATTTGGTTGATGATTGGGTCGTAACCACGCGCCTTAAAGCCTTCCGCGAAATCTTCCGCTTCTTTAAGTGTTCTATGACTTCCCAATTGAATTGTAAATTTTCCACTGAGTCCATCTCTCGATGCCGCAGCTTCGTGTTTTGGTTCTACTGACATGTTTGGAGCGTGACTCACCGGTGCTGCAGGTGCTGTTCCGTGAGCGGCTTCAGCATGCGCTTCACCATGAGCTGCCGGCGCTTCTTTTCCGTTACCGAACTCAGAAGCAATTTTTTCCTGAAGCTTGTGTTCAACATCACTGCTTTCTACTGTATGAGACTCCGCATTCTTTTTGATGTCCTCAAGTTGCTCTTCTTTTTTCGAAAGAAGATCGACGACTTTCTTTTGATCTTCAGGAGTAATCCCCGCCATCTCCAGCGAATAATTTTTTCCAATCTTCACACCCAACACAAACGACGTAATCGCGATCAGGATCATGAAGATAAAAATCAGGGCCACTTCTTTTTTAGCAAAGACATATAATTTAGTTTTTGAGTCCATATTCAAATTTTAATCTCATCGTCTGTTTCGTGCAATCAACTTTTTGACTGTGGTCCTGTTCTAAAACCACTTTTTTTTCTCAACTAATCACTTTTGCGCTTTTTTGGGCCGGCAAACCTCCTGCATTCCCCTATGAAAAAGAATCAACGAAGGAGGAAAAATGAACTTTTTTAAAACACGCCTTTTGAAAGATCAGAAAGGCCAGGGAGTCATGGAATACGTCATTATCTCAAGCCTGGTAGGCATTGTTTGCATCGCGGCCGTTAAGGGCTTCGGAGACGTCGTCAAAACGCGAGTTGAACATATGAAAAAAGAAATTGTCGACAACGTCTCAATTAATTAATGAGCATCCTCAATACTGTCATTTCAATTTCGCTCATTCTGATTTCGGCCGCGAAAACGGCCGATCTTTTTATCGCATCTGACAAGGCGCTTACACACCTTCAAAAAGATTTTATCGAACACACAAAGAGGCTCCATCAAAATGAAAAAGGCAGCGTCTCTCTCACTGGAGCCGTCTACACAGCGCTCTTATCTGCATTGCTCTTTTTTTATGTCGCTAAAATGCAGTTGGAATTTAAAGAAGCTGTTTATCGAAAAGAAAGTTATCTGTGTTTTCATTATCTCAACGTCGAGACTCAAAAATACGTCAAAGAGATGGCTGGTTTTAATTGGGGACTTAGGGCCGCTTTTGCTTCTAAAAATACAGTTGTGAATGGCGTGAGCGGTGAAGTCGTTTTTCGAGCACTCGTCATGGCCCGCAATGCCCGCCATTTTTTTTATCTAAAAAAGCTCGCTCAGAATAAATATTGCCACGTTCCTGAAACGCTTCCCTATCTCAAAACGACTCCTTTCCAGACAGGAATGGCCGGTGCCCTCACGACAAATATTGATGAAACAACTATCGCAAGGAACAATCAATGGTCTCTCGTGCTTTTCAAAAATCCTCACGGCATTCGTCTGCGAAAAGCTTTCTGTTTAAAAAGCGAATTCCAAATGCAAAATGCATTTGCCCCGAATCTCCAACTCAAAACCCAGGAACTCGATGCAAAGGATTTATCGAGCTTGAAATGCTTCTCTGGATCTTCGTGATCACTCTTATCCTCGGAGGTTTTTTCGAAGTTCATCGCCATTTTACTAATCAGCACTTATTACTCCAACAGGAATTTAAACATGAGTGGAACAGCATCCATCTATGACGAAATTAAGAAAAGCGAACATTCTAAAAAAAGAGAAAAACTTAAATTAATTGTGACAATTCTTACGACGAATCTTTTTGTCGCAATGGTGTGTTTGAATCTTCGCTCTCCGGCCCCAGTTGCGCTCGTCGCACCTCCTGCAAAAATCATTCATCCACACTATAAAATATTAGTAACTCCACTCACCGTTCTCGCAGAGATCAATGAGGAAAAAGAAATTCCCGTCACACTTTTAAATAAAGCAAGAAAAATTCTCGTACAGAAAGCCTATCTGCACGAAGAAATAAAAACGACAGAACTTGGAAGTCAGCCTCGTTTCAAAATAGAAATACCTGAAGAGGAAATGCTCAAACTCTCCGCTGGAAACGAAGAAGGCATGATAGCCATACCAGAGATAAAAATACTTCCTCAAACGAAGAAGCAACCATCGAGAGTATCACAATATGAAATTAATCTTTAGTCTGATCTTTTTTGTCTCTCTCCAAAGTTACGCCCGCGACGTAATCCTCATCGAAAACGAAGCAAGCGCTGATGAGGGAATCTTGTTGCGAAAAATTTTGATGGAGAAATTTCATCTTCCTCAAGAACTCATCACCACTCGCGAACAAACTCTTTGCACTGTTAAAAGTGAAGCGATTATTCATTTGTGTTTAAAGCGCGATGGCGAACTCGAAATTAAAAAGATGAATCAGTACGTAGTAAAAAATTCGCTGGGAGTTTTTCTAAACGGATCGGAGGAATAAAATGAAAGGCCTGAAAATAAAAAGCCACCAGAATTCTGGTGGCCTTATTATAAAAAACAAATCGTTTAAAAATTATTTTTTAGCAGCTACTGCTTTTTTTGGAGCTGTTGCATCTGTTAGATGGATAGGAAACTTAGGAGTTGTTCCTTTGTTTTTCATCTCAGCTTTTCTTTTAGCACCCATGTTTTTTTTCTTTCTTGCTCTTCTATTTTCAGTCACACACGTTCTTGAAACCATTTTAAAACTCCTATTCAACAGCAGATATAAATCTAACAATTCACTATACTTTAAGTTTAAGCCCTATTTTTTACCTATCAAACACCTATGTGTCAAAGGAAACTTGCTGAGCATTTGCACAATATTCCCCGCTTTGCTTAACGCGCAAGTCATAAACCACGATATTATCCTCGCCAGAGGGCAGTCTAGTGAAATTACGCTGGAAAAACTAGAGAAATTCAACGTTGGGAACCGCGAAGTCTTGAAATATCGGCTGCAATCAGGGACTCCTAAAAAGCTTCTCATTCGAGGAGCGCAGCTGGGATATTCTGAAATTCTGGTCTGGAATACAGATAAAACGATGGAAAGCTACCAGGTTTCCGTCATCTCGAAACTCCAGGAGGCCAAGTTTCTTCGCCTTTCTGAACTCACGACCAATCTCGGGCTCAATTCGCAAATTCTCATGCCTCATTTGCGCGTGTCCGGAATCCTCAAAAACTTCGGGCAATATCTCGCTTATAAAAAACTCCTGGAACTCAATAAAGATCTTCTAATGGATGAAGTGACTCTCGATGTTTCACTCAAAAATAAAATTCTCGCTCAAGTCTTCAGCGCTTTTTTTAACGACTACAAAGACTCGATCAAATGTGAGAGCGAATATTCGGAAATCCATTGTTACTATCCGGAGAATGAAGCTCCAAGCGAAGCTTTAAAGAAAAATCTTGTCGATAAATTCAAGATTCAGCTCGTTCAAAGTAACAATCAGCAATTCAAAAAAAATTATCATTTGAAATTAAAACTCATTCAACTCGAACAACTCGATGGAGAAGATTTGCGTTTGGGTCTCGAACAAATGAACGGTTCTCTCGGCGATTTTTTGCATATTCCTCTTGAGAATATCGTGCAGAAAAATCAGGTGCTGCTCGCTCAAAAGAAAGTGCGATTGAGTACGCTGGCCGAACCTCAGACGGTTATTCGTCCTCTCACTCCGGCCGAAGTGCAAATCGGGGCCGACATTCCTTTTAAGAGTGCAGCCGCCAACAATATTCAATCAACTGACTGGAAATTTGCCGGACTCAAAATCAAAGTTACGCTCGAAAACTACGGCGAAAAACTTAAAATAAATTACGAAACAGAACTCACTCAACCAACGAGCGACAGCACCGGAGTGACAAGCATCGGCGGAAATAAAGAAAAGTCTTCTGTCATAATAGCTCTTAACTCTGCGACAAAAATTTTTCAGCTTTCTCTAAAGACCGAAGGGAAATCGACAGACCAGATGCCCTTTCTAAATGCCATTCCTCTCTTGGGAGAACTCTTTAAATCAAAGAGCGACCAAAGCAATTTTAAAACGATTACAGGAATCATTGAGGTAAGTGAAAATGATGAATAAGAATATTCTTGCCAATTATCAGACAGAAATTTTGGATCTCTTTAAAGCTCAATACAGAAAAATGAGTACAAAAGGAGGTGAAATCAAATTTAAAGATGTTCTCAATTCTACATTTAGCGAATTGGGAATCGCTAATTTCGAGCATCATGAAGTCAAATATCTGGAGGAATGGTTTCTCAAAATTCATCATTTGCAATTTGTGAAAGATTTTTTAGTCAGCAACTCGGTCAATGAAATCATTTTTCATTCAAACGAATCGGTTCAATTGCTTTTTCATGGAAAAAAAGAAAATTGCGAAGTTTTCAGTCTCACTCCTGAAGATTATCAACTTGCGTTTGAAATCTTTGCGCTCAAAAACAATATTGCCTGGAATTTCGCCGAACCTTTCGCCAGTTTTTCGGCCACGCTCTTTGAAAAAGAATATCGCGTGACACTGATCCATCACTCCACTTCTGCCAATAGAAAAAGTAAAGTTTTCCTTCGTTCAATGAATCAAAGTCATCCGACACTTTCGTTGTTTGATGAAAGTGCAGAACGCCAGCATTTTTTTCAAGCGCTCATTCAAGGAAAAAAGAATATTCTCATTTCAGGAAGTACCGGTTCGGGAAAAACTACTTTCGTGCGCGCTCTTCTCAATGAGGTTTCGCCGGAAGAACATGTCGTGGTTTTAGAAGACACTCATGAGATCACAACATTCTCCCCTCATCAAACGTCACTTCTTTCTCAACAAGACATGCTGAAAAAGTCACTGAAGGATTACTGTGCTTATGCTCTTCGTATGAGCCCTGACCGTCTCATCGTCGGCGAAATGCGATCGACTGAAGTTGTTCCTTTTATGCTCGCGATGAACACAGGCCATAAAGGACTCATGAGTACGATTCACGCGAACTCTGCTTCAGATGCACTTTCGCGTATCGCCCTTCTTTTTTCTTTGTATGCAGAAAATAAGGAAATTGATTTCGCACTTATCATGAAACTCGCGTGCAAAAATATTGATTATGTTGTTCACATGGAAAATAAAAAGGTCGTGGAAATCGCCCGCGTACTTGGTTCCGAGGGCGATCAACCGTATTTTGAACTGATTTAGCCGATAAAAATATTTGTGAGAACGTCGTGCGCTTTTTTTAGAGACTCGTATTTATCATCTTTGCGGCCATTCACTTTGAAACTGATCGAAACAGATGTGAGGTCTGCAAATTCAAAATGCTCGATTCCTAAATCCGCCTGAAGCATTTGAGCGAGTTTATCTTTTTGATCGAGATGTGTTCCCACGAATGAAATGAGAAGTGTTCCGTCTGGTTTATCAAGTTGGCTTACGCCTTTTAAACTAAAGCCAGCATCCTGCGCTTTTGTGATCATTGTTCCGCCGGCCTCTGGATTTAAACTTGATCCCACGAAAACCGGAATATCTTTTCTCTTTGTTGGAAGAAGTGTCGTTGGAAATAAAACTTTCGCTCCTAGTGTAGCGAGCGCAGTCGCTTCGTCATAAGAAAGCGTTTTAATAAATTTTGCGTTCTCTACCTTGCGTGGATCAGAACTTGCGACACCTGGAACGTCCGTCCAGATCTGGACAAGTTTTGCATTGATCGCTTCACCGAAAAGAGCAGCTGAATAATCTGAACCTTCACGTCCCAGAGTTGTTGTGTTCCCCAATAAATCTTCGCCGATAAATCCTTGAGTGACGAAAATCACAGAGTCGTTGATCGACGGCATGATTTCTGCTTTTGTATGTTCAGCGATGAGATTAATTTGCGGTTCTGCTTTTTGGAATTCAGAATTTGTTTTGATGATTTTTCTGGCATCAACGAGAACAATTCGTTTGTTCGGAATGCGCAGACGAAGAAGATCGGCAATGAGAAGCGAAGACATGCGTTCACCGATGCTATAGAGCTGGTCCATTGTTTTCGGAGAATACGCTCTTTCTTCTGCGATGATCTTCCCGATCGCTTTTAATTCACCACAAAGCTCTTCAAGCGCGAGCATTTCTTTAGGCGAAGTAAAAAGTTCTTTGGCGATGTTGACGTGCTTGCTGATAATTTCGTTGGTGACATTGTTAAGTGTATCAATGTCACCAAGAGCAGCGGCCTTTGCAACAAACTCCAATTGGTTTGTCGTATTTTGGGTCGCAGAGATGACTACAACTTTGATCTCTGGATTATTCTCTATGATTTGTGAACATCTAAGCATTGCAACTGCATCGCGAACAGAACTTCCACCAAATTTAGAAACAATCCATTTATTCTCCATTGTAGACCTCCATTTTATCTTGTTAGTTTTTTATGATGAGTCTTACTTGGGATAAGGGCCTTATCACCTAAGCGACGTTTTTTATCCTCTTCGTAGTCAGAGAAGTTACCATCAAAGAACACAACCTGATCTTCTTCGAATGCAATCATGTGAGTTGCAATTCTGTCGAGGAAGAAACGATCATGGGAAATGACTACCGCACATCCCGCGTACTCCATCAACGCTTCTTCAAGCGCGCGAAGTGTGTTTACGTCGAGATCGTTCGTAGGCTCATCCAGCAAGAGAACGTTACCTTCTTCCTTCAGCATCGCTGCCAAGTGAACGCGGTTTTTTTCTCCACCAGAAAGTTCTTTGATTCTTTTACCTTGTTCTTCACCTGAAAAATTGAAACGTGAAATATAAGCGCGAGCATTGACTTCGCGTCCACCGAGTTTCAGAAGATCAAGCCCACCAGAGATCGCTTGCAGAACAGTCGTTTCAGGATCAAGTGCTCTGTCCTGATCAACGTAAGCAAGTTTTACTGAATCACCGATTTCAATTGTTCCTGCTGTCGGTTTTTCTTTTCCAGTGATCATTCTGAAAAGAGTTGTCTTACCGGCACCGTTCGGCCCGATAACTCCAACGATTCCCCCAGGAGGAAGTTGGAAATTCAAGTGAGCGTAAAGCTCTCTATCGCCGTATGATTTCGCTACATCGTTAAACACAACAACTTTTTGTCCAAGACGAGGCCCTGGTGGAATGAAAAGTTCATTCGTTTCGTTGCGTGCTTCCGATTGTACCTGCTGACGTTTTTCGTATTCAGCGATACGCGCTTTTGATTTTGCCTGACGAGCTTTAGGAGCAGCACGAATCCACTCCAACTCTTCTTTAAGTGATTTTTGTCTTTTCGATTCTGTTTTTTCTTCCTGAGCTAAGCGCTTCGCTTTTTGCTCAAGCCATCCAGAATAATTTCCTTCGTAAGGAATTCCTTGACCACGGTCAAGTTCAAGAATCCATCCAGCAACATTATCCAAAAAGTATCTATCATGGGTAACGGCGATGACTGTCCCTTTGTACGCTTGAAGGTGACGCTCTAACCACCATACTGTTTCAGCATCCAAGTGGTTGGTAGGCTCATCCAGAAGAAGAATGTCCGGCTCTTGTAAAAGAAGTTTACAAAGAGCCACACGGCGTTTTTCCCCTCCTGAAAGCACTCCGCATTTTTGATCAGCAGGAGGACAGTTAAGAGAACTCATCGCTAAATCCAAGCGTGAATCTAAGTCCCAGGCATTAGCAGCATCCAATTTATCTTGTAGGTCAGCTTGTTTTGCATAAAGCTTTTCCATTTCGGCATCAGAGAGTTCTTCACCGAATTTTGCGTTGACTTCGTCGAACTCGCGAAGCAGATCAACTACGTGTTGAGCTCCTTCCTGCACAACTTCGCGAACCGTTTTTTCCGAATCTAGTTTTGGATCTTGTTCAAGGTATCCAACAGTGTAACCTTTTGCGAGAGTTGTTTCCCCAAGGTGATCGTTATCAATTCCCGCCATGATTTTTAAAAGTGTCGACTTACCAGCTCCGTTGAGACCTAGAACACCAATCTTTGCTCCGTAGTAATACGAAAGACGGATATCTTTTAAAACGTGTTTTTGCTTGTAGACTTTGCCTACTTTGTTCATCGAATAGATAATTTGCTTGTCATTCACATAAGACATGGGATTTTTCCTCTGTAGTTTCGTTTTTTGAACCCCAATAAATTACCCAAAAACACGCTATTGTTCCATGAAAAACTTAAAAATCGAGACCATGAAAAGGAAATAGGCAGGTAAAAAGAAAAAGGCTAAAATCCCAAACTTCAAAACTTGTACTTTCTTCGTAAATTTCTGGAAATTTTCCTCTTGCAAATGCCAAACTTGCCCAATGAGTTCCAGTGCTTCTTCCCTTGGAGAGAGGCCGGTTTCTTTTAAACGTTCGATAAGTTTCTTCATTCGTGTGGCCTCGTTGGAAAATTGCGCTTCTTTCACCAATCCTCCCTCTAAGATTTGTGAACGGGTCAACACTTCATTGAGAGGCACGCCCACTTCCATCAACGTATTGAATAAATAAAGCTCTTTGAGAGCGTGAGCAAAAGGGAAAAACATTTTCTTTTTGAGCCAATTGAGTGTCTGGAAAAAAACGAGAATTCCTGCGATTTGCATTCCGAACATCAATAAAAAAATACTCTTTTGCGTAGGAATATTGATGAGTGCGTTTGCCAGAAAAACGAAACTCCACGTCGTGGCCGCAATCACGATAAATTGCAAAACGCCACCTAAACATTCGTCGAAAATTTTGCGTTCGAATTTGAGATCGTTCGTCACGGCCCGTCTTATTTCCGGAATAAATTTTTTGATCGCAATCCCCATTTTTCGGTGAGACTCAAACAATTGCTCAAGGAGATCAGTGTAAAATTTGTACTTCGTAAGCGTATTTGGGAGGATTTTTATCCCAAGCGTGATCTTACTCTCCGCTTCCTGCAGCGTGAGTAAAAGCGCTTCTCCCTGGTGAATTCCTCCCCGTAACGAACGTTTTTTCTTTTCTTTAGTCCAAAATTCCAGCGTTCCGTCTTTTGTCGCAAGGATGACATCCCAAAATGTCTCGGGAAGCTTTGATAAGCTCACTAAAAGAAGTCCGTAGGCAAAAAGTGAAAGATAAATTGTATTCATATAGTCATTTTCCCGTGCGATCTTCAAAGCAAGTTTGAGGCCATTTCTTGTTGACTACATTTCCGCTTTTTGAAATTATAGGCCTATGCAAAACAAAATATCTCCCAACGATAATGTGACGATTAGTCATTTTTCACCTGATCAGGAAAAGATCGCTGCTATTGCTATACTAGAGGCGCGTATCAAAAAACTGGGCGATATCTGCAACGAACTCAATCCCTACGCTCCTGTCTCGAAAGAATTTCAACTTCGCCTGCGCGAATTTAATATTATGGAATTCGAAGACCCGTTCAAAATTACGAATGCACTTCTCCGTTTGTTAGAAGACAGCATCGATGAACTTCATGTGCTAAAGCCACTTAGCCCCGAAGAACAAGCCATTGAAAATTTAAGGTAAGTTTGCGGTGAGTATTCCAAGAGTCAATCTCCATCCTGCTTCATGCAAATATTTAAAGCTGGGCCATCCGTGGATCACAGCGGATACGTATTCTAATCGTTTTCCGAAAAATGATTTTTTTCTCGTCGGTGTTGATGAGAAGAATCGCCAGGAGATTGCTCTTCTCATCAACGATCCTGAACATAAAAATGTAAAGGCCCGTTTGTGGAGTTTGAATCCTGATGACTGGAGAAAGCCTTACGATTTTAAAACGGCGCTGGAAGATCGTGTAAGAGCTGCTTTTGATAAAAGAGCAAAACTTGAAATCGAAAAGGAACGTGAGAATTATTATCTCATCAACGGTGAAAGTGATTTTCTTCCCGGCCTGCTTGTTCTCAAGTTAAAAAATGAAATCGTTATTCAATACTACGCTCTCTTTTGGAAAAAAGTTGAGAAAGAATTGCTCTCGATTATTCAGGAACTCATGCCTTCAGTTGAAAATATCTGGATACAGGAACGCAATTTCAATCAGGCAAAAGCGATTCGTTCGACAGCAGGAAAAACACATTCTGAATTTACGCTGACTGAATACGATGTTCATTATCAAATTCGCATCAACGAATATTACGATCTCGGAATTTACACGGACATGAGTGCGATTAGAAAGCTTATGCGTCCGTTGTTATCAAAGGCCAAATCAATTCTCAATCTTTACAGTTACACTGGGGCCTTTTCTGTTTTCTCTCTGAAATTGGGAGCAGAAAAAGTTGTCTCGGTTGATCTTTCTCAAAAATATTTAACATGGCTCGAAGAAAATATAAAACTCAACAGTGATCTCGATCCCGCAAAACATACATCGATGTGTATGCCGAGTGAAAAAGCACTGGAGAAACTGATTGCTGAGAACGCAAGTTTTGAAGCGATCATTTGCGATCCTCCGACGGCCTCAAGCGATGGATCGACGACAAGTAGTGCCCTTAAATCTTATGAAAAATTATTGCCGTTGATGCTTAAACTTTTGAGCAAAAACGGCTCGCTGTTTGTTTTTCTCAACACGCACACGATCAGCTGGAACAAGTTTGAAGAAAAACTCAAACAAATTATCGAAGCTTCTGAATACAAAAACCAACTCGTTATTGGAAAACGTTTTAAGTTAAGCGATGACTGCACTCCTCTTAAAGGATTTCACGAAGGCGACTATTTAAAGGGACTCCTCATCGAATTTAAAAATAAAGGACAATCATGAACTGGACTATGGGTCTCCCTCTTCTCATCGGCTGTGTAGGAATTCTACAGGGGGCCATGAATCGCCTGATCTCAAATTATATTGGAGTCACACAAGCATCAGTCTTAACAAACATTGGTTCAGTTATTCTTTGTATGATTTTTTATTTTATTGTCCGTTCAAATGCAGAAATGTTTCCGTCGCTTTATCATATCAAAGCGCCGTTCTCGACTTATAAATGGTGGTTCATTTTCCCACCTCTATTTGGATTTATTATTATCGCTGGAATTCCCTATGCGATTGCCAATCTCGGCGCTGTAAAGGTAACAGTTGGGTTGATTGCAGCTCAAATGATTACAAGTGTACTTTGGGATTTAGGAGTTGAAGGAATTGCTCTCAACGCAATGAAGTTGATCGGAATTCTATTTGCCTTTTTAAGTGTAACGTTTGTGATGTTAGGAAAATAATCAGGAGAAAATATGTATACAAGTTTTTGGAGAAGAGCTGCGGCCGCTTTAATTGATGGTGTAATCCTTCTTGCGATCAGCGGAATTTGTGCTCGCATTGTTTTCTTTTTACCTGTTTCACTCTTCCTGCATTTTTTCTATAAACCAATTTTTGAAGCTTCAGCTGTTCGCGCGACTCCAGGAAAATATCTCGCAGAAATTTCTGTTGAAAGAGTTAACGGTGATCAACTCACATTGAGAGACGCTTATATTCGTTATGTGTGTTCATGGATTTCGGGAGCGATTCTTGGATTTGGTTTTCTCATGGCCCTTTTCACAAAGAAAAACCAGACTCTTCATGACATGTTTGCCGATACTGTTGTAGTCAACAAAGTATATGACAGTAAAGGTTTATTTAATGAATGGTGGATCACATTAAAAGATCTTTTCACTTTTTTTCGTCATGTTTTCGATAGAAAAAAAGCCGACTAAATTTTTTCTCTCCTGATTTAAATTTAATTTTTTATTTTGTCACAATGAAGTGTGACTCCTTCGTTTTTTTTAGATAACGTTTATACACGCACATTAAGTGGTTAACTTTTACAGGACGTAAAAATGAACAACATGGATGTTATAGAAAACAACTACGAACAAAACCAACAAGACACTTTCCAGTTAAAAACATTGGGAGAATTTCTTCGCTTCTATAGAGAGCAAAAGCATTTTTCTCTCGAAGAACTCTCTTTTAAGACAAAAATTCGCATTCATCAATTGATGTATCTCGAAGAAAACGATTTCACAAAACTTCCGAATAAAATTTATCTCAGAGGTTTTATTAAATCGATTTGTAACGAGCTTCAAATCAGTGCAGAAATGGCATTGGCCTATTTGAATGATGTTGATTTCAAAGAAGAAACTTATGAATTCCTCACTCCGATTGCCCCAATCATTCCTCGTGCACATCAAGACAAAGAGTCACCGCGAGTTTCTTACAAACAAAGAGAGGAAATGAGCTCTCCTTACTATGGTCCAAAATATTTTGATTTCTCTAAACTGAATCAGAAATTAATTTTCGGAGGAGCTGCTGCTTTACTTTTGACTGTAACATTTATCGGCTCATTCCAATTTAAGGCCAGTCATCATGTTGCAGAAACAAACACACATAAAAAACT
The DNA here is from genome assembly GCA_966211875.1 of uncultured Bacteriovoracaceae bacterium. GTDB lineage: Bacteria > Bdellovibrionota > Bacteriovoracia > Bacteriovoracales > Bacteriovoracaceae > Bacteriovorax. The sequence continues at coordinate 93,285 of CBIHNP010000003.1, forward strand.
GAATTACTTTGAAGCAAAAAAATTAGAGTCAGGAGAACCTGTGACCAATCTTGCTCCGCCTGTTCAAGCTGCGAATGAAGTTGTTGTTGCTCAGAATGCACCAGTGGCGGCGGCCGTTGGTGCTTCTTCTGTTGCTCCTCAAGTTCAGACGCAAGTACAAGTGCAGGCACAAACACCAGCTCCGGCAACTGTCGTAGCTCAAGCGCCAGTTCAACCGAAGGTTCAAACTCAGCCAGCGACGGTTCAAATTGCTCAACAACCTATTCAGCAGCCTCGTGTCGCTCAGGCTATACCTGCTGTTGCGAAGCCAGCTACTGTCGTTGCGAAACCAGTCGCTATCGTTGCTAAACCAACACAAGAAATTGTTCAACAAGTGAAAACTCAAACTTCTCCTGTTGTAAAAACAGTTGCAGCAATTCCTGTTGCCGAAACTGAAGCAACTGTAGCTCAAGCAGCTCCTACTGCTGAAAAAGAAAATTTAAAGATCAATATCGTTGCAAAAAAAGGTAACGTCTTTATCGTCTACCGTGTCGATGGCGGAGAAAAATTGCATACGTTGATTAAGAAAGGAAAATCGATGGCGCTTGAAGGAGATAACATTCGTATGAACGTTGGAAATCCTGATGCTGTTGAGATCACAAAAAATGGTGAAACTGTTAATGTTAAACCTGAACATGGAAAAGGTTCGGCCCATTTGAAATTTTCTGCGAAATAATTTTTGAAAATGGCATGTCTTTAAAAATGAGGCATGCCATCATGTTTCTAGATTCTTTATTACCCAATAAAATGAACAACAAGAAAGTTCAGCAATCCCCCTGCAGGAATCAAAAGCCATAGCGGAACTTTATTAAGAAGAGTGAGAATGAAAATCACAACGGCCATACCAATCAGAAACGGGTTGAGCTGAATCCCCAGTCCCATTTTCATAACAGTGACAATGATCGGACCGACAACGGCCGCAACTGCACCGAAAACGAAATCGTTGATCCATTTTTTTCCGCGAAGACGGGCAACCACTCTCGGAAACCAAGTCGACATGTGAAAAAAAGCAGCGGCAAAAATACAAACTGTTCCGACGATCGCCCCAGGCATTCCCGCAATTTTGTGACCGACATAAGTAGCAGTGATAACAACCGGTCCCGGAGTCATTTGTCCAAATGCGAGCGCATCGAGAAATTCACTTTGAGTGAGCCAGTGGTATTTCACAACAACATCGTGCTGGAGCATCGGAACGATCGCAAGTCCTGTTCCGAAAACGAGAGCTCCTGCTTTAAAACAAACGAGTGCTAAATTTTTTATATCGTTTGAAAATAAAAGTGCAGGTGTAAAACCGAACATCACCATTTGATTTTTATTCATATAGTGGCGAGAGAGTGCCATCATCGTACCGAAACCGATAATAAAAACAGGTTCAAGCCCAGGATAGTAATAGTTGATATAACCAGCGATCACAACCAGGACCCAGAAGAAAACTTCTTTGTAATTGTACTTCACCAAACTCTTCAAACTTCCCAGAATAACTCCGAGAGCAGCCACCTGCATTCCCAGCATGAGTGTATGAGTGAACGTGAGATCCGAAATCGAACTGAAAAAAGCAGAGAATAAAACCATCATCACGAAGGCAGGAAAAACGACTCCAAATCCTGCGAGAAATCCTCCCCAAAATCCTGCACGCGCACGACCTAAAAAAACGGCAGTCTGAAAAGCGAGCGGGCCAGGCATTGCTTTGATGAGAGAAAATGTGGCAGTGAAATCTTGCAAGTTCATCCATTCACGATTTTCGACGAGATCAGCTTGCATTGTTCCGACGAGAGCGAGAGGTCCTCCGAAACCAAGACAACCGAGACGGATAAAATAGAGAAAAACTTCTTTGTATTTAGAACTCACTGGAGAACCTCAATTGCATTTCAAAATGACTTCTGTACTTGGGATCAGCGTCCTGTCGAAGTCGAATAAAGCTTGTTCAAATCGTCGCTACCAAAGTGTAGACCTTCTCCCACAGGTTGAATAGATTGCAAAACAATGTTTCTCATTTCAATACCGGCCCCTTTTTCGATGACCCATCCACTAAGGTATTGGGCCGCTAAGCAACCTGCGGCCGTGGCCACATTTCCTATTTGAACAAATGGTTCTTCAACAACGTTGATTTGAAATTCTTCTAATTGTTTTTTTGCTGTTGGATAAGTCGTTCCCTTATCTCCCGCTTTTAAAATTCCAAGCGCGGCCAGAAGTAAAGCACCAGAGCACATAGAGCCAATAAGTTGTTTATCGGGATTTAATTGAAAAGCTCCCAGAAAATTTTGATTGTGAATTTCTTTTCGCGTGCCTGGTCCACTTACAAATAAAACAACATCCGATTTGTTGGCCAGTTGAAGAGAGCCATGGGTTGCAATTACAATTCCTGTTTGTGAAATATGTGACGATTTTTCTCCCAGAATTTGCACATGCCAATTGGGAAATCGTACACGCTTTAAAAGATCCCACATGAGCCATAAATCAATATCAGTGAAGTTATCAAAGATAATGATAGAAATATTCATTGGGGCACCTCTAAAAATAAAAAAGCTCCCAAAGGGAGCTTTTATTCAATCTAGTCTTTTACAATTCTTGTTCGCCAAGCGCGGATTTCTGGAGCGAGATAATCGTATTTCATCGCTGCCAATGTGTATGAAGCATATTCATAATCAGTAGTGTGAGTTAAACACTCTGTCGGACATACTGTCGTACAAAGACCGCAGTAACAGCAAAGAGCTGTATCGATCGTGTATTGTTTTAGATCAAGACGAATTGGCGTTCCGTCTTTTGTTTTAATTTTTGGAGCATCTGTTGGTCTCTTTACAGCTGCGATGTAGATACAATCTACTGGACAAGCAACCGCACACTGAAGACATGAGATACAGTTTTCAGCATCGTTATAAAGACGTGAACGAGAGTTCGCTGGAAGTTCTTCTCTTACTTCCGGGTATTCAATTGTAACAACTGGTTTTCCCCAAACGTATTTGAAAGTGATTCCCATACCGATTGCAGTTGTTTTAACAGCATCGTAAACGTTTCTAAACCACTGACCAAAAGTGAGTTGTGGTTCAACGTGTTTTTTAAGGTGAATTGTTTCCATATTTATTCCTTTAAAAATTAAAACTAGCGATCTACTTCACCAAGAACGATGTCGATACTTCCGATAGAAGCAACGAGATCCGCCACCATTTGTCCTGGGGCCATCATTGGCAACATTGAAACGTGAGTGAAACATGAAGACTTCACTTTTAATCTGTATGGAGTTTTTCCTCCGTCAGAAATTAAGTGGTATCCAAGCTCTCCGCGTGGGCATTCAGTTCTCAAATAAATTTCACCAGCTGGAACTTTGATAATCTTAGGAACTTTCCCCATTACCGGGCCTTCTTCAATTCCTTCCAGAACCTGACGAACGATTTTTACTGATTCGAACATTTCGCGAACGCGAACATGGTATCTGTCCCAACAGTCACCAAGTGTTCCCTTCTCTCCTGTTCCAACCACAACGTCGAAATCATACTTGTCGTATGTTCCGTATGGTCTCATCTTACGAAGGTCCCAGTTCACACCTGATCCGCGAAGAACAGGTCCAGTCGCTCCGTAATCGTAAGCTTGTTCTGCAGTCACAATACCAACATGAGCAGTTCTGCCAATGAAGATTTTGTTTTCACCAACAAGAGCGTGGTATTTTTTTAGATCTTCTTCAAAACGATCTACGAATGTTTTCACGCGAGCAAGTTGATCATCAGACCAGTCATTCCATACACCACCGATCCACACGTAGTTATAAAGCATACGTGCACCAGAAACTTCTTCGAATAAACGAAGGATTTCTTCACGGTCCTGGAATGCGTATAAGAATGGAGTGAAAGCTCCAAGGTCGATTGCATATGTTCCGAAGAAAATTAAGTGAGAAGCAATTCTTTGAAGTTCAGCAGTTAAAATACGAATGTATTCGGCGCGCTTTGGAACTTCTGTTCCCAACATTTTTTCAATCGCAAGTGAATATCCCCACTCCATTGACATCGCTGCAAGGTAGTCCATGCGGTCAACGAAAGGAATAACACCACGGTAATCTAAATTCTCTGCGTGCTTTTCAAAACATCTGTGGAGGTATCCAAGGTGTGGAATAGCATCAACTACAATTTCCGAGTCCGTTTTAATTTCTACGCGTAATACCCCGTGAGTTGCAGGGTGCTGAGGACCCATGTTCAAAGTCAGAAGATCTGACTTCAAAACTTCTTGGTCGCCCAAAATGATTTTATCTTCTTGTTGATCATGTTCTGTATGAGCTGACATCTTACTCACCATCCTTTGCTTCTTCAGCATCGTCATCGCTCTTCCAGCTAGCCGATACACGTTTTGGATCGCCGATTTCTTCTTTCAGACGTTTTCCAAACAATTGGTCATCAGTATTATTTTTTCCAGGAGGATCAACGACCATGTCCAAGTATTTCTCTTGAACAACGTAGTCTTTTCTCAATGGATGTCCGTCCCAATCGTATGGGCAAAGAACTCTTCTTAGATCTGGGTGTCCGACAAAGTCTACACCGATCATGTCGTATGTTTCTCTCTCTTGGAAATTAGCTGCACTCCAAAGTGAAACAACTGAATTAATTTTTGGAAGATTGTTTTTATCTCCGCGAGGAAGTTTCGCTTTCAAAATCAACTCGTGATTTTTTGTGAAACTTGCGAGGATGTACGAAAGCTCAATTCTGTCAGCGTAATCTGTCCCTGTGATGACTTGAAGAACGTTGAACTCGTACTCAGCAGATGTCTTTAACGTTTTACAAACGTCGTAGATATTAGCTGCTTCAACTGTAATAGATTGATCACCAACGTTTGCCACAAGAGCGTTAACAGTAGCGTTGCAACCTAGAACTGATTTATTTAGTAGTTCTGCGATTTGACTATGCATGCTTCACCCACTTATCGCGAAGAAGTCTTTCATTCGCAATTTTCTTTTGAAGAGTCATGATCCCTTCGATTAGAGCTTCTGGTCTCGGAGGACAACCAGGAACGTAAACGTCTACAGGAACAACTTCATCAACGCCTTTTAAAACGTGATATCCGTGTTGCCAGTATGGTCCACCTTTATTCGCACATGATCCCATCGATACAACGTAACGTGGTTCAGGCATTTGTTCATAAAGAGTTTTAATTCTCGTTGCCATCTTGAACGTTACCGTTCCTGCAACAATCATCAAATCCGCTCTACGTGGAGTGGCCATGAAGGCCCCACAACCAAAGCGTTCAAGGTCATACTTCGAAGCTCCTGTCGCCATCATTTCGATCGCGCAACAAGCGAGACCAAAAGTCATAGGCCACAAAGAGTTCTTACGACCCCAGTTTAAAAAATCATCAACTTTCATCAAAACGACGCTGTCTTGCATCTCGTGCTCCTTATTCGCACAAATTCTCTGAATTAAATCTTCACAATTATTACATAAATTTACCGGGGGTCCAAGGTATTCGTCAATCACAATACTTGAGAGAATTACCAGAATAAATCGGAATTTATTTTGACGAGATGCTAGGTCGTGATGTTCTTAGTTCTGAGTGAATTTCTCACAGCGAATTTTGAAATCTTCGAACATTGTTTTGTAAGCTTCTTTACTCTCTTTTGCCTCTGAATCTGAGGCCGGAGCTCTAGAGATTTTATTTTGCATTAGTGCGAGACGGTTCTGATCATTTTTGCAAACGCGATCCATGATATTTGTGTATTCTTTGACCGCTGCAACAGGATAAGGAAGTCCCCATGCAGAAGAAATAAAAAGCGCCTCTCCCTGTGAAGCTTGTGGCATATCTTTTTCACTCAAAGAAAATTTCTCGATATCTTTTTTAAAGTCGGTGAAGTGATCACCTACTTTATAAAATTCCTGTACGCCGAGTTCCTTTGAAATCATTCCCGTGCGTTTATCCATGACCTTTAAACAGTTCGATCGCCCAGAGCTGCTGCTGCCGGGAAGAAGTTCGAAGAGAACTTTGCACTCGACCATATAAGCGTCGACTTCTCCACCACGGCCTTCAACTGTTCCTTTGATAAAATCTTTCAACGCAAAATGATGATCGTATGGATTGAAAGCTTCGCGATAAGTAAAATGCGTGAGCTCGTGAGCGAAATCGAGAAGCGCATCGAGCGTTCTCAAATGACGATTCAAATACACTTTGCTTTTTGTTTCATACATGACTTGCGAAGGATTAGAAGCGGCGAAGCGGCGAATAAGTGTCGTATCTGTGAGTGAACCGTCGCCAATGGCAACGACATCATAGAGAGTAAATCCGCGTTGAGCAGCTTTCTCTGTCGCCTTCTCAATCACTTTTTTTCCGGTAGGGATTTTCTCAAGGCCTTTCACCAGTCGTTTGAAATTTTCTTCATCCGATTTATTCTTCTGGTACCAGGGATCATTGAAATTCAACTCTTCATCCACATCGAAAACTTTGTGTTCGGCATAGACCGAACTCGTTGTGATCGAGAGCAATGAAAAAATGACTAAGAAATTCTTCATACACGACATATCGGTTAAACGAATGAGTCTTTGAGAGAAAAATAAAGATTTCAAAATCCGACTAATCAACTCCACCAACCTCCAGGGGTTAATGGCCTATCGTAGAATGCTCCTCTCACCGGAAGCATTTCGCGGAAATTTTTTCTGGCGCGAATTCCTGGGTGTTCATTGCCTTTTTTATTTAACTTCCCTTACAAATCTCTTACAATGCGAACCTATGACGAACGACATTGCGATAAATGAAAAGCTCACCGTGGAATTTTGCCGACGAAGTCCGGCCGGCGCATGGGCGTTTATCGCATCCACTTTCCCTCTCATGCTCTTTCCACTGGTCACAGAAAAGCCTTATTACTATTTTTCCATTGGTCTATTGCTCGCAATTATTCCCACTAATCTGGTGCGCTTTTTTCTCGCGCGCAAAATAATGACCGCAAATACAGAAGGCAAAACTCTTGATGAAAAAACTTTGCTCGCTCATACGGCCGCTATTATTTTGAACGCTCTTTTCTATGGACTTTATATTGGACTTTCTTTTTGGGCCTTACCGCTCAAATCTTTTGGCTTTCTCGTTTCAGTCATCGTAATGTCCGCTATCACTGCGGGCTCGACATCCTCATTGGTGCTCGATCCTTTCATTCAAAGTGGATTTCTCATTCTGGCCGCAGTTATTCCCAATATAGAATTGCTCATGCTTTCTCTTTTTAGACCAGGTCAAGGGTATGCTTTTATCGCCATTCTGCTTTTTATCTATATCGCTTATCTCTTCGCGCACTCACGTCAGTACTACAAAAAAATGCGACAGCTCTACGAATATGAAGAAAGATTGCTTACGGAAAAAACGCAATTGGAAATTATTGTTGATGAATTAAAACGCGCTCAAGAAGAAATTCTCACGCAGAAAGCGCGCGCCGATCACGCTGCTCGCCTCGCTTCTATTGGAGAAATGGCCTCGGGGATCGCACATGAAATTAATAATCCTCTTTCTATCATTCAAGGAAACTTGCGCCACATTCAAACTCTCCTCGATGAAACGACATTGAATGAACCAAGTAGAAGTGTTTTTGAAGAACGCTCGGAAAAAATTCAGAATGCTGTGAGAAGAATCGGCCGGATCATCAATGGACTCAAACTTTTTTCAATGCAAAGAAAAGATAGTGCTCACGAGCGCGTACCTTTTAAAATGATTATCGGCAACACACTCGAACTCTGTGCTGAAAAATTTCATCTCAACCACATTAAACTCGAAATCAATGAACCTCCTGCGGACGATGTTCACATCAATATCGCAGAGATCACTCAAGTTCTCATGCACTTGATGAATAATGCATTCGATGCCGTCGTGAACACTGCTAATCCTGTAGTGAAAATTGAAACCAAAATCAGAAAGAACTTTTTAGTCGTCAGCGTTCGCGATAACGGAATTGGAATTCCCGACGACATCAAAAATAGAATTTTCATTCCGTTTTTTACATCAAAAGAAGTGGGAAAAGGTCCGGGACTTGGACTCAGTATTTCCAGAGGAATTATCGAGCAACACGGAGGCACGTTGTATCTTCAGGAAGGCGAAGAAGCGGCCCATTGGACCACTTTTGTCTTCACATTACCCTTGGCCTAAGCGGCTTCACTTCCTCGAACTGTTTTATAAAGTAACGACGACATTTCCTGCAAGTTATCAGCTCTCACCGATAAATTCTTAGCAGCATCGGCAACTGAATGAGAAACAGAACTGTTTTCATTTGTGGCAACGTCGATCTGTCCCATTGCATTTGTAATTTCTTCAATCCCTTTTGATTGTTCAGTTGAAGCGCGGGCAATTTCTTCGACGAGAGAATTCACTGTCGTTGTATTTGAAACAACAACGTCAAACATTTCACCGCATTTCTGCGCTACTTTTTGTGAGCGCTCTACTTTTATTTTCGCACTTTGAACGAATTTTTCCACACTCGCTTTATTTTCCACCATGATCGATTCAACACGTCTGATACTTTCATCAACGATGCTGGAAATTTCACTCGCAGAACGTCCGCTCATTTGAGCGAGGTTCCCTACTTCTTCTGCGACAACAGCAAATCCTTTTCCATTTTCTCCCGCTCTCGCCGCCTCAACCGATGCGTTGAATGAAAGAAGTTTCGTCTGGAAAACAATGTCGTTGATCACTTTTGTTTTTGAAGCAATATCGCTGATGACAGAAGAAATTTCAGCAATGCGCTTATTGCTTTCTTCAATCGATTGCATGATTTCGTCGTTACCACGTCCCACTTCTTCTACAGAACGAATCATTTCTTCGACAGCTTCTTTTCCTTCAACCACCGTTAAATGACTTCTCGAAGAAACGTTTGCAGACTCACGACAGTTTTCAGAACTTTTTCTCACCATCGCCGTTAATTCTTCAACTGAAACCGAAGTTTCCTGAACAGCTGCGGCCTGCTCACTTACAGCAGATGATAAAGTGTCACTCGATCCCGCAACTTGCGAAGAAGTCGAAGCGATTTCTTTTGCTCCATCGGCAAGTGCTTCAGCAATTTTATTCAATGTATTTGAAATCGAACGCGAGAAGAAAAATCCTGTGAGAATAGAAAAACCAAAACCGATGGCAACAGCAGTCATTAGAAAAGTCATTGTTTCATGAGAAGCCGCGCGCGCATTTCCTACCCACTTCTCCGCTTCACTCTTTTGAAATTTTAAAAGAGCACCGACATCATCAAAATATTTAAAGCGGCGTTCTTTATAATCTTTCCCGTACAATTCAGAAAATTTTACTTTTGATTCCGGAGTATTTGTCTGCAAAAGATCGCGCCCGCTTTTTAAATCAGCGAGAACTGCTTTCCAGCTCTCATCTACTTTTTTATAGATTTCAGCTTCGCCTTCAACAAAAGTTTCTTTTTGATATTCCACATTCGCTTTCTCATATAAGGCGAGCGTTTCTTCAAAACGTTTATTTAAACGGTCCATTTCTTTTTGCGTGTTCGCAGGAAGACCCATTTGAATCAATAGACTCATTGTTTTATCTGAATACCCTTTCATCTCTTCAACTAAGATTGCATTGGGTAAATTGACTTCTGAAACATGTTCATACTTGCTCGAAACAACTTTAAGGCCTCGGTAACTTAAGTAACCAACAAAAGCGAGAGAAAGCGCAGACAGAGTAAAAGCTGCACGCATTTTCCAATTCAAACTTTTCTTTTCTAACATTGTTGCCCCTTCTTGAGAGTTTCTTAACGATAGCTTCGGTATTACAAATGGCCTGCTTAACTTAATTAGGGCTTAAGATACCCAACTACTTGACAAAGATATTGGTGAAAGCAATAGTTTAGGCAAATGCAAAACGTATCGGCGAAGAAATCAATCAATTGTCAGGACTGCCCAGCTTGGAAACAAAGTGCTTTCCACGGATTTTCTGACTCTGAACTCGAAATTCTTCAATCGAATAAAACAAGTTTTGAAAATTCTCGCGGCTCACATCTCAATCAGAAAGGAACTTCAACAGACGGTGCTTATTGTTTGGCCCATGGTCACGCCAAAATTATCTGGCCTGAAGCTGATGGAAAAGAAAGCATCGTTAAAATCGTTTCTCCTGGCGATATGGCCGGATACCGTTGTCTTTTTTCTGAAGAAAATTTCCGTGCGACCGCAGTTGCTCTCGGCTCAATCAGAGGTTGTTTCATTCCCAAAGATCACTTCAATCATCTTTTAAAAAATAATCAGACTTTCAATGCAGAAATTCTCACTCGCATGGGAACCGAACTTAAATTTGCTGAAAAACGTCTTCACTCTTTTTGTCAGAAGAACGTGCGCGAACGCATGGCCGAAGCTCTTCTCATTCTCAAAGATTCATGTGGAGTAGAAAAAGAAGGCAAATGGATTCTCGATATTCAACTCACGCGCGAAGAAATCAGTTCATGGATTGGTTCTGCTAAAGAAACTGTCGTTCGTTGTCTGTCAGACATGAAAGACGAAAAAGTGATCGAACAAGATGGGGCCCACATCGTTCTTCTCAATGTCGAAGCTCTACGAGTTATCGCCGGTCTAAACTAATCTCTTTCTCACAATCGCTCATTTTATCAAACATCTCCTCACATTCATTTGCACACTCAACCATCTTTAATACACTTTACACTCCAATTTAATAATTATTTTCAAGGATGATCATAATGAAATTGTTACTAACATCATTTCTTCTTCTCTCACTTGGGTTCGCGAACGCGAGCGATTCTCCAAACGAACTTATCGTAAAACTAAAACCTGGTTACTCTCTTCCTAAACTTGCCGGCGTAAAAAACGTGCAAAATCTTTTTGGAAACGTTTTCGTTCTAAGAGGAACAAACGTTGCTGATCTTGAATCGCAATTAAAAGGCAATGCTGCCATTGAGTACACGGAAAAAAATCACCGCTCTGAAAAACGTGCGATCCCGATGCCGGACAAAAGTTCGACAATCACAATGGCGACAGCACAAGACACTGTCTTCAACGATCCACTAGTCAACAGAATCTGGTCGTTTTTAGATGCTGCTCAAAATGGCGTGTCGGTAAACTCTGCGTACAGACAATATGGAACGACAGGCACAACTCCTATCATCGTTGCTGTCGTTGATACAGGTGTGGATTACAATCACGAAGATTTAAAAGATAATATCTGGACGAACACAAAAGAAATTCCAGGAAATGGAATTGATGACGACGGAAACGGATACGTGGACGATATTCACGGAATCAATACGCTGGTTCGCGATGCCAATGGAAAAGCGACTGTAGAAAACATGGATACTCATTCACACGGAACGCACGTTTCAGGAACAATCGCAGCGAAACAAAATAACGGAATTGGAATTGCGGGAATTGCTTCGAACGTAAAAATCATGGGAATCAGAACTGTTCCTAATGACGGTGATGAAACGGATGTCGATGTTGCTGAAGCTTTCGTTTACGCTGCTAAAAACGGTGCTCGCATTATCAACTGTTCATTCGGTAAAGATAAAAACCCTGGTAAAAAATTAATTCCGGATACATTGAAGTATATCGCTGACAACTACGGTGTTCTTGTTATCGCTGCTGCCGGAAATGATTCGTCTGATATCGACAGAACTCCTACATACCCTGCAAGTTTTGATAACGACAACCTGCTCATTATTGCTTCAACAACAAGTGGTGGAAGCATGAGCTATTTCTCAAATTACGGTAAAATTGGTGTAGACGTTGCTGCTCCAGGATCGAATATTTTTTCAACTGTTCCTGGAAACAAATATGAATCAATGTCGGGAACTTCAATGGCCACTCCAACAACTGTTGGTGTAGCTGCAGAAATTCTTTCTCACTATCCAAATTTAACTTACGCTCAATTGAAAGATGTCATCATGAAGTCTGTGACTAAAGTTGATAACTTCAAAAACAAAATGGTTTCTGGTGGACGTATCGATCTTGCAAAAGGATTAGAGTTAGCTAGAACAATTCGCTAAGGATTATTATTCTGAGGAGCTGCTTCGGTGCTTGTTGCATCTGAATTGCCAGCTCCTTTTTCATTTGGTGTCGCCGGTTCATTCTCTTCATCATCAAGTTTGATATCTAAGAATTCTTTCGTCTCCTCTACTTTCGGTGCCACAGTAATCACTGGCCCACCACCCATAATTTTTCGCTGACGTCGCAAAATATAAGCAGAAGGTTTATTGATTTTAAATTTAATTGGATTCGGAAGAACCGCGGCCATCAGAGAAGATTCCCTATTGCTCAGGCCTTTTGCTTTTTTGTGAAAGTATTTTTGAGAAGCGGCCTCAACTCCGTAGACACCAGGGCCTAACTCAATGACGTTCAAGTAAACTTCGAGAATGCGTTGTTTGCTCCAAAGTGCTTCGATCATCACGGTGAAATAAACTTCCATTCCTTTTCTGATCCAACTGCGTGAAGGCCAGAGGAAAACGTTCTTCGCCGTTTGTTGAGAAATCGTACTCGCGCCTTTTTGTTTTTTGTGAGTCTTGTTGTATTTCATCGCCGCTTGAATCGCTTCGAAATCAAATCCGTGATGAATATAAAACTTGGCATCTTCAGCGCGAATAACAGCTCTTTGAATTGTGGGATTGATTTCTGTGATTGGGACCCATTTTTTATTCATCCCCAAAGTTTCAGGTCCAGTGACGAGAGAAACTGTACTTTTCCAAAACATGAGCGGTGTGTAAGGAACAGGGACAAAACGATAAACGATTACAGAGAGCGTACTCAAAAGAAAAAAACCAATCACTATAGTAGCGAGAAGTTTTAAATAACGTTTAATGATGCTTGCTCTGGACGGTTTCGGGATAACTTGATCAAGCTCTACGAAATTCTCATTCATGAATTGTGTTCGTCTCGCTCGCGTCTGCAGCTTTTAGTTCAGCTCTCACCTGCATCAGTTCTTCACCTAAACGATTTTTCCCAGTGCGATCTCCACAATCGGCCCAGTAACAATCGTTTGTTGTGTGTTCGTAAAGATGAGCGTTGTTTGTCGAAAGAAGAAGATCGTGTAGAACTTTGTACTCTGAATATTTTTCTCTTAAAGCGATCAACATGAAACCGTCCTTCACATCGTCCCAATCGTCTCGCATAGGAAGAGTTTCATCGCGGCCTATTTTAGCAGCTTCGTATGGAGTTGGTGCGCTTCGAACGCGTTCTTGTAAATCATGATCTAAAAATTTTTGCGCCTGATAGAAATGTTCACTTGAAGGCCAAACCACTCCATCAATCGTAATCGGAAATAAAGCGAAGTTAGAAAATTCTCCGTAAGAAGTTTTCACTGAATAAAAGTCGAGAGTCTCTGCTTGATAATCAGTGATCGGAGTTCTTGGATAAATTTTGTAATGAGGAATATCCTGATCCGGCATATCCGCTTGAGATAGTGCAGGAAGAAGACTCAAAAATAATGCAGTTATAACTAAAATTTTCATGGGCAAAATTATCAGATGAGCGCTCTTATAAGACAAGTTTTTTATTTGGTAGGCATTGCTTAAATTATTGATTAGTCTTTTAGAGTTCATAGCGTAGAGGATGATTTATGAAACTTTTTATCATTACTGGTGCTTCAAAAGGCTTAGGACGCGCATTTTTAGAAAAATCATTACGAGAAGGACATTTCGTCATCTCACTTTCGCGAAGTACTCCTCCTAAACATACCAATCATCTTTTTATCAAACACGATCTGGGAAAAACGACGAACCTGGAAAAAAAATTTAAAACAGCTCTCATTAAAATCAAAACCAAAAAATTTGATTCCATTCATTTAATCAATAATGCTGCTATCGTCGGCCCTATCGGTCCCGTCGAAAATCACAGTTTAAAAGAATTGCAGAATCACATTAACATTAATCTCGTTACACCGATTTTTTTGAATCAACTTTTTATAAAAACCTTTAAAAAGAAAATGTGCCCGAAAACAATTACAAACATCAGCTCGGGAGCGGCCCTGCGGCCGATTGAAGGATGGTCTTTTTACTGTGCGGCTAAAAGTGGTCTGCGCATGTTTAGTGAATGTCTTGACTTGGAAGCGCAAAGTACGGACTCAACACTCAAAGTTTTAAATTTTAGTCCTGGGGTCATGGACACTGACATGCAGGTTGATATTCGCAGACAAAAAGAAAAAAACTTTTCTCGCGTGAATGAATTTCGCGATCTGAAAGAGAAGAATCTTCTTCTCTCTGCCGACAAAGTGGCCGGTATTTTATTTGATCTTTTAAACCATCCTGAAAAAATTAATAAGAATTTTTACGACGTCAAAGAATTTTAAGTGAGACATGAATGAAAAAAGAAAAAATGTTGGAGCTCGTTGAAGGACAACTCGCCGCCTACAATCAAAAAAATCTGGATAAATTTTGTACATATTTTCATCCCGAAGTTGAAATCTATCGTCTCAATCAAAATGAAATGACTTGTAAAGGAATTGAAACATTCAGAAGTTTATATGTCGATCGTTTTGGGCTTAATCCGGATCTTAACTGTGAAATTAAAAGTCGTATTGTTTTAGAGGATATGATTATTGATGAAGAGTGGATTACTGGGGTTGCCGGGGTTTCAGCGCCTGGGCATGTTGTGGCGATTTATGGGTTTAAGGATGAATTGATTTTTAGGTGTTGGTTTGCGAGGTGATAGCAGTTGGCAGTTGGCAGTTGGCAGTTGGCAGTTGGCAGTAAACAGTTTGCGGTAAACGGCCAACTGTCAACAGCCAACAGCCAACCGTTAACCGTTAACCGTTAACCGTTAACCGTTAACCGTTAACCGTTAACCGTTAACCGCAAACTATTTCGCCTATATCTTTTATATATTTTTCATCTCCCCAAATTGTAAGCATGCTTCTAAAGCAACTCTATTTTGATTCTTAAAATCAAGGAAGAAGCATGATCAAATTACATCACGGAGAAAGTTCCTCGACATGGATGCAGTCAATTGAGATGCCTGCGTATTCTACTCTTTCAGCGGATATCGATGTCGATGTCTGTATTGTGGGAGGAGGAATTGCGGGACTGATGACGGCCTATCTTCTTCAACAAGAAGGAAGAAAAGTTTGTGTGCTTGAAGGTTTTGAAATCGGAAGTGGACAAACTGGTCGAACGACAGCTCATCTCACTTATGCACTCGATGAACGTTATTACATGTTGGAAAAATATCATGGTGAAAAAGGTGCGAAGCTCGCAGCTGAAAGTCATCAAGCGGCCATAAAAAAAATTGTCGATATCATCAACAAAGAAAATATTGAATGTGATCTGGAAAGAGTGAATGGTTACCTTTTCAGTGGTCATGACGGCGATATAAATTATTCGCTTCAAAGCAATCGGGAAAAAAGTCATCAGGAGCTCAACACAGAATTGGAGGCCATAATGCGCGCGAGAATGCTCGACGTGTATATGACTGAAAAACTTTCACTTCCTTTTGATCCGGGACCTGCTCTGTGTTTTCCAAATCAAGTTCAACTTCATCCTCTTAAACTTTTAAAGGCCCTTGCTGAAATCATTTCAAAGAGAGGCGGACAAATTTATACAAACTCTCACGTTGTAGAAGTTCAAGGTGGAGAAACCGCTTACGTCAAACTTCAAAACGATCACATCGTTACCTGTGAATCAATCGTCGTTGCTACGAATAGCCCGATCAACGATCTCGTCGCGATTCACACGAAACAAGCTTCGTATCGCACTTATGTGATCGGCGTAGAAATTCCAAAAGGAAAATTTGTAAAAGGACTCTATTGGGACACCTTAGATCCTTATCACTATTTCCGTCTGGAAAAAGAAGAAAGCAACGCTGCCACTGAAATTTTACTCGTCGGTGGTGAAGATCATAAGACCGGACAAAGTGATAATCCGGAACATTGTTATACAAGACTGGAAAATTGGGTGAGAAAAAGATTTCCGGATGCCGGTAGAGTAATCGCTCGCTGGTCGGGGCATGTAATGGAACCAGTTGATGGTCTCGCCTTCATTGGAAAAAATCCGATGGACAAAGATAATGTTTACGTTGTTACAGGACATTCCGGCAATGGAATGACATACGGAGTGATTGCGGGAATGATGTTAACTGACTTCATTTTAGGAAGAGAAAATGCATGGACTCATCTCTACAATCCGTCGCGAATCAGTTTTAGTTCAGCAGGAAATTATTTAAAAGAAAATGCCAACACTCTTGCTCAATACAAAGATTGGTTGCTCGAAACAAAATTCGGCGACATTGAGGAGCTTGATCAAGGAGAAGGCGTCGTCTATCGCGATGGAATGCAAATCATCGCTGCTTATAAAGATAATCACGGAAACCTCACTCTCAATTCCGCAGTCTGCCCTCATCTCGGTGGAATCGTCAGATGGAATTCAGCGGAGAAATCGTGGGATTGTCCATGTCATGGATCGCGTTTTGATTGTTTAGGAAAAGTTCTTGAAGGCCCGGCGTGCTTTGATCTTTCTCCAGTCAATGAAGGCGCTCTTCACCCACCTGATGTGATTAAAACATGGGAAGGACCTGATGCTAATCCTGTTTTTTAGTATACTCACTGATAACATAGATTTTCTGTTTCAATGAAAGCATCTTTTTCCATGGATCAGATTTCCTGTTTTTTATTTTTTGAAGGGCCTTCTTCATTGTAAATTCATCGGGACTTTTCAATGTTTCGAGTTCTTTCCATTCAAGCGGCATCGCTACCGAACTCGTACTTTTTGCTCTCAATGAATAAGGCGCTACTGCTGTTGCGCCAAAGCCATTTCGCAAATAATCGATGAAAATTTTTCCTTTGCGCTCTTTCTTTGACATCGTTGAAAGATAGAGTTCCGGGTTGCGGGAAACCATTTCGTCTGCAATCGCTTTGGAAAAAGCTTTGATTTCATCCCATGAATAAAGAGGGGCAATTGGGATATGCACGTGCAGACCTTTTCCACCTGAAGTTTTCACAAAACTTTTTAATTTTAATTGCTCCAATATTTTTTTCATTATGACTGCTGCTTTTACAACTTCTTTGAAAGGAACACTCGGATCGGGGTCAAAATCCATCACAATCTGATCGGGATTCATAATGCTTTGATAATGAGAATTCCATGTGTGAATTTCATAAGCGTTCATCTGTACAAGTTCGTGCAGACTTTCTTTGGAATGCATGGCCACATATGTATTGGTTTGTGTTTTTTCTTTTACTTTAAAACTGTAAAAGTTTTTAGAAAGTTGACCTGATCCCGGATGTTTCTGATAAAAACATTTTTTATCTGAACCATTTGGACAACGAACCAAAGAAAGTGGTCTTCCCTCTGAATAAGGCAGCATCACTTCGGCCACGCTATCGTAGTAATTAAGAACATCCTGCTTCGTCAGTTTTTCTTTCGGATAGAGAACTTTTTCAGGATGAGATAACTCCACCGTCTGTGGTTCAAGATGAGTTTCTTTTTCCTCAACGATATCTTTTGTTTTTTTATCATCGCGAAGTCCGATAAAAACCGGATGGCGAAGATGTTTGTCGCTTGTCCATTCTGTGAAGTCGACTTCAGCAACAAGTTTTGGTTTGAGCCAGTGAATTTCTTTTCCTTTGGGAGAATTGAGATCAAAGGCCGATTTTTGTTGTTCGAGTTTTCTTACACGCTCTTTAATTTCTTTAAGCGATTGACGATTAAATCCGCTTCCCACTTTTCCGACATAACGAAATTTATCGCGCTCGTAGACGCCGAGAAGAAGTGCTCCGACTTCTGCGCTTCTCGCTCCTTTTCCGGTCGTATAACCACCGACGACCAGTTCCTGTCGATGAGTGCATTTTGTTTTACACCAGACGCTTGTTCTTCCTTTAGTATAGGGAGCTGTTTCATCTTTTGAAACAATTCCTTCGAGATGATGTTCGCAGGAAAGTTTAAAAAATTTTTCTGCATCTTGATTCACATCCAGACTGTAATAAATGCATTCGTGTTTTTTGGGAATTAATTGTTTCAAACGATCTTTTCTCTCCCGCAAAGGTTTATCTCTAAGATCTTCACCATCCTGGTACAAAAGATCGAAAAGAAAAATCGCGACAGGAGTATCATCTTCATTCGAAAGAGCATCTTGTAACAATCCAAAATTTGATCGCCCCCTACTATCTTGAACGACAGCTTCTCCATCGAGAATGGCATCATCAAAATTTAATTTTTCGAATTGTTCTTTTAAATGAGGAAATTTTCGCGTCCAATCCAATCCGTTGCGGGTAAAAAGTTTGACCTGTCCTCCTTTGATATGAATTTGCAGACGATAACCATCAAACTTGATTTCATGAACATAACTTTCGGAAGAAGGTGGTGTATCAACGAGTAAGGCGAGCTGAGGTTGAATAAATCCCGGCCATTTGTCGTGTGAAGTTTTTGCTATTTTCTTAGTTTGTGTTTTTTTCGTTGCCACTTTAGAAGCAACAATCTTTTTGGCAGCGACTTTTCTTTTTGGAGCAATCGCCTCTGCCCGCTCTTCTTTTCCTTTCAACGCTTTTTCATCCGGACGTTTCATGAGAAGCCAGTTGTGTTTGCTGCTTCCTTTATCCGGCAATCGCACGAGCACAAAATTTCCTTTGAGTTTTTTTCCCTTCAAAGAAAATTCTAACTTTCCTTTCTTTAAACTTGTATGTGGATCGCCTTTCACTTTCCATGTGCCAGAATCCCAAATATAAACTTTTCCGGCGCCGTATTCTCCTTCGGGAATTGTGCCGTGAAATTTAGCGTAACTCAACGGATGGTCTTCGACTTCGACAGCGAGACGTTTATCTTCGAGATGCATTGAGGGACCTTTGGGAACGGCCCAACTTTTTAAGACACCATCGAGCTCCAGGCGAAAATCGTAATGCAAATGAGAAGCGTGATGTTCCTGTACGACAAAAATCGGCGCCGTAGAAGTCTCAAAATCCTCTTCACCACTCGGCTCTTTCGTTATACCGAAATCTCGTTTGCGGTTGTATTCTCTCAATGAAGATTTTTTCAGACTCATTGATTTTTTCATGCGCCCCTCTTCTTATTTTTATGGTTATCTTTATGGTTATGTATATGTGAAACTTTTTTCGTCGTTTTTGCTTTTGCTGCTTTTTTGCTCACCTTCTTTTTGCCTTCCAGACTTTTTTTAAGGAGCGGCATTAAATCAATAACGTTACTTGCTGTCGGTTTAACTTCTTCAAATTTTCCGTAATCAATTTTTTTGCCTTTACCTGCTTTAGCTTTTTTATCGATGATTTTTTTAAGATCATCGTAATAAGTATCTTTGTATTGCCCCGGTTTCCATTTTTCCGTCATTCCTTCAATGAGATCGACGGCCATTTCCATTTCTTTTGGGCTGAATTTTACTTTTTTCAATGAATCAAAATAATCGACTTCGTCAGTTTGTAAAACTTCATGAGCAAATCTCATCATCTCTAAAATGAGACAATCTTCTTTTGCCATGATGAGAGCGAGATGTTGTTTGGTTCTAATGACAATTTTTCCAACTGCGGCCTTGCCGCTTTTTTTCATGGCCTCACAAAGAAGATAATATCCTTTCTCACCGTTCTTCTCCGGTACGAGATAGTACGGCTTTTCCAGAAACATTGGATCAACTTCTTCAAGATCGATAAAACTTTCGATATCGATTGCTCCAGTTGCTTCCACGTTGGCCGCTTTAAAATCTTTTTCTTCGACAATGACGTATTGATTTTTTTTGAACTCGTAGCCCTTTACTATTCGTTTATAGGGCACTTCTTTTCCGGTTTTTGCATTGATCTTTTTATATTTGATCGGCGAGAGATCTTCTTCATCGAGCATAGAAAAATGCAGGGCCTTTTCTTCCTCTGCTTTTGCTAATCTCACAGGTATATTTAATAATCCAAAACTCAAAGCTCCTTTCCAAATATTTGATCGCATAAAACTCCTTTTGTTAAACAGAGTCATTAAAATCTTAGCGAAAAGAATTGTGTCACTTCAATGTGCTTTTTTCCCTGAGTGTTTTGTTTCGTTTGATCTAGTTTGCCCCATAGATATTTATAAACTGCTTTAAGTAAAAGAGTTATCAATTGGCATTCCGATTGCTCATTAGATAACAATGCAAATCACTTCGTGACAGGAGGTCGCTATGAAAACGAAACAGTCAAAAACTAAACGTACCATTAGATATGGAGTTGTAGGTTTAGGCCATATCGCTCAGGTTGCAGTTCTTCCGGCATTTAAAAATGCGAAAAACAATTCCGAGCTTGTTGCTCTCATTTCACACGATGAAAAGAAATTAAAAGTGCTCGCAAAAAAATATAATGTGCCACTCACCTATCATTACGATGATCTCGAAGTTTGTCTTTCAAATGGAGAAATCGATGTCCTTTATATCGCGACTCCAAATGACACTCATCGGGAGCTGGTTGAACTGGCCGCACGTTATGGTGTGAACGTTCTTTGTGAAAAACCAATGGCCGTCACAAAAGAAGACTGTATTCACATGGATCAGGCCGCGAAGAAAAACAAAATAAAACTTATGATTGCTTATCGTCTTCATTTTGAAGCCGCAAACTTAGAAGCAATCAGATATTGTCGCGAAGGAAAATTAGGTGATTTGAAATTCTTTAATTCAACATTCAGTTTTCAAATCAAAGATAAAAATAACATTAGATTAGGAGAAACAAAAAATGGTGGCGGACCTCTTTATGATATCGGTACTTATTGTATCAATGCCTCTCGCTATTTATTTCAGGATGAACCAATTGAAGTAATGGCGATGAGTGCTCACAGCGGTGATATTCGTTTCAGTAAATGCAGTGAAACCGTTTCAGTCATCATGCGTTTTCCAAAAGATCGTCTCGCTAATTTCACGGTGAGTTTCGGAGCGTTTGATTCTTCTGACTACGATATCATTGGAACAAAGGGACGTATTCATTTAGAGCATGCTTACGATTATGCCGAACCAATGAAACTAAAAATTTTCCACACTAAAGAAACTATTAAACGATATGAAAAGCGCGATCAGTTTTCAGCAGAACTTATTTATTTTTCAGATTGTATTTTGAAAAATAAAAATCCAGAACCTGGAGCTGGTCAAGGACTCGCAGACACAAAAGTCATCGAGGCCATTTTTAAATCGCTCAAATACGATCGCCCTGTTGCCATCAACGGCGTTACAAAATTGATGTACCCAAGTCCTAGAATGGAAATTTCCAGACCTGGTATCAAAAAACGCAGAGCTTATCATGCGACAGGACCTAGTAACGATTAATTTAAGGAGAAAACTATGAGTGAAGAACAAACTAAACTCAAAGACCGACGAATTGCTATTCTTGCAACTGATGGTTTTGAAGAATCAGAACTTTTTGAACCAAAAGCTGCGCTCGAAGCGGCCGGAGCGAAAGTAGATATCGTCTCCACTCACCCCGGAGAAATTAAAGCGTGGAAACACGATCATTGGGGAAAAACAATTAAAGTCGACTGCGTAGTCGAAGAAGCTGAAGGCGTACAGTTTGATGCTCTCATGATTCCCGGAGGCGTGATGAATCCTGATCAACTTCGCATGAATGAAAGAGCTGTCGCTTTCGTTAAAGAATTTATTCAAGATGGAAAAACCATAGCGTCCATTTGTCATGGTCCGCAAGTTCTCATTGAGGCCGGACTAACCAAAGGACGTCATATTACTTCTTGGCCCTCACTCAAAACAGACTTGATTAATGCAGGTGCGGAATGGGAAGACTCGGAAGTGGTCGTCGATGAAAATCTCATCACAAGTCGAT
The DNA here is from genome assembly GCA_966211875.1 of uncultured Bacteriovoracaceae bacterium. Taxonomy (GTDB): domain Bacteria; phylum Bdellovibrionota; class Bacteriovoracia; order Bacteriovoracales; family Bacteriovoracaceae; genus Bacteriovorax. The sequence goes on from CBIHNP010000003.1 coordinate 114,978, forward strand.
CGCCAAAAGATATACCTGCCTTCAATAAAAAAATAATTGAAGGTTTTGCTCATAGTGCCCGCAGAATCTAGACCCGCAAAAAAAAGGGGCCGATATTAGCCCCTTTCTTTTTATGAATTGCTTTCTTCTAAAAAATCCAAATCCTTCCCGTAAGTTTCTTTTAACACCAACAAGGCTAAAAAGCCGAGAGCAAAAACAAATCCACCGATGATGAGTACTGTTTGCAGAATACTGAAGTGAGGCTTTAACACCAAAAAACTTGAAGCGATAATCATTCCCGATCCGCGAACAAAATTCGGAACACTCGTTGCTACAGTTGAACGAATGTCTGTTCCAAATTGTTCCGCAGCAGTTGTCACAAGAACGGCCCAATAACCTGCACACGTTCCAAGAATTAAACAAAGGAAATAAATAAATCCTGGAGTCGCTCCAGTTGAACGAGTGTAAACAATCATCGTCACGAATGCGATAAAGAGAAAAAGAAAAATCGATTTTCTTCTGCTCTTCATCCATTGAGAAGCCAGACCTGAAAGTAAATCTCCCAGCGCTAAACCAATCGATCCGTAAATGAGCGCATCGGCCGCAGTCACCGGGCCTGTGAGATGCAACTCGCTCGTCACTTCAGGTGCGAGCGTAAGAAGAATCGCCGTGATAAAATAAATCGGCACACCAACGGCCACTGAACTTAAATAACGAAGAGCTTTTTTCGGAGCAAACAAAACGCGAACGTCTCCGCGAACAACTTTTTTATGTTTGAGAGCTTTAAACATATCTGAATCGAAACTCTTCAAGCGAGCAGCAAGAAGAACAAGTCCCAATCCTCCTCCCACCATATAAGCGTGGTTCCACGCAAAATATTTTCCAACGAGAGCTGCACACAAACTTCCGATCATCCCGAGAGTCGCAACCAATGTTGTTGCATAACCGCGATCTTCTTTATCGAGTGACTCTGAAACCATCGTCACCGCTGCTCCCAACTCTCCAGCTAATCCGACACCGGCAAGGAAACGCAAAATTTCATATTGAGTGACATTTGTGACAAATCCATTCAAAAGGTTCGCAAGTGAGTACATGAGAATTGAAGAATACAAAACTGTGTGACGGCCTTTTTTATCTCCAAGAATTCCCCAGAATATTCCACCGAGAAGCATCCCGCCCATCTGACAATTGTAAAGACGAACACCGATTTGAATGAGGTCTTCCATTTTTGTGATACCGAGTGCGAGCATTGAAGGTGCACGAACAACTCCGAACAGAGTGATGTCGAACATATCGACAAAATATCCTAGAGCTGCAATGAGAACTGTTGGCGTGAGAATACGCTTAAATCGAGATTGGGTCATGTGAGGGCCCTCCGAGAGCGATGAATGTTTTGAACATTTATTTGCGAATAGAATGCAATTTAAAAAGAGGTGTGACAAGAAGAAATTGAGTGAAAAGTCCCGCTAAAATTCCCCAAAATGCCGGGCCAATTCCAAACAACGTGAGTCCCGACGCTGTTACGGCAAACGTAACAAATGAAGCTTCGCGATCACTCTCGAAATGAAGTGCTTTGTGCAAACAAGAAGCAACTGTTCCAAGCAAAGCCAATCCTGCAATCCCCGCGACAACTTCATTGGGAAAAGCAGAAAATAAGGCCGTCACTGTTCCGGCAAAAATTCCGATGACTGCATAAATGACACCGGAGATAACTCCAGTCATATAACGCTTCCTAGGATCAGGATGCGCCTCCGGTCCCATTCCAATAGCAGCTGTGATCGCCGCAAGATTAATCGCAAATCCACCAAAAGGCGCGATGAGAAAATTTACCAATCCACTCCATGTGATGAGCGTTGAAATCGGCGTGTGATAATTGTTCGCACGCATAACAGTGATGCCCGTTAAATTTTGTGAGGCCATCGTGACGATAAAAAGCGGAATCCCGATACTCACAATCACCGGCAAAGAAAATGTCGGTGTCGTAAATTGCATCGAAGCAAGTGTCAGATGAAAATTTTCAAAATGCAGAAGATGAAAATAAGCAGAAACAAGGAGCCCACTGATGAGAACAAACATCATCGTCAAGCGGGGTGAAAATCTTTTCGACAGAATATAAATGAAAAACATAAGTCCGATCAAAATCGGTTGCGTTTTAAAAGAAGTAAAAGCATCGAGAACAAAATGAAAAAGAACTCCACCGAGAAGAGCGCTCGATAATCCAAGCGGAATTTTATTCATGAGTTTTTCAAAGAGTCCGCTGATTCCGCAAATAAAAATCAGAAGCGCAGAAAAAATAAAAGCACCGACCGCATTTCCGTATGTCACTCCCTTTAATCCTGTGGCGAGAATAGCGGCACCAGGCGTGGACCAGGCAAATAAAACCGGAGAACGATAGTACATCGAAAGAACAATACTCAAGATTCCCATTCCGATACAAATGGAACCGAGCCATGAACTCGCTTCATGCGCAGAAAGCCCGAGCGCACTCGCCGCTTGAAAAACAATAACAGCAGAACTCGTCATTCCAACGAGAACCATTACAGCGCCGGCAATAACCGTCGAAATTGAAAAGTTATTTTTCAATTCAGTGAAAGAATACGTCAAACGATTTAACATGAGGAAATTTTCGCTATTTTTCTTAGATTTGCCTATAGAAATCATCAGAGCGATACTAAGAAATATGAAAACTAAATTTTGTAGAATCTTTGCACTCGTTCTTGTCCTCACAACACTTTCTTCATGTGCTTCAAGACCAAAGCTCTACCCAAACGACACAATGAAAGCGAAAGGAAAAGAGGCCTCTGAAGCAGACGTTGATCTTTGCATGAAAGAAGCTGATACGTATCTCGAATCTTCTGAAGGAAAGAAAATGTTGAAGAGCACTGGTTTTGGTGCCGCTGTCGGTGGAGCGATCGGAGCTGTGGCCGGAGCTTTTTCCGGGAATATCGCACGCGGAGCTGCTCAAGGGGCCGCAATGGGTGGTGCCGGTGGAGCGGTTTCAGGCGCACTTACCCCGGATGAATTAAAACATCGTTACGTAAATCAATGTTTGGCAGATAAAGGTTACCGCGTTCTCGGCTGGGACTAAATTCATAACTTTTATATATTATTCAAATAAAATCTTTTTTGATTAAACCTTGTTGCCCTCAACTTTCTTGGGGACATTCACACACAAGGACAAAATCATGGTCAGTAAAAACAAATTACTTCTGCTTTCGTTTTGCCTCTCAACACTCATTCTCGTCATCGCTCCAAGAAAATCTCAGGCCGCTGAACAATTGCTAGCGACTGTAAGTACAGATGTCACAACAGACGTCTATCATCTCGTCGTCGACACAAACGAAGACACACAAACATTAAAGGCCATCTACGTCGATAATGTGGAAGGAAAAAATTTAAAAAAACGTGATTCAATCACCATTGATTCGTTCGTCAAAGAAGGTGCTCACTTCAACAATTTCGCAAAAATTGAAACAAGCAATTTTGATGACCAACAAGGCGGCGTGATTATCATCGATGCTGTTTACAATATTCTTACAGGAAAAAGAAAAAGCTACGACATGCAATTAGCAAAAGATAAAACGGGATGGAAGCTCTTTAAAGAAGGAACTCCCATCACTCAAATTATCGCTCATGCAAACAAACTTCCACTCATTGGGGTAGTCGGAGCAAAAGACCTCACTATGAAATAGTGAGGCCATGATTTTGTTTTAAGATTTTTGAAGCACCTTCAACAATTTCGATAATCTGATCACAATCGCTCACCGTTCCCAAACGATGGGCAATAATAAGCATCGTAATTCCTTTCAGCTCCTCGCGAATCACTCGTTGCAGAAGCGCATCCGTTTGAACATCCACACTCGCTGTCGCCTCATCCATGATAATGATTTTCGCATTGATAAGAAGAGCGCGCGCCAGACACAACAATTGTCTTTGTCCTTGACTGAAATTCTGTCCACCTTCGTTCACTACTGATTGCAATCCATCTGGAAGCGCATTAATCATGTTCCAGAGCCCAGCATGTTTTAAAACGCGAATAATTTCGTCGTCGCTGTACTCGTTGTAGCGATCGAGATTGTTTCTGATCGTTCCCATAAAGAGCGTCGGATCTTGCGGAATGATCGCCATACTTTTTCTCAAACGTTCAATCGGAATACTCGCGATGTCGACACCGTCGATAACAATCTCCCCTTCTTCCAGTTCAATAAAACGGAAGAGCGTTTGAAAGAGCGTACTTTTTCCCGAACCAGTTCGTCCGATGATTCCCACTTTTGTTCCGGCAGGAATTGTGAAATTCACTCCCTTCAAAACTTGCGGAAGATGTGGAGCGTATCGCACTTTTAAATTTTGTGCTTTCACTTCTCCGTTCATCGGCCAGTTGTTTGCGAGTTCGCGAACTTTTTCTTTCACCACATCTGATTCAGAAGGAAGATTCGCAAAAAACTTCAAACGCTCAACTGAAGTCATCCGCGATTCAATATCCGCAAACTGACGAACACCCCAATTCAAATAACCCCAGAAAGAAAGCGAATACAATGTGAGAAGTCCCGCTGTTCCCGCTGTCATCAATCCGTAATAAGCAGAAAGAGTAATACCAATCGCCGTCGTCATCGAAATAATTCCTCCGACGAGAGGAATGCGCGAAGAGAACCAGCGATTCAACATATAATGTGAATAGAACATGCGCTGACTTTCTTTTAATTTATCGAAAAAGCTTTCGATAAACCACGACTCCTTAGAATAACTGCGGATGACAACAAGTCCCTGCAACGTTTCCTTGAAGTGCGAATAACGAGGTGATCTCGCCACACTATCAAAACGTTTTGCTTCTCTCGCCGGTGAACGATAATTTTTTTGCACGCGATAGTAGAGAAACATCACTGGAATAATGACGATCGCCATCATCGGCACGAGTGATAAAATCAAAACGACCGACACTGCAACTTGAAGCATACAGTTCACAACACTCACGAAACTCCACTGCAGATAAATATCGACAGATTCAACATCGCGGGAGAAACGTTGAATGATTCGCCCTACGGGAGTTGAATCAAAAAAGCGCACTGGTGCTTTGAGTACGCTCCTAAGCATACTATCATGCATATTTTTTCCGGCCTTAATTCCGCGCTCAAGCCAGAAGAAGTTGTTCAGCAAACTAAGTACGAGAACACCGATTCCGATGATTCCGTAAATTCCGATTGCATGAATCGCTTTCCAATCATTTTCGTGAGACGAATAATAAGAAAGCCACGACTTCTGAACCAGAGGAGCAACGGCAACAAAAATCGCCCCAAAGCCGAGTAAAAATAAAATCCACGGACCCGTTTTCGGATCAACACCTCCGAGTGATTTGATGTAGTCGAAATAGATATCTTTTTTAACAGCTCCTACTTCGCGGTCTTCATCTTCAGTAATACGTGCACCGTCCTCAACAACTTTCTTTTCTTGTTTCTGAGTTTCAGAAATTAAAATTTCATCAGTGGCCGTATGTCCTTTTGTCTTCGTATGTTCAGCATAAAATTCCCTGAACGATTTCGAACTTTGAAGGATGTCATCAAAACGCCCGAGAGCTCCCACTTCTCCGTTTTCCAGATAAAGAATTTTATCGAACGAACGAATATGTTCCAGTCTATGAGTCACGACGATGCGGGTTTTATTTTTCCAGTGTCCGAAGAGTAATCGTTCACACAGTTTTATTTCTGTATCGTGGTCAACGGCCGAAAGAGGATCGTCGAGCAAAATCAGATCCGGATTGGAAAGATAAGCGCGGGTAAGCCCCACTCTCTGCTTCTGTCCTCCCGAAAGGTTGACACCTTTTTCTCCGATTTCAGTTTTGAGTCCACCTTTAAATTGTTCAACATCTTTATCGAGACAAGCTGAATAAAGTGCGTGTTGAATTTCTTCATCCGTTACGTTTTTACCAAACGTGATATTTTCCAGCATCGTTGAGTTGATGATGTAGGCCTCTTGTGGAAGATAAGATGTCTTCGGATTTTCATTCGAAGTAAAATTTACAGAGCCTTCTTTTAATTTCATCTCATCGAGAATCGTATAAAGAAGCGTACTCTTCCCGCTTCCCACCGGGCCGACGATCGCAAGCGACTCTCCAGGATTCACAATGAATCCGATATTCTTCAATGTCGGCAGTGCGGGATCTTCAAAATACGCAGTAACGTTTTTCAATTCGAGTCCCGGAACACCAGTACTCACGATTTGCTTTTTTTCTTCCGTCAGCGTTTCTTGCGAAAGATATTTAATCAATCGCCCGGCCCCGACATAACCGTTCGTCATACGAGAAATAAGATGTGAAAGATCACCGAACGGCCCTTCAATAAGTCCGAACAATGAAACACATGTAAAAATCAAAGCGGCATCAATCTGCTGTCCGCGAAGAGCATGAGTCGCAAGCGCAATAAAAAGAACGATTGTCGAAACCGTCATGTAAGCAAGTCCCGACAAAACTTCAGAACGCGCAAGTCTTTTACGACTCGCAAGCTCGCGATCGCGAATATCCATCACTTCTTTTTCAACACTTTTTTCCCACGCAAAATATTTCACGACACGAATTGCATTCAATGCCTGAGTCATGAGGGTCACGCGCTGATCGCGAAATGCCATCATCTCTTCATCGAGTTTTGTAAATCGTTTAGCGATATAACGAGTGAGAGGTGCGAGCAATAAAAATGCGGCCAGTGCTGCAAACGCTGAGACACCTAAAAAATAAAAGAGCATCGTTACTACGCCGATAATCATAACGATATCGCCTACGAGATCACCAAAAACAAAAGTGAAATCCGCAATCGCATCACTATCACTACTCATGTAGTTTACGACATCGCCGAGTTGATTTTTTCCACGCGCTTGCATCGTAAGTTTCAAACTATGATTGAACAAAATCTTATTAAGGATGTTCGAAATAATTTGATAAGCGCCGAGTGCGTGCAGGAAAAAGTGTTGCAGACAAAGTCCCGCCATGAATCCGCAAAAACCGAGAAGCACTCCCGTGATCAAGGCCTGCGGTAAATTCGCCTGCGTGATTCCTGCTCCGATAAGTTTAACAAAACGATGAACTAATAAAGGTGTCGAAAGTGAAAGTAACGATGAAATCAGATACCAAAGATACGCAGGAACAACTTCCTTGCGTGAGATTTTGATAACAGACCACAAATGCTTCCACGGACTCTCCCATGAAAGTTCATGTTCAGGAAACACCACATTCCTCGGATCGAGATGTGGTGGCAATGAAAGCATATCGCTTTCGGTAATTGTTTGAGTCTTCCCTTTTTTAATAAGAGGAGAAGCCTCCATAAAGAAAAAGTGCTTTAAAAATTTCATAAAATTCCAAATTCTCACGCACGAAAACGGCCTGCGACCAATCTCATGAGAGAATATTTTTTAATTTAAATTTAGTGGGTTAAGTTTATCGCGAAAAAGACAGAGTCTTTAACGGACCGATCCTGCAGAGATCGTCATTTTAATTGATGTATTTCTAATCATGATAACCTCCTTAGTTTAAGTGAACATGAGACCTAAGAATACAGTGCTTTCCGGGGGCGTGTCTAGAGTTTTTTAAATAAAAGTATGAATAATCTACAAGGACCCTAGAGGAAAATGAGGATTCTGTTAGGATGCCAGCACTATGAAATTAACACTACTCCTTACAACTTTGATGATCACATCTGTGGCAATGGGCGCGGAAGCGGATAACTTTACTGCGCGTTTGTTAACTCTGACTGATGCAAGCAGTGCCGTAAACACACTTGCAAACGGCTATTTAAAAAATGCTGTTGAAGACGCCAACAAAACTCAAGGTTGTAACGAAGACGTTCTCTACGCTGAACTCAGAAAATATTTTAACAATCATAGTAAGGGTGCACTTGTTCAAGCGCTTCTTTACAATCACGCTGCTCCTATCAACGCACTTCCGATCAAAGAATCAGTTTACAGTGAATGGACTGTGACGAATGGATATCTTCTTGGAAGAAAAAGTGCGGCGTCTTCACCGCTCGCATTGAGTCCGTTGATTCAAATCGGCGATCAGATTGTCGGCGTTGATAAGTTTGAACACATGTTTGGAACTGGGTTCATGTATTTCACTCAACACTACAGTAAAGGCAAAGATATCGAAAAAGTTTTAAAGAGAGGAATCTTTCTGGAAAAAACTGCACTCGGGGGGAATATTTTTGCCACTGGAGTGTTCTCGTACGCCGATCTCTCTGCCAACTTCAATGGAATGCGTTTCTGGAATCACATGCTTCAAAAACAAGATGATGTTTTAGGAAGCGAGCACAACTTAGGCCCGTACATTTCATGTGAAAATTCTGCCTGGAAAGTTGTTGAGAAAAATCCACTGGATTTCCGCAACTACATGGATGCTTCAATGGATGAAAGTATCAACTGCAGTAAGTTTGCCAATAATTCAGGCGAACGCAAGTTTAGAAAAGCATTGGCAGAGAGACATTTCCTGGGTGCTGATGGTGAAACTCTTTGCCCGGTTGAACCGCAAAAACTCCAAGACATGAAAGAGAAATACAAAGTTGCCCCTATTCAGCATTTAATTATCAATGAGGAAGGAACAGGCACTGTCTCATATTTTAATGAATTTTAATTAAAATTCATTTATCATCTTTGGATGATGATAAAAATAATCCTTTTATTCGCTCTCCTTTTAAACATCACGGCCGTATTCGGCGCTGATGATAAAGACTGGACGTTTGATCCAAAGACATCAACTCTCATTCCCAACTATCTTGGAAAAATAAAAGCATTAAAAGGAAAAGCGATTATCGGCGATCGCGAATTAAAAAAAGGATCGAAAGTTTATAACAACGACCTCATTCAAACGAGTGAAGCAAGTTTTATCGTCATGGAGATGATCGATCTCACAACTGTCACTCTCGGACCAAATTCAGATTTTAAAGTTGAGAATTGGAAATACAGAACGAAGACGGATAGAGATGCTCAGTTCAGTATCATCAAAGGAAAGTTGCGCGCACTTGTTCGCTCGAAAGCACAAAGTCCGGATCAGTTAAAAATAAAAACACCAACAGTGAGCATGGGAATCAGAGGAACTGAATTCATGGTGAACGTTGTGAACGTCGGTGGAAAAGCTGTTGAACAAGTTGCCCTACTCGAAGGTTCAATTCATATGGAAGGTCCGGCCCCTGAGTTAAACCGCGATCTCATTCCAGGCGATCATGCTGTGATTGTAAAAAATGATGAAGGTGATGGAGTTTCATCTCACGAGGAAAGAAAATTTACTCCTGAAGAGGCCAAGTCTTATCAGGAATTCGAAGAACCGGAAATTCCGCGCTTGCTAAAAACTGTAACAATTGCGTCCAATGAAAAAACCTCAACTACTATGAATGAAGTTGAGAAAAAAGATTCACCATCTTCAGATGTCTCTCCTTATAAGAAACGTAAAGATAAAACCCGCTCTCTCCAGCAAAATTTAGAGCAACTCAACACGACTAGAGAAGAAAACAGAAAAACTAAATGATTCGGTGAAATTTTTACTCTGAATGCGCACGAGCAAAAAGAACGGTGACGTAAAAAAACGTCAATGTGATACTGCCACAAAAAGATTTTGTTTTTAATTCCCAGTCCCATTCAATCGTTTATCCCTTCTTGAGAGAATCTCGAGTTGGTATGGCATCTGCACTTAATACAATCACGAAATCAATGAGTGGTTTTGTTTTAAACTAAAAATTTAAAAAGGAGCTTCAGGATGAAGCAAAATATTTCGAACGTGGCGAAGGCTCGCAGTCTTCGTCATTTATTTATTGCTGTCTTTTTTTTACTATCATTTAACTATGCTTTTGCTTCAGGGGCAAAAATGCCGACAGTAACTGATTCGTCAGATACAACATCAACAGATGTAACTGTCTCAGATACAGGATCAGTTTCTTCAGCTGCAAATGAAAATTACTCTTATCTCGATCCTAATCATGAAGTTCCAGCAGCACTTTTGAATAAAGCAATTAATTATTACGATTCTCATAAATCGCAAATTAAAAATAAAACAACTCTTGGAGTTATCGATTTCTCTCAACATAACTCTAAGGAAAGATTTTATTTAATTGATATGAGTTCAGGACAAGTTGATAAGTATCTCGTTGCTCACGGAAAAAATTCCGATCCTGATTACGATGGATACGCAACACAGTTTTCGAATGAACCTAACTCATTAATGAGTTCACAAGGATTCTACTTAACAGCAGAAACTTATGAAGGTGAACACGGTTATTCATTAAAACTCGATGGTCTTTCAACGACTAACTCGAATGCGAGATCGAGAGAGATTGTTATTCACCCGGCCGACTATGTCACTCCTGGGGCGAAAATTGGAAGAAGCTGGGGATGTCCGGCAGTTGATCCACGCTATAGTGTTGAGATCATCGATAGAATTAAAGGCGGAGTTTTGATCTACGCTCAATAAGAAAATTAAATATGTCGCGAGGATTGTGACATTAGAAATACATCAAAGAAAAGGTCCTAGGATGGGGCCTTTTTTTTTCTCTAACCATTTACCAGGGGCCTTTAATGAAATTAAAAAATAAATTTCTTGTTTCGCTATTTGTTTTAACGGCGACATCTCAAACGTTTGCGATGGGAGCTAAACCGCCGACGACAACTCAAACAACGCCAATCACTTCTGCTTCCACGATTCTCACTCCGCTACTCGGCTCTCTTGCTCCATCAATCTTTCCCAATGCTGCTTCAGCAACTTCTTCTAACAACCAGCTTACAAATATTCTCCTTCCTATTTTGAGTACAATTACTCAATCATCATCTACCACTGCGGCTAACGCTTATACTGATCAAATTAAAACACTCGTTATGGATTCTGCCTGCTCGCAAATTTCATGGAAAAATGCGGGAACAACATCGCTCAATTTCATGAATGGTGTTGCTGTGAATTTCGCGCATAATATTTGCCAGCTAAAAAAACCGAATTCGATTACAGGCACGCTGCTTAATACTGTGCTTGGAAATGCATTGACGAAAATGCAGACATCTTCTTTGATGGGAAAAATTACGAGCTCTGAGTTCACGAACGTTCCTGTTTGTAATCAATTGCTCACAGACATTCAGGATATGATTAATAGTGATCAATACGCTTGTCAGGACCTTTAATTTTAAAAAGGGCCTCGCGATGAGGCCTTTTACCTTCTCTATATAAATCATCCAAAACTTTTATCAGTCTTACTCATTCAGGCCTCGAGTTTGCAAATTACATCATTGTTTGCGTCTATCGCAATAAACTTACATAGGAGTAAACAATGATACAAAACCAAAATACTACAACGCTTGAACCGACTCATTCGTATTCACATCTTCTTTGCTGGAGAACAACTGTCGCTGGCATTCTCATCTCATTAATGGCCTATATGCTTCTCTCAGCACTCGGAATAGGTGTCGTTGGTCTCGCTTCACAAAGTGCAATTGAAAACGAAACAGGCGGATTAGTGTTGGCCACTGGCGCAGGTGTATGGATGGGGCTTTCTGCCGTTATATCACTGTTTGCCGGAAGTTATTTCGCAGTCCGAATGTCTAAAAATATAACCAACAAAGTTGGTATAGCTCAAGGACTCGTCGTTGCTTCGAGCTTCTTTATCATTCTCACTGTACTCGCTTCAAGCGCAGTGGGCTCACTTTCAATGGGACTTGGAAATATTATTTCCGGAATGGGTAAAACAGTGACAACTGTCGGAGCAAGTCCTCGCGTACAAGACACAATCAACAACGTCATGGGATCAACAGCTCATTTCAAATCAGATCCGGCAATTGTTGCTGAAGGACTGACTGTCAGACTTGCCCAAGGTGATGTTGAATCAGCGAAATCTTATTATGCTTATCAGACTGGTCAGACTAAAGCACAAGTTTCAGCGAAGATTGAGCAATTGAAACTTCAATTTGATAGAACAGCGAAAGATGTCGGTGAAAAGGCCGCTGCTTTTTTAGGTGGGACTGGTCTTAGTTTATTCTTCGTCTTTCTTGTTGGGTTTGTTTCTGCTGGAATCGGTGGACGTATTGCTGCTCATTCGAATGCGGAGAGACCGTTGACTGTTGAAGGAGCGTTTGAGGAACCGGTGACGATTACTCGTGCACAGATCTTTGCTAATCAACATGGGAGTGCGTTTCCTTATATTTTAGCTTGGCTGTTGGGGGTGCCTGCTTCGCTGTTGATTTTGATTGCGATGTTTAGGGCTGCGTTTTAGGTTTTAATTTAAAAGGAGTTCACTGTGTGTGGGCTCCTTTTTCATCTTCATAAATGGAATTCCCAAATCCAATTATTGGATAAAGAATGATCCAATAGAATACTGCCAGGAAAATACTGGTAATGAAACCAAACTGAAATTTTCTAGCCAATTTAAAATGTATAAAAAAAGAAAGGAGTAGATTTACACCGGGAAGTGAAAATAAAAGTAATATCCATGGGCTTAAACCTGCAATCACAACCAACACATAAGCATTATAGAGGGGAATAAGACTAAATAACCCTGGATAGTTTCCTTTCTCAAATGTTTTCCACAAACCGACAAATTCTAAACCTAAAAAGGCAACTAATACTAAGCCAATAAAAAAACTGTAAGTTCTTTTTTCCAAAATTTTTCCAGAAGCAATATCGACGTTATAAATTTTCCCGCATGCTTTGAATTCAAATTCTTTTTTGTCCTCGTCAATTCTCCCGCTGTATTCTAAATCCTCAAATGACATTTTTGCCGGATCTTTGCAAAAATCTTTTACGGTGAATTTTCTAATCAATCGCCCATCTTTCATAAGGGAAAATTTATCGTTTTCAAAAAAGATGGCATGACCATCGTCTAAAGGTCTACAGTCCCCTTGAATTTCATCTTTAATTTCCCAGAGTAATTTTGAATTAAACTGATAAATTCCAGAAACTGGATAATTTTTTTTTGAAATTTTGTGAATTAAATTATCGTTTTGTGAATTAGTGTGTTGGATATCACCGTTTTTATCAAGTGGTAACCATTGTATACATACCGTTTTAAAGTTTTGACTGTAAATTGCGGAAGACATGTTCAGGGACATTGGGCTGGCGTTAACTTTTAGAGTTACAAGGAATGTGAAAATTAGAAAAAGTTTTAGCAATTATTTGCCTTTGTTTTTGAAGTTCAATAATAAGAAGGTTCCAAGCTATCTTCACATTACCAGTGCAACTCATACTTCATACTACTCATTTTAACATGCAAACAAATCTCACCAACAAAAATCATCTTGTGATTTTATTTTCAATCTTAGATAAGAATTTTGTGGATCGTAAAAAAATGCTGTAGTCCCTACTACAAGCTACTAGACTCGGGGGCATGACGAGAATGGAATCAGATCATCGAAATTGTAACGAGTGCTAAAGCAACGAAGCCCAGAAGATCTTAGCGAAAGGCCACAATGATAAAATGGGAACTTGTCACGATAGAAATCGTATAAACTTAAAAAAGCCCACAAGCAAAAACTAAGCTGACAAGTGGCTATAGCGCGATTTTATTTTTTAAAACTCATGAAGTGCTAAGAATTTTTTATTTCTAAAATCTACTCGTAAATATTCATCAAAACATTATTCCTCTTTTATTACAGTATTCACTGATTAATTTATAAAATGAATTTTCATCTGGAACATACCTTTTCGTTAGCTCAATAAGTGAATCTTCATTAAACCATGTCAGATGTAAATAAAAGGGTCCTGTAGATCTTCTATTTGATGTGAACTCTAGCATCATACTATGCTGAATTTTTAAACGTGTTGGAATTTCTTTTATCTCAACTTCATCCCAATCCAATTTTTCTTTCAAGGTATCATTAAAATACAACAACACTCCTATTTGATTAAAAAATATACCATTCTTGATTTTTCTTTTTTCAAATCTTACTATCAAATATGGAATAATAAGACATACCAAGGCATAACTCAAAAGAAGAGGTACTAGATTCCTATTATTAGAAAATAAATAAATTAGTAAAAAATAAATTGAAAGTATTATTATTGCCAAAATTCTATAATTTCTTTCACTTGATATGATTTTTTTCATTTTTTATTCTTCCTTAAGATCATCAAATGCACAATTGTACAATGATAGGCAATATGAATCAGGTCCACTATACGTAGCTGTTCCTTTAACATAGCATGTACCAAATCCTGCCGTTAACTCATTTTCTAAAATTTGGCCACTAAAACCTAATACTGTTGTTGGCGTTATATAGCCATTTAGAATTCCAACCTTATCAAAAGATGTACAAACAGATATATGAGATTGGTCCTTTATAGGAATTGCATAATTAGAAACAGATGAGACTAAAAAATTTAATTTATCATCATAAATTTTAACTTTAGGTGTGTATTGCCCTTCATTTGGATAACGGTGAATAATAACTGGTTCAATAGAAGTTTCTGTTTCGCCATCACCAAAATCCCACTCATATATAAATGATGTATTATCGACAGGAATATCCACTAACCAAAGTTTTGCTTGTCTGCCACTTACTGAAATTTGATAGCTCCAAGTTAACGAACTAAGTCCAGTGATATACATGTCGACATCAATTTGCTTCTCGATACCGAAGTCACTATTTTTATAATTGAATCTGACAGTAATTGCCTGAGAGCGAGTTGAAATTATTTTCAAATCAAGGTTATTACCATTAGGAGTAAAGCTGCTCACAAAGGCAGAGCCATCAGTAGGCGAAATAACTTGTGGTGAAGAAATTAAATTCGGATTTAAAAATCCTGGGAATCCCGTTTGAGGGAATTGCAGTTTTTGAAATGGTTCGAGACCAGAAACATTAAAAACTGACATTATATCATTCACTAGCACAATATTTTTGTCAGCTGCTCTTAAATAACTATTAATAGCTTCAACTCCATCTTTTGTTTCTTTTACAAGAGGAGAATTATTGGTAATTGAATCTACCGAGACAAATTGACTACGAAATTGAACTGAAGTAATTGCATTAGACACTGCCCGCCCCTTGAGCGCTCCAAAAAACGAATCTGGATCTGGAAGATAAGCTGTGCTTAATTGATCTTGGGCTCCAAAAGCAGCCTTCAATAGTGTACCAACAGCAATTAGTCCTAAGCCGGCACTTATCGGTGCACACCACTCACAGGCTTTAAGTTTCACAAGAGAAAAACCAGCTACAGAAAGTACCGCACTCGCTGATCCAATTACTATAGAAAAATTTGCAAGTAAAAATTCTTTAAATGGCTGAGGTATATCATTCCATATAGCAAAATTTATCGCGAAAGCTTTTGGAAGAAATATATCTAAGATATTAAATTTCGATTTATTTTTTAAATTAACAACAACATTTAAATTTTGAGATGTGTTGGCCAAAAGAAATTGAGCCATCTTAATTTTATCGTCATTATTAAATGAGTTAATTTGAAGCTTCAGTGAATTAATCGCACTTAGCAGTGAACTATTAAAAGAAGTCACTGGCATTGAATTTATCGTATTAATAATTTCATCTAGCTTGCCATTGATAAAGTCATCAGGGTTATCAATTGTGTCTAATCTTGTAATATGAATTACTGAATTATAGTTAAAAGAAGGAATAACAAGATTTAAATCATCAATCGCCTCTGCTGGAACTTGCAATAAATATGTCTGAGCAACATTTGGATCCTTGTACAAAGTAATGGTCTGATCAGCCAAAAAAGCATTTACATTTAAATCGTCGTTGCCATAAAAGTTAAATACCAAGATTTGCCCAGGATATGTTTTCGATGGTTCAACAGATATTAATTTATTTGAAACCCTAAAAAAACCTTGGGTATCAACTACTGCAACTTCAACAAGAGAATTTCCAGGTAGCGGAAATTTTTTATTAAATGAATTATCTTCTCCAGGTTCTTGCGCTCCCTTATTAAATCTCCAGAAAACTTTTTCTGAACTATCGTTAATACCAGTGACTTCAAATCCAATCAGCTGTTTGTCAGAAGATGATGAAGTAAAATCTATGCTAATGTCCTTGCTGATTGTATTATTTAAACATGTTCCGACGAAATCGGATTCAGCTACCTCACAGTTTCCTCCATTCAAAACTATCGCACCTGAAAGAAAGGTAGAATTCTGATCTTTTAAAATTGATGACTTTGTATCAATTTGTATTGAATTTGAATCAACAATACTTCCGTTGATTAATTCCACTTTTCCATCAAAAGGTTGAAAATATTTTGTAAACAGTGAAGTGTTTCCTTCAGTTTTTATATTTGAACTATCAATAGAAATATTATTATCTGCAACGATGTCAATATTTCCTTTGTTTGCATTTAAAAGTGCATGGCTCAAAACTACACTAGAACCTCTCAAGCATATTTTATTTGCCTGAATTGAAGAGTTAACTTTAAGCTGACATGGAGTCCCCACAGCAATAACATCACTATTGATTTCATTAGATATTTCTAAATTTAATAATTTTCCATCTTTCAATTTACCGTTGGCCAAATAATCATTCAAGTCATTAATGGAATTTGCTGAAAAGTATTCATCTGAACATAACTTGCTTTTTAAAGCATCTGGAATAGAACATTGATCTGCAATTGAATCGATTGAAGCAGGAGGGCTCGCAATAAAATCGATATTCTTATTGTAGGAACTTGTTTTTCCTAAATTATCTGTAACTTCTAGGGTAATACCTAAACTTGTTTCTCCATTTAGGGCTAGCGCAAAACTTGTTCCAGTAAAAGTTTTCCCATTACTCAATGTCCATTGTGTTTTTGTAATTGAGCCGTCTGAATCATAAGACAATGTTTTACATAAAATATTTTTTGAATCACTTGTCAGTGAGCAGTCAGCATTAGCAATAGGAGCTTGGTTTTCAGGCGCTGTAACATTAAAGGCTAGCGTACTTACATCTCCATAAGAATTTGTAACTTTTAAGATGACGGTTTTCACTCCACTGCTCGAAAGAGTTACAGTAAATAAATCCCCCATTCCTATTTTATCTTCAACAGACCATTCTGTTAATAAGCTGTTTTGCCCATTCGTATCTACTGAAGTAGAAAAGCAACTGATACTTTGTGGGCCATATGAATTACAGTACCCAGAAGCTATTGGTGGATTATGGACTGGAGCAACCGGCATTACCTGTGTCTGAGCTGTTGCAATATCTCCGCTAGTATTTTTTACTGAAATATTTACTGTATAGAGACCGGCTGACGAGTATGTATGGCTTGATAATCCATTCGTATTTGTCTCCGTATACGAGTCCCCATAATCGAAAGTATAGGTCAGAGGCTGCCCTGTCATATCGTAAGAACCAAGAGCATTACAACTCACCAGCAAATTATTTGTATAACACTGAACATTTGCAATAACCGGATTATATTTTGTTAGAGGAAGTGTCGTCGTTGCAGTTGTTGTTTCTCCTCTCGATGTTGTTACTGTCTCAGTAACTGTATATGTTCCAGCGCTAGCATATTTGTGTGTCGGCCTAAAAATTCCGTTAACCGAAGGAAGTGTCAGGTTATTAGCTGTCCCATCTCCCCAGTTCACTCTCACGCGTGTAATTTGATTCTGCTTATCGAGAGCAAAAACCTGACATGTTTGAGTGTAATCAAAATAAGGTTTAGCAATATCACAACCAAGTTGCGCAACTAAATTGGTGCCTGATCCAAAAATGGTGATATGCTGAGTTTGTGATGACGATTGTCCCGAAGAATCTACTATTGTAAGAGTCACGAAGTATGACCCCGGATCATAGAAGTGTGCAACCTTTTGTCCTGTTGCTGTTTGGCCGTCACCAAAATCCCAAACGTAAGAAAGAATCGTTCCATTGGGTGTTCCTGATTTATCATTGTAGAAACTTACGTTTTGAGCGAAGTCGTAGATGCGATAACCAAAGTTAACCATCGGAGGAAGAATCGTCGCAGGAGCACTATCACTCACTGTAAATTGCTTGTTCGTCGTGTTTTGAGTACCGTGTATTGTATAAGCAGTAACAGTGATCGAGTATGTTCCTGCAGCTGAATAAACGTGAGTTAAATAGAGATTCGTTGTATCTTCGCTTTCCCCATTTCCATAGTCCACATGAAACGATTGAATCCCTTGATCGATATCATAATCAAATGATCTATTAAAATTTAAGAAGACAGTTCTCGCAGCACTCTGCTGAACTTTAAAATCAACAAAGGGAGCTAGTGTATCCAAATCTTCAACCTGATTCACCTGTTGAGTGAATGTTGATTGTTGTCCGTAAATATCCACAATAGTAAGTTTAATTTCATGCCATCCAAAAGTTTTTAGATCAATCCAGTTAATTGTGTTTGGATAAAATTCTGTGACTTCAACAGTGTTTACTCCATCAATTGTGTAATACGCGCGTTCGATATCATATTGAGCTTTAGTAAGAGTTGAATGCAACTCTACCCATGTATCAAATTCAAAAACCTTAAAGAACGCATTCGGTGGAGTTTTTATCAATGGAGCATTTACCGTCACAGAAAGAGATTTCGTTGTTGTTGCTCCGAAATTATCTGTCGCAATTGCAGTAATTGTATAAGTTCCTGCTGCTGAAAATGTATGAGAAACGCTTGTCCCTGAATCACTTCCTCCGTCAGAAAAATTCCAGTTGAGGTTCGAAACAATACCATCAGAATCTACAGCATTCGCTGTGAAGTTAATCGCAAGGGGAGCAAATCCTGTTAGTGTGTTCGCATTAATATCCAATTGAGGAGCTTGATTTTTAATCGGTTGAACAGTTTGAGCAAGACTTGCAGTTGCTCCTAAATCATCTGTTACTGACAGTGTAATCGTGTGGGTTTGATCATCTGAAAAGGTGTGATCAAAATTCGTTCCAGTTAAATTTGTTCCATCGTCGAGGACCCAAGAAATGTTAACGATAGATCCATCATTATCTGAACTTGAGTTTTCACAGTGAATTGTTCTCAAACCAGTATTTGTACATGAGAAATTAGCCATTGGGGGAGTGTTGTTTTTTACTACGATTGTTTTTGTCAGACTTCCAACTCCACCGTAAGAGTCTGTCACAGACAACGTCACATCAAATGATCCACCTGTTTTAAAATCGTAATCTGTATTTGAAGTCGTTGTTGAAAATGCAGAAGCATTTCCAAATTTCCACGAATACGATTGAATGCTATCTCCAACGTCTGCATCTGTTGAAGAAGAGGAACAAGTTAGTTTTTGAGGTTTGCTAGCATCACAAGAAAAGTTTGCAACAGGAAGTGTATTCGCTTTCACTGTAAAGCTCTTTACAAAAGTGCTTACTCCACCATCATTATCAATTGCAGTTAAAGTAACTGAGTGAGACCCTGAAGTCGAAAAAACGTGAGTGATATTTGCTGAATCTGCTTTCATATCGTTCGAATTATCATCCCAGCTATATTTATAAGAAACGATGTTTCCATCTGAGTCTGTCGAACCATTTGCATTACATAAAAGTGTGTTAATTACATCAGATGTACAATTGAGCACTAAACTTGGAAGTACATTTGGTGGACGAACAACTTGAACCTGAGTCGTCGTATGTGAACTTAATCCCGAACTGTTCGTGACTGTTAATGTGACTGAATAAAGTCCAGCAACAGAGAAAGCATGACTCGAAAGTCCTGTCGTATTACTCTCCGAAAAGTTATCCCCATAAGAAAAAACAAACGACAATGGTTTATTTTGAGGATCTGCACTTCCGAGAGCATTGCAGTTAACAAGAAGATTATTTACAGTACAAGATAAAGAAGCTGTCGGTGGAAGATTCTGCTGCTGTTTCGCTAAAATAGTAATTGCAATTGAACCAGCATCTTTATAGTTCGGATTTTTATCGCTGGCATTCACTTGATAGGAAAGACTCGCCGTAAATTTACCTGCAGTTTTGTATTGATAATTTGCAACTGGATTTGTCGTTGTGAGAGTTCCACCATCACCAAAGGTCCAGAGAAATTTTTTCGCTTGATTAATTCCACTCGCATCGAAAGTGATTGTCACTGAAGCATAAGCTTGAGTACTACTGACTGAAAAGCTCTGCGTACCTGCTTGAGAGACCGCGAGAGAAAGAAACAAAAAACAACCCAACAATGATTTTAAACCAATCATTCACTTCCCTTTTTTAATGGAGTAATTTGGATTAGTTTACGGTTGATTAATAAATTTTCTGAAACTATTTAAATGTTAATTTTTCTTTATCGATAAAAGAGACAAATAAATGAGAAGTCATCATGACATTATATTGATTCGTATGACTGAGAAGAAAATTAATCTGAAAAAGTGAAAACAATTTGTGGCAGTGATAGGAGTAAAACGAAAAGGTGCCACTAGAAAGTGACACCTTATTGATGATTGATTAGTTATTATTCCACTGAGCCGCCAATTCATCCGCACTCCCATTAAAGACGTTCACGTCCATATCAGATTGCGTACCTGGAGCACGATAAAGGCATGATCCAGACGAAGAACAGTTAAGCTCGCTCGAGAATTGCCATAGAAAGTATCCTTGCCAAATTCCCACCGGGAAATCAGTCACAGAAGATCTATATCTCGCATACCAAAGTTTTGATTGCTGAAATAATGGATTGTCTTTTAATTTTGCATTTAATGCTTTTGTTGTTGAATCGTTCGCATAGACAATCGGAATGCGACCTGTTTTTTCGTAAACGTAGTTCATAAAAGTAACGGCTTCATCAACGCTCATTAAATTACTCGCTGATGTATCTTCAAGATCGAGCGCCATCAATGTATTCGGATCATCTTGAACAAGTGACAAGAAAAGATCCGCTTGAGCAATTGTATTTCCTTTCGTACCTAAGTGGTATGCACCCCAAAGATATCCGCGCTGAAGAGCAATCGCTTTTCTCGCTTGATATTGAGAGTCCACTTTTGTACCGATACTTGATCTATGAATAATCCCTGCAACTTTTTTATCTGTGGCCAGACTGTCCCAGTTGATTGAGTTTCCTTCGTAAACATCAAGGACAATACTTGTCTCACTTCCCTTCCACGGCTGACTCCAGTTTGCAGAAGCTGTATATGATCCCGATTGAGTTGATGAATTTGAAATCTCCGGCATCTTTGATCCCGAAGCAAATGCGTTTGTTGTTAATAGAGCAAAAAGAAAAAAGATGGCCATCCATGGCCCAATATTATTTTGCCTCATCCTGAAGCTCCTTAGTTAGTTGGTTATTAAAAAATGAATGTTTGTTTGTGAACACTAGTTAATGCAAATGCCGATGCCAAAAATAATTGCGTTAAGTGATTGATGAGGACATGCGTATAAAATGAATTTGTAAAGAATACGGAGTCAAAATGAACTTTTAATGAAACTGTATGAAATAATCAGTGATAGAATTTCACTGAAAGATATAGAAAAAATATCAACTTAATAAAAGGGCCCGAAGGCCCTTACACTACTATGGTAGATTGATCGTTGCCTGATCTAAATTCACATATCCATTTTTTGCAAACGCACGACCAGTTAAGGTCGCATGATTTTTTATTTCAATAAATTGTTGAGCGATAATTGTTCCTGAAAAATCAGAGTTCGCTTCAAGCGTAGCACTTCCCGCAACCTGCCAGAAAATATTTTTTGCTTGAACTCCTTTTCCAAGGATCATATGCACTCCACTTCCCACTTTCATGTGACCTGGAATTTTAAAGACCCAAATGTCATTTGTATTTCCTTCCAGAGTAAAGTCTTTTGTTACAGTAAGACCTGCACTCCATTTATAAACTCCAGCTTTCAAAATTTTTCCGTCTGCTTGCGCTTCAATCATATTAACCTTGTCAGCATCAGGAGTGAGCCCTGCTGCTTTCGTATACGCAGTCACCATATCGACTTTAGCATTGCTTAAAAAATTGATTGGATCTGTTTCATCATCACTTCCTAAAATGTCTTGAATTCCCCCTTTCACTTCAGAAGGATCGAGTGTGATCATGTCATGTGTTCCCGGTTTTAATCCCACTTTTCCATTGATGGCCGAATTGGGATTTGAAGTGATATTTGAATAAGCGAGAATCGCAAATCCTTCAGCTGTTCCCAAATTGAGTGCTTTGAGTTTTTCCGGCGCTTTTGGCCCTTGTGTATTACTTCCGGAAATTGTCGCTGGAGACGCTGATCCTGAACTTTTTCCGCATCCACTTGCGAAGGTTGCAAGAGTTATTGCCATTACTGTTCCCATCACAACTTTTTTACTTACACTCATATTTCCCTCTCTTGAAGATTGATTGATCAAGCATTGGGCATAATGCTCGGGAAATAAGAAAAATAAAAATATCAATTAGAAATCAGTCCGATTGAATTTCACTATTAGATTAACCAATCGTTTTAATCAGAGATTTTCTTTATCAATGTTTTACAATCTCGTTATAGATTTAATCCACGTTCGACATCTGATTTATGTATTTTTGAAGCAAATTTTTTAGCTCTAGCATTTTCTTGAGAGTAAAACTTATTTCTAAAAGGTAGGTCTTTCTATGAATCGCAAAATCCTGTCTTTCTTTTTTTTCGTCTTCACCTACGTCATCCTTTTTAATCGCGTATCTCATGCCGCCTTTGTTGATCACAGTGGAGGTCTCGCTCCCCAAGATTTTCCCAGTACTGAATATCGCGTAGGTCTTTTTCAAGATCTCGTTCTTGATACGACGAAGATCACTCACATCATCGTCGTCGGCTCCGCTGTCAAGGAAGACTCTGATCAGTTTTTTCAATCGGGAATCGCACGCGCTTATCGCTACAAAGAACTTTATCCCGATCATCAAGTCGTTATCATGAGCAGTCCTGATGTTTACAACACAGACGATTGGCAGGTCTTTGAAAATTACAACATCACTGTTGCTAAAAGAGTTTTAGAAAAATTTACCGGCCAGAATTTGATCAATGAAATGATGCTCTTCGATCAAATCGCAAGTTTTGATTTCTTCGGCCACTCTTCACCCTGGGCGATGAAGATTGGAGATATGAACGCTGCTTTTTCTCCGGGAGACTACGAAGGAAAATTAATTCAGATGCGTTCGCACTTTCTTCCCAACGCCTATGTGACTCTCAATGCGTGCAACACTGGTTTCTTGATTGCTCCTGAACTCAGTTCTATTTTGCGTCTTCCTGTTTCCGGTGCTCTCACCAGTTCTGTATTTGAAAGAATCGAATCCGATGGACTTTGGTATAAAGAAGATGACTGGACCAAAGGAAATTATGTGGAGATCAATAAGTTCTCTTACACTGAAACGCTCGCCTGCAAACTCGGTCTGTGCAACCGAATGAAACCTTCTCGCACAAATTACAATTCAGTTTGGGGTTCGTTCACGGAAGGAGGTTTGAGTTTTAATAAATTTTTCTGCAAGTTCAACAACTCTGATGGACGTTGTGAAAGAGGAATGGCCAATTCATTACTCGCCTTTCCTTCTGTTATGCCAATCACCATCGACTCGGACATGGATGCTTTCCGGGCAGTGGCCTTTGATTGGTTATGTTCAACATCCAGAGACAAATCGTATTTCACCAATTGCGTGAATGGGATTAACGATGCGATTACAAGAATGGATCTGGTTTACCAGGCCCATCCAGGAAATGAATTGATGTGTGATTTTAAAACATGCAACGCTAAGGTTCTTTGTACCATGGACCCGGTTAATGGACCGAAGCTTGGAACATGTCACTTAAAAACTCCCGTCAATCCAGAGCCAACAAATGTCGCTCGTGAAATGCTGAGTTTAATGAAAGGCTTTGAAGACTTAAAAAAATCTGTGGGCAAGAGTGTCCGTCATTAATGCTTTTGAATAATTTTAAAAGCAATCGTGAAGTTGGAGCCTACTCCAACTTCACTTTCTAAATAAATTTGTCCGCCATGAGCTTCAACAATATCTTTAACAATCGCAAGACCTAATCCCAATCCACTTACCTCATCGGGAGAAACAGCTCTTTCAAAGCGGGCAAAAATTCTTTCTTGATCTTCTTCACTGATGCCCATGCCGTTGTCTGTGACACGCAAAAATCCTCGAGCGTGTTCATTATCAGCAAACACACGAATATCGAGAGGATTTCCCTTTCCGTATTTCATCGCATTCGTCAAAAGATTTGCGATGACTTGTTCTATTCGATAAGGATCTGCTTCAATAAAAATAGCATCCTTTGAATCAAACACAAATTTTCCGCAGGCCTCTTCCAATTGAGGGCGAAAACGTTCAACGACATCTTTAGCGAGTTTGGACAAATCAAAATATTCTTTATTCAACTCTAATCGGCCGGTTCTGATCCGAGAGATATCGAGCATATCATCGATCAAACGATTGAGTCCTGCGAGTTGTTTTACATCCGCCTCGAACATCGCTTCCAATTTCCCTTTATCAAAAGCGTCCATATTTCCTTTGCGAAGTTGACGTTTGCGCATCTGTGCCTGCAAAGTCAAACTCGTTAACGGAGTTTTTAATTCATGAGAAGCAATCGAAAGAAATGTATCTCTGTCTTTTAGAGAACTTTGGACTTTCTGATAAAGCTTTCCGTTCTCCATCGCAATCGCCGCCTGGGCCGCAAGACCTTCGACGATTTGTTGATCTTGATCAGTGAACATTTCCGCTTTACGATGACCTAAAAAAAGTCCACCTAAGACATCTCCACTTTTTGAAATGACAGAAATTCCCAGATAGCTCTTGATATCACTTTCGTCTTCCGGCAAACCATAATAAGGAAGATTTTTTTCAAAACGTGTATCTTTCGTGATGTCGTCAGATCGAACCGTTCCAAGGCCCACAAAAGTCGAATGAAAAACTTCAGTAACTTTTGCGCATGGTGGATTATCGCACATTTCTTTTGCCAGTCCTGAAAGAGTAAAAAATAATAATTTTTTTCCTTTCTCATCTCGACCGGAATAAAAAAAAGCGCCCGATTCCGCTTCGGTGATTTCCATCGCAGCACTCGTTACCGATTGAATGATTTGCTCCATATCCAATTTCGATGTGAGTGTTTGTCCTACGCGATTGATGATTGAAAGTGTTCGCAGAGATTCATCCCGCTTATTTTTTTTAGATGAGGACTGATTGATGAATTCGCTGGCGGCGACTTGAATGGCATTATCAACAAAGCTATGGATGATACTGCGATCTTCTTCACTGGGAATCATGTGTGCTTCATAAACGAGATAATTAAAAATATGATCCCGCAACAAATGATATTCTTCTATGATTTGCTCAAGAGAATAATCAGCAAGACCTGAACGCTGTAGACCATGATCTTTGGAAATCTTCCAATTGTCTTTCATCATTTGATTGGGATGCATTGTCCGCAAAGCATGAATGAGATTGTTGAAAAAACTTCCCAACTGATCCGTAATCTGTGCGTCTGTTTTATTTTTCGAAGCGCCGATTTCTCCGCGAACACTACTAAGCCATTCGGCCATAATATAATTTTTATCGCTCTCTAAAACATCGGCTGTGGAATTGGCAATTGTTTCGTTAATCACAAGCCCCTCCTTCCAAATTAGAGCGTATCATGCGTTCACAGAATAAAAACATCACCAAAAATTATGAATAAAATAGTTTTCTATTTTTGTTAGATTCTCCGGCATAAAGGTTGCTTATTCTATTGATAGAGCTTTAGTAAGGAGAAATCTATGCATATTTTAGGGACGATAGTGATTGGTATTATGGTTGGTCTCGTGGCACGTTTTACCAGAGATCGAGATGACCGCACTGGTGTACTACTCATAACATTGTTGTCAATCATTGGAGCTTTTGTAGGAAGATATATAGGTGAAGCAGTAGGATTTTATAGTACTAATCAGCCTGCGGGATTTGTTGGGGCGATAGTCGGAGCTGTTCTAATGATCGCTCTTATCCATTCATCCAATTACTCCCGCAGACTGCCACATTGAAAACGGAGACCTAGTTCATTGCTGGGTCGTTGATATCAACAACTTTTGCAAGATCGAGAGTTTTAATAATTGATCCGGCGTAATCGCCATTGTCTTTTGTGACTGCTTCTGCGTATTCAGTAATCGTTACCATGTGCGAGACATCAAAAAATCTTCCAGTCCCTTCGCTCGTGAATCCCATAAAGAATGTATAACCACTACCGCAAGAGGCCCAACCTCCTCTCCCAAATGACGTGCGCACTTCATTTGTCACAGTCACTTCTCCACATCCGGGAATATGAGGATTGTCGTCAGAACTAAATTCTCCACAATTCGCTTTTTCTATTTCTTGTTTCACTTGATAGAGTTTTGAATTTTTATCTCTTAAGAGGTCCTGAATAAACTGGGCATTCTCTTGTCCATCGGTATAGATCGCGACTTGAGTTCCATCTTGTTCCTCTGTCTTGATAGTTACTGTCGCTTGTGATGAACTGACTTTTTTATAAGTGCGTTTTTCTTCTGCATGGGCAGCTGATGAAATCAAAGCGAACAGAATGACCGATAGTAGTGCTCTCATGACATTTCCTCCTCTGAAAAATCGTTTGAACGACTATGGAAGAAATTTTTAGTCTTGCAAAGATAAATAAAAGTATGAATTAATTATGTGAAGAATAGATTAAATAATTCGAAGTGCACTTTTCATGAATTCCTGGTGATTTTCTACTTCTTTAGTTCGCTGTTCAAGATTGAGTTTGTTGTTTTCTTCGTGTCTGACAAGAGCAAGTTGGCGATTTTCTCTGGTCTTCATTTCTATCTCTAAATCTCTCTCTCTTTGCTCCTGGTGCCTTATTGATTCAACTCTTCTCTCCTTTAATATGCGTTCATGTTCTAAAGTGTCTAAGATGATCTGTTTGCGTTCTGAAATTTGCATAAGTGTGAGTATAAAGTAAATTCCTTCTCAACAAGATTAAAGTTTTACGAAATCTCTAAT
Organism: uncultured Bacteriovoracaceae bacterium; assembly: GCA_966211875.1. Lineage (GTDB taxonomy): Bacteria > Bdellovibrionota > Bacteriovoracia > Bacteriovoracales > Bacteriovoracaceae > Bacteriovorax. The sequence goes on from CBIHNP010000003.1 coordinate 141,764, forward strand.
TGAGTGAAATGAGCTGAAGATCATTAAGAAATTGTCAAAACCTTAGACACTTTCCCTTTTAAAAAGTGCCCATTCTCTATGCTCCTCATAGCTTTCGTTTATGAGACTAAATTGAGCTTGGATTAATTTTAGTCTTCGATTTTTTTTGGATACACATTAAGTGATTTTATTTTTCCAAGGATGTAGTCATGAAGAAAAAAGTAAAACGCATTGTGATCTCGGCAAGTATGGTCCTTACAACTACTCTCGCTTACGCCAACGACGGCGGAATTGCCGTTATTAAGGTGAATGAAATAAAAATGCGGGAATACAAACTGATCAATCATCAGGAAACAGAAGTTCGTCGCATCAGCGATCCTTACTATAAAATCATTCTCAAAGGTGATGAAGCGGCAAAGCTGCAAAAAATTCTTCCTTCAGTCGCTTCTGTCATTACGACAATGCAACCTGAACTCAAAAAAGTTTTTGATGAAACATTTAAAAATTTGGGAATTTATAATCCTCCTAAAGAAGGAGTGAGTGAAAAAGTCATGACGTTTGAATGTAATGATGGATCACTCAAATTAGTCGGAACAAAATATACGATTGTTAAAGCTGGACAATCAATTTGTACAATTTCGATTTACCCTCGTTCGGTCGTTGGCGATAACGGCGATATTTTTGGCGATGGATTTCCTTGGGAGCAAAAAACTTGCAAATAAAACTCATCGGGCATTTTATTTTTCAAGTCTTCTGTTTAACGGGAATTTCTCTGGTTTCCGATTATCATGTGCCCGATCTCACCGAATCCAATTGGGAAACGGTGCTCTTTCTTACGCCGTTAGGGATTATTAAAAATTTTCTCTCTACCAATCCGGTCATGCGGAGTTTTTATCGGGACTACTCTCCCGGCCAGATGCTTTTAACAAACTGGCAACTCGTTCTCATTCTCGTTATTCTTCTCGTGCAATTTTTTAATTTTTATAAACTCATGAGACTTATTAAAGAATGAACTATCTTCTTTTGTTTCTCCAATCGAATTTTCTGGAGATGCCGCTCTATTTGCCGTTTCTTAAACGAACGAGGAAGAATTCTTCTTTCGGAAGTAATTTTGTTTTTGTCACCGGAATCAACTCGCTCACTCATCCAATTGTTTTCTTCTTCATCATGAATTTAAAACTGACCTATCTACAAAATATCTTAATTGCAGAAAGTTTCGCGATACTGGCGGAGGCGGGAATTTTGTGGTGGATTTTATCTGAAAAATTCTGGAGATGTCTCACCATCAGCGCGCTTGCCAATTTTTCGTCATGGCAACTTTCGCCGATGGTGACATACACCTATCACTAAGATAAGCGAACTCTAATACAACTGGAGCTTTTTTCGCTTATTTTTTTATAACGTCTTTTAAAATATCCATGTCCGGTTTGTAGAGATCAGTCTTTACATCCATCAAGCCCAAGAACGTGTGAAAGATATTATCGTGTGAATAAGGATTTTTTGCTTTCTCTTTGAGAAGCGGATAGTTCACTTTTTTCGCTTCCTCTCCGCCAAACCAAATCACTGCTGCGACGTTCTTCTGCTCATCAGGAGCGACGAAATAAGGAAGACCATGCAGATAAACTCCATTCTCTCCCAACGATTCACCGTGATCGCTCACGTACAACATCGCTGTTTCAAATTTCGCATTGTCCTTAAGAAGCGCGATGACTTTTGAAAGGAAAAAGTCTGTATATAAAATCGCATTATCGTAAGCATTATTGATTTCATCGTTAGAACATTTCTCTAACTCATTCGTCTGACAAACGGGTTTGAAAACTTCAAATTCCGGCGGGTATCTCTTATTGTAGGCCGGCCCGTGATTTCCCATCTGATGAAGAACGATAAAAATATCACCGTCTTTTTGTTTGTTGATATAATCTTGAAGACCAACCAACATTCCCACATCTCGGCATTCAGGATTACAAACAGGATTCAATGGCGGGTATTTATAATCCTCATATTGCACTCTCACCGCCACACCTTTTGAGTTTGAGTTATTATCTCTCCAAAGAACATTGATCTTTTTTGTATGAGAGAAAATATCGAGTAAGTTTTCTGTCGTTGCCGCTTTATCAGTATTAAAACCACTGCGCTGAAAATTAGAAAAAATACAGGGAACAGAAATCGCAGTCGAAGTTCCACATGATGTCATATTTGTGAAACTCACGACATTTTCTTTTTTAAGAAGTGGATTAGTTTCTTTTTTGTAGCCATTCAAAGAAAAGCGATCGCGTCTTGCCGTTTCTCCGACGACAAAAACAACCAACCTTCTGTGTGGTTCTTTTCTATCGACCATGGCGTCGAGTCCAATATGCACCAGCTCTTTTTTCGTGTTAACAATAAAACGACTTCCAAATTTTCCGAGAGAAAAAATATAGAATGTCGGGTTTGTGTAGGTGCGAAGAACTTTTTGTTCTCTGAAAAATGTTGCGTAGTTTTTCCCGAAAGAAAGAAGCATAACGAAGATAACGACAAACGAAATCCCCCATGTTTTTGCACGAGAAATCAATTCTTGCTTGAAGTTTGAATGTTCAATCTTTGTTTTATAAACAAGGAATGCGGGAATGATAAAAAGGAAAATAAAATAAACAACCAATTTAAAACTGAACAAATCCATCGCTTCATGTTTGTCAGTACTCACAATATTTAACAACATCGTTTCATCGATGATGGTTCCATACGTATCTGTTACATAGGCTGCAAGCGATGAAAGAAAAAGAAAAAGAATCAGAAAGAATTTTGTTGTGAATCTTGAACGAAAAACATTCAGAACGATATTGATAAAACAAAAGAGAACAATCACCATCGACATTAAAAAGAAAATGGTTTTCCCTTCCGCTGGATAAACAGCCAGCGTTTTATGAAAAAAAGTAAAATTGCAAAAGAGGGTGAAAAAGAGAGAAGCAATTAATAAAAGCTTCGTTTGCGTAGTTTTCAACGTAAGGTTCCGAATCATAGTTTTCTCGAACATAATGAATATTTTTTTTCTCTAATAGAATACGGCAAGTTTTTTTAAATGTAAGCAATAGATTACAAATTACTTGAATCTCTCCCTCAAGTTCTCTTATTTTGCCCACTTCGCCAATACATGGCCGTCTCCTATTCTGCTCATTCAGAAAAAGAATTTTTTTTCTTTTAAGTTTCATGGTTATTAACTATCCGAGTAAATAATTTTATTTACCAAACACATAGGAAAAGGAGATAGCGATGAAAAAATCAGGAATTCTAGTTTCTCTCTTATTGGGAACAGTGGCCATCACTAGCTGCGGAAAAAGTTCTAACGGTAGTGCACCATCAAGTTCTGCGGTGGTAACTCCTCCGGCACAACAGCAACAAACTAAACCAACTCAACAAACAACAATTCCAGCGAACCACACTGTCAAGGCCATTAACCTAAGAACAGTTAATGACTTTGCAATGCTGGCCAATTCGGGAATCACTTCTATCCCAGCTTCAGCGATCACTGGTAAAGTCGGTGTTCGCCCGGGAAAAAGAGCTGACATTACTTTAACTCCGGAAGAAGTAACTGGTGGAGCAACTCAAATTTACGCTGGAGACGATCGCGATGCTACAAATGCCGCTTTCATCACTCAAGCGAAAATCGATTTGATCAACGCTTACAACGAAGCTGAAACAAGAACTCCGGACAAAGAGAAAATCGATCTCTACGGTGGGGCCCTTGGAAACAAAATTCTTCCTGCTGGTGTTTATAAATGGAATTCTCGCGTGACAATTCCAAACGATCTGACTCTTGAAGGAACGGACACTGACGTTTGGGTTTTCCAGGTGGCAGGAGATCTTCGCGTTGGATCTGATGTAACAGTCAAACTAAGCGGTGGAGCAAAAGCTTCAAATGTTTACTGGCAAGTTGGTGACAACATGCTTGTCAAAGCACATAGTGCGATGGTGGGAACTGTAATGTCACAAGGAACTTTCGAAATGAGAGAACAATCGAGTCTTGAAGGACGTGCTTTCTCTAAAAACGACAAAATCATCTTAGACAAAACTACAATTAAAAAACCTGAATAAAAATTCAAGGCCGCTGGTTTTTCCAGCGGCCCTTTTTTGAAAAATTTATGAGCAACAAAAAAATCAAAACAAAACTCACTGATAAAAATCTTCAAGACGATTGGATCCCCGACACTACCCGTGGGCCTGAATCGACCTCTAATGAACTTCCCGAATATGGAGGAGATATAAAAGAGGCTTCTTCTATTCCTCCTCAAAAGCCGGTAAAAAAATAGTTATTGTTGAAAAGAAAGATTCACTCCACGCAAGCATCTCACTTCTGTGTGAATTGGATCGATAATCAATAAAACATTATGTGGATTATGTCCCATTCCCATTAAAGCGATACACTGATCAATTAAACCATTAACCTTAGCATCGTAAGCTGTTTTACATTCAGCATCTGTTGGATTTGGATTTCCAGGAATGACTTCCTTGCAGATTCGAAAATTTCCAGTGCGAGTTGCTTCTGCTGTCGAACTAATCGATACCTGCAAAGCATTTTTTTCTTTTGTTAAGAGACATAATTGTTTGGCATAGGGATAAATCATATCGTCCGGCCAGTCGACTGTCGGTCTTAAAATGGGAATATAAACGTTGACGATTTCACTCTTCGTGCAATGATAAGCATTCGCCGCTTGCACACACGTCAATGAGAATAAAAATGTAAGCGATAATATTTTAAAAAGTTTCATCCGCTGCCTCCTTCGTTAAGCGCGTTCACTTAATACGAAAAGCAAAGAAAATACCATCCGCTAAAAAGTATTAAGCATTGGCAAAAAGTATGACGAGCGCCCCTGCACTTTAGAAACAGGTAACAATCCACGAAAGATCAGTCGCTGCTCACTTACTGCCAGGATGAAATTGTCCTAATGAGGTGGCAAAAAATCTAGTTGGAAATCGCTCCAGTTTTCACGACTTCAAATGCACTTCCCGGAATTTTTTCAAGCGTGAGTAGTTCCTGATCTTTCCATTTGGAATTGGGAACTCCACTGATCATCCAGCTCACACCTGTATCTGCGAGAATCATTCCGTACTTTTTCAGAGCGCGAAGAATGACCTGCGCACTCGCAGGATAAGTTGAGATATCAAAATTCGCTTTCAATCTAAATCGCGCTCCCATTGGAGGAAGACTCGAATTATTGCTCGTCCCGTCCGTGTGTCGTGCGGGATAAACATAAGCATTGCGAATGGCCCCGACATTTCCTGTAAAACGAAGTGCGTGAGTAATTTCTTTTTTCTCAACAACTTCTTCATAACGAGCGAGTCCTGGAAAAATCGGAAGCCCAGCTGCATCAGCAGAAGTCCATCCAATAGGTCGCAATGAATTTGAATTCAAATCAAACACTGCACCGGAAGTTGCTCTCCAGCTTCCATCACTGTTTGGATACGCGAGATACATTTCATAAAGCAATTGATGATCTTTATCGATCACGATGACGTGTCGATCTCCCGTTCCATTTGGTCCACCTTGAATAGGTGCATTCGCAGGAATTGGATACGGGCCGGGATCACTTTCAGCGACGTAATCAAACGTCACTGGTACGCGCGCTTGATTTCCGGAAACAACAATATAAGGTTGTCCGTTAGGCGCTCCATTCCAGACCGTTCCAAAGTCAGGATGAAGGTTTCCGTTTGCGCCGAGAGAATTAATATAGGTTGAAGAATTCGGATCAACAGCAGCTTGTGAAATATCCTGATTCCAGGGATTGTCTGCTGGAAAAACTTGTCCAGCATAGTATGACGATGTACTTGTTGTATCCGTTGTTGGAGTTGTCTGGTCTGTTGTTCCGTTCGTTGTTGTATCAGTTGTGGCTGAATCAGTTCCAGTTTGAGAAAGATCCGTTGAGCTTTGGGGAACGCACGCGGTTGATAATAGAAACATGAGTGTGTACAAAAATATTTTCTTTTCCATTGGTAAAACTTATCCAAGGAAAACTCATATTACAAACGCAGCGAACGTGAACCAAAACTCAACGGAAAAATTTTCCTAACTCTCTCTATTTTTCCAATGCATAGTTCGGCATGGCCATATTCAACATATCTCCCCAGCAATTGAGTCCGTTATCACCGAGAGCACATGTATGACTCCAGCCCGCAGATAAACCATGCGGATTTTTAATTGTAATTTTATTTGAAGTCAGTGCATCTCCACTCCCCCAACATTTTACTTTGTTGTCGTAGATCGCACATGCCTGGCTCATCCCACAGGAAATTTCAATCGCGTTGTTAATTTCTTCTGGAACATTCAACACCTGATTTGCTTTTTCTGCATCAGCAAAAGTTTCTCCTGCAAGCGGAATTTTCTTTCCCCAACATGTAACTTTACCGGCGTTATCAATCGCACATGAGAAAGTTCCCCCGGCGCAAATCGCTTTCGGATTCACCATTGCTTTAGCGGGATTTACTCCTTTGATAAGTCCAGTTCCTCCCCAACATGTCACTTGATTATTTGAAACAACACATGCGTGCGTGAAACCGGAAGAGATTGAAGAAACATTTGTTAAATTTTTTGGAACGACGAGAGCATCTCGCACATCATCTCCCCAACAACTCACTTTATTCACGTTTCCAGCGCACACATGATAACCACCGGAAGACATCATTGTGACCTCTCCTAAATTTTTTGGCATATCGTATGTTTTTCTAACGTCACCATAACAGTTCAACGTTGTTCCATTGAGTGCACACAATTTGTGTGAACCTAAACTGAGTGCGCTGATTGGTCCAGGAAGAGTGGCCGGAACATCAAGAGCTCCGTCCGGATTAAATCCCCAGCATTTGAGTGTATCATCATCACCATAGATACATGTGCTCGCATTTCCCGCTGCAACCATCTCAATATTTTGTAATCCACCTGCAGGAACAAAAGACTTCAATAATTTAATCGGTCCTGTTTCATTCGTGAGTTTAAAACAAAACATTCCCTTATCAGGTGAAAGTCCGCAGCCAGTATCCGTTCCCACTTTTAATTGTGTGACACCAACACTCTCTTCTACCAAACGAGTTTTTCCAGTTTCATCCCAACACTTCACTCCGTCAGGTGTGACTCCGCAATTAGAGAGACCGCCGGATGCAATTGTTGTGATGCTTGGGTCATCAGGTGTTACAAAATCTTTATAGGGGTAACCCCAACATTTAATTCCTTCATCGGATTGCACGCAGTGATGCCACCATCCTGAAGTGAGGTTGTGTGGATTGACGAGAGTTTCAGGAACTGTCGTCGAGCCAGCAAAGTTCGCTCCCCAACACACAACCTTTCCATCGGCAATCGCACAACTATTGTTCATACCGAGAGAAAGCTCAGTGACGTTTTTTAATCCAGTTGGAGGAGTTCCTTCTTTGAAATCATTTTTCCCCCAACATTTAATCTGATCAGCTGCTGAAACAGCACAGGCATGTTCATAACCAACCGACAAAAGTTTTGGCGCTTTCACAGTTGAAGGCCCGATTAAAATTTCTGTTTTCTTTTGTCCCGGAATTTCACCCCAACATTTTATTCCTTCTTTGATAAGAGCACAGCTAAAACGATTTCCTGTATTCAAAAGCGTCGGTGCTGTCATCGCCGGTGCTTTCAAAGTGACACTTTCAGCATTACCAAAACATTTCACACCTGCAGAAGTTGTCGCGCAAATGTGGCTGACTCCGACTGAAAGATCTGTTGATTCAAGATAATTGAGATTGGCAGCTATTACATGTATCGGGAGAGCAAAAGAACAGCTGACGATTAAAGAATTTATCCACTTCATAATCCCTCCGTGAATTAGGTCATGACTACAATACTGAACTATAGGATGTTCATGTTTTTTAAGTCTATATCCTAAAATCTATGCCACTCTGACAGTAGTGATGAATGGATCGAATAACTTTCTTCTATAGAATTCTGCAAAATGATTGGACGACAGTTATTGTTTATACTCTCACCAGGGCCTTAAACTCTAACTGGAGATACCTATGTCGAAAGGAAATTCAAAAGGAAAACACAAACTGACGATTAAAGAAAAGAAAGAACGTAAGAAAGAAAAGTTGAAACAAAAAGAGGTCGGAAAGTTTGCTGATAAATTTGAATAGTCTGATTGGCGAAGATCTAGAACTAGATCTTCGCTATCTTTTCCTTTTGTAGCGGAGTGAGTTTGATAATTCCTTCTTCGAGCCACGTTAATTCATTATTTTCTATTCTACGGGCCATACGGTATTTTTCTTCATCACAATTATGCCAAAGAGACTGAAATTTTTTAGCGATTTCAAAACGTGCATGTCTGCAATGAACGCTGATGAGCTCTTTGGCCTCTTCTTTTTCGTTGTCTTTAAACGTGCGAACTTTTGCAATGACTGCGGCCATGACAAAAAGTTCGACGGCGATGTCGACGAGTCTAAAAAGAAAGGCCTGTTTGTTCTGTAATTTTGGTCCGTAAACAATCATGCCGTGAAAAATTTCGCGTGCAAGTTTTCTCGTTGAGCGTTCGATGAAGCGCAAATGTTCGCCAAAAGAACCATAACCTGAAAGATATTTGAGAGAATGAAACGGACACCAGAGTTTCAAATACCACCAGGAATAAAAAAGCGCGATCTTTGGAAGTGCGGCCATCTTTTTTCCGAGTGTAGCTTTTTTATCCAGCAACACTCCGGAAATTTTTAAATGTTTGTCGACTGCTTCGCGAGCGATAAAGAGGTGCATGATCTCGGTTGTTCCTTCAAAGATGCGATTGATTCTAAAATCGCGCATAAGTCTCTCAACTGGAATATTAGCTTCTCCACGGGCGCGCAAAGAATCTGCTGTTTCAAATCCTCGCCCTCCGCGAATCTGCATGAGTTGATCAATGTTTTGCCAACCGACTTCAGTACAATAAAGTTTGGCGACTGCAGCCTCGAGCCGAATATCCTGATGATTGTCGTAAAGGGCCGTCGCAAGTTCTGCGACCGTTTCAATCGCAAATGTGTTTGCTGAAATATCGCTCATCATGTGAGCAATCGCTTCGTGTTCACCAATAGGTTTTCCCCATTGAATACGTACTCGACTCCACACTCGCGCTATCTCCAGCGTCTTTTTTGTAATTCCCACAATAGAGGCCGGCAGTGCAAGTCGTCCGGTGTTTAATGTAACGAGAGCAACCTTGAGACCTTTCCCTCGTTCACCGATTAAATTTTCTTTCGGTATTTTTACATTGTGAAAAGCAACAACTCCATTTTCAAGAGCGTGCAGTCCCATGAAGTGACAACGATGAAGAATGCTCACACCTTCCCAATTCATCTCGACGATGAAAGCGCTGATCGTATCGTTTTCCGGATGGCGGGCCATAACGACAATAACGTCTGCGATAAGCACATTCGTGCACCACAATTTTTTTCCATTCAAAACATAATAATCCTTTTCTTCAGTGACTGTTGTCTCGAGATTCGCGGGATCAGATCCCACATTACTCTCCGTCAAGGCAAACGCAGAAATTTGTCCGTCAGCAATGCGGGTGAGATATTTTTCTTTTTGTGCCGGAGTTCCGAAAAGAATAAGCGGCTGAGGAACACCGATCGATTGATGAGCAGACAACAACGCCGAGAGATTCGCATCGACACTCGCAGTGAGTTTTAAAATTTCATTGTACTCCGACTGAGTAAATCCCAGTCCGCCATAATGTTTGTCGATTTTAAGGGCGAAAAGTTTCATCTCTTTAAGACGATTGATGATATTCGGAGGAATTTTTCCTTCGCGATCGATTTGATCAGCATCGACTTCATCTTTTAAAAATATTTCGTAATTTTTCAAGAAAGTTTGAAATTCAATTCCCTCTCCGCCTTTTTTCTTCGGAAAAGGATCGATAAGTTTAAAAGAAAAATTTCCCATGAAGAGTTCTTTGAAGAAACTGGTTTTCTCCCACTCTTCCCGACTGGACTCTGCAAGTTGCATGGATTTTTCTTCGGTCGCGTTTTTTGTGTTCAAACTCATAGATCATAAGTCTATGGCGTGAGTCGGGATTTTTTGAAGATATAAAATGAATGGGATTGATAGGAAAAACGGTTGGCGGTTGGCGGTTGGCGGTTGGCGGTTGGCGGTTGGCGGTTGGCGGTTGGCGGTTAACAGTCAACGGCAAACGGTCAACAGTCAACACTCAACGGCCAACTGAAAAACTTTATTTACAAAATACAAATTCCATCGAACCAAGATCTGTTTTGTCATTCAAGTAAGAATCCATATCCCAAATACGTGGCTCAGACCAATCAGAGTCAATCATCACAAGATAGGTTTTGTTGTTCAGCTCAAATGATCCAGCTGCAACGATACTGTGCCCACCGCTGTTTTTTTCTCCCGTTTTACGTGGAATCCATAAACGGTTATCAAGGTCTCCGTTCTTTTGATCTGTCATTGTGATCGAGAAAGGAGCTGTCACCATTTTCGGTCCGATATCAAATGAGAAAAGAACCGGTGATCCAGCTTGAAGTTGAGCAAGAACTTTTTTCTTTGCTGTTTCGTATGAGTCCGTCTTTAAACTTTTACATGCAAATCCATAATTTTTTCCAAACCCTGTTAAGATCGCGCTGATTGAAAGTTTGTGTTGAAGTTCGAGGTAGTAACGATTAACTGAATCGACGAGAAGATTTGTTCTTCCTTCTTCAGTTGAAAGAGCTTTTGCCAGTTCACCTGTTCCTTCGAATCCTGAAAGATTTGTTTGTTGAAGGAAATCGTAGATCGCGTATCCAGTACACGTTCCACCTGCTTGCTCCATTGGATCAAGCACTGTCTGATATTTTGAACTGACCTTTCCTGAAAAATTATCTGATTCAACATAAAAAGCTTTTTTGCTCTTTGTATTTAAAAACATTTGATATGAAGATGATCCATCAGGCTTCACTGCATTCCCTAAGAAGATGGCAGGTCCTGCGATTTTTGAGTCTGAGCTCTTTAGTGTGACAGTTGATCCGATACCAACAGAGTAAGCACCTGTTGCAACAGCATTTCCCACTGTGAGTGAAGCATCGGCAAAAGCATGCAATGAAAACAGAAGTCCAAAAAGGGCGATTGATCTATTAAGCATAAACTCTCCACATATAAAGATATGAACCGCTCGCTTTTAACACACTCTTGTTTAGAAAATCTCTCTGGCCGTAAAAATTACTCCATAGCTCTCACATTTTAAGGGGTTAAAAGGCCGTCAAAACTTTAGACAGACCCTAAATCCAGAGTGAAATCTTTACAACTGCCCCCAACCGCCCCCGATCTCGATCTAAAATGAGAAGACCTACAAATGAATGTACGGCAACGTTTATGAGGATTTTATGCTTGAGTTAGCAATGGTTTGTTCACTAGCTTTGATGGGAATTTACTTCTTTAAGTCGACAGATCTTCCAAAAGAATTAAAAGAAAAAAGCGCTCAAATGAGAGCACAAACTGGTGATATCGAAATTAAAAGAAACGTGAAAATGTCTTTCCCGAATCTTGAAAAGAATGAACAGAGAGAACAAAAAATTGTTGCAACAATTGATACAGCAGCAGCTGAAGCAAAATTAAAAGAGATGAAGCTTCAAAAGAAAGCGCGTGAAGTTCAGATGCTAAACGCAGAGATCGATCGCCTTACAATGGAGATCACAACTCTTGAGCAACAAATTAAAGACAACAATGCGAAAAACGCTGAGATCCAGGCACAGATTGATACTCACCTGGTAACCCTTTTGAAACTTCAAGAACAAATCACACTTTTAGGATAAAAAAATGAAGGCCTCGAAAGAGGCCTTTAGTATTTTAGAAGCTCGTTGCAAATGCAATAATCGAAAGAACCACACAGTAGTAACCGAAGTAATGCCACTTTCCACTCTCCAGCCATGAAGCAAGCCACTTAAGAGCAAGCAGACCGAAGATAAAGCTAAACACCATCCCGATCATTCCAGGTTTTAACATCGCCATATAATCGAGATGAACACCCGTTGCAATTTGCGCTTTCATCAAACGTCTTAGTTCAAGCACGATAACCGGTGGGGTAAGAACAACAGCAAGAGCAAAACTGAATTCTTCAGCAAGCTCGCGATTGATTCCTAAAAGTAAACTTCCAGAGATTGTCGATCCCGAACGAGAGAATCCTCTGAACGGCAATGCTAAACCTTGAATCGCTCCGATGATCATAGAATCTTTGTTTGAAATTTCTTTGATGGTCTTTGGATTTTTCTTAAGACCGGCGTAAATAATAAAAAGCCCGACAAAGAAAAGTGCTCCGGCCACTAAAGGCATCACTTTAAAAAGGTTTTCTACTTCTCCGCTTGTGTGTCCCAACATTTTTTCGAGAATAATTTTTTCGATAAAAATTTTAAGACCGAGACCAATCACACCAGTTACTGCTGTTGCGATCACAATCGAAATTAAAAACTGCTTCGATGTTCTGATGTTCATCAACAGAGTTTTCCATCGCGACCAGAAAAAAAGTAGAACCGCAAACATCGTCCCCGTGTGTAACATGACGAGAAAAAACGTCATTGCGGGAGAGCTTGGATCAATACCCATAATTTTTTGTGCGAGGATAACGTGAGCTGAGCTTGATACGGGAAGAAGTTCAGCGAGGCCTTGAATTGCTGCGAGAATAATAATTTGAAGTGTGTTCATCCTATTATTCAAGCAACAAAAAAAGAAAATGACTAATAACTTTTATTTCTTTTAGATTACAATTTTTTAATTAAGACTCTTCTTTGCTCTTCCCAATACTCATATAGTTTTTACTAAAGTAATCGCGTATCAAAGGGAAAGCGAGCATACAAACAAAATACGCCGACACCTGACCGAGAATCGAGATCCACGCAATTCCTTGAAGCATTTTCGAGCTCGCAAAAAGAAGTGATCCGAACCCAAGAATCGAAGTGAAAACTCCGAGCTGAACAGCGTGTGAAATGAGACGCGCACTCTCGAGCGAAGAATACCCTTCTCGCTGACGATGGCGCATGTGAACTCCCATATCAATTCCGGCCGCAAGAACTTCCGGAATCATCGCTACGTTTAGAATCGTAAACGGTATGCGGAAGAACCCCATCAGTGCGACTAAGATCACAACACAAAGAAGAAGTTGCGCCTCTAAGACGAGAGCGTCTTTGATATTTTTGAAGTCGAACCAAAAGATCAGAAAGGCGCCCGCAAGGAAAAGAGCGAGTACGATTTTTCCGTCTTCGATAATATGTTTTAAAATTTCTGCAAAAACGAGAGTGTCACTTCCGACTTCCATTCCCGGGAATTCTTTTTTCGCCTGGGCAAGTGTGTTTGCATAGCGAGTGATCGCATCGTAGTTCCCCTGACGTTCTTTCGGGAAAACGATGATGATGTTTCCATCGCTACCGAAGTTTTCATTGATCGCGCGAGGAATGATCGAGCGGTCGTACATCGGAGCATCGATCCACTTGTAGATACTTTCTTTTGAGATCCCCGATTTTGCTTCGAGTTCCTTTGGATCGACTTTATAAACGTATGAACGAATCTTCGCGATTCTGTCAGCACGTTTTTTCATATCTGGCGGAACGAGATCGTAAAGAGAAACAACCTGATCAATCGTTTGAGCATTGTCGTCGCTACGTAGCCATTCTGAAAGTGCGATAACTTGTTCTTTATCGCGAGCGAGAATCGCCGACGGAGAAATCGCGCGACCGAAAATACTGTCAGTCATTGCGTTGATACGCTGAATTTCCGGAGGAAAACTGTGTAGCTTTTCAAAGTCGTATTCGAAATACGCTCTGCTTAGACCGTAAATAAAAATCGGAATAAAGATCGGAAGAATCTTGAACCACTTTGGTGAGAATGGGTATTTCCCAAGAATAAAAGCTCCTCTTCCGCTTTCTGTTCTGTCAGGAAGAAGACGTGCAATCATCGGAAAGGCCATAACGAAAACGAGATACATTACGATGATCCCTGTTCCCGCAAAAATTCCCAGCTCAGAAAATCCTCTGAACTTTGAAAGTGAAAGAATGAAAAATGAACAAGACGCTGTCAGCGCTGATGAGAACAGGGCCTTGCGACTTAAATGGAAATACGTATTGCGAGTGGCGATCTCGCGCGTCTGCCCTTTATGGCGTTCCTGATAATAGCGCCTGATTAAGTGAATCCCGAATTTGGATCCGATTCCCGAGAGAATCGCAATTAAAAATCCGGTGAGAACGTTGATCTGTCCGATGAAGAAATACGCGAGCCCGCCAGTGATACACATTGCAATCGCAACAGTGATAACAGTCGCAGCGGCCCCTCTAAACGTTCCAATCCCCCACACGAGAAGAATCGTGATTGCGATGTTACTCAAGATCGCCGTTTTTGTGATGTCAGATTCGTATTGTTTTTCTTCTTCTGCTTTTTCTACGTAACGGCCAGAGAGGCTGTACTCAAAGCGTGCGTCTTCGTTATTTTTAAAAATGGAGTCGATAGCAAGACGAATACTGTCCGCCAGATTTTTAGAACGAATGAGATCTGTTGAATCGAAGTTCGGCTTCACCAAAAGCATTGCGTACTTTTTATCTTTTGAAAGGAAGTAACGATCGCTGCTCGTATGGCTTTTTAATTTAGCAAAGAAAGCGTTTGCTTCTTTGATTTGATCTTCTCTGTCTGATTCATCGACAAGTCCAAGCCCTGTAGTATCAACCGGACCTTTGGCAAAAAGAATGCGGGCGTAATCTGTGAGTTTTTTGAAATCTTTTCTTGGAATAATATAAAGGGCCTTATCTTTCAGCATGTACTCTTCACGCTCAAAATAAGTATACTTTACGTCCTTCAGGTCTCTGATTTTTGAATCGATCACTGTGAGTTTCTGTTCAGGATTCGTAATCGGCCCAATGAGCACAATTATGTAACCACCGCCACCGACTTTTGAAACAACGTGATTCATTTCCTGAATACTATCTGAATTTTCAGGAAGGAGTCCTGCCAGGTCCAGATTTATCTTCAACTTAGAGGAATATTTCACACCAAAACCGGCCAAAAGGACCAATATAATTGATGCAAGCCAAAAGAACTTTAGGTTAAACTGCAATAATTTTTTCATAGATACTTCAATAGTGTTTTTAATACTTTTTGTACATGTAAAAAGGAGTAAATCGATTGACTTACCCTAATAAAAACTTATATTCACAACGTTATAAAAAAAATTATTTTTGGGTACATATTATGACAAAGAAAATCGCTCTTTTCTCAGTTCTCGTTTTAAACCTTTTCATCACTTCTGCATTTGCGGCGACTGCCACTCCAGAAGAAATCATTAAAGATATTTTTGCAAAAACAGGTAAAGAAAATCTTCTTCAAAACTCTAAACTAAAAGATGAAGTTGAATCTCATATCGACTTCGGTGAAATGGCAAAAACTGTTCTTGCTGCTGAATACACAAAGCACTCATCAGCTGATCAAAAATGGTTCGAAACGACTCTCAAAGAAATCATCACTCGTTCAGTTTACCCTTCAGCTCCAAAATTCTTAGAAAACGTAAAAATCACTTACAAAAAATCTAAAGTTGGTGAAGCAGACGCGAAAGTTTCTTCAAGCGTTTCTAAAAAAGGTGAAAGCACAGACGTTGATTACCTTCTGAAAAAAGCAAACGGCGAATGGAAAGTTGTCGACGTTGCTATCGATGAAGAATCATGGGTAAAAACAATCAACGAAAAAGTTCAAAAGACGATCAAAGAAAAAGGTTGGTCTGGATTAAAAGATCTACTGAACAAAAGACTTAACGAACTTAAGTCTCCAAAAAAAGCATCTGAAAAAACAGCAAAAGATTCATAGTTAAGAGAAAAGAATGCGTATTGTTTTAATTGCTTCATTGTTATTCGCTAATATTGCTTTTGCTGAAGTTGAAAATGCTCCGGCACTAAAAGTTGTTTCTTTGAAAGACGCAATCGCACTTGCGATGAAAAACAATCTCGAAATTAAAACTGAATCATTCAAATCTCCTATCGCTGCGACTGACATCACATTGATCAAAGGTGAACTTCGTCCGAAGATCACAGCAACTGCTGGTCTCGGCCCGATTGATGGAAAAAAAGGAAACTATCTCGGATGGGAAAACACGCACACTTGGGGCGCGGAATACATCGCGAGCATCGAAGCGAAAATTCCTCTCTACGTTTGGGGACGTGGTGATGATCTCAATCACGCTGCTGAATTAAATACAGAACTCAATAAACAAGATGTCGTCAAAAAACAAAATGAAATCGTTTCGAAATTAAAAGAAGCTTACTATGGCTGGCAGTACGCTCTTTCTCTTCTGGACTTCGTATCAGAGACGCAAAAAGATCTCGATGGTGCGATTAAAGCGATGGAAGAAAAGAAAACAAAAAAAGAAGATATTCTTCGCCTGGAAGTTTTGAAATACCAGGTTGAAGAAAAACTTGCTGAGATTAAAAAATCAGTAAACCTCGCTCAAATGGGTGTGGCGTTTTATATCGGTGAAAATTTAAAACTCGATCGCAAAGCTGCTATTGCGAACGAACGCGAATGGATTGAACTTGATCAAAGAGAATTAAAACCGTTTGAGTACTACGCTGATCTGATGAAGAAAAATTATCCAGACATCGTAAAAGTTGGAAAAGGAATCGAAGCAAAGAACAGTCTTCTTAGCAGTGAAAAAAAATCTGAGCGTCCGTACTTCGGTGCTCTTTTCAAATACGACTGGGCCCACACAAATCAAAGAACGGCACAAAATAATCCATTCATCTACGATCCATACAACAGAAGCGATGTTGCTTTCGGTGTAGGTATCACATGGGATATCGACTTCGGTGTAAAAGCTTCGAAAGTTGATAAACTCGTTCTTGAAATTGCAGAACTAAAATCAAAAGAACTTTTCGCAAACGAAGGACTCAAAGTTCTTCTGAACAAATCGTATATGGAAGTTGAAGAAGCTCAGGCACGTGCAGAGAGCTTACAGAAAGCTTATAAATCAGCGAAGAAGTGGATGGCGAACATAGGAACATCTGTCGGTCTTGGATTAGCTCCGGCGAAAGATATCGTAGACGCTTACACGACTCGCGCGCTCGTCTTCAAAGACTACTATGAGTCGCTCTATCGCTATCAAATGGCGTGGGCAGCATTATCGAATGCAGTTGGTGTAGAAGTAGATCCACTTCTTACCGGCGAAACGCCTGTAGCTGCTGCAAACTAATTAATCGGGTTATCAATCTATAAAGACAAGAACTTCACCACTCGGCATAGTGAACTTGCTGAAGTCTGCCTTTTCCTCTGGAAGAGTCAGAATCGTTTGGCTCAACACTTTTGAAAACGTCACACGACTTGTTCCCGCTGTCATGTTTCTAATGAGCTCTTTCCAGACGTGAATAGTCTCTGCTTCGATTTCTTTGTATTGAGTTCCCTGAATTTTTCCGGCCACCTTTAAGAACGTTTTTTCTTTCATCAAAAGATTCACAGAAATTTGTTCGTTGTTTTGAATGACAAAAAAGTTAGCGCTGATGGAATCAAAGTTCCATGTTTCGAATTGATCGATTGTTTCGCACGAAACTTTTTCATTAATGGCCTTATTAATCTCCAATGAAAAAGCATTCAGCCATTGTTCATTCAATGATTGTTTCTCGTGCGTGTCTGCTCTCTTGACTCCGACTGCTTTGCTGACGAGTTCGAGAAGTGCTTTGCTGTCGAATGGTTTCGTTAAGAAATAAACTTTACTCTCGCGAGTGATTTCTGTGATGACGAGTTTATTGATGTAAGCGGAACAAAGAATGATCGGCGTGTGCGCATTTAATTTTGAAGCGCGCACGATGGAGATAAACTCATCACCCGTGATAACCGGCATACGCAGATCGGTGATAATGAGATCGTATTTTTCTTTATCGATCGCCTGCCAGGCCTTTTGAGGGTGATCACAGAATTTTACGTCCGCTCCCATTTTTCCCAGAAAGCTGATGTAAATATCGGCCAGAGGTGCTTCATCATCGATAACGAGAACTGATAATTTATTTTCCATATACCTATTATGCATACAAATAAATTATTTTCAAAAAAGTAGAATTTAACCGAGCAAAACGATAAACTAAATTGATCTTTACGACTAACAGCGAGCGAAAAATGAGTGAACCTTTGATTGGTGATGTGACAGATACGGCCTTATGGGTAGCAACTTATCGTGCGATTGAAAGCAAAAGACCAGATGCTCTTTTCCAAGACCCTTATGCTGAGAAACTCGCCGGCAATAAAGGTTTTGTTATCGCTCAAAAACAATTTGGTTCACGCTACACTGCCTGGTCTGTCGTCATGCGCACGGTAATCATTGATCGCTTCATCAACAATCTTATCGCTGAGAAAAAAATCGATACTATTTTGAATTTGGGAACGGGACTCGACTCTCGCCCTTATCGCATGAATCTTCCTGCTGACCTCAAATGGATTGAAGTGGATTTTCCAAAAATCATTGAGCACAAAGAGGCCGTTCTAAAAAATGAAACTCCAAAGTGTCAGTTGCAAAGAGTGAAACTCGATCTATCCAATCGTGAATTGAGAAAAAACTTTTTCGCTGAAGTCAGCAAACAATCCGATAAGATTTTAATCATCACTGAAGGTGTCATTCCTTATCTTTCGAATGAGTCTGTCGCTGAACTTGCGCAGGACCTTCATCAACACAATAGTTTTAAATTTTGGATCACAGAATACTTCTCACCGCGAGTGATGAAGTATCTCATGAGCAACAAACGCAAAAAAGCGATGAAAAATGCTCCGTTTCTTTTTAATCCTCCTGAATGGATTTCATTTTTTGAAAAGAATGGCTGGGTCTCTGAACAGATGCAATTTGTTTCCGAAGAAGGATTTAAATTAGGCCGCATGCCCGATCTTTCTTTCTGGATGAAACTTCGAGTTCTCTTTACAACACAAAAGCAAAGAGAAGCCTTTAGAAAAATGAGCGGCTACGCTTTGATGATTCAGAAATAATATCGATTCATTTTTCATATATGACAGTGAAACTTCTTCAGTGTAAAAGCCCTTCACATTCAAGGAGGTCCCCGATGAAGTTTTTTGCAATTTCACTGACAGCTCTTGTTCTTTTTCACACGGCAGTTGCTGCTGATTTTAAATCTTGCGAAGGCCTGTCTGACAAACACACTATCACTCTGGCCCAAACAGGCCCTGATGTTGAAGTGAATATTGATGACGTCGATCTTCATTCTTATCGTGAACTCGGAAATACTCCGAATGAAAAATACAAGATGTCGGGAAAAATAAAATCGACGATGGTTCTTCACGACATCGCGCTTTCCGATTTTATGAAAAAGAGAGCGCTTGCTACAGAGTTCATTGTCATGACAATTATGGGGCGACCTGAATATCAAGGCGAAGAAGATATGCTCTACTCTTATGCCAGCGATTATCTCAGTTCACTTAAATGCCAATAAATTTTTAAAAGGCCCAACACATGCAGCCCATGCTCCAGTCGTGGGCCACTTCTTCAAAAGAGTGTCTGACTTTTTTTGGTTCGAAATGAACAGCACAACATGAGAGTTGAAGTTTAGCGAGCATATGTTTGCTTGCACTCGACTTCGCACGCTCTTGATAGCCACCAAATGTTGCAACCGGTGACCAATCCGGCATCGGTGCCGGAAGTTCCGGAGAAAGTTTTTTGTATTCGTGATCTCCGTGAACAATTTTTCCACCGACGATTGTGAGAACGGAAGTGAGATCTTTAATCTCTTCCAGGTCGATTTTAAAATAGTCATCGCTCAAGACAACCATGTCAGCGAGCATTCCTTCTTTGATCATTCCACGTTCGCCGTGTTCATTCGCAAACCATGTATTGTTGAGAGTCCAGAGATTGAGTGCTTCGTCCCGCGAGAGACAACGTTCATCGGCATAAATTTTTAATCCACCGACTGTTTTTCCCGCTGTCAACCAATAGAGACTGAGCCATGGATTGTAACTTGCCACGCGAGTAGCATCTGTTCCTCCACCGACAGGAATTCCCGCTTTCAACATTTCTCTGATGGGAGGAGATGTTTGAGCAGCTTCTTTCCCATAACGTTCAACAAAGTATTCTCCCTGAAAGGCCATGCGATCCTGAACCGCAATTCCTCCGCCGAGAGCTTTGACTCTTTCAATATTTTTTTCTGAAATTGTTTCTGCGTGATCGAAGAACCAATGAATGCCGTTGAAAGGAACTTCTTTATTTACCTTTTCGAAAACGTTAAGAGCGCGCTCGATGGTTTCGTTGTAAGTGGCGTGCAAGCGAAATGGCCAGCGTTTCTCTGCGAGTAAACGAACAACTTCCGTCAACTCTCCTTCCATATTGTCCGGCATGTCTGGGCGAGGTTGTCTGAAGTCTTCAAAGTCGGCAGCGGAGAAGACGAGCATTTCTCCTGCTCCATTGTGTTTATAAAAATTGTCACCTTGTCCGAACTTCACCGTGTCCGTCCAATGTTTAAAATCTTTTAATTCCTCTTTTGGTTTTTGCGTGAAGAGATTATAAGCGATTCTTAGAGTAAGTTTTTTTTCCTGCGAGAGTTGATTGATAACTTCGTAATCGTCGGGAAAATTTTGAAATCCTCCACCGGCATCAATAACTCCAGTGACTCCAAGGCGATTCAATTCCCGCATAAAATGTTGAGTCGAATTTTTTTGATATTCAATCGGCAGCTTCGGCCCTTTAGCAAGAGTCGAGTACAAAATAAGTGCGTTCGGTTTTGCGAGTAAAATTCCCGTCGGATTTCCATTCGAGTCTCTCTCGATTTCTCCTCCAGGTGGATTGGGAGAATCTTTGGTGAAGCCACACACTTTAAGAGCAGCACGATTGAGAAGAGCGCGATCATAGAGATGCAAAATAAACACCGGTGTATCCGGTGCAATTTTATTTAATTCTTCCAACGTCGGAAGTCTTTTTTCTTTAAATTGATGAGCCGTAAATCCACCGACAACGCGAACCCATTGTGGGGCCGGAGTACGATCGACTTGTTCTTTTAACATGCGAAGAGCGACAGCGAGTGACTCAACTCCATCCCAACGCAATTCCATATTGTAATTGAGACCGCCGCGAATGACGTGAATGTGACTGTCGATCAATCCCGGAATCATGCGACGACCTTTGAGATCGACAAGAGTTGTGCTCTCTTTTTTCTTTTGCATGATTTCGTGGTCGGTACCAACTTGAAGAATTTTATCACCGGAAACTAAAAGAGCTGTCGCTTCTTTTTTGTTCGGATCAAGTGTTGATATTTTTCCGTTGAAATAAATTGTTTCTTCCATGTCACTTCCTCAAATTTATTGTTAGCGATCTCATTGTAACACTATTCACTGATATTTGATTCAGGAACTTCTTCTTTTTTATTTTGATCGATCCTTGCATTCTTCGTCGATCCACTCGCAATAAAACGAAGAAGATCTTCGTTAAATTTATTTTGATGAGTGACCGCCAGACCGTGGCCTGCGCCTCTGTAAGTGAGAAGTTCAGCATTCGGCGCAATCTTCACTGACAACATTGCCGATGTTTTTAAAGGAACAATCTGGTCATCTTCACCGTGAACAATCAAACAAGGTACGGTGATTTTTTTTAAGTCTTCCGTAAAATCACTTTCCGAAAATTGTTTTACACAATCATAGATCGATTTTATTCCCCCCATCATTCCCTGATGCCAAAAAGATTCACAAACTCCTTCTGAAACTTTCATTCCTTTGTGATCGTAGTTATAAAACTTCATTGGAAAATCTTTTAAAAATTGCGCTCGGTTCTCGGCCACATTTTTTCTGATTTCATCAAAAGCTTCCATCGGCAATCCGTCCGGAAATTTATTGGTTCTGAGCATTGTAGGAGTCACTGCTCCCAACAGAACGACTTTGGAAACGCGGGAAGTTCCGTGACGACCAATGTAGCGGGCTACCTCTCCTCCACCTGTCGAATGACCAACGAGAATCGCATCTTTCAAATCCAGCTTGTTCATAAGCTCCGCTAAATCGTCTGCGTATTGATCCATCGTATTTTTTTCCCAGGTTTGCGACGAACGTCCATGCCCTCTGCGATCATGAGCAATGACACGAAATCCTTTTTCAAGAAGGAACAACATTTGTCCATCCCAGGCATCGCTGCACAGAGGCCAGCCGTGAGAAAAAACTACGGGCCGCCCTCTTCCCCAATCTTTATAAAAAATCTTCGTGCCTTCTTTTGTTTCGATATAACTCATAACTTCCTCCTTTGAATTAAACTAAAACTTCCTCTCACTCTGAGTGATGACTCTTCAAATGAAAAATAAGAAAAACAAATAAGAACAATACAATTTGAGTCTTTTAAAAGCTTGTTTGAGAGGGGCTGTAGCGATATACTATTGCCTATGAATAAACCACAATACACTCCCCCAACTGATGTTAAGTCTGTCCTTCAACTTTTAAAGCGTCCTAAGACTGCTGTCATCACAGGCGGTATGCCTTACGCGAACGGTCCGCTGCATTTAGGTCACCTTGCTGGAGCAATGGTTCCACCTGATATCATGGCCCGCTACATGCGCATGCTGATCGGAAAACAGAACGTTTTATTTGTGAGCGGAAATGACGATCACGGTTCGACTTCTGAAGTGGCCGCTTTCAAAGCAGGAATTCCTGTCAGAGAATTCATTGATCAAATTCACGACAAGCAAGTTGAAACGACGACTCGTTATGGAATTTCATACGATATTTTTTCCGGAACATCTCAACCCGATTGCTATCCAACTCACAAAGAAGTTTGTCAGGACTTTATGATCAGACTTTGGAAGAACAACATGCTTGAGAAAAAAACGACAAAGCAATGGTACGATCCAAAGCTTAATCGTTTTTTACAAGATAGAAACGTGACGGGAAAATGCCCGAATCCCAATTGTACAAATACTGGTGCCTATAGTGACAACTGTGAAGTGTGTGGAACACAATACGATCCTTCAGAGTTGATCAATCCAAAATCATCATTGTCTGATGCGACTCCTGAACTCAGAGACACAAATCACTTGTGGCTTGATATGTGGAAAGTTTCTGATCAACTTACAGAGTGGATCAAGACAAAACAAAACAAATGGCGCAAAGGTGTGTTCAACGAAGTTTTTGAAACAGTTCAACCTGCTTTTCAATTCGACAACACTCACGAGCCTGCGTTTAAAGAAATGCGCGCGACTCTTCCAAAACACAAATCTCGTTATGCTCCTGGAAAAAAAGTTGTCGTGCAATTTGAAAATATTCAAGACTTCAACGCAGGAAAAAGTGCAATGGAAGCAAAAGGCATTCCATGCGAAGTCCTCAATGGCTGGGCCCACCGTTCAATCACTCGCGACGTGACTTGGGGAATTCCTGTGCCTGCGGAAATTGATCCTGCAATGAAAGATAAAACGCTTTACGTATGGCCTGATTCATTGATCGCTCCGATTTCTTTTTCAAAAGTTGCACTAGCTAAACAAGGAAGAGATCCAAAAGAATGGGAACGTTTCTGGAAAGATCCTGAAGCTAGAATTTTCCAGTTCCTTGGACAAGACAACGTTTATTTCTACGTGCTCATGCAAGGAGCGATGTGGATTGGCGTGAATGACAATTACACAATGACTGACGTCTACTCTGTTTTCCATTTGATGGTTAACGGAGAAAAGATGAGTAAGTCGACTGGAAATTATTATACCGGTGATCAACTCACAAACGAGATGGGATACGATGCAGATCAACTCCGCTATTTCCTTTCGACATTGAGTCTCGCTGAAAAACAATCGAACTTTGATTTCGAAACATTCGTCGAACGAAATAAATTTTTAGCAGGGCCGTTGAATGCTGCTATTGAAAAACCAATCGCTGCTGTTCACTCGAAATTCGAAGGGAAAGTTCCGGAAGGAAAACTTTTAGAGAAGGCCGAAAAAGAAACAATGAAGATCGTGCAAATGTATGTGAAGAACATGGAAAAAGCAGATCACATCACGCTTCTTGGCCAGATCGAAAACTATGCTCGTTTGATCAACAGTTTCTTTGTTCAATACAAACCACACGACGATCGTCATGATGAAACAGAAAGAAAAGATGCGCTTTATACATGCTTCTACGTTTTGAAAAATCTTATGATCATGCTTCATCCGTTTGTTCCTATGACAATGGAAAAAGTTCGTCAGTCACTCAATCTTCCTGAGAGTGTTTTCTCGATTGATGAGTTGGGAGTGGCGATTCCTGCGGGGCATGTTATTGGGGAGAAGGTGCAGTATTTTCCTGCGGTCGAAGGCAGTAATTCAGAAGAATAATTTATCAGTCGGCCGTCAGCTGTTAGCAGTTGGCGGTTAACTGTTTACCGTTTGCAAAACTTGCATTTCAGAAGAAAGAAATCTCTTTAACCAATCGATATTTTGTTCATGTAATCTTCCGTTAACACCTCCCTTTCAGGGTCAAATCGCACTGCTTGTTGAGGCCTTTTTTGTCTGCTAAAAAGACAGGTAAATTACCAGCTAAAAAGAGGAGTCAGCGATGTTCAAATCCCTTCTGTGTCTCTGCGTATTTTTCGTTTCTTCGCTCGCGTTTGCCGATGTGAGTGTTCAAGATGGAAAAGTTTATATCTATGCCAACGGGTACGATGGAAGTCGTTACTCTGAAGATGGAGACAGTGCTGGCGATATCGATTTAACAATTTCCTATACCGACTCCACAAAAAAAATGGTGAAGCTCGAAGGAACAATCAAAAACTATTCTAACAAAACTCCTTTCTCTGAAACAATTTCAACAACAGAACTCAAACGCATTTACGTTTATGCTCGCGGTGGTGACGGACAAAAAGGTCAAGACGGAGATAACGGAAGAGATGGCGATAACGGCCGCGATGGCAATGATGGAATGAAAGGAAGTGACGGATGTCCTCCTGGCGACGGAACAGATGGAAGCAATGGCTCGAACGGCAACGATGGAACAAACGGGACTGACGGAACTCGCGGCGGTGACGGTGGAAACGGTGGCGATATTCACATCAGTATTCCTGCTGATCAATCAGAACTCATGATGTTCGTTTCTGTTTCTAACTACGGTGGAGACGGTGCTCACGGTGGTACTGGAGGAAAAGCTGGTTCAGGCGGACAAAAAGGCCGCGGTGGACGCGGAGGTGCTGGAGGAGACAACACTTGCTCACCTACCAAAGGATCTGACGGAAGAAATGGCCGCGATGGAAGTGATGGATGGTCTGGGAACGACGGCCGCAGCGGAAATGACGGGCGCAATGGATACGATGGATCTGAAGGAAAATTTGCAATCACATCAAATGGTGTCGACTACTCTTCTCCTTACAATTTAGAAATTGATTCATTTAAATCAACAGACGAAAATGAAGACGGAATTTTAGAACCAGGTGAAGAATTAAATATTACATCATTCACAATTCATAACACTGGAGCAATGCCAACTTCGCTCGGGCAAATTTTAAATGTTTCATTCAAAGACAGCGATACAATGACATTGAAGAAAGCTCCGGCGATAGCGATCAATGAAGTGATTCCTGCGAATGGATCGAAAACTTTAACTTTCAAAAAAGGTGAACTTGTTTTCGTTGCTGTTGATGAAGACGACAATATTGGTTCAGCGGCAACTCTTACAACAAACTTTGCTGTAAACCTTGTTGAATACGATGCTGCTATCAACGCAGAGAAAGCAATCGCATGGCCTCTCACTGTGAATCGTGAAACAAAAAAACTTTCTGGTTACTTCGATAATAATCAAGTGATCAAATTTAATCTTCAAAACGTAAGCGATAAAGAGCTTGGACCAAAAGGACAACAACCTTTTGAAGTCGAGTTGGAATGGGTCTCTGATACGATTCCTGCCAATGATGTAGTAGCGATTCTTCCCGATGGAAGAAGCTTCAATCTCGCTAAAGTTGTTAAGATCAACGATCTCAGCATCGCTCCTCAAATGACGATGGCGTTTCCTGTAACTCTTTTTATCAAAAACAGTAAAGCTCAACTTGCGACAGATGGTTCACTTAAACTTTCTGTTCGTCTGAAAGATTTTAAAACGACAGATCAAGATGCGATCAACTCATTTGTGACTCCCCTTCATCTTGTAATGGATCTTCGCCCTGCCGCTTTCGATAAAACAATTGATTTAAAATTTGCGAATATCGAATGTACATTTCCAAATAATAAACTGATCAAGAACATGAACATCGCCCAAGTCGAAATTTCAAAAGTCGCAAACTCAGACGTTGTAAATTATAAAATCTTTCACAAGGTTTTATTTAAAATGAAAAACTCTCCTAATGGTCCGGGAACAGCGTATGACTTCGCTCCATTCTATGGACTTCTGAATGCGAAAACTCAGGATACAAAAACAATTCTTTCACTGATGAATTCATTGATCGCTGATGGTCTTCAAAAGGCGGGAGACAAAGACTGGATTATCACTGGTGGATCTTGCAAAATAAATTCTAATAACTAAAGTGTTTCGCTTTTAAGATTGAAAAAGAAGTAAAAGATTTTCATAATGAGATATGAAAAAACTTTACTTCTTTTTTTGTCTACAAATTCTTTTGTTTATTTCCGCACATGCCGATGAATACCACGAAAAAATTCAACCGATTTTTAACAATCGCTGTATCGCTTGCCATAGTTGCTTCAACGGTCCTTGCCAGCTCAATCTCCAAAATTATGAAGGGTTCGAACGTGGGGCCAATAATGTCAACGTCTATAATGGAACTCGTTTAACAAGCACGCATCCTACTCGTTTGGGAATTGATGCCACAACAGTTGATGAATGGAGAAAGCTCAATTTTTACAACGTCAACACTTCACCTGAACTTTATAACAGTATCTTCTATCAAACTCTTCGCACTGAACCTCTGACTCAAAGACTGATTCCTTCAAAGACCGTTGAAGAAAGTACTTCTTGTATTGATCGAGTTGATATTCTCAAACAAGTTTTAAAACAATCTGACGATTTAAAGATGCCTTACGCTCTTTCTCCTCTTTCTGAAAAAGATCGCGAGACACTTGGTGAGTGGATTAAAAAAGGCGCAAAAGGTCCGACTGAAGAATTTAAAATCCCTACTCATCTCAAACTTCAGATTGAAGAATGGGAAAAATTTCTCAATACGAATCATCCGAAAAATAAACTCGTCAGTCGTTACCTATATGAGCATTTATTTCTCGCCCATATTTATTTCAATGAATCGCCTCACACCTTTTTCCGTTTTGTTCGCTCAAAAACTGCGTGTGAAAAAAAGATTGAAGAAATTGCAACTGTCAGGCCGAATGATTATCCGGGATCGAGCAATTTCTTCTATTGTTTGAAGCCTTACGATGCAACGATTGTGGCCAAAACACATATGCCATTTCTCTTTTCAAAAGAAGTTCTGGAAAAAACAAAAGCTCTCTTCTTTTCTAAAAAATGGGATGTACCGGCCAACCAAAAACTGGAAGACACTTATACGAATCAAATTTCGGAAAACCCTTTTATCGCTTTCAAAGATATTCCAGCTGACATCCGTTACAAATTTTTGTTGGAGAATGCTTACTATATGGTGAGTACTTTTATCAAAGGTCCGGTTTGTAACGGAAGCAACGCTCTCAACTCTATTCAAGAACAATTTTATGTTTTGTTCTTAAAACCTGAGAGCGGATTTTTAACTTCAACAAACGGCGCTTCCGAAAAATCTCATGATCTTCTCATTATGCCGGGAATTTGGGGCAGTGATGTTAAGTTAAAAGATTCTCTTTCATTCACAAGCACACTCATTAAAAAGCGCGAAGAATATCGCCGTCAAAAAGTTGAGTGGCTCGAAAAAGAAATGCCTAGAGGATATTCTTATCAGGATTTATGGGACGGAGATGGCCACAACAACAATGCCCTACTCACAGTTTTTCGTCATGATGATAACGCTGTCGTTGCCAAAGGATTTAAAGGTGATCTCTCAAAAACACTTTTTGTTCTCGATTATTCGCTGTTTGAACGCCTCGTTTATAATCTCGTCGTAAACTTTGATGTCTTCGGAAATCTTGGCCATCAGACGCTCACTAGAATTTATATGGATTATATTCGTATGGAAGCTGAAGAAAATTTTCTACTCTTCATGCCTCCTGCCTCTCGCCTTCCTCTTCGCAAGAGCTGGTATCAAGGAATATTCACTGATTTAAAAATGTCTTATATGTTTCCCCTCTTGATAAAAAAACATCCGACGGCGATTACATACAAAGATCCGGGAAATGCTAAAGCTGAATTTATACAGACTGTTTTAGCAAATACCAATAAAACAGTTAAAGGCAACGACGATCTCATCAATTGGAAAACAATCAATCCAACTGAAGGAGTTATGAATGCTAATGATAAACTCATCAGCGAAATTGCCGGAGTAAAAGTCAAAGGACGCATGCGTTTCCCTAACTTTTTCCCTGAAACGTCATATCTCATCGTGAGAAAAAAAGACAAAAGCATCGACGTTTATAGTGTGATCAAAAATAGAGAGCACGCGAACATTTCATGGATTTTGAGTGAGTCGCTTCGACTTGCTCCGAAAGAAGATTCTTTAACGATTGAAAAAGGATTCTACAACTTCTATCCGAATTATTTCTTTGAAGTAAATGAAGAAGATCTTGCGACTTTTAAGGATAAAGTTCTCAAGATCTCTGTGCTGCAAAATTATCAAGACTTCAAAGCACTCTATGGGGTGTCTCGAGTCTCAGAAAAATTCTGGAGCATTTACGATGAACTCAATGAAAAATTTCATAAAGATGATCCGATTGAAGCAGGTTTTCTGGACCTAACCCGTTACTTAATGGAGTAATATACATATAGTGTATCATTTAAATATTTTAGATATATTTTACATATAACCAATAAATGGGCATGATGCCTCTCCCGTGGAGGTATCAATGAAATCTTTATTCCTTATTTTGCTTACTGTTTTAAGTACTAACGTTATGGCCATTACTGTCGACTGCTCAGTAGACTACGCTAATGGTGATGTCTTTTTAACTTATACTCACGAAGGCCCTGAGGCCCAAAAATTCCAGCACTATGTTGGAAGAGAATCTTTTCTTGATCCCTACAAAGTCCGCAATCTTTGCGCTCAAGCAAGAAATGAAATTACTGAAATTGTAAAATCAGAATGGCACGATGATGGATGTGATCCACAAAATACAGGACGTCGCTTTTTTACTTTAGTGGAAACATTAAAGCTAACAGCAAACGGAAAGACATTGCTCGGACAAAAAGAAGACACTCTTCTTTTTATTCCGGTGAATCCAGCAGAAGGCAGTTTTACTAAATTTGAATACGATAACGCTTGCGATTGGTACTAGTCACTCGCCTGCGATTTCTTTCACTAAAGAGATAAGGTGAGTTTTGAGCTTTGTTCGATACGAGCCTTGTCTCTCTACAATGTAAAGCGCGAGCTTTTCAGATTTTCCTAAAGTCACAAGACTTCCCTTTTGCAATTCGTTTTTGATGAGAAAATGCGGAAGAATTGTGACTCCCAATCCATTCATTACCATCGATTTTCTTGTCATTGAACTGTCTGAGATAAGGGAAACATTCGCTTGTTTATTGATCTCGCGATAACGTTTGAACAAAGGAAGTTCGTCTGTCGTTTCATGAGTTGTTGAGATTGTCGCAATAAAAGAGTTCATTGTTTTCTTATTTGTCTTCTCTTCTTTTTTGACGACGTAGTGAAAATCCATTCCCATAAGTTTTGATTTCACTAAACCAGCGGGAAGTTTAGGAACATTGAAGAAAAATCCCAATTCGATATTTCCATCGCTGATCTCATCCAGAAAATTTTTAATGGAACCTGATTGATGTTGAAAAATAACATTGGGAAAATCTTTTCTCAATTTCGACAACATCTTTTCAAGAATCCCGTAAGACAATGAGTCCGATGAAACGAACGAGAACACGTATTCTTCTTTTTCATTTTCATGAGAAAGTTGATCGGTAATATTATCAAGTGTGGAAAAAATGAGTTCGCATTGAGCAAATACTTTTTTCCCTTCAGCCGTGAGAATCAGCTTTTTCTTTTGGCGCTCAATAAGAAAACAGCCGAGTTCTTTTTCTAAAAGTTTCACTGCACGACTGACTACCGGCTGCTGGACTTTTAAATAAGTCGCCGCTTTCGTAAAGCCTTCAAGCTTTGAAACGTAATAAAAATACTTAAGATAATTTAAGTCAGGTTGTTTTTTCATTTCCAAATCTTACCATTATTTTCTTTGAAGGAGTTCTTTAAATTTTGGAATTTCAAAATAAAACCAGATCGATCCAAGAAGACAACAAACACCTGTGATCATAACTGTGTGATTGACTCCAATTTTCTCTGCAAGAATTCCGGAGAATAAACTTCCAATTGGTGCGGCTCCGTAAAATGCCATCGCATAGTAGCTCATGGCACGTGCACGCTTATCCTCTGTCACCACAGATTGAATGACAGTATTGCATCCTGCGGCCACTTGCATGAGACCAAAACCTGCAAGAAATAAAAAGATCAGCGACGCCCAGAAAACATGCGAGAAAGCGAAAAGAACTAAAGCAATACCCAGAAGACCTGCTGCGAATTGAATAACGTGAATAAGTCCATCAACCGATTTTCGGAAGACCAGTGAAAGAGCTGAGGCCAATGCTCCAAGACCTGAAGCACTCGTCAGAATTCCTAACGTGTGAGCGTCTCCATGAAAAATTTCACGCGCAAAAACCGGAAGAAAAACAGTATATGGATATCCCATCAAACTAGTGATGAAAAAAAGAATAAGAATATTTCTCACAGGCATGAATGTACTTACGTAAGTCCATCCCTCACGCATCTGTTCCATCATCGTCGCATGTCTGCGGGCTTCTTCTTTTTTTATTCTCATCATAAGAAGAGAGACGATAACTGGAATATAACTGATTCCATCAATGAGAAAGCACCACCCTTCACCAGACGCTCCAATGACAATCGCAGCGAATGTCGGTCCTATTAAACGGGCTCCGTTTTGAATTGAAGAGTTTATAGCAATTGCATTTCCTAAATCGGCCTTATCATCCACCATCTGCACTAAAAAAGATTGACGTGCTGGAGTATCAAAAGCGTTGACGACCCCCTGGAGAATACTGAGAGCGATAATTTCCCATAAATTAATCACGTGAAGAAGAGTGAGAGCGGCCATGATCAACGATTGAATTCCTGCTGCAACTTGAGTCCACACTAAAATTTTTTGTCGATCTAAACGTTCAACCCAAACTCCCGCGAGAGGTTGCAAAAGGAAAGGAACAATTTGTCCCGAAAAGCTGACGACTCCTAAAAGCAAAGCTGAATTTGTCAGTCGATAAACGAGCCAACTGGTCGCCATTCGAGTCATCCACGTTCCGATGACAGAGATCCCCTGGCCGGCAAAGAATAATTTAAAGTTGCGATGACGAAGAGCTTTCCATGAATGAGAAATTTTATGTTCAAAATCAAAAGCAACTTTTGATTTGATCATAGCTCCACCAGGTGCTTGATAATTTCTCCAGCTTCAAACAATGTTGCACGATCTTGTTTACTGATTTTTTCCATGGCCTCTGCAAGCCAGATAGTTCGCGCATCTCTATAAGTTTTTCTAAGCGCAGTTCCTTTATTGGTAAGTTTGATAAGAAATTGTCTTCCGTCTGTAGGATGAGGTTTGCGTTCAACAAGTCCCATCTCTTCCAGAGTCGTAACTGAAGTTCCCATTGATTGCGGCTTCACTCCTTCTGCACGAGCAAGGTCCGCTGTCGTCATCGGTCCTTCTTTTTCCAGACGAGTGATAACTGCTTTTTGTGTCCAGGAAAATTCGCTTAATTCAGGAGGAGCGGCTGAGCGCAGTCTTCTGATAAGAAGACCTATTGAAGTGACTAGTTCATGAATTTCTTTTTCATTTTCTATATTATCCATAGGACCACTATAGAAAAAATCAGTTAAACTTGCAAGTTTAACTTCCAAGTTTAGCTTTTATGAATGATTAATATTTAGACCCAGCGCTCTCATGAAGATTATTTTTTATATGATCAATGAACGCACGAAGTTTCGGCATGACTTGAGATCTTTTTGGATAATATAAATAAAATCCTTCACTCTTGGCAGCGTATTGCTCAAGTATAACCTCAAGCTTCCCCGATTTGACTAAATCTTCGATTGAATCATATGAAGTATACATCACTCCGTGTCCGTCAACACATGCGTTTTTTAAAATAAGCGGATCATTCATAATTAGTGATCCTTTAATCTGTACTTGAAATTCTTTTCCTTTGCTCTCAAATTCCCAACGATCATACATATAGCCGCTCTCAAATTTAAAACGAATACAATTATGTTGAAGCAAATCTTTTGGATGTTTCGGCCTTCCCATTTTATTGAGATATTTCGGCGAAGCTGATGTCACAAACTTCACAGGTCCATACAATTTAACGGCAACCATATCCTTCGCAAGAATATCGGAAAGCCTGATCCCTGCATCGAAACCTTTCTCGACGACATCAGAAACAGCATCTTCAAAATAAAGTTCTATTGAAACATCTGGATATTTTTTTATAAAACTTGAGATGATTGGAAAAATTGTCGGACAGACGGCCCTTGGCAAATTTAATCGCAAAAGACCTGATGGTTTTTGAGCATACGATCCTACGTTATCCATTGCTGCTAAAATTTGATCGAGGGCCGGCCCGGCGTCATTTAAAAATCTCTCACCGGCCTCAGTGAGGCTCATACTTCTCGTCGTGCGAGCAAGTAAGGACACACCTAGCTTTGATTCAAGCTGCTTGATCATTTTACTAATTGCAGGAGGTGTGATTCCTAATTCATCAGCTGCTGCTGTAAAATTTTTCTTCTCAGCAATTAATTTTAAAGCAATCAATCCATCTAACTGATTCCTGTCCATTATTAACTCCAGGTTAATATCGCATTAATTTATACAGTCTTTTTTTCAATAATAAATAACCTTATTATTAGAATGCAGAAATGACAACGGCATCACAATTGAATACTGAGTCCTTCTTTTTAAGGAGAAAAAATATGTCTGAATTATTAATCAAAATTATGAATCCAGAATCTCTTCCTGCAAATGCAGGTTCTGAGGAATATTTCACAGGCAATGTAGCAGTAACAATGCTTACACAAGGTGAAGAGCCCTCTTGTCTCACTTGTGCCTCAGTAAAATTTGATCCGTCAGCACGTTCAGCGTGGCATACTCATCCAAAAGGTCAGTTGTTAGTTGTCACAGAAGGAATCGGACTCATTCAAGAATGGGGAAAACCTATTCGACGAATTCAAAAAGGCGATGTGATTTGGACTCCTCCGGGAGTGAAACACTGGCATGGGGCCTCAACAGGTACCAGTATGACCCATACAGCGATTCAGGAATCTCTCGATGGAAAAACAGTTGAGTGGATGGAACAAGTTTCAGAAGAACAATATGATGAACAATATATTGATACGAATTTTTAATTTTATTAGGAGAAAAAAATGATTAAAGCAAAAGGTATCGCTGCTCCCTCTGTAAAAGCTCCACTCGCTCCTTTCTCTTTCGAACGTCGTGATCCGAAAGAAAACGATGTTGTTATCGACATTAAGTTCTGTGGAATTTGTCACTCTGATATTCACCAGGCGCGCGATGAATGGGGAGGATCCATTTTCCCAATGGTACCAGGCCATGAGATTGCCGGTGTTGTAAAAGCTGTTGGATCAAAAGTAACAAAATACAAAGTTGGTGATCACGTCGGTGTCGGCTGTATGGTCGACTCATGTCAGACATGTGTTCATTGTAAAAATCATCTTGAGCAATATTGTGTTGAAGGTTCAACGTTAACGTACAACGGACTTGAGCGCGATAAAAAAACTCCGACGTTCGGTGGCTACTCTGATGTTATTGTCGTGAGAGAAGAATTTGTTTTAAAGATCGATAACAAAGTTCCTCTTGATAAAGCAGCTCCTCTTCTTTGCGCGGGAATCACACTTTACTCTCCGCTCAGACACTGGAAAGCAGGACCTGGAAAAAGAGTTGCGATTATGGGACTCGGTGGTCTAGGTCACATGGGAGTAAAAATCGCAAGTGCACTTGGAGCTGACGTTACTGTTCTTAGTCACTCTGAAAGTAAAAAAGAAGATGCACTAAGAATGGGTGCTCATCATTTTGTGGCGACAAAAGATGAAAGTGTTTTTGAAAAATACGCGAGCAAATTCGATCTCATCATTAATACAGTTTCAGCTGAACTCGACCTCAATAAATACCTCAACCTTCTCGATTTAGATGGAGCAATGGTGTCTGTTGGTGTTCCTGAGCAACCGTATGCAGTTCATCCATTCAGTTTGATTGGTAAAAGAAGAAGTTATGCAGGATCGGCCATCGGTGGAATTCAAGAAACGCAAGAGATGCTCGACTTCTGTGCAAAACATAATATCACTCCTGATATTGAACTTGTAACACCTGAACAAGTGAATGAAGCTTATGAGAGAGTTGCAAAGAGTGACGTTCGTTATCGCTTCGTTATCGACATGTCTAAACTTTAACATCTAGAGGCCCGTTTCTTCGGGCCTCTAGATCCTTCTCATAATTTTTTTCTATTCTTTTTTCTTTCTGTTTTGTGGCAAAGTCTTCGCCACTATGATCTTAAATTATATCTGGTCAGGATTTTTTATTATCAGTTTTATCGTCGCCATTATTCAGTGGCTTTTTATGGGCGATACAGAAATTTTCAAACGCATGGTCGATGGAACTTTTGATTCTGCAAAAGTAGCAGTGATGGATATCGCTCTTCCGCTCGCCGGGGTTATGACTTTGTGGCTTGGGATTATGAATGTCGGAGAAAAAGCAGGCGTGGTAAATTTTTTTGCAAGAATCATTTCTCCGTTTTTCTCCCGCATTTTTCCAGAAGTCCCGAAAGATCATCCGGCCACTGGTCACATGATGATGAATTTTTCCGCCAATCTTCTGGGACTCGACAATGCTGCTACTCCTTTTGGTTTAAAAGCGATGGAGAGCCTGCAAACATTAAATCCTAACCCTGACGAAGCGACGGATGCACAAATCATGTTTCTCGTTTTACACACATCAGGTCTTACTCTCATTCCTCTCACGATCATTGCTCAAAGAGCAGTTTTAGGTGCGGCCGATCCCGCAGATATTTTTATTCCCTGCTTGATTGCGACTTACGTTGCAACGGTTACAGGTATCATCGTCGTTGCGATCAAACAAAGAATCAATTTACTGAATGTTGTTGTTCTTTCGTGGCTCGCGGGAATGACATTAGCTATCGCCGCTCTCATTTGGTATTTCACAAATTATTTAAACAAAGCAGAGATTGAACTCATTTCAAAAGTCGCTACAAACTTTTTCCTCTTCTCTATCATCATTGCTTTCATTGCCGCTGCGATCAGAAAACAAATCAATGTCTACGAAGCCTTTATCGAAGGAGCAAAAAACGGAATGCAAACTTCGCTTACAATTATTCCCTATCTCGTCGGAATGCTCGTTGCAATCGGAGTTGTGAGAAATGCCG
Source organism: uncultured Bacteriovoracaceae bacterium (assembly GCA_966211875.1). Classification (GTDB taxonomy): domain Bacteria; phylum Bdellovibrionota; class Bacteriovoracia; order Bacteriovoracales; family Bacteriovoracaceae; genus Bacteriovorax. The sequence continues at coordinate 177,171 of CBIHNP010000003.1, forward strand.
GCGTTCTTCACTTCATCGTTGATGGCTTGACCTGGCTTGTTCTTCGTTTAGGAATCAATGCGGACTTCACTCCTGCTCTTCCAACAGCACTCATGAAACCATTGAGTGGAAGTGGGGCCAAAGCTCTTATGCTTGATACGATGAAAACATATGGCGTCGATTCGTTTATCGGAAGGCTTTCGTGCATCTTTCAAGGATCGGCCGACACGACTTTTTACATAATTTCTCTTTACTTCGGCTCGGTGGGGATCAAAAAAACCCGTTACGCGATTTCGGCCGGTCTCGCTGCTGATTTTGCAGGAATTATCGCTGCAGTTTTTGTCGGTTATCTCTTTTTTCATTAGCAAAAGTTTGCCAAGGTTTGTTAAGATGAGCGCATGAAAAATGTAATCGCAGTCATCGTTCTTATGGGAATACTTTTTTTTTCTTATCGTTATCAAAAAGCTCATCATTCTTTTAATCCACTTACGTATGAAATGCAGTCGAATGAAGGGCCTGTGACTCTTGATGATTTGAGAAGCAAACATAAAGTCATTCTTCTCTATTTTGGTTTTCTTCATTGCCCGGATGCTTGTCCAACAACTTTAGCATCTATGTCCAGCGTGATTAAGGCCCTTCCTCCCGAAAAGCGCGATCAAGTCGCTTTCGTTTTTGTTGATCTCGATCCTGAACGCGACAAACTTCCCGAGATGAAAAAATATACAGAATTTTTTGATAAAAAAATTATTCCAGTTTCAATTCCGCTTGAAGACCTGGATAAATTCACTGAAAAATTTGGAATCGTTTATATGAAATCGAAAATTCAATCGAAGATGAGCTACACGATTGATCATTCGACAGACATCATTGTCATGAACAAAGATGGGCATCTCATGTCTCATATCGAACACGGTTCACCGAAAAGTGTTTTCATCGATCGAATCAACAAAACAATTGAAGGCAAGGAATAACTTATGAAATCTTTTTTTCTCGCGCTGTCTCTCCTACTTACATTTTCAGTTTATGGAGCTGACATTGTGGCCAGCAATGCTCAAATCAGAGTTCTTCCTCCCGGATCTAAAGTAACCGCAATTATTTTTGATTTAAAAAACAATACTGCTAAGGATATTCAACTCACTTCTGTTGATGGTGATTTTGCTGAAACGTTTGAACTTCACACAATGGGAATGGAAAACGGAAAAATGCAGATGAAAAAGTTAAACAGTATCGTTCTAAAAATGAATTCATCTACTGAGTTTGAAAAACAAGGCTACCACATCATGGTTTTCAATCCAAAAGCAGATATTCAGGAAGGAAAAGAATATAATTTAAAACTGCATTTTGATAACAAGAAAGAACTAACGATTAAGGTTGTCGGAAAAAAACCTTTCTAGATTTTTCCAATGCCTTTCTAAATGTTCCGGTCCGTAGGCCGGAAGATCTTTCATTGTAAAACCGTGAATAGAATCTCTGTAAACTTCTGCTGTATCTTTCGGATGCGATTCTTTCAAAGCGTTTTCAAAACGTTCTATTTGCTCTTGTGGCATACTTCCATCGTTGTCCGCATGTGCAACATAGATCGGCGCTTTAATTTTTGGAAGAAGAAGATGCGGACTGTTCTCCGCTGTCGTTGCTAAATTTCCTGCATGAAAACTTGCCACGGCTTGCACGCGATCAGGATAACGAGCAGCGATTCTCAAAGCGTACTGTCCTCCCATGCAATAACCAGTGGCCCCCAATTTGCCGTTGAATTGTTTTTGTTCGCTCAAAAAATTCAAGTAAGCTTCTGCATCTTCCACTCCCTGGGCCATATCAAAATTTCCGATGAGCGCTCTGATTTCTTTTGTCGCTTCAGGCATATCTTCTTTTTTGAGAGGAAATGGTCTCTCCACGACAGGAGATCTTTTAATTCGATAAAAAAAGTTTGGCGCAAGAACGATGAAACCGGCCGAAGCAAGTGTTTCCGTCATCTCTTGCAAATAAGGTCTGAGTCCGAAAGCATCCATGAGAAGTAGAACTGCGGGATACTTCCCTTCGCCTTTAGGATGAGAGAAATAAGCATCACAAGTACCATTGGGCATTTTAAGATCAAGTGCTTGAGTCTCTACTGGAATAGTCTTCATGGAAGCTCCAAATAAAATTATATGATCACGGTCGATTATAAGGCATCCAAATGGAATGTAAATCTTACAGTCCTTTGTATCCAATCTCTTGGAAGAAATGGTACTGACCTCCTATTATGCAAATCAACGTACGTTTTTTAGACAATCTCAAAGTAGAAGCAAAGTTCGACGATTATACACTGGTCGCAGATCAGCCCATTCGTTACAAAGGCGATGGAACAGCACCTGGTCCATTCGATTACTTCTTAGCTTCAAGTGCAATGTGTGCCGCTTACTTCGTGAAGGTTTATTGTGTCGCCCGCAATATTCCGACAGAAGATATTCGCATTACTCAAAACAATATCGTCGATCCTGAAAATAGATATAAACAAACATGGACGATCGATGTTGAACTTCCAGAAAGTATTTCTGAACACGATCGCGAAGGGATTTTAAAATCAATCGATCGTTGTACTGTAAAAAAAGTTATTCAACAAACTCCGGAATTCGTCATCAAGGCCCACAATGTTTTAGGTCGCGATGATTCTGGACTTATGTACAACCAGACGGCGTCTGATACAAAAACGATGATCCTTGGAAAAGATTGTTCTCTCGAAGAAACAATCGCCAATATGACATCGATTATCGCTGCTCTCGGAATTAAAATTGAAATTGCTTCGTGGAGAAATCCAATTCCTCACGTTTGGTCAGTACACGTTCGCGATGCTGATTCTCCAATGTGTTTTACAAACGGAAAAGGAGCTACAAAAGATGCAGCTCTGGCTTCTGCTCTCGGTGAATACCTCGAACGCATCAGCAATAATTATCTCTATAACGATTACTATCTTGGTGAAGAAATTTCTGAAGGAGATTTTGTTCACTATCCAAATGAAAAATGGTTTAAGGCCGGCCCGAAAGATTCTATTCCAAAAGATTTGATGGATGATTATCTACTCTCGATTTACAACCCCGAGGGCGAGCTGAAAGCGAGCCATTTAGTAGATACCAACTCTGGAAATGCAAAACGCGGAATCTGTGCGATCCCTTACGTCAGACAATCTGATAAAGAAATCGTTTATATCCCTGCAAACCTCATCGGAAATTTATTCGTAAGTAACGGGATGAGTGCAGGAAATACAAAATACGAAGCGCGCGTTCAATGTCTTTCAGAAATTTTTGAGAGAGCTGTGAAAAACCAGATCATTCTTGATGAAATCACACTTCCTGATGTTCCAGCTGAAGTATTGGCAAAATATCCTAAGATCGTCGAAGGAATCAAAAAGCTTGAAGCAGAAGGATTCCCTATCGTCGTTAAAGACGCCTCACTCGGCGGAAAATTTCCGGTTATGTGTGTAACGTTGATGAATCCAAAAAATGGCGGAGTGTTCGCCTCGTTTGGAGCTCACCCAAAATTTGAAGTAGCGCTTGAAAGAAGTTTAACAGAGCTTCTTCAAGGAAGAAGCTTCGAAGGATTTAACGTTCTCGCTGCTCCTACATTTAATCAGGCAGCAGTTAGTGAACACAACAATATCATTGATCACTTTATCGATTCAACAGGTGTTATTTCATGGAAGTTCTTCAGTGAGAAAAATGATTTTGATTTTGTTCACTGGGATTTTTCAGGATCAACATCAACAGAAGATGAATACAATTACTTGATGGATATATTAAACCAGCTTGAAAAAGAAGTTTATATCGCTGACTTCGAAGAGCTTGGCGTAAAAGCTTGCCGCATTTTAGTTCCCGACTATTCTGAAATTTATCTTCCGGAAGATTTAATCTGGGATAATAATAATAAGGCCCTTGCCTTTAGAACAGATATCTTAAATCTTCACTCTCTCGACGATAAAGCTCTCGCGAAGCTTGTAAAAAGATTAGACGAAAGTGAACTGGATAACTACACAAAAATTTCTGAATTGATCGGTATTGCTTTCGATGAAAACACGACTTGGGGACAACTCGATATCGGTGAATTAAAATGCCTTTCACTTCTTGCCCTAAAGAAATTTGAAGAGGCAAAAGAATACGTTGAAATGTTCATGACGTTCAACGACAACTCGGCCGAAAGAAGAAAGTTCTATCACGCTCTAAACACTCTTCTCGACATCGAACTCGACGAAGAATTTGAAATCGAAGATTACGTTCCAAACATGACGAGAATGTTTGGTGCGGAAGTGATGAAGAATGCACTTGGGACTGTAACTGGAGAAATCAAATTCTTTGGGTTGCCAAAAACAAATACAAAACTTGAAGGATTAGATAAGCATCTTAGATTGATCAAGAGTTATCAGAAACTACAGAAAGCAAAAAGAAAATTTAAAAAATAGGTTTATCAATGAAAAAGAAATTTAATCTCACAAACCCAAAACTTGCTCCTGCCCGTCAGGTAGACGCAGTAAAAGGTGAAATCAACAAATATATCGCACGCGAAAGAAGAAAAACTCCAGCAGCAGGCGCTGATTTTTGGGACTTCGATTGCAAGTTTGGAAAAGAATCTTCTGATGCTTTAACTATTCACGTTTCTGAAATTGGAAAATCGATTGATCAATTTGTGCTCAATAACGAAGAAATGTTTTATCTCGAAATTCTGGCAAAGCCTGGTCATCGAATTAATAAGAAAAAATCTTAATTTTAATGATTTGTTAAACTCGTTAAAACTATCATTTAGTTTGCCATACCTTCTTACTTAGAAAAAATCTGCTGAATCTCCCTTGATTCTTCCTCTATCATTTGTACTCAATATTCGTATTTATTAACAAATTGACTGCAAATCTTCTGATGATATTTTTACCAGAACAAAAAAATCTTATCAGGAGAATTTGCATGAAAAAGATTCTGTTTTTATTTTTTACTTTTCTCGGTGTTCAAACTGCGATGGCCTCACAAATGATGAGCTTCGAAACAATGTATGCGGTAGACGGACCTTTTGTAGGAAGCACAGCGATTAGAAATGTTATGGGAGATGAATTACCCTGGGTCATCAAATCAGCGCAAGGACATCTCTCAACAGATGGAACATTACACATCACTGTCAAAGGACTCGTCTTTAGTAGCAATCCAATAGTTCCTCCTGAACTTCGCGGAATAAATGACGAAAAAGAATTCAGAGGGCTCGTCAGTTGTTTCACTGAAACGGATAATGAAATATCAATGGTCAATGTTATGACTAAAGGTTATCCCGCAACAAGAACAGGAAATTCAGTTATCAATGAGAAGCTTACACTCCCTTCGTCATGTATAGCTCCAGTGATCTTTGTAATGTCCGGCTCAGAAGACAAATGGTTTGCTGTCACTGGTGCTGAACTCGAACCGAAAAAATAAAACGGGTGCCTTGCAGGCACCTTTTATTGTTGAGCATTCAAAGGCAAGATAACAGTGAAAGTTGTTCCTTCACTTTTACTACTCTCAACTTTTACTTTTCCTCCATGTGCTTCGGCCACGCCGCGAACAAGAGTGAGCCCGAGTCCCCATCCTTTTTTGCCTCCGGTCTCTGCCTCAGGCGTTCTCGAAAATGGTTTGAACAATTTCTGTTGTTTTTCAGCAGAGATTGGATTACCCCAATTGTGAACAGAGATTTGAAATAGATTTTCCGGCAATTTTTCAAGCGATACTTCGATTTCTTTTTCCGTTCCATATTTAATGGCATTTCCAATTAAATTTTCCAGCAATCGAACAATTTCATTACAACTGACAAACGCCTTTAATTCACCTGGTGCTTTCAATTTAAATCTCCGTCCATGCATACTTGTAAATTCATCAATAACTTCAGAAGTTAACTGTACAACATCACAATCACCAAGCTCTAAAGGTAATGGGTGCCCAGCACGGATTCGATTCGCATCCAATAAATCTTGAATCATGCGATCCGCACGATTAAGAGAATTCATCACACGAAAGGCAAGATCAGACGCACGTTGGAGGTCTGGAGTACGTGTAATGATTTGAGCACTCATTTTAGCTGCTGTAAGTGGATTACGTAAATCGTGAGAGAGCGTATTTACGAATTGCTCGCGCATTCCTCTTTCAAATTCGAGGCTATCAATATTTTGCAGAAGTTCACTATAGAGTTGAGCGTTGTCTATCGCGATTGAAAGACGATCCGCAATCAACTCAAGCAAATCGAGATCGTCTTCAGAGAAAGGATAGAGTTCAAGTCTTCCCACATGAAGAACTCCCAAAATTCGACCTTTTGTTTTAAGAGGAACCCCGATTAAGCATTTTACATTTTTTTCACGAAGCACAGAACTCGAAACGTCTACATCCTTTAAATCATCAATGCGTATACTTTTTCCCGTTGCAAGAATTTTTCCTGCAATACCTTTTCCAACAGGAACTTGAATTTTTCTTTCTATCTCTTCTTCAAGCCCGATGGCTGCTCGAACGTCGAGAGCTTGTTTACTTTCATTGAGAAGCAAGATTGCCGTTGTATCACAAGATATTCTGTCTTTAATTATTTCAAGACTATTTGTAAGAAGCGTTTCCAGCGTTGTCGTCTCTGAAAGTGCGACCTCAGTAATCACCTGTAAACTTTCAATGCGGTTGAGAAGTTTGTCTCTAGCGATCTGGAGCTGCTTTTGATCGGTGACATCTATAGAAAGAAAACCTACGCCTGTCACATGCCCTTTAACTTGAATTGGAAAATAAATGGAAAGAAGCCAATGCTTTTTCTTATCACCAGGAGAAATCATTTCATGTTCTGGTGCATGATAGGGTTTTTTGGATGTTACAACTTCGGTCAAAATCTTCCTTGCATTATCTGCAAGCGCCGGAACCATTTCAAAAATAGTTTTTCCGATATGATCATCTACGCTTTTACCATTGAGTGTTGCCAAAGCTTCATTGATACGAACATAGCGAAATTCTAAGTCTAATTGAGCGGCTGGAATCGGTGCTGCCATAATAAACATTTTTATTGCAGCTGTTGCATTTTCTGCTTTAAATCGGGCCTCTCTTTCTCTCTCCAGAAGAATTTCTTTTTCTGCTTCTATTTTTTTGCGATCACTAATATCAATAATAGTAGAGAGAACGAGAACTTTTCCCGTAGGATCACGTAGTGCAGTGGCATGAAGGCTTGCCCATACAACCGTTCCCTCTTTGCAAACATAACGCTTCTCCAGGTTCCAGTGAGAATGATTGCGTTTAGAAAATTCTTCATATTTCGCTTTACTGATTGAACGGTCTTCAGAATAAGTGATGTCCTCGAATGTCATCTGTTGAAGTTCTTTTTCAGTGTAACCAACAAGTCGACAAAAACTTTCGTTGGCCTGAAGAATTTTTTTTGTGCTTGGATCAGTAATGACTTTTCCAATTCCGGCCTGTTCAAACATTTGCCGAAAACGTGTCTCACTCAACTCCAGTTGCTCTTTCGCTTTAATTTGTTGGGTTACATCTCGTGAAACAACAAGAATTTTTTCCGGTCTGCCATTTTCATCGTTTATCGGAGAGACAGTGACATCCCACCACTCGCGATTTCCGGATTTTGTTTTATAATAGCCAACCAGAGTTCCAATGCGCCCTTTCTTCGCCTCAGAGATAGCATGGAGACTGGCCTTACGATCTTCAGGACGTTTCCATAAATCAACCCAAGGTGTTCCCAATATTGCTTGAGCACTTTCTAATTCAAGATGATCAAGGCTTCTATCAGTAATATCGATTAATATCCCATCGAGATCGAGAACCTTAAAACAGTCTTCACTGCTTTCAAGCATTCTTCTTTTAAACTCTTCAGCTTCCTGAAGTGCACGAGAAATTTCTCGTTGTTTATCAAGCGCCTGCTCTGAAAAGGTTCTCGCTGCAGCGGCTTTCCCTGTATGAATGAGATTTATAATAACGTTTCGTTCTTTATCGGTGACAGGAATCTTCTCCTGACTTAATTTATCCAATACAACCTGAAGCATGACTCTATATTCGGCAAGAACTTGCTCAAGACTATATTCCGGAAGCTCTGCACGTTGTAGCGCATGGGATTCGGCAATCTCAACAGCATCACCAACTTTCGCTTGAACATGTTGCAACGATTGAACCATTTTATCAACGAAGAGTGGAAGTTCATCAGTCAGGGTAATATGATTATTCTGTTGAGCTGCAAACGACTCTTCCCGCACACGTCTTTCCCATTCAGCAATAATCTGATTTTTATTTTCACGAATATATTCTGCTGCGAGTTTTTTTGTATCATTCATCTTAAACAAAAAATGCAGTATTAATGCCATTTTAGACAATAACAAGAATTTAAATTTTTAATCGATCATTTCAGAAGAAAATTCATATCGATAAAAAGATTGCTCTACGTAATTCTATCGCCCTATCATACAAAAGTTTTCTTCAATTTAAGGAGATTTGAATGAAAAGATTTTTGCTAATCTTTGTGTTAATTTTTTCTTTCAATGTTATTGCTCAGAACATAGATAAAACTCAGAAAAATACCCCAAAAGATTCGCAAGATTTCCCACAGAAGAATGAGGACGAGGAAGTCGCGCCTCAATTTACGGAATCTAAACTTGATAAAATTGCAACGCCCGCAGATGATCGTGCCAGCGAAAATATGCTAATTGATATTTCAAAAAAGGCCGGATGGTTTCCCAAAATAAAAATTAAAGTTCATCATGGCATTGTGGTTTTAGATGGCGAAGTTAATAATGCCGACCAACTCAAATGGCTGACTGAAACGGCCAATAAACTGCCTACTGTTATTGCTGTTGTTAATAAAGCAGATCTTATTTCACCTCCACTCACCGACATGAGTCCTTTTAAAAAAGAATGGCGTCATCTTGCAGATTTACTGAAAAAAAATCTTCCTAGAATTATCGTCGGATTTGTTCTCGGAACTTTTTTTATTTTTGTCGGTTTTCAATTATACAAATTATTCAAAAGCTTCTTTGGTAAAAGAATCAAGAACGTTTTTCTGGCGGCGACAGTAGCAAAACTTATTTCCATTCCAATGTGGGTTATTCTTTTTTATGTCACACTTTTAACCATCGGCTTGCAAAACATTGCGACAACAATTATTGGAGGAACAGGTGTCCTCTCAATTGTTTTCGGGTTCGCCTTCAAGAATATTGCAGAAAATTATCTCGCAGGAATTTTGCTTGCGATGAGAAGTCCTTTCGTTAAAGGCGATGCTGTCAGTATTGCGAACGTCGAAGGTATCGTCCAAAATCTCAACATGAGAGGAACAACTATTCTCGATTGGGACGGCAATCTCCTGCTCATTCCTAATTCAACTGTCATCAATTCTACTGTTAAGAATATGTCCGCGAATTCTGAACTCAGAACCTCTTTCCTTATTCGCGTGAGTTATTCTGATTCAATAAAAAAATGTCAGGATCTCATCAATGAAGCTTTAAAAAGTATTGAAGGAATAAAAAAAGATCCAGCGCCATTGATCATCGTAGATCAGTTGGGAACGTCCTCTATTTTCCTAAAAATTTATTTTTGGTTTAATCAAGAGCATTCTTCTGAACTCAATTTAAAAACATCGGCCATGATTAAAACCAAAGAACTTTTTCTTGCCAATGAAATTACGATCCCGGATGAAGGGCGTGAGGTTGTCTTTAGCGATACTCTACAAATAAAAATGTCGAAGGAAACAATCAATATGGAAGAAAAGCAGCAGAAAGCTAAAACTCAGGCAGAAGAAAATTTTAAAGATGCTCATAAAGTAAGCGAACAGAAAAATTCTTTGATTGCTGATTTAAAAAAGGTTGGAGAAAACTGTGCTCTCCCTCAAGCAGAGGGAGAGAAGAATTTATTGAAGCATTAATTTAAGAATCTTTTCTTACTACAGAACATTTTAAATAAATTGAACCGTATCCATCAATCTTGCAGGAGATGTCGTGACCATCGACAGGATCATCGAGCAAACGGATACTTTTTACTTTCGTTCCGGATTTAAGTGTATCGCCACCGACTTTTAAATCTTTCACAGTTCGAACAGTGTCTCCTGATTGAAGCTGAACACCATTGGCGTCTAAAAATTTCGGTCCAACAACTTCTTCGACCGCAACAACTTTTTCTAATGTCCATTCATGAGCACATTCAGGACAAACCCAAAGCCCCTGATCTTGGTAACCGTATGGTGAATTGCATTTAGGACAAGTTTGGCTTTCGTCAGACATAAAAAAATTCCTTTAAAAATATTTGGGGATAGTCTGAGTATAGTTTCTTTAATTCAAAAAGAAAATACTCCACTCTTTGCGATAGATCGGAGTTTTATCCATATAAAACTTAGGAAAATACATTTGAATATTGCTTCTGACTTCATCGCCTTTTGCCACAAGAATAAAAGGATGAACTCCAATATACTCATCCAGCTTCTGTAAAATGTTCTTTATGTGCATAAAGTGACTGAAGTCGTAGATGAAATAGACTGAACACTTAGGTAACTCAAAATCATTATCTAAAACGTTTTGAGCTGATAGTTGAAACTCAAGTTCGTGTAGATTGCTGATGCGATCGGCTTCGCTCAATCTTTTCTTCACAATCTCATATCCATAAAAAGTTGCCTGAGGAAAAAAGGCCTTCGAAACAACCCCCACTCTTCCATAAGCACAGCCGATGTCGACAACCGAATGAACAGGATGATCGCTGATTAAGTTGAAAATATCGTAGAGTTCAGAATAGGGAGTTAATAAGATCTGAGGATTTAATCCTATCCACGTCTCTCCAATATTGCCCGATTCACAATGAGACTTTTTCGATGATCTTTCTTCGTGAATTTGAAAAGAACGGAATTGCTGGATGAGTTTTCTTTCAATTTTTAGAATGCGAAATCCCAAAAACTGGTCGATAAGTTTTGAGTGTTCGCGATTGGAAAGATCTGATGTATTAAAAAAAAATTCCGGATCAGAAATCGCTTTCGCTATCTCCGCTCCGGAATTCTTTTTTTGTAAAATTTGTAAATTAATAAATTAAACGAAGTTGATTACCAACGTCTTGGACCTTTTGATCCTCTGTCAGAACCGAATCCTCCAGATCTTGGACCTTTTGATTCTTGAGGAAGAGCTTCAGTAACTTTTACGTTTCTTCCTTGGAATTCAACGCCATTTCCTTTTGAGATAGCTGCTTCTGCTTCAGCATCATCGTCCATTTCAACGAACGCGAAGCCTTTGCTTCTGCCAGTTTCTCTATCCATGATAATTTTTGCTGATGTCACAGTTCCGAATTGCCCGAAGAACTCATTTAAATCTTCTGCTTGAACACTGAATGCTAGGTTTCCGACGTATAATTTTTTTCCCATAATAATCTCCTTAATAGGGTGTACTAAAGAGATGATGAGCACTATGCCTAAAACCTAATGAATGTACAATTGATCGTTAAAACAACCTAACATTTATGGAGAACAGTGTCAAGTTAAGCCTTTTGTTCATAAAAGGCCTGAAGTTTATCATGCCTTTCTGCTCTGATATTACTCTCCTTTGCTCCTGACATAACGACATTTAATTTTTCGACCATCAATCTTAATTCCACTACTTGATTGTTGAGTTCCTGGGCCGAAGCAGAAGCCTGTTGAGAAGCGGCCGTATTTTGATGGCCTACTTGATCCAATTGAGTAAGCGCCTTAGTGATTTCTCGAATTCCTCCTGCTTGCTCCTGGCTCGCAACAGAAATTTCAGTAACCAACGAATTTACACTTTCAACGTTCGTTACAATTTCATCCAGAATATCATTACAATGATTCGCAACCACTGTTCCGGATTGAACTTTCTCTTTTCCGATCAACACAAATTTTTCAACTCTTGTTTTTGTTCGATCGACAATTTCTTCGACTTTATGAATGCTTTCTTCCAACATATCAGAAATTTCTTTTGCGGCCGTCCCACTCATACGTGCTAAATTTCCTACTTCTTCGGCAACTACAGCAAAACCTTTTCCCTGCTCTCCTGCTCTGGCCGCTTCAACTGAAGCATTAAAAGAAAGGAGTTTCGTTTGAAAAACGATATCGTTAATAATTTTAGTTTTGTTGCCAATTTCGGCAATCACTTTAACAATTTCAGAAATCTCTCTATTTCCTTCTTCGACCTGTAACATGATTTCCGAATTATTTTTAGAAATTTCATCTATAGACAATACCATTTCTTGAACAGCTTTTTTCCCTTTGATGGCCGACTCTTGTCCCTTTAAAGAAATCCCTGCAGACTTCATCGCATTCTCAGCATTTTTATTAACCATTGCACTTGTTTCTTCTATCGAAGATGTTGTTTCCTGAAGTGAAGAAGCTTGTTCTGTAGCACTCTCTGAAAGTTCATGGCTGGCAGCCGCGATTTGTTCAGCAGCTTCACTTACAGCGTGTGCTCCGCTAGAAAGACTTGATGAAACTCCATTTAATGTTTTGGCGATATTGTTAGAAAAGATAAATCCAATAATCAATCCTAAGCTCAGTCCAACGACAAGAACTGAAATGCTGATCGTATTTAAGAGTGCTGAGTCGTGAGATGCTTCTGCGACTTTTTTTGCAATAACTGCTTCGTGAAAACTAATTATTTCATTGACCAATTTTGTAAAGGCACGTGCTCTATCAGGACATTCATGAAAAAAGATCTTTATCATCTTGTCATAGTCTTCTGCTTTGCCAGTTTTATAATAACCTACGACGAGTGTTCCAATTTTTTGAAACTCAACCCATTCGGCATCTAGTTTGTCGAAAATTTCTTTTTGTCCTGGGATAAATCCAAGGGCGATATATTCTTCTCTCGTTTTGTTATAATCAGCGATAGCAGTTTGAGCATCTTTTATTGACTGTTCAGCATCTGCTTTGGGAAGACCGGGCAACCCAAGTGTACGCAACGTAATTCTCACTCTTCTAAAATCCAAAAACATTTTATCTATCATATGTATTTTGGGTTCACTTTTTGTCGTTATAAACTCATATTGTGAGCTCACCTGTTTTAGACCTATATAATTAACGATCCCGATAAAGGCCCCAACTGTAGCAATCAAACCACATAATAAGAGCAACTTTGTTCTAAAGGATAATTTGTTCAACATTTCTTCCTCCAACCCTAAATAAACTAATGACCTTAGTTTATTCGACATTTTTTAAAAAACATTAAGAAATCTTGATAAAGTCGCGATTTAACCGACAAGCAAACTTTGTAATGTTTGCGCAACCATTGTATTTTAAAGAATCCAATTAAATGGCAATGAAATCTTTAGAAAAGATGGGGTATAAAATTTCTTAAGGATTAAAAAAAGTGAAAAAAATGCCGGTTGGTTTCTCAAAAAAAAGAAAAAAACGCAATAAACTAATGGCAGTAGTTTATTATGCTATCGGTTTTTTTGTAAGGAATAAAATTTTTATTCTTACTCGTAACATCCCGATAAGAATTATGAAAAAAACTAGATAAATCTTCATTTAGAAAAAAACATTTCTACATGCTTTTAGGATTAACAATGGCCAGAACCCAAAAAATTAATCGCGAAGAAATATATTCGATTGCAATTCAAATTGCTGACAAGAAAGGATTGGAACAATTGACGATCCAAAAAATCGCGCAAAAACTAAACGTGAAGCCTCCCTCTCTTTATGGACATATTAAAAGCCTGCTTGTTTTAAAAAAACATATAGCGACCCATGCCAATCTTGAAATGAGTGCGACGCTTAGAGAGGCCGTAAAAAATAAAACAAAAGATAAAGCGATTCTAGCTCTTGCCCTTGCTTATAGAGAGTTTGCTCTTAACCACAAAGGGCTCTATCAATTATCAGTTATCTTTCCAGTTAAAGGATCGCAAGCCTGGATGAATTCGCATCTTGAAATGCGAGAGTTATTTGCAAACGTACTTCGAGAAAATTATCAGTTAAATGAAAAGGAGACACGCACTCTCGCGAGAACCTTGCGCAGTCTCCTTCATGGATATATTTCTTTTGAAATTAGCAATGGTTGGTCAAATATCGTGGAAATGGACCAAAGCTTTCAGACTTCAATTGAACACTTTATTTTATCTGTAGAGAGTATCAATACTTCTAATAAATCATCGCGACTTCGCGCCTAAAACAATAGCAGAGTCATAATCCATCCTCGCAATGAAATATTGCCCCAAACTTCAATGGATTATTCAATTAATCTAACCCACAGATAATTATTTTTTAACAAAACAAATCTATGAGAAGCATTCCGAGTGGCCATAAGATCTTTGAAAATGGAGGCCGATATGAACATTGAAGAATCAGCACCTGAGACAAGAGGAGTGACGGTAAAATTATTAAATACAATCGACCTCGGCCCTGAGATCGAAGGCATGACTGGCAGGCAGATGCGAATGCGCTTGGTGACTATTGAGCCTGGAGGAGTTTTTGGTCCGGTTCATGATCATGTCGATAGACCAGGTACAGTTTATATTCTTCAAGGAACAATCACTGATCATCGAAATGGAATTGCCACTGATTATGGACCGGGTGTTGGGTGGCCTGAAGATCACAACACTCTTCACTGGCTCGAAAATAAGGGATCAATTCCTGCAATTGAAATTTCTGTCGACATTGTCAGACAACAATAAACACCGGAGAAAATATGTCTAAAGCATCAACGATACCAGGAAAAACACTCCTCAAACCAAATGATCACACTCTCATTTTGATTGATTTTCAAAGTCAGATGGCCTTTGCAACAAAGTCTATAGACGCTACAGTTTTGCGAAATAATGCTTCTTTGATTTCAAGAGCAGCAAAAAGTTTTAAAGTACCAACGATCCTCACGACTGTTGCTGAAAAATCTTTTTCAGGACCGATGTTCTCGGAAATCAAACATGTTTTTTCGGAACAAAAAATGATTGACCGTACAACGATGAATACCTGGGAAGACCAAAACGTTATCAATGAAGTCAATCGTCTTAATAAAAACCGCATTGTCTTCGCCGGACTCTGGACTTCTGTCTGTATCGTCGGTCCTGTTCTTTCAGCTTTAGATCAGGGATTTGAAACTTATATTCTAACCGATGCCTGTGGAGATATTTCAGATGAAGCTCATAATCGTGGTGTGGATCGTATGGTTCAAGCGGGAGCGCGTCCAATGACTTCATTGCAATATCTACTTGAGCTGCAAAGAGATTGGGCAAGAGTAGAAACATATGAATCGACAACAAGTATTGCAAGAGAAGTCGGAGGTGCTTACGGTCTTGGGCTTGATTATGCCAAAGCGATGTTTAATGCAAAAGAAGGACATTAAGTGATTTCACTTTTTTTTCTTATTCTTGCTGTGACTAACGCTCGCGCCGATGAAACCGGTTTTAAATTAATGAGACAGGATGAAAACTATTCTTCACTAAAAGGAACTACATCATTAAAACATATTCCTTTGAATGACGATCAATCCTCTTATCTCAGTTTCGGTGGAGAAATAAGAGAAAGATACGAGTACTACAGTAACTACTTGTGGGGACGACCTTTAAATAGAGGTGACGGTTATTTCCTTCACAGAATTATGGCACACTCAGATTTTCATCTTGAAAACTTTCGTTTTTTTCTTCAATTGAAGAGTAATACTGTTTCCGGAAAAGATTTTCCTCCTCGTCCTATCGATAAAGATGAACTGGATCTTCATCAAGCTTTTTTTGAATATCATGGCATCAGATTAGGGCGACAAGAATTGAATTACGGAAGTGGGAGAATCGTTTCTGTAAGAGAAGGGCCAAATGTTCGTCAGTCTTTTGATGCCATAAAATACTCTCTCAAAGAAGAAAATTATAAATTAGATGCTTTCGTATCACGACCGGTAGAATCGAATCCTGATGTTTTTGATGATAGTACAGATAATCACCGCGCTCTCTACGGAATCTACTCTACTCTTTTTAGCAAACTTGATCTTTATTATCTTGGTTACTTCGCGGAAGGAGCTAAATACGAAAGAGGTACTGGCGATGAACATAGACATTCTTTCGGGACAAGATTTTTTTCGAGTGGAAAAAATTTTGATTACGATTACGAAGCCCTTTATCAATTAGGAAAATTTGCAGAGAAAAATATCTCAGCCTGGACGATTGCGACTAATACCGGATACACATTTTCTGAATTGCCGCTACTTCCACGAATTGGTTTTAAAGCAGACATAGCCAGTGGAGATCGAAAAAAAGGAAATGGATTTAACACATTTAATCCTTTGTTCCCCAAAGGAGCATACTTCAACGAAGCGGCTATCATCGGCCCTGCAAATATAATGGATATACACCCTACTCTTGATCTAAAGATTACAGAAAAATTAACAGTGAGAGCTGATTGGGATTTTATCTGGAGAAACTCTCTCAATGACGGACTCTACAATATTTCCATGAGCAAAATTCAATCAGAGAACAGCCCCTCAAGACAAATTGGCAGTCAGCTTGCTTTTAGTACGGATTATCAGATTTCCAAAAATTTGTATTGGTTTGCCCAGTATGTACATTTCTATGCAGGAAATTATCTTAAAGATGTTTCTCCCGGTGAAGATATTAATTATTTAACGAGTTGGTTAACTTTTAAAATTTAAATTTATGAATCAAAATCTTTCTTTCGTTGTTAAACACAAAGTAAAACCTGATTCTATTCCACGCTATGAAGAGTGGCTTAAAAGAATCGTGAAACGGGCGTCCGAGTCTCCGGGACATCTGGGTGTTAACATTATTCGACCTCCTGCAGGCGGCAATGATTATACATCAATCATTCGATGGGACACTTTTGATCATGCAAGGGCCTGGGCCGAATCAACTCAAAGACAGGAGTTTTTAAAAGAGATAGCTGATGCACTCGTTATTCCGGATGATGCAAAAATCACCTCTGGAATTGAATATTGGTTTACTTATCCAGGACAGCTGCAAAAAAAAGCTCCGGGATGGAAACAATGGCTTGTAACGACTTCGGTTATCTGGCCTCTTTCGATGGTGACTCCCAAAATACTGCAGCCACTCTTTCAATTTTTTTATATTCCTGATTCTTTGCCACTGCGATCATTCATTATTGTTTCAGCAGTTGTTGCCATCACTACTTATTTTATTATGCCTTATTATGTACGCGCGATTTCGAAGTGGATGTTTGAAGATAAAGGCCCGAGATAACTCGGGCCCATTCATTTAAAATTTATCTGGCGCTACTTTCATCAATGCCAAAACATTTTCCGTTACTTCTTTAAACACAGGCGCTGCATGTTCTCCTCCATGCGCTCCAGTTTTATTTCTATCAGCATCCGGATCAATCAATCCGACAAAAACCTGCACACGTGGATTTTTCACTGGAGCAAATCCAACAAACGCTGCGTAGTTTGGTCTCTCTCCGCCATACCAATCGATATTCATATAATCATTAAGTCTGGCAGAAGCTGTTTTTCCTGCTGTTGTATAAAAAGAACTCGCAGCTCGATCTTTTCCTTTTCCTGTTCCGTTTAAAACAACTCCTTCGAGAATCGTTTTCATTTTTTCTGCATTTTCTGAAGTCATTACTCTTCTCAATACTTCTGGTTTTTCTGATTCACCCATAATTGGTTTCATCAAATTTCCGCCATTCGCGATAGCTCCAATGGCCTGCATGATTTCAATCGGAGTACTTCTATAAGCGTATCCCAAGGCCATTCTAGGAATCATTTGTTCGTTAATCTCTGGTCTTTCACCTACTCTTGCTTCCGGAAAATCTTTTGCTGTTCCGTCTTCGCCGAAACCAAATCTTTCAGTCATCTCTTGAAGAGATTTGTCGCCTACTTCTTCTGCAATTTTGATCGCGCAAATATCGCTCGACATTGCTAAAGTGTCTGCTGTCGTCAGCTCTTTAAAACCAACTTCTTTCCAGTCGCGATAAGTTTTTCCTTTGTATTTATATTTTCCGTTTTCACACTGGTACATTTTGTTTGGTTCTGTGACTTTCTTTTCCAGTGCTTCAGCGATCACAAAAGTTTTTGCAATTGAAGCTGGTTCGATAAGTTCACCAAGCGCCCAATGTCCAGTTCTCTTGTTTCGAGTATCAACGTTTGCGACAGCAAGAATCTTTCCCGTCATAGGGTCAGCGACAATAACAAATCCTGCTTTAAACCTGGTTCCTTTCACTGCTCTATTCAAAGCTTCATCGGCAATTTTTTGAACTTCATCGTTTACAACAACGACTCCTCCATTGATTGCATGAGCCTTCGCACGAATTACTTTTTCTACTCCGTAAGCAAAGCCTACAGTAGAAAGCATGGCCAAAATTCCAGTACAAAGCGGAATCCACTTCGATGTGGGCTTCCTTTCCATCACGATCATTTCAATTCTCCTTAATAAAAATGTTTTAAAATATTCTGAGTTCTTAAAAACCACCGCCATGGATGTTGTACCCGCATACACTTGGCGATTGATAAGCGCTGTTTCTGCCACTCGAACTAAACAGCTTCCATAATCGTGAGACAAAACTCCACTCTGGCCAGTGAGGGCCTCATCACAAGAAAATTCCTGATATTCAATAATTGTGTTCTTCCATAAATAGATCGTGGGATTGAAATAAAAAAGACAAATGAGAAACTCAATGAAGATTGACCACTTCGTATCGCCTTGACGGTGATGTTGAATCTCGTGTTTGATCGCTAAATCGAAATCTTTTTTCTTCTCTGCTAGTTCGAGAGGAATGACGACCCAATAAGCGCTAAATGTTTTTAAAGAAAACGGAACAGAGACACTCTCAGAAATAACAATTCTTAAACGATTCATTCTCTTTAAAGGAATTGATTCTGAAAGAAGTTTTTTTAAGTTTAAATAATTGAGAACCAGCTTCGATCCAAAAAAAACGAAGCCACATAACCAAACGAGAATGAAAATCTTTTTTAAATCTATTTTATACGACTCTTCTATCTTGTGCACTTGCACCGGAGCATCCGTTACAAACGTTTCAATTTTTTTCTGTGCTCTAGTCGGAATAATGGAATTCTTTGTGTGTTTTCCTTCAAAAATCGGCATTACCAACGGCATTTTTTGTGAAGGAAGCAGCTTTAAACCAGCAGGAACTACAAGTGATAAAAGGATCAACGTCTGAGCACATCTCAAATAAAATTTTTGAGAAGATTGTACATTCATTTTCTTTTCGACTTTCAAAAGCAACATAAAAGCAAAATAAGAAAATGCGATTAAAAAATTTATCTGAATAAACAGCATCATTTTGAAAGCCTCGAATCTAAAACTTCGCGAATCGCTTTTAACTCTTGAGTGGATAAGTTCGAGCTATCGAGCAAGCGCATTACCATGACAGAAGAATCACCTTGAAATAAATTTTCCGCGAGATAATCCAGACTTTGTTTTTCGTAATCTTCTTTTGAAATAAGTGATGTGTAGATGTGGGCCTTATCACTCTTTATGCTTTTTAAAATGCCCTTCCCTTCAAGAATTTTCATAATCGTGGCCACTGACGTGTAGGCCAGATCTTTTTCTTTAGAAACTTCTGTTTGAACTTCTTTGACTGTGCATGAACCAAGTGACCAAATACAATTCATCAATTGCAGTTCAGCTTCAGTAAGTGGTTTTTCAAGTTTTATTTTTTTCGACATAGGTACTCCAACATAAAAGGAGTATCTACTAAGTCTTTAGTAGGTGTCTACTAAAAGATTAGTAGATGTCGAAAAAAGAAACCATTGCTAATATTTTTAATAAGATAAGTTATTAAATCAAATGGCCGACCTTAACTAAAATGATCGTGTCCTTTTCAACATAAGGAAAATGAGACGACAAGTGTGGGCTTCTAATCCATGTACCTGTGGGGTAACGTCCATGTTCATCGATGAACTCTCCTGACATCACAAAAATCTCCTCACCTCCCCAATGTTTGTGCGGAGTAAATTTCTCACCTGCCGGCCACCAAACAAGAGAAGCCGTGTCGTTACCCAAATTATGAAGAGGCATCACTTTTAAATTTCCATGACCAGGGTACCAAATTTTTGAAGCAGGTTTAGCGTAAATTTTTTCATCGTCACCTACACCTGCATTTTCTTTGATAAAAATAGAAGTGTTTTGATTTGCCTTCAAAGAAAGATTCTTATTTTTCGGTATTCTAAAATAAGAGCCTGTCGAAAAAACGAGATTTTCATTTTCCAATTCACCGGATAAAACTAATATTTCTTTTGAGGAGTTTTCTAGTAATCCCTCTAAATTTTGTCCTTCTGAAAAATGAAGGACGGAAGTTCTGCGACCTCCGTCATTTATATCATTTTCAAGAGCAATATATTTCAAATTATCTTTTTCTTCCAACAAATCAGTTCGACTAGAATTGATAATTATTTTTTTTGAGAAATCCATTTCATTTTCCTTCTTTCATTGAAAGCACTATTCTGAATTTTACATCTCCAGAAAGAAGTTTTTGATAAGCCTCTCCCGCTCTTTCGAATGGAATAATTTCGATCCTTGGTTTTGCTCCTGTCAAAAGACTAAAGTTTAAAGCCTTCTCTGTTTCAAAAGGTGTTCCTGTAATTGATCCTTGTATACTCCGTTCTCCTACAACCATTTGTCCGCTTGAAACTTGCAATGGATCTTTCCCTGCCCCCAAGAGCATTAATTTCCCCTGCGGCACCAGCGTTTTTATCAGGGAAGAAACAACTGCTGAATCAGTTATTGTTGTCACAATAGCCTGAGCGCCACCAATCTTTTCGATTTTTTCTATGATGTTTTCTTTTCTGCTATCGATATATATATGTGCGCCTAATTCATACGCATCTTTTTCAACATCCGATCCTCTTCCAATCACGACAACTCTAAATCCCATTCTTCGAGCGTATTGAATTGCCATATGCCCAAGACCACCGAGACCGACAATGACAACAGTGTCTCCTGCTTCAGCACCGGATTTTTTCAAAGCATTAAACGTTGCAATTCCTGCACACAAAATGGGAGCTGCTTCGTATGAATCCAAATCTTCTGGAATAGAAACTAACGCTGTCGATTTTGCGATCATCATTTCCGCATATCCACCATCAGCACTTGCTCCAACAAAAGATTGATTTTTACAGAGCTGAAAATTTCCACCACGACATTGAGCACACTCATTGCAATGTCCACCTAACCGTCCAATGCCTACTCTTTGATTTAATTTCCAATTGGAAGAGATCGCATTACCTAAAGCAACAATACGACCTACAACTTCATGACCAGGAACACGTGGTGGATTTAAATTTGGATCAGCATTTTGGATGTCTGAGATATCAGCACCACAAACCCCACAGGCTTCAACTTCAATTAAGACTTCATTCGATTTTGGTTGTGGAATTTTTCTCTCCACAAGTTCCAAAGTTCCAGGTTTTGTGATTTGAATCGCTTTGTATGTTGTTTTCATAATTTTACTTCTTAGGTAATTGATCAAAAGCTTCTAGAGCTCGTGATGTATAGGCCAGAGCAGCTCCCGCGTTTAACGAAATGGCCACACTAAGTGCTTCTGCAATTTCTTCGCGAGTGGCCCCTGCGACTGCTGCGCTTTGAGTATGAGCTGCGATACAACCATCACAACGAGTCGTTACAGCGACCGCCAACGCAATCAGCTCATGGGTTTTATTATCTAAATGACCTGTCTTTTGCAGACCCAAATCAATGTCATTAAGAGCTTTCATCACATCTGGTTGAAGTTTTGCGAAAACTCCCACTCTCCCAAATAAATTTTTTCTGAACGTATTCCAATCTAACATCATAAATTTTTCTCCTGATTAATTTCTTCCGGCCATTACGCCGCCATCAACATCCCAAATAGCGCCAGTCACCCATGTGGTTTTATCTGAAAGAAGGAATTCAATTACTGAAGCAACATCAGTAACGTTTCCGATTCTTCCTATAGGATGAAATCCATTGAATCCTTGAAGTGCTTTATTGACTTCTTTTGGATCAATGAAGGCGTTGTATATGGGAGTAGCAACGACAGCAGGTGAAACTGCATTGACTCTGATTCCGAAATCCGCTAACTCCATGGCAAGATGTTGTGTGAGTGAATGTAATCCTGCCTTGGCCATTGAATAAGAACTAGATGGCGTTGCTTTAATCGCTTGCTTTGCCCACATCGAACCGATGTTTACAACTGATCCACCATTATTTGCTTTCATATTTTTTACAACAGCTTGAGTGATGAAAAAGAAAGATTTATTCAGATCGAGATATTGATCATAATCTTTTTCACTTTGTTCTAAAAATGCTTTTGGATTAAAATATCCGGCCGCATTTACAAGTTTGTGGATATGTCTTTTCTCTGAATGAATCCAAGAAATGATTTTCCCAATGTCTTCTTTGTTATAAAGATCAGCTTGAATTGTTTCTACATTCGCTGGGCCTAACATTTTCTTTGCAGCTTCAAGTTTGTCTGCTTCTTTTCCAATGATGACAACCTTTTCATTTCTTTCTATAAGCATTTTAGCCGTTTCAAGGCCCATTCCACTTGATCCGCCAATAATTAAACTAATCTTCATACTAACTCCTATTAAGCCACTTTATAAATTCTTGTGTCCGGTGATTTTTCCAGTAGAGGTTTCAATCCAACGACTACGTCTTCATTAAAAAGTTTACTTATCAGATATGATTGAGCTTGTTCTTCAGTCTCAAATCCATGTAACACTTGAACATCCTCGTTACGAATAAGTAACTCTTTAGACTTCGCTCCTTTAATTGTTGTCAAAAAAGGTTGCTTGTATTTAGTATAGATTTGAGCCGCTGCTCCTCTGTTTTTGTCTGCTATAACAAGCGTAATTTCTAAGTAAGTCATATCAATCTCCTGTATGATTTGTTTTGATGACTCAATCTTACTGACTTCTCATTTCATTTAGAAATTGATATAAAAAATATGATTAATCGAATTTTTCGATTAATCAAAGGACGGGTTTTTATGAACTTATCACACTTAAAATTTATAGCAGCGACAGCAGAACTCAAATCTTTCAGTCGAGCAGCCGAACGCTGTAATGTCACTCAATCGACTCTTTCAAATGGTGTCTCAGAAGTTGAAGAGGAATTAGGTGCTAAATTATTTGAAAGAACAACAAGAAGTGTTTCTCTTTCACCTTTTGGAGAAGCTGTTTTACCATTAATCAGTGCGATCATAACGGCTGAGAGCAATTTAATCATTCAAGCAAAGAACATTCTAAATCCTAAAAAAGTTCTGATTAAAATTGGAATTTCGCCCCTTTTGAATCCTGCCTTCACCTCTATGCTTACAAAAAGTTTCAGTGATCAACATCCTCATTATGAAATTCTCCTCTATGAAGAAAATCTGACACAGCTTCAGAAAATGTTGGCAGAACATAATCTGGATTTTATCTTTGTTCCATTAACATCTGACTTTTCAAAAGCTAAATCTATTTGCCTTTATGACGAGCCACTGGTTTTGATTTCAAAAAATCCGGAACTCAACAGAAACAAATCAATCACGGCAAAAGAACTGAGAAGCCAAAAGTTTGTGATGGTCCCCGATTCATGCGGATTGGCCAAAGTCACTCGTGAAGTTTTTAAAAAAGCAAGAATTCCACTTAGTGAATATGAAGGAAAAGCATTCAGCTACGGCGCACTTACCGATTGGGCACAAAATGGTATTGGTGCGGCCGTACTTCCTAAAAGTAAAATTCAATCGAATATAAAATCTATATCACTTTTAGATTCACATGAAAAAAGTGAACAAATTCGTTTCGTCGCCATTGGAAATACTGCTAAAAATCCTAAGTTAAAAGTTTTCAGCGATTATATTAAAGAGACCGCTCCCAGACTTTCAAAAGGTTTGTCGCTTGAGCATTCATGTTCTTGATCTATAGAAGAAATTATTTTTTCTATTAGTGACCTCAAATTCAACATCGTACTATGAGGAGTAATAAATTATTTTCACATAGGAGAAAATGATGAAAATATTTGCAGTCATTCTCATGAGTCTTACTTTATCGACAACTCTTCATGCAAAAAACACCAGAGAAAGTCTCACAAAAAACATGCTCTCTGCCTGCAAGGATGATCTCTCAAAATCTCCTGTTCTAAATTCAATAGATGGTGAATCAATCTGGAAAAATTTAGAAGATAAAGAAAATGGCCAGATAAAGCTTTCGAAAGAGTGTCATGTTGCCCACGAAAAATATGAACACAAGTTTCATAGAGTGGAAGAAGAAATCGAAAACCATTACTAACAACAAAACGAGAGTTCATTATGAAATACATATTATTCCTTATTTTTCTCCTAAGTTTTCAAACTATTGCTTTCGCCATAAATACAAAAATGGATATCGAAAAAATTGAAAAGATCACCGGAATGAAAGGCGAACTTAACGAAAAAGAAAATGTTTTTAAAATCAGCTATCCAAGAAAAGATCTCGAAGTAAAAGCGAATGGAGTTATACTGACGCCCGCAATGGGTCTGACAGCTTGGGCCGCTTTTACGAAAGAAAAAAATCATTTAATGGTTATGGGAGATATTGTTTTAACCGAAGGCCAGGTCAACACTGTTATGTCAGCTGCTCTTGATAATGGTTTGGAAGTTACAGGACTTCATAATCACTTTTTCGCCGAAAATCCCAAAATCATGTTCATGCACATTGGAGGTATGGGCGATGAAGAAAAACTCGCAAATGGAGTCGCACATGTTTTTTCGACATTAAAATCGTCCAGCGAAGAAGCGTTTCCCTCAATTTCAATTGATCCAAAAAAATCGACATTGGATCCTAAATTGATAGAAGAAATCCTAGGCCATAAGGGCGAACTCAAAGACGGCGTTTATAAAGTAACAATTGGAAGAACAACAAAAATGAATGGAATGGCCGCAGGCAATGCCATGGGCGTAAACACTTGGGCAGCTTTCGCTGGCAGCGATCAGACTGCGATCGTCGATGGAGACTTTGCGATGCTTGAGAGCGAACTTCAAAACGTTCTTAAAACTTTGAGAAAAGCAAAAATTAATATCCTTGCCATTCACAATCATATGACCAATGAGAATCCTAGAATACTTTTTCTTCATTTCTGGGGAATCGGAAAAACAACAGATTTAGCAAAAGGCTTAAGCGATGCTCTCAAAACGCAAAAGCAATAAAACGTACCACGCTAAAATGGCCCCAACAGTTTGAGCTGCCACAAAAGGAAGAAAATGCATTGGCGACATTCCACCAAAAGAATTGGTAAACATCCTCGCAAAAGTGACTGCCGGATTTGTGAACGCCGTAGATGAAGTAAACCAGTAACCAGCAGCGATGTAAGCGGCAACACTCAACGGGGCAAACTCCACATGCTTCTTCCCTGAAAGAGCAATCACCATTATCAAACCAAAAGAGGCAACAAATTCAGAATAAATGAGATGTACTCCGGACCTCTCAACAGAGGAAATGACAAAGACAGGCAAATTAAACATGAGATGAGTTGAGAGCACACCTAAGTAAGCGCCTATCATTTGCGCTATAACATAAACTAGAAATTCTTTCGCATTAATCCGCTTCCAAAGAAGTTCTACAAAACTTACGATCGGATTTATGTGAGCTCCCGAAATCGTTCCAAGAGTTTGAATCAAGGCAAAGAGTCCTGCTCCTGTGGCCAAAGTATTTGCGAGTAAGGCAGCTCCAACTTGTCCTGGAAATAAATTTTGGGCCATCACTCCTGATCCCAAAACAATCATTACTAAAAAAGCTGTCCCGATTAATTCTGCCCAAAAAATAATTTTCACATTTCACCTAGAACTTTCGGAAGATTTTTAATAGCTGCTCCGATCTCATCTCTTACTCTGCGATAGACTTTAAGAATTTCTTCTTCGTTTGTCATCTCTTTGGTCAGGGCAGGCGGATCTTGAAAACCAATGTGAATAATTTTTCCTCCAGGAAAATAAGGACAGGCTTCTTTAGCTGCATCACAAACTGTGATGACATAATCAAAAGGTGTCTGAGGCAATTCTTCTACTGTTTTTGAGTAATGAGAAGAAATATCGATTCCGATTTCTTTCATGACTTTCATAGCCCTTTCATTCATGCCATGTTTTTTTGTTCCGGCCGAGTAAACATTAAACTCATGGCCCCACTGATCGCGGCATAATCCCTCCGCCATTTGTGAGCGACATGAATTGCCAGTGCAAAGAAATAAAATATTTTTTTTCATACTAACAACAACTTTTTGCAGATGGATTTTTGGGAGCGCAACAAGCACTTACCGAAGCCTCTTTTGGTTTTTCATTAAAGACTTCTACGTCATTCATCGTATGATAAGTTTCCCAAGCAATCCCTGAAGGATCTTTAACCCATGCTTTCTCTGAATTGGCATAACAACATGTCGTTGTTCCTTCAGCATAAATTCCTAAATCTGCTTTTTTGAGTCGTTCAGTTAATTCTCCAAGTTCTGAACTCTCGTCTACTTGAAACCCGAGATGATCAACTCCCACTTCTACTCTGGTTGAAATGGCAAAATTCATTCTTGGATCTTCAAGCATCCATTTAGCATAATCTTCTTTTTGCTTTGACGGTTTTTGCCCAAAGAGTTGCGAATAAAATTGAATCGACTCATTTAAATCTTTTACGCCGACATGCACATGGAAACGTTTCATATTATCCTCCTTAACATTTACAATTATGACCAACATCAAAACATTCTTGAACTTTATATTGTTTAATGTTGTCCTGACTTGAATCGCAAGCACATGCTAACTTTTCAAGACTAGCTTTCATGCGATTTAAATCAGCAATTTTTTCTTCGATTTCTTTAATCTTTGCTGTTGTTTTTATTTTGACTGTCCCACAAGTCATTCTAGGTTTTGTATTTAACTCTAAAAGTTCTTTTACTTCATTTAGGGTGAAACCTAAATCTTGTGCTCTTTTGATGAAAAGTATTCGTTGGGCGTCTTCTTCATTATAAGTTCTAAAACCAGATTGAATTTTAGGCTCTCGAAGAAGCTCTTTGCGTTGATAAAACCTTACGGTCTCAACTCCAACTCCTGCCATTTCTGCTAATTTTCCGATTGTTAGTTTTTCCATAGAAAGATTATATTCTCCGTACCATGGTACGGAGTCAAATATTTTATACTTTTCCGATAAATTTAGTTATTGACCTATACTCCCCCCCACTATATAGTCCCTTCCATGCCACATACAAAAGAAGAAAAAAAGAAGGCCATCACACGACTACGTCGCATTCGCGGCCAGGCTGAATCATTGGAAAAAGCGATTGAAGAAGGAACTGATTGCAGTGTTCTTCTGCAGCAAATCTCGGCCCTCAGAGGAGCTACAAACAGTTTGATGGCAGAAGTTCTTGAAGGACATCTTCGAGAAACTTTTGGAAATAAAACTGATGAAGTAGATGATGTATTAACTCTCGTTCGAACTTACTTTAAATAATTAATTGGAGATCAAAATATGAAAACTCGCGCAGCAGTTGCCTTTGCCCCAGGAAAACCACTAGAGATCGTAGAACTTGATTTAGAAGGACCTAAAAAAGGCGAAGTCTTGATTAAAATCACTCACACTGGTGTCTGTCATACAGACGCATTCACTCTTTCAGGTGATGATCCGGAAGGAATTTTCCCTGCGGTTCTAGGACATGAAGGTGCTGGTATTGTTGTTGAGTGTGGTGAAGGCGTAACAAGTGTAAAACCAGGCGATCACGTTATCCCTCTTTACACAGCTGAATGTCGCGAATGTCTTTTCTGTAAATCTGGTAAAACAAATCTTTGTGTTGCTGTTCGTGCGACTCAAGGAAAAGGTCTTATGCCGGATGGAACAACTCGCTTTTCTTATCAAGGAAAACCCGTTTATCACTATATGGGATGCTCGACTTTTAGTGAACACACAGTTGTTGCTGAAGTTTCTCTCGCTAAAATTAATCCGAAAGCTAATCCTGAACAAGTTTGTCTTCTCGGTTGTGGAGTCACTACGGGAATCGGTGCTGTTCACAATACCGCTAAAGTTCAAGAGGGAGATTCAGTTGCAGTCTTCGGTCTTGGTGGAATTGGTTTAGCTGTTATTCAAGGAGCGCAACAAGCGAAGGCCGGAAGAATTATTGCGATCGATACAAATCCTTCGAAGTTTGCTCTCGCAAAAGAATTCGGTGCTACAGATTGTATCAATCCAAAAGATTTTGATAAACCAATTCAGCAAGTGATTGTTGAAATGACTGGTTGGGGTGTTGATCACTCTTTCGAATGTATCGGTAACGTCAATGTTATGAGAGCTGCTCTTGAATGTGCTCACAGAGGTTGGGGACAATCGGTCATCATCGGTGTTGCTGGTGCTGGACAAGAAATTTCAACTCGTCCATTTCAATTGGTCACTGGACGTAGATGGTTGGGAACTGCCTTCGGTGGAGTGAAAGGACGTACACAACTTCCAGGTATGGTTGAAGATGCGATGAATGGAAAAATTAAACTTGCTCCATTCGTGACTCATACGATGAAGTTGGATGATATCAATAAGGCCTTCGATCTTATGCATGAAGGGAAATCGATTCGTTCTGTTGTTCATTTTTAATTAAAGGAAGTTTTGAAATGAAAATTCTTAAAAGTCATAAGACATTCGAAGGGAAAACTGAATTCTGGTCTCACATTTCTTCACAGACGAAAACAGAAATGAAGTTTTCAACTTTTATTCCTGCAGGTGAAATTAAAGGATGTTTGATCTGGCTTTCTGGTCTGACTTGCACAGATGAAAATTTTATCACAAAGGCAGGAGCACAACGCTCTCTTGCTAAAAATGGATTGATGGTCATTTGTCCCGACACTTCTCCGCGAGGATTAAATCTTCCTCACGAACATGACGCTTATGATTTTGGATCTGGTGCAGGCTTTTATGTTGATGCGACGACTGAGGGTTATCGCGATCACTACAAAATGTATTCTTATGTTGTAAACGAACTGACCAGCATCATCAAAGAACAATTCAAAGTCACAAACATTTCCATCACCGGTCACTCAATGGGCGGACATGGTGCTCTCGTTATCGGATTACGAAATCCAGCTCTTTTCAAATCTATTTCGGCATTCTCTCCTATCGTGAATCCTTCTGAAGTTCCTTGGGGGCAAAAAGCTTTAACAGGCTATTTGGGAAATGATGTTCAGAGCTGGAAAAGCTATGACAGCTGCGAACTCTTAAAATCCGGACACAAACATTCTCAGAATATTCTTATTCACCAAGGATTGAGTGATGAATTTTTAGAAGGACAACTGAAGACGAAAAACTTCGTACAAATGGCCGAAGAAGTTTCTCAACCTCATAAAGTTGTTTTTTGCGAAGGATATGATCACAGTTATTATTTTATTTCGACGTTTATTGAAGAACACGTTCTTCATCATGTAAAATATTTATAAAGTTCAGTTGTCTTGGATAATTTTATGAGTTCGATTTTTCACATAGGACTAATCTTAATCCTTACGATAACTTCTTTTTCAATTGCAAATGCAACGACATCAAAATCTTTAACAATCATTACAGAAGAATGGCCTCCCTTTAATTATACTGAAAATCGTATCCTAAAAGGATTTGCAACCGAAGTTGTTCAACTAGTAATGAAAGATTTAAATATAAATGACAAAATTACTGTCCTACCTGACGCTCAGGGATTGAGTGCACTCAATAATTCCCCACGATCCATGTTTTTTTCTTTTATACTCACCCCTGAAAGAAAACATCTCTACAAGTGGATTGGTCCTTTTGCTGAACAATCCATTTATTTTTATAAAAAAAAGGGAAGCTCTTTAAAAATTCATTCTCTTGATGATGCAAAAAAAGTTGAAGCCATCTGTACTCGTGAATCTGGTCTCGTCTTTAATATGCTAAAAGCGGCTGGCTTTAAAAATCTTGATACCGGTATAAATGCAGAAGGTATTTATTTAAAAACGATCTACGGTCGCTGCGACTTAGCTATAGGCGAAGCTCCTTTAGGTGTTGTTTTCTGGTTAAAAAAATCAAATCTGCCTCTTGATTCGCTGGAGAAAACACCCCTTAAATTAATAGACTTTTCTCTCTATATCGTTGCCAGCAAAGATATTCCAGACGAAGAGATTGTACGTTGGCAAAAGAGTCTTGATAAAATCAAGGCTTCGAAGGAATATTCCTTGCTACAACAAAAATATAGTCAGTAAAAATTAATTGATGGTCACTCTTCTTACATGTACCTGCATAAGCAAAAGCACAATCAGAGAAGATATTGTCCACGAAAATGCACTTAAAAGAAAAACGCCCTTAGATCCAATATGGTCAAAAATAAATCCACCAAAAAGTGCTCCGAACGCTGCTGACAATTGAATTGAAGCGACATAAAGACCTCCACCTGTTTCAGTATTTTCAGGGGCTGACTTCGCAGTCCATGTTGACCATGAAACTGGTAGCGGAGCAAACGATATCCCTAGCATAAAAATCAAAAAGACCGTTCCAAAAATATTGGAATGAAAAAAGATTAGAGCGAGAGAACTCAAAGCAAGAAATACTGGTGGTACATATAACGATTTATTCAAATTTTTCTCCACTAATTTTCCAGCGAAAAGAGTTCCTAGAAAATAGGCCAGATCGAAGATAAAAAAGATTGCCGTTACCTGTCCGGGTGTAGCCTTCACGTCTTGCTCCAGAAATGGTCTCAAATAAGTGATTGTGGCAAATCTTCCACAGAAGGCCAACCCAATAGCAATTAATCCAATTTTAAAATTTGGAATTTTTACAACATCTAATAACGTTGAAAGTTTAACTTCACCTATTGGATTTAATTTCGGCAAACTCAGAACTTGCCAAACAAATCCGATAACTCCAACAAAAGATGAAATAATAAAAACATTTCTCCATCCAATAATATTTCCCAGAAAACTTCCGAGTGGAGCTGCAAGCATTGCAGAGAAAGAAGCTGCTCCAAAAATAATTGAAAGCGCTTTGGGAATATTTTCACTTGAAACTAAGCGGATTGAAATTGCCGCGGCCATTGACCAAAATCCACCGAGAGTGATTCCTAAAAGAACTCTCCCTATCAATAAAACAGAAAAATTAGGAGCGAAGGCCACTATGAGATTTGAAAAGATCAAAGAAATCATGAGCGATAAAAGCACTTTTTTTCTGTCGCATTTTCTTGTTAAAAAAGAAATGAGTAAACTTGCAATAACAGCTATAATCGATGTCGCTGTTACAGCTTGGCCTGCAACTCCTTCCGAAATTTTCAAGTCTAATGCCATTGGAGTTAAAACTCCGGCCGGTAAAAATTCACCGATCATGATCCCTGAAACACCAAGGGCCAATGACCAGATACTACTCCATTTATCTAAGACAATTTCTGATTTTTTTTGTTGCTGCATTTTTTCTCCTCTGCTTCATGTTAAGCTAAATCATTATGTCGATAAATGCCTCAATGGTAGATGAGCTATTAACCAAAGGTTAATAATCAATGCCGGATTACATTGAGTAATCCAGCACTATTTTTTATTTCAGATGGGTATTAAAGAAAGTTGTAATCCTATCGAACGGAATTTTATCCAGACGATCATACAAATCAACATGATTAGTATTTGGTATAATCATCAACTCTTTTGGTTCAGCTGCTGCTTTATAAATATCTTCACTGAAATAACGAGAGTGAGCGTTCTCACCTGCAATCAATAAAATCGGACGTGGAGAAATTTCTTTAATATAAGTGAGCAATGGGAAATTCATAAACGATAGCGGTGTTGTCGCAGACCATGCACCTGCTGAATTTGGAGAATTTTTGTGATAGCCGCGTTTAGTGCGATAGTAATCAAAAAACTCTTTGATGATGTCATTACTGTCAGCTTCCAACTTTTCCGGTAAAATACGTGGACCTGCAGCAGGTATATCTTTTTTAAAATCTTCCCAACGTTGCTGACTCATCTTCTCCAACATTTGTGTACGTTGTTCTTGAGTAAGACTGTCCTTCAAACCTTTCGCCATTGTACGTGACATATCATACATACTTGTTGTCACAACTGCTTTGATACGTTTGTCTACAGTCGCTGCATTCAATCCCATTCCACCCCAGCCGCAAATACCAATAACGCCAATACGATTGCGGTCTACAGATGATTGTGTTCCTAAGAAATCAACAGCTGCACTGAAATCTTCAGTGTTAATATCAGGTGAAGCAATATTGCGAGGATCTCCTCCACTTTCACCTGTATAAGAAGGATCAAAAGCGATAGTGACAAAACCACGTTCTGCCATTGTTTGCGCGTACAATCCTGACGATTGCTCTTTTACTGCTCCAAAAGGACCGCCGATTGCGAGTGCAGCGAGATGCTGACCATTGCGATTTTTTGGCAGATATAAATCACCAGCTAAAGTGATACCGTAGCGATTTTTGAACGTGATTTTTTGATGATCGACTTTGTCACTTTTAGCGAATGTCTTATCCCATTCTTTAGTGAGTAACATGGTTTTACCTCCTGCAAGTGCTGTATAATTAAGAGTTGTGGCCAAAAGAATTCCAGACATTAATTTCTTGGATAAATGATTCAACATATTTTCCTCCTCATGTTTCTGATTAAATGTTACGCCTTTTCATTTTTGAGAAAAATGGGGTATTCCTGAAAGCGCTTTTAAGCTATGCTTAACAATCACCTAGGAAAAGGAACTCCCGAATGGATAAAAATCAACTTGACGGTTTATTGGCTTTAAAATTAGTTGCTGAAAAACGCAACTTCACGGCAGCTGCAGATGTTTTAGGAGTTACTCCCTCAGCAATCAGTCAAATGATCACTCAATTGGAAAAGCGAATGAAGATTGCTCTCTTAACGAGAACAACTCGATCTGTGAGTCTTACAGAGGCCGGCGCGCGATTCATTAATCAAGTGGGCCCGGCCATCGATCAAATTCTTCTCGCTCAAGAACTCTCAGATAATTTTGCCAATAAACCTTCAGGTACTTTGCGAATCAATCTTCCCAAAGATTTTTATTCCGCATTTTTATCACCGATTGTCGCGAGCTTTATTGAAAAATATCCCGACGTCACAGTTGATCTCTCACTGGATGATGTCGCATCAGAAATATTTGAAGCCGGATTTGATGCTGGAATTCGACCATCAGATATTCTTGCAAAAGATGTAACGGCATTAAAACTTTTTGGCCCTATACGATGGGTAACAGTTGCTTCGCCAAAGTATCTCAAAAAATATGGAGTTCCTTCGCACCCGAAAGATCTTCTCACCCACCAATGCATTCGCATGAAATTCGGTGCTGGTCCTGGCATCTATGATCAATGGGAATTTGCGAACAGAGGAAAAGAATTTAAAGTAAGAGTTAGTGGGCCGTTAATCATGAATGACTTCATTCAAATCATCAAAGCTGCAACTGAAGGATGTGGAATCGCTTATGGATACTATGAGGCCTTTAAAGAACAAATTGAAGCTGGTAAGTTAAAAGTTATTTTAGAACCCTATTTAGTTACCAGCGATGGTTTTTATCTTTATTATCCAAAAAAATCTCAAGTATTACCAAAGCTGCGCGCATTCATTGATCATATAAAAGAATTAAAAAAGAAGTAAAGTTTTTGCTCCTAACCAATTAAGGGGTCGTAAATCAAACTATACTAAATTAAAAAAATTGCTATAATCTTCTTAATGAAGATTTTATTCTTATTCATTTTTTTAATTTCATCTAACGCTTTTCCCGCAGACCCCATACTCATTAACGTGGGCGAATTCCCTCCTTTTGTCGGCACAGAAATGAAAAATAAAGGATTGAGTTCAGCCCTTGTTAAAGAGGCCTTTAAGGCCGTTGGGAAAAAAATAAAAATAGAAATTTTTCCCTGGCCTCGCGCTCTTTATACGACTCAGTCTCTTGATGGTTCAGCATCCTATCCTTGGGCAAAAAACGAAGAACGCCAAAAACACTTTTTATACTCAAATGTTTTACATGAAGACAAAATCAGATTTTTTGGAGAAAAGAATTCAAAGCTTGAAAAAGCAAAAGTCTGCTACCCACATGATTGGGATCTTTCGCAATTCGGTTTTGCTTTAAAAAAATACAATATGGAGATTATTGCAAGACCTAATAGTATCGATCAATGCTTTCTCATGATCAGCACTAAAAGACTCGACTTTACTTTCGTCAACGAGACTGTTGGCTTCTATAAAATTAATGAGCTTGGTTTACACAAAAACATCGTTGGGCGTGATGAAGTAACTGCTGATGACAATACATACTTGATTGTTGGTAAATCAAATCCAAAATCAAGGTGGATACTTTCAGAATTTAATAAAGGCCTCGATATTATCAAAAAAAATGGACGTTACTTTAAAATAAAACAGACATATGCTTCAGGACGAATTCCCAATAATGTGTGGTAATTAATGAGTATGCAAATTATTGATTCTGATAAAATTCAAGAATTATCTGACATTGATGAAGATGGAAGCAATTCTACGCTTAAAGAATTAATTCAGATGTATTTGGAAAACATGCCTCAAAGAATTTCAGATCTCAAGAAATTACTCGAAGAAAAAAATTACTCTGAATTAAAAAAAATGGCTCATTTTATTCGTTCTTCGTCTCTAAGTTTTGGAGCTGAAAAACTTTCTTCCATTGCTTTTAACATTGAATATGCAAAAGACAATTTCACACATAATGAATTTTCTTGTCACATTTTTGAATTGGAAGGTGCTTTCATTGAAGTAAAAAAAGAGCTTGGAAAATATTAATATTTTTTAAAAATTCTTTCTATCACTTCGGCCTATCAGATTCTGCTTCTCTGAACTGAGGAAATTCTCTCAAGTCTGCTCAGCTTAAGAAAAATTAAGCTTTTCATGACATCATTTTAGCTGCAAAATTTTCGGAATATCTTTTTCGAGGATTATTTTTGCGATTCATTCTTGTGCTTCTATTCTGTTCTACATTTAGCGCTCATTCAAAAGAACTCGAAGTAGGGATTTTTGATTTTCCTCCTTACTATGTGGAAAAAAACAACGGACACCACACCGGAACGCTTGTAGATGTTTTAAAGACCGTTTTAAACAAGGCCCAATTGAAATATCAAATTGAAGCTTATCCGGCAAAGCGTCTCTATTTTAATCTTGCAGAGGGAAAAACGAATATTTTTATTGGTGTGAAAAATGCCCCGGAATACGAAGGAAAAGTGCTGTATTCAAAAAAACCGGTGATGAGAATTCAGCTTTGTGCTTTTTCAATTGGAAGAATGCCTCTTCTTCAAAGTAAAGAAGAAATAAGAGGAAAAGAAATCATAGTTGTTCATGGATATTCTTACGCTGGAATAATTAACTATTTTAAAGACCCAAAAAATAAAATAAAAATGCAAATGGCTCCAACACACCCAATTGGCTTTAAAATGCTTCTAAGTAAACGCGCCAATTATCTTGTTGATTATCTCGAGGCTGGAAATGCATTTAAGGCCAAACATAAATCTCTCGACTTGAAATGTGGCAATCTCTCCACTGCGGATCTTTTTATTATTGTTTCGAAGCTCACACCAAGAGCAGACAAAATTTTAGAAAAAATGGAAAGCCATTTATAAATCATCAATACTCAATTTTTCAGCAACTGAGATATTGATTCTTTCAACTGCTCACTAACAATTTTCATTCTCATCGATGACTGCGCGGAAAGTGGCAACACGAGATGAACTGGATAAGGAACTCCTGTCCATTCAGGTAGAACTTGAACAAGTTTTCCTGATTTTAATTCCTCCTGGCAAAGATAGGATGGTACATAAGTGACACCTGCTCCTGACAGAGCAAGTTTTATAAGGCCTGTAATTTGATTACTAACGATTCTTGGTTTTACAGTAATTTTATGAGACGATTTTTTAGACTTGAGAATCCAGTTAGTAATAGTATAGGAAAGACAATCGTGTTCAAGTAGGTCCTGCGGTTTTTTAATAGGTTTATTTTTCTTCACATATTCAGGCGACGCCACTGCTATTAAAACAATATGACCAAGCCTGATCGCTTTTAAACGGTTCACTCGAAGCTTCCCTATTCTAATTGCGCAATCAACTCCATCAGCTATGAGATCAACAATAGTGTCAGTGTAGTTAAGCTCAAAGGTAAGGCCTTTGTGTTTGCGCGAAAGTTTTGCAATCTCAGTCGAAACTATTTTCTCACCTATATCTTCAGGCGCAGTAATTCTAATATGTCCCATAACTAAACTGTCGCGGCCTTGAAGGGATTTACGGGCATCTTCCAATGTCTGAATGGGGGCCACACAATTTTCGTAAAAAGCACGGCCAGCTGCCGTTGCGGTAATTTGTCTTGTCGTACGAATCAAAAGTTTCGTTCCGGATTCTTTTTCGAGGCGGGCGACCGCTCGACTCACAGTTGATTTCGGTATTTTTAATGCTGTAGCCGCTTTTGTAAAACTTCCTAGCTGAAGAACCTTTACAAAAATCCTTGTTGTCTCAATCTCCATCATTGTTCCTTATATGCAACACTGTTATTCAATTATCCCATCTTATCACAACCAAGGAAGTGAGTCATAATCTGAATATTAATTAAACCTGGAGAAATAAATGAACAAAGTACTTATCATCAATGCTCATCAACATTATTCATTCTCAGAAGGAAAATTGACAAAGACGTTAGTTGATAAAATTGAGGGCCAGCTTAAAGCTAAAGGATATGAAATCAAACATTCTAATGTCATGGAAAATTATAAAGTTGAAGATGAATTAGAGAAACATACTTGGGCAGATGCCATCATTTTACAATCACCTGTTAATTGGATGGGGTTACCCTGGATGGCAAAAAAATATATTGATGAAGTTTATACAGCTGGTTACGGCAAACTTTTAATCTCAGATGGAAGAAGCGCTGACTCTCCAAAAGAAAACTACGGGGCCGGCGGTCTTTTAAAAGGAACTAAATATATGCTCTCTTTGACCTTGAATGCACCTAAAGAAGCTTTCAATTCTGCTGATGAATATCTTTTTCAAGGTAAAAGCATAGATGATTTATGGTTTCCTCAGCATATGAATTTTAGATTTTTTGCGATGGAGCCGCTTGAAACTTTTGCTTGCTATGACGTTATGAAAAATCCTGAAATCGAAAATGATTTTAAAAGATTGTCAGAACATTTAAATAGAATTTTCTAGTTTATCACAATTGTTATAACCATTTGTTTTAATGACCAAGTGGTCAACTATTTGCTTTAATTGTTGACCACTCAGTCCACAAATGTTAAGTTTTTTTCCATGGGAAGAATAAGAGAATTTGACACTACTGAAGTCCTGCTGAAATCGATGAATGTCTTCTGGGCCAATGGATATCATGCGACATCGCTGGAAAACCTCATGGAAGCGACAGGGTTAAACAAACAAAGTCTTTATACAGCTTACGGTGACAAGCGATCGCTATTTCTAAAGGCACTAGATCTTTATATCAACGTTTCGCTTGAAGAATTAACAAACAAAATCACCAATAAGAAATCTCCCTTGAAGGCCATTACAAGTACCTTGATGGAAATTGCAAATTCGGAACTCAATGATCACCCAAAAGGCTGTCTTCTTTCAAGGTCAGCTACTGAGTTCGGCGACAGAGATCCTGAAATCTCAAAAATGTTCGACAATTTTAATTCCAAGACAGAAAAAATAATTGAAAAAGCAATCACTGAAGCTCAGGCCTGTGGTGAAATCACAAAAACACTTACGGCCCATCATATTTCGAAATTAATGATGACATTAGTAATAGGTGCAAGAGTTCTTCAGCAGTCTTCTGCTCCAGATAAAGATATTCAGCTGACCTTTAAAACAATAATCAAACTGATAAAAAAGGAGCTTCCATGAGAGCGGTCATTATAAAAAAATATGGGAATGAAGATGTTGTCCAAATAGCAACGCTACAAAAACCACAGATAAAAGATTCGGAAGTTCTCGTTGAAGTTTATTCGGCCGGTGTGAACCCATTAGACATCAAAGTGAGAAAGGGTGAAATGAAGCCTCTCTTAACTTATAAATTTCCCCTCATTTTAGGAACGGATGTTTCTGGAAAAATTTTAGCTATAGGTTCAAAGGTTAAAAAATATAAAGTTGGAGATGAAATCTACGCCAGCTTAAATACAAAACAAATGGGTGCGTTTGCTGATTTTGTTGCGATAGATGAACAAGACCTTTCCTTAAAACCTGCCAATCTTACTCATAATGAAGCTGCTTCAATTCCTCTTGTTGGCCTCACTGTTTACCAAGCATTAAATGAGTATGCTCAAATCAAGGCCGGTCAAAAAGTTTTTATTCAAGCGGGCAGCGGCGGTATTGGTACTTTCGCCATTCAATTTGCCAAAGCGATGGGTGCTGAAGTTGCAACGACAACCAGTCAGAAAAATGTGGAATGGGTAAAAAAGTTAGGGGCCGATCAGGTTATTGATTACACCAAAGACAATTATAAAAACATTTTAAAAAACTATGATGTGTTTTTTAATTCTGTTGATGGAGAGCCGATTGAAAATGGGCTCGCGATTCTTAAACCAGGCGGACATCTCTTATCTATCGTTGGTCCACCTGATGCGAAATTTGCCAAAAAAGCAAAACTCAATATTCTCTTCCAAATCATAACGGGACTCCTGGGACGTAAGATTAATAAGCTGGCAAAAAAAGTTGATGTTAAATACAATTTTGTTTTTGTGACTCCCTCTGGATCACAACTAGAAATAATAAAAAAACTCATAGAGAGTGAAAAAATTAAACCTACTATTGATAAAGTATTTTCTGTCGAACAGGTAAAAGAGGCATTTGCTTATCAGGCGCTTGGAAGAACTAAAGGTAAGGTTGTTTTGAAATTTAGAGATGAATAAATTTAAGCTCTAGATTTTACTTTAAATAAAAGGTAAAATCGTCTTGTCGAAAAAGGTGGATCGGTCAGGTAAGCCCCGGTCACTCTCTACGAGAGAATATGTTCCAATCATTTGAGAACCCACGACGAATGAATGCACCTATGTGCATCAGTCGTGGAGTTTTGTCTGAATTACGCAAGAGATCCCCCATTCTTCCTGTTTGAATTTTTTTATTCATTTTTTACAGGAGAATTTATGCATCTTAATCATATCGATTTAATTGTTAACGATGTTCAAAAGACCGCCGTGTTTTTTGAAACCTATTTTGATTTTTCACTTACCAGTTCAAGAACTTCTCACGCTATTGCGATTTTGGTGAACGAGGAAAAAAACATTCTTGTTTTACAGCAGAGGGATGAAGTTGTTTATCCAGAAGGATTTCATGTTGGGTTTGTTGTTCATGAGAAACAGCAGGTTCTTGATCAACATGAGCGCATGAAGAATTGTGGTATTCAGATTTCTCATGTAATTGATAATGCCCGTGGGGTGATGTTCTATTGTCAGATGAGCGAGGGTTATTTGATTGAAGTGAGTTGTAGAAATTAAAAACAAAGCTCACAGAAAATAAATTCCGCGAGCTATTTCATTGGCCTTGTTATGAAAGATTATTTTTACATTCCGATCTTGTCTAACTTAGCAATCATTTCAGGAGATAATTTCAATTCACGGGCCTTGAGATTTTCACGAAGATGTTTTACTGAAGATGTTCCAGGGATAAGCAAAATATTCGGCGAACGTTGAAGTAACCACGCAAGTGCAACTTGCATCGGCGTACTGCTAATTTCTTTCGCGATAGCATTGAGTGTATTCGATTGAAGCGGATTAAATCCCCCTAATGGAAAATACGGAACATAAGCGATGCCTTGTTTAGCAAGCTCTTCTACAAAAGCATCGTCTTTTCGATGGGCCACATTGTACATGTTCTGCACACTGACGATCTCTGAAATTTTTTGACATTCGTCCACTTGGGCCCGTGTGACCGTACTTAATCCCAGGTGACGAATAAGACCCTGATGTTTCAATTCCGCCAATACAGAAAAAGGTTCAGCAAGAGAGGCTCCCTCTTCCATAAGCGGCGCCCCCACTCGAAGATAAACGATGTCGAGTGTATCGAGTCCAAGATTTCTAAGATTGCTGTGAACGGCATCAATTAATTCCTGCTTACTGAAAGCGGGATCCCAAGATCCTTCAGGCCCGCGAGTTGCTCCGACTTTTGTGGCAATCGTTAATTTTTCAGAATAAGGATGAAGAGCTTTTTTGATAATCTGATTTGTCACATACGGACCGTAAAAATCACTTGTGTCGATATGGTTCACTCCTAGTTCTACAGCTTCACGAAGAACGGAAATCGCTGCATCTATATCTTTTGGAGGACCCATGACATGGGGACCTGCCAATTGCATGGCCCCATAGCCTAAACGATTTAATTTAATGTTTGTATTTTTTAAAATGAAAGTCTCTGTCATATTCATAGAAGAACTCCTTGGTTACATTTATTATAAATTGTAAGTTACAAAAATCAACACATGTAACTTACAAAAACAGTCAAATGTAAGCAATTCGTTGACTTATCACCTATTATTGTTAATATTAAAACATGCCAAGAACAGGACTCTCTGCCTCAGAAATTAAAAATAAGGCCATTGAACTCACCATCGACAAAATGCGTGAGGTTGGTTTTGAAAAGGTTCGCCTTACTGATATCGCCAAAGATCTTGGTGTCAGTCATGCTGCCCTCTATTCGCACTTTCAGGATAAGACAGCACTTCTCGATGCTGTTTCTGAAAAATGGCTTACTGAGATGGACAAGAGTCTTGAAGCTATTTGCAAAAAATCTAAAGAGCCCACAGAAAAAATATTGTTGTGGATGATCACACTTCATCGTGCAAAGGTTGCA
Organism: uncultured Bacteriovoracaceae bacterium; assembly: GCA_966211875.1. Taxonomy (GTDB): domain Bacteria; phylum Bdellovibrionota; class Bacteriovoracia; order Bacteriovoracales; family Bacteriovoracaceae; genus Bacteriovorax. The sequence continues at coordinate 217,799 of CBIHNP010000003.1, forward strand.
AAAGTTCTGAACGATCCTGAACTTTATAAGGCCTTTGATTTTTCAACGGCCAGTGAAAAGCCATTTACCAAGGCCCATCTGGATAGAATGCAGGAGCAACTCTCTGGCCTGGTGAAAGAAGCCATTGCAAAACGAAGACTACGAGAGGCAGATCCCGAATTAATGACTGCTGTTCTTCAAGAATCCATGATGACTTTTCATCATCCCAAATTAGTTCTTCAACACATCCATGAAAAGCGCGAGCCGCTTCTTCGTTTGGTTCTTGAAAGTGTGTTGAAAGGATTAAATCTTAAATCTTGAAAAAGTTTAGATACAAAAAAATTCTGGCTATCATTCTTTAATCCAATACATAAAATAAAGTTTTCTGAAGTAGTCATAGAAAATACTCCATCCTATATTGCCCTTCACTTGTCTCTTCTACATTTCTCTTACATGAGCAAAATTAACAGTAGAGCATACATGAACTTTTCTTTATTTTTAGTTTTATTGAAACTTGCAGGATCTCCTGCTTTTTCACAAGACACAGATCAATTAGATATTGCAAATCTTACATTGGAAGAACTTCTCAAAGTACGCATCACTCCTTTTCAATTATCCTTGAATAAAGACTTTGGTTACCATGCTTCAAACTCTGTTACCGGCTCTCGTATCGATACTCCCATTGGAGAACTTCCATTTGCTTTACAAGCATTCACGCAAAATTTTATTGAAGACCAACATCCGTCAAACATTTTTGACATAGCTAAATACTCTCCTGGAGTCACTTATCGTAGTAATGACTTTAATGAAGGAAATGCAAATCTTTCCATCAGAGGTTTCACGGTAGGCTCAGCGCCTGGAGCAGGACAAATATTAAGAGATGGGTTAAATGGTCCATCCATTTTTGATTTCACAAATATTTCGCGTGTTGAAATTGTAAAAGGGCCGGCCTCTTTTCTTTATGGCCAACTTTCACCAGGTGGAATTGTAAATATTATCACGAAAACTCCCTTGAGAACTTTCGAGTCCAACGCAAAATTGACTGTAGGCTCCTACGATTCTTATCGTGTGCAAGCTGATGTTACTGGACCAGTTGATGACAAATGGTCATACCGTTTTGCGAGTTCATATGATCAAGACATTCATTATTGGGACGCTTACGATTCACACTCGATCAACATATCACCAGCACTTTTATGGCAGATAAGTAAAAGAGTAAGAATGACGTTTAAGTATGAAGCGTTTATCAAAAGAGAGAGCCCTCAATTAATGCAAAAGCCAGGTTATGGTTCGCAAGTGGGTGTCACTCCCACGGAATCCGATCCAAACAAATCAGGTGTTGATGTTCCTAATCTAAGTGATAAATGGAATAGTATGTCTTTTGCTGATTTTCGAAATTCAGATACACATTCTTTCGACAGCATACTTGATTACAACATCGACAAAAATTGGGATCTGAGGGCAAATTATTCACATGTCGATTACAAAATCGATGCTCTCTTTTCAGGCAATTTGGGAATGCCCAATAATACGACATTGCTTCAGGGCCGTCGTTTGAGAAAACAGATCTACTATAACAGAGGGGATATTTTTCAAATTGAAGGAATTGGAAAATATAATTTTGAAAATTTTTCTTTAAAATTATTTACCGGAGCACAGATCAATACAAAACTTTTTAATAGTGAAGCGGGACAAGCACCCAATGATCCTTCCTTGGGAACTGATCCTGTTGCAACACCTCTCCCGCGTTGGGATCTCGGTAACCCGACAACATGGGATAGAATTGTAAATATTCCCCTATCCTCCCTTACAGATGCAAGAAGCGACAATTCTACGCGCTCACAAGACAAATCAATCTATGCCGGAACAAATATTGGTTTATTGAATGATAAATTACTCGTCTTAACAGGGATAAGAAAAACAATTACTGAAAGTGAGTTTAGAAATAATCTGAATCAAACAAGTCTTCCTGAAATTAAAAATGAAAGGAACACTCCGCAGATCGGTACGCTCTATAAGTTGAATTCAGCATTTTCAATTTTTGCCTCCTACTCAGAGTCGTTTGTACCAAGTCAAGAAACTTTGCGAGTTCAGAATGTTGCAACAGTTCCGGCCAAACCAACAGAAGGTCAGGGTTATGATGCTGGAATAAAAGTTGTCGATTCTCGAAACAATATATCTGGAACTCTTACGTATTTTGAAATCAATAACAAAAATATTATTAATGACCTCACTTCTTTAGACCCCACCACCGGTCAACAGGTTTTTACAAACATTCAAAGTGGAAGACAACGTTCCCGTGGTATTGAATTGGATTTAACAATGACACCAATTCAAAATTGGCAATTATACTTCTCCTACTCTTATATGGACGCAAAAATTTTGGAGTTTAGCGGACGTGACAATGAGATCTTATCACAGGATCCGGCCACACTAAATGCCGCCGATAAAATCAATTATAAAAATGTACTTCGATTTCACCGCGCCCCTTTGGCAATGAGTGCTCCCCATCTCGCGAATTTATGGACTAGATATGATTTCGTTCAAGAAAATAAATTAAAACACTTTTTTGTTGCCGGTGGTTTTAATCTGGTTAGAAACCAGACATTGCTTCCTGATACACCAAGGTCTGCTTATCAAAATTATACTCTTTTCAATATTCTTCTGGGACGTTTTCTCCAGATTTGGGAGCATTCAGGAAAAGCAGAATTAATGATTAAAAATATCACGAACGAACATTACAGACCTTCTCAAAGTAGCAGATCAAGACCCCGCGAATACTTACTTACAGTCGCTTTAAACATCTAGAGAATTGAATATGAAAATGTTTTCGCCAATTTTATATATTCTGATTATTTTCCTGCATGCCAACAGCTCAAACGCATTGGCAGACGCAACTAATTCAGACCCAAACCTCGAATACAAAGTTAAAGCAGCATTCCTTCTCAATTTTATTTTATATACGGAATGGCCTCCAAGTGCTCTTCCCAGTTCGAAAGCCCCTGTTGTGATCTGCATACTTGGCAAAGACCCTTTTGGGGAAATTCTGGGACAGACAATAGTAGAAAAAAAAAACAGTGCTCGTAACTTCGAAGTACGTAAACCAACATTAGGTTCTCAATCATTTGGTGACTGTAACGTCGTATTTATCAGTCGAACAGAAAATAAAAATGAAGAGCAGGAAAAAGATATCGTTCTCTCGTTATTGAAAAGTAAACCCATTTTAACAATTGGTGATTCGAACAGGGAAAAATCGAATGATACAATTATTAATTTTGCCTCCGCGGAAAATACAATTCAATTTGAAATTAATCTGAAAATTGCAGAGAAGGCCGGTATAAAACTCAGCTCTAGAATAATTCCGCTTGCAAAGAAAATAACAGAATGAAATTTTTAAGAACACTTCCATTAGAAAAAAAACTTATTTCAATCATAGCGTTGTCTTCTATAGCGGCCCTTGTTGTCACAATTATTATTCTCCTCCTTTATGAAACTACAAGTTTTAAATCACGTGTCATCAAAACAGTGAATGGAATAGCTGAAATATATTCTGTAACCATGCCGGCGGCATTGAGCTTTAACGATCCGAAGGCGGCCCTTGAAAATCTTTCCGCTTTAAAGTCTCAGAAAGAAATTAGTAAAGCATGCATTTACAGAATAGATGGTAGTATTTTTGTTCAATATTCTCGGATACCAGATAATGGTAACATTTGTCCTGCTTTCAATTCAACTCAGCTCAATTATAAATTCGATGGTTCTTCTCTAAAATATTTTTACCCAATCTATTTTTCAGGTGAACTCACTGGAATATTTTTTTTACAATATAATCTTCCAACATTGGCAGAGAGGTTTTTTGATTACATGTCTATTACCGTTGCCATTATTTTGACTTTGTTAGTAGGCTCATTCTTTATTGCTACTGAATTAAGAAAAAACATCAGCAAACCGATTTTAAATTTAACCCATATTGCTCAGCAGATCAGCAAGCATAGAAACTATAATCAGCGGGCCATAAGTTGGGGTGACGGAAAAGATGAAATTGCAATTCTCACTGAAGCCTTCAATCAGATGCTGGATACAATTCAATTGTCACTTTCCTTACAACAGGCAACCCTAGAAGCAACTGCAGATGGAATATTAGTTGTGAATAAAACCCAAAAAATTGTAAGTTATAATAAAAAATTTCTCACGATGTTCCGTTTATCAGAGTCGTCTCTTGAAAATATCTCTCATCTTAAAATGACTGAACTTTTTTTTGATCAGATAAAAAATTACGATGAATATCTAAAAAATACCTACAATGTCTATAATGACGACAGTTCCAAAAAACTGGATCTGATTGAATTTACGGATGGGAGAATTTTCGAAAGATACTCACAACCCCAACGTCTCGAAGATAAGATTGTAGGTAGAGTTTGGAGTTATCGTGATATCACAATTGCCAAAAACAATGAAGAAACGTTAAAGCGAAGCGAGGCTCGTTTTAGAAGACTTTCAGACTCAAATATGCTTGGAATCTTTTTTTGTGATATCGGTGGAAAAATATATGAGGCGAATGATTATTTTCTAAGTCTAGTAGGTTTTGATCGAACAGATTTAGTTGAAGGCAAATTGAATTGGGCCGAGCTGACTCCTGAAGAGTATCGTGATCGCGATGAGAAGGCCCTCAAAGAGCTGAATCAAACAGGAGTCTGTGAAATTTACGAAAAAGAATATATTCGAAAAGATTCAAAGCGAATTCCCATTCTTCTTGCTGGAGCTATTCTAGAAGACTCTCGAAATGATCTCGTCGCTTTCATGCTTGATATTTCAGCGCTGAAAAAGGCGGAAAAAGAAAGAGATAAATCTCTCTTTCAAGAAAGACAAGCAAGACTTGAGGCCGAGAACGCTCTTCAACTTCGGGAAGATTTTATTTCCATAGCGGCCCATGAGTTGAGGACTCCCTTAACTCCGTTGAAAATTCAGAATGATGCTTTCAAAAGTTTTATGAAAAAACATCCTGAAGTTCCTGAATCAGAAAAACTCAATCAGTTTCTTATTCTTGCAGACCAACAAATAAAAAGATTATTTCATCTGGTAGAAGAGCTGCTAGACGCTACAAGGATACGCTCAGGAATATTGACTCTCAATCTTGAACCTTTTGACCTATCAAAGACAATTACGGACTTAATAGATACCTACCAAGAAACTTTTACAAATAAAAAAATTGAAGTCCAATTGCAGCTTGAAAAAGAAATCTTCGTTGAATCGGATAAACTTCGTATTGAGCAGGTTATGAGTAACCTAATTAACAATGCCATCAAGTATGGCAACGGCAACCCCATTCATATTAGTCTATTGAGAAAAGATCATCATGCAGAATTAATCGTTAAAGATTTTGGTCAAGGTATCGATGAAGAATTCATTAAAAAGATTTTCAATCGCTTTGAGAGAGCATTTCCAGTCAACAGTTACGGAGGCTTCGGTTTAAGCCTATACATCACCCGAAAAATAGTCGAGGCAATGCACGGTGAAATAACGATAGAGAGCCAAAAAAATGTCGGGACCACTTTCATAGTAAAACTTCCCTGCATTTCAAAAGAAAGAAAAAATTTCAATTATATTTAAAATAGAATTCTGCTGAATTAAAAAGTTATGATTGAATCTTTTTTTACTTGTAACGAGCAATTTCATATTGGCGAACATAGAATTCAATCCATGGAGGTGCATTCATGGACGATATCAATAGAGACACAAGAAGAAACTTTCTATTTGGCCTTGCCGCTGCAGGAACTGGCTTAACTCTTATCCCAAACCTAATACATGCAAAAACGGAAGTAAAAAAGGACAAGAATGAAATCGGAGCAGTCGAAGATCTCATGCGTGAACATGGAGGACTCAATCGAGTTCTATTGATTTATGAAGAAGGAATAAAAAGACTAAATTCAAGAAAAGATTTTGATTTAAGCATCTTAAAACAATCCGCGGAAATAATTAAAACTTTCATTGAAAATTATCACGAAAAACTGGAGGAAGAGTACATTTTCCCCAAGATGAGGAAAGAAAAGAAATTAGTAGCTCTTGTTGATACTCTAGAAATTCAGCATAAAGCAGGAAGACAGCTAACGATTGTCATTGAAAAGTTATCTATTCAATCTTCACTCAAAAATGAATCCGACAAAATTAAGTTAAAAAATACATTGGAATCTTTCATCAAAATGTATCGTCCCCATGAAAGCAGAGAAGATACTGTTTTATTTCCTGAGTTTCATGAAAGTATGACGGAAAAAGAGTATGATAAAATGGGTGATCTCTTTGAAGATAGAGAGCAAAAACTTTTTGGAAAAGATGGATTCAATCTCATACTTCATCAAATAGAAGCGTTGGAAAAATCATTTGATATTTATGACCTTAACCTTTTCACACCGATGTTACCTGTTTCATAAAATGACTAAATTTTCCTGATGCCAGTCGATCTGAATGTTGCCCCGAATGGGGGCACACACCTCATTATTATCTGAGCGCTCTCCCGCTGATTTCTATTTTAATTTTAACTGCTTTCTAAAAGTGGAATCAAAGGCCATCTCCGGAACCATTTTACGAAGGAAAAGGAGTTTGCCTGCCGATGAAGATCCGGCGTAGCGGATTTTTGGTTTTTTTTCTGAGATTGCTTTTACAATTGTCTCTGCAATGGTTTCTGGTTCATCAGCTGTTTTCATCATTATTTCAATAACGGTGCGGATGTGAGAACGGAATGAATCGTATATTGAAATTTCATTCTCACCGTAAATTGAATGCGCATCAAATTTAGTTTTAGTGAATCCCGGTTCAATTAAAATTGATCTGATGTTTAAGTTTCTCACTTCATGATTTAAAGCTTCAGAAAAAGCTTCAACCGCGTGTTTGCTTGCGGAATAAATTCCCATTCCCGGGAAGGGAATTTTTCCGACGAGAGAAGAAATATTGATGATAGTACCTCCCCCATTATTTCTCATGTGAGGAAGAACTTCTTTTGTCATTTGAATTGTTCCAAAAACATTTGTTTCAAAAACAGATCTGATCTGATTCATCGAGGTTTCTTCAATCGGCCCCATAAGCCCGTATCCTGCATTGTTGACGAGCACATCAATTTTTCCTTCTCTCTTGATAATTTCGCTTACAAGGACTCGGATGGATTCTTCATTGTTGATATCAAGAGGTAGCATTGCATAAGTTAATTTGTTTTCCGTTTTTGGACTACGAGCAGTTCCATAAACTTTGTACCCGGCATTTACTAATGCTTTTGCCGCTGCCTCTCCAATTCCTGAGGAAGCACCTGTGACGATTGCGACTTTTAAATTATTTTTCATAGAAAGTTCTCCTTTTTTATGGGGCGATTAATTCTTCACCAGAAGCATGTTTATATTTAAACCAGGCCTGATACCAATTGATTTTAGAAAGACTTTCTTTCTCTGTTCTATCTTTCAGAATGTCTTCAGCATCAATCAAATTATTGACTGTAGATTTGCCATTCTTTAGTCTTCTGAATTCAGATTCTGAAACTGATTTTGCCTGTAAAACATTTTTTCTTCGTTCTTCATATTCCTGCTTTTTTATTTTCAGACCAGCGAGTGCGTCTGTCACATCAGCCTCGTAAGCAGAAATCGCCAATGATCTTTTACTTTCCAAGGCCTGTTCCTGATGAGTATTTGCATTGGCCTCTGCAAAGTTAACTCCACCATCAAAGAGAGACCATGAAACCTGAATACCAATGACATCAAAGTTCGATTTCTTTAAGAGAGCATTGTCATTGTAGTTGTGTTGATAATAGCCATACACTTTTGGAAGATATTCTGCTTTGTCTCCCGAGCGAGAAAGATGAATGGCCGCGAGTTGTTTATCGATTGCCTGAATGTCTTCACGTTTTGCGACATCTGCTTTTTCAGAAGAATGAAATGCTTCGGGAATTTCTTCTGGAAGATCTGCAGGGACAATCGGATGTTTTTCTCCGAGTAGTGCCGCGATCATGTCAGCAAGATAATCTTCTCCCTTTTGATAATCTCTTATTCCCTGAGTGGCATCATCAATTCCCAGTTTAATTTTGAGCACATCACTTTCACCAAGGCCTCCGAGTTCATAGATGCGCTGGATTTCGTTCAATCTGTTTTTTAAATTGAAAATATATTTTTCCAGGGCCTTTCTTTTGGCCCGCAACTCTAACGACTGCAGAGACAACTCAATCGCCTTATTTTGAGTTTCTTTAATCTGTCTTTTTGCATTCAGGTTCGAAGCTTCACTTAATCGTTCTGTGGCCGGATGTTTGTAGAGCATATTGGCCGGATCGAAAAAGACCTGTGAAACTCCAAGGGAACCTGTCTTGCTGTTCTCATCAAGCGGAAGTGTGAGCAGATGAGGAATCTGAATCGCCTGTTCGTTTAATAGATGTTGATAACCAAATCCTACATTCACCTTTGGAACATAAATCTTACGGAAGACAGAATCCGATTTTGATTCTGCTTCTTGAGCAGATGAATTTGCTGATTTAACTTCCGGCCCGTGTTGGGCCATATCCAGAATCTGTTGCAATGAAGTTTGTGATTCAGCTGCATAAAGATTAGGAACTAATATTGACGAGAGAAATAAAAAAATAGTTTTAATCATACGTTTTCCTCCTTTTGAAAAGTGAGCTTAAAGACAGAAGGAATTACAATTAAGGTCATTAAAGTTGAAACCATCAGTCCGGAAATAATAACCCACGCAAATGGCGGCCATAATGTTGAAGATGTCATCGTCATAGGAATTAATTCAACCATCGTTGCAACAGCAGTTAAAATAATTGGACGCATTCTACGTTGAATTCCTTCAGTGATCGCCTGATCAAGAGGAACGCCATCGCGACGTCTGTGATCGATGTAATCAATCAAGAAAATTCCGTTGTGAATGACTGTTCCCGCAAGGGCAAAAATTCCAAGCAATGTCATGAAGCCAAAAGTACTGTGAGTAAGAATGAGCCCAGGGACAGAACCGACAATACAAAGCGGGATTGTCAGCAAAATAATTCCGATTCTTCTGAACGAGTTGAATTCGTACATGAGAGAAACAAGAAGCAGGAACATCGCAATGGGAAGGGCCGCAAAAATTCTTTCTTGAGAGTCTTTCGCTTCTTTCATACTCCCACCCATTTCAATTTTCACACCATCCATTTTTTCAATTTTTTGTAATTGTTTAATGGTGTTGCTGGTAGAGACATTTTCTGAATATCCCGGTGCGATTTCACCGTAAATATAAACGACAGGAACTCTATTCATATGTTCTAAAACAGAAGGAGTGTATTGAAAGTGCCCTTTCGTTAAAGTTTTAACAGTGAGATCATCCGTGCGAGTTGAACCAAGATAGCTTGATTCAAGCTCAGAGAGTTTGGAATTTTCATTATGATCAGAAAGAAGAGTAATCGCATAAGGATCTCTTCCTCCTCTGAACGTTGTTACAGGAATACCTGTCGTCTGAGAAAGGACGACAGCTGAAACTTCAGCTCTTGTGAGTCCGTAGAGACCAGCAGCACTGTCATTGACATCAAGCTTGTAATCCATAGCTCCCACACCTAGAGTTGAACGAACGTGGGCAACACCCTCCGCCTCACGAACAAGCTTCAAAGCTTTTTGTACCGCTTGAACCATTTTTGCCGGATCGTCTGAAAAAATTCGAACTTCTATAGGTGCTTTCACTGGAGGACCTTGAGAAAGTTCACGAACGATGACAGTTCCATTGGGAACCATCATTGACAATTCCTCTTCACGTTCTCTTTTAAAAGTTTTGGACGTTTTACTGTCTGTCGTTTTCACAACTAACTGAACGATGCTTGGTGAGTTTGGTTCACGAGGAAGATTATAATAAAATGAAGGTACAGCTCGACCAATCATACTCGTGACAGAAGTGACTCTTGAATCTTTTCTGATTTTTTCTTCGAGATTTTTTGCTGTCGCTTTTGCAGTTTCGTAATGAGTTCCTTCCGGTAAACGAACATCAACTACCAATAAGTTTCTGTCGGCGTTAGGAAAAAATTGTTGTTTTACAAATCCCATTCCACCAACTGCTAAAATAACAGCGATAACAGCAGTGAGTGTAATAATCTTTGGATGATTTTTTACATAGCGACCTAAACGTTCTCCCAGTGGTATAACAAAAGGCCATTGGCGCGATTTTCCTTTTCTCAACATTTGAGCTGCGAGAATGGGAGTGATGAAAATACAAAACAAATAACTTCCTCCCAATGCAAGCACTGAAACGACTCCGATGTCACGAGTGAAATCGGCCACATTTCCCTGAGCAATAAGCATAGGTAAAAAAGCAGCGATAGTTGCAACTGTTCCTGCAAGAAGCGGAATGAGATATTCTTTTCGGGTTTTTTCTCCAGCTTCTATAGCATCCATTCCTTCATCTAATTTTGATTGAATACCATCGACAATAACGACAACGTTATCAACTAATAATCCGATAGCGAGAATAAAGGCCGCGATAGAAATCTGATTGAGAATACCGCCGAGCTGAGAAAAAATTCCGAATGCTATTGCTGTAACGAGAGGAACCTGAATCGCCACAATTGATCCTGCACGAATTCCGAGCATGAACATGAGCGCACCACCAACCAGAACAATCGCTTTAAGTAAATCCAGTGCAATTTCTCTTGTTCTTTCTTCAACGTAATGTGGTTGGTAACTGATTTCGTGAATCTGAATTCCGGTTTTTTTAAAGCTGTCCGTTTCTTTAAATTCTTTGATGATCTCTCTGACATCTTCACCGAAATGCTGAAAGTTGATTCTTTTCTGGGCGACAACACCAAGAGCTGTTGCCTCTTCTCCGTTATAAAGCATACTGTCTCTGATAGGGAGATTGACTGTTCTGGTGATTGTTGCAACTTCTGAAAGAGGAATCGTTTCACTGGATTTTAAAACGATCGGAAATTTTTCCAGTTCCTCTGCCGTTCGATAAAATGAATTGGTCAAAACATTAACTCGTCTATCATCCATTCGCACATAGCCTGAAGGAATATTGGCGTTAGCTCCTCTTAATTGAGCAACGAGATTGCCAATGGAAACACCTTTTTTAGCAAGCTTCTTATAATCAAGCATGACTGTTAACTGCTCACCTGGTGAACCAATTTCTTCCACCGATTTAACCATTGGATGCAGTTGAATTTTATCTTTTAAAATTTTTGCCTGATCATAGAGGTCTAGACGATTTTTCCCGCCGTGAAGAGCGATGAAGACTGAATCCTGATCAAAAATTTCTCTGTTTAATTCCGGCTTCCAGACAGTATCAGGAAATTTTGTCTGAGCACGATCGAGCGCCCTTTGAACTTTATCCCAGGTAATTTCAAGTTCACTGTGTTTCACAGTATCTTTTAGTTTCACATTATAAAAACTGAGGTCACTGTGCATTTGCGTGCGCACTTCTTTAATTTCTTCAATCTTCGCCAGTTCATCTTCAACTGGTTTAACAACAATTCGTTCCATGTCTGAAGCGTTTGTTCCGGGAAATACAATCAAGATTGTTCCCTCTCTTCCTGGTAAACGTGGGTCCTCTTCTTTTGGTGTGGTGAACCAGCTGCCAACTCCATTGAGAACAAGAATTCCAGCGATCGCGAGTAAAATTCTTTTCCAGGCGAATACGCCTAATTTGCTATTTGGTTGAATCATAAAATGGCCCCCGATTCTTTATTAACTTGAACACTGTCGCCTGATAAAAGATTGTCAGTACCTTGAACGACAACTGATGCATTTTTTAAATGCTCTGAAGAAACAATCACGGCGCCATCACTTAAAATTTGAAGTGGTGTAATTTGCACCAACTGAACTGTCATTTCTGGTAACAAGAGAAAAACTTCTGCTGTTAATCCGCGTGGACTAAGAATGGACTGAAAAGGAATTTTAAAAAGGTTTACCGGTAAAACAGGAAGATCAACTTTCAGTTTTTGTCCCTCGAGTTGTTGAACTTGATTGTTAAGAATGAGTTCAGCATGATTTTTTGATAATGAAACAATTTGTGCACTCACAATATTTTGGTGAATTGTAGGAATCGTCACTTTAACAAAGGAGCCATTCTTTACAGCGGGAATCAGGCCAGCAGGTAAATCCATCGACAGACGATAAGTTCCGCGTCCATTAACTTCACTTTTTCTCTCTAAAACTTCCGCCATTAAAGACAGTTCAGAAATGTTGGTTACTGGTTGGGGCTTGATGGTTGTCACTAACCGGGCCGCGAAAGCTTCTTTAAAATGACCAAAGGATAAGAGAGCAATTATCAAATACTTATAAAAAATCAAAGACTTACCTGTTTTCATACCAACCTCTTTTAGATTATGACCGTAATCCAAATATACACTTTCGATTTTAGATGTCAATCGTAATCTAATGTGGTACAATAAAAATATGAGAAAAAGTAAAACTGAAGCCGCAGAAACTCGTCAAAAAATTATCCAGATAGCATCTGAACTCTTCAGAGTTAAAGGTATTGCTGCAACTGGGATTGCTGAAATTATGGAAACGGCCGGATTAACTAATGGCGGTTTTTACAAACATTTCGAATCTAAAGATCAACTCGTTCAAGAAGCCTTGAAAGTGGCGACGGGAGAAGTTAACTTTCGTTTAAATGATGAAGCTAAAAAGACGATTGACTCTGAAGCCCTCATCAAAGCTTACCTGTCTCCCGAGCATCAAATGGGATTGGAATGGGGATGCCCGATTGTGGGAATTGGAAGCGAGCTTGGTAGAACTGATAAAGAGTCCAGACTCGTGGCCACTGAAGGCATTAAGCAGTTAATCACTACTTTAGAAAATCATACTGAAGATTCTTCTTCTGAAAAAAGAAAACATGCAATCGCAACTGCTTCGATGATGATCGGAGCTGTTACTCTTTCCAGAATTGTTGATGATAAAAAACTTGCTGATGAGATTTTAAAATCTGCTGAAAAGATTGCTCTCGAATTAACTGCTAAAAAAAGATTCGACAACAATTAACCAAGGAGCATGACATGAAATGGGATTACGAAGCACTGGTTATCGGGGGCGGCCCCGCTGGATTAGGCGCGGCCATGGCATTGGGACGGTTGCGACGATCAGTCTTAGTCTGTGATGACTTTCGTCCCAGAAACATAGCAGCCGCACATATGCATAACTTTGCAGGCAATGAAGGTCTGTCTCCTCTTGAATGGCGAAAGAAGGCCAGGCTGGATGTCGAGCAATACGATACCGTCAAATTTTTCGAGGGAGCCGTAACCTCGGTCGTTAAGATTCACGGAGGATTTGAGGCCACGCTTTCGTCCAAGAGTTCGGTGAAGGTCAAGAAGGTGATCCTTGCTTACGGGGTTCAAGATAGACTGCTCCCGATACCAGGTGTTCAGGAGCTTTGGGGCAAATCCGTTTTTCACTGTCCGTTTTGTCATGGATTTGAATATCGCGGCCGAAGATTCGGCGTGATCGCTAATGGCGCTAAGGCCATGCATGTCCTTCCGATGATCTTCGGGCTGACTTCCGACATCACTCTATACACTCACGGGAAGAGTGAACTGACCGCCGAGCAGGTGGAAATCCTTCGCCGTAGAAAAGTGAGAATTGTTGAGCATCCCATTGAGAAGCTGATCCACGAAGGAGGTATTCTGAAAGGAGTGATTGCCGCTGGAGAACTGATCGAACAAGACGCAATCATGGGCGGTTTTCAAATGCCTTTTCAAATGAAGTCTGACGTAGGTGAAAGTTTAGGCTGTGAAAAAAATGAAATGGGTCTCTACATAGTCGGCGAAGGAAATCGAACGAATGTTCCTGGAATCTATGCCTCTGGCGACAGCATAACAATGCAGCAATCGGTAGTGACTGCGCTCGCTTCCGGTCAGTTGGCCGGAGTGACGGCTTCACAGGATCTGTTGAGCGAAGCATTTTCAGCTTAAGGAGGTTTGATGAGATTTTTTAAAGCAGACGTTGATAGCGCGCATGTTAAATTTCCTCCTCCATTACTTGCTTTGCTGAGCATTCTTTTTGGCACTTTACTTAATTGGTTTTGGTCCGCTCCAATAGTTCCGGAGAGCTTGAGATGGCCCTTGGGCGCACTTCTTATTCTAGCGGGAGTCGGCATCGCAGTTTCCTGCTCCCGACTCTTCAAAAAGGCCCAAACAAATATCGCACCATCGAAGACAACATCCCAAATCGTCACGACAGGAATTTATGGTCTTTCTAGAAATCCGATCTATCTTTCTTTTGTTATCGCTGGAGTTGGAATCGCGATCGCCGTCAATAGCTTATGGATAGTGCTTATGCAAATTCCTGTGGTGTTTCTCATCAGAAAATTTGTCATTGCAAAAGAAGAGCATTATCTCGAATCAAAGTTTGGCGATGAATATCGCAACTACAAACGAAATGTCCGTAGATGGATATAATCAGCTGCTGAAAAGATTGCTCTCGAATTAATTACTCAAACTTAATAAAACATGAACATGTTTTGAAAATTGATATAAGTTCCATTCGGTAAATAACCAATGAATTGTTTTGATCTGATTAAAGTTTCACCAACCTCAGACTCATCGTTATATGTAAGAGTTTCTTCGATAACTGAAGCGCGATTTTGATTATCGATCAATTGAAGATGTCTTGAATAAACATCGGTGTTTTGAACATACTTAGTTGTTCTATAGAGAAACGTCCATTTATCCAGAGGAATAACTTTATAAGTGGCAATTCCCTGCTCCTGATTAGAATTATTTTTTAGGATCGCGTATCCACCAGATTCATTTTCTCCAAAACATAAAACAGGAGTATAGGGAGCGACATTTGTTGTCGAGCAGATGTGATGACCGATTCCTTTTGTTTCCCATAAAATTTTTTCTGAATTTTCTGGAGTTTTAGCAGCGAAACTTGCGGCCGAATTGAGTATCACGATTAAGGCGAAAAAGGCTTTCATGGGTTATCCTTGAGATGAATGAGTTTTATTTTTCATGCGAGATATAACATACACGTAACGGATTTTTCTACTTCAGGTAATAAATTCAGATTGTATGAAAAGGGGCAAAAGAATGATAAAACTAATGCGAAAAATTTTATTTATTTCCAGAGGTTAGTTTTTCATGCCTGAGCTACCTGATGTCTGATCAGGAACTAATGAAAATTTTTTGTTAATAACAACTTAAAAATGTTTCAGAGTGAGATCAAAGCAAGCCTACGATGTAGGCTTGCTTTGAAGATTAACCAAGATGTTGCTTAAAAAATGGAATCGCTTTATCAAGAGCAATTTTAACAGCTTCAGCTTTGTCATAGAGATCATAATGAGACTGGCCTTTTACAACCACTAACTCTTTTTGTTCTGATCGCGCACGACGAACAACTTCGAATCCATCTCTGTAGGCACCAAAACCACCCGGCTTATCTCCTACTACTACTAAGATCGGTTGTGTAAGTAATACTTCTGCTAAATGAAACGCATCCCAACCAAGACCTGCACTTAAAGTAGAATAAACAGCACTTGTCGCTCCGTTAGGTTTTTGTCCTCTCGCTGTTTTGTAGTAATCAGTAGCTTCTAAAACATCAATGTCAGTAATCCCCTGCTTTCTACCTTCATCAACTGATGGAGGAAGCATATTATTGACTAAGACTTCTCCATCGCGTGCTTCAGTTGTACGCTGTTTTGAAATGGCCTCTAATGCTTCAATTGGCGAAGCACCTGCAAATCCTTCACGAAGTAATCGACCAAAGTTTACTCCTGTAATAGAGACAACAGCTTTAATTCTACGTTCAGTCATTGCAGCATTAAGTGAATACGCTCCTCCTCCACAAACACCAATAACACCAATGCGATTTTCATCTACATAATCAAGTGTAGTTAAAAAATCTGCTGCGAAACGAATATCTTCCACTCTTTGGGTAGGATCTTCGATGAACCTTGGTGTTCCACCACTTTCACCTTGAAATGAGGCATCTATAGCAAGAACAACAAAGCCAGCTTCAGCTAGAGCTTTACCATAAACATTACCCGATGTTTGTTCTTTGCAACTTCCAATTGGATGAACACTAATAATCGCCGGATACTTTTTGTTTTTATCAAAAGCATTTGGAAAATGAATATTACCAACCATATCCCATGCCCGATTTTTGAATTTAACTTTCTCAATCATATAGACTCCAATTTTTAATTAAAGATTTTCTTTAAAGAATTTGCTTAAAAAATTTACTGCTTCATCTACATATTTCGGAACATCGTACATCGACATATGATTGGCACCTTCAACAACATGAAGTTTTTTATTTTTACTTCCTGCACGCTCTATAAGGTCATGACTCATCCATGCACTTCCGGCCTGGCTACCAACAATCATAAGAAGCGGTTGAGTGAGAAACGCTTCTGCTTTGTTGTAAGCATCGTATGTAATAATTTGAGTGAGGCTTCTAAGCGTTGCATATCCAGGAGCTGTCGGATATTGACAACGAGAAGTGTGATAGTATTCCCACGCTTCTCTTAATTCCGCATTAGGTGCATCTGCTTCTTTTAAAGGAGCAAGAGGCATCGTGCCCACAGCAGCTCCGCTTGCATCGCTCGTTCTTGCATTTGAACCGGCTTCCAGATAAGGAATAGCATCTGCATCTTTTACATTGTTGTCCCAGCCATTGCGAAACATTGATCCAATATTAACAGCACTAACTGCTCCTACTGCTTTAATTCGTCGATCATTGATGGCCGCATTTGCATTGTAACCAGCTCCCGCACAAATTCCCATTCCTCCGATTCTTTTAGTGTCGACATAAGGAAGAGTTGTTAAAAAATCAATTACTGCACTCACGTCTTCTGTTCTGATATAGGGATTTTCTAACTGACGTGGTTCTCCTCCACTTTCTCCCTGGTAAGAAGCATCATAAGCAATTGTGAGGAATCCATTCTCCGCTAATTTTCTCGCGTACAATCCTGAAGCTTGTTCTTTAACTCCACCGCCAGGATGGCTCACAATAACAGTGGGGTATTTTTTTGTTTTATCAAAATCAGCAGGAAAATTAATAACTGCTGCCATTGTAATGTTTGTATTGTTCGAGTTTTTAAAACTAATTTTTTCAGACATATCTTCCTCCCTATTGGAATCATTTTTCATTTCTTAAAATGATCATACGACTTATTTTTCTTCGAAGCTTGCCTAGACCAAGAAGATCTTTGCCTAAAATGACGAATAATAAACAAGTCGTTATATGAGGATTAGGGAAAATAAATGAGTTAGGATTTAAGTCGCTGAATATCACGTAATGGAGGAGCTCCGAACAAACGACTGTATTCTCGACTAAATTGCGACGCACTTTCATAACCGACGACACTGCTTGCTTCGCCTGCATCGTAATTTTCATTGAGCATAAGTTGCCTCGCTTCCTGCAAGCGAAGTTGTTTTTGAAATTGTAACGGACTTGTCCCGGTGATATTGCGAAAGTGCTGCCTGAAAGTTGAAGGACTCATGCTCGATTTAGCTGCAAGTTTATCCATATCGATAGACTTCGCAAAGTTTTGCCTAATCCAATTTACAGCTCTTGCAATCTGTTGCACGGGCGCATCTTCCATCAAAAGACGTTGCAAAATCGGTCCATAGCCTCCAGTCAATAAACGAATATTAATTTCCTGTAATATGAGAGGAGCTAATTGTTTTTGAACAAGTGGTTGATCCAATAATTCTACAAGACGATAAACAGCGTTCAATAAATCAGAATCCAAAGCTTTCGAAGTAATCGATTCATATTTGTCGTCTTTTTTTGGATGAGGTAAATCCATTTCCGAAGCAGTTTGAGTGAGAGCATGTCCGTCTAAAAGAATTAAAATGCCAAGAAAAGGTTCTTTTGAATTTGCACGAGTGACGTGAGAAATAACAGGCTGATCAATTGTAGTTAAAAAAGATTCACCTGCTCCATTGTTGATTACTTTATCGTTGACTAAGATCTGCTTGCTTCCTTGAACAGTGATACCGAGACCGAGAGAATAGATGCAATGAAGAGGTTCTGTTTTTGAATCTCGACGATGAAGTGAGACACTTGGGATAGCAGTCTCATAATCACCCGATTTATTCATGTGCCGTTCTAAAATTTGAGCAATTGTTTCTATTGTTGGCATAACTCGATCTCCCTAGTTATATTCTATCTCCTCTCTGAAAGCCTGTTAAGCCTTATAGATCACAAGTCGTCATTTTAGGCAAGAATTCTGTCGATTCAGGCAACTATGGTATTTTGATACAAAACATTTTTAATTACTTTCTGGTTAGAACTCAATACAATTTTTATCTGAGGTGATTATGAAAAAACGCGTCGTCATTTTATTCGGTGGAAAATCAGGGGAACATGAAGTCAGTATTATTTCTGCGACTTCAATTTACAAAGCGCTCGATAAAAATAAATACGACGTCAGTCTTGTCG
Organism: uncultured Bacteriovoracaceae bacterium; assembly: GCA_966211875.1. Taxonomy (GTDB): domain Bacteria; phylum Bdellovibrionota; class Bacteriovoracia; order Bacteriovoracales; family Bacteriovoracaceae; genus Bacteriovorax. The sequence continues at coordinate 236,155 of CBIHNP010000003.1, forward strand.
GTATCGATAAAAAAGGAAAATGGTTACTTCCAGACGAAACAAAACAACTTGCAGGAAGTTCCAATCCAAAACTTGTTAGTTTAAACAGGACTAATGAACAAGTAAGTCTCCTTCCCTACGCTTCTGAAAATAAAAATCTCATTTCACTTAACTCCAATTCAGAACTCAACAATCGAGTTGATGTCATTATTCCTGTTCTTCACGGGCCAAATGGTGAAGATGGAACCATTCAAGGACTTTTAGAATTATCGCAAGTTCCTTTTGTGGGTTCTGGAGTTTTAGGTTCTGCGCTTTGTATGGACAAAGATGCTGCTAAAAGAATTTTAAGAGATGCCAACATTCCGATTGTTCCTTATCTGTGCTTTCGGAAGCATGAATTTAAATTGAATGCTCAAAAAATTATCGAACAAGCAGAAAAGCAATTTGGTTATCCCTATTTTGCCAAACCTGCTAATCTCGGTTCTTCTGTTGGCGTAGAAAAAATTAAAAATAAAAATGAAGCGCTTGAAAAACTTGGCAAGTCTTTTAAATTCGATACAAAAGTTTTAATCGAAAAAGCAATCAACGCCAGAGAAATCGAGTGTGCGGTTTTAGGAAATAACGATCCAAAAGCTAGTATCGCTGGTGAGATTGTACCCAATGGTGAGTTTTATAGTTACGAAGCAAAATACGTTGACGAGAATGGTGCTGAACTTTTAATCCCCGCCCCTGATATTTCAGCTGAACAATTAAAAAAATTTCAGAAATATTCCATTGATGCTTTTAAGGCGCTTGAATGTTATGGACTTGCTAGAGTGGATTTCTTTCTTGATAAGGACAATGGAAACATTTATTTAAATGAAGTCAATACATTTCCAGGATTCACGCCTGTGAGCATGTATCCTAAATTGTGGGAGGCTTCCGGCGTATCTTATGCTCAACTTCTCGACAAACTCATTGAGCTTGCAATTGAAAAGCACAACGAAAAATTAGAAAATCAAATTGATTATATTGGCGAAAATAATTAGTGACGGTTTAAAGCAAATATAAATGAATCGACTAAAAAGAAAAATGATTGGACGTGATCCACACGAACCCCATAGAGTTTCAACACCTCTCGAGCTTTTATTCGATCTCACTTTCGTTATTAGTTTTGGTTTTGCTGCTTCTCAATTTGCCCATGCATTTTCCGAAGGACATTTTAAATCAGCTCTTCTAGGCTTTGCTCTCGCAAGCTACGGTATCTGTTTAGCATGGATTAATTTTTCATGGTTTGCTTCTGCTTACGATACCGATGATTGGGTTTATCGGCTATGTACGATGGTTCAAATGATTGGCGTTCTTGTCTTTGCAACTGGTCTTCCAGGAATGTTTGCCTCTATGGAAAAAGTACAAGATCTCAATAATCCCATTATGGTTGGTGGTTATGTGATCATGAGAGTCGCAATGATCTTTCAATGGTTGCGAGCTGCCAAGGATAATGAAGATCGCCGCTCGACATGTTTGACTTATGCAGGGACTATTTTTCTTGCTCAAATCGGATGGGTCTTAAGAGTTTTTTTTACTCCTTCATTTCTTATTAGCACTATGTTCTTTTTTCTATTGGCGATTTTCGAATTTGCAGGACCCTATATTGCAGAAAAAAAGCATAAAGGAACTCCTTGGCACACTCATCATATCGTAGAAAGGTATAGTTTATTTGCGATAATTGCTTTGGGTGAAGGTCTTGTAGGAGCTGCCTCTGCTCTGTCGGCAGTCGTTGAACATCAAGGATGGACAATTAATGCTGCCCTTATAGGATTAGCTGGTGTGAGCTTAACCTTTTCAATTTGGTGGGTATACTTCACTCTTCCTTCCGCTCAAATTCTTCATAAGCAACGCCATAAATTTTTAGTGTGGAGTTCACTACAAATTGTTTTAGTGATCTCTATTGTTGCGATTGGTGCAGGACTCGACATCGCGGCTCTTTTCTTAGAAGGAAAAGCTTCAATTGGAAATCTTCCATCTGTATTAACAGTGGCTGTTCCAGTTGCTATTTTTTTATGTACCATCTTTTCACTTAAATTTTATCTCACAAAAAATTTTGATCGTTTTCAATTCGCTTTAATACTCACGTCCATCGCTATTTATGCTTCTACGATTATTGCAGCGGCATTTGGACTTAATATGGCGATTTGTCTTCTCTTACTTGTTTTAGTTCCTTCTATTTCAATTTTTGGACATGAATATAAAACTTATGAAAATCAGTTATGAGAATTTTTATAATAGATAATAATTTTGACTTTCAGCTGGTATAAGCTGGCATTGAATTTTTTAGCATTCAAAGAATCCAATTTATAGGATATTCTAGAGCTGAGTTAATTCAGACAGTGATCATATTTTCATGGAGTTAAAAAGTGCCCGAGCTTCCGGAAGTCGAAACAATCAAATCGCAACTAACCCCAATTTTACCTTTCAAGATTGAAGCCGCTGTATTTTCTCCACTCACAAAACGAATGGTCAAACAAATGGATTTCGATCCGACAAATTCCACTATCACAAAAATCCGTCGTCACGGAAAATGGTTAATCTTCGATCTCGCTCCTCACGGACACATTCTCTCTCATCTCGGAATGAGCGGCTCATGGCAAATGTCACACGCACCACTAGCTGAAAAACACGGCCACATCGAATTCATCGACAAATCAAAAGCGAGTTACGGCGTTCTCACGTACATCGATCCTCGCCGCTTCGGACATTTTTATTTGCTGAGCGAAGAAAATTTCAAAAAGAAAGAAGCAGAACTTCCAATTGACGTGAGTTCACCAGAGTTCGACGAAGATCACATCGCTGAAATCTTTTTCCGATATCCTAATAAAATCCTAAAACCATTTCTGCTTGACCAAAAAGCTTTTCCTGGTGTTGGTAATTACATGGCCTCAGAAATTTGCGCTCGCGCGGGCATCCTTCCCACTCGTCACACGGGAGAAATTACAGCGGAAGAAATTCACAAAATAAAATCGGCCATCAATATCGTTGTCACAGGAGCTGTTGAAACTAAGGGAACGACGTTTAGCGGTGGTTATCGAGACGCTAACGGCGATAAAGGCGAAGGTGTAAAGCATCTCGTAGTTTTTTATCAAAAGATCTGTCAGATGTGTGAGAAAACCGCAGTGATAAAGACAATTCTCGGCGGACGCGGGACCTATCATTGCCCTCATTGCCAAAAGTAAAAATTTTCCGTTATCATAATACGGATGCCAAAACGTAAACCGAATTTCTTAAAAAAAATTTACAGTCTCTACGGAAGCTGGGCCCGTAAACTTGCGAGAGGGCATGAATACACAGACGCGCTTTTTTTCAGAATGCGTGCGATGCTTATTCTTTGGACATCTACGACAATCGTCATGTGGCTTTACGTTGGCTATTGTTTGATGGCCTTCGGACCAAAATATCCGGTCCCATGGGGTGGTCTCGTTTTCACTCTCATTCACTCGTGCGTTCCGCTCATCTGGTATTACACGCAATCGTTTACGATTTCCGGATTAGTACTTTCGTTGAGTGGTCTTGGATTTCAAACTTTATTTTGTATTTATACTGGAGGTGTTTATTCTCCAGCAGCGATTTGGCTCACTCTTCATCCGGTGATTCTAGGATTTTTTGGAAGTACTGAACTCATTGTCTTTCAGGTTGTTTTGAATTTCATCATTGTTGTTTCACTTTATTTCGTTGGAAATCTCGAGCTTCTTCCTCCGAGTATTCTTCCACCATTTTTCCGCGATGGTATGATCATTTCTTGTTACGTTGGTCTCGATATTCTTGTCGCCGTTTTTACAGTCGTTGCGATCAGAGTAAACAACGAAAGAAATCGCGAACTCTCGAACGCTCGCGAACTGACAGAAAATCTACTGCGTATTCTTTGTCATGATATCAATAATCCACTTTCGATCATCAAAGTTTCAAGCGCTCAACTTCATCCTGCAGAATTGGCAAAAAATCCGCATCACGCAGAAAGGATTAAACGCGCTTGTGATGACATTCAACAACTCACGGCTTCTGTAGGATCATGGATTGCTTATCGAGACGGAAAAGTGAAGTTAAATCCAAAACGCATTCCTCTAAATGATATTCAAGAACATTTGCGTTTTGCTTTTGAAGACAGACTCAGTAATAAAGACATCACAATTAATTTTTCTCTTCCTGAAGGGGCGGAAAATCTCGCTATTCTTGGAGATCGCACTGCTGTCTTCTATCAGATCTACAACAACATCGTTTCAAACGCGATTAAATTTTCTTTCGAAAAATCTGTGATCGACGTTTCTTTTAGCGTCGATGGTGACAACGTTGTCACCAAAGTGCGTGACTACGGTGTCGGCATTGACGAAAAAATCATTGATAAAGTTTTTTCTCCGTATGATCAAACGACCCGCAAAGGAACACAAAACGAACGAGGAACTGGTTTTGGAATGCCTATTGTTGCGACTGTTGTTGAACGTATGAGAGGAAAAGTTTCAATCGAAAATATGAAAAAGTATGGTTCGGAAGAAACGGGAACACAAGTTATCGTTGTGCTCCCGAAAGCTTAATTAATACTGAATACTTCCTGGAATTTCATCCACCGGAAGATAGTTTCTCGTCTTTAAATTCTTTTCAATTTCTTTCATCTGTTTTTTGAAATTTTCAACGTACTTGTTAAGAACCGGTTTTTTAAATCCGTAATCCAGCTCCATCAAGTTAGTCAGGTTCCATGTTTCATAGAACAGACGGTTTGCCATGATCCATTTTGCTTGATCGAGAACAGTCACCGCTTTTGTTAAATCAAATTTAAAGTTTGGATCTTTATGTTTTGGACTCGCGATTCTCATGCGCATCGGATTCCAGTAAACCGGAATTTCAGAATACGTTCTGTGATCAGCAGCGTGGCCCAAAGTTAAATCCCAAAGAAGAACTGCAACCGCATGAACAAAATTATCATTCTTCCAGATCTCTACCCCATCCGGAAACGATGGCATCGAATGATGAATATAGTTTGCCCATTGAGTGACAAATTTATCTCCGACAGGAATTTCTGCGAGAACATTTTTAGCGAGTTCGTAATACGCTTTGTAATATTCGTCATGGAACGTTCCAAAATCTGAAAGAACTTTTTTAGGCCCGTTCATTGGGTACTTATATTTTGGATAAGCAGGATTCCCTTTGATTCCGCAATAACCGATAACAGTTAAATCGCGAAGTGAATCTGATGTCGCCGGGAAAGGTGCATAGATCATCCACCACTTGTTTACGAGAAGTGATGTAGGATTATTGAGAACCTGATAATTGAGTTTCAATGTAATTTCTAAATGCGGAATGATCAACTGAAACAAAATGTGATTCATCGGAAGTGCAGTCTTCGTAATCGCATTGATCGCATCCATTGGGAAGTGAAGCTTTGGATGTTCAGCAACGTTGATGTGATTAGAAGCTCCTTGCATGATCACAAATTTAGCAAGCATCCACAGATCGCCGTCTCCTGTGTCGACAACGTAATCGCGAAGATTGATCGCGACCGGACGAGCTTTTCCTTCATAAACTTTAAAGAGACAAATCGCTGCTTCACAATTTTGTCCTGGGACTGCTTTTAAAACAGACATACCGGAAAAATCGACAACGTGATATTCACATCCCGGACGCATGTATTCGCGGAAAAGATTTTTTACAGTCGGAGAAATTTCTCCACACAAATATTTCGCGTAACATGTGTGATAAAAAAGTTCTGTGAATTTTTCATCAGTCAGTTCTTTTAATCCGTTTTGTGAAAACGCTTTATAAATCGCCACTGGTGAGTAGACTGCGAGATCGCGTAGATAACGTGATCCAACTTTCATCCACCAATTAAATGTTTCTGAAAATGGTAAGTGAAGAACTCCCGGTACTTCTCCCAAGGGGTGATTAGCGGAAGGTTGCGGCCACGGCCCTTCTCTATTGTAGAGAAAATCTTCTTTGGGAAGCTGGCTGAAATCTTCTTCTAGTTCAAAATCAAATTTTCTGGCAGTCATGTGTACCTCTCCTGAAATAGACCTAAAGCAATTTTAGTGGAAAGAGGCCATTTCCGTGAGAAGGTAAAATCTGCTGCAGAAAATATTTAGAAGAAAAAACCGAGTGAAGAATACAACGTATCGTTTGCTCTGTAGTAACTCCAATAAGATTCGTCTTCAGGCGCCTTTAAAACTTCGAGTCCAAGAGCAAATGTAATCTTATTTTTGTAATTGTACTTGATCTCACTTTTCACAATATTGTCATAGCGGGCGAAATCGTATTTGAGATCGAGTAAAATATTAAACGAGTCGGAAATAAAGTAAGTAATACTTCCCCCTAAAGCGCGCTTCCATTTTACGGCGTCACTAAAGAAGTCGTCATTCACTCGCGTGTTGTGAGTGAGAAGATGAATATAGTTTAAAGACAATGCATACACTTTGCGATCGAGATTTAAACTCATATGCGTGTACGCTTCTTTTTCGTAACGAGGATTGATCGAAAAATAATCTGACTTAAAAGTTTTTCTTTCGCCGGAAATATCAACCGGAAAATCTTTTCCCAATTTAGCGTTGGGATCAACATAACTAAGTCCCCCGCGCGCTTTTACGTCACCGAAGGCCTGGAAGATTTGCAAACCATAATACGCATGATGATTCACAATCGGTGAAGCATCAACGACAACTTTATTCAAATTGATATTATCGTAGTACGCGCTGGCGTTGATACGCAGTTTGTTTTCCGGTTTATAAATGGCAAAAGCAGCAACACCACCCTGTCCCCATTTATAACTGACGTTACCACCAATCGATTTATTAAAAAGTATTTTAGAAATATTGTACTGAGGTTTGTTGTAGTAAATCGGAACTTCAAGTCCATTGACGATCGTACTTTTTGGCGGCAATCGAACCCAGTCTACACGACTCGTGACTTCACCGTTTTTAAAATCGAGCGATGGATTAAGTTCAGGAATAAACAAATAGGAGAAAAGAAAATCGTATTCGAAATTTCCAAGTTTTTGATTGAAAATAATTCCAGTGACACCTTCTTCTTCCGTACTCAAAAGAGTGAAACCTTGAAGAGCATTTAAATAACCCAGGCCCCAATACTTCTCATTTGTGTTCCAATCGAGAATCTTGCGTCCGATATAAAGCTTATAAGAGTCGCCCTGATAGCGAGCATAGGCTTCTTGTAAGGAGTAGCTGACGGCATTGTTGTCCTGGAAATAAAGATGAAGGTCCCCCATCCCGAAAACATCGATTTTTTTTGCCGGATCAACAGGAGCGCTCTGGTAACTGAAATTGATCAGATCCCCATAGTTGCTGCGGTAGAGAGGCTTATTCAGGCGATAGAACTTCTCATAAGTCACTGCCCCCTCGTTCGCGAAAAGTGCACAGGGAAACAGGCCCAGAAACAAGAGAGTATGTAAAAAATTCCTGCCAAAGGCCACGGACGCTCCGGTCCCAACTTTCATTGGAAAAATCGTTATTCTTAAAGGTATTTGATACTAGGTTAATACAGGATGATCCACCCTGTAAAATGGAAAGAGCTGAGCACATTGAGCTTTGACTTTTCGAGTTCAGCTTATACCCTTTATGTATGAACAAACTTAGCCAACTTCTACACTGTACAGTGCTCGCTCTCCTTGTGTCTCTCACAAGCTGCGGATACGTCTCGGATAAACCACCTGAGAATGCAGGCGTCTATAAAACGAACGAATTACAGACCTGTAAAATCGATATCGATAAATTAGGTGAAATCTTTAAAGCTGATCAAAAAGACCAGATCCAATGTCTACAAGATAATTTTATACAATTTACAAAATACGTGCGTTCGAAAAATCCAGGTTCTGTTTCTGAAGGTGAATTGAATATTTTCGTCAGAAAGTTTTTTGAAGGCCAGAGCGATTCCATCATTCAAGGTCTAAGTCTTATTTTCCAACTCAATATGCTTCTTCTAAGAGATGAAGCTGATCGCATCTCAAAAACAAATATCTCTCCTCTTTTTGAAATGCTTGTTAAAGTTAACCAGGAAGCTATCGTCATCACTCAAGTCTTAAAAGAAATGGATGATGAAAAAAACCAGGGGCACTTCTGGGAACTCAGAGAAAAATTTAATGCCTCTGTAAATCGTTTCTGCGATTTCACGTTGAAGATCATTCAGAACTCTCCAGGGACTCAGCAGAAACTTAACATCAAAGATTTTATTCTTGATGCCGGAAAAAAACTTGGAACAAAAGGCATTGATGCAGATACAGTTGACTCTCTTATCTTCTTAAAACGCGTACTCGTCGCTGGAGATAAAGAAGTTATCACTTCTGATGAATTGAAAACGGTTGTTCAAAAATTACCTAGAATTCTTTCATTGAGCTTCGATCTTTATTATGTGAAGAGCACGAATTTCGCCAGTGACGCTGAAAGCTCTCGTTTTTATATCGAAAGCATGAATGAACTTTATCGTATTATTGAATTCAAGCAAGCTGATTTCCAACTGGTGACGGTTGATCAAATCTTGAGGCTCGCGCAAGACTTTATCAAAGATAAAGATGTTAAGAAATTCAAGCCGAGTATCGTTTCTATTAAAACTCGTTTGATCGGTGGCGCTCAAGAATCTTTTTCATTGGCCGATTTGAGAGTCGTTTTGGACATTGCTAAAGATCTTTTGGAGAGAAATTACTTCAATAATGTCACGTACAATTCAAAACGTGAGGTTATCGAAAGTCCAAGAGAAATTACAGCTCTGGAGAAAACAGCTCTTACTGAATACAATATTTTTTCAGCCGCAAGAGTGAACGAACTCTTTAAAGATTTCCAGGATGTCGCTGTCAATATCCGTTATTATCGCTCGCAAAAAGAAGGAATTCCAACTTACGGAACAATCTTTACAAGAAACAGAACCGGTTTTCTTGAAGCTCTTTATCTGAAATGGGGAGCACAGAAACTTTTAAAAGGTTACGGTCATAAAAACGCGCAAGGAATTCAGCAAGTAAATCTCGATGAATTTCAAACGTTCTTATTCGATATGAAACCTGTCCTTGAAGAATTTAAATTGTGGTCGCCTAATCCACAAACGTTCGCAAGAAATGCGATTCTGCTCGCCGATTTATTCCAAAATAAATCTAACGGTGATTTGGAAGTAAACGAAACTGAAGCGACAGAATATCTTCAAATGATTCTTTCAGCTGTTAAGGTCTCTGATAATTTTAGAGATCAATTAACTGCTGTTTGTGATAGTGGAGTAAACAAAGAAGATCCTGTTTTTGGAACTGAATGTTTCAACCAACATTTCTTTGATACGATTTTAAATAAATTAAACTACAAAAAATTCTTTCCGCGTTTGAATGACTATGTCACAACGGCGACGAAAGAAGATGTTGATGGTTACCTGGCCGGAGTTGAAGGATTCGCTCGCGATGTGAATGATCCGAAAATTCCTATCAACGAACGCGATAATATTCTTATCCTTGGGGCAATGTTAAATATCGAATCTACATTCATTCGTTTCGATACAAACAAAGATAATATCATCGACTACAATGAATTAACTGAAGCTTTTAAAGTGTACAAACCTGCCATTATCTCTTTGGCAAAACTTGCTCCGGCGCAAGAGTATCTTGCAAAATCGATTTTCATGTACATGGTTTCAAAGATGGAAGTTCCACCAACTGGAACATGGATGGACAATGCTAAGTTTATTGCCTTCCACGGTTGTCTTCAATTTGATGTATGTCGTACGACAGTGATGGATAAGATCGAAGCAAAACGTCTGAATATCGGTAAACTTCTTTACTACCTGGTAAACCAGCCTACGCCAGCGTCGGTAACAAAGAATAAAGATAGAAAGCAGTAATCACCAGCGAGTGGGTAATCTCCCCGCTCGCAACCATTCCCGGTATATCTTTCAGATCTTGTAAGAACACATCGATTTCTTCGAATGGATCGAGATTTTGTTCTTTGGTTTTGACGGCATCGAGAGCGAGATAAGTCACACACGCATTTGTCATGAAGGCCGGATTCACATCTACTTTTCCCAGAAGCTTCCAGTTCGTTGACGTATAGCCAGTTTCTTCTTCTAATTCACGTTGAGCACCGATCAAAGGATCTTCATTGTGATTAACAGCTCCACCGGGAATTTCAATCGTATAGTTATTTGTTCCATGACGAAATTGTTTGATAAGAATTATTTTCTTTTCAGGTGTGATCGCCATCACGTTCACCCAGTTTGAACACTGAACGATATCGAACTCGCCCACTTGATTTGTCGTCGGCGATTCTCTTTTCACTTGAAGATAATGAAAAACATGGGCCTTTAAAATATTATTTGTTTCAATGGTCTTCCAGATTTTCATTTTATTCTCACTCATTAAAATTCAACTTGAATGGATGATTTGTTTTGTCTGCGCATTTTTTCGTTGAACTGGTCTTTTTCCGCCGTGTATTTTTTAAATGCTTCGGGCCCGATCAGTTTTAAAAGTTCTTTGAGATACTTTTGATTGATTTGTTTTTCGCGCGCACTTTGGTCTTCTGAAAGATTATAAGAAAATTTGTCACCGTATTTTTGACGAAGATAATTGTGATATTCCTTGTAGGCGATCAACTTCTCATCATCGTTTCTTTTTCTCATGTCGAGATAGAGCGCGTATTTATCTTCGCCGACAATTTCTTTTGCTTTTGCAAGCCAGGCTTCATCCATTTTGTCGAATTCTTCGAAGCTGGCGTCTTCCTTTTCGTAAACGCGACTCTTCACTTCGCCGTTTTCCGTATGGGAATTCTTCGCATCCTGATTTATTTTCAAACTGGGAGGAATATTTTTATCAGCCGCAATTTTTGTCTCGCTTTCAATCACAACTTCGTTTTTCGCCACTGGAGCATGCATCGCTCGATAGACGAACCACGCGATGATGACGATAAAGACGAGAATGAGTGGAATTTTTTTATTCATAAAAACTCCTAATCGCGTTTCATGTTTTCCATTTGCAATTCAATATCAACTTCTTTATTCATTCTGAGCATGCGATAAGCTTCCTGAAGATCATCAATCTTTTTTCCCGTAAGACGAATTTTATCGTCGAGAATCGATGATTGAACTTTGAGTCCTGAGTCTTTAATCAGCTTATTGATGATGCGAGCTTTGTCTTTATCTATACCATTTTTGATGTTGATCACTTGTTTCAGACCACGCGCTCCCGAAGGCTCTGCCTTCTGAGGATCGATACAACGTTGCCCGATATTCCTTTTCACCATTTGATTGCGGAAAATTTCAAGCGCCGCTTTGATTTTATAATCATCCGGTGCACGCAGTTCGATTGCCTTGTCTTCTTTTAATTCAAACGTCACGTCAGCACCCTTAAAATCATAACGAGAACCCACTTCTTTTTGGGCCATTTGCAGGGCGTTTTTCATTTCCATCATGTCTGTTTTTGAGACTAAATCAAAAGATGGCATAGTTTATCCTTTTTAACTTAATTTTCTTCATCAGAGATGGTACAAAGTCTTAAGTAAAAATACAATGAATGATAAAATAGACGAATCAAACATCTTTGTTAGGGCCCAATTTCCTGGGGAAATCATCATGATTAATCATGATGCTGAGATCAGGCCTGCGCTCGAAAAACTCAAGGGAGAATCTCTGATTGGATTTGACACTGAGACTAAACCTTCTTTTAAGAAAGGCGAAGTGTATCAGGTGTCATTACTTCAATTGGCCTCGCCCGATTATGCTCTTTTATTTAGACTGCACACGCTCACGGACTTTGCTCCGATTGCTGAACTCTTTGAAGACGAATCTCGTCTCAAAATCGGTGTGGCCATTCGCGATGACATCAAAGGCCTGCAAAAACTTTTTCCTTTTACTCAAAAAGGTTTTATCGAATTATCAGATCTGGCAAAGGCCAATAACCTTAAAAATTTCGGTTTAAAAGGCATGACGGAAGAAGTGCTGGAGTTGACTCTCTCGAAGCGCGCGAAGCTCTCTAACTGGGAAGCGATGTCGCTTAAAAACGATCAGAAGATCTATGCGGCGACCGATGCCTGGATCGGTCGCGAAATCTATATTGCTTTAAACCATAAAAGTCTTTAAGACACTTTTAAATCTATTTGATATTTCAGATTAGATTGTCGCAAAATATCTTCTAGTGAAAGTTTAACAAAAAGGACTTCGGGATAACCTAAAACTTTGGCAAAGCGAGCGGCCCTTTCTGGACTCACCAATTTTCTATTTTTTTCAATATCACATAAATTTGCACGAGAAATTTTTAGTCTTAAAGCAAATTCTGTTTGGGAAATTTCATCTGACTCACGCAACGATTTTATAAAATCCCCGAGAGTCATTTTTCCATATTTTGCTTCTAAATAATGAGATGCTGATTTTTTACTAGTACTCATGTTTATTAACCTCGATGACTTTAATAATTTCAATTTCCTCGTGAGGTAATTCAATATAGATGGCCTGATATGAGCGGTTTAATCTCACCGATCGTTGCCCAACTCGTTTTCCTTGAAGAGGTTCATCGTGAAGACTCGGGACTTTTCTGGTCTCTCGAAGTCCAATAATTTCTACCGCGGTTACCCAACCTCTAAATTTTTTTAATATTTGAGGTGGTAATAGATCAAGATCTCGAGTTACTTCCCTGGAAAGTAAAACTGTCGTTACTATTTTCATTTTAACATTACTCCTTAGAGAAGTACATTTAATTTGTCTCTAGGAGAGATGCGCAAGCTTGCATCTTGTGTGAAAAATATAAGTATTTGGATTTAAAAAACGATTGTTACAATGTTTTCAAAAACTGGATCAGGTTCTTTTTATCCTCAGGAGTCAGTAACTCTTCCCCTTTCGAACCAATAAACATTTTTGCGTGTCCCAGATTTGAAAGCCCGCCTTTCCCTGCTACATACGTCGCCTCTTTATCAAGAAGCCATACTTTTGGAATTTTATTTCCTACAGGATACCCCACGCACTCTTGATCAAAATCTGTTTCTTTGTTGAGCGCCGGCCCTTGAACGAAAGTTGTCGGACGATCTTCCGGTTTCGTTAAAAGCGCGCAGAGATTTGGAATCGAGTTATTGTGTAAGTAGGGATAGCGCGACCACACTCCGACCAGCGGAGGCGGAACATATCCGTCTTGTGGACGTACAGTTGTCTTCATCCATTTTGAAATCGCAAGACTGTTAAGTGAATCAGCGAATGCTTTAATTCCAATTCGTCTTTGCGGATCAGTGTTCACTTCTTTCGTAATTGTTTGATCGCTGTAAATTACATTTGTCGTTGCGAGAACATCGACTGCACTCAATTTATCCGCGTCCGGCGAGTTCCATGCTTTTTGATATTCTCCATGACATTTCTGACAAGAGTTTTGGAAAATCACTTCACCTTTTTTCGCGCGATCGAGACTGATCGTTGTCACAGGAAAAAAGTCTGTGTAGCGAGGAGCTTCCGTTGCAAAAGCTGCGACAGTTAATTCGTCGATCGTTTTGCGATTGTCGCGCATCCACTGTTCAAGTTCTTTTAAATCTGCTCCGCGACCTAATTCATTCCAAAGAATATTTGTGAGAATCGGATTTCCACTCACGATTGATCCGTCAGCGAGCCAGCGTGTTTTGTATTTTAAGTTCCACCAAGGCATTGGCTTTGAATCAGCGATATAGGAATCCAGTTCATTTGGACGCGGAAATTTTTCGAAGATCGGCGATTTCGTTGCGTAGTCGTCTTCGTTTCTCAGCGCAAGTGAAAGGGCGACTTGCGGAAGAGATGTATCAAGGCCAAGTGTTTGTGGAACTTTCGCTGCAACACCCACGAGATTTTTTTTCGTGCGTGTAAACATCGCAACGTCACCGCTAGTTGCCCCCGTGCTCGCTTGAAAAACAGCATTAGGAATATAAGGCACAACTTTGCGGGCCATATGAAAAAATTTATTCGCGTGAGGACGTTTATTTGTAAGACCCATGACAGTCGTTCCAAATAAATTCTGCGAGTGACATGTGAAACAACTGAACGTTAAGCCTTCCGTTCCGTCTTTTGCGCGAACGATCCCCGCTCCTGCATAAAACTGATCGCGCTTTCCATTTGGAAGCGGCATTTTGTAAATGCCAGTTGCTGTATCTGGATTGACTGGATTGAGTCCCAGCCATTGATAGAGTTCTGTTTCGCTTTTAAAGCCCGTGTACTCTTTTCCGATCTCTAGAATAAGTTGCTTCATCGGATTCGTATCGTCTGCTTTGAAGAATTTAAGAAGTGGTCTGTAGGGAATGAGAAGGCCTGTCACAGTCACGGGATAAACCATTGCGTGTTTGTATCCCTCAATTTTCATTTGTTCTAAAGTCGCTGCATCGAGATTGTAAATGTTCGCACGATTTGTTCCTTCCGGAATTGTCGCGTTCTCTGACCAATCGGCAGTGTATGGAGTGTAATCAGCGTGGGCCGATAAGGAAATCAAACTGAGTAGCATGATTTTTAGAAACATAAATCCTCCAATAAAGATGCTTGGCAATTTATCCTTTGGAGGGTGTTTCTACAATCGATTGTTGGAACTTGTAAGAATATGAAGGAAAAATTGAATTTTCAGAGGGAAAAAGCTGAATTTTCTCAGTAAAAATCAAAAGAAAAGCCTCCGCGACGGAGGCCTTAATATTACGAAAGTTTAATTCTCTTTTCTAAAACTTCAAGCGGTGTAAGCGGAATAATAAATTTTAAATCCGATCCGTGCGCCTGGTGAGTAAGAACAGCTCTCATTCCCATGAAGAGTTGTTTTCCTTTGATTTTGAGCTCGCCTTTTACGTGTTCACTCCAGATATTGTAATCTTCAACCGTCACAAATTTTTTCTTGTTCACAATCGCGATTTCAATTTCTCCGCGAAGATATTCGCGAATTTTTGGAGTTGTTTCCCACGACATTGCTTCTTTGTATTCAGCATCGTCTGAAACGTTTGTTGTGAAAAGAATATCGAGCAATGGAGTGAGGTCCTGGAAGAAGTTCATTTTATCTTTGAAGACTGTTACAGCTCTTTGTTTCCACTCTTCATCCATCTTGTGGAATGGGTGATCCATCGGCATTGTTTTTTCTGCTTCAATTAAAATTTTATCGATCGGCATAAGTCTTAAATGCTGGCCGTTGATGAAGTTTAATTTATTCACGTCGTAAATCGCAGACGCTTTTGTAAAACGATTCAGACCAAATAAAGTTCCAAGTTCATGCGGATCGAAAACATCCTTTTCATCCGGATGTGACCATCCAAGAAGACATAGGTAGTTCAACAATGCTTTCGGAAGATAGTTCATCTCTTGATATAAGCGAACTGAAGTAGCTCCATGACGCTTAGAAAGTTTTTGTCTGTCTTCCCCAATGAGAAGTGAAACGTGAGAGAACTCTGGAATTTTTTCCCCGAATGCTTCATACAACATCAACTGACGAAGAGTATTGTTCAAGTGTTCTTCTGCGCGAATAACGTGCGTGATTTTCATCGAAGCATCGTCAACAACAACAGCAAAGTTATAAACCGGAATTCCATTCGCTCGCATGATAACGAAGTCACCAACCATTCCCTCTGGGAAAGTCACGTGTCCGCGAACACCATCTTGAAAATCATAAGATTTATTCTGAACGTGGAAACGAATAACCGCTGTTTCACCTTTCGCTAAACGAGCATCAGCTTCCGCGCGAGAAAGTTTTCTACAAGTTCCATCGTAAACAGGTGGAAGATTATTTTTTTCTGCGTATTCTTTTTTTGCAGTCAATACTTCTTCAGTACAAAAACAGGGATAAGCATGTCCTTTATCGATAAGTTTATCTGACCATGCTTTATAAATGTGAAGACGTTCTGATTGTCTGTACGGTCCGTACTCTCCACCGACGTCCGGTCCTTCATCGTGAGTGATACCAAGCCACTTCAAATCTTCGATTTGTGCTTCTTCGAATTTTCTCTCTGAACGTTCAGTATCTGTGTCTTCGATTCTTAGAATGTATTTTCCCCCCATCGCTTTAGCGAAGAGTTGGTTATACATTGCAGTTCTCGCTCCACCGATGTGAAGGTATCCAGTTGGAGAAGGGGCAAAACGCACGCGAACAGTCATTGAGTACTCCATTAAAATGTGAGCTGAAAAGTTAACATAATTATGAGAATTTTGGCTAGTAAACTAGAAGGCGTACTTCAGTCATATCTTCGACCGCGTACTTGATTCCCTCTCGCCCTAAACCAGAATCTTTCACCCCGCCGTAAGGCATCGAGTCGACTCGGAAGCTCGGCACTCCATTGATAATAAGCCCGCCGACTTCCAAATGCTCGTGAGCGTATTTCATCTGCGAGATTTGATTTGTGTAAAGCCCCGCTTGTAACCCATAGCGCGAGTGATTCACGGCGCGGATGACTTCGTCGAAGTATTGCACTTTTTCGATGATCGCGATCGGCCCGAAAGCTTCCTCCGCGACAATTTTCATGTCTTCTTTTGTATTCGTGAGAAGTGTTGGCGCAAACACGTTGTGTTCAGCATCCGCAATGTCTCCACCGAAAATGACTTGAGCTCCTCCTTCGCGCGCTTCATTGATCCAGGCCTTGATTCGCTCCAGATGAACGCTATCGATAATCGGCCCGACAGTGACACCTTCAACACTCGGTGGTCCCATTTTTAATTCGCTGACTGCAACTTTAAATTTTTCGATGAAATCATCGAAGATCGATTCATCGACGTAAATGCGTTGAACGGAAATACAAACCTGGCCGGCATAATTGTACGCACTCATCGCGATCGCTTTTACTGCGGCGTCGATATCTCCACTGCGATCGACGATCACAGCTGCGTTTCCACCTAACTCGAGAATGACTTTTTTCTTTCCTGCTTTTGCTTTTAATGACCAGCCTACGTCTGCTGAACCAGTGAAAGTGAGCATCTTCAAACGTTCATCTTTCAACATGAGTTCTGCTTCTTCATTTTTACAAACGACAACATTTAAAACTCCCGGAGGAAGTCCTACGCGTTTGCAAAGTGAAGCAAGTGCGAGTGCTGTGAGTGGAGTGTATGGTGACGGTTTTAAAATCACAGAACATCCGGCCGCGAGAGCAGGCCCCACTTTATGAAGAGCGAGATTCAGCGGGAAATTGAAAGGAGAAATCGCAAGCACAGGTCCAATAGGAAACCGTTTTGTGATCCCCGTTCTTCCTACTCCCAATCCGTAATCCATGGCCACAGATTCACCGTTTACTTTCATCGCTTCTTCCGCTGAAAGTTGCAATACCATCAACGAGCGCTCGATTTCAGCGCGGGCATAATCAATGGGCTTTCCGCCTTCAGACACGATGAGATTGACGAATTTTTCTTTCTCCATCATAAGTCCGTCGCGAATTTTCAGAATGAGTTCTTTTCTCTCTTGTCCGCTTAGCTTTGAATAAGTTTGAAAGCCTTGAACAGAATTAGAAATCGCAAATTGCACTTCGCTTTGATCAGCGTAAGGAATCGTCGCGATGACGTTTTGATCGTATTTATTTTTTACGGATAAAATATTCGATGTCGAATGACCGATCCATTCGTTGTTAATAAAACTTTTTGCTTGAAGAATATCGCGATTAAGTTCCATCTTATCTTCCTGTGATAAAGGATTAGGAACTCTATTTTAACGGAAAAGACTAAAGCCCAAAAGGAGAATCTGCAGCCTCGCTTTGAGACTTTGTTCTGCGGGCGAGACCGCGGGCGAAATCCAGATGCTCTTTCAAAAATCTTCTCTCACCCATATGGAAAAGTTCTATGCTGTGAATGTGGCAAAGCTTTATGGGTGCGACAGCATTCTTAAAAACCTTATACAAGTTGTTTGTTGTGAGAACTTTCTTAGGACCATTCTTAAAAAGATAATCGTTGCCTTCTGATTTACATACTTCGCACATACTTTTTGCCCTTCATTTTAATATCTGATCAATTATATCGGACTATAATGTAAAATTCTTTAGTCAAAACTCTGGAATCTGGGAAAACCTTAGGAATACTAAGACTTTTCGAGTCAAAAAAGGCCATTTTTCGGTCTTGTCCCCTTTGTTGAGCGGCATCGGAAAAATGCCCATTCCTGGAGGATTTTTTGGTGTGCTTCTTAGAAGTTCTTCCGTATACTTTTTTTCAAATTTCACTTTACGCGCTTTTTGGAGTCTCCAGCTTTGGGCAAAAAAACTTTGTGGGCCTCTCTGGTCGCCCTCGTTTTATTACTTTGTTTTTTCGAATTCACGAACACTGATCTTCTTATTCAAGAACACCTCTACTTGCCTCTGGAAAAAACGTGGGTCTTGAAAGATCCGGGTCTTCGTTATCGCGCCATTTTTTATCACGCCATTAAAGTTCCTATTTATTTCATCGCAGGGATTGCGCTTTTTGCGACAATTATTTCATTCGCTAAAAATATCTGGAGAGAGTACCGCAAAGGATGGATCATCGTTCTTCTTTCGCTTATCATTCTTCCCGGCGGCATTGCTGTCATCGGAAAAAATTTAACGAACGTTCAATGCCCGGATGATCTCAATCATTTTGCAGGACATATTCCCTACGTAAAATTATTCGATCATTATCCTCCCAATCCAGAAACAGCAGATCACAAATGGCCACGCGGAAAATGTTTTCCAGCAGGTCATGCTTCGGGGGGCTTTGCACTTCTTTCTCTTGTATGTTTATTTAGAAGGCGTCGTAATAAAATGATCGCGTTCGTCTTTGCGATGAGCATGGGATGGATCATGGGCGTGTATCAAATGCTCAGAGGCGCACACTTTCTCAGTCACCATTTAACGACAATGATTTTAGCTTTTATATTAGTTTCTTCCCTCAACATTCTTATCAAGGATTATTCGCATGAAAGGATTGTCACTTAAAAGTAAATTAGCTCCTACTCCGACTAAAGCACCGAAGTATGCTCTCACAGTCAAAGATCAAGCGGGCAATGACGTAGTTGTTGGTGACCCACGCGCGACTCGCGCTCTTGTTGCATTGATGGATCAACACGCAACAATCGGTGGAGCTGCTGCTCATTGGGGTGGACCTGCTGCTTTTGCTGAAATGATTTCTGCCATTCACGGGATCATGTTCAAGGATAAAACAAAAAACTGGTACGACTCATATAACTTCGTGAACGATGCCGGTCACGCTGAAAACGGAATTTATGCTCTCAGAGCAAACTTAGGTTTTGATAACCTCACTTTCGACGATCTAAGAAAATTCAGATCGATTGAAAGCAAACTCACTGGTCATGGTGAAGCTCATCTAAACCCTGAAGGTGTTTTCATTTCTAACGGTCCATTGGGATCTGGTATTCCTCAGGCACAAGGCCTTGCGATGGCCGATAAAATTTTAGGAAAGACTCGCACAACTCTTTGTGTTCTTTCTGACGGTGGAGCGATGGAAGGAGAAGCGAAAGAATCATTCGCAGCGATTCCTGGTCTTGCTAAAAAAAATAAAATGAATCCATTTGTTCTTATCATCTCTGATAACAACACAAAACTCGGCGGAAGAATCGATGTTGATTCGTTCTCAATGACTCCGACATTCAATTCACTTGAAGCTCTTGGATGGAAAGTGATTCGTGAAGAAGAAGGAAATAATCTTCAAAAAGTTTTCACAAAAATCGAAGAAGCAATCGCTCTTGCTGAAAAAGATATGACAACTCCAGTGGCGATCGTTTTCAAAACGATTAAAGGTTACGGAGTAAAATCGACAATGGAAAGTGCGAGTGGCGGACACGGCTACCCTCTTTCTTCATACGACGACAAACTTTCTGCGTTCGTAAAAGAAATTTACAGCAATGAATGTCCTCCTGAATTCGTAACATGGTCAGAAGAAATTCTAAAAGCAAAACCTGCTGCAAAAGTTGCTGATCCAAATGCACCGAAAACAGAAAAAGTGCAGGACGGTTTCGCCCGCGCTGTCATCAAAGCTGCTAAAGAAGGTTACCCTGTTTTCTCAATCTCATCTGATCTTCAAAGTTCAACAGGGATCAAAGCATTCCATAAAGAATTTCCAGATCAATATATCGATGTAGGTATCGCTGAATCAAACATGGTTTCAAGCGCAATTGGTTTATCGAAACAAGGATTGATTCCTATCGTAGATACATTCGCTCAATTCGGGATCACAAAAGGAAATCTTCCGTTCATCATGGCGGGACTTTCAGAAGGACCGGTTATCGCACTTTTCTCTCACACTGGATTTCAAGATGCAGCTGACGGTGCTTCTCACCAGGCGACAACTTACTTCGCAGCTCTTTCAAGTATTCCACACGTAACAGTGATCAACTGTGCGTGTTCAAGTGAAGCTGAATCACTGATGTACACTGCGATTACAAACTTTGCTAAAGATCGCGAAGCAGGAAAAACTCCAAACTCTGTTGTCTTCTTCTTGGGAAGAGAAAATCACCCGGTAAGTTATGTTGAAGGCATGAAGTACGAATGGAATAAAGCAAACATATTAACAAACGGAACAGATGTTACAATCGCAGCAGCTGGACCAATGGTTGGTAAAGCTCTTCAAGCAGCAAAACTTCTTGAAGAAAAAGGCGTGAAAGCAACAGTACTCAACACTTCATTCATCAATCACGTTGATGTTGAAGCATTCAGAACAGCTCTTGCAAAAACAAACGGAAAATTAATCACGATTGAAGATCATCAGGTTGTCGGTGGTATGGGATCGATGATTGTTCACGCTCTTGCTTCTGCTGGAATTCAATTCAAAGTTAAAACTTTGGGAATCCAGGGAGAATTCGGTCAATCAGCTTACAAAGCAGATCAATTGTATGCGCGTTTTGATTTGAGTGCTGAAGGAATTGTTAAAGCGTATCAGAATCTCTAATTAAAGAGGAGAAACGGCGTTAATCCATGTTTCTTTTTGTGTTGTAAAAGTCTTTGCATTACAGGCAGTAAACATGGAACGCTCTTTCTCTACTCCAATAAACTTCGCTCCCAACTGACTTGTCTCTGTCGCTACTTTAATCGACTGGGAGTTAAGTGGAGAAAAAGCTCCGTTAGAATCTTTCATTCTCGTCGTCACTTCAATTGTATTATAAGAATTCGCGTCTACCGTAAAAGTCACAGTATAAAGCTTATCGAGAAGAACAATTGAATTAGAGATAACTTTCTTATCAATAGTCGTGCTTGTATCGAGAACTTGTGAACAAACGCTGGCAATGAATGGCGAATTATCAGTCACAACATCGATAAAATAATTTGAAACATCACTCGTACTGTATTCTAAATCCGTTCCAGCATTCAAAATACTCGTCGTGATATTTTGAGATGAAATCACCTTGTTGCTACAGTCGCGATTTTCCAGATTAAAACGATAAGCAACTGAACCTGAAGGTGTTGCTTCTAAAGTTGTACGCTTTGTTTTTAGAGCAGCACAAATCTTATTCGCGATGGCCAACTCTGTTTGATTTAAATTTCTTTGTGTCGGTTCTGAAAGTCCACCGATTCCCGAGAAGATCCCATTCGCACTAAACAAACGACTTGAGCGCACTTTTCCACAACCAGACATCGTCAGGGCCAAGGCCAGAGTTCCAATTGCAAAAAGTGTCTTCATAAATAAATCCTTTGCAGATAATTTAGCTTATTTTGGGATAAGGAGGGTTTTGCGTGTAAAAATTACGCAAAAAATTAAGGTTCCTGACTGTTTCTTACGAAACAATGGACAGGAGCTTTTGTGGTTTACCCTAGTAAATTAATCAGTTTATTCATCTGTCTATTGAGCACTCACCTTTATGCCGGTGAGCTCGAGACTCAATTGCAAAAACTAGGAGCTTACAAACAATTCTCCAGCACCATCGACAACGATGCTCAAGCCAAAAAAGGGACAGCTGAATTTCAGAAGTTCTTGGAACAAAAAAAGACAACACCTCAAACGGCCAATGAGGAAGCTAAACTCGTTTATGAAAACAATGTCGATGCAAAACCTTGCACTCACTGTCCGAAGTATTTAAATCTCACAATGGCCGTGAACGATATCGTTGAGAAAGTTCAAAAAGAAGACAAGACATCATCAGTATCAGATTCAAATGAACAAATGCTTCAATTAAATAAATTAAAGTTCCTCTACTACGTTGTTCGCACAGAAAATAATGAAGGTGAAATAAGTTGCCAGAAATTTGGCGACCGCAATTATTTTAAGCCTACAAAGTTGGAAGGAAATTTTAAAATGCTTTCCGATACAATGATCAAAATGAGCAACGTAACAGATATTCAATATCTCCCGCGCGGACAAGATGAAGTTTATTATTACTATCGTGGAGAAGGAGATAAGAGCAACATCCTTATCGAAGTGGTCATGAATAAAGATGGCACTGCTCGCATTCGTTATTATGATATGCTCAATCCCGATGGCACTTCTTCAAATAGATTGCCTGTCCTCGGAACTCTTGCTTCTAAAGACATGAAACCAGCTCAGAAAGATGAGTATTTTGATGTCGGCCTTGATATAAAAACGAGAAACACAGTTCTTCCTACTGATATTGGATTATCAAAAGCAGCTACATCACTCAAGGTCATGGACGATGTAAATCTCAAAGTAAAAAATGAAAATAGCTTTAACCAGCAATCAGCCGGAGTTGATATTGTTGATGATACCGGTACAAAGTGGGTCTCGATTCAGGGGAAAAATGTTGTCTCAGGGGCTAAATCGCTCACGACAATTATCCCTGTTGAAATTTCTCTCGATAAATCGAGCGAATTAAAAATGAGCGGCAGTCTGCAAAACGATCTGACAGCTCAAAGTTTAGATCAAGTAAAAAAATTAGATTTCACGGCCAATCAAACTGTGCAATTCGGACTTACTGATCACAATAATGAATACGTTAATGTCAAAGCGACGGCCGATAAAGACGGCTTCTCAGGATACAGTGTGAGCAATAAATTTGCACTGACAGAAGGAAGCAGCGTCGGAGCTGCTTACGAACAAACTCGCGATGGAAAAAAATCGTTCAGCATTAACAACGTGGCAAACTTCAACGAATACGGAACTCTCACTACATCGTTTGGAACAGATTCTTCAAGCAATCGTTATGTGCAAACTCAATACGAAAAGAAAATCGGCAGCACTTCAACTATCGCCATTGGTGCAAAGACCACCAACACTGAAAAAACATTCATGCTGACTTATCAGACGAAATTCTAGAATTTAGTGAGTGCCTCTCCCCAGGTTTGTCTTGTCGTTGAGAAGCGATTGCTGCTGCTCTCGCAGCGAGTATAACGGACTCTATCCATCTCTACTCCAAAAAATTTCACCGGCGTTGATGGAGTTTTTTTGCCGATAATAGAAGCTGCTTCAGAGGAAATTGATGTATAACTTCCATCGCTGTTCTTTTGTGATTTGGTGATCTCATAGCGATCGTATCCGTCAGCAATTAAGAAATTTACAGTGTATTTAAAATTGCCGTTATATACGACATTATTTACATTATCCGTTTGAATGACTGAATCACACGTCGTTTTTAAAATTCCGCTTTGATCTGTCACTACATCTTTAAAATAATTTTCTCTGTTCGATGAATATTCTGAATCTGTTCCGTTGGCATTCACAATCGATACTGTAAACAGATCTTTATTGTAAATATTGTTGTCGCAATTTCTAAGCTCTGCTCTAAAACGAAATTGTTCAGCGCCGTTGCTTAGTGTTTCGAAAAATTCTCTTTTGTTTTTTAGATTAGAACAAATGCGGCGAGCGATTGTTAGTTCTGATGCTGTGTAAGCTCGTGTTCTGCCAGCCGTAATGGCCCCCATTCCCTCTTGTTGTACATCGTTTTGTGCACCAACATCTTTATTCATTTTACAAGCTGTCATTGAAAGTGAAAACAGCATCAAACAAGCAAGCGATAAAGAATGTTTCACAGGACTCTCCGGGCCTTTTTAAAACTCTAAAAAAAGAGTTTCGTGTTCAATCAATACATATGATTGTCGCTCAGATTTAAAAAAAGAGAAGACCCAATTCGTAATAATTTCTGTCAGTGTTTGGATCTCAATTTGTGAGAGTGGCCAGTTCGGAATTTCAACGATCATCATAAAATCCTTTTTATGAGGTTGGTGAGGCGTGAAATTTCTACCACGGAATTTGAATTCGAGTCCAGAGGGGAAATTCTGACTTTAGCTTAAAATGTTTTTAGAAATTTCCCGGAGCACATTGCAGACAAATAAGATCGAGTTCTCTCCAGCGATCGACAACGCTTTTTCGGTCATCTACGACGAACAATACTTGATAGTTTTGTTTTATTTTTTGATGATAAATTTCTTCTTTGACGTCTGAATCTTCGCGATAGTCGAGATCCGCACGCATGAAGAGATGTTCAAACATCACCTGATGTTTCTTCAACCATTCTTCTGTTGGTTTGCGATACCCTTCACTTCTTCCTGTGACAAATAGAACTTTATAACCGCGAGCACTCATGGCATCGATCAGTTCAAAACACCAATGATTGAGTTCATCGTGAACCATTAAAGCATTAAACTCTTTCCAATTTTTTTTATGTCCCCGCACGTGATGTACACGATGTTCAACATCACAAAGCGTTCCATCCAGATCGACAATAATCGCTTTAATTTGATTCGACATTAAAATCTCCAGAACTTATTAAACTCGTTACGGTAAAAGAAAATGAGAGCAATACTCATACCGATGTTGAGGAAACCGATAATTCCAAATACGAGTGACAACTGAAATTTCAGCTGCAACATAATCATGAGAAGAATTGCTGCTGTAACCATTGTCAATGAATTGATGATGTTGTTTCCAGCGATCACACGCGAGAGTTCATGTTCTCCCGTCACTCTCTGAAGTTCAGCAAATTGAGGAACAGTGAAAAGTCCTCCGCAAAAAGCGAGTGCGAATAAATCGAAGATAATTCGATAACTCATTTTTAATTTCAAAAAACCGCTGATGTTTACTCCACCGGTGAGACTCGCAATAATTCCTAAAAAGTCTGATTGTTTTGAAAGTATGCGAATAACAACGGCAATATCAAAAATAAAAAAGGACATGAGAATAAGACTGATGGGAATGAGCGCACGAATCACTCTTCCCTTCGTCAGCATTTCTAAAATAAACGGTCCTGTTCCCATCCCTAAAACGAAAATAAAAAGTAACAGAGTCGCCACGTGTTCATTACCGTGAAAAACTTCTTTCGCAAGAATCGGCAATAATGAAAGTAGTGCTGCTCCTAAAAACCAGAACCATGACAGACCTACAATAAGAATTGCAATCAGCGAATTTTTAAAAATCAAACGTAAGATGTCGCGAGTTGAAGTATAAAAATTCCAATCGACCTTTGTATTTTGGTGACGACTGCTTTCTTTTTCGTCAGGTTTCAATCGATTTGCGGCCAGCAATCCAAGAATCGCAAAAAGCAGCAGTATAAATTTTAATCCGCCGAGTTTATCTTGATTGCTCGCGGCCACTCCTCCAAGAATTGTTCCCAGAAGAATTGCAATAAATGTTCCCGAGCTGATAAGAGCATTGGAAAAAACTAAATTTTCTTTTGTAGAATAATGCGGAATTAAAGAATATTTGAGCGGCCCAAAAAATGTAGAATGCAATCCAAAAAGAAAAAGCACAAATAAAAGTAACGGATAATTTTTTTGATAGAGTCCTAGTATAGCAAGGAGAACGATGAGAATTTCACATTTCTTGATGATTTTAACGATCGTTGTTTTTTCGTAGCGATCTGCGATCTGTCCACTCGTCGCAGAAAGAAAAAAGAACGAAGAAATAAAAATTCCTCCGGAAAGTGCGACCAATGCTGAAGAGTTGATTCCAAACAAACTGACACCCTGATAGGTGATTATGATAACTAAAGCATTTTTGAATACGTTATCGTTGAGTGCGCCAAAGAATTGTGTCCAGAAAAGTGAATTGAGATCTTTTGATATTTTCTTCATAAAAAGAAGTTAACAAATTTTATGGGAAAATGGTAGGATTCTCCCTATGAAACTTTACCACTATGTTCATTGTCCATTTTGTATTCGCGTTCGCATGGGATTCGGTCTTTTGAAAGTCTCTTACGACTCAATTGTTCTTCCCTACAACGACGAAACGACGCCTGTAAAACTGACAAATGTGAAAATGCTTCCGATTATCGTCAATGACAATGGCGTGGCAAAAAACGAAAGCCTGGATATTTTAAAAGAGCAAGACAAACACAATCTTTTGCAATGGAATTTTCTGGACGCTCATCAAGCAGAAGTGGATTCTCTCGTCAATAAAATCGGTTCTCCTGTTCACTCTCTTTGCATGCCTTATTGGATCTGGACTCCGGAGTTCAACGAGGCTTCACGCGAATATTTCCAGAAGAAAAAAGAAGTGAAGCGTGGTCCATTCAAAAATCTTATTTTGAATAAAAATATTTTTCTAAAAGAACTCAACGGGCTTTTGGAAAAAGAAGTCGAAAACAATCTCATGCCTTTTTATAAGAGCAAGACTCTGACCATCGTAGATCTCATGATCGCTGCTCATTTGTGGGGAATGTATATTTTTCCGGAATATCAATTCTCAGAAAAAATGCATCACTATCTACAGTCCGTAAAGATGGCCACACATTTTGATTATCATCACGATTTTTGGAAATAATTAAGCACGCATGACGTGATTCTTGATGAGAATCGCCGCTTCTTCAAAATCAAATGGCTTAAAAATAATTGCACGTGGTTTATAGTTATTCAGATCTTCTCTTGAATAATCTTGATAACCAGTGATGAAGAAAAAAGGAGTTTGATCTCCTCCCTCTTTGAGTCTGCGGATGAATTCTTGTCCGTCTATAAGAGGCATCGAAATATCTGTGACGATGCAGTCGACTTTATTTCTGGCCATGAAATCGAGTGCTTCTTGTCCATTAAAAGCAGTGTAAACTTTAAAAGAGAGGTCCTCTAGACTTTCCTGCATGAGTTCGATGATATCGCGATCATCATCTACGAGCAGAATTGATTTAGGTTTTTGGCTCATAAAATAATTGTAACAGGAATTGTTTAATCCACAACCCTGTAAAAAAAGAGACCGGCACGATCAACTATTGCTAATTTTTTCTGACGTTAAAAAGTTGAAGTGAATCTGAAGCAGGAACTTCAATATCTCCCAGGCTCATTTTCTCCGTCGCACTCGTACGCATCTCCAGATGATAGGTTCCGGGATTGAGATCGAGATCGATCAAACGAATCTCATTCGGCAACGTCGACCAGAAGCGCGTATCGGCCTTCTCTGATTCTTCGATGGCCTTTGAAGCACCGATATACTGAATAACGGCCGCATTTTTCGCGAGGAAGTTATTATCACCTTTCTTCCCTCCTCCAAGCGCTTTGTAAGTCGCAAAAGAAGCCGCAATGGCCGCTGCATGTTTGGTTGCGAGGCGAACACCCGTGCGCGTATAAGTCCACGCAGAGCTTTCAAAGACCGCTTCTTCAGCGATGTCTCCCATCGGATCAACAAGAGGAATTTCTTTCGTCAAAATTTCTTTATTGTTTTTATCTAAAACAACAAGTGTTTGTTTAAGAGGTGGAGTCGTATTCAAAATTTTTGGAAGTTCAAATGAGATCCCGACGTTTTTAAGAGCGAGACTTGCGACGACAATTCCACCGAAAGCCCCTCCCGGATTGTAGGAATTCGGCGAAGGCATAAGACCTAAGACGTCAGCTACGAAAAGGGCAACGACAGGCTCCTTCGAAAGAAAGTCCAGGCTGTAAGAACTTTTGTCTGCGATTTTTTCCGCGATCATTCCTTTCTCAAGCACCAATGTTAAAGGAGTTTTAATGTCCTTCATTATTTTCTTTGTTTCTTTTTTAGAAAGGCGCTCAATATTGGCCGAAATATATTCCTGAATATTTTTTTGCAATTCTGTTTCAGTAATATATTTTTTCTTCACTTCACTAATATTCATACTCGCAAGTTTACTGAAGTCACTTTTAAAATCTTTATAGCGGGAATTGAAACTTGGATATGTGTTGTAATTTTTTAAAAGCACATCGCGTGCATCTTTGTAGAGCTGCAAAGCGATCTGGCGATCTTCCGGCGTTCCTACGATCTCGTGAATTTTTGCTCCGTAAAGTTTTAGGAGCAGATCATTTTTGTAAACACTTTTTCCGAGACGATCTTCTTTGACTGAAGCAAGAAAGCTGTCCCATCCAACGACTTCCGCACGAGCACGGAAAAGATCATCGCGGCTTTTTGTTTTCTGATAATTGAGAATAGCATTGAGTGAAAGATAGAAACGAAGAAACGATCGTTCGTACATTTCACCGTAAAAAATATCATAGTTGTCATTGAGAAGAACTTTCTCAGTTTTTTTCGAAACACTGACCGTATAAAGCTGGTCCGAAAGTGCTCTTGCTTCATCTAAAACTTGCGAAGATTTTTCGTAATCCCCTTTCGCATGCAGAAGCATTCCCTTCTCCATCAAAGCGAGAAGCTTTTCGTCTTTATCCTGATAAAATTTAGACTTGTCGATGTATTGCAGACCTTGATCGTAAGCCCCGGTCTGAAAAAAATTCCGGAGCTCTTTTCTCTCCTCACGCCCGCCACTAGAGCAGGCCTGAAGGATTAAGAGTCCGGATAAAATAAAAATGTTTTGAAAATGTTTTTTCACGTTACGCAATTATCCTGATTACCAGCCCATGCTCTTTTGTTCAGAGTATTTTGAAATTTTCGAACGAGTTCTGAAGATTTCAAGACCAGATTGAATATCAGTGATACGAAGGTTCACTGAATATTGCTTAATCGTTTTTCCATCGCGAGATTCCGGTTTCATATAAACGTTACCGAAGATCATAAGATCAGCACCTGTTTGCTTCCCTACTTTCTTCGCCGATTTTGGATCAACCATTCCGTCGTTTTGGTATGTGATCTCTTTTAACAAGTGCGCTCTTGCTTCAGCGTCTACCAGAATGAAGTCCCCTTGCTTAGAGATTTCGTTAAGAAGTTCGTCGTTAATATCGTTGATTGGAAAGTACGCTTCTGAAGTTAAGTTTTGAACTTCACCAACGAACATCTTCAATTGTTTTCCGTGTTCCATCATGTAGCGCTTAAGACCTTTGTGCTCGCTCATGTCTTTCATAGCATCGCGGATAACTTGTTCAGTATCAGCTTGTAGCCATTGGTCTGTGATCTTTAATGCTTTTTCATCTGACGTTTTGTTGTCTACGCGTTCTGCTTTGAACGATCCACAGCTCGCTAAACTTAGTACCATTGCACTCATCAATAAGTATTTCATGTTTTCTCCTTAAACCTTATCTAAAATTAGATTTCGCCTTTTCTTGCTTTAATAAAATTGTCTGAAACATTTTGAAGCGCTTTTTTCACGTTCTCTTTTGTTTCCGGATCTTCAACTTGTTTCGCTACAAAGCTTGCTGCTTCATCAACTGATTTCTTTAAACGGTCAGCATCCATGCGAATAAGAACTGCACATGTGTACGCTTTGAAATCGTCTTTAGCTCCCATGCTTTTTTTGTATTCTCTTTGCTCCCAGTACGTTTTGACAACAGCTGCACCATGAACCATCGATTGTACTTTCTCAGCAAGAGTATTTTCCATGTATTCTTTTAATGGGGCAAGCTTCGGGCTGTTTAAATCAACAGAAGCATTTCCTTCTTGTGATGTTCCCAAAGTTTTTTCGATAAAAGTAGTGATTTCTGCAGCGATGTCTACGCGAGCGTTTGCTTTTGCGACATCACAAGCAGCTGTGCGGTTAACTTTTGGTTCTGTTTCATAAGAGAAGAAACGAATTTTATCCGTGTCCTTTTCATTTTGTTTCGCCCACACTTCAGCGTCTTCAATCCATCCCGGACGGAAGTTTGAACTCGCGTCGCGAACTTCATACTCTTTTTTGATTTCTGTGTGTTTTACATCTTCTACCGGACGCTCAGTAACGGTTTCTTTCTTTTTGTTACTTGAACAAGCAACCAGTGTTAATAGAAAAAGACATGCTAGAATTTTTTGCATAAAAAACATCTCCTGTTATTTAAATCAGTCTTCCATTTTTATCGTTGTCAGGTCATCCAAATTATCTTGTAAGGCCTCTTTAATTTCCGGTATCGCTTTATCAATGGCCTGCTCATCAGTGCGTGCCACCTGATCACTCAAGGCCGAGATTTTTCCCATCACAAGGTCACCGTTTCCGAGCAATTCAACTCGTAAAATAACATTGAGTTTTTTAAAACCTTCGACTTTGAAATATTGTTCTTCTGTGATCACTTCTGATCTCAGTGTGTATTTTGGAGTTGCTTTTTTCGAAACGATCACTACTTTAAGCGGTGAAAGCAAATCGATTAACGTGTGCGAAAGTCGCGCAGGAAGTTTTTTTCCTTTCGTCACCATCGCCATCTTGAGCGGCTTAAGTTTATTGATTTTTGCCTGAAGATCAGTACGCTTTACTTTCAGTTTTAGCGGCATTTGGGCCACTAGATTGTAGCGTTCACTATAGGCATCGATCAGTGCAAGGTTTTTTAAAATTTTTGGATAAGTAAAACGTGAATTGAGTTCCATCGCTTTAGCGTTTTCGTCATCAAGAGCGTCGATTTTTTCTTTAAAAAGTTTTGCTGTCTTCGAACGATCTAAACTCATGAGGACATATGTGTGACCGTCGATCGTTTCCTGGCGCTTGATCTCGAGTCCTTGAATGAGTTCAGATGTTTCTTCACTCACTGTTTTATTCGTCCATTCATCAAAACTCCCTTCTGCTGGGTTCGCCGAAAGTTGTGTTGATGAAGATGAAATGTGAGAAGTCGATTTTACATTAGTCTGGAAAAATTTCGCTACTTCACTGCGGGCCTCTGCTAAAGCGTCCGCGAGTGTTTCTCCGTCCCCAACAGAACAGAGATAATCGCGGTCGCAACCAGGATTGGTCTTTACGTAATCCGAAAACCAGTCCGGGCCTTTGGCCTCTGAACTCACTGATGTGAGCAGCAAAAATGCGAGTAAAAATTTCATACCTAAGATGCTAGCTCATCAAAAGTCTTCGCACAATCGGCATTCAACGAACTCGTACGCAAGAAGTGTATAGGGGACGCATGTAAAGATTACTTCGGGGGTGGAGGAAAATGTTTAAGTATTATACAGTGCACAACACACATCAACCAAGAGACAGACGAGGTCCTAATGAAGAAGATGATTCTGGCAAGCTTACTGGCAGTGGCCGCAACGGCGAACGCATCAGATATTATGCTTTCAAAAAGTATTAAACCTGAGCTTCGTAAAAAAATTGAACGCGATTTAGACCTCATCAACAGCTTCAAGTTTAAAGGTGAAGCAAATTCTCAAACATTAAAAGTAATGGGATTGTCATCTTTGAATGGTGAAACAGCGTCTCAGTGGTTGAATGAACGTGTAAGCTATATTATTTCAGAAAATGCTCTTTCTCCCTTTAATCTTATTTTCAAACGCGCGATCTTCATCGACAGACGTGGCGTAGAATTCCCTAACCAAGGGGTCATTCCATACTCAATGGATAAATCAATCATGCAAGCAACGACTGATGAAGAAGCTGTGAGTTTGAGCGGATTGGATGAACAAAAAAGTTTCACAGTTATGTCGAACATCGGTTCTGCTCTTTACCTCGCTGGTAAAAAACAAAACGCTGTTTACGGTATCAAAGTTTCTAAAGGATTCCTCCGTGGATCAGAAAAAGTGGCGATGGTTTCTCCACGCACTGGTGTTATCCAGATCGGTGAAGGACTATTCGCTCCTCAGTTGACTGTTAACAAAGAAAATCAGGATGCACTTGCAAACAGCATCTTCAGACTTGGTACGTTCTTCCACGAATCTCGTCACAGTGATGGTAACGGAGAAAGTTTGGGATTCATGCACACGACATGTCCTGCTGGTCATGATTACGAAGGACAACCAGCGTGTGATGAAAACTTAAACGGACCGTACACAGTTGGTGCTTTGATGATGGCAGAAATGGCAAAGTCTTGTGACAGCACAAGTTGTTCAGAAAAAGATAAACAAGTTTTAAAGATGCTTGTTCTAGACAGTGCAAACAGAATCCTTTCAACAACTCATAAAGGTGAGAAGTCGAAGAACTGGGATGCCTCTCCAGAAAGCCTGTAACCGTATCTAAATTAATGTTTTTAAAAGGGCCTTGGATTATTCCAGGGCCTTTTAGTCTTCAATTGATCTTTTCACTAAAGTATTCTGAAGCCGCCGCCGATAAGTTTTCATAAGCTCAATCCCTATTGAAGGAAAAATTATGAAAGCTGCACTACTTTTTTCTGTCATTCTAAGTTCTACGTTTTCTACTCTGATGGCAAAAGATGTAAATCCTTTTGAAGATACATACGTTAAAAATATGAACGAAGATTATAAGGCCGCAAACTTCAACACTGAGATGAAGGTGAACTACCTTACAAAACTTCTTGAACACCAACAAAAATCTTACGACGATAAAATCACTTATCTGGAAACAGAACTAAGAAAGACGAAAGATCGTTTGATTGAAAAATCGATGAATCAAGACAAAATCGAAGAAGCGATGAAGGATAAATATTCTGCAGAGACAGTCGCTCTTAAAAAAGAATTGGCGTACAAAAATAAATCGCTGATGGAATACCAAAGACAACTTGAAAAAATGAAGCCTTCTGAAGATATGAAAAATCTTATCAAGCTCAATACGCAATTGGCCTCAGAGCTGAGAAAATCAGAAGACCAGCTGGCCTTCATTCAACTTAAACAAGTTGAAGATATGCGCGCAGGAGAACCTAGGGGATCTCGTATGCCGGCAAGTGTGAAAGAAGGTAAATAGAAACTAAGCAGAACAAAGGCAAGGCATCTTCATCAGGTGCCTTGCCTTTTTTTTTTGCCACTTTTTCGATCTTTGTAATCATCGATAAAATCCGCGTAAATCCCTCCTAACTCTGTATTAATCCTGACTAATCCTTTTTTTAACTGTTCCCCTCTCCCCGCCAGCTGTGAAATCTATAAAATGGATTCAAATCAACTGAGGTTTTGTCTGTTGTACGTCTGCCGCTAGAACAAAATCACCTCACAAATAAAAAAGAAATCTATTATGAAAACACTCTCGATTATGGCATTCGCCAGCTTTCTGCTTCTCTGGGGTGTGTACACTTTTTTAAAAGATGACACAGTCCCGGAACAAAAAATTGTCGTGGAAAAAGGGAATAAAAAAGTTCCTGTTTTTGCCAACGAAGAAAAAGGGACTCTCCTTACTGCTAAAAAACGTCGCGAGCTCGACAAGATTGGAACTGTTATCAACGAAGACAACGCTGATATCGACAAAGCGACTAAAGATCAAATTCGCGTACAGAAAAAGATTTTTGACAACAAAGAATCGCTTAAAGAAAAACAAGCATTGCTTGAACAAAGCTTTATGGATCGCGCGAGCACAATTAAAGACATCAAACGTCTTCAAGATGAAATTATTGAGTTGAAAAATAAAATGAAGGTAGATGTAACAAATACCGAAAAGTGGGAACCGAAGTTTGTTTACTATCTGATGATTCAGGAAAATTACACTTATGCTGAAATCAATGCGATTAAATCACTTCAAGAAAATGGATTAAATGCTGAAGAGATTAACTACATCACAGAATTAGTTAAAGAAGATGGATTTAAAGAACGCATTCAGGCCTTCAAAGCTCAAGGCGATACAGGTAGAGCAGTCGCTTCTCTTAAAAAGAAACCAAAAGAGAAAGACGATTTCATCGACGATCCATCTATCGGTCAAGCAAGTATGGAATCGAAGTTGATCGAGATGAACTACAACCAGGAAGAAAAAGAGGAAATGGTTTATGGAAACCAACAACAATAATATTCATGTAAGAAATAATAATTACGAGGGTCCTATGTCTACACAAAAAAAGCGTTTACCAATTGTCAGTTTGTTTTTAAGAGAGAAAAAGTTTTTGATCAACACTGATTTCCAGGTGCAGTTCATTGCTTCACTTCTCCTCATCTCAATCGTTTCAATGTCAATCATCTATTTGGCAAACGATTACTTCTTCCACTCGTACATGCAAAAAGGACAAGCTTTAAACTTGCCTCCTGATCATCCATTCTTTCTGATGATCCATGAACAAAAACAATTCATGACAAAAGTTTTCGTTGCTGTAGCAGCAAGTATTTCGAGTGTAGCGATACTATGGGGACTCTTCTACTCTCACAAAATTGCAGGACCTCTCTACCGTTTACAACGTTACTTCACGGATGCAGCTGCACAGAATACTGATCTTAACAAAGTTTACTTCCGTGATGATGACTTCTTCCAGGAAGTACCAGCTTCAATCAACCTCTACATTGACAGTCTGAAAAAAGGACAAATGCAACCGACTACAGAACATGATAAAAAGGATGAAGTGGAAGCTGCGTAAGCTTCCACTCTCTAAGCTAGACTATTCCTGGAATTCTTGGAAATTTGATTTGATATTTTCTAATTCGACTTGTTCAAAATGCAGTGAAGGCATAGTTCCCCACAAAGCCTGGGGCCAGGCACGATCAGATTCATAACGAGCAAGAACATGAACGTGAAGCTGACGAACAATATTTCCAAGAGCTCCTATATTGATCTTATCCGGATTGTAATAATTCTTTAAAAACTCCGAAACAATTGTCACTTCTTCCATCAATATGCATTGTTCTTCATGATTCAAATCAGTCAATTCTGTCGCATTCATTTTTTTAGGAACTAAAACGAACCAGGGATTTTCTTTATCGTCTTTAACATAGAGTTTTGAGAGTTGAAGATCAGCAATTAAAAAAGAGTTCTCTTCTAGTTTGGGATCGACGACAAAATTTTTCATTGTATTGGTTACTCCTTAACCGTTTAGGGCTGAAGTCTTCTGACTTCCCATTTCCCATTTTTTAATTCATAGAGGAAGCGATCATTTATGCGATTGTCACCGTAGACAAAAAATTCGAATTCATAAGGTTCCACTAAATAGCCTCCCCAATTTTCCGGCAGAGGAATGGGCTTACCATCGAACATCGCCTTCACCTCTTCCACTTTTTTCAAGAGGGCCGCTTTATCGACAATCTCTTCGCTTTGATGAGAAGCGTACGATGCGATCTGACTAACGCGATCGCGCGAATGAAAATACTGAGCAGAATCATCTTTACTCATCTTTATCACCCGTCCTTGAATTCTCACCTGACGTTTTGAGATGTGCCAATAAAAGTTTAAAGCAATTTCAGGATTATGTTCTAAATCTTTTGCTTTCGGACTCAAATAATTTGTATAAAAAGTAAGTTTTTGATCTTTCATCCCCTTGAAAAGAATCGTTCTCGTTACAGGACGGTTACGAAGATAATCAATTGTCGCCACAGACATTGCTTGGGCATTTTGCTCAACATTGCCGGCCTCTTCATACCATTTATTAAAACTATCGAGTGGATTTTCAGAGAGAAAATAGTTGAGTAAATTGTCCATCTATCTTTAACCTTTTTTGCGATAATCTTGTTTCTTTATTGTCTTTACTATAATTCTTTTACAGCTAACCTTGAAAGAAGAAAAGAGTGTAGCACAATGAAAAAAATTAAAATGTTGATCGCCGATGATGAAGAACTTTTACAGGATCTCTACGAGATGATCCTTGAGTCGGATTATATTTGCGAAAGCGTAAAAGTAAGCAACGGTTTAGAGGCCATTGCCGCACTAAAAACTCACAACGATTTTGATTTGATCATTTCCGATTACAACATGCCAAACTCAAACGGCGGTGCGATCTACACTTTCAATAAGTCTCACAATAATCATCCTTTTTTTCTCTTTTCCGGTGGTGGATTGCAGGACTACTGCGAACTCAATGATTTTCATAAATCCAATCGCCTCAATCGCTTTTTTAATAAACCGTTCGATCATATTGAATTATTAGACGCTGTTAATTTATTGCAGACACAAACTGCGAAGGCCGTTGAAGAAACAATCGATGTCACCCGCTACATCAAAGTCAAACTCGCCCACTACATCAAATACACAGCTTCGACTGCGGAAGTTTATATTAAACTCTCCGATGATAAATTCACAAAGATCATCAACGCGAATCCAGAAAACCTTCCCGATATCGAACTTCTTAAACACTATCTCACAAAAGAGGTTCCTCACGTCTACGTGAAAAAAGAATATTTCAGCTCACTCATGCTGGATGTTTTCAACCACTTTCACAAAAAACTCATCGGTGAAAAAAAAGCAGAAGCGCTTTATGAAGTTTCAGGATTTAAATTTAAAGTTTGTTACGAAGCTCTGAACGACGTCGGCATCAGCAACATTCAAATTGAACGCACTAATGAAATTATCGAAGAGACAGTTAAAACATTATTGGACAATACTCACACGCAAGAGCATTTCAAAAAGCTTTGCGATGATGAAGGTTTTGCTATCGGACACTCAATGCTCATCATGTACATCGCCGGTCGCATCTGTCATGAGGCCAATCTCAACTTCGTTCCAACGATGAAGAAAATTTGTGCTGCCGCTTTTTATCACGACCTGAGCCTTTTTGAATTTGAAGCGCAAGATGAAGAGATGACGATTACTAAAATTGACGATCCAAAAATGCTCAAACTTCTTCTGAATCACCCGGCCGCTTCTGCAGAATATCTTCCTCAGAACACAGAATTAATCGAAGAAACGAAAAGAATTATTTTAGAGCACCATGAAATGCCGACGGGCGATGGTTATCCTAAAAAACTTACTGCAACTCAAATTGCCCCACTCAGTGCTCTTTTCATTCTTTCTCAGCAAATTACTTTCTGCTTAATCAGAAACAATTTTTCCAAAGAAAGACTCCGAGACTTTCTCACAAACTCTGAAGCCACTTTCAGTCAGGGAAATTTTTCCAAATTCTACAAGGCGTGCGAAACTATCTTCGTTTTAAACACATAAGAGTTTCGTAATGGTTTGTGTAAGGGAACATATCGAAGAGTTGCAGACTCTGAATCTCGTACTCTTCTTCAAATTCTTTAAAATCTCTTTCCATTGTTACAGCATTACAACTTGAATAATAAATAAATTGCGGCACGATCTTCTTGATATTTTCGATAATAGAAGAATTGAGTCCTCGCCTTGGAGGATTCACTAAAACGGCCTCATATTTTTTGGGGAATTTATTCAAATACTCTTCAACATCCATCGCTTGAAAATTGATTTTTTTGTCGTTTAATTTGTTGGACATTTCAGCGCAGGCAATCGCTTCTTTTGAAATCTCTACTCCACTCACGTCCTGGCAAAAACGGGAAGCATAGAAAGAAAAGGCACCTACACCGCAATAAAGATCAATGAGCGAAGCTGGTTGATCGCGTTTAATCTCTTCAGACAAAGTGTGATAAAGAGCACGAGCGATTTCCGGAGTTACTTGAAAAAAACTGCGAGCGCCCAAGGCCAGTTTAAATTCGTTAAACGAATGAATGATCACATCGTCTTTTGTGAGAATGATTTCTTCATTGCCTTCAATGATCGCTTGATGAACAGGTTGAATATTCGCTGTCACAACTTTGATCGCAGGATTTAAACTTTGTAGGCGGGGAACACCGATGCGCAAGCGATCGAGAGATTCTTTGGAACGCAAAACAAAACGAACGAGATAATCGATTTCGCTTTTGGTGATGAGAACGTATTTCAATTCTCCTCTTTTCGTTTTGAGGTCGTAAGGAATAATTTTTTGTTCCACTAAAAAAGTTTTCAAAACAGGGAGCAATTCATTGATCCCCTCAACGTGGAGCGGGCAATGTTCGAGAGCTTTCGGTGTTCCCTCTTTGCTGAAAAAACCAAAAGTGATTTCATCGTGTTCACTAAAGACAGCGAGTTTCGCTTTCGAACGGGAATGTTCTACCTGTTTTAGCGTGACCGGAGTTTTGAGCTGATAGGTCTTTTGCGGAAAGAGTTTTTTGAGTTCGTCTAATTTCTTTTCAATCGTCGATTCATAACTTTGATCTAAAAGTTCACAGGAACGACAATGAAAACTTTCAAAAAAACTGCATTTCATGATAAACTTGATCTTAGCATATTTTCCAGGAGAAGGCGATGAATTCTCAAACGAACTACACATTGATCGGATCTTTTACTTCACCCTACGCCAGAAAGATACGCCTGCTGCTTTTTAACATGGGCGTTTATGAATTTAAATCCATTAATTACATGGAACAGACTGACAGCGAATATTTAAAATCGATCAATCCTTTAAATCAAATCCCTATCCTTCTCGACGGAACAACAAAGATTTTTGATTCGCGAATCATCTATAATTATTTAGCAAAGAAACATAATTTCAAACCGCTTTCAGTTGAAGAAGAGAATATTCTTTCGGCGATCGATACGGCCCTTAATACGTCAATTAACCTCTTTTCTTTGAGAAGAGGCGGTCTCGATATCAATGACAACTCAAACTATTATTTAGAACGCCAGAGAGAGCGTATTCCGCTTATCCTCAACTACCTTTCTCCATGGGTGAAAAAACAAAACCACAAAAATCCAGAGCACTGGAACTTTCTCACAATGAGTTTGTACAGCTATCTCTATTGGGGAATTTACCGCGACATCTTAGATCTCAGAGATTTTCCTGAACACAGAGAATTTCTGGAACACTTTAAAGATGCTCCTGGTGTGCACGAAACAACTCCGCCACCGCTATAAATTTTAGGCGATTTTTTTGATACTGATTTTTGAAGATGTGCGCTCGGCATTTGTCCGCATGATATCTTCGAGATTCATTCCATTTAAGAAATTCGCAAACGTCATAAACAAAGCAAGTCCATTCAAGTCGCGGATCTGAGGTGGAAGATACTTCGGCATTGTAATAAGTCCTTCCTGATGGGCCTGATAAAGCACTGGAAGATCTTCGAGCGTCGCTTTTCCTGCAAACAAGAACGGTATCATGTCTGCTTTTCCTTCACGAATTGATGTGCGAATAAAATTATAAATCATTGCGAGACCTTTTAGATAAGCAATGTCTTTTGTAAAAGGAGATCCTCCTTCCAGACTCGCTCCTCTAAAAATTCTTCCTGCGTTTCTTATTGCTTGAACATCACCTTGTCCTTTTTCGCGATAGAACGCGATGACTTCGAGAAGATTGGCTCCCTCTTCGGCCATGCGACAGGCGATCAGACGATCGTTCAGACGTTTCGCTCTTCTTGGAAAAAGCGCGAAGTTAAAAAGTTCCATGATAACTGCGAGACCTTCTTGCGTGACTGTCGAACAAGGCGGTCCTTTCGCAAGCCATTTAGCATATGGCTGGGCCTGTCCATTGAGAGTTGTACCCAAATGAACCCACCCCTCATGGACTTCGAAAATATCGAGGTCGCGATGAGAGAACATCAATCCATTTTTGATTTTAATATAGTCCGATCCAGCGGAAGCATCCGAGATAATCCCGTCAGAAAGTTTAACTTTAATATTTTCACCGACAAAATATTTTTCAAGACGTTCACGAAGTTCATTAACGACCGTTTCCGCCGTCATATTTTTTTCGTAGATCGCACCCAACTGCGTTTCTTCGAGAGAATTGAGCATCGTTTGCATATATTCTGCGAGGTCGGAAAGTTTTGTTTTTCCATCTCCCATTACTTCCGTTGGTGAACCATAAAGCTTTTTTGAATAATCGTAAAACTCGCTTTTTCCTCTACACATAAGCATACGAACAACATCTTCGTATTGTGTGCAGTTGCGAACAAGGATTTCTCCAATGGGATCATCTTCGCCTAACTCACGGACGATTTTTAATCGCAGTTCTTTAAACTCCTGCAATTTTTTTTCAGGATCGTATTTCAATGTTTTTGTACTATAATCGATCTTAGGAAGTTCTTTAAAGTTAGATTTGATAATAGCGTCTTCAATTTCTTCATTCCATTTAACGGCATCGAGAATTTGAATAGGTTTCTGAGCTGCATTTAAGAGAAGTGAGAGGTCTAAAATTTTATTTTTGTATTTTAACTCACTCAATTTTATTTCCCATCTGCGGCCTGAATATCAACGTTGTAACCTGAGTTCCAGAATTTTTTATCCTTAGAAACTTTTGCGCTCGGACCTTTCACGATATCAGCGTCGAGCGAGTAATAACTATTTTGAACATTTGGTTTTGTAATTTTAATTTCGATAATCTGTTCTTCATCACCAACAG
Source organism: uncultured Bacteriovoracaceae bacterium (assembly GCA_966211875.1). Classification (GTDB taxonomy): domain Bacteria; phylum Bdellovibrionota; class Bacteriovoracia; order Bacteriovoracales; family Bacteriovoracaceae; genus Bacteriovorax. Next base: position 276,168 of record CBIHNP010000003.1, read on the forward strand.
GCAGAGGAAGTTTTTTTAAATTGAGATCGATTTCGTGATCTTCAAACACTGTATGCGTATAAAGACAGCCGATCATCAGATCACCTCTAGGGTTCCAGGGATTGGTCCCCACATACATTTTTCCACATTCAGAATGACCGTTTTTAAATTTCAACGTGGCCTTCAGTGGAGAATCTTTCGTACGTTTCACATGGATGATATAAGGCTCATTGTCTTTCATGAGAGGAAGCTGATCGAGATCCACTTCTTTATTGCTTAATTCGATCTTTTTATGAGGTTCAACAAGTTTAAAACAATTTGTACAAACGTCCTCAATAACCCCTGATTTTTTGACTTCGCCTTGTACGCTATTCATCGTATTAAGCATCTCGCTGTAGTCACCAGTGGGCTCGCTAGCTGCGCGCAGAGAGCTATTTACAGAAAGACACATAATGAATGCGCAAACTAGACTTTTCATTGTAGACTAATCGGCCGCTCCAGCGATAAACTTGAGCAGTTCTGTAAACTTTATTTTTGCCTTCAGAAAGCGTCCTCTAAGCTATGAAAAATAGAAATGGCTCCTATAAAAAAGTCCTGATCGATCCGCCTCTTCTCGAGGCCCACGGTGACTATTTGAGAGCTGGCGTGGCCACGCTGGAATCGCTTTCTTTTACGCCATTTGAATTCACTACGCTCTACATGTTGCTCTTTTTGCGAATCAAGCATCCGAAGAACTGGTTGCAGAAAAAACCTTCGAGCGAATCAGTAAAACCAGATCAGAAAAAAATTTTAGAACTCATCCCTGATTCTTTTTTGCTTAGTGCCTGGGAAAAAGAAAAATTAAAAGACATCACATGTTTTGATCTTTTTGATCAATACAATTTAAAAGGCATTCCTCTTTCCATTAATCGCACGATGATGAATTGGGCGAAAGGACTGTGGAAAATCGAAGCGCTCAAACATATTCCGAATTCGCGTGAACTTTTAAATCTGCAGGTAAAGAACACTCGCTGCATGACTTTAATTGTTGATCCAAAAAAAATTGATCAACTTGTTTTTGGTGTACGTGATCCTCTTTCATTCGTCCTTCACGATCTCATGCATGCAGATCAATTTTTCAACCAGAATGAATCGCTCAAAGGACAACTTGGATTTTATCAGCTACTTGAAAACATCTACGATCAACCGCTTTTAAAAGCGCAGTTAAAATCAGACGAAGCTTTCAGACACGAATTCGAATACGTTGCTTCTGATATGAATGCTTACGTGATTCATCTCTTTAAATGTTTAAAGTCCTGCGTGTACCGCACGAATATGAGCGCTGAATTTTTTGCACTCATAATCGATTGGTGGAAAATGAACGAGCGTGAAAAAATCGCTTCTCATCATTTGAACACTCCTGATTTTTCTTTTGAGGATGAGATTGTTCTAAAAGATTTTTTTGAAAGTCAGCAGGAGATAATTCCGTGAAAAATATTTTGATCGTCAACGGTGCTCTCGGTGGAGCGACAGGAAATACTTCTGTTCTTATCAAAGAGGCCACGCACCATATCGCACGCATGGGTGGAAACGTCGACACTCTTCATCTGGAAGAAGAGGAAGATGATTTCAAAACAAAACTCACTTGGGCAAACGGGTTTATTTTTACGAGCGGAACTTACTGGGACAGCTGGGGAAGTCCGATGCAGAAGTTTTTAGAAAATGCGACGGCGCTTGAAGCAAGTGATGCTTTTCTTTTTAAACCGGCCGCAGTGATGATCTCGATGCACTCGGTGGGAGGAAAAGGTGTTCTCTCTCGTTTGCAGGGAGTTTTAAATACACTAGGACTCAGCATTCCTCCAATGAGTGGACTCGTCTACTCGCTCGCTGCCCATTTAGCGATGGCATCTGAAAAAGAGACAACTTTCCATGATGATTTCTGGAGTCTCGAAGATGTTGAGATTATCGTTCACAATCTCATGACGGAAGTTTATAAAAAACATGATTACAAAGCATGGCCTGTAGATCGCAAAGATCCGACACGCCGTTGGTTATAGGAGAATTTATGGTTTCTGAAATTTTTGACCCGAAAGCATGGACGGAAGTTCCAGGTTTTAATTTTAAAGATATTACTTATCACCGCGCAGTCGATCAGGGCACTGTGAGAATTGCCATCAACAGACCGGAAGTGAGAAACGCTTTCAGACCAAACACTGTCGATGAACTCTATATCGCTCTCGATCACGCCCGCGTCTCTGCAGACGTTGGAGTTGTTTTACTTACTGGTAACGGTCCTTCACCAAAAGATGCCGGATGGGCCTTCTGCTCAGGGGGAGATCAACGCATTCGTGGAAAAGACGGATACAAATACGAAGGCAGCGATGAAAATATTGGAGGCCAGCCTTCAAAAGTCGATCTTGCTCGTTTAGGTCGTCTCCATATTTTAGAAGTTCAACGTTTAATTCGCTTCATGCCTAAAGTTGTTGTAGCAGTTGTTCCTGGATGGGCCGTTGGTGGCGGACACTCTCTGCACGTTGTGTGTGATCTCACTCTCGCTTCAAAAGAGCATGCAGTTTTCAAACAAACAGATCCGGATGTTGCAAGCTTTGACTCTGGTTATGGTTCTGCTTATCTCGCTCGCATGGTTGGACAAAAACGCGCACGCGAAATTTTCTTCTTAGGAAGAAATTATTCTGCTCAAGAAGCATTCGACATGGGAATGGTCAATGCTGTTATCCCTCACAAAGATTTAGAAAAAGTCGCTCTTGAATGGGCAAAAGAAATGAATTCAAAATCGCCGACAGCAATGCGCATGTTGAAATTTGGATTCAATATGATTGATGACGGTCTCGTTGGACAACAATTGTTTGCTGGTGAAGCGACAAGACTTGCTTACGGAACGGAAGAAGCTGTTGAAGGAAGAAATTCGTTTGTTGAAAAACGCGAAAGAGATTTTTCGAAATTTCCTTGGCACTATTAGAGTAAAAAAATGAAGAAACATTTCTATAGTTTGTTTGCTTCAATTCTTCTCGTCGCTATGGCCACTTATCTTCAGTGGCTCATGAGGCCCTATATTGGGACCAATACCTACCTTCTTTACTATCCGACAATTGCCTTCGCTTATTTTGTAGATGAAGGTCTATCTACGACCGCTCTTTCGTTTTTAGCCGCCAACTATTTTTTTGGAGCAGTTCCTTTTCAATTTCATTTTTTATGGCCGTATGATTTTTTTCGAACTGCCGTTTTTCTTACAAACTCTTCGTTGCTTGTCATCGGCATTCGTTCATTAAAAAAATCTCAGAGACTCGCTAATTATCTCCGCCATCAAAACGAATTGATATTGACTTCAGCAGGTGAAGGAATTTTTGGACTGGACCTTGAAGGACGTACAACTTTTTGTAATCCGGCCGCCGCCAATATGATGAAACGAGCGCCTGAAGAAATTATCGGACAACTTCAACACGATCTTCTTCATCATACACGCATCAATGGAGAACCTTACCCAAAAGAAGAATGTCCGATCTATCATGCTCTTCGCGATGGACACGTTCATCACGTTGAAACAGAAGTCTTCTGGAAAAAAGATGGGACTTGTTTTCCCGTAGAGTACACCAGCACTCCCATTATAGAGAATAAAAAGATTGTCGGGGCCGTTGTTGTTTTTAGAGATATTACTGATCGAAAAAAATCTGAGGAAAATCAACGAATCGCTCAGAAAGCCGTTGAAGAACTGGCCCGAAGAAAAATACAATTCCTCAATATCGCCGCTCACGAACTTCGCAATCCCATCACTATTCTCGATCTTCTTCTCCAATCAGTTGCGAGACAAAACAGACGAGATCAACCTGTAGCAGACAACATACTCAACAGATTTCAGGGACCCGTTCATCGCCTAATGAGACTTGTGGCCGATCTAACAGAGGTCTCTCAACTCGATCAAGGACACCTGATCATTTCTCCAACAAAAACAAACCTGGTAAAATTAGTCTCGGAATGTATGGATGAATTTACGCTTAAAAGTCCGGATCGCCTTTTTCGACTGAGCTCTTTTTCCGATACTCTCATTGTTGAAATAGATCCAGTGAGAATTTATCAGGTGCTAACCAATTTGCTTGATAATGCTGTTCAATACACAGATGAAAATCCAATAGAAATTATTATTGAAAAGCACGATCACCGAGTGCGGGTCTCTGTGCAAGATCACGGTCCCGGAATTTCAAATGAGCAACAGACGATGCTCTTTACCTCATTTTCTAGAGGAACAAGCGATGCTTCTCTTCGTTCAAGTGGATTTGGACTCGGCCTTTCTGTCTCTTATGGAATTGTTTCTCTCCACGGAGGCTTTATGGGCTATCAAAAAGAAACAGATAACGGAAGCACTTTTTATTTCGAGCTACCGATCAGTTGAGAAAGAGGGCCCCGAAGGGCCCTTGCTGTTCGAACTCTAATGCATAATTAATCTTTTAATATTTCCAAGCAATGTAAAATTCTCCACTGGAGAATTTTTCTCACAGCTATTGATTGTCTTGCATTGTTTGAACAATCCAGTCGTGGGCAAAAGAAACTTTAGAATAAATTCCGTAGTACTTCGCACGAGCACAACCTTCACCAAAACTTACGATTCCTGCAAGAACTGTTTTTCCATTTCTGTTGTCTTTGATAACAAGTGGTCCACCGCTATCACCTTGGCAAGAATCTTTTCCACCTTTGTCGTAACCAGCAGCAATCATCGATTCATCAACGTGTCCGTTGTATGAGTCTGTTGCGTTTGCGCGTTCGTTGCTCACAAGCGGAACGTCAACTTGTCTCATAAGATTTGTTATATTTCCGTTCTCGCGAGTTGTTCCCCAACCAAGAACAGTTGTCATCACACCTTCTTTATAGTTTCCAGCAGCTTCGAAACCAGCGTCTGCAATTGAGATGGCGCTTAGTTTTGTTTTTGCAAAGTCGATTGGCTCAGATAATTCGATAAGAGCGAAATCGTGACTGTCTCCCCAATTATTTGCTACATGCTCAGGGTGAATGTAGTGAGTTTTTACATTAAGTCTTACGCGATTTTTTGCGCGAAGATCGATACTTCCACCAGTAATTGGAAGATCGAAAATTTCTTCACAGTGAGCAGCTGTTAAAATCCATCTTGCATCGATAATTGAACCAGCACAGTCACCACCTAAACTTACAATGTATGAAGTATCTGTCGCTTTTGGATCAACTTGTGTTCCACCAACGATAGCTCCACTTTTAATTTGTGGATTTGTGATTGCTTTTGTTTCTTGCTTACAACCGAAAGCTGTCACAAGACTCAGAGAAAAGACTAGAGGTAATAGAGTTTTCATATTGGATCTCACTTAGATTAGGAAGATTAAATCATTTAATCTTTACTGTACTCTATGGTTGCGATTTCAAAATGATAAATCAAGCGTAAGACTCTTACAGAGACTTACTACTTTCCGACCTCTTTACTCAGATTTTGTAAGATGACGAAGAACCCAAATCGGTCCTATCAGAAGGAAAAAGATATCGCGAAAAAATGATGGCTTCTTTCCTTCGATCTTGTGACCAATAAATTGAAAAATCCAGGCGATAACAAAAATGAAAAGACAAAGAAGAAAAAAGTGTGGGCGAAGATATTCGAGAATCGTCACCATCACTGCAACTGTAATAACCATTGAAAGAAAAACTGTGATGTCTTTAAGAGTCGCATAGAAAATGAGAGCAAATGCAATCAGCACCAAACTCCAATCAAACCACAGAGGCCATGATTCTGGCACCGGAAGGGCCTTCAAAATTCCGATCACGCTAAACATGATCAACGGAACAGCAAACATGTGAATGCGAACATTCGTCGGATTCTGATGAGACGAAGCGTATTCAGCCATATAATTTTCTAATCTCTTATTCATAAAATTCTATTCCAGAAGTTGATCAATTTTTACAGTAGAGATTTGTTCAAAACGACTTGTGATTTTTTCTGTCGTCGTATGAATATCTTTAACATCTTTAGAAACTGTATCGATGTGTTGAGAAAGTTTGTCCCAACGATCTTTGTAACGGCCGAATTCAGTTCCCAATTTTTTTAATTCTTCATGAATGATATTTGTATATTTACTGCGTTCAACGTTTTGGATCACGACTTGAATTGTCGTCAACGTCGCCATGAATGTCGTCGGACTCACAAGCCATACACGTTTATTTTGAGCGTAAGAAATAATGTCGTGGTGATAAGCATTGATCTCTGCAAAGATCGCTTCAGCTGGAAGGAAAAGAACTGCTTGATCCGTCGTCTCCCCTTCGATGATATATTTTTTAGCGATATCGTCGATATGCTTTTTTACGTTTCCTTTGAAGTCGCGAGTGTATTCTGCGCGTTCTTGTTCAGTGTGAGCAAGATCAATCATACGACGATAATTTTCCAGTGGAAATTTAGAATCGACAACAATACTTCCCATTGTTCCCGGCATGAAAAGAATCGAATCGCAGATGAGTCCATTCGAAAGTTTGTATTGAAGCTGGTAAACGCCATCGTTCTTTTCTCCGAATACAGAACTTAAAATCTGATGAAGCTGAACTTCACCGAAAATCCCACGGGATTTTTTATCCGTTAAAACGTCTTGAAGAGAAACAACGTTTGTCGAAAGCGATTCAATTTTCTTTTGAGCTTCATCGATCTTTGCAAGTCTTTCAATAACGCTTGTGAAAGTATCATTTGTTTTTTTGAAACCTTCATCAAGATTCATGCGTACACGATCAGAGATCTCGTTGAGTTTCTCTTGTAAACTTTTTGTCAGTTTTTCATTCATTTGAACAAGCTCAAGCGCCATCTTTTCTTTCATACCAGTCAACTCACGAGTGAGTTTCTCGCTCATCACAACGAGTCCCTGATTGGATTTTTCATTCATCCCCACTAGTTCCTGAGAGATTTTTTCATTCATTGAAACTAACTGTTGTGTAAGCACATGTTGAAAATTTCCAAACTTTTCGATGATCTCTTGTGAGGATCTGTTTTGTTCGCTGGCGATCTTTTTAAATTTGTCTTCGATGATTTCTGAAACTTGAAGCTTTGTTACTTCTTTCTGATTCTCAAATTTTTGAACCATGATCGTTTCAATTTGCATTGTTTTTTCAGCGAGAGGCTTGATGGCATTTCCAATTTCAGTCGTTAAAAAACTAAAATCAGTTTTATTGATTTTTAAGAATAAAAAGATACTGATGGCAATATTAACTGCACACAGAACTAAAACTAACACGGTCATAAGATCTCCTCTTGATTAAGGGAGATCTTAGCATGAAGTTTTATGCTCCGTGAATGACTTGTTGGATATTTTGAACAACCTGTTCGAGTGTTTTCGCACGTGATTCCAGCTTGCTGGCCGCTTGAGAAGACTCAGAAGCAATATGCGTACTCTTATCAGTTCCGGCATTTAATCGCATCATCGCCTGATTGATTTCCGACATCCCGGTATTTTGCTCGTCCGAAGCATGAGAAATTTCCGATACCATCGACGCCACTTGATTAAAACTTTTTACAATTTCATCAAAAACTTCTGAACATCTTTGAGCTGTTTCTTGACCGCTTTTCACTCTTTCGCGACCGAGTTGAGAAACATTTTCAACTTTTTGAGTTGTATCGCGGATAATACTTTCTACTTTTGTAATACTTTCAGAAAGAAGCTCTGAAATTTCCTTCGCTGAGTTTCCACTCGATTGAGCGAGATTCCCGACTTCTTCTGCTACGACCGCAAATCCTTTTCCATTTTCTCCGGCGCGTGCAGCTTCAACAGAAGCATTAAATGAAAGAAGTTTTGTTTGGAAAACGATATCGTTAATCATTTTCGTTTTATTTCCGATTTCCGAAATCATCACGAGAATTTCATTAATTTGTTTATTACTGTCATCAACTTGAGCCAGGATATCCTGATTTCCTTGATTAATTTCTCTCATTGATTGCATCATACGCTCAATAACAGCACGACCTTTTTCCGCTGTATCTAAACTATGTTTCGCCAGCTCTTCCGAGTTTCTCGCATTGGTCGTGTTTTGCTCAATTGTCGAAGCAATTTCTGTCACGGCCTGAACTGTCGTTTGTAAATTCGATGCTTGATCCTTTGAGGATTCATCCAATGTCGCCGCACTTTGTGAGAGGTGGTTTGAATCCGAGTTGAGTGAGTTACAAACTTCTACAAGAGTTTCTGAAGCGCTAATGATTGGAGCAAGTAATTTTTGAGAAAGATAAATCCCCACGGCAAAAACAATTGCGAGAATAATAAGTGCATAGATAAAAACTTTCTGAAGAAGCTCTCTGATCGGAGCATAAATTTCAGAACTTTGTTTTTCACTCGCGAGCCCCCAGATTCTTCCTTCGATTTCAATTGGAGTCATCGCACTTAGAACTTCATTTCCGTTAGGATCTTTATGTGTATCAATGATTTCTTTTTTCTCTTTAAGAACTTTATCCATTACTGGATTCATAACACTCAGATTATTTTTATGAGAATTAATCGTGTTAAATTTTTCTTTATGAATAAAAAAATCAGATCGCAACAATCCGTCGTTACCAACGAGAAATGTCTGTCCAGTTTCTCCCATCCCTTCTCTTGATGAAAGAAAGTTTGTAATCGCATTTGTATCTACTTCAGTGACAACAGTTCCTAAGAAATCTCCTTTATTAATCCCTTCAGAAACGTGAGCAAATTCAGCAAATACATTTGCACAGTAGAAAGCCATTGTGCGGTTAAATTGCGGGAGATATTGATAATCAACAAAGTAAACGTCTTTTGATTTTGAATCGCTTGCTTTTTTTACGCAGTCGTAAACTTTTGTTCCCTTTAACTCACCATTCGTTAAACTTCTTCCTGCCAAGTAAGCATAGCTTTCAGGTTTTGCAGAAAAAAGGATTTGTCCGTTGATGTTTACGAGAAAAAAATTCGCAAGCTCATACGATTGTATCAATTCATTAGTCTTGCTTAAATAAGTTTCGTCCAGTTTTTTAAAAGCATCCGCTGTTAAATGTTGGTCTTTCCCCATCGAATAACCTGCAGCAAAGAATGCACTTTCATAAGCGAGAAAAAGTCCTTCAGTTAAACGGTCATTTGAAAGAAGTCCTGTAAACGTTTTAGTTCGCTCAAAGTGACTACTTACTCTCTTTTTTGAAATCGCTCGCATAGAAGAGAGTTGATCTTGGGCCATTTGACTCAAAGAATTTTTGGAACTGTTATAGGAAATGGTGACAGTAATGATGATACAGAGAGCGGAAATCAAAAGTACTGAAAAAATCATTTTTGCTTTTATTGAAGCTTTTTGTAGTCTCGCCAACATCTGTATCATCATCCTTATAAAAAATTACTTAACGTCTTCTTTCCAGATCCCAGAACCAACAACCCACGCTCCTCCAGAAGGAAGCTTGCACATTTTTACGAATGCAATTTTTGGAGTTGCTTTTTCTTGACCGGGCTTAGTCCAAACGTACTCTGACCATGCTCCCTCTGGTTTTGCTTTTGCTTGCTTATCGAAGTCAGCAAAAAGAGCAAATTTATTTTCGTCAGTTTGTTTCACAAGATCCTGTCCATTAAGACGTTGCTTAATCGGGTGCATAACCATTTTGATTTCTGCATTTGTATCTTGTACCCATAGATAATTGTCGCCACAGTTTTTATAAAGAAGCCCTTGCGGCCATTCAGATTTAATAGCATCACCTTTTGCAGATACTTGTTTGCAAATTTCATTTACTCTGTCTTCAGCAGCTTTTTTTGAACAAACATCAGCAGAAAAAACTGCTGACGAAAATAAAATGCTAGTTAACGATAGAACGACTAGTTTCATATGATCTCCCAAAAATAATTGTTAATTTTAGGTTAATTTCATTACAAGAAATTACAACTCAAGACTTCCTAAAGGAAAAAAATGTTTTTACTCAAATATTCGCAAAAGTCTAAAAGCAAACTTGCTCAAATGAGTCGAGTAAGGGGGGAAGTATAATGGGATTAAAGAAAATTTTCCCTGACGTAAAACAGCTCTTTCGTGAGAGAACGCTTTGAAGCCGAAATATCCGTGATAATTTCCTTGTCCAGAATGCCCCACTCCACCGAATGGCAAATGTGGATTTGAAAGATGAAGAACAACATTATTAATGACTGCTCCACCTGATGTTGTAGAGCGAAGAATTTTCCGGGCAAAAGTTTTGTCTTTAGAGAATAGATAAAGCGCGAGAGGCTTGTCTCCATTTTGTATATGAGAAATCACTTCATCAATATTTTTGTAAGTGATAATCGGTAAAATGGGCCCGAAGATTTCATCTTCCATAAGAGCGCTTTTCATATTTGTTTCTACCAACGTCGGAGGCAAATAATTTTGTTCTGAAACACTTTGATCGTTCAAAACACTCTGTTCGCCTTCCAATTTTTTTGAGAGGCGTTTAAGACTTCCACTATCAATCAAACGTGCGAAGTCGGGATTGTTGGCGCGAACACCTTCTGAATGCCCATAATTCTTTTCAATTTGTTTTTTGAAACATTCGACAAATTCATTCTTCTTTTCTTCCGGAATAAAAAGATAATCCGGCGCCACACATGTTTGTCCGGCGTTCATATATTTTCCCCAGGCCAGTTTCTTAACAGCATCGGCAAGATCTGCAGTATGATCAATAATCACCGGAGATTTTCCTCCGAGTTCCAATGTTACTGTTGCTAAATTTTTTACAGCAGCGGCCATGACTTTTTTTCCGACGTTCGTACTGCCTGTGAAAAAAATGTGGTCAAAAGGAAAATCTAATAATTTTTCAGCGACATCAACCTCGCCTAAAACAATCGATACTTCTTCTTTTTTAAAAACAGCTTCGATAATTTCTTTGAGGATGGCCCCCGTGTGCGGTGTTTTTTCCGAGGGTCTTCCGATGATACAATTTCCTGCAGCCACAGCGGCCACAAGTGGATTGATCATGAGGGAGAACGGATAATTCCAGGGCGAAAGAATGAGAACGATTCCTTTTGCTTCGTAATGAATTTCTGAACACGAACCAATGAGAGTGATGGGAGTTCTCACTCTCTTTTTTTTCATCCAACACTTGAGATGTTTAACCGCAAAATTAATTTCATCAAGAGACGTGTGAATTTCAGTAAGTTCTGATTCCGCGTAAGGTTTTTTAAAATCATTATGCAAGGCCAGCTTGATATCATCGCGACGATTTAAGATTTCTTGTTTGAGAGCTTTAAGTTTCGCTTTTCTCTCTTGAGCTGAACTTTGAGAAATATTCCAGCGATTTTTCTTTTGAAGTTCAAACAATGCATTTAAATCGAGCATGGCAATCCTTGCAATTAATTTCTAAGAATGTGGCACATATATCCGTCAGGGTTCTTGATCAGATAATCCTGATGGTATTCTTCCGCCGAATAAAATTCTTTGGCCTTTACAACTTGAGTGACGACAGGATTTTTGAAAACATGAGAAGCATCGACTTTTTTAATCACATCTTCTGCAATTTGTTTTTGTTCATCGTTGTAATAAAAAATCACCGAGCGATATTGAGTTCCGACATCGTTGTGTTGACGATTGAGCGTTGTCGGATCATGCAGTCTGAAAAACAGATCGAGAACTTTTTCATAGCTGATGATCTCCGGATTGAATTCAACGAGAACAACTTCTGCATGTCCAGTTGTTCCGGTACAGACTAACGGATAAGTTGGATCGGCAACTTCTCCACCAGAGTAACCGACAGTCGTTGCAACGATGCCATCGATCTTTCTCAAAATCTGCTCCACTCCCCAGAAACATCCGGCCCCTAAAAGTGCTTTTTCTGTACTCATAGAATCTCCATTCAACTTAAGTTAAAACGTAAACGACCAGCCCCATAAGAACGAAGGCAAACAAATCGCCCCCGTAGTCTAGCCAAAATTTTCTTTTTGACCAACCATTAAGTGCATAATGTTTAGAAGCGCTGGCCGCTGCGAACATGAGCCAACATCCAAGGCTGACTTTCAACATGTGTTCTAAATTGGAAACATCAAGGGTCTTTTGTAAAACATCAATCCCCCAAGTCGTTAAGAATGCACCCAAAAAAATGAGTCCGATGATTTGCGCGCCTTTGACTTCCTTTCGTGCAACCTTTGTCATCCAAAAATATTGGAAAAGACTCCCTACGATTGCCCCCACAGGAAGGTAATACCATTCATGAATACTCATTAAACTCTCTCTTTGTGGTTGATTCTTTAATTATTTTAGATAATAAAAAGCAAATGATCAAAAACGATATTTATACATATGATTACTTTCAGCCGGAAGAGTACAAATTTTCTCTGGATTCGGTATTTCTCGCGCAGAAAGTAAGTGGTTTGATCAAAGAACGTGTGGATCTCGCTGAGCTTCGCATTCTCGACCTCTGCGCCGGTTGCGGCATCATCGGACTTGAACTCTCTCTTCATCGCCCGGAGCTTTCGCATATCGATTTTCTGGAAATCCAGGAAAGTTATCTTCCTTATTTCGAAAAAAATCTCGACATGATTTATCCGCCCCCGCGAAAAAAAGAACTGTCGTTTCTCAACATGAATTACAAAGAATTATTGAAGGCCGATTATCAAAATCACTACGATATCATTCTTTCAAACCCGCCTTATTTTTTTAAAGGCGAAGGCCTTCTTTCTCCCAGTGAATTTAAAAATCGTTGCCGCTTTTTTTTAGACAGCGATTTCAAAACGCTGATTGAAGCGGTTTATATCGCCCTGAAGCCTGGCGGCCGGGCCTATTTGCTTGTGAGAAAGGGCACTCATCACGGACGAACTCCGATCAAAGAAATGCAGAATATTTTAGGGTTAAGAGCGAGAGCGCAGATCATTGATGATGTCCGCGGAACTGACATCGTTGAAATCGAAAAAGCGCTTTAGATTTTCCATCATTGTTTCTTCTAAAATCTTTTGATCTGTTGTTAAAATTTCTGAGGCCTTCGCATAAATCGCAGCGATGGAATATTCGGTCTGATCGTCTGTTTCTAAAAAAACTCTTTCGAGCGGAACGACACTTAAAACATTCTCTTTTTTAAAAAGTCTTGCTCCAAAAGAAAAATAAGCATCAAACTTCAAATACGCTTTCACTTCTTCTGCATTTCCAGCAAAATCGTGCAAAAGAATTTTGCCCTTATAGTTTTTTTCTTTGAGAAGCTTCAATAAATCGGAGTGCGATCGCACGCAATGAAGAATAAGCGGGCGATTGACTTCAACGGCCCAGTCCATATGCCAACGGACAACTTCTTCCTGGTCACTGATTTCAGCAATCCCTTCGTGTCTGCGATCAAGGCCGCACTCTCCTATTCCTAAAATAGATGAGTGAAATTGTGACTTCAACTCTTCCATTTTTTTTCTTAGCGCACTTTTGTTAAAAGGAGAGATGACATCCCAAGGATGAATCCCAAGCGAATGCTTACCTACGACAAAAGCGAGATCGCCGGAAGCTTCATGATGTGTATGAATATCAATGAGCATATTATTTAATAGAATCCAGAGCAGATAACACTTTTGTAAAATGTGTCCCTTTAAATTTGCTCTTCGCTCCTTTTAAATAATTTTCCATCGTCCATTTTGGATTGGCAAGAATATGCTCTGTTAAATCCTGAGCAACGATAAAAACAGTCGAGAGAGGAGAAATTTTTTGATACGTCATCTTTGTAGGAAAACCAGTTCCTTTAGGAAGTTCATGATGTTGTTTAACAATCATTTGAACATCCGGTGGGATCTCACGCATTCCTTCCAGAGATCGATCTGCGATATTTGGATGTTCTAAAACTAATTTATAGTCATATTCGCTAAGAGTTGACTTCTTCGCTTCCAATTCTTCGGACGTATTAAGCTTGGCAAGATCAGGTCTATCTGAAAGGGCCATATCGTGCAAATAAGCAGCATAAACAAATTTTTCAAGTGTCTTATCTGTATTCCATTCCAATTGAATACAAATTCCAGTCGAAATATTAATCAACATCCCGATGTGAGTCATCATGTAGTTATCACCGCTGCGATCAATTTTCATTTGAGCGAAAAGCTCACGAAGCTTATTATTTTTTCTTACACCTTCCATGACTTTGCTTACTCGTTGCTCTAATTGAACAATCGGAAACGGAAGGTCACATTTAATATAAGGCAATTCTTCCAGACGAGCAGCTGGTTGTTTATTGTTCAATATGCTGTCGACGATATCGAGAAGTTCGCTGTGCTCAAATGGCTTCATGAGGATGCCGGCAAAACGTTGGTTGTGCTTTTGAATAAATTGCGGAGTGATGATTCCGCTGAGAATAACGAACGGACAACTCTTGTTTGGGTTATCTGTATCAACTAGAAATTTGATAACCTCAGCTCCATTGCGTCCTTCGAGATTGATATCGAGAATGACAAAAGAAAAAGTATTTTCTTGCAAGACCTTTTGCGCCTCATCTACGGTACCTGCTGTCATGATTTTATCGAAGAGATCTGAAAGGATCTCGCTCACGATATCAATGATTTCTTTATTGTCGTCCACTATAAGCAGCGTTTTTTCCATATAATCATATTAAGAGAATTCACATTTTTTTCAAGATCAGGCATAGTAAGATTGTGAAAAATATTGTTAACAATTCCATCTATAATTTGTCTTTAGAAGATTTGCGAAGTTTTCTTAACAATCATGTTCAATCAGAGCATCTTGCTCCTCTAATTTTTGAGTTTCTTTACAAAAAAAATCAGTCTCAGATTTCTGACAAAACATGGATGCTTTTAAAAGAGCATTTTGATTTTTCTCTTCCTCAAATCGTAAATACAACAAAAGCGAGTGACGGAACTTATAAATTCCTTATGGAATTTGCAGACGGAAAAAAAGCTGAAACAGTTTTAATTCCTTTTTTCAAAAAATATACCGTATGTATTTCCTCACAAATTGGTTGCGCGATGAAATGCAGTTTTTGTTATACTGGAACACAAGGACTCACTCGCCATTTAAGTAGCAACGAAATCATCGGCCAATATATAATCGCAAAAAAATTCTTACAGGAAAAAATTTCTTCCTCTGCCATGACTCCAAATATCGTTCTTATGGGTCAAGGAGAACCTTTACATAACTTTGATGAAGTGAATCGCGCGCTTTCAATTATGCTCGAACCATTGGGATTGGGAATCGGACCAAGTCAGATTACTCTTTCAACTGCCGGTTATCTCCCTGGGCTCAAACGTTTTAATGAACTTCCGAAAATCAATCTCGCTCTTTCGTTGCACTCGCCTTTTAATGACGTCAGAAAAACTCTCATTCCAATTACCGGACAATATCCCATTGAAGAAATTTTTAAAGCACTCGACGACATCAAACTTTTAAAACGCCAGTTTATTACTTTTGAATATCTACTCATCGATCAACTCAATGATCGAGAAGTTGATGCAAACGCTCTTTCTGAACTGCTTGGAAAACGAAAGGCCATCATTAACATCATTCCTTTCAATCCTTTTCCCGGCAGCCAATTTCAAAGACCGAGCAGTGAACGTGTCGAAGAATTTAAAAACATGCTGGTTGATCGCAAACTGAGAACAATGGTCAGGACGACGAAAGGAAGCGATATCCTCGCTGCCTGTGGACAGCTGACAAGTTGATATGAATTCTCTCGTAAAACTTCCCATTGATAGTATTAAAGAAAATATTTTAGAAAGCTTTCAGAAGTTTTCTAATCTCATTTTAAAGGCCACTCCCGGTTCGGGAAAAACAACTCGCGTTCCTCTTTATTTATTGGAACAGGCGGAATTACAAAATAAAAAGATCTATATTCTGGAGCCGAGACGTCTGGCTGCGAAGCTCGCCGCAATTCAAGTCGCACGCGAACTCGGAGAAAAAGTCGGTGAACGAGTAGGATATATTTTTCGTTTTGAAAAAGCAGTGAGCGATAAGACGCGCATTCTCTTTTTAACGGAAGGAACATTTCTCAAAATCTTTTCTCAGAACAAAACGCTCGATGATGTCGGTCTCATTATTCTCGATGAATTTCATGAACGGCACTTAAGTACCGATGCTGCTCTAAGCTTTGTGATGAAGTTGCAAAAAGAACATCGTCCGGATTTAAAAGTACTGGTGATGTCAGCGACGATTGAAACAATAGGACTTGAAAATTTTCTCACTCCTTTTGGAAAAACCACATTACTGGAACTCTCTGCTTCCCGCTTTCCTCTGGAGATTAATTACCTTCCGAATGTGACAAGCGTGATTCAGGCCCCTCTTGCTAAAAAGATCAGAAGCACTCTTGAAGATTTATTGGAATCCGATCGCGAAGGCGATATCCTCGTTTTTCTTCCAGGTATGCGCGAGATCAGAGAAACGCAAACGATGATTTCTTCGTTGTGTGAACATCATGAACTTGAATGTTTTATTCTGCATGGTGATCTCGATTCAGAAGCGCAGGATCTTGTTCTTCTGCCTCATCCTAAAAGAAAAATTATTCTCTCGACAAATATCGCAGAAAGCTCTGTCACAATTCCCGGCATTCGTCTCGTGATTGATTCAGGATTGGAACGTCAAAGTTCTTATAATTTTTATTCGGGATTGCCGGAACTTAATATCGCGAAAATCTCCCGTGCTCAGGCCACGCAAAGAGCAGGTCGTGCGAATCGCGAAGGCGCTGGTACTTGTTTTCGTCTTTATGCGGAACTCGATTTTGAACAGCGTCCCTATTTCTCTAAACCGGAAATTGAAAAAAGCGATTTGAGTGAACTTTATTTGATGGCACTCGATTTATTTTCTTTTCCACTCGATAAACTCACATGGCTGGAAAATCCTCCGGCAAAAGCATTGAGTAACGCTCACGATTTACTTTTTTCTCTGAACGCAATTGATGAGAAATTATCTATTACTGAAACAGGAAAAAAGATTTTAACTTACCCTCTTCATCCTCGTTTAGGCCGCATTCTTGCTGAAGCTCAAAAGGGTTCTGAAAAAAAATATCGCGAGATTCTCGCTTTCCTCGCCGACTTCCTCAATGAAAAAAGCAAAGATCGTTTTTACAAACTACTCGCCTATAAAAAATCGTCTTCTCAAAAAACAGATAAATCTCTAGAGGAAATCCTTCTCACAGGTTTCTCCGACCGCATCGCCCGCACGCGCGGTGAAAAATATTTCGACGTCATCACGATGAATGGCGAAACACTCAAGATCGACAGTTCAATCGCGAAAGAGTTTGATCCTCAACACCCACTCTGGATTGTGATGGACTTAAATAACAAAGGCGATATCACAAAATGCGTTCCGATTGAAGAAAGCTGGCTTTACGATCTCACTCCTTTTCCGATTTCAGAAGAAATGAAATACATCTGGGACGAAAAGAAAATGAGTGTTGCTCAAACAGCAAGACTTATGATTGGAAAAATCCTTCTTTCTGAAGAGAAATCTATTCCTGGTGCAACTAATCCTGAGATCAAAAAGATTTTGAAAAACGAAGCGCGGAACTTTGTGAGCTCACTTCACACTTCAATGGAATACGAACGATTGCTTACGATGAATAAACTTCTGGGCCAGAAGGTTGTTGAAAATTTAGAAGATCATTTATTGGATGATTTTTTCAACATCCGTTTTACTTTCAATGAAGATGATAAAAAAGAGTTTGCTGAAACTTTCTTTGCCCATTTGAAAGAGCTCATTGATCCTGAAGGGGTCTATCAACTTGAAAGCGACTTCCCTCTTTTTATCCAGCTTACCGATAGAAGAAAAATTCCGATCAACTACGATCGCACCAAAGATCCATGGATCGAATCTTATATTCAGGATTTTTATGGACTCACGAAAACACCGATTCTAGCGAAAGGGAAAATTCCCCTGACTCTGCAATTATTGGGGCCACACAAGCGTGCGATTCAAGTCACGCAAGATCTTGCGAGTTTCTGGAGCAAAACGTATTCGCAGATGTTAAAAGAATTTACGCGAGAATATCCACGTCACTACTGGCCGGAAAATCCCGCGACTGCAAAACCAATCCTGCTTAAGCGACAGGTCCCTTCGTAAGTTCAATCAAAGTAATTTCCGGTGGAACTCCAAAACGACTTGGCGGTCCCCAATAACCCGTTCCCTGATTCACGTAGATCCATGTTTTCTCAAAACGGTTGAGACCTTTCACAAAAGGTTGGAAAAAATAAATGAGAAGATTATAAGGAAAATATTGTCCTGAATGTGTGTGACCTGAAAGTTGCAGATGAAATCCTGCTTTCGCCGCTTGATAAACACTGCGCGGTTGATGAGCGAGCAGAATTTTTACTGCTGACAACGGTGATCCTTTGAGCGAATCAACTGGACTTGAAACCGTTCCATCAGAATGGCGAGAAGAATAATCGTGAACCCCGGCCATAACTAATTGAGCTCCGTCCTTTTCTACGACTTTATGTTGATTGAGGAGTGGAGAAAAACCGATTTCTTTCCAATAACTCATCCAGCTTCCGACTCCCCAATAGTATTCGTGATTTCCTGGAACCAAAAATTTTCCAAGAGGAGCAATAATTTTTCTAAAGCTGAGAAGTTCATCAGCAAGTTGCTCGCGAATACCATCGACCATATCGCCAGTGAGCACGACCATATCCGGTTTTATTTCATTACTCATCTCGACGAGTATGTCGACAAAATCGCGACGAATCGTTTGTCCTACATGAATATCACTCATCTGAAGAATTTTTATTCCTTCAAATTCAGGAGGAAGTTCTTCAATTGGAATTTTTACTTTTTTTACTTCTGGTTTTTTGCGGGCCTCATAGAGACCTACTGAAGTTACAACTCCAGTCACACCAACACTTGCGAGAGCAAAGATTGATTTCAAAAACATTCTGCGTTCGGGACTTGGATCAACAATTTTGTTGTACACCCATAAACCGCTCAAATTAAGAAACATGAAGATAAGGACGACTGAATAAATGCCGAAGAAAGTATATCCAGTCCATTGAAGAGCGTTGTACCAGAATCCTGGCTCTTTCACCGGATACATACGATAGACGTAAGGAGCGGCCAGCATTGTCAGTGTTCCGATCCCGTGAAGGATCCAAAAGATCATGCTCGCTTTTCCTGTCAACGAAAACGCACTCGTGTAATAGCGCCCGATCAAATAATTAAGGTAAGTAAAAAGGGAAATAAAAATAATAAAAAAAATTTTCATGAGGTTTACTGTATCCAACCTCGCCCTAAAAATCGACAGGATTAAAAGCGGTAATAGGTGAAATAGGCAAAGTCTATCTAATGTCTAAAAAGGGACTCATGAGTTTGAAGCAGCCCGTATAACTTTGTGGTATTGATTTATAAGCATTTGCTTTGAGAAGCCCGCGAGAATAATCGTTCCACTCTCCTGAAACAAAATTCATTTCGCGCGCCTCTAGTTTCATCGCTTCAGAAAAAGTTATCTGTGATTTTTGCATTTCTTCGAAAGCATGATTGATAGCTCCGTTGATGATCAACAATTTCTGGCGGGCAAAACTCCACTCTCCGACTGTGCGGGGAACATATTCTCCCGCCGCGACTTTTGCTTCAGCGAAAGTATCAAAATGTTCAAACGTCTTTCCTAAAAAAAGAACGTGTTCACTTTGTTTTTCATCGAGAACAAATCCTGCGGTATCATCAATCATAATCAACTCGCTCAAATCGTTGCTCACTTTGCTTAAATCTTTTTTATATCGCTGTGAAAATTTATCTGTCGGTTTTGATCCTGGAACAGTGGTGAGATCTTCACGATTTAAAATTTTAAAAGCGATATCTTCCAGCGTTCTTCCGTCGGAAAGAACGATCGCTTTTAAGAGAGCGTGATTGCGCGAATAACTTCCTCCGCTGAAAAAAGAAACTTTGATGTCTTTTTCCAGAAGATTGCTGACGAGTTCTTCAATTCCATCTTGAACAAAATATTTTTTCCCTTCAACTGTGATTACACGACTGCCTTTACTCTCAGGTTTTACTTCCGAAGTAATCGTCCAATCGACATCGAAAACAACATGACGACTTTTTACACTCGCAGGTGCACGTTCCCATTCAGCACAGGCCGAAAGAAGAAGTGTTATGAATAGAAGAAAAAGAATTTTTCTCATCTCGAACTTATCGGATGTTTTTAACGAGGATGTAATTAAAATACCGGAGCATCACACTTTGGTATGGGGCTTAATAAGTCGAATACACAGAAAAAGTTTCTTCGTGATGAGGAGAAAAAATCTGAGAAAGCCAAGGATGTTCATTGTTGATGTAATGGCGAATGCGTCCGCGTCCTATGACTTTCATGGGATGTTTGCGGGCAATGGTCTGCAATTGAGAAAGAGTTTTTTTGATATGTTCAACTGTTCCGTAATCATAGATCAGATAATAATCAGCAACCGGCAACTGAAAATCAACTTTGGCAATATCCTGCGTGTACATCTCTGCATTCATCAAACCGTATTGTTGAAACAAACGAAGACTATCATCTACTCTTTCTTTCACAATCTCATAACCGATAAAATGACAGTGAGGCGCCATTTGATCGAGCACAAAGGCCATGCGTCCGTAACCCGCACCAAGATCGACAAGCGTGCTTCCCTCTTTAGGTTGAAGCAGTTCACACATATCGCGAAGTTCATTATAAGGCGTGAGCAATTGACGGGGATTCAGACCAATCCACGACTGGCTTCCTTCGTGCAGCATCTTTCCCCAGCTCGCCACACTTCCTTCGGGATTTTGAATTTGGGCCATAGCTTTTAACTGTTGTTCAATTTCAGTCACACGAAAGCCGATGATTTGATCAACGAACTCTGAGTGATCTTGAATGTTTTGATAATCTTCATTGCCTTGAGAGCTGCCAGGGGCGCTATAAAGATTATTGTTTTTTAACAAAATTTTACGCTCTTCTAAGCTTAAATTCGTCTCGGCAATCGAGCGAAAGTCTGATAAATCATTGAGAGAGTAATTTTTCATTCAGTGACTATAACCCTTTTAGAACAAAATGGACAAATATATGGATAACCAAACAGCAAACGATAAAGAAAAAATCCTGCTTTTTTGGAGCGGTGGAAAAGACAGTGCTCTCGCTCTTCACTATTTAAAACAAGATCCAAAATTCGAAGTCGTAGGTCTAGTGACAACTTTTGATCGCGAAAAAAATGCGGTGAAGTTCCATGGAATTCCGGATTCACTCGTTATCGATCAGGCAAAAATGTTGAAGCTTCCTCTACAGAGAATTTTTCTTCCAAGTAATTGCTCTAACGAAGAGTACATTGATCACGTCGGAAAAATTCTTGCAATTTTTTCAAAACGTGGCATTCATCATGTTGCTTTCGGAGACATTCATCTTCAGGACATCAAAAAATTTCGCGAAGAAATGTTAGTTCCACTTGAAATGAAAGCGGTCTTTCCTCTTTGGGGAAAAGATTCAAAAGAAGTCAGCAAAGAATTTTTTAAGACAGGTCACAAAGCACTCGTGACATCTGTTATGCGCGATAAATTAGGAACTGATTTTCTCAATTGCGAATACGATCAAAACTTTATCGATCGTCTTCCTGAAGACATCGACCCTGCAGGAGAAAACGGAGAATTTCATACTTTCGTTACTTACGGGCCGGATTTTAAAATGCGCGTTCCCTTCTCCAAAGCAATTGCCATTGAAGAAGGTCCTTATCGCGTAAGTTTAATGAAAGAACCTTAGTAAGGCCCTTGTAAATTATTTTTTAAGAGCGCTTGAATCGACTGGTTCGCCAAGCGCTCTTGAAAACATCGGTCTTGCTTTCATCAAATGAGTCGCTCCGTACACCACCATTACTTTTTTATATTTATTCATTCTCGTTTCAATTTGCTTCGTCAGAAATTGTTCTTTTAAAATATCAATCGAATGGGCCATTCTATTCGACCACATTGGATTGTTATCCATTGCCGGAGAAATAGTTTCGTTGTTGATATCGGCGAAGTTAAATTCCGCTCCCATTCTCAATTTATAAATTTTCTTGAACTGCGCTTCTGTCATCGGCTTTTTCGCGCGGAATTTCTTTGAAGATTTTGCAAGAAGTTCATTGAATTTTTTCTTCCATGCCTTTTGCAATTCTTTTGTTGGCTTTATTCCATCGCGCTTCCATGTTGGAATACTTTTTAAAGTGTAAAATACAATGATTTCGTCATCTGTAATTCCATTCTTTTTCAAAGAGGCGTGAATGGCCGCATCGCTTGGATCTCCATAACAAAAAGGAATTCCCGCGTTCACTGCAAGATGGATCGTATAAGCATCTTCTGCACACAATTTATATTTTTTCTTCTGACATTCTTTTGCATAAGCAACGTCATCCGGATCAGAAATAATAGTGAATGCACTTCCTTCGACAATAATAAATTCCGGCGCAAAATCTTTAATCGCTTTTTCAATCGTAATTTGTGTTTCTGGTTTAGGATCTTCCTGACGTTCAGTCGCCACGAAAACTAAATTTTTATCGCCATAAGTGTAATTCGAAATAAAAGGTGCTTTGAAAACCTCTTTGTTCGGTAACTTGCTCGTGTAATCCTGAATCAGTCCTGGATCGAGAGAGACAGGTTCGTTCGTCGGCGTTTTATATTTATCCAACATCGAACAGCTTGCCAAAAATAAAAGAGTAATTACTAGACTTCCAATTTTCATAACACTTCCTTATTCAAAATACGGACTTAAACTTGTCACTAATTCATCAAATAATGTACGCACTCTTTGCGTTTGCATTCTTCCTACTGAAGAGAGAACCCAAACTTCACCAACTGGATCAAAGGATTCTTTTTTCAAAACAACTTCTAATTTATTGTTCTCTACTAAATCTTTCACATTCCACCAAGGACGTAAACTGATTCCCTGATGATTGAGGGCAAGCCCATTCAAAACACCTGGATCATTTGTAATAAAATCTCTTTCTGGTGCAAGATTTTTTACTTTGACTCTGTTTGATTTAAACGTTGCCTCGCCATGGTTCGTGAGGAAAAACATTTGATGCTCTTTGAGATCGCTGAGCTGTCTGATTTTTTTATGCTCTTTTAAATATTTTGGAGAAGCAACGAGAACAAGACGATGACTACCAATTTTTCTTCCATAGGATGTGGCCGTTGCAACCGGATTTACTCTCACAGCTAAATCGATATTGTTTTCAATCATGTCGAGCATGCTGTCCGTAGCGATGAGTTCAATTTTTACTTCGGGATATTTGTGTTGAAAGTTACTTAATGTTTTTGCAACAAAGTCCTGGGCCATTGTAGTTGAGCAAGTCACGCGAATCACTCCGTGCATTTTTTCATCGCGAGTGAAGGAAGCTTCAAATTCCTGCACATGATCCATGAGCCTTTGTGCTTCGGAAAATAATTTATCTCCTTCCGGTGTCGGTGTGATCTGTCTCGTGCTTCTTCGGAATAGTCGATAGCCAAGCTCTACTTCCAGTTGGGCAAGTTTTTTTGCCATCGCCGCTTTCGAGATGTGCATTTTTTTTGCCGCTTTCGTAAGACTCTTCATCTGATAGATTGAAAGAAAGCAGCGAATCTGATTGATATCCTTTAAAATCATTGTAAACCTTTAGTTAACATTGAATCAATCTTTTCACCTATTGTCCACATTTTAGGATCATAATAAAATAGCCAAAAGATGACATCAGGAGCTCCCTCAATGGCCAAATTATTTTCTTCTCTCAAACTCAGAGACATTACACTTAAAAATCGAATCATCATGTCTCCGATGTGTATGTACTCCGCTGTCGATGGCGTTCCCAACAATTGGCACATGGTTCATCTCGGTTCACGTGCAACAGGCGGAGCGAGTTTGATTATTGTTGAAGCGACTGCCATTGAACCTTCCGGACGAATCAGCGATCACGATTTAGGTTTGTATAATGATGAGCAAATGAAAGCTTTCAAACCCATTACAGAATTCATTAAATCACAAGGATCAGTTCCAGCTATTCAACTCGCTCATGCAGGAAGAAAAGGAAATGGGAATTATGAAATCTATGCTCCAAGCCCGATTGCTTTTTCTCATCACTACAAAACGCCACATGAGTTATCGAAAAATGAAATTGAGGAAATCGTAAATAAATTTATTTCGTCAGCAAAACGTGCGCGCGAAGCTGGTTTTGAAATTATCGAAGCCCATATGGCCCATGGTTATTTAATACACGAGTTTCTCTCACCTATCAGTAATAAACGTAATGATGAATTCGGTGGTTCATTGGAAAAT
This sequence comes from uncultured Bacteriovoracaceae bacterium, assembly GCA_966211875.1. Lineage (GTDB taxonomy): Bacteria > Bdellovibrionota > Bacteriovoracia > Bacteriovoracales > Bacteriovoracaceae > Bacteriovorax. The sequence continues at coordinate 300,268 of CBIHNP010000003.1, forward strand.
CGTATGCGTTTCCCTCTGATGATTGCAAAAGCTTTGCGAGAAACATGGCCGCAAAATCTTCCGGTCTTCGTCCGCATTTCTGCTACCGATTGGGCTGAGAATGAACCAGGATGGAATCTCGAAGAAAGCATTGTCTTTTGTCGTGAATTAAAAAAACTTGGTATAGATTTTATTGATGTCTCAACAGGTGGAACATTAGCGAAAGCAAACATTCCACTTAAGCCTGGTTACCAGGTTGAGTTTGCAACAGTGATAAAAAAAGAAGTCGGGATTATTACTGGAACTGTCGGACTAATCACCGAACCTAAACAGGCAGAAGAAATTCTTGTTCAGGAAAATGCGGATGCGATATTATTGGCGAGAGAACTTTTGCGTGAGCCTTACTGGCCGGTGAAAGCTGCAATCGCTCTTGGTGTTGAGCCACATATTCCTGTTCAGTACGAACGAGCTTATCCAAAAAAGTAGATAAGAAAAGACGAGTTAAAAAATGTTTCCAGCGCTTAAGCATCGCAATTATAAAATCTATCTTAGCGGACAATTTGTTTCTTTAATCGGAACATGGATGCAGCAGTTAGCGATGAGCTGGATGGTTTATAAATTAACAAAATCTGCTTTCTGGTTGGGAGTTTCAGGTTTCTCTGCGCAAATTCCGATGTTCATTTTTGGAGTTTTCGCTGGAGTTATTGTCGATCATGTCGATCGCCATAAACTTCTTATCTGGACACAAAGTCTTTCGGCCATTCAGGCCTTTACTCTTGCAGCACTTACTCTCTCTGGGAAAATCACTTTAGCTGAATTGATTATTTTAGATTTTACTCTGGGCCTCATCAATTGTTTTGATATCACGGGACGACAATCTTTTGTTGTTCAGATGATCAAAGGAAAAGAAGATCTTCCCAATGCCATCGCCCTCAACTCTTCCATCGTGAATATGACGAGATTGATTGGTCCTGCGATTGCCGGAGCAACGATTGCAGCCTTTGGTGAGGGTGTATGCTTTCTCATCAATGCTTTTAGTTATCTCGCAGTTCTCACTGCACTCTTTTCAATTAAAGTGGACAAACTTCCGAAGAAAAAATTTGTCGTAAAAAAAATCTTCGACTCAATTTCAGTTGGTATTCACGCGACATTTGATAATCCTTCGATTGGCACGGTTATTTTCTTTCTTTCATTCATTGGATTTTTTGGAGCTCCCTACATCAATCTTTTTCCCGCAATCGCAGGAACAGTTCCCAATGGTGGCGCTCACACACTCGGATGGATTTCAGCATTCGCAGGTCTTGGAGCACTCACTTCAGCTCTGTACTTAGCGCTTCGAAAAGGTCCACCTCGTTTAGGGAGGGCCATTGCGTTTGGTGGAATGAATATGGGACTCTTCCTGGTTGTGCTTTCGCGAGTTCATATTCTTCCTTTAATTCTTGTCAGCGTTTATATGACAGGAATGAGCATGATGCTTCTCATGGGTTCAACAAACACAATCATTCAGACACTCGCTGAAGATGATAAACGCGGACGTATCATGAGTTTCCTCACTCTCGCTCTTTTTGGGACAGCTCCTTTTGGAAGTTTATTAATGGGAACAATGGCCGAGCATCTCGGACTTCCTACGACTTTTATGATCGATGGAATTATTTGTATGATCGGAGCCTACTTCTTCATGAAACGCGCTACTCGAATCAACACTCACGTTGTTGAACATGTTCAGATACAAGCACATGCTTAAAATTATGAAAGAAGCTGGTTCAGTGAATTCGCAAATTGCTGAACATCTTTTACACCAAAACTCGAAGGTCCTCCGGTAATAGTTCCTCCATCACGCAGCTCTTTCATAAAATCTCTCATCGATAAAATTTCACCAATATTTTCTTCAGTATAAATTTCTCCGCGAGGATTAAGTGCTATTGCTTCTTTCTCTACAACCTTAGCTGCCAGTGGAATGTCAGCCGTAATCACCAAATCATTAGCTTCAACATGATCGACAATATATTGATCGGCCACATCCAGTCCCTTATCAACAATAATGAGTCTGATCAAATCACTGTGAGGAATACTTAAATAACTATTGGCGACCAGAATTAAAGGGACACTTACCCTGTGAGCGGCCTTGAAAACCACTTCCTTGACGGCCTTAGGGCAGGCATCGGCATCTATCCATATTTTTCCGATTTTCTTTTTTTTCATGTCATCCCTTCTGCTCAATTTTTACTGAAACTTAACCTGAGCCTAATAATAAGAATAAAGTCTATCTTTATTTGTATGTAAAAACTATAGGCCCTCGGAACTCTCCTTTACCCACCTTTTATTTGGCCGTAAAACCCAGAAAAATTCAACACGGGAGCAACAAATGAAAAATTTATTTTTAGCAAGCTTACTTCTTGTTTCTTCAAACGTATTCGCTTCAAAATTAGTTAACGTAAAAAATCTTACGAACAAAACTTTAGATGCTGCTGTAACTGAACTTTCAAAAATGGATATCGTTACTGGATCAGCAACGAAAAAAGTTATTGAACTAAAAGGTAACGGAAAAACAGCTCAAGAATTAAGAGCAAATACAATCGCACAGGCTCTTCACGGTGTTTGTGGATTCTTCGATGACGGTGTAAGCGTTACTATTAATTCTAAAGATGCAAAAGGATCAGAAAACGCTGTTAAAGATTTTACTGATTCATCAAACATTAGCGAAGACGATGCTGACTACACAAAACTTCTTGGGCTTGTTTCTACAATGAACAAACAAGTTGGTGTTGAAGTTTACAGCGGTACAGCTAGTGGTAACAATACAATGGGAACTGTTCTTGGCATTTACGATGTAAACACTAATGAAATCGCAGTATGGGCAGACACTAACTGTGGAAGTGATGACTAGATTTCAATTCGAACATATATGATTAATTAAAAGGCGCCGGTATATCCGGCGCTTTTTTTATTCACGTTTAAGAAGTTTATCGACAGAAATAATTCCAGGTCCACCGACTCCAATCCATCCCAAAAGAACAATATAAAGAAACTCTAATAACCCTAGAACATCTGTGTAAGTTGAAATGTCCGCTCGCTTCGCCGTTAAAATAGCGACAACCATGACGATAACCAGAGGAATCACTGCAAGACGTGTGAAGAGACCAAGAACCAAAAGTGCTCCGGCCACCAACTCCACTCCGGCCACAAGATAAGCTTGTATCATCGGCATAGGAATATGAAGTTCTTCAAAGTACGCTGTGACCTTTGGAATATTATGAAATTTTCCCCAACCACTTTGGGCAAATACAACACCGACTGCTATACGAGCAACCAATGGAAATAACCAATCCAATTTTTTTAGAAACTTTTTCATAACACTCCTCCAATAGTCTTTCTACTCATGTCTTAGAGCATCGATTGGATTTAACAACGATGCCTTTCTAGCTGGGTAGATACCAAAAATGATACCAATAGAGGCAGAGAAAACAAAAGCTAAAAGTACTGATGCTGGTGATATCGATGTACTCCATCCGGAAAAAGTTCCGATGACCACAGTAATCAACCATCCCAAAATAATTCCACTGATTCCACCCACAGCACTGACCACGACTGATTCAGCAAGAAACTGCATCAGAATGTCCCAGCGTTTTGCACCGATCGCTTTTCTTAATCCGATCTCACGCGTTCTCTCTGTGACGGAAACGAGCATGATATTCATAATCCCGATGCCACCAACAAGGAGTGAGATTGCTGCAATTGAGGAAAGTAATAACGACATCGTTTGCGAACTTTGCTGAACAGCTGCCTGAATGTCGGCCATATTTCGAACTTCAAAAGCACTGTCGCGAAGTGCAGGTGCAACTCTGTGACGAGTGTTCATAAGACTGATGATTTTATCTTCAGCCTGTTCCATTTTGTTTGCATCAGAAATTTCAAGATCGATTGAATCGACATATTCTTTTCCCAAGAGTCTGTGCATTGCTGAGAGAGTTGGGACAATAACGACGTCATCTTGATCGCGGAATCCGTTCGCTCCCTTTTCAGGAAGGATACCAATGACCTGAAAATTAACACGATTAATTTTTATCATTTCACCAATCGGATTTTTATCTCCAAAAATTTCGCGAACGACAGTCATACCAACAAGAGCAACGAGAGAGCGTCTCTGGTTGTCAGCTTCTGTAAAAAATCTTCCCGTCTCCGGCATTAAGTCGTGAATCACTCCGTAATTCGCACTTCCTCCGACAACTTGAGTACTCCAGTTTTTATTTTGATAAGCAACTTGAGCACGTCCATTTACGTTTGGAGAAACATATTTCACGACATCAATTTGATCTTTGATGTACTGAGCGTCTTCAACACTCAAACGTGTTGTTGTCCCAGACTCTTGTGAAACACCTCCGACTCTAACAGCTCCAGGACGAAGAACAAGCAAGTTCGATCCCAATGAAGAAAGTTGTGCTTCAATTTGTTTCTGTGCCCCTCGGCCGATAGCGAGCATGGCAATGACGGCAGCAACACCAATCAAAATCCCGAGCATTGATAATGCCGTACGAACTTTATTTGCTGCGAGAGTTTTAAAACCGAGTCTTAGATATTCGATAACTTCAGAAAATATATTGAGAGGCTTGAATGGTTTCTTATCCGTTTTATTTTTTGAAAGTACAGGAAGAGGTTGCAAACGTTCATCTGATTGAACAACTCCATCGCGCATGCGAATCAAACGTTTTGCTTGTTGTCCGACTTCTTCTTCGTGAGTAACGATGACAACGGTGATCCCTTGTTCGTTCAATTCTTTTAGAATAGAAAGAATTTCTTTTTCGCTGACAGAGTCCAGGTTACCTGTCGGCTCATCTGCTAAAATCATTTGTGGACGATTAATGAGAGAACGGGCAATCGCCACTCTCTGCTGTTGTCCTCCCGATAATTCATTTGGTTTATGAAAACTTCTTTTTCCAATTCCTGTACGATTGAGAAGTTCTGTTCCGTACACTTCTCCTTCCGGTTTGCGAGAGTACAACAACGGAAGAGTGACGTTTTCCAATGCACTCATGCGGGGAAGAAGATTGAATTGTTGGAAGATAAATCCGATTGTTTCACGTCTTAAAACGGCAAGATCGTCTTCAGATAAATGCGAGACTTCATCACCATTAATTTTATAAGATCCAGTGCTGGGAACATCGAGAAGACCAAGAATGTGCATCAATGTCGACTTTCCTGATCCTGAAGGTCCCATGATAGCGACGTAATCGCCCTCGGTAATCTCAAGGCTCACATCGCGGAGAGCGTGAACCTCATTATCACCCATGATATAACTTTTGGTGATGTGCTCGATTTTTAGCATGGTTTATTTTCCACCACGAGGTCCGCGCGGAGACGGAGCAAATGGATTGGCATTGCTGTTTTTTCTATCTTTAACTTTAAACTCTTGAACGAGAATTTTATCTCCCTCATTTAATCCATCAGTGATTTCTGTTTTCTTTCCGTCAGACAAACCGATCTCCACTTCTTTTTCAAGCGGCTTCTCCCCTTCTTTGGGGTTTGGAACATGAACGACACTTGTTGCATCTTTCGCTTTGATCGCTTCTGTTGGAATAAGAATGACATCATTGCGAGAATCTACGTCAAACGTTACGTTTGCCGTCATCCCACTTCGCATAAATTTAGGTGTTTTGACTGGAAGAACATCGACGATATAAGTTGTAACGTTGTTCACCGTTTTTGCATCGAAGGCGATTTGATCAACGACCGCTTCGATTTTTTCATCAGGATAAGCATCGAGAGTAATACTCGCTTTTTGTTTTAATTTAATTTTTGCGATATCTGTTTCATCAACTTGCGCTTTAACAGTTAAGCGATCCGACATAACAAGAATCGCATCTGTCGTCGTAAATGTTTGTCCAGATTCTACGTTTCGCTGAATGATTGTTCCATTGATCGCAGCTAAAATCGGAGTCGCACGATACATCTCTTCCCAATCTTTTACTTCTTGAGGACCTTTCGCACTAGCTGCATCCAGCATCGCTGCTCTTTCAGTTGAACTCATCCAAGCAAGGATTTGCCCCTTCTTAACAACAGCTCCTTCGTCGACTAAAACTTTTTCTACTCGTCCGGCGATTGGCGGTTTAATTTCAACTCTGTTTTCCGGAGAGACAACTCCCGTACTCAAAATTTGAATTTTTAAATTTCCTTTTTTAACAGTGATCTCATGATATTTTGTTTTTTCATCATCAGATCCTCCTTTTAAAACTTTAAATCCAACGCCACCGAGAATTACAACGACAACGATTGCAATGCCAATTTTCTTCATGTTTGTGTTCTTGTTCGAACTCACGGAATGACTCCTTTTCCTTGCACCTGTTCCCAAGCAGCTTCAGCTATAACTCTATCTCTCTGAGATTGTAGTAACGTTTTTTGTCTGACGATTAAATCATTTTCAATCGTATCCCAGTCTGTAAATGTGATGAGTCCGTTATTGTATTGAGCTGTTCCGATACGTTCACGAGAACTCGCGGCCAGTGAAAAAGCATTATCCACTTCTAACTTGGAAACAGCTTCGATGTATTTCGTGTAAATATCTTTTAACTTCGTCACACTACTTTCTTCAATTCCTTTTCTCGCCAGAGCACTTGCTCGGTAATCTTCGGCAGCACCTTTGTAAGTGTAATAATCTTTTCCTCCACTAAAGAGAGGGAAAGTTAAACTTGCTCCGATTGACCATGTATCGTTTGATTCGTTGTGCTCTCTTCCCGTTTTCCCTGCTGTTTGCGTGAGGTTTAAACTTGGAAAGAAAGATGATTTTGTTAAATCGATATTGGCCTTTGCCGATTGTTCATCAAAATAAGCTTTTTTATAATCAGGCAATTCAGGAATAATATCTTTGTAACTAATTTGACGGTTACTTTCATAAGGAGGTTTCGTCATCGGTACTTCCCCACTCACTTCGAGTGTTGAATAATCGTCGCGACCTAAAACGCGCGCGAGATCCGCTTGAGAAACATCGAGAGAATTCAAAGCCTGTAAATGATCAAACTTTGCTTGAGCGAGATAAGCTTTTGAGAGATTCAATGAACCGATATTTTCTCGTCCACTTTCAAAACGAAGTTGAACAAGTCTTACGTTCGCTTCACGTCTCTTGATAATATCTTCCGTGAGCGCGATATATTTTTGTGCATACAAAAGTCCTATGTACGCCGATTTTAAATCGAAGCTGATTTTTGCTTTAATACTCGTGAGATTCGCTTCGCTCGAAGAGACATTGAGCCTGGCACGATCCATTTTTGCACTATCAGAAAAACCAGAAAATAAATTTTCAGTTGCCGTGATATTGGCCGAGTAATTTTTTGGTTGTCCTGTTGAATCGTAATTGTAACCGGCATTAGCAGTCACAGACGGCAGGAATCCACTGCGAGCAACATTCACCTGATATTGTGAAGATTGCAATGAACTCTTTGCCGCTTGTAATTCTGTATTAGCATTCGTTGCTTCTGCTACACTCGCTTCCCAGCTTACTTTTTCAGCGGCCATTGCATTCGTCACCTGGCCGCTGAAAAGTAAAACTGGAAGCGTAATTAAAACCATCTTCATTTAATAATCCCATTCATTGTGGAATTGATTAAATGTTTTTGGTGGTCTTGAACTATCATCTTGCTGCACACCCATTTCCGGTTTACTGTGATCTACTGGTGGGTTTGATGAACAAGCGGACGCAAAGAACACCATCATCAAAAGTAAAATTCCCCATTTATTGTTTTTCATATACTACCTCTTTTTTACAAGGACTTTTAATTATCTCGGGAGTGCGCACTCTGAAACAATTTCTCCAGGGCAATTAACCCTTTTTCTAAATCCCTTCTATCCGCTTCCTCGAGATGTGATATCTGTTCTTTTAAATGTGCCTGTGCACTCTTTCTGGCCTTTTTAAAGAAAGAGTCTCCAGCACTCGTTAAAACCAAATGAAAGTGTCTACGATCGTTTTCATTTGGTTCTCTATCTACAAAGCCTTTGGCCACGAGGTTATCGATCATTTTCGACATTGCCGCCTGACTTATCCCTTGATGTTTGGCAATGTCACATGCCACATTTCTTCCTCTAAAAATACTGGCCAAAATTCTAAACTGTGGAACGGTCACTTCTTCTTTCGACATTGAATCCATTGCTGATCTCATTTCCGTTCTGATCCACCCCATTGATGGCGGGATGATATCCATTAGTTTTTTAGCAATTTCATTTGGCTCTGACATACTTAACCTTGTAGATAGTTAACTAAGTTAATTATACGCCCGTCTAAAATACGGGTCAAGTTAGACAAAAGCTTGATCTTTTCACAATGAAAATTACTGATTTATTACAGAAATCATAAGCTTGAATGATGGAAGAATTATGGAAAAAAATGAAGATTTTTTGACTAAAAAAAGCAATGTTCAAGTAATGTTTTTAACCGAAAAGTTCTTTTGTGAGGTCAAAGAGCTTCTGTTTTGCAAGATAGTTTTTGATGAAGTTTTTATTCTCTGGTTTGTACCAGAAGAAAAACGTGCGCTGTTTTGTTTTATCGTCGAGGCTGATCGCCGTCTTCACTTCTTTAAGAGTGTACGGATGATAACCAGAATAATAAATTTCTGTCGCTACTGTCATTGGTGTGGGAGTGAAGTCCTGAACTTGTTCTAAACGATAGCCGAGTTTTTTAGTTTTCACTGCAAGCTTTGCCATATCTTCAGGCGTACAACCTGGGTGACTTGAAATAAAGTATGGGATGATTTCCTGACGAATTCCTTTTTTCTTTGAAATCTCTTCGAATTTCTTTTTGAAAGTTTCGAAGTAATGGAATGCAGGCTTTCTCATCATTTTTAAAACATGATCTTCTGTATGCTCAGGAGCAACCTTTAATCTTCCCGATACATGATGAGTGATTAATTGTTCAACGTACTCTGCATCTCTCTTTGGATCGAGTGATCTTTCATTAAACATGAGATCATAACGAAGACCTGAACTCACGAAAGCTTTCTTCACTTTCGGATGAGCTGCGACTTCGCGATAAAGCTCCGTCATCTTCTGCGGATTCGCATCGAGGTTTTTACAAATCACCGGATGCACACACGATGGAGCTGCACACTTATCACACAACTCCTGATCGATCCCTTTCATCTGATACATATTAGCGGAAGGCCCCCCTAAATCGCTGATATACCCTTTGAAATCTTTCATTCGAGAGATCTCTTCTAGTTCTTTCATGATTGATTCTTTTGAACGACTCGCAATCATTTTTCCCTGGTGAGCAGAGATCGTACAGAAACTGCATCCACCAAAACATCCGCGATGTGTATTGAGAGAAAACTTGATCATTTCATAAGCAGCAATCGGTCCGCGATCTTTGTATTTCGGATGCGGAAGACGCGTATATGGTAAATCGAAAGAAGCATCGATTTCCGCTTCAGTCATCGTCTGATAAGGTGGATTGATAATAAGATTTTTATTCCCTACTGGTTGAATCAAACGATTTGCGAATTGTTTGTTCGATTCCACTTCAACATACATGAAGTTTTTTGCGTAAGCTTTTTTGTCTTTCAAACAATCTTCGTGTGAAGTGAGTTCCTGATCTCCCCACATGATATTACTCATCGGGAGTTTTTCTTTTTTATCTTGAAGGAAAGCTGTCTGTGGAATTGTTCTCATTTCATTAAACGGAACACCTTGAAGAAGAAGCTTCACCATTTCTTTCAACGGTTGCTCACCCATTCCGTACACTAAAAGATCTGCACCTGATGACGTTAGAATATTCGGCATCAATTGATCTTGCCAGAAATCGTAATGAGTCACTCGACGTAAAGAAGCTTCAATTCCTCCGATCATGACCGGAGTTTCTGGATAAAGTTGTTTTAAAATTTTTGTATACACACTTGTCGCGTAATCAGGACGCTTATCATTTTCTCCGCCTGGAGTGTAAGCATCTTCAGAACGAAGACGTTTTCCCGCTGTATACTTATTCACCATCGAATCCATATTTCCCGAAGTCACTCCGAAGAAATATTTTGGTGCTCCAAATTTTTTGAAATCGCGAAGGTCATCTTGCCAGTTAGGTTGCGCGATGATCGCTACTTTTAATCCCATCGCTTCTAACAAACGTCCCATAACCGCAGCACCGAAGGCCGGATGATCGACGTAAGCATCACCTGTCACCAAAATCACATCGAGCTGATCCCAGCCGCGCTTTTTTGCTTCCTTCGCAGTTGTAGGAAGCCACGCCGTTATCGGCAACTCGCCATTAGTTTGATGAGATGGCTGGTTATTTACAGGTTGATTGACTGGTATGCTCATAGGAAGTTTTATAGAGGTTTTGCCGAAATTTGGGTAGCACTAAGAACGAAACACGGTGATTTTTACAGGGAAAAAAGCCTTTTCCACCAGGATTTCTGAGGATGTAAACGAATCCAGCCTAGTTCTTTGTCGATTTGCTGAGGTTGCAAGAGTCTTTTCTTAACCAGTCCATTGATGACCACTTCGAGATCTTCTCTCGTAAAATTCGGAAAATCCTTAAGCTCGTCACTATTTAAATCCAAAATGAGTTTGGAGAAAGTCATCGGTTCATAAAAAGAAAATGTTCCTAAAACAATTTCTTCCAACTTAGTTAGTTTTGTCATCAGTCTCTACTTTCACTTCTATTTCAGGATTTTCCGGGAACCACTCTTCTAAAATAATCGGAAGTGCTCCGTATGTGAGTGACGCTAATAATGGCCCGACAAAAAGTCCTGCAAGTCCCATCATCACAACACCACCGATGATCGCGAGAAAATTTACAAAACCTGGAACTTCAACTGATCCCTTGCTGTTTAGATAAGGGCGAATGATATTGTCGATAATTCCTGAAAAGGCCGCCACACACGTCATCGCAATACCCGCTCCAATTCTGTGGTCGAGAAACGTAAAGATTGCGAGAATAAAACCAATTGGACCTGCGCCTGTTGGAATAAATGAAACAAAAAATGTGATGATAAAAACGATGAAAAAATCTCCCGCCTTACAAAACAAGGCCCCGAAGGCAATCACTGAAGCTTGAACAATTCCAGTAATGACATTGGAGAAAAAGATTTCTTTGCAACTCGATTTAGCCAGATAAATAAATTTATCGCCATTTTTATCCGAGAAATAAAAATAGTAATCAAACCATTGCCTGATCCGTTCCTCGTGTAAGAGAAAAAAATAAAAGGAAAGAATCGTTACTAAACTCAACATGAGGATGTCGGGAATTTGCGAGAGAAAATTACTGAAGAGATTGAGCGCGTAAGCTCCTACATTGCTCACGAAATTATCGAACTTCTCGCGCATCACTACCGGATCAATGTGGGTGCGATCAGAGAAATTATCTATGAAAGCATAAATTTTTCCCTCAATTTGTTGTTTGCTATCGATGAGAGATTGTTCCGAAAGAATTCCCGAAACCATTTTCGTTCCTCGAACGAGGACAAGCCCTACCGGTGCAAGACACATCAAAAAAAGAATAAATGTTAAAAGGATGAGAGCAAGTTTTCTCTTCATCCCATGCTTCATGAATGAATGAAGAAACGGATTGAAGGCCATAGCAAGGATTCCGCCTAACAAAATCGCAATCGCGAACGGTGCCAGAATGTAAAGGAATCCGAACAGGATCAATACGCTTAAAATAATCTTTAAAAAGTTTTTTCGAAAGGAATCAGGATTGAGTTCGATCACGTCTTACCTCTTCATTACAGCTTACTAAAGCTTAAAGAAAAAATGGGCATCCGTCTAATATCTCCTTTCATTGTTTTTGATTATGGATTTTTTTTGCGGGTGCCCTTTTAGTTAATTTCATCTGCGTTTACACTTTTTCTATGAAAACTTTAATCGGTGGATTCATCCTTTTTCTATTGGCCTCTCCTTCTGTCTATTCCTTCGAGAATGGCCTGAAGCCGTTTGAAACAGATGGTTGTACAATGTTCATCGATGGGCCGCCTTCTCAGCCTACACTTTGGCGTCATTGTTGTGTTGAACATGATATGCGCTATTGGTTCGGTGGCGACTACCAGGATCGCGACAAAACAGACCTTCGCTTAAAATCGTGTGTTCAGAATGTCGCCGGAGAAAAATGGGCCGAACTGATTTACGAAGGAGTACGCATTGGTCACTCTTCTCCGATAAAAAATAAAACAACATGGGGATGGGGCTGGGAAACTGAACGCCAAAATACAAAACTTACTACTGAAGAATCCAATTATGTCATTGCTGAATTAAGACGACTTCCTTATGATCAAAAAGTCATCAACGATTTCATCAAACGCAACTTCCCTAATAACTATGTCGAATTATAAAATCCCTCAAAGCGAACTTCATCTCACTTATTCCAGAAGCGGCGGCTCCGGCGGCCAGAACGTCAACAAGGTCAACACGAAAGCCACTCTTCACTGGAATGTTTTTGCATCGACAACTCTCCCCCATGATGTACAGGAACGCTTTATCAAAAAATATGGAAAACGGTTGAGCGAAGACGGAGTTCTTACACTCATGAGTCAAGAACATCGCACGCAGAATTTAAATGCTTCTTCGGTGATCAAAAAATTACATGATATGATTGCGACAGTTGCCGTTGCTCCTAAAATTCGCAAGGCCACTAAACCGACAAAATCTTCTGTAACAAAACGTCTCAATGAGAAAAAATCTCATGGAGAAAAAAAGAAGAATCGCCAAATAAAATTCTAAAGAAAAAATTCTGGTTATTTTACAGCGCCTTTTAAAACATCACTGTAGTTTTTAGCGAGGTATCCCTCTTTAAAAGCTCCACGCTCCAAAAGAAGAGCATGCATTTTTTTGAATTGAAAATGCGGAACTGTCATCAGGAAATGGTGTTCAAGGTGATAGTTTACGAAGTGAGGAGCAACAGTCACTCTCGCAAGCGGAGTTGCATAAGTTGTTCTCGTGTTTTTTACAGGATCTAAATTCATTTCAGTGCACGCGTGTTCTGCAATCGATCTGATGCGGACAAAAACGCTGAACGGACTCAAATAAGAAACAAGCCACAGCAAATAAAGTTCCGGATGATGACAAAGCAGAAGAGCAAAAAAGATCACGATGTTTGTAATGATCACCCCGTGCATGTTCACAAAACCGTCTTTGATGTAATCAGCGATTCCTCTTCCCGTTTGATCAAGTCTTACAACATTGCTTGAAACCGTATAACGAATGAGCCCAAGATCCATCAGGATGAGACCGTAAATTCTTTTGATCCCTGAAATTCCAAAAAGATCGCGAAGAAATTTTCTTTGCAGTGATTTTTTTGAAACAGGAAAATTAGCAACGAGATCCAGATCAGGATCTTTTTCACTGCCGGCAAATTTGTGATGAGTGAGATGGTGAGGACGATAACGACGAAGATCTTGCCACGTTGGATACGCACAAAACCAGTTTCCGAAAAAATCGTTCATCCATTTAGTTTTAAACAATGAATAGTGAGAGGCATCGTGCATGAGAATCGCAAGTGCAAGGTGACGTCCGCCGAGAATCATAAGTGCGAAGAGTACGGTAAAAACATTCGGGAAATAAGCGACCAGGGCAAACGAACCAATGATCATCAACCAGGTCGTTGCGAGTGCCTGGAAGCCTTTTAGATCAGAGGCCTGCATTAATTCCTGAATTTCTTCTCTGGATAAAACGTCTGATACTTTCATAGCAAAAGTTTATTATAAGGATAACTTCTTTACAAGCTTGCGAAGATTGAACGAATTTAGTCGGGAATTAAAGAAGCAATTTAAGAACAGAAGCTGTATGGGACTTTTGATTGAAGTTCACATTATTCAAACGATAACGAGTCATCGTCATCAAGTGGTCCACTTCTTTTTCAATGATAAAGTTCACGTCTACACCATGTTCTTTCACCAAAGCGCTTTTTAGTGGAACAACACCATCATTTGCGCCGGCCTGTTCATCAGTATAGTTTCTGAAAAGTTCAAGCGGAGTATCGATTCCAAGAGTGTTCGTTTTAAAACTCGCATAGTTTAAAAATTTAATTTTGTGATTTATTGTCGAAAGAAGAGTCATCACTTCAGTTTGATTCATATAGACCGTTCTCTCTTCAACTGAAAGAGAACTCATTCCGCTCGCGTCTCCTCCCATCCATGTAAAGAGTGAATCGCCGGCATTTTTTAATAATTGATTGTCGTTGAATTGGCTTGCGACAGGTGCGCCCCAGAAAGGACTTTGAATACTTCCCCATCCATGAATCTTGTTAAGGATCTCAGGTTTTTGTCTGATGGCCTCGAGTGTATCCAATCCACCTTTTGAATGAGAATAAATGAGTACAGGTTTATCAGATGATTCAATAGCAGAAATAATTGCGCTCGCATTTTCAGCCGGAGAATTTTCTGTTTCCAAATTCAAAAATGCGTAATCAAGATTGAGTTCTTTCATCAAAGCGATTTGTTCTTTAAATCCATCTTCGAATAAAAAAGTTAATTTAATCTGGTTGTCGCTGTCAGAAATAAATGATTGAGCGAGAACTCCGGGGATAATGAGAATTTTGTATTTTGAAAGAGCTGCAATGTCATCAGTTGAAAGGGAGCTTTTTCCGGCCATATAAATATTCGTCAGATCACTTGCCTGAGCGGCAAATGATGAGAGCACAAATATAAGAGCAAGGAATAATGTTTTAAGCATGGGGGAAAGTATACTCTTCCCCCGTTTATGAATTGTGATAAATGTAAAAATTACATTATTTTAGTACGGCCAGAACACGATCGATATCTTCATCACTGTTAAAAGCGTGAGGAGAAAGTCTGATCCCCGGACCTCTGACAGCGTAATTGCAAGGAATTGCTTTAAGCTTTTCGACTGTATCCGTTCTGGGAATAAAGTTAACGATTGAACTGCCGTTATTATGAACTTCGTATCCTGAAGCGCGAAGACCTGTCGTCAACTTCTGCGAGAGTCTCAATACTTCTTTTTCAATCACAGACACACCTGTTTTGAGAATGAGATCAACAGAAGCTCCGAGGGCCGTAATTTCTAAGACCTGTTTTGATCCTGCTTCAAACTTAAACGCATCTTTTTTCGGCATACAAAAAAGATCTGTCGGATCATCACATGTTCCGAAAGTATAAGCGCCGACATTGTGTGGACGAATTTTATCCATGTGTTTTAAATCGAGAGCGAGAAAACCGACACCAACAGGTGACGTAAGCCATTTATGAGATCCACTCGCCACTGCATCGACTCCCCACTCTTTCATATTAAATGGATGAAGACCAAGGCCCTGCATGATATCGACAAAAAGAAAAATATTATTCGCGCGTGTAACTTGTGAGAGCGCCTGAATATCTGTGCGTGCGCCGGTTAAAAATTGCACCCAAGAGATCGCGATCACGCGGGTCTTCGGTGTGATTTTCGCAATAATTTTTTCTACAGGAGTTGTGAGATTTTTTTCTGATTCAACGATGACAAGATTGGCCCCTTTTCTTTTGCATGCCTCTTGCCACGGATACAGATTTGAAGCGTATTCTTGATCCCAGGTAATGACTTCATCCTCTTTTTCCAATGGAAAATTAAAACACAACTGAGAAATTCCTCCGGCCGTGCTTTGGAAAAAGGCGATCTCATTGAAGTCGCAACCAACAAGATTTGCAAGCGACATTCTCGAATGAAGAACGTCGTTCATATAATCGTTGTCTGTATAAAATCCTTCTTCGTAAAAACGATTTCCCCAATAGAGAATTCTATCGCGGGCAGGTCTTGAAATCGGAGCGAGACCTGCATTGTTTAAATGCAGGCGATCTCCCTCTCTATAAAATTGTTTTTTGTATTCTTGTAGACTCATTAGATTTCTTTCGCCATTTGCGCGATTTCAGCGAGCGCCTTTTCCAAGCGATCGTAGTGCATTCTGAATCCTAAAAGACAAACGCGGATCGCAGTCTTTCCTTCCAATGTACAAGACGATAAGAACAGCGTTCCTTTCGTGTTGATTTTTTCCATCAGAAGTTTCGTTGCCGCATCTCCTTTTTTATGAGCAAATGCCTGAATTGTTAACTCAGGGTCAGAGAGAACAACAAGATCAGAATTTTTTGAAAGTTCGCGATGAAGCCAGTCACTCAGTTTCAATTTCTCTTCGAGGTTTAAAACGAAAGGAGCAATCCCCAATGTTTTGATTGGAAGCCATACGCGAAGCCCGCGGTAGTCGCGAGACAATTCCGGAGTAATGTCTGAGTAGTCGTGCTCACCCATTGTTGGTTTTGGTGGCATGTATGAATCGTCAGAGATGTAATCGAAACTCATCGTGCTTCCGTCTTTTACAAGCAAGCATCCTGTTCCGTAGGGAATTGAAAGCGCCTTGTGTGGATCGAGAGCAATTGAGTCTGCACGATTTAATCCGTGAAGAAGCTGGCGTCCCTTTTCAGTCAACATGAAAAGCGCACCGTAAGCGCCGTCAGCATGCAACCAAAGTTTTTGTTTTTCAGCAAGGTCTGCGAGATCGTTGATCGCATCTACACTTCCCGTCTTCGTCGTCCCAACTGTTCCAACGAGGAAGAATGGTTCTAATCCATTTTTGCGATCGACTTCGATTTGTTTATTCAATTCGCCCAAATCCATTTTGTATTTGTTCGCTTTGATCAATCGCAAATTTTCTTTTTTAAATCCGAGCATCACCCATGCTTTAGCAACACAGTGATGAGCTTCACTCGACATGTATCCTGTAGCACGGGAGAAATCGTGACCTTTGACTCGATTGAGTCTCGCCATCATCAGCGCATTCATCGTGGCCTGGCTTCCACCTGTCGTTAAATAACCAAGTGCAGTTTTTTCATCATACCCCATTAAGTTGATGAACCACTTGATCACTTCCTGCTCAAGGGCCACAAGTCCCGGCGCCATCATGTAATGGCCGGTGAATGGATTCAATGTTTGCGCAACCATTTGAGCGGTATTTGAAATCGCGTTTCCTGCTCCTGCAACGTAAGCGGCAAATCCAGGATGGCCTGGCAATTGAGACATCGGTGCCATCTCTGTGAAAATCATTTTTAATAATGATTCATAATTTTCAGGGCGCTCTGGAAAGTTTTTTGTCATCTGGTAAAGAAGAAAAAAATCTTTTTTCAATCCGTTTGTTTTCGGATCGTGAGCTGTTCCCATCGGACTCATTGTCGGGAATTTTTTATTGTAAGCAAGAATTTCATTTTGAGTTTGATTCATCAATGTCTGCAATTCTTCTTCGTTCATCTCCAATGGCTGATCAATTTTTTTCCACCAGTCAGCATGATTCATCTGATCGAGAACATCTTCACGTCTCGGATGAATATAGCCGCTCGCCTGAAGAAGCTTTGTTGCTCCGTTGTCGAGACTTCCATCGAGCGTTCTCGCCATTCTGAAACCGCTGTGTTGATAGAAGTGTGGTCTGAAATGAAAACGCGACCAATGGCTCGCCTCATTTCCGCAACTGATGAACGATCCACCGAGCATCATCTGATGTTTTCCATCAAAACAAGGAGTCGAGAAATCATCGTAATAAGAATGCACTTCAAATTTAGCCAGAGGATTAAATTGATCTTCAATCCAATGCCAGAGGTTTCCATAAACTTCTTCCGTTACACTTTCCGGAGATGAGTAGATGAAATTAAAGTTCGGTTTAAAGTCATTAAATTTTTTATAATCTTTGTAGTGTTTTTTCTGAAGAACAGGATCTTCGTCTTTTGTTCTGAGAGAAATGTACTCCCCTTCAGTCATCAAACGATAATGAAGATTGCTCACTCCATTTTTTTTGCCGACTTCATTTTTCCAGTTACAGTAAGCGATCGCTTCATGAAAGTTTACTTCAGCAGGCCAGTTCCACGGCATTGGAATAATATCGAAGATTGTTCTCAATTCGTATTCATGTGATCCTTCAGGTCCCGTCGCTACCCAAAACGTTGGGCGCTTTGTATTTCTGAACTTTCTCCACTCACGTCCTTCTTCTCTCCAGTACGATTCGTTGATGTAAGCACCGCTTGCAACGAAATCATAGAACTCGCGATTCGTGATTTGAAATTTTGTGTATTCAAAATCTTTGATTGTTACAGTGCGCTCGCCGTATTCGTTGTCCCATCCGTACGACGGTTCATTTGCAGGTTTACCGACGTGAACAGTCGTTCCCGCTTTTTTAATCCAAGAGTTCGTCTGTTCTTTATTGTCGTCTTTCGATGGGTGAACAGGTGCAAAGAATTTTGGAGCTTCAACGAACTCAATCGGCAATTCGCGAATGAGTACGCTTGAAGTTTCAAAGTGAATTTTTTCGTGTTCAAATCCCATCCACAACGCCCACCATGGTGAGTTTTGCAAAGGGGCTTTCCCTTTCACGCGATCTTTGAAATCTAAATCAGGATGAGTCTTGATGAGATTAACCACGATATCGTAAACCGCTTTTCTGTATTCACGAACTGTAGCGACCGTCGGCCACTCCATTTGGTTTTTCCCCATATCGTCCCAGGACATTTCATCAACACCTGTCTCTAAAACTTTTTCGAGATAAAGATTCACGGCCTCTTTTTGTAAACCGGCAACACGCAGTTTATTTAAATAAAGAACTGCAGGGTGACCGTAATAAAAAATCAGTGGGTGTCTCAAAGCATGATAAGGCGGGCGCTTGTAAACTTCTTCAACTTTTAGTCCTTGAAATAAAAGTTCAGTGAGAGTCCAAGAGTTGTTGAAATAATCAAGAACATCTTCGCGCGAACAAATATCTAAATTGAGTAACGGCAAAGCAACGAGGCATTGTCTCTCTTTATCAAAACCAGGACAGTCTTGTGGAGCGAGTCCCGTCCACCATTTGTCTCCGAACTGAGCTTGCAATTCGTTTTTATAAATTTTTTCCTGTCTCGCTTTTGTGAGATTCGGATTGCGCGTAATTGACACTGACATAAGGCTTCTCCAATAGTAATTGGGAATATTATCAAACAACCCAAGGGCTTTGTCATGATAGACCGTGCTTGTACGTGGAATAAAATAATGGAGGTTTTTTGTCGGTTTCCAACAGAAGACTCTGAAAAATTTACATTACACCGCTCGTAACTTGAAACTCGTCCAATATTCGTTATTGTGCGCCTATGAAAACATTAAAATCGACTCTGACAATTCTCATTGTTTTATTAACTTTTAAGAGCGCCCACGCAGCGATTCCCTTTTGCGAGGATCCGCTCAAGTATACTTGCGCCAACAGCGAAGAATCCGCCCAAACTCGTGCGGATAAAATTGAAAAAATCCAAAATCAATTGAAGACAGAGGCCTTCAACAAAATGTTGACGATGATTGATCCCGATATCAAAGATCAACTCTCGTCATTTGATGACATCGATACTCTTCGTCCGAAAAAAGTAAAATTGAACGTTGAAAAGATCTTCTATGCCCAACTGAGAATTGCTTTTGGAAATTATTTAACGAGAAATCACCTTCCAGTGAACTCTGGAAACGAGCTCATCGTCGAATCTCTTCACCTCGCAATCGATCAGTCTCCTGAAGTCGATGCTGCGACAAAAGCGCAAATGCATGCGATTCTCAATGATACGCGTATTATCACTTTCCATAATAATGTCGATGACAACTCTCTCGACGATGTACATGCGCTTTACAAGTCTTGCGATAAATATTTTGAGGACAATGCTTTTGCGACGACATTACACAAACAAAAAGTAGTTATTATTTGTCCTGGAGAAGTTATTGGCTCAATTGAATTCAGCAACGAGAGCAATTTCGCAGTTAACCAAAAACTTATGCCTTTGGTTGCGACTCTAGGCCACGAACTTTCACATCACTTCGATTATCGCTATTTCCCAGGAGCGTACACTGATCTTTTAAATGAACTTCAATCTCACCAGTCCGAATTAAAGAAGCCTGCCATGAAATATATGTCAGAGTCTTCGGCAGACATGTGGGGATTAAAAACGGCAAAAATCCTGATGGAGAAAATCGGTTCTCCGGTTCTTCGCTCACAAATGTATATGGGTGCTCTCAACGATCTATGCGACAGCGAAGACGATGGCGTTCATCCGAGTGATGAATTCCGCATCAACGTTTTAGCAAACCAGGTGCTCTGCCAATAATTATTTAAGCAATAATTCAAAAGGCAAGGCCTTTGCGCTCACTCCGTTGACCTTGCTGTTCCAAAAGTGTTTTCCCGGGTAATACACTCTCGTCGTCACAACTTTGAGAGGAATCGCCATTTCACATTTTTGTTTTTCACCAGGTTTAAGTGTGATTTTTTTCCCCTTGAAAACTTTGATCGTGTGTTTGCCGTTTGCCTTGAGCAAATGCAGTTCGTGATCGAGAATCACTTGTGCGGCTTTCTTTGATTGATTCACAAGAGTGAGAGAAACTTTCAGCGCACTACCGACTTTCACATTCTTTGTGAGAATTTTTTGATCACTGACTTTGATATTGCTCTCTTCAATTCCATGAAGAGCAAAAGCTTTTTTAAAACCTTTTTTAATTAACGTGCGACTTGCGTGTTTGATGATCCAGTTCACCTGGGTCGTTTTTGTTTTCGATTTATGCCATCCCAACAATTTTTCAATGACGTAATCCGGATGATTTTTCGAATGGTCGTTGATGTGATTCGCAACAGATTTGCGAACGTATTCCGAAGGATCGTTTTTTAATTTTTCTAAAAAGGCCCATGTGATGTCGGGATCAAGTGCGACATTTTGCAACTTCGTTCCCCAGGGAAGAAGCGGCCGAGAACCTTCTGAGACCCAACGTCTCACGTGTTCGTTCTCGTCCTCCATCCATTCTTTAAAAAGTTTGAGGACGCGTTTTTGATCTTTCAAAAAGAACGGGCGAACAGCAAATTCACTCGTAAAATGTTTTGTCATTTCTTTGAGTGCATTCATGGAAAGATCGAAATGATCGAGACCATAAAGAGCGACGTAATGAGTGAGCGGCCAGAGGACCATTCCCGTGAGACCTTCTTTATCGTTGTCGTCTTTCTTCAAAGCTCCGAGAAGAATAGGAATCGCAAGCTCCACTTCGCGTGGAAGAGTTTCTCGCAATCTTTCAGCGAGAAGATGAACGCGCTCTTTTAGTTCGAGCGCGCTTAAATCTTTATCGATGTTTTTTAAAAATTTTTTCTTATCAAAATCGCGGTAGTTTCTGGCCACTGCTTCGGCGATATCTTCCGCCACTTTTTTATTAAAAAGATTTTTGAAAGGTTCCATTATTTAGGCAGTCCATTGGGATTCAGGTGAGCGATACAAAATGCTGTTGAAAATCCTTTTAAGTAGGCCATGAAATAAATGTCTTTCGTTTTTAAATCTTGTCTCGCCCAGTAAACAAGAGCGGGATTACCCTCTTCATCTTCAAAGTGCGCCGTCATTGACGTCGGGTGCATTTTTACGATTTCTGTTTTTTTCCATTCATCCGACATTTCTTTTCTCGCCTGATCGAGCGACCAGTCCTTCATGTCGTTTGAGTCGCCGAAGTATTGCAGAACCGGCGCCATGTATGTGCCGTTTGCATCCTGATCAAGTAAAAGTCCAATGTAATGAGTTGTGTTTGGATCGAGTGAAGATGAGTTATGATTACATTCTCCCGAATACATTCCCGGAATAAATTTTGGTGGTTGTTTTGTATCCAGAAATTTCTTATACATTTTCTCCATTTTGGGAGTACAGCCCTGATAACAAGCGTTTTCGATAATTTCCGGCGCTTCCCAGGCAAATGCATTGAGAGTCAAAAGCATTAAGCTAACAGACAAAATTGTTTTCATAAAATCCCTCCTAAATTGATCAGGCCATTATAAGCGTAGACTACTTCTCTTACTCTTTCAATTCGTCTAATATACTCCTATGCAACTTTCTGATTTAAAACATACGCTTTATGAAACGATGAAGACGCACTCTCCTCGCGAGCGAAGAGAATTGCTCATCACTGAGATGGCGGAACTTTCTAAAAAAGAGATTCATTGTTTTCAATGTACAGGAACGTGCTGCACTTTTGCTGCAAACTCGATGCAAGTAACTCCGCTCGAGGCTGTCGAAATTTTGCTTTCACTCGAAGTGAATGCTGATAATATCGAAGCGATCAGACAGGCGATGAAAGATAATGTTCAACACTATCGTCTCGATCATGAAATCTCTCTCGGTAAAAAGGCCCACACCCACTTGAGAAAAACTTATACATGCCCTTTTTTCACTCCGGGGCCAAAAGGTTGTTCAATCAAAAAAGAATTAAAGCCGTATGGATGCCTGGGATTTAATCCGCGCATTGCAAACGACAACGGCGGCCAATGTCATTCTGATTTTTCCTTACTTGAACGCAGAGAGAACAACGAAATTTCAAATGAAGAGCTCGCCAATAATTATTTAAAACGCGAATTCAACATTACATGGAATAAACTCGAGATTCCCAAAGCTCTGCTTGTCCTCCTGGATAAACTCACTGTTTAAAAAGTCACTCATACTTTAAAGCTATTCGTCATAACCAAATTTGTATTATTCATCCTCCCTTGGTTTTTTTAAATTTGATCCATTTAAACCAAGGAGATCTTATGAAACGTTCTCTCTTATTAAGCGCACTTGTCTTTTCATTTCCCTTCATTTCAAAGGCCGTTGTTACCAATGAATCTGAGCTCGGTGTAATCATCGCGAAAGGAAATTCGGATTCACAAAGTTACAACGCAAAAGAATTGTTGAAAGAAAAATGGGATGAAAATGCATTACAATTCACAGGACGTTTTCTTAAAACAAAAACTTCCGGCGTAGAGAATGCCCGTTACTGGTCGACAGGTCTTCGTTACGATCGCGAACTCAGTCATCGCCTCGGTGTATTTTTAGGAGAACTGCTTGAAAGTGATAAATATGCGGGCTACAATCAAAAATATAATACAGACCTTGGTGCAAAGTACGCCATCATGAAAGAAGCAAAATTTCTTTGGGATGCTGAGCTCGGTTATCGTTACACTGTTGAAAACGATTTTATCGGCGACCAGAAAAAATTGCATTACATGCGCGCTTATACTGAAGCAACAAAAGAATGGACCGAAGGTGTTTCAACTAAATTATGGTTTGAATATCTTCCCAACTTTACCATTGGCTCTGATTATCAGATGAACTCGGAAATTTCTGTCACCGCAGCTTTGACTAATATTTTCTCGGTGAAAAGCGGCTATCTTCTTCGTTACGATAATCTTCCCAATCCGGGAGCTCATGCGAAGACCGATACTCTCTTTACCACTGCGCTGGTGGCGAAATTCTAAAACACAACAAGGATCGGAATGAATTTCAAAAATAACGGCGCACTCTTAACAGTTCTTCTCATTGTTTTCGTCGATATTCTTGGATTCACTATCATGATTCCTCTGCTCCCTTTCTATGCAGAAAGTTTAGGAGCAACTCCCTTCGTCGTTGGGATGCTTTCCTCTATTTATGGATTGTGTTCACTCATCGCAGGCCCAATTCTCGGAGATCTTTCCGATCGCTACGGAAGAAGAATCGTTCTTCTTTTAAGTCAGATCGGAACGTGCATTGGATTTATCATTCTCGCTCTTTCAAAAACATTGTGGGTTGTTTTCCTCGCGAGAATTATCGACGGAATCACGGCCGGTAACATGACTGTTGCTCAAGCTTATATTTCAGATGTGACTGAACCAAAAAATCGTACGCGTGCAATGGGACTCATTGGTGCTTCATTTGGTTTAGGATTTATTCTTGGGCCTGCAATTTCAGGAGTGCTTGTTCATTACGGTGTTGCAGCTCCCATCTGGGCTTCAGCAGCTCTTTCTTTCTTAAGCATTGTTGGAACATCACTCTTCCTAAAAGATGTGAAGAAACCAAATGAAAACAAAAAAGGGGCCGGAGCATTTGAACAATTGAAAAAGTCTTTTCATCTCCTCAACACTCCGGTGCTCAAAGAATGTTTTATATTGTTTTTCATTTTCTCAACTGCGTTTTCTCTTTATATGACAGGTCTCGCTCTTTATTGTGAACGTGCTCTTCACTGGCAAGGTCATCCTTTCACGGCAAAAGAAGTAGGATTGCTTCTTTCTTACGTAGGGATCATTTCTCTTTGCATTCAATTATTCCTCATGGGCTATTTAGTTCGCAAACTCGGCGAAGTTAAAATTATGCTTCTCGGATTTTTCTGCACGATGATCGCCATGGTCATCATGGGATTTGCTCCACTGCTTTCAATCTTCTTAGTAGGAATTTCTGTAAACGCTTTTGGAAATGCCATTCTTCGTCCGAGTATCGCGGGAATGCTTTCTAAAAGTGCAAGTCCTGCTCATCAGGGACTCGTGTTCGGTTTAAACCAGACATTGATGTCAGTTGCTCAAATTGTTTGTCCGCTTATCAGTGGATACATGATCGAAAAAAATCTTACGCTCATGTGGGCACTGGTTATCTCATGCGTTTCACTTTCCGGTCTTGTCATTGGTAAATTGACATCTGAAACGATCAAGCATCAGCATGTGCACAATGAATCACAAGGACAACACGCTTAAGATTTTCAGATACGTTTCTTTGCTATTTAATATTTTTTTTCTTTTCACGTTTGCTTCATCATTAAATTACCTACGTCCTGGAGGTAAATATGAATGAGGAATTACACACCGAAGTTAAGGCGATTTATAAAGATAAGCTACAAGTAGCTATTGAAAATTTGCGACAAGCAGAGATTGAAGGGGCCGAAGAAATAGCTCCGGATACTTATGCCTGGGCCAAACAAAAAATTTATGACGACAAAAAAGTTCTGCTCCAATATCCCGATGATGACAAAAAAATAGAAGAAGCCTCTGATGATGCTTGTGCTGCCGCTGCTAAACTCTTGAGTATTGTTCGTCGTCATATTCGTACTGAGAACCAAACGGCCTGTGATATAGAAAAATCGGAGAAAGAGGCCCTGCAAAATCTTGCTAACGAAGGTGGTCCGGTTACTTAATTTCCGTTTTGCTGATATAATCAATCAGCAATGACAAAAAACTCTCGCACTCTAGGATTCATTCAAATAATTCTTTCGGGAATCTGTTTTGGTTTTTTAGGCTTCTTTGGAAAGATGGCCTATGAACGAGGCATTTCTGCTGGAGAACTATTGGCCCTTCGCTATTCGATTTCAGCGATCATTACCGGTGTCTTTATTCTTTTCACAAAACCAAAATCACTGATTAATTTAACTGCCTTTGAAATGATTAGTTCAATTCTTTTAGGAATTTTTGGTTATGCACTTTTTTCAAGTTTCTATTTCTTAGCGCTCACCGGTCTTTCTGCCTCACTTACAGTTCTTTTGCTTTATACATATCCCGTAATGGTCACTCTCTTCTCTCGCCTTTTTTTAAAAGAATACATTGGACGACTTGGATTTATAGCTTTGATTCTCGTTTGTATCGGAATGGTTCAACTCGTTTGGGGGGAATGGAGCGTGAGCGAGTCGCGCTTTCTTTTATTCGGAATCGGCTCAGCTGTTTTTTACGCTCTCTACATTATTCTCTCTCGAAAATACTTAAGTCAGGTTCCTGCTCTTCCTTCTTCGTTTTATGTACAACTCGGTGCTGGAGCAATTCTTTCGCTCATCCATTTTCATTCGCAGCCTTCAAGACCTGTTGAAATTTTAAGTGCACATGCCATTCTCATTTGTTCAATGGCCATTCTTTGCTCACTTATGGCCATGACATTATTTTTAGCGGGCCTTCAAAAAATAAAATCGTCAGAAGCTTCCATTTTGAGTATGACTGAACCTATTTCCGGGGTCATTATTGCGACAACTCTTTTGCATGAAAAATTAAAATTCATTCAAATCGTCGGTGGCATACTTATTCTCCTTGGGATGGCGATTATCGGAATGAGAAAGCAACATGACTAAAAAAAATTTTCAGGAACATTTAAACGATCTTTCCAGATGGACGAAATACCGCAGAGGACTTTGTGAAACATGCGAAGGTCTTTGTTGTTATATGCCGGTTGAAGTGAAAGTCAGTGATCTCATTCGACTGAACATTCTCGATGAATTCCATCTCGAACTCAGTGAACGCGAACAAATTAAAGATGCGCTTAAACACCCGGCCGTTTTACGTTACACTCCAAGCACGGAAAAATTTACGCTCAAACAAAAGCCGGACGGCTCTTGTTATTTTTTAGATGCGAATAAACTTTGTACTCGTTACAACGATCGCCCTGATACCTGCCGCAATCATCCGCAGATTGGACCTCGTCCTGGTTTCTGTGCTTACATGAAGAAGTAATTAAGAATTCGTCGCCCAGATTTTTTTATTGTATCTGCAAAGACCAACTTGCCATTCGCGAACTTTAAAACCAACAGATTCATAAATCTTGGCCGCATGATATTCAGGATCGGCCACCATCACTAGTTGTTTTAATTTCTGCGCTTCCATTGCATAGATCGAAGTATGATAAACGAGAGCAGAACAGACTCCCATTCTTCTAAAATCCGGATGTGTGCCTACTGTTTGAAAACGTCCTAATTCTTTTTCCCAAAACAGGCCAAGATCGCCGACTAATTTCTCTCCGAGGAAAGCACCAAACCACTCTCCTCTTTTTTCTTTAAGCATTCGTCTGTAATCTGCAATTTTTCTTGTAGCATATTTTCGGTAAGGAGTTTCTTCAAAATCTTTTCCGCGACAGAGAACATGGTTCTCAATCACCATTTGCCATTCTTCCTCAGAGGTAATTGGACGAACGACAATGTCTGAATTTATTTTTGCCGGGCGAATGATTTGATCCGCCACCATAACAACGGACTTTTCAAGATCAAATCCTTCTTTCACAAACAGATCTGAGGCTCCGATTTCACCGTTCGTTGAATCCCAGGCAAACGTCATGTGTTCCGCATTCATCGATTCAAATTGCTGTTTAAAACATCGCTGCCACTCGAGAAATGAATTCTCTGTCGGCGGGTTCTTGAAGTACAGAAGGTTTCCCCAAAAAAATGTCGGGTTACTTGGAGTTTTGATAATTAGGTAATCGTCGTATTCAAACACGATGCCGTTGAAACGATGAAAAAATAAATCGGTCTGAAAGGCCAGTGACTCGACTTTCATAAAATCCTCATAAGAAAATTTTATGTTGAATCTCTGTTTATTGCAAATTTCGTTTATCTTTTGTCTTATTCTTTATCTTTCTTTACGTCGTGAAGTGCTGGATCGTTGTCGACGTTTTTCTTCTTCACACGTTTCTTTTTACATTTCACAACTCCATTGACCATTTTACAATTTTTATCTGTAAAAGTTTTTTCTGTCTTAATGAGTCCCATCTTGGTTTCTTCAATTCCTTCGGCCGCATTTTTATCGACCTTATGAACAGGAGAAGTTTCCTCTACTGTTGGTGCAGGAACGGTTTCAATAACAGGTGCAGGGTCTGCTGCGACTTTCGGATCAGCTGCCCATATTGAAACACTCGCAAAAAATGTTAAAAGAATAAAAGCTTTCATAAATTCTCCTAAGGAGTTTTGGCCTTCGCCTCTTCTCTTCTTTTTGTATCAGCATCATCGACCGCATTGGCAGCTTTGTGTTCAGCACGCTCTTTTTCACACTTTGCTTTGTCTTCTGTGAGTCTACAAGTTTCGTCCATCGACTTGCGTCCGATTTTTCTCAAAACTTTTTTTGTTCCGGAGACGAGATTGCTGTCAGGTTTTGTTTCCGGATTGTTTCCTTCAGCGGCCTTGATTTCCTTCCCACAAAAGCTGGCCATAAGTAAAACGCAAAATAGAAGTTTCATAAATCTCCCTTGAATCTGAAGATTGGATTTTAAGAAATAAGATTATCAAAAAGAGAATAACATGCGTGCTTGTTACCTTCATCCAAAAATTGTGAGACGAAGTCACTCTGAATAAAAGGATAAAATAAGAATTAGAAAGATAATTTTTGATTATAACTTATTTCTTTGATCACAGAACTTTAATTGATCTAAATGATCCTTAAACCAATTGACCAGGAGAGCTCGTCCACGACGATCATTTTCTCTGAGAGGACCCCATTGAAAAATATATTTTCCGAATAATTGTCCTTCAAGATCTGAACGCAATTTTTTTCCCGATTTTGTCGGCGCTCCTTGAAGCTGCCAGTTCATCAGTTTAATACCGCATTTTAAATTATCTTCTGCGTGCAGAACACTGCTCTCAGGAGGATTGATTCCACATTCTCTTTTTGCTGTTTGTTTTGCAAGTTGAAGAAGACCGAAGCTGCGATGACCACGCGTTTTTGCCGAGGCTGCCTTTTCATTAAATCCGCTTTCAGCGCGAGTGAGAGCAGAAAAGAAAACGATCCAGAAGTCTGCTTTTTCTTCATAAGACGCTTTGTTATAACCGTCGCATTCCAATTCATCCAAATCTTCTTCATCAATTTCAATGTTCAGAAGTGAGTTTGGATTCTCTTTGTATTCGTCTTTTTTGAACTCATCGCTCATGAGCGTTGACCATTCAGACTTCCACGAAAATTTCTTTCGATAAGAATTAATTTGAATTTCAGCAAATGCAGTTTGATTGATGACTGTTGCAGTCATCAAAATCCAAAAACAAATAGATTTCATAGAAAAAAGTATAAACCGCCGAAAATGATCCAGCAAGTTTATACTCTGATTGATGGTCGATTATTGAGCGTGAAGTTCATTAAGAGCAGAAATAATCTGCTTATCAGTCACGATATAGGCCGTGAAAGTTTTTGTTTGATTGCTTCTGATCCAAGGAAAGAAAGGAGCATCAGTGTGCGTTCCAATGAAAACGTCGATGTGATTGTCTTTGATTGCTCCACCTTTATCACCAGCAAAGAAATATCCATCATGCGTGATCACTCTTCCTGATTTAAGTGTGATCTTTGCTCCACGTGCTTCCGGAATATAAAGAACTGTTCCAATAGGAATGCGGGAATTATCTGTAGCAATTGTTCTGTAAGGAGCAAGAATTAAATCATCTAATCCGTCTCCGTAGGGTCCTCTCGCTGCTCTGAATTTTGTTTTGCTTACATCGAGTTTAAAAATTTTTCTGCAATCGACTGCATATGAACCAGTCACGCCGGAATAGTTATAAGTTTTAGCATCACCATTTTTATCGATGATACGAACTGATCCTTCAAGTGCAGAGTTACACCAATCTTTGAGTGAAAGTTTTGGCCCCAACTCTGCTCCATTCATATCTCTTAAAGCATAGTCACCAGAACCATCTGTGAGTTGCGGAAGTAAATAATAGGTCGCCCATAAATTCAACTTTGTTGATAAATCGTTCGCAGTTGGTTCATGAAAAGAAAATGTATCTTTAGCAAGTGGATCACCACTTTCAATTCCTTCTAAATCGCTTACTCTTTTTTCTCTATGATTTGCCGATGCACATGAACATAAAACTGAAAACAACACGACTGCTGTGAATGCCTTGAACATTAGATTTCTCCGATACACTTTATAAGAAAAGTATAAGAGAGAATTGGAAAAGTTTTTGAAATATTAAGAAGTGAAAAAACTTCCTTTAGATCTTGATTGTTTCATTCAGGAAAAACCTCCTACTCTTGAAACTCATTAGTAGCATGTTAAAATTTTGTTTAGAATTGGCCTATGCCTTGTCAGGAAAAACCAAAATGCAAAATCAAATCACTCGGTCATTGATTCTTTCTTCACTCATTTCAATGAGTCTTTATTCATGTTCGACTAATGAGATCAGCCATCATAGTACTCCAATAAGACAAGTGGCTGCTCTCAATGCAGCTTCAGACATAGCTCCAAAAGACTTTCCGGAAATCAATGCAGATAAAGATCTTGCTCTCGCTCTTAAAACGGCACTGAAAAGATCAACTAAAGGAATGGCGGATGCCGACGTAGCAGAAGTCACAGAAAAACTCCGTCACTATATGGCCTTTTTAGGTCTCACGGCCCGCGATTTCAAAAAAGCAGAAACAACGGCAACACCTGTTACAGCAACGACAGATGCTGAACCTGCTCAAGAGAGTTTAATTGTAAAACAACCTACGGCCGAAGTTGAAGGTGGAGATGATGATGAAGATGATAAAACGCCTTCTAATTTAAAAGCGATTCAACGTTTATTTTTTGCCAGTACACAATTCCTCGATTGCCAACTTACAGATTGGCAGTGTCTCGAAAAAGATCCAAAGCTAAAACCCAATGCTGATTTCCGCACTGGAAAAGCAGGACTCGGCTCGCCTATTCTCGCGGGTGACTCTCTCGATATGGATGTGTTCTTCACTGAAGGTTGGGATGGAAGTCCACGCTCAGGAGTTGTCGATCGTTTCGCTGAAAGATTGAATTCTGATGTCGGCAAAAGTTTATCGATCGCGATGTACGGAATCGATGATATCAAGGGAAGTATGAGCGGCGTCTACAACGCTATTATCAATCACGCTCACACATCTTCAGTAAATGTTCGCGCTGTCATCGACGTTTCAGGTTTTGAGCGCGGAAAATCGCCATGGCTTTTTGATTATGTAAAACCAGCTGATTCGTCTACCTGGCTATTCGGTGATTCAACTACTAATCCAGGTGGAATGCACGCCACTTTTCAATACGACGGTACTCCAAGTTTTATTCATGAAATGAATGACGGAATTAAAACACAAGATGAATCGCGCGTACGTTTAGAGTGGTCTACTTCACATATCATGCACAATAAATATGCCGTTCTCGAAAATCACGAAGGTGTAAAATCAGTCTGGACAGGAACAGCGAACATTTCTAATCACTGTATGGGAACAGAAGCAAATGCGAACATGTCAGTTTATATTCGCAACGATGCTGTCGCTCAAGCTTATTTAGATGAATTCAATTTGATGTTCAACTTTGATCCAAGTATTTCAGTGAAAAGTAAATTGATCAGCACAGATGAAAAAGATCCAGTTCACGCCGGCCGTTTTCACAGAAATAAAATGCCTGTCTCAAATCGTTTCTTCAATTTTAAAGATGGAACAAACTTGCGCGTGCACTTCGCCCCTACTGACGATGCCGAACATCGCGTGATTCTTCCAATGCTTTTATCTGCAAAAGAAGGAGATGAAATTCGCATTTCAATGTTCGGTGGAACTGGATATGAAATCGTACGAGCTATGCAATACGCTGCCGCGAAAGGAGCGAATGTTCGCATCGTTTACGATTCAAAACTTGGTCACGGTCTCACGTCGTGGACGAGAGATGCTGTTCTAAATGTATTCATGGCGAATCCCTATATCGGAAAAATTCCGAATCCTCCTGCAAAGGCCGGCACAATCTCTGTTCGCATCAGTACATGGAAAGGAAAGAACCATTACAAAGCTGGAACGATCACAAGAAAAATGGCCAATGGAACAATGAGAGCTGAACAAATTATCTTAGGATCACAAAACTGGAGCAGCGGTGGAAATGATTATAACGATGAAAACCTCATTTCGATTCAAAACCTAAACAGTGATGTAAAGGCCGCAAAAATGTTCAATCAGGAATTTGATACGAGACTGTGGATGAAATCCAGAGACGAAAGACCAAGAGTTCATTAATCGATCTTTAAAAAGTTATTAACTATTTTGCTGATCTTATGATTCTTCTGCATTTTTAAAATGGCCGCATTAAATTTTTTAATAAAATCTTTTTTATAAGGATATTTTGGATCGTCTTGCGAGAAGGCCACATATCCATGTTCTTTGGAAATCTCTAGTGCTTCAACAAGTTCAGAAGCCGACTTCGGCCATTTGTGTTTACGTTTTAAATTCATAAGACTGTAGAGGATAGAGTTTCTATCATTCACGTAACCGTCAAGTCTTCCATGACCCAATAAAAGAAGATTTTTTTCATGCCCTTTCTCTTCAATCACCTTGATCTTTTTTTCAGCAACTGCCTTTGCGAACTTTGGTCCGGCAATATCCATTGTTCCCAAAAAGATTCCCACTTCTTTACCGTACCAGTCTTCCGGCCATTTCTTTTTCGTCTCATCCAAAAGTTCTTTGCGTGTATAGAGAACAATAGTCTCTTCTAAAATCGGCACTGAATATTCGCCAATAAAAGGTCTTTCTTTTGGACGGTAGTAAGGAGGATAAGCGGCAAATACACTTTTCGTTTCAAGTGCTGACATGGCACGATTCCACGGTAAAGGAACAATCGTCAGTTTGTAGTCCTTGAGTTCTTTAGCGGCTTCTTTAATGATCTCGGTATAAATCCCTGCTGCTTGCCCCTGATCTTCATATGAGTACGGTTGATAGTCGTCATCACAATAGAATACAACTTCAGTAGGCTTCGCATTTGCTGGCGAAGTAAAAAAATTAAAACTTAATAGGAGAAAAAATAATAGTTTCATTTTCTCATTTAAGATAGCAAGCTTCACGCTAAAGTTCGAGAAGAATAGCTTCAATTCCGCGATAAAAAACTTCGTAGTCTTGAGAACCCGGCAAATGAATAAAGGTGCCTGGAATATTTTTAAAATTCGTTAGATAAGAATATATTAAGTGATTGCAGACATATTCTCCGGCGCTGGTAGAAATTTTTGTTTCACAACCAACTTTCTTTGCCGCATTCATCATTAATTCCAATGACAATGTTGTGAAAATTCCGTCTTCCCCATCAGGTAAAATTTTTTGAGCTTTCAACATAAGTCCATCGTTATCAGGAATTCGCGCATCCACCCAATTAATTCCGATGCGTTCAATCGTAAGCTCTTTTCTGTTTTTAGCAAGACCTGTGAGTAAAACATGTGTCGGTTTAAAATTTTCGATAATCGCAGTAAGTTTAGGGACAGCGTGAGTAAAACTCACAGGAAGAAGTTCTGTATGCAGATCAAAATCGTAAGCATTTTGTTTCAGCCATTTCAACAATTCCATTGAAGGATTGATGTGGTCGCCATCAAAAGGTTCAAAACCAGTGATTAAAACTCGCTTACTCATTACCTTTTTCTCTCTTATAAGCAATATAGAGATTTTCTACCTTTGTCCGCGCCCATGGAGTGCGACGTAAAAAAGTTAAACTGGATTTTATACTTGGATCGTTTTTAAAACAATTGATGTCGATCAAACCAGCGAGTTCGGGAAAACCGTAATGCTCAACAAGTTCCGTGAGAATTTTTTCCAGGGTCATTCCGTGAAGAGGATTTTTGTTATTCATAAATATTTTCAAGTAAGAGCGTGATCATTTTTTTGGGAATATCTTTTTCGTTGCGAAGACGTGCGAGTTGAACTCCCCCTTGCATTGTCGACATAATCCAATCGGCCGTTGCTTTTGTATCGAGATTCGATTTAATCGTACGCTCTTTTTTTCCTTGGTCTAATGTTTCAATCACCCACTCTCGTTGCATGAGATGAAAGTCTTTCAATTTCTTTCTCATTTTAGCGGGAAGTGTATTGAAGTCTGTACTTAATACACCAGTCGGACACACGAGCCAATCATTCTCACCCATTTTAGTAAAGATACGGGAGAATTTCTCCAATTTTTCTTTAGAAGAAAGGTCTTTTACTTTTTCACACCAATTGTTGTGGGCAGTCTCATAATCTTTTAAAAGAGCGATTCCAAGGTCTTCTTTCGAAGCAAAATAATAATGAAGGCTCGCTTTTCTGATCCCTAAGGCGTCGGCAATTGTCTGAAAACTAAAGCCGTTGAAGCCCAGCGTCTGCAAATAGTTTTTGGCCATTTCCAAAGCTTCTTTTTTCGTATCATTATTATTCTTGTAGCTTTTTACCTTCATAGGTTATAATCTACCTACCAATAGGTAGAATTACAAGGAAGATCTCATGAATGTAAAAAGTTTTCGCCCAGTGGCCATCATCGGCGGTACACGCACTCCGTTTACAAAATCATTTTCACACTACGCTCGCATTCCAAATAAAGAATTGATGACGGCCACGTTGCAAGACCTGGTTAAAAAATTCAAATTGCAAAATGTTCGTCTCGGCGACGTCGCTCTCGGTGCCGTTATGAAAAATGCGGAAGACTGGAATATGTCGCGCGAATCAGTTCTTAAATCTGGTCTTAATCCGCACACTCCTGGATATGATGTTCAACGTGCCTGCGGAACAGGTCTTGAAACAATCGCTCAGATCGCTCTTAAAATTGGAGCGGGCCAGATGGAAAGCGGAATCGGTGGAGGTTGTGATACAAACAGCGATATCGCCGGTGTTCTCACTCACGAATTATCGTGGGCCTTAGTAGATGCACAGAAGTCTCCTACTTTCATGGGTAAGTTAAAAAAGTTTGCAGAGATTAAACCGAAATATCTTCTTCCTAAATTTCCAGCTGTCGTTGAACCACAAACAGGTTTGTCGATGGGGGATCACACAGAACTCATGGTAAAAGAATGGAAGATCACTCGTGAAGCTCAGGATAAATTTGCTTACGAATCTCACCAGAAAGCTGCGGCTGCTTATGAGCGCGGATTTTTCAACGACCTCATGTTCGAATACAAAGGACTAAAGAAAGACACTATTCTTCGTCCGGATACAACGCTAGAAAAACTGGCGCGCTTAAAACCGGCATTCGATCACTCAGATAAAGGAACATTGACTGCTGGTAACAGTACAGCTCTTACAGATGGTGCCTCTGCTGTTCTTCTCGGGAGCGAAGACTTTGCAGACAAATACAAACTTCCGATCCTCGCCTACTTCGTCGACGCTGAATATGCAGCTGTTGATTTCGTCAAAGGCGAAGGACTTTTAATGGCACCGACATTTGCCATTGCAAGAATGTTGGAACGAAATAATTTAACGTTGCAGGATTTTGATTTTTACGAAATTCACGAAGCGTTCGCAGGACAAGTTCTGTGTACATTAAAAGCGCTTGAATCAGAAGAGTACTGTACTCAAAAATTAGGAGCGAAACATGCTCTTGGTTCAATTGATCCGAAAAAATTAAACGTGAACGGAAGTTCATTGGCGCTTGGTCACCCGTTTGCAGCGACAGGCGGAAGAATCGTAGCAACGTTAGCAAAACTTCTAGCTGAAAAAGGAAGCGGACGCGGACTCATCTCCATCTGTACAGCAGGCGGTATGGGAGTTACGGCAATCATCGAGCGTCCGTAATGAGAAAATATTTTCCTGCGATCTTAGGATTTCTTTCGAAAGTTTCTCCTGCGCTCGCGGCAAAAGTCGCTGTGAGGATTTTTTCCAGTCCCATGAGAATTCCCCGCCCGGAATCGGAGCGCGTTTGGCATGAGACATCTAAAAAGTTTTTTCTGAAAAATGGAATTGCAGCATTTGAATGGGGCGAGCCTTCTCGCCCTCTCGTTATGCTCATTCACGGATGGAACGGAAGAGGAACGCAAATCGCTTCTTTTGCCCCAAGATTGGTTGAAGAAGGTTTTCGCGTCGTCGCCCTCGACGGTCCAGGGCATGGCATTTCTCCGGGAAAAAGGACGAACCCGAGTGCCTATGCTCAATTTATTACCGACGCTCAAAAAGAACTCACTAACAACGGTGAAGCTCATGCCGTTATCGCTCACTCATTCGGAGGAGGATCAACAGTTCTCGCCGCCAGTCGCGATCTCAAAGTGAAAAAAATTGTTTTGATTGCGAGTCCCGCTTTCTATGAACGAGTTGTCCATTTTTTTGCTCGCAGTATGCAGCTCAATCAAAAAGCAGAAGCGTGCTTTTTCGATGAAGTCACAAGACTTGCGAAGATTGCTCCACGCGATCTCAATATTGCGGCCATTGGCGGGAAACTCAATCTTCCCTGTCTCATTGTGCACGATACGGACGATACGGCAGTTGATTATATGTCCGCTACAGCGATTCACGAAGCGTGGCCTCACAGCGAATTATTGACGACAACAGGTCTTGGCCATCGTCGCATTTTAAAAGATAAAAATGTCATTGAGCGAGTTGTGCGTTTTATTGCTGATAAGAATTAAGAAGCTCTTGGTTCTTCTGAATGAATTGAGACCGCAATACTTACAGGCAATTCAATCACAAAACGCGTGTTCTTAGATTTTTGATCGAGATAAAAATTTCCTTTATGATCTTCAATAATTCCTTTGGAAATGGAGAGACCAAGTCCAGTTCCTTTCCCCACTTCTTTTGTCGAAAAGAATGGCTGCATAATATCTTGTGCGATTTTTTCCGGAATTCCTTCTCCACTGTCTGTCACCATGATGGAGAGAATTTCGTTTTGATCAATGGAGAAAGAAACATGGGTCCAACGATCTTCTAATCTTTCAACCGCATCATAAGCATTGCTGAGAAGGTTTAGAAGCACTTGTACGAGTTGAGCTTCACGACAGTAAAGAACGGCCTCTGGAACAGTATCAACTTTGAGAAGTACTCTTTGATGACGGAATTTTTCATTGCAAAGTTCAAGTGTATTTTCGACAATCGATTTCAACTGTACAGCATCAAAAGCATCTTGTTCCGCATTTCGAGAAAAAGATTTTAATCCTCGAATAATTTTAGCAATGCGATCGACTGTTTGATTAATTCTTAATAGTGAAGCTTTGAATGCTTCCGGATCGTATTGACCGCGCTCAATTTGACGGCGCATTTGAGTGGCGCGAGTGGAAATAACAGCTAGTGGATTGTTAATTTCATGAGCGATCCCCGATGCCATTTCTCCCAATGATGTAAGTTTCGCCGTTTGAATCGCGCTCTTTTTTCTGTCGTCGAGTTCTTGCATTGATTTTAGAAAGCTGACTAAGTAAAAAAATCCGATAGACCATGAAAGTAAAAATCCAATTGTATAAAAAAGACTTCTCTGCTTCCAGGCCGATAAAATTTCATCGCGCGAAATTCCAACGACCACGAAAAATTTTGAATCGGCAATTCGTCGAGAACTGCTGTAACGAGTGATTCCGTCGATTCGAGAAAGCCTGTTCCCATTAATCACTTTTTCATTGCGATCAAAAATTTGGGAAATGATATCTTCATTAGCTAATTTTTTGCCAATAAATTCCTCACTCCATGGATAGCGCGCATACATGATGTTCTCATTACTACAAAGTGTAATCGAACCTTCTTTTCCAATATCTAATTTTGAATAAAGATCTCTAAAATATGTGAGAGGAATAACGGCTGCAACAATACCTACGAACTCATTTTTCTTATTCACAAGACGGCGACTGAGAGCAATTGAACGCATGCCTGTCATACGTCCAAAAAGCGGTCGAGAAATATAAAGTTCATCTTTCATCGATGCTTTTTGAACAGTGAAATAATCACGATCTCCGAGATAAACACTCTTCCCTTCTTTTTTTCTAAAGATATCGTACCCATTTTTATCAACGGCATAAAAAGTTTTTGCCTCAGGTATGTCTTTAAATCTTTCGATCAAAATACTTTTTACTTTCTCTGAATCAGATTTATTAAAATATTTTTTTTCTTGGATAGTTCTCACTGCATCCAACATAGTGAGATCAAGTTTTTTGAATGTTCCAGAAAGTTGTTCTTCTAAAACCTGACTCAAATTACTCGATTGAGTTTCAGCGCGCTTTAATTCTAATCGATAGGAAGTATTGAGTTCAAAGAAGGCCGCAGCTGCAAAAAATAATGAAAAAACAAAAGAGCTTGAGATGACTCTTTTGTATTTCGAATTTTTGAATAAGGAGATGATGTCTTTCACTTGCTGCCTCAAAAAAATTTTAACATAGCTTGGTGCATTCACTATCAAGAAAAATAATTTACAGTAAGTCTTGATACTAAATTTACAATTGGAAACAAGGACTTAGGTAGCCTTGAATTTGATATCCAATCTCCTCTAAATTACGAAGGCCTTTTCCCAATACAAAAGGAGTTTGCTCAATCGTCGCATTGAAAAATAATGGGCAGTGTGGTAGTTCTTGCCCCTAATTATGAGCGATACAAGTAAAGAATTATTAATAGAAGACATCCATGAGTGCCTAGACGTTCTCGAACGCCTTGCCGAGCGCACGGAACTTCTCACTGAACTCTCCCACGAAAAACGCGTGGCCCTTTTCAAGGCCTGTGGTTTCATCGCTAAACCTGACAAAAAAGAAATCGCCAAAAGAAATAAAGACGTAAAAATTTTTAAACAAAAACAACTCATCGAACAGAACAGATTAAAACGTGCGCAGACGGGAATCAGAAGTGCACGCGAGAGTGCAGTCTTCGTTGCTCCTGAACAACTTCTTCTCGACAGCAACAAAGCTTATGAAGAGGCTCCTGAATTAGATACAGCAAGAAACTGTTATGTGTGTAAAGCACTCTTCACCAAATTGCATTTCTTCTACGATACTATGTGCAAGGAGTGTGGTGATTTTAACTACCACAA
Organism: uncultured Bacteriovoracaceae bacterium; assembly: GCA_966211875.1. GTDB lineage: Bacteria > Bdellovibrionota > Bacteriovoracia > Bacteriovoracales > Bacteriovoracaceae > Bacteriovorax. The sequence continues at coordinate 338,358 of CBIHNP010000003.1, forward strand.
ACGTTTTCAAACGACGGACCTCACTGGTCAAGTCGCTCTCATCACTGGTTCACGTTTAAAAATCGGATACCATGCAACTCTTATGATGTTGCGTTCTGGTGCTACTGTTATTGCGACGACAAGATTTCCTGTCGACTCTGCAATGAGATTTGCTAAAGAAAAAGATTATGCTGACTGGAAAGATCGTCTGCACATTCACGGTCTCGATCTTCGTCACACTCCTTCAGTTGAAATTTTTGCAACATACATCGAGCACACATTTCCGCGTTTGGATATCATCATCAACAACGCTGCTCAGACGGTGCGTAGACCTCCTGGGTTCTATGCTCACATGATGGAAATGGAAAAACTTAATTTCCACGACATCAATCCAGAGGCACAAGTCCTTTTAAAAAATCATCACGACTTTAAAACAGAACTTAATCAGCTTACTCATGGAGATATTTCTTCAGAGAGAGCATTACCGGTTACATGGCATGGAGAAGGTCCTGGCGTTGGTATCAGAGCTTCTGCTGAGCTTTCGCAAATCCCATACAGCTACGACAATTCACTTGTCGTAGAAGAAGTTTTTCCAGCTGGAAAACTTGATGTCGATCTTCAACAAGTCGATCTAAGAAAAACAAATTCATGGAGAATGCGCTTAGGTGAAGTACCGACTCCTGAACTTTTGGAAGTTCAACTCGTGAACTCAGTTGCTCCATTCGTTCTTATCAATCGCCTCGTGCATTTAATGAGAAAAGATATCACCGGCAAAAAACATATTGTGAACGTGACAGCGATGGAAGGAAAATTCTATCGTTTCAAAAAAGAAGATCGTCACCCGCACACAAATATGGCGAAGGCCGCACTCAATATGATGACTCACACATCGGCTTCAGATTTCGCGAAAGACGGAATCTTCATGAACGCTGTCGACACAGGTTGGGTAACAGATGAAGATCCGGCAGAAATCTCACAATACAAACAAGCTGTTCACGATTTTCAACCGCCTCTCGATATCGTCGACGGAGCTGCCCGCATTTGCGATCCATTCATCGACGGAATCAATTCCGGCAAGCACTGGTGCGGTCAATTCTTAAAAGATTACAAACCAATCGACTGGTAATTTTTTCACTCTAACAGAATCCTGACTTGGGCAATAATCCGGCAATATGATATAGCTTCTCGCAAATGGAGGCTCTCATGAAAAAATTAATGTTAGGTTTAACTGTCATTGCTGCTGCTGCATCTTTTTCTGCGAACGCTTGTGATTTTGGAGCTCAACCAGAAGCTCAATACATTGGAAAAGTAAAAAACTTTGCCCAGGTTCAAAAAAGTGAATCACTTGTTGAATGCACTTACCAAATTGAATTCACACGTTTCGATTCAAGCATGGTATGCCCACTTGATATCGATGAAGTTTATTCTGAAACATTTCAAGACTACTCTTGTTCATTAAAAAATGGTGATCAGGTTTCTGGTTATATGGCGAGAATCAACGATCGTATCGTTCTAGAATAGTTTTAGATAATTTTTTAAAGAAAGGCCCTCACAATGAGGGCCTTGTCTCTTATTTTTTCGCAAATAGTTTTTCAAATTCACCATATCCACTTTCTTTCAATTTTTCTTTCGGAATAAATTTCAGTGAAGCAGAATTCATGCAGTAACGTTTTCCTGTTGGTGCCGGCCCGTCATCAAACACGTGTCCGAGATGGGAGTTGCCGTGTTTGCTTCGCACTTCAGTTCGTTCAGACATCATCGAACGATCTGATTTGGTCGTCAGATTTTCTGTGACAAGTGGACGTGTGAAACTCGGCCATCCTGTCCCTGAATCGTATTTGTCTTTAGAACTGAATAAAGGCTCTCCTGAGACGATATCGACATAGATCCCTTCCTGGTGATTGTCCCAATATTCATTTTTATAAGGGCGCTCTGTTCCTTCTTCCTGAGTGACTTGATATTGTAAAGGAGTGAGTTTCTTTTTTAATTCCGAGTCAGATGCTCTCTTAAAGGACGTCGCATCCCATGCGTGAATCTCTGCGGCAAGAGCTAAACTCAGTGAAATCAGAATGTATTTGTATTTCATAAAAATCTCCTTAGAAAAATCTTACAAAATTTTTTGTTTTCTTTCCATCCCTTCACTATACTTGGTTTCATTGTTTACACTTATACAAAGGATAGATTTATGATTACTCTCTATGGATCTGCAAGATCGAGCGCGGGAAGATGTATTTGGGCACTTGAAGAAGTCGGTGCTGCGTACACACTTAAAGAAGTAGACATGAGAAACAAAGAGCACAAGTCTGCTGAGTTTTTAAAAATTAATCCAAACGGAAAAATCCCGGCATTAGTTGATGGTGACATTACACTTTTCGAATCTATGGCGATCAACTTTTATCTGGCGGACGCTTACAAAAAAGAATTGTTGGGAACAACAACAAAGGAACGCGCTCTTGTTCAACAATGGAGCTTCTGGGCAAGTTCAGAACTTCAAGGACCGATCATTGAAGTATTCATTCAAAAACTTTTCATGCCGGATGATAAACGCGATCAAAATGTAATCGACGAAAACATGAAAGTGATTCCAGTGCTTCTTTCAGTTCTTAACGATTCACTTGCTGGAAAAAAATATCTTGCAGGAAATACATTCACACTTGCTGACCTTAACACATTCAGTGTTGTGAATATTTGTATGCCACTGGGAATTGACCTCAAGCCGTACACAAACATTATGGCGTGGGCCGGAGCAATGAATGACAGACCGGCATTCCAAAAATATATGGGATCAAGAAAGTAATTTTTGATAATCGTTTCGAGCAGAGTTGAGTTCGCCTCGCTCTGCTCTTTTAATCAGCTCGACAATTTTTTCATTCATCTCTGCCTTCATTCCCGCCTTCTTAGCCAGCTCTACAATTTCACCATTTAAAAATTCTATCTCTGTTTTTCTTTTGAGTTCTAAATCCTGCCACATCGACAAACGTGCTTGCGGATCACTTTTGATTTCACTGGCCGCAACGAGATTAAAAAGAAAGTTTGGCAATCGCAAAGCATAGGGAAAAAACTCTACCGGGAAGATACCAGTGCTTTTCGGGATGAGATGACTGGCCTTCATTACAGCAAGAGCTTCGTCTACAACCTCAGCGAGAAGTTTGCGTTCACTTCTTTTTTGCAGTTGTTCCATCAGAGGAATATTGGAAAGAGCATTAAGAGCGTTGTTTAAATTTTTAAGAAGTTTTCCGAGCTGAATGGCCTTTAATTCGTTTGTGACTTCATGAGGAAGATCTTTTGTATGAGGGATCTCTTCACCGAGATAAATATGTCCGGCCGTCGATTGTTTAAAATGTGCCGACTCTTCGACTTGAATGACATTTTGTGGAACCATTCCTCCGATAATTTTATTTCTAGGAAAAATTTCTTTTAACACTTCAGTATTATGCAGACCATTTTGCAAACTGAGGATGATCGATTTTTCATGAACGTGAGACTGCATCTCAATCGCACTCTTTTTTGTATCGTGAGATTTTGAAGTGAAGATAAGTAAATCTAAGATCGGCAGAGACTCAGGAATTGTTACCCAATTTATCTTTTGTGCAGGAATTGTAAAACTCTCACCGGAATGTTCAGTAATTGTTAAACCGGAATTCGCAATCATCTTACCGAAACGTTCGCGTCCCAAAAAGAAAACTTCTGTTTCTTCTCCAATTAAATGAGCGCCGACAAAACATCCGATCGCTCCCGCTCCAATGATCCCCATTTTATATTTCATTCTTTTACGATAGTATTAAACTCATCACTCTCCAAGGATCTTTATGAAAAAAATTTTGGCCATCTCAGGAAGTTTACGTGCCCAATCGAGCAATACGGCCCTTTTGCTTGCCGCTCAATCTCTGGCTCCCTCTGGATGTGAAATTCATTTTTTTCAAGGTCTCGATGTTCTTCCGCATTTTAATCCCGACCGCGAAGGAGAAGCGATTCCTGCTCTCGATCATTGGCGCGACGAAATTAGAAAGAGCGATGCCCTTCTCATCTGTTCTCCTGAATACGCTCACGGCATTCCTGGCACACTTAAAAATGCTTTTGACTGGATCGTCGGCACAAATGAACTCGATAAAAAACCAATCGGCATTATCAATGCAACTCCGATGTATGAATCAAAAAGTTATGCTCAGGAAGCTCTTATTGAAGTTTTAAAAACGATGTCGGGAACAATCACTCCTGATACTGTTCTTGGCGTTCATCAGGTGAAATCAAAATTAAAGGACAATAAGCTCATTGATGAACCAACTGCTCGTGCAGTTCAAACACTCTTAGAAAATCTTTTGCGTTTAACTTAATCGAAATGAATTTTGTGCAGAATAAGTCCCGAGGCCGGTGCAATCATCGAAACTGGAGCAGAGTCTGGCTGTAGTGACGCTTCCACTTCTTCCAATGTCAGTTGCCCCATTCCTGTTTTAAAGATTGCTCCCATCATCAACCGAACTTGATGGCGCATAAAAGATTTTGCTTTTACTTTATAGACAAAACTTTTTTCCGGAAAAAAGTTTGCAGTGAGAATTGTATTTTCTTCAATCTGTGATTCGAGAACCTCTCTTTCAAAATTTTGTGTCTCGCGAGGTTTGTAACAATAATTTTTGAAATAATGAGTCCCTATAAAAAGCGCCGCTGCTTTTTTCATCAGATCGATATCAAGTTCTTCATTTAAATGAGTCATGAAAGGAGCACTGAACGGATGATTTCTTTCTCCGAAAGAAAAAAGATAAACATACTCTTTCGTTTTGGGACTATTCACGATTTTGAAATCGGAATTCACTTGCTTCACATCGAGAATTTTTATATCGGCAGGAAGTAACTGATTCAAGGCCGACAGAAGATCACTTTTTATTTCTTTTTCTGTGATTAATTCAAAATAAGTATTCTGTGCCGAGACCATTGAGTCTGTGCGACTTGCGCCCAGAACTGTGAAGTCACCACGCCCGAGAATCTTCATTAAATTTTCTTCAATCACTCCTTGAATCGTTTTAAACCCTGGTTGCTTTTGCCATCCATGAAAGCGAAAGCCGAGGAATTGAAAGTGAATGAGATAATAATATTTCATTTTTTAAGAGTAACTTCTCTAGACCAATTTAACAAATGAAGTTTAGAATGGTTCATGATTACAAAACTCACATTGAATGATTTGCCGGAAACTCCCTGGAAAAACGGCAAGGGAATGACAAAACAAATCGCCATTTGGCCACCGCAGGCGACAATCGCTGATAATAATTTTTTATGGCGTTTAAGTTCTGCGACTGTTAAGTCCTCTGATCCCTTTTCTTCCTATCCTAAGTGCAAACGTTTGCTTGTCGTCTGGCAAGGCGATGGACTTCTCTTAAATGAGAAACCGCTCCTTCCTCATCACGTCTTTGCTTTTTCAGGAGATGAAAAAATCGAATGTGATCTCATCGGCAAAACAGTGATTGATCTCGGACTCATCTACAAAAAGGAAATGGATGCTTCGATGGAAGTTTTCAGAACGAGCGAAACCACGCGAGTTCTTTCTACTCATCTCAAAACTCCTTTGGCTTTTCTTTTTCTCGCAGAAGGACAATGCACTGTCGGTCAGACAGAATTGCGTCCGGGCGATCTTTTAAAAATTGAAGACGAATCATCTGTTCATATTCATGCGAATACACCTGCTCTTTTTTATCAAATCAACTTAGCTGTTTCTGTACATACGCCTTAAGCTCTTCTGATTGGAATAGCGACTGTCGCGCGACTTCGTCGATTGGTACTTGTAAGTACGCTCTCGATAGTCGCGACGTTTTTTCCACTTATTCTTGTCGTATAAGCGTTGCTTTTTCCTCTCTGTCTGACGTTTTTGCCGTTCAGAACGAAGGTCTTCTATACTCACGGCCGGAAGAGAACTCACAGGTTCTTCTTCTGAACGCAAGCGTGTTACGTCCACCACAAAAAAGGTGAACAAAGAAAATAATATTTTCTTCCAAAGCATTACTGCTCCGTCTATTTAGAGTGAATATTGGGGATTAAAAAGAATGGGGGATTGAATCTTACATTAGACTTAGCTTACCACAGGCTTAAATTTTAATAAAGTTCTTTTACAAGTGTTCTAAAAGGTCTCATACGAAGAAATTTGATCATCTTGCTATTTTCATTAATTTCTTTATTGAGCATTGGAATACTTACAGCTTTTGTTAATTCAGCCGTTTCGTATTCGTGATCGAAAACATCAGATAAAGTTTTAACAATAGATTCAGAATAAAACTCGAGTGTAATTTCACTGCTCACAGATGTACTTCCTGAACCAAAATTATGTGAACCAACGAAGCCGTGATCATTATCGAATAACATTACTTTTTCGTGGAGATAGCTCAATTGATCATTGCCAATCTTCTGTTCGCCTGTCCATTGATGAACATTAAGTCCTTTGCTCACTAGTTCATATGTATCAGGCATTCCTACAAGGTAGCCCTTATCGCTGATAACGAGCGATGATTTTAAACTGTTCGTGATAATTCTGATATCTTTTCCGACCTTGATGTTGTCTTCCAGGTATTTTTTGTATCGAGCAGTTGGGATCACAAAATAATTGTATCCGCGTAGTGTCTTAAATTCTGTTTTAACGATCGTATCGATGATGTCATCTTTGATAGCAAAACGAGCTTGCCCAAAATATTTATGCTCTTGTTGTTGAAACAGAACTTCATTTGTTAAAACTCTCGCCTTTGCTCCACCTTCAAATGTTGGTTGCTCAGGAAAGAATTTTTTATCCCCCATTTTGAATTCTTGTTTCGCTAATTTTTCCACACACGCAGTTCCATCTGTTGGTGGCCAGTCATTATCTGTATTCTGAGATTGTTTGATACAGTTACTTTTCTTTAAATCTGTGAGAAACAAAAACATTTTCTGAAAGTGTTCTTGTACTTGAGTTACAACCGGTCCTTCCAATTGCACTTCGAGATCTTTTCCTTTAAAAGCTGCATCCGAAATATTTCTTCCACCAATGATGGCCGTCTTACCATCAACTAAAAAAACTTTTTCATGAATATTATTAGTGAAAGATTCATTTTGTCCTGGAGACATTTTTAAGAAAGAAAGAACTGCCTCTGATTTTTCTTCTTCATTATCTGAAAAAAGAAAACGTTTTGATTTTCCCAAAAAATCCATCGCCAATGTCGGAAGAGATGTCGTGATGATACGAATATCAACTCCACGCTGGTGGGCCTTTTTTAATTCTTCCAACAGTTCAACCGGGTAACCTTTTTTGTCCCAGTAATAAGTCATAATGTGAATTGAAGATTTAGCACTGCGAACGAGATCCAGTTTTAAGGCAGCTGAATTTCTTGCATCTTGAAGAAGCGTGATTTGATTTCCTTCAGTGAAATCGTAAACCTTCGCTTGTAGTGTATCAATAGATACAACGGTAGTAAGAACCAAAAATAGGATCGCTAGTAGTTTAGACATGCCAGAATGTTAGCATGTCTAAAATTTTTATGAGGGATTTAGAAATTTTTACAGACTAGTTAAAGTGTTCCAGGAACGTCCACATCAATTCGCGTGATTCGTTTGTAATCTTGGCAATGGAAGCGTAAGGAGGGATCTTCTGGTCCCCTAATTCTACAGCGATAGCCTGGGTATTTTTCTTCCAATAAAAATAGTCGGCACTACTCCCCTTCGCAATATAAATTGTTGTGGAGATCTGTCCTGCCTTATATTGGTTTTCACGGGCCATGCTCTTTACGAGGTCATCCATTACGACTTCGTCTTTAGCGACAGGGGCCTTTTCAGTATAACCCCATGGGAACATAACAAGCCTTCCGTAAGCATGCAGATCAAGCGAGCCTGCGAGGTTATGAGAGTTCGTAAAGTCCATCATCGCCTGAATACAATCTACCGTCTTATTCGTCGTATTTTCGGGCCATGGATAGCTTCTATTCGGGTCCTGACCTTGAACATAACGTTCACGGGCCTCGAAGCTGTCAGGGCTTACGACCGGAATAAAAAAGATGTCTCTTCCATCAATCATTTTTGTTAAACGATCGTCCTTACCGTAACCAGCGAGGAGTTCATTCATCAGCGAAAAAAGAACTTCTACTGTGACAAGTTCATCTCCATGAGTAGCAGCTGTTACCATAATTTGCGGTTTTGTTCCCGTCGTTTTAGGTGAAGAAACTTTGAGAGCATAAAGCTTGCGACCTTCTTTCGTCACCCCGTAAGTTGAAAGTGATGTGAGGTCTTTATAAGTTGTCGCGAGTGTATTGAGGTCTTTTTCAACATCGGCATATTTTCTGTACTTCGCAACGTTTGAAGCTGCTGCTTTATCTGCAGTGATATCCGAGTGGATATTTTTTTGCAGAAGTTCTGCACGTGGAGCTAAAGCAAGGAAAGATTGAACATCATTTTCTTTTACGTAAACTTCGTACCCGTTAGAGAGTTTTTTTACAACTTCAAAGCGATCAGCGATTTGGTTCATTCTCATCGGATTAACTGAGACGCGATAACTTCTTATGTATTCTGTTGCTTGTAGATGAGTAGAAATAACGAGAGCAAGAATTGAAGCGAATAATATTTTTGTCATATAAAGAAATCTCCATCCGTGAAAATTTCTTTTAGTGTGACAAAATTAAAAAGCTTTGAGAACGAATTATTACTTGAGTATTTTGTTTTCATCTACGGTTTTTACCACCGAAACTATATCCCACGTTGATGAAAACATACTTATCACTACCGTTGAATTGGGAGTGAGATCCATCTTTGTAAGTCATCGGTGCTATAACCTTATTGTTAATACCAACACCTGTCTGAACATAGATTCCCGATTTGTGAATCATTCTTACACCGATTTCTCCACCGTATGTGTATCCGATAGCTCCTTTATAAATATCACCATCTGATCTATAAGTGCTGTCCACTTGAATCATTCCTGCGTTGACACCACCAACTAAATCGAGACGAAAACTTTTAGCGTCGATAAGATTTGCATTTGTCGTCAGACCAATTTTTACTGTTTGAAAATCATTTTGAATTTTTTCCGGAACAACTGTATTGAGCGAACTTACTTTACCAAGCGTCTGTCCGCTTGCAATCGAACTCACTCCCATTGTTGAACTTGATCTTTCATAACTTCCTTCGATCCCCAAATTTTCAAAAATCTGGTAACCGATTTTCACCGAGTTCGCGATATTTCCGTTTTTAGAATCATCAGATGATGTATTTGTATTGAGAGTAATTCCATTATTCGTGTAAGTCATTGTATCGCTCGAAGCGAATGTGTCTCTTACGGCCCACGTGATAAAAAATCTTCCTTTAAGATTTACTCCGTCGACATTCTTGACATCGGTTTTTGCATATTCAATTGCAGCAGGATAGATATCGATTTGCTGAGCATTTAATCCGAGCGATCTTGCGACTTCTTCTTTAACTTCAGATTCATCCAATGACATTTGGAGGTCTGAGGCCAGAAGAGTCTTTGCAGAAAGCATCGTTAAAGCAAGTAATGCCAGTTTTAAAGATTTCATAAGTTCATCCCGTTTATAGTTACTTTGTTATATATAAGTCTAACGGGAATGAAAAAAAGGAGTGAAAAAGTGAAAAAGTTTCTGATTACAAAATGCGGCCGTCTAATATTTAGACAGCCGTCACTTTTTACTTAAGTCGCTTGATAAGATGAAATCCAAATTGCGTACGAACAATTTCTGAGACTTCACCTGGCAGTAAGGCAAATGCCGCTTTTTCGAAGCTGGGAACCATCATTCCTTTTCCAAACTCTCCTAAGTTTCCTCCCTCTTTTCCAGAAGGACATTCAGAGTAGTCGCGAGCGAGGTCTTCAAACTTAGCACCATCTGCTAATTTTTTTAAAAGATCTTTTGCTTCATATTCATGATTCACGAGAATGTGTTGAGCTGTCACTTTCATATTAATCCTTAGTGCTTATAAGGCATCTCACCTAGATAATCTTTTTTACCAACGTCTACACCGTTGTGGCGAAGAATTGAGTAAGCCGTTGTGAAATGGAAATAAAGATTAGGAAGTGAGTGTTGAGTAGCGTAGTCGAAACCCGTTAAGTATTTTCCTTCCCAACGTGGAGTTGTTACTTTTCTTTCTTCTGCTCCGTTGAAATCTTCCGGTTTAAAAGTGTCGAGATATTTAATAACATCGTTAATGCGCGCTTTTAATTCTGTAAGAGTTTTTTCTTTATCGTCGTGAACAGGAGCTTCTTTTCCTGCCAATCTTGCAGCACCAAGCTTCACTGTATCGCAAGCAATTTGTACTTGTCTGATTAAGTTGAATTGATCTGGAGCAAGTCTTGAGTTGAGTAGTACTTCTACATCAAACTTTTTTGCTTCTGCGAATTGTGCTCCCTTATCAAGGATAGCATCAAGGTTCTTTAGCATTTTTTTAAACTGAGGAACTGTAATGTCATAAAGCATAAAAAACTCCGGTCGGTGGTTAAGAATAGCAATGGAACAACTCTCAACCAAAATAGTTTTGGTGTCAAGAAAGCTCCCAATATGTGCGCTAAAAATTGTAGCGAACATCGAAGTAACTCATAAGCATTATGTATTTTAATTCGGCGAAATAAATCGATAGGCTTTTGGTAAAGTAAGAAATTTCCCAGGAGGGTTTATGAAGACAATATTTTCTTTCGCTATTCTTACTGCGCTTATTTCTTCTTCTGTCTATGCAGCTTATCCTGCCAGCAATTATTCAAAGGTAGAGGCAGAAAAACAAGGAACGATTGACTCACGCGATGATTCGGCAATGACAATTGCTCAAAGATTACGTGCGCGCATTATGGCCGATAATCAACTTTCAACTGAAGCACATAACGTACAAATTGTTGCACAACCAACAGCGATTACACTTAAAGGTAAGGTCGCCAACCGCGCTGAAAAAGTTAAATTAGAAAACTATGCTCGAATGATGGCCGGAAATAAACGCGTCTACAATCAGCTAAAATATTAACCTTAACCGAGGAACAGTTATGACTAAAATTGGAAGAAATTCAGTCTTCGCTATTTTTAATAATCAATCATCACTCAATCATGCTGTAGAAGTTTTGAAATCACAAAATTTTAGAAACTCAGATATCTCTGTGCTGATGCAATCAAAAGAGGGAACAAAAGATTTTGCTTTCGAAAAAAATACGAAAGCTCCTGAAGGTGCAACAACAGGCGCAGTCACCGGTGCAGTCGCTGGTGGAACGTTTGGATGGCTCGTAGGAGCTGGGGCACTCGCTATCCCTGGTCTTGGGCCTTTCATTGCCGCTGGACCAATTATGGCCGCTATTGCTGGCGCAGGTGTTGGTGGAACAGTCGGAGGAATCGCTGGAGGACTTATCGGACTCGGCATTCCTGAATACGAAGCTGAACGTTTTGAAGGTTATGTAAAAGACGGCGGCATGCTGATTTCCATTCACGTCGACGATGCGAGATGGGAAGCAAAGGCAAAAGAAATTCTCGAAGAAAACGGAGCAACTAATATCTCAACAACTTCAGAAAAAGATGTTCAAGATGAAAATTACTATCGCAATCGCGTTGATCATGAATTTGAAGATCATCATCCTTAATTAAACAAGGCCTCGAATCAATCGAGGCCTTACTTTTTTTAATAATTCAAAGTTGCCGGAGCACTATCCTTCAATTCGCTGATAATATTTTGGCAAGCTGCTGCTGCCGTATTTTGACGACAATAATCGCGCGCCTCAACTCCACATAAATGTTGGTTGGCTGAATCCATACATGAATTCGAACGAATCGTATTATCAAAGATAGATTGTCCATTCGCATTTGTTAACCCTGTAGGCGTTCCAGTTGTTGGTGTTTGCCCTTGAGCTGTTGGTGTTGTGGAATAAGGTCCTGTGCGATTTCCATTCGCATCTCTTGTCGCATTTCCATTAATTGTTCCCGGCATATTATTAAAAACTGACCCCGCCGTTGTCGTTGAGGGAGTCGTCGCCGTTGGAGAAACCTGTGTAGAAGAAGAGGTTGGCGTAATAGAAGTGGCACTTGTTGATGATGTTGCAGTTGTTGAAGGTGTGAGCGATGGACTTGAAGTCGTCACGCCCGGCGAGCTAACTGATTGAGCATTGGCCTCCGAATGTTTTAAAGTGAGCGAAAGTAAAACGGAGAGACCAAATGCTGTTAAAAATAACCATGGTCTTATTTTCATAAATTTTTCTCCTGTCAGAAAAGGAAAAAGGAAAAAGAGATAAACTCTTCTTCCTTTGTCGCTTCAATAAAGCTCTGTAGGTGTTATCGAGGTCTCGCGCTGACTGTGTAGTCTCAACAAAATTCAGCAACCACAATATCTACAGGTGTGCCTCACGAGAAGAGACAGTGAGTTTCATCCTTAAATCTTGCGATCTAATTTTGATCCTCAAAAAAATTTTGCGCTTATTTTCGCGATAAAAAAAATACAAAATAGAGATGCCGAGAATAGTGTGGGCTAATGATTTTCAAAAAACTTTTTATTGTTTTTCTCTACGACTGTGAGTGTTCTCGCTATTTCTGCTCGCTTAGGACTTCGCTCAATACCAATGGCATTTAGTCCGAAACTATTTGCCATAGCTAACATTCCTCCCTGTCCGCAAAAAGGATGCACGAGAGTTTTACTCGGTGTTTGCTCTGAAATAAATCTTCCAATCATCAAACAGGCTTCGAGCCCCATTCCTCTTTCCCACGTTTTATCACCAATATCAGGAATCACGTCAGGAGTTGATTTACCCAAATCGCGCAAACGAAGTCCTTTGCTGAAACAAAGAATATGAGAATACGCAGGACGACCGAAGGTTGAATTTCCAGGTTGAACACGACAAATAATTTTATGCCAGAGAAGTTCATGTCCTAAAGCCTCAGCGGCTTTTTGACAGAGATATCCTTTGTCGACCCAAATTCCATCGAGTTTAATGTCCGATTGATAAAAAATCGTCACGCCCATTTCAGGAGTGCGAGAGAGAACAAGTGAAGCAGTAGTCGTGAACCATTCTTTCCACGCTTCGAGCGTGTAGCTTGGGAATTCTGAAATGTCCGGCATTGAAGCGATTAATGAAGCATTTTCAGGGATGGGTGATTTTTTTAACCATTCGATGGCATCATCACAATGAACAAGACGAGTTGGATTTTTATTTTCGATCACGATATTTCCTAAAAATTTTTTTATAAAAAAGTTCTCTGAAGACACTCGTTTTCTTTTCCATGTCTACAGTCTTCTCCCATTCCTGATACTCTTTGAGTCTCGGAATTGAACGAACTCCATTGGCCGATGGTGAAAGAAGAAAAATTTCTTCCGGCCCTTCGACTCTCCCAATGTATTTGACATACCAATGGTAAACGCTTTTTGAGGTAAAATATATCCTTTTAAATTTATTTTTTTTGATGATGTCGTGAAGGTCCGGATTCCATTCAATGTCATAGAGATCTGAATCATTTCCACTTCCATTTTTTCGACGACAAGAAACAATAACATCGCCGATAGAAAGCCGTTCTTTTTCGAGGAATGCAATAATTTTTTCTTTCGTATCCAATGTCACATCAAAACTTTTCCCCAAAAGTTTCCACAACTGATTCCCTTCTCCACCGAAGAGAAAATCAATTTCGTGAGGTTTAATTTCATGTCGCCTTTTGGGATTGCTGAATTTTCCAATGGGAAAACTTCCCATAATCATTGAATCAATTTTTTTTGTGATGTAATCGCCGTAAGGATGATACTCCCTCGGTTCAGAGGTCTGTGTATTTCGTCGACTTCCCTTTTGCTTTTTCGATTGGATATTTTTCTTCATTCTTTTCCATTTTCGCTAATACCGCTTCCTCTAAATCGATATTGAGCTTAGAAGAAATGCGGAGGAGATAAATAAAAATATCGGCCAACTCTTCTTTTGCACGAGTTAACACGACTTCATTCGTTTGATCGTTGGATTCTTCTTCCGACAACCACTGATAAATTTCTACCAGTTCTGAGCTTTCTACGGAAAGGGCCATTGTGAGATTTTTAATTGAGTGAAATTGGTTCCAATCTCTCTCGTTTGAAAAGGCATTGATTCTCTCCAGTAGTTTCTCAGTATCCATAAAATTCTCCTTCATTAAAAGGTGCCATTCCATTTGGAATTTCGCAAGCAACTCGTGGCAGCCTGACACATTTAGTATTCCAATTTGCCTCAAATCTTCTGATCAAGGCTATTTTCATGCCTGTTTCCACGCGTATTCTAGTTGGCATTAAAAATGCTACGCCTGAACATGTTCAATCAACCACGGAGGTTTTATGGTTCAAAAAAAAGGCATGGAAGATAAAAAAGGACGCGCACCTGGAAGAGAAAGAGAGGAAGAAGAAAAAATAAAACAACCTTCTTCGACAAATAAAACTTCTGGGTCAATGAAAAAACCAGATTCTTCAAGCTCTAAGAAGTCGCGATAGTCATCCGCACTTTTTTTAGCTCTAAAGTACGTAGGCAAACCCCCTGCGTACTTTTCTTATAATCTTTTCAAATTTATTTCACTCAAGTTGCATTCTTTCCTAAATAATCCCAAATTCGCCACGACAATTTTTTCAGCACACATTGAACCTCTTGTTTTTTTACTACAAAAGAAATGGCACTTTCTCTGCATTTAAAAAAGACAGGAAGTAAAACAGTGACGGGAGTATTGAAGAAGTCATTGTGCAAGACAGATCAAACGAAGTGACAACATATTCTATGCGAAGTTAAGAGACGTAGTGCTCACGACCGAAGTAGATATCGCGTTATGAAGATTGTGAAATATTCGATTTTTAAACTTCAATTCTAAACCTTGTTTCCTGACACAATAAGAGCCACCTCACGGTGGCTTTTTTTATGCCTAGGCTACTTTTTCAATTTTTTGAATCAAAGTATTTAGGTCGTAAGGTTTAGTTAAAACCAGACTAGCTCCGGCCTCTATGCATTCCTCAATACACAAATCCAAATAGCCAGTAGTGAAAATAAAAAGCGGTTTTTTTGCCATCGATTTAATGTGTTCAAGAATCACTGTTCCGTTGCCACCTCTCATTCGGTAGTCAGATAGAACAACGTCGAAATTCACTAATTGAAGGCAGGAGATTGCAGCTGCGCTTGATGTAGCAAATACCGTTTCATGTCCGTGAGTTTCAAATTCCTCACAAAGAATTTCACCTAAATCTTGTTCATCATCTACAATCAGAATTTTTAACTTTTTTTCCATATACCCACCCTATGAATCCATTGTCGTCGGGTACAGTGAAAACAAGATCAGCTTAATGTGGAGTTTTCAACATAAACCTCAATTTTTTTAGTAGGCTATAATTCGTTCTAGCAAGACACCATAATCATTATTATTTGCGGTGGTTGTAGACTTCTGGACGGTGCTATCAACATACCAGCCCTTACCCAAAGAATGGCGAATTCCCGCTCCATTAACATTTCCGCCCTCACTACTGACCCGCAAGGAGTTGCGTTTGCCTAGTCCCACCTGGGCCGAAAGTTCGTTTGATTCGGGATCGTAGCCAATAGATTGAATGGGACTGCCGGCAAAAAAATAAAGAACTGAGAGTGAGAGAATTCCTTGTGAAATAATCTGATTGGTTTTTTTCGTCGCATTTTTTCCATCGGAATCGAGATCGTTTAATGGACGTCCAAAAAGGAGAACGGCAATGATATCGTCCTGAGGAAGAGGAGGTTTACTGCTAAACGCTGTTCTCGGTTTTGAAAGAGGTCCTTCTAAATTAAGTGTGATTGTATATTCAGGTAAAAGAAAATCAATTGTCGCTTTAATCTCTGGTTCCTTAGGTGCTTTGAAAATAATTCTTACGGAATTAATATCCAACTTTCTTTTGAACACAACCGTCTTTAAAGGAAAGGCTTGAATATATCCACTTTGAACAACTGCATCTACAATTTCCAATTTTACATTTAATTTTAAAATTTCATCGAGCAAATTCGTTTTTATCTGAAGAACGTTGTCTCCCTGAGCCTCCAGATCCAGTTTGAGATCAGCAGATTTTTTCATCGTCGTTTTTATCTTCTCTACTTTTTTTGTAATCGTGTTTGAGCGAGTAAAACGTGGATCGGGTTTTAATTGCGGAGGCAATTTGTTCTTATCGAGCTTCGGAAGATTGAGCGCTAATTTATCGACATCGAGGCCAAGAAGAATTGATCCTGGTTTATATGTTTTCAAATCAAAAGGAAAAAAGGTCGACACTTTCATACTGAGAACCTGCCCTGCTCCTTTTAAATCGATCGTCGTCATGATCTTTGCATTCACATTATTAGGAAGCGAAGATTTTTCTGTATTAAGAGCGACAACGACTGGACCTTCGAGGACATTCAACGGCGCAGGCAAAATATTATAAGGTGGCTTCATCAGACGTTTCCAGGTCTGATTTAGTTTTTTGATTTCGAGTGAACCTTTTGTCTGCAAGGCCACATTTTCTAAAAAAGCAGACATCGGCAATTGATCGCGAATCCATTTCTTTAAAACAACAGACTCAACTTTAATATCAGCTCCCTCCACATCAGTTGTAAGATGCAGAGGCATTTTAGTTTCTTCAATATCAATGATTAATTTCACACCTTGAAAATAAAGAGGATTTTTAGTTTTTAAATCAACCGGCAATTTTATTTTTTTGGGACCGGTGACAATCACCTGCTTTTTATTTCCAGTAAGATGGTATTCGAGAACATCGACATTCAAAGTCTCCCCTTGTTTAACCAACTTTGCATTGAGTCTGGTCGTCGAATCTTTATCGATGATCTCAATTGATTTGGCACTTATCGATAAATCAGGAATGATTTTTTTCCATAAGAGGTTCCAATAAGAAAAATAATCCGGCGGTGGACTATCATCCTCTGCTAATTTGGTGAGTTTAAAATAATCAGCTTCAACAACGAGCGGTTCGTTGACGAGAAACTTAAATCCTTCGTGCGGTTTCCATTCAATATCCAGGTTCCAAAAAATTTTATTCACGCATGTATCGATTCTTTCTGTTGGATTTTCGTAAACGATGCAGAGGTTTTGGAAATTCCCTGAAAATTTCCGATGATTCCATGCAAGCCATTGATGATTAATTTCTCCTTTATCCCATGACCACGACTTGAGTACTTTTGTCTTTGTCAGAGCGAAATTAATATTTTTCGGATTGAGAATTAAAGTTGGATTGTAAAAAACGACTCCTATAAAAACGAGAAGACAAAAACTTAGAAGCGCTATAAACCCCAAAATAAATTTTAATAAATGAACGATAAATTTTTTCATCAGAAGATTCCTCCTATACCTAAGTAAAAGAAAAATCCTTCATCTGATGAAACTCCATTTTTAGATTGAGTGGAAAGAGAACGAGCGACATAAGTTTGAATGAGACCGATGGGAGAAATCCATCGCACACCGACTCCCGGTGAATACCAGAGACGAGAATCCACTTTCCATGATTCTTCTCCGAAAAAAGCGGAATCGATAAAACCGAAACTTTCAAAATGCTCATCTATAAAATGAGTCTTTCTCAATTCAACCTTTGCTCCTAATTTTGTCAAAGCTCCCGCTCCTCCATTATCCGGCAAGGTCGATAATTTAAATCCTCGAAGATCATCACTCCCACCTCCGTAAAATTTCACAGAAGGAGGAAGATATGTTAAGCCGACATCACTCGAAACAGCTGTTGTTCCCGCATTCAATCTCAATCCAAAAATCCCGCTTCCTTGTCCCCAATGTCCGAGATCGAAAAGGCGCAAATAAGAAAGATCCATTTTCAACAGTCGTTCATTGAATCCCACATTCGGATCGCGATAATCAAAATTAAATACCGTTACATTTCCTGATTCGGGATGAAAATCATATAACTCATATTCATGAGTCTTTGATTCGAGTGTTCCTTGAAGAGCAATGCCTTTATAATTTTGAAGAGATGAATTCAAATCCGTTTTATAAGAACCAATCATAAAATCCGGGCCAATATTCCAGGTCCATAAGCGATTGACCGTATCGTGAGTCCGTTGCAAGCGCGATTTGAGTTGTGAAACATTTTCCAGATAATCGGAAAGATCATGGCGGCTGAAAGAAAGTTCAGAGACCAATGATGTACGCGGAGAATTTGCCCACAAATATTGATCGGCGGAAAATTTCATAGTTTGATCTTTTAATGAAACCTGCAAGCTTGCTTCAAGCAATGAGGCCATCGAACCATAACGCTGGTTCGACCATTTAATTCTCGCCATCGGCCCCACTTCAGTACTTGCTCCAACTCCAAAGCGGACAGTGCGAGGAGGGCCGACAATGAATTCCTGATTCAGATGAAATTCATGATGTTCGACATCGCAGCTTTCCTGAAAAAAAGTTCCTTGCACTACACCTGCACGAAGATAACGTTTCTCCGCTAATGTTAAACCTGATTCTGTAAAACTATCTTCAGGCTTAAAAGGATAAAATCTCGCCAAGGCCCTTCCATCAACACCTTCAATTTCTTCCCTGGGAATTTCACCGTAATTAAATCTCTCCAGATTTGTCGCCGTCAATGCAACATTACCTGTATCGGAATTAGCAAGTGAAGAAACTTTCACACATGGATATCCTTTATCTCGCAAAACTTTTTTCGCCTCATTTTCCAGAGAGTCCAAGAGTTTTGGAGTGAGAATTTCTTTTCGATTGTGACTGTAGATTGAGTCCGCAAGTTCTTTTGAATTGTTTCCCGTATCAGTAAGAGCTGTCACAGAACTCAATCTGGTTTTGTCTTGAGAGTAGGCATGAAGAATATCGCCTTCGTATTTAAAGTCAGGACGAGAGTAACCACGGGATTGAAGAAAAGCTTCCATTGAAAATTTAGCTTGATAACCAGGAATCATTTTATAAGCGGGATCATTTGGATCTCCACACAGCAGTCGTTTTTCAGTGTCTGTGAAATCTATTTTATCTTTTGTATGTAAAATGACTTTGGGACAAAGTTCGACATCCTTCATCTCCGATTTTGATGATGAACAAGAAACAAGAAAAATAAGCAAAAGGGAGGCGCAAACCTCCCATTGAATTGTTCCGGTCAATTTATAATTTAAAAGATGTTTTTAATCTGCTCGAGGCCATTTCCTGCGCCGATCTTGCATCACGAAGAATAGGGGCCATTCCAAAAAATTCGTGAGTCACACCCTCGTAATTTTTATAGCGAACGGCGACTCCTTGCTTTTTCATTTTTTTCGCGAGCTCTTCTCCTTCACTTTGAAGCGGATCAATTTGAGCAGTGATAATTGTACAAGGCTTGAGACCTTTTAAATCTGCGGCCACAAGGTTGATACGCGGATCATTTTTTTCTGCAGGAGTGTTTAAGTAATTATCAAAAAACCAATTCATCATTGGTTTGTTGAGTGGCTTGGCATCTCCATACTTTTTGTACGAAGCTGTTTCCATGTTACTTCCCGCAACCGGATAAATAAGAAGTTCATGAATCGGAAGCTGAAATTTTTCATCGCGAGCTCTGATCGCCACATTGAGAGCGAGATTTCCAC
Organism: uncultured Bacteriovoracaceae bacterium; assembly: GCA_966211875.1. Classification (GTDB taxonomy): domain Bacteria; phylum Bdellovibrionota; class Bacteriovoracia; order Bacteriovoracales; family Bacteriovoracaceae; genus Bacteriovorax. The sequence goes on from CBIHNP010000003.1 coordinate 357,808, forward strand.
CTGCACTTTCTCCAGCGACCGCCACTTTTTTAGGATCGCCTCCCAAAGAAGCTGCATTATTTACTACCCATTTATAAGCAGCGTATGCATCGTCATGGGCCGCTGGAAATTTGTATTCAGGTCCTTTACGATATTCAACTGAAACAAAAATCGCTTTTGTTTTATTGGCGAGAGCTCTTGGAGTTGAATCGTAAACATTATTATCAGCGAGAACAAATCCTCCACCGTGATAATAAACAACGATCGGAGGCAACTCTTTTGATTTTATCACCGGACGATAAACTCGCGCAGGAATTAATCCTGAAGCTCCGTCAACAGTTATATCCTTAACTTCCGCCAGCTCTAATAATTCAGTATCAGCGTCTTTCGAATTTGCCATTACAGTTCGAGCAGCATCTGTTGGAGTCGGTTGCAAACGCGCTTCCTCAACGCTCAAATTTTCAATCGGCCTTCCTCCTTTTTTCACTAATTCATTTAAAACTTTATTCATTTCTTCATTAGGCATGGCGGAGCTGACTGCCCATAGTGAATGAACTTGAAAGGCCAATAAGCAACTCAAAAATATTTTTAATTTCATATAATCTCCTAAGCAAATAAGTGCAGTATATTTTTTATTCTGCTTCTTTCATTTTCATCAGGAAGAAATGCAAATTAGACGCCTATCCTCTTATTCATTTTCGCCCCATTTTGCCTCATAGGAATTTTTTCGCTATGAAAAACAATTGAAAATTGAATTGAAAAAGGTGGCATGTTCTATGCTTATTTAATTACATGGAATGAAAACAAAGACCAAGTCTTATCGTAATAATCTTTGTATGTCGTAAAACACATTTCCTGACCAACGATAAAATTGAGACGCAAGGAAAAGTATTTGAGACTGTACATTACTTTTCACAAAGAAAAAGAAGTTAGATAGTTGTTTGTTTTATTCCTCCAAAAGTTTAAAGCATGAACGACTCTTTAATAGAAAAGATTTGCTCTCATAAAACAGTAAAGCCACCCTCACGGGTGGTTTTTTTATGTCCAGGATGGATTGTATTTCCGCGAGAGGCAGGAGCCGAAGCGGAAACTTTGAACTGGAGACTGTTTCACTTTTAACGTTTTTAATCTTCACTTTTATCTAATTTCTTTCTCCCTTCAGAAGGTGCAATCTATAAGAGCAAGGAGATTAAGATGTTTGAACGATTTAAAAATAAAGTTTCTGCTCTCCCAAAGGCAAATACTAATGGCACGAGCAATCTAAAGAAGCATACTCAAAAGTACCCTGATCATACCCCTCGCTGGGCAACATTAGGGAATGTGTATGAAGGCAAAATTCATCGAAGAGCGCATGACACTCGTGATACTTTGGCAGAACAGATCTCCGAGAGAAGCGCCCGCAAGCGATCATAGAAACCATTTTAGCTTTTATGATTGTGGCACTTCAAAATTAAATTCTTTCATTTACTATACCAGGGGAGTTTATTCTCCCCTTATTTTTTTGTAATTAAGCCCGATCATTTTTTTAGGACCAACGGTAATTTGCATTACCTCTTCTAATGGTCTTTCACGTTTTTTAAGTTGTCCTTCAAAAGATTTTAGAAAATAAGCGATAATGATTTTTAATTCAAGAATTGAAAGTTCAGCACCAATGCATTTTCTTGTTCCCCCTCCAAATGGAGCGAACTCATAAGGAGTGTATTTTCTTTCTTTAAATCTTTCGGGATTAAAAACGGAATTATCCTTCCAGATATTTTCCTGTTGATGAAGGAGCGAAAGACAAATCCCAATTTCTTCTCCGACTTTAAAAACTTTCCCGCCCATTTCAAAATCCCGATTGACTATTTTCCGGGTTACAAAAGGCACTGGTGGATGAATTCTTAAAGCTTCATTCACTACACGGTCTAAAAAATCATTATGGATAACTTTATCGATCGAAAAATCCTCGGAATAAACTTGCAATTCTTCTCTCAATCTATTTTTCAAAAAAGGGTCATGATGAATATAAAAAAGTGCCCATGTCAGCGAGGTCGCACTTGTTTCATGCCCGGCCACAATAAATGTGCGAATGTGATCCAGTACTTCTTCTTTTGAAGTAGCATTCAGTTTTGAAAGAGGTGTTTCACTACCCGCTTCCAGATTTCGCTGGAAAAATTTATAAAATCGTTCGTCCAGTTTTTCTTTTTGACCTCGAAAAAGATTCCATGTCCCAGGGACCCAATGAGGAATAAATAAAAAAGAAGCTGAATAACTTTTTAAAAAATTTTCTGTAAGAAGTTCCGCTTCCCAAAATTGTTCTCCTTCGAGTTTAGGAAAAAGAAATTTTAAAATGATTTTTAGAGTCACAGAAAGAGAAAACTGATGAAGATCCAACACTCCTTCGTCGCCTTGATTTCCAATAATGTCTTTAACTATTTTTTCAATCACTGGAGAAAAAGATTCCAGATTTTTTTTGGAAAAATGCGGAGTGAATTCTTTTCTTTTACTTAAGTGAGAATTCCCTCCCTGCATAATAAGACCTTCTGGCCCGAGAAGCGCACCAACTGGATTATATTCAGAAGCTTTAAAGCTATCGGCAGGAGCGGTAAAAATCGTTTTCACATATTCAGAGTTTCCCGTCATCCATATCGTTGGAGCTTTTGGAAAACGCAATGGAAAAGGATCGCCATATTTTTTTTGGAGACTGAGCAAATGCTCCGTCGGATTCGTCAGAAAATGGTAAACGTTAAAAGGAAAAATCATTCTGTTCCTCTACTAATTCCAACGTAACAAAGCTGCTCCACTGTAATCACAAGCATGAGAAAAACCGGCAAGGCAAATTAAATCCCCTTTCTTGAACGTTCCCAGTTTCATATGAGTCGCCAAATTAACAGGAATAGCGGCCCCGAACATATTGGCGTACTTTTCAAACGTGTGGAGCTGTCTTTCCGGCGGAAGTGAAATCGCTTCTCGCCAGTTGCGCAGGAACGTTGTGTTTGGTTGGTTTGTTATAAGATAATTAATCTCGGAATGTTTCAAGGAAATATTCTCACAAACTTTTTTAATCATCTTTGGAACAGTTTTGTTTCCTCGAGCAATAATCATCGCCGATTTATTTTCATTGAAGTCGATACTGCCGGTGACATCGCGGGCTTCCCACCAGTTTTTCCCATTAGAAGATGTTTTCATATCTTCCGAAAATTCCGGATAGTTTTCAAATTCAAAAGAAAGAAATGGCCGCTCTTCATTGTTTGTTACATAGGCCACTGCAAAACCATCTCCGGGAATCGCTGCTTGAGCAAGTTGTCGCGTGTCTTCTTGTCCGAAAATTCTTCCACCCGCTGTTTGGGCCACACAAATGAGCGCATGTCTCGCTCCTTTCGCTTTCATATATGTATGAACGAGATCGACGAGATAAATAAAAGAAATGCACCCAGTGTTGTGCATATCGAAGATCCATTTCGTTTTTGTTCCCAATTTTTTACTGATGACTGCTCCACAACCAGTGAATGGTTGATCAGGTATAGAAACGTTCGTAACGATCATATCGACATCATTGTTGATATCTAAATTTAAACGTTCGATGATTTTTTTCGAAGCAATCGCGAGATAATCCGAAGCGAGTTCATTTCTTCCTATATGTCTTCTTTCATTTGTTCCAGAGAACATTCTGTTTTTTTGTCTCAACTCTTCTTCACCAAAATAATCGTTGGTGATAATCGTCTCAGGCATAAATTCTTCTACGTCAATTAAACTAATGCTCATAAGTGTTTCCTTCTGCATCTAAGTAAGGTCCGATTGGTAAATTATTTAAGTGACGATATTCAAGAATCGCTTTTAAATTTTCCAGTTCGACCATGTGACCGGCATAAAAGAAATCCCAAAATTGTCCGATCCACGGTCTTCCTTTTGGTGCTGTTTCCGGATAAGGATTATTTTCATAATAAGCATGACGACAGTTTTGCCAGAAAATTACTGAGCCCGGTTTTTTTAAAACCAGCTCTGCGGGAATAATGCGATTGAGATAAATCATCCAGAGGTCATCGCCCTGGTCCCAAGCACAGTGGTAATCAACGGTGAGTGCTTCTTTATTCGAAACGACTTTAAAATAAATATCTGTATTGTCGCCAATGCGATCTTTACCGACAAACAATCCATCATCATTAAGTTGACGAAATTTTCTCATACTGTAAGTCCACTCCAGCAAACAAAGTGGATTGGCCATGTATTCAAATACTTTTTCAGGAGGACAATTGATATAAGATTGAATCGGACAATATTCTCCATAAAGTTCTTCGTGCGGATAAACAGCATGAGTGATATCTGCCATGAGACCGCCCATTTCCTGTTTATTGGTGGTTTCAATTCGTCTAAGACCGCTGATGTTTTCGACTAAACCGTTTTGCATATAAACCTCGTTTTTATTTTTTGATAAACGTTTTAAAAGGTGGATTATCTGTATTTGGGATATTGATTGAGATCACGCAAGGACCTCCAAATTTTTCCAAATGATATTCAGAAGCCGACAAGGCCATAATGAGTGAATCTCTTTCGTAGACTTCATACGCGAGAACACCTGGAAACATTTTTTCAATTCCTTCAGCAAAAAAACTTTCTTTGAAATCATTAATTCCTGTGGCGCCTGAAAGAAAAAGATTTTCTCTCGTCGTACACATTCCGTGAGAGCTGTTGTTTAAAACAAAAAATGTAACAGGAAGATTGTGCTCATTTGCTGTGTGGATCTCGAGTCCATACATTAAAAAAGAACCGTCTCCTAAAAAAATAAACGTTCTTTTTCCACTTGAAAAAGCACTTCCCAATCCCATCCCGATACTGTTTCCCATTCCTCCCATTCCCAAGGCCACATAGCAGAGACCTTCTCCTTTCGGTTTGAGATGATGAATGACTGTGGCCCCGGTGTTTCCAGCATCGATAAAAATATCAGAATCCGCTTTGATGACGGGAGAGATTTCATCGATGATATTTTTTAAATCGTAATTAAAGGTTTCCGGAATAGGTGAAAGTTCTCTTCCGTAATTTTCTTTTTGCTCCAACATTCCTTGAGTAAGCTGTTGAAGAATTTTTTCGACGTCTCCATAAACTTCACAAATGTCCTTGGCGACAAAGCTAAAAAGTCCAAGATCTTTTTCGTTTTTTATAATAAGAATATTTTTCGATGTGAGATGTTCTAGATGACCAAGGCGCGTGAGAAAATCAAAAGAAGTGCCGAGCAAAATAACATGATTTGTTTTTTGCAGATATTGATTAACCTCTTCATGTCCCATGATTCCCATGAGTCCTAAATATTGAGGTGAATGGTGATTAAATAGTCCTTTCGTGCAAGGAGTGAGAGCGACAAGACCTGCTGTTTTTTCTACAAACTCGCGAAGATTTTTTTTCTCTTTTAAATGTAATAATTCTTCTCCGAAGACAATGAGAGGAGGATTTTCTTCTTTCTTCAAAAAAATTTCACAGAATATCTGAGCATGATCTAAAAAATAATTGTCTTCAATGAGGATTTTTGGCTCTCGTATATGAATTTCTGAAAGTTCCTTTGAAAAAATATTTTTGGGTACAACGATCACTGTAGGTTTTTTCAATTTCAAGGAATAGTACAAGGCTTCTTCTAAGGCATTCGGGACTTCTTTTTCATCTTCAATTTTTATTTGATAACCTGTACAGGGCGTGAGCAGTTTCATGAGATCAAAACTTTCTCCTTTCCCGGACGTATCTTGAAAAGCGCCCATTCCTTCCAAAGATTGGGGAACACTTCCGCTTATGAGAAGCAAAGGAATACGACTCGCATAAGCTTCGGCCAGAACGGGAATTGTATTGAGAACTCCAGGCCCGGATGTCGTCAGCACAACAGCAGGATGTTTGCTCGAAAGATAACTTCCAATCGCCATATTGGCGGCACTATATTCTGTTTTTGCTAAAACAACTTTGGTTTTGTTATGAGAATGAAGGCTTTCGAAAAGTTCTTCTATATTTGCTCCACTCACTCCAAAAGCGTGAGTCACCTGCGCTCTATCTAAAAAATCACTGATGTAATCACAAACTTTCATTGAATCACCTTCTGATTATTTTGTCCCCAATGCTTACCAATGATCGTAAAGGCCGATTCGAGAATCGAAGGTTCTTGAGCAAAACTTGCTCTAATAAAACACTCTCCGCTTTTTCCAAATACAGCTCCAGGAACAACTTCCACTCCGAGTTCTTCTAATTCTTCGACTACTTCATTTCCTGAATTTTGGTATTTGATAAAAATAAAAAATGCGCCCTCAGGAACGACATAATCAACTTTGTATTTGTCGAGAATGCTTCTCGTCTGCGCTAAAGCTTGAGCATAGAATTTATCGTATGAAACATCCTCTGCAAGAAGAAGCTTGACAATCTCCTGACCAAAGGAAGACATCGCGCCTGTGGCATTATTAAAATAGGGCGCTAACTTCTGCATGTTTTCTGCATTCGTGAGGACCCATCCGACTCGTGCTCCCTGCAGAGGGAACATCTTCGAAAAACTTCCGACGATATAACCTCTTCCGATGTAACGGGTGAAATCGAAATGAGGATTCGCGCTGTAAATCAGTTCGCGATAAACTTCATCCATCACGAATGAAATCCCGGAATATTTATAAATCAATCTTTCAAAATAAAGGAGATCGGCGTCAGTCAAAATTTTCCCAGTTGGATTGTGAGGTGAATTGATCAAAATCATTTTTGTCCGATCAGTAATCAAGGCTTCAACATGGTCCCAGTTGATAAACGTTTTTGATCCTGTATCGAGATTCAATTCGTAATGCCTGACTTTCGCACGAGAAAATTCTGCTAATTTTGCATAAGGAGGAAATCCCGGATCGGGAATGAGAATTTCATCTCCCGGTTGAAGATTCGCGCGCATAACAAAATCCAAGGCCCCCATTGTTCCGTGGGTGATTCCGATATTTTCTAGACAAAAACGTGGGTAATATCTTTTGAGAATCATCTCTCTCAAAGCAAAATCACCATGAGAAGGATAATAGCAATAAATATTTTTCTGATCCTGAAGTTTATTTAAAATGTCATAAGGGAATGGACTGATCTTAGGTTCACCTACTCTTAAATCATAGACATCCATCAAAGAGGACGTTACTTCCGACTTTTTTTTATCAAGTCCAAAGGCCTGTGAAGTTGGAGTTGTCATAAAACATCCTGGTGTTGTGTTGTGAAAATGATACGAGATTAGGAGTTGTGACTCTCAAAAACGGCTTTAATCTAGGGGTAATCGGCAATAAAAAATAATATAAATTACAAATGCCACACATAGTTTAGGCATATATTAAATTCTCTTTAAATATCCTTGAAAAAAGAGTTCAATGCCCGTGATTTTTGTTTCATTTTTTTAAGGAGATTTGCACGTGAAATTTTATTTGTGGTTCTTATTGTTTATTTCCTTCACTGCTCAATCTGCCAATTTCAAATTGGCAGATAAATCCGGAATAGAATTCCATATTCCCTACACTGCAGGAACTCACGACGGTGAAGCCCGTATCAGTAAAGCACAACTCAATTTAGATTTTGATCGGCCGGGAATTTCGATGGGAGAATTTATAGTTCCTATTGAGATGATGACGACAGGAAATCCTGAACGCGATTGTCATATGCGAGAAGCTCTTGGATTAAATTATGAACAATCAGATTTTCCAAAAGAACATGCCTGCAATGATAAGCATCAACTCCCAAGCTCCGGCAAAAATGCGGTCGTCTTTCCTGAAATTATTTTTAAAATTCTTTCTCTTCGTTCACTCGATCCAAGTGGAAAAATTCTTCAGGATAAAGAGACCAATATTGAAGTAGAAGGCCAATGGACGATTCATGGCGTGAGTAAAAAAGAAAAAATTCCGATGAAGATTAATTCGTCGGGAGAAAAAATCGTTATCCATGGAGAAACAAAGTTTTCTTTAAAGGATTACAATATTGTTGTGAAGTCAGGGAAAGTTTTGTTTGTAACAATTGGAGTGAAAGATACTGTCAGAGTTAATTTTGATATTCATGCAGAGACAGACCAAATAAATACAAAGTAAAACAAAGAATAGGCCCCGATTGCTCAGGGCCCATCCCTTCCTTCTATTAATTTATATTAAAGTAAATCGTTACATGCGTTTGGATTGTTATCCACTAAGTCCTGGACGTTTTTCAACATCGAGTTACATGATGAATTTACTTCTGCCTCTTTACGGTTTATAGGCCCGTAGTGAGAACGTTGAACTCTAAGCATTGTCATCGCATACTCAGCAGCGAATGCCGGACACGATTTATTGAATGCCTGATAAGTGGCTCCTGCGCCTGTTCCGTAGTTCGCGAGTTGTGACGAACTACAACTTACACCGACTTTGAAAACGTCGAGCATACAGCGATCAGGTGAGTTTTGATATTCAGAATAAAGTTTCGGCAATTCTGAAGAGGCACCCATTGAATCGTAACTTGTCTGGAACAATCCTGCTTCAGCCTGTGATGCCGATTCTGAACTTGCAGATCTATCCCAGCCTTCACAATATGAACCAGAACTTTCTCTCATCGCGAGACCGATCCCGAGTGTGTAAAGTGCACGCAATGGCCCTTCACCTGCAGTACTTGTACTAACTCCTAAACTGACAAAGTTCGAAGCGTATTGCGTGAGAGCATCTCTCGATGAGTTTGTATCTGCCATACTTAAAATTTGAGATAATGAATCTTGCGCTTTAAGACGACATAAACTTCGTGCATATGTCAGCGCCATTCCTTTGATGTATCCCGATGGGGCCTTACCTCGTCCAGACCACGAATAGCTGCTACAGCTTGAGTTCGCAGCGATTGTCTTAATCTGATCGATGTACGCTCCGTTTGTGTTGTTGTTACTTGTGTCTGCAGGTGTTCCTGAAGTCGTTCCTCCAGTTGTCCCACCTGTTGTGGTTCCTCCACTGCTACTTCCTGTATCTGTACCAGTTGGAATCATGTCTCCAATATTCGGAAGTTTTGCACCACTGGCGAAAACTTGCGATGAGACGGTTAAAGAAAATAATAAAGCTAACGCTAATTTCTTAGTTGGCTTTTGCTTCATCCTAAAGCTCCTCGTAAAAAACAGCAGATCATCCGGGTCTCAGATTTTTTAGATTGATCCACCAATAGTAAAAAAGTTCATAGAGTCACAGACCAAATGACTATTTGGGTATCAATCAAAAATTTATTTCATCATGAAGATAAGGATCCGGTGGCAGCTTTGATGTTGTCACACTTCCTGTGCGGCGACGCCTAAGCTCCCTCGAATATGTTTTTGTTGAAAGTAGAAATAATGTCGAAAGAAAACAAATTATGAATTTATTCTTGTGTTGCTTCATCCTAAAGCTCCTCAATTTTTTATTTAAGAAAAAAGATCATCCATGATCTTGTAAACTTACCAAAGCAAGCGAACTGCCAAAGCGAAATTTTCTAACTGCTTGAAATGTACTTTTATGACTAAAACACTCAGTGACACTATGACTATGTAGAAGATAAATTATCACCGACCAAAAAAGTTTTTACTGACAAATTTTTGGAAAAAAAAAGAGCGAAGGTTTCCCTTCGCCCCTTGCTCATAGTCAATTGACTCGCGCGTATTATTAGCCAGTCAACTCATCAACCATTTTTTGGGCCGCTTTGTGACTGTAAGGACCGACTTCAATACTGTCTCCCTTAAACGGTTCACGAAGTTTAAACGCAAAAAATTTTCCATTCACTTCGAAAGTAATTTTATCTTTTACGTGGACCTTTGAAAGTTGTTCTATTTTATCAATACCTGTTTGAGTCAGATTAAGTCGCACAATAGAGGCCCCTTGCTTGGCAATCTCTTCTGCGTGAGTAAAATCTGAACTTCTCAAAATAGGGTCGATATCCTTTGCCATCACTTGAGCTTGCGAACTCAAAACAGTGGCAATAATCAGCGATTTTAAATTCATTGATTTAATCCTTGAAAAAAATTTCATTTAAAAAAAGAGATTAATGAATTTAAACGGGCGGACTTAAACTGGATTTAATTCTGAGTGTGCGCGGGTGATGAAGAGGAACGATGAAAAAAGAAAAATTTTCTGCGATATAAAGCGGTAAAACGGCTAATTTTCTTTCTGAAACATGATGAGGAAGAATCGGATCATCATCTTTAGAAAGCTTCTTATTCGTGCCATTTAAGATTTTATAGATGCTAGTGGCATCCGCTTTCTCAATCTTTGTCAGCGACGTAACAGTCGCCTGTCCGTTGCTGACAAATAAACAATAAAAAATTGTAAGAGAAAGTGATGTTAAAACTCTCATTCTTTAATAATGATATCTAAAAAATGAATGTCAAGGCATGGAAAATCACTTTTTAATTATTGGGCCTGGCAAATCTCGTCTAAAGACTTTTCCTTGTTTCTGTGGAAAATTCCTTTGCTTTCGGCAGGGTTTTCAGCACTACACCCTTTTACGAGAGCGAAGTCTCCGTCGATGACCAGACGTTGTAGAGTCAGTCGTTGCATCTTCAGATCTAAATCTGTTTTCAAAACATTTACTTTTGAGTCTGTTAATTGAGACTGAGTTTGAAGCAATGTTTGCAATGAGATCAATCCAAGTTCAAATTGAACTTTTTGTCCGTCGTAAACTTTCATACGATTATCGAGAGATGATTGAGAAAGGTCTTGTTGTTCTTTGACTTCAACCATACTTCCAACAACGATCTCAGCGGTCTTCTCGCCTTCTTGTTTTAATTGTTCCTGACGAAGATTAATCGATTCGATATTGTTATTTGCAATTTTAATATTCACTAAATTATCTGCACCAAAACTAAATGCACCACCAGACTTTAATTGACCAAATGCTGATCCTGAACTTGAAGCCGTTCCAGCAACACTTGCTGAAGACATGAAACCAAAAACCTTTGCCCATTTTCCAGCTTTAGCTGCTTTTACTAAGTATTGAAGTTGAACAGCTTCTGGCGCTACTTCCAGAGAGTGATCTGCGATTTCAAGAGCTGATTTTGTCTCATATCCAGAGGCCGGAAGATCTGCATCTTCTACAGTCAAATTAGTTCCAAGTGGTAAGCCTAATAATGTACGAAGAGCTGATAATTCTTCACCTAAAAGTTCTGCTAATTTTGAAGAACGTATTTTAGCTTCATCCCATTGTGCTTGGGCCATTGCTAAATCATCACTTCCTACATCACCAAGAATTTCCGATCGTACTTTTAAATTTTCATAGATAGTCTGAAGAACTTTACTTTGTTCTACATAAATCTGTTGAACCTTCTGGTCATTTACATAAGTGTAATAAAGAGAAAGTGCATTACTCAAAATATTGAGTTGAAGAGATTTATAAGAGGCCTTATCAGATTCAAATAATTCTTTTTCTTGTTTTAAAACGGCCCAGTTAGATGGGACGAGAAAAGGAAAAAGAAATGTGACAGAAGCTAAAAGAAAAGTTGGATTTGCAAGCGCTGGTAAAAGAACTGCCAGGTTGATCGATGGAAGCAGTTTTGCTCTGGCCATCGTTACATTGTTCTTTGATGCCTGAACATTATTGAGCGCCTGAAGAAGCGTTATGTTCTTTGAGAAAAGCTGACCTCTCATTGTTGTTGGATTAACAACGAATGGTTTTACTGTGTCTGCTGCAAATGACGTGCTTACGATCAAAAGAGATGAAATAAGCAGAGTTGAAAAAAACTTTTTCATTCTTTACTCCTATCTCTTCGCGCTTAGGTGCAAATAAAGTTTTGCCTTTGTCGTAAAAGTACAATTCCAGCCAAAGTCAGCGCCATCAATGTATTTAGTACAATCTAAGCTTGCATTTGATGTATTCAAACCTGACCCAACAGTTGTTGATCCACTAAGAGTTTTTAACTCATCATCTAAAACAGCAGGAAAATTAAGTCTAAAAACAGAGAAATCCAGGTTCACGTTTACATTTCTGATTGGTGAAATCATTTTAAAAACAGTTTGAACAGGTGAATTGTCGATATCGTAAATGTTCAATTGAACTGCACGCTCTACTTTGTCACTTGCGACTTTATAACTTCCTACGAAATCATAATCAGCATTCTTGATCTGCTGAAGTCTTGTCCCACTGACTTCAATGGCAGATGTATTAGAAAGAGGAGCATCTTTTTGAAGGTCCATTGATCCACTGTACTCAGAGCGGCCAGAAAAAGAAATTTCTCCCACCCATCTTCCATCAGAGATATTTCCGTCTAAAGAAATCGTTGAATCGACTCCTGAAATTTTTCCGGCAGGAATTGTTACTTGAAATCTTCCAGTCACATCATCATAAGATCCAACGTTAAAACTTAATGTTGTCTGGCTTAGACCTTTAAGAGTCAATGATCCACTAATCGTTGTTGTTTGCTGAGTGGAAACTTCTGAACTACTTGAAGAAATATTTGTTTGTGTTTTGAAAGTTAAATTAACTGCACCTAGATTTGTTTTATCAAACGATGAAACAAGAGAACCAGAGTAAGAACCTGCAACCGTATTCATGCGCTCAATACTTTGTTGAAGTTGATCGCGTCTATAGTCGTCCATATTTTTATCTTTTGAACAACCAATCGCTATAGCAAGAACAGAACATAAACCGAGTGTGGTTAATACTTTCATAAACGTCTCCTAACTTTAACATCAAATAGATACTAAGGGCGCCTTACAATGTAAATCGCCGAGTGCATGAGTAGTGAAATTTTTACTCAGCTTTTTTCTTCATCTAAAAGATTGATATTTTGCTGTAATATTTCGAGGCCCTTAATCATGGATTCAATATCTTCACTACTTAAGGCATCTAGTTTACTTTTTAAACGCGTACGCGCTTCTGCTTTAGTGACGGAATGAAGTTTCTGACCTTCACTTGTAAGACTCAAAACAGTTTGTCGTCGATCGTCTTTATCGACTCCTTTTTTAATCAAACCGTCTTGAACGAGAACATCGATCATGCGTGAGATAGCTGCTTCACTCACACCTAAAAGTTCACAAATATCTTTATTGCGGCAAAGCCCGCGATTCACAGCTGCGAGCACACGAAATTGAGTGACCGTTAAACGGTCTCCTCTCACTCTACGCAATTCCTCGCGAATTTTTTGCGTAGTCTTTGGAATGATATCCATCATGAGTTCTGCTAAATGGGCACTGCTTTTTTTACTCAAAGTTTAATCCCAAACTTAAATTAGATAAGAACATCTCATGACCTCCCACATTTCCCCATCCGCCTTTCAAACCAAAATCAAATTCATAAGAATTTTTAATCGGCACGATGAAATCGAATTTAATTAAACCCATTCCTCCAATTTTAGAAACTGAATCGCCAAATACACTTTGTTCTGCTGTTAAATACATTGGAGAAACTCCAAGTCCCGCAGAGAAAAATACTGAATGTTTAAGCGACCATGCAAGATCAAAATTCTGGAAGAAGTTTAACTGAAAGATATTTAATTTTTGAGAGAACACTCCTGAATCGCGTTTGAAAGCCTGCCACTCTCCACCGATTTCATAATTTCCTTTGAAGAAATGAATTTCATCAGCTGTTTTTTTCGACAAACTCACACCGACAGCATTTGCTTTAAAGTCAGTTGTTCCATTGTTGAGCGCGGGCAATTTATAAGTAAGGGCCCCGCGAACAATGCCAACGTAGTATTGGTTCTCCGGACGTTTGCCAGAATATTTTCTCAGAGGAGGTGCTGAGTTTCCAATGAGAATTTCAGGACGTGTCTCTGGGACAACATAGATTTGATCTTCACTTACAGGAGATTCGACTTTTTTCTTTTTCGCTTTCTTTTCACCAGCTGCGAAAGCTGCACTCATATTAAATATTGTAAGCATTAAAAGAGTAATGATAACTTTTTTCATTAAATCTTTCCTGAATCCGTTAAAATGTTAACTAGAGTATCTAGTGATTGTCCTGTCGCCACAAAATAATTTGAGTATGCGATGATGCTCTTATATTTCAATTGATCAAGGCTAGATTTCGCCTGAAGAGCAGCTTGTTGAACAGTGAGAAATTGAAGAAAATCAATTTGCGATAATCGATAAAGACGTTCTGATTCCGCTTGTGTTTGCTCTGCAAGTTTTACCGCAGCTTCCGACGAAACGAGTGAAGCTTCAGCTGTCTCAAGATTGCGAATGCTTGATACTTGTTGCAAGCTCAATGAATTTTCCAGATCTTTTCTCGCAATTCGAAGTTGAGAATCTTGCGAAGCTAAAATCGCGCGCTCTTGATTTGAAGAGAAACCTGAGAAAAGTGGAATCGTTAATTGTAATTGAATCGCCCATGAATGCGAGTAATCTGAAAACAGTTCTGATTTTTTGTAATTATTGTAGAGATAATCGCCTACTAATTTAATCGTTGGATAGTTTTTTCCGAGAACGACATCGCGATTGTAATCAAGTTGTGTGATTTGTAATTGATTAAGTTCGTATTCCGGCAAACGGAAATTTTTTAAATCGACATAACGTTGAACTTCTTTCAGGAGCAATGTTTTCAAGCGTCCTTTAAGTTTAAAGTCCGGACGCTCTTTATCGCCCATAAAATTCACCAGCTGCTGGCCGGCGATCACAAAATCATTTTTTGCTTGTTCAACTTGCGGTTGAATAAGTGCGAGCTGTGTTTTCACTTGAAGGATGTCGAGCAACTGCCCTCTTCCTCTTTGATAACGATCATTCGACGTCTTAAGGGCCTTTTGAATAATTTCCTGGTTCTTCAATAAATTATCCAGGGCCTGTTGATTTAAAATAAATTTATAAAAAGCATCGATGATACTTTGAGTGAGAGTGCGTTCTGCGATTTCTAAATTCACATCTTGAATTTTTTTATCGTAGTTGGCGAAGTTAATGGCCGAAAACAATCCTTTTGTATAAAGAGTCTGATTTAATTTGAGATCACTCGAATATTGATTGTAGGGATCGCCGTTGAATTTTGGACTTCCTGTATACACAGGATCTTTCAAATAAGTTCCGGCCAAATTCCATGACAGATTGGGGTAAATAAAACTTTTCGCCAATTTTGTTTGCGCTTCAAACTGCGCGATCTTCTCTCTTGCTGCAATAATCTTTGGATTATTTTCTTTTGCGATTCGAATCACTTCTTTCAGATCGAGAGCATCGCTGTCTGCAAAAGCATTAATACTAAAAAATAATACGAGTAAACCCAGTCGCATAAATTATTCTTCCTTCTGATTCTTTTTCTTTTTTGGCTTACTCTCAAGAGGTGCCATGATGAGATACAATGCCGGAACAACAAACAACGTAAGAATTGTTGAAATGATTGTTCCTCCGATAATAGAAAGTCCCATCGGAAGTCTTGTTTCTGCTCCCATTCCGTGACCGAAAATAAGTGGAGTTGCTGCTGCAACTGTCGCTGCAGATGTCATAAGAATCGGACGTAAACGAACCGGACATGCATCAAGAAGTGATTCGAAAACAGGTTTTTTGCTGTGTTCGCGAACCTGATTTGTAAATTCCACGAGCATGATCGAGTTTTTCTTCGAGATCCCCATAAGAACAATAAGACCGATGAAACTGAATAAGTTTACCGAAGCTCCAAACAACCACAAGGCAACGAGTGCTCCTGAAACTGAAAACGGAAGGGCGATCAAAACCGGGAATGGATGTATAAATGAGTTGAACTGTACCGCGAGAATCAGGAACGCTACTAAAATCCCGATTGAGAGAGCGTAACTCAAACTCTTAAATGAACTTGCAAATCCTGCAGACGCACCTTCGAGATCGAAAGTGTATCCTGGAGGAAGAATTTCTTTTGCAACAGCTTTTGCGCGATCGAGTACCATCGATTGAGAAACACCTGGAGCAAGGTTACCGAATACCGAAATTGAACGCTGACGGTTTACACGTGAAATACTTTGAATCGCTTTTCCTTCATCAATTGTGACAAGCTCACTGAGAGGAACCATGTTTCCAACGTTATTTCTTACGAAAAAGCGTTTGAAATCTTCTTTCGCTTGAATTTGATCATCTCTAAATTTGAAACGGATGTCGTAACGTTTTCCGTCCATAGTGAAAAGACCCTGGCGTAAACTCCCAACACCGGCCGCAAGAATTTGTCCGACATCATCAACACTTACTCCACGCTCTGCCATCGCTTCACGATTCGGACGAAGAATAAGTTCCGGAATCCCTTTTCTAAAATCTGTATCTAAATCAACTGCAAGTTTTTCATCTTCCAGTTTCTTCATGAGTTCTTTTGTTTTTTGATCGAGAATATCCAGATCCGGCCCGCGAAGGTTGATACCGATCGGGTTCTGACGACCTGATGACAAGTTTCTTGCCGAGTTATCGCGAAGAGTGACTTTGAGTCCCTTGAACTCTTTAAACTTTTTACGTAACTCTGCCATGATTTGAATGTGACCTTGAGCTCTTTCTTCTCTCGGCTTCAAAATAATAGGAACCATCATCTGGTTAACTGCGGCCGCAGATCCACCTGATGAACCAACTGAGACGAGATAACTTAAGACGTTTGGATTTTGTTTTAAAACCGCTTCGATCTTCTTTCCTTCTTCAGTCGTAGCTTCGAGTGATGTTCCCGGCTTCGTCTGTGCTGTCATGATAATCAAGTCCTGATCTTGTAGAGGAACGAATTCCTGACGAACTTTCATAATGAGAACGAGAGACATAATAAAAAATGCAAGCGAGATAATGAACGTTGTCCATTTCCATTTCAATGTGTGTGAAAGAATTCCGCGATAGAAGTGTTCAACTTTTTCGAATGTGTGATCGAGATAACGTTCGAATTTAGAAACTTCCGGCTCTGTTGAAAGAAGAGCAGCTGCACGCATCGGCGTGATCGTAACGGCTTCAAGAAGTGAGAGAAGAACGCAGGCACACATTGTGACTCCGAACTGGAAGAAGAACTTTCCGATAATTCCACTCATGAATACGACTGGTAAGAATACGGCAACAACCGCGAGCGTTGCTGCAATCGCCGCAGGAAGAACTTCTTTCGATCCTTCTGAAGCAGCAGTAACTGAATCTTTCCCCATGCGATAGTGACGAACAATGTTTTCGAGAAGCATGATCGCATCATCGACAACGATTGAAATCGAAAGCGTGAGAGCTAGAAGAGTAAACAGGTTCAATGTGAAGCCTGTGAAATAAATAATTGTGAACGTTCCAACGATAGAAGTCGGAATTGAGAAAAGAATGTTCAAGGCCGCTTGTAAACTTCCCAGGAACAAGAAGCAGATAATAATCGTGATGATCGCTGCAACCCAAAGTTTTTCAATCGTCAAATCAACAGTGGCCTGAGTTGATTTCGTGTAGTCGACGATAACCTGATAATTATATCCTTTCGGAAAGTTTCCTTTGATCTCTTCCAGTTTTTTGCGGACACTCTTTGCAACTTCTACTTCATTCGTTCCACGTTGCTTTCTGATTTGAACACCAATCGCTTCTTTTCCATCTACGCGGGCAATTCTTCGAATATCAGAAAGACCATCTGCTACATCAGCAACATCTTTAATATAAAGTTTGCGCCCGAATACGCGCTCACTTCCGCGCTTAAGAATACGAATATTTTTTACTTCATCAATTGTTGCCGCTTCTCCTAACCAGCGTACACGAAGTTCGCGCGCTCCTTCAGTGAATTGTCCGGCAGCACTCTCTACGTGTTGTGCTTTTAGTGCATTAATAACATCAGTAATTGTGAGTTCATATTGGTTGAGTTTTTTATTATCGACCCAGATACGCAAGTTTCGATCTGAGAAACCACCAACAGTCACTTCCCCAACTCCTGGTAAGAAACGAAGTTGATCGAGTAAGTATCTATCAGACCATGCAAGCATATCTTTCAAATCTGCTTGTCCAGAAATAGAGACGATCAAAATCGGATCTTCTTCCGGGTTTGATTTTTTAACAATAGGTGGATCAATATCTTGGGGAAGACGCAATTGAGAAAGTGCTGTTTGAACTTCTTGAAGAGCAACGTCTACGTTACGGCTCATATCGAATTCAAGAGTAACCTGACCTGAACCTTGTCTCGCTTGAGAGCGCATATCTGCAATCCCTTCAATCGCAAGCAAACGTTCTTCGATTGGCTCAATTAATTCTGCTTCAACAACTTCAGGAGCTGCACCATCATAAGTTACAGAAACGTTGATGATGGGAAAATCGACATCGGGCAATTGAGAAATTCCCATGCGGTTCATAGTGATCGCACCGAAAACGATGAGGGCAAACATTAATACCCACGCAAAAACCGGACGGCGAATCGAGAGGTCAATTAAATTCATCTTGTGTGCTCTTCTTGTAAAAATAACAAATTTTAAAACATCATAAGAACAATCCTTAACAATGTTAAGTAATTTTTTTGTTAAAAGTGCCTTACAAACTTGACAGATTTATGACAAAAAAATTTGCTTAAGTATTTAATTTCTCCAAAGCTAGGTTGGTGTAAATTTTCCAGTTACACTCCAAACATCTCGTGATCTATGGGGAGATTACATGTTCATTAAAACGCTCGTCTTGATTTGTGCCGCGGCACTCCTCACATCCTGTCTTAAACAAAAGGAATCGATCGATCCCATTGCCGAACCAAAAACATTGGCCGAGCTTCAACAAGAAGCTTTAATGAATACAGCAAACAAGGCGGGCACTTCAGAACTTTCGAGTGATGCTCAAGCAACGCTTGCAATGTCCGCGAGTGATCCGAGCATTTTTTATCTGAACATAAAATATAATATGGAAGACATCGATGTCTTTGCGGCCGCGAATATGCCAAACGCGTTTGAACAAATCGGAAATTCTTTTCTTAAAACATTGGCGAAGTTTGTTCTCGCTGTAATGGGGCCAAGACAAATCGATATCAACGATATTGCGCTCACTATTCCGCCTTCACTCGATCTCGATCGCTCAATCGTTAAATCAATTAAAATCAAAAGAATTTTTCTTACCTATAATAAAGATGTCGATATCGCCTCTGACTATCTTGCAAACTTTTCTTTTGTCGATACGCTTGAGCTTTCTCGCCAGGTGACTGTTCCCAATTTAGGTGATGTGAGTACTCTCTTTTTAAGTTACAGAAAGTCACGGAACTTCTGCATGTATAAATGTCTGCAGTTCGATATTCTGGAAGACAATCTTATTGATCTTTTAAAACCAAATACCAATATCAAACTTAAACCATCGCTAACGATTGGAGCTCTTCCCGATGTTCCTGATCTTAAACTCGATGGGCAAGTGGAATTGCAGATTGGTTTGAAATTGCCTTTTTAGTTAAAAAACTAGAAGAAGAATCGAATTTCAAAATCGCCGCGATCATATTTAGGAACGTTTTTTCCGGCGAAGATTGATTGAAAGGCTAAATTAAAACTGATCGGCATAAAAAATCTTTTCTGACGAAAAAGACTGAGAGTCGAATACGAAATTCCGAATCGTCCAGTGTGTGAAACTTTTTCTGTATCGTTCTCCAGCACCTGATCTGCTGTAGGATCAGCACTTTTGTAATCGCTCTTTTCCGTATACTCCAATGTATAAAGCAAAGAAGATGACCACGAATCATTGAAGGCGTAATTCAATTGAAGATTTGTCGCCGCTTTATTTCCGAGTTTTATATCGGCTTCTCCTTTATTTTTTGTCACGGGAAAAGTCGCAGAGTCCGGCAAACGAATAGTTGCGTGATAAGGAAACTGATAAGTAAAACGATACCAGTGATCGATACTCCAGTGATCATTGAAAGTATAACCGCCACCGAATTCATAGAAAGCGTCCCACTGATCATCGCCGAAGGAAATGTCCTGTAAAATATCCGGATTGTCTCCTTTACCTGTTGGAGCGACAAAACCAAAACTAATAAGTGCACCGGCATTTTTCCATTTCTTTAACTGATAAAGAAAACCTGCTTCTGTGTCACCAAAACCTGTGGCCTTCCATTTTCCGAGCGGCTGATACTGATAATAATTGACGAAGAGAGATTGAATGAGGCGAACGTCAACATCAGGAAGATTTTCTAATTGAATCGCGGTCCCGACATTGTTTCTTCCTTTTTGCGTACGTTGAATTTGAAGATCGACAGTCGCATTGTAGAAAGGAACAAAAGCATACGCTGTGAGTTTATCAGTGATTCCGTAAGCGGCGCCGAAAGCTTGCACAGTCACTTTTGATTTTGCACTTCCTTCAAACGTACCAAAACTAAAATTGGCGTAGTCTTCAGCGCTCAAGCTGTTTAAGTAAGTATCGACTGCGGAGTTCACACCTTTAATCGTATCTGCATTGATATTGGCGTTGATGTTGTACCCTTTTAAATCGCCCGAGCTTCCATAACTTCCAGTGATGTCGCCTGTTTGTACTAAACGGAATGTAAAATTTCTCACTCCTTTTGGGAGTGTATCGTAATAAGCGGCCTGTGCTTTGATACAACAAAGGCTCACGCAAATAACTTGTAAAGGGATTGTTAACTTCAATTTAAAAAAATTCCGTTTTATGAAGATTCAACTTAAAAAAGTTTATCACCAAAACGCAAACTCTGACAGGGGCAATTTTCCCCGCCTTCTTCTGGTATAGTGCTTGCAATCTTGTAATGAATTGTTCCGTACACCTTATGGAGGTCAACGTTTTGGGATGAAATTAAAAATTCTTTCCTATAACATTCATAAAGGATTTGATTGGAAAAACAAAAATTACTTTTTGCGAGAAATGAAAGATTTCATCAAATCATCCCATGCTGACATAGTCTTCTTGCAAGAAGTTGTTGGAAAAAATGAGAAATTTAAAGATCAAGGTCTCGTTGATGCGCAATTTGAATTCCTGGCGGACGAAATTTGGCCCCACTTTTCTTACGGGCATAATGCCGTCTACGACCATGGACATCACGGTAATTTGATCCTTAGTAAATTTCCTATTCAATCCTTCGAAAATATCGATATCTCAACAAACAAATGGGAACGTCGAGGATTACTCATTTGCAAAATTGAGTTACCCGAAGGGCCTAGTCATCCCTCACATTTTTATGCCGCCTGTTCGCATCTCAATCTGTTGCACGGTGGTCGCCTTCTTCAATACCAAAAAATTAAAGAACATATTCTTCATTATGAAGGCAAATCTGAATTAGAAAATGTTCCCGTCATTATTGCCGGTGATTTCAATGACTGGAATAAAAAATGTGCCGACGTTTTTGAGAATGAAATGCAAATGCATGAAGTTCATAAAACACTTTTCGGTAATTTTGCTAAAACTTTTCCTTCGGCCTTTCCACTTCTCTCTCTCGATCGCATCTATATAAAAAATGCAAAAGTCTTCAAGGTCGAAATTCTAGGACCAAAAAAAACGAGCACCGTTTTTGATCATCTCTCTGATCATTTGCCGCTCTATTGTGAGGTGAAACTCAATGGAGCATAATTTTTTTCATCTCTCCAGAAAAAATCATGTGCACTTTATGCTCGATGGCCCCGAGTACTACGAACACTATATCGATCTCATCCGCAAAGCTCAAAAAATTATTCATCTTCAGACTTATATCTTCTGGATGGATGAATTCGGCGCGCGAGTACACGAGGAATTAATCAAGGCTGCTCAAAGAAAAGTTCACGTCTTTGTGTTACTCGATAGTGTAGGCTCTCGACTTTTTTCTCTGGAAGCAGAGACAAAATTAAAAGAGGCCGGTGTACACTTTCAACGCTTCAACAGTTTTCAAATGAAATGGCTCTACAGTTGGGGACGAAGACTTCATCACAAAATTTTATTAATCGATCAAGAAGCGGCAATCGTCGGAGGAATCAACGTCACATATAATTGCCATAGTAATCCCGAATGCCCACAGCTTGACTTCGCCGTTTGTTTGCGAGGACCGGTTATTCCGCGACTCACTCAATATTGTCAGATGATTTACAAAATTGCTTCGAGAGAAAAAATTCATTTCCCTCACATTAGCGGTCATCATCAACATGCAGGAGAAATAGATGTCAAACTCCTCGTCAACGACTGGGTTTATCGGCGCTGGCAAATTACAAAACAATATACTCATCTTGCAAAACGAGCGAAACACGAAATCACAATTATCAATTCTTATTTTTTTCCACGAAAGAATTTTATGAGACAACTCGTGGCCGCTAGACGACGTGGAGTGCGCGTACGTCTAATTCTTCCTAAATATTCTGATTGGCCGAGCTATGTTCTTGCTTCTGAATATCTCTATGCCTATTTCCTTAAAAATGGCGTGGAAATTTATCAATGGAAAAAATCTATTCTTCATGGAAAGCTGGCGACGATCGATAATCATTGGTCAACAATAGGTTCTTTTAACTTGAATTACACGAGCTATCAGCAGAATTTGGAAATGAATGTGAACATCTATTCAGAAGAGTTCACTCACAATCTAAAACATCAAGTGAATCACCTTATCAAAACCGGTTGCGTGAAATTGGATCCGCACGAGTTCGCTCAATCTCCGTTAAAAGTTCGCATGCAACGGTTTTTTTACTATATCATTCTTTCTATCGTTGCGAACTTCTCTATCGGCTTCATTTACCAGGAAGATAACAGCAAAGAGAATCGTTTCTACAATCTCTTGCGAATCGTAGGCTCAATGTTTTTTTTCATCCTGGGTCTTATCGGTATGGTTCTTCCTCTCATTCCCGGAATTCCTTTTTTAGTTTTTAGTTTTTTACTCGCTTATAAACAAATCATTATGAACAAACGCAAGGAGGCTACATGAACAAAATTTTTTATTCATTTCTCATTGGAACATTACTTTTTTCATTACAAGCATTCAGTGCCGTGAAATACATGCCGGGTGATTACAAAGTTGATCCCGATCACACGCGTGTAAGCTTCACGATTAAACACCTGGTGATTTCAGAAGTTGAAGGACGTTTTAACGATGTCAAAGGAACGTTCACCCTCGCTGATAAATTTACCAAATCAACAGCTGAAGCAACCGTTGCTATTGAATCAATTGATACCGGTGTAAAAAAACGCGACGATGATCTGCGCTCTAAAAACTTTTTTGAAGCTGAAAAGTATCCAACGATGACTCTTAAATCGAAAAAATTTATGGGAACTCCCGAAGCTTTTACATTAGTTGCAGATCTCACGATCAAAGATGTGACAAAAGAAGTAACATTCCAGGGAAAATACACAGGAGAATTAAAAGACCCATGGGGCAATGAACGCGTGGCCCTCAGAATGACGGGAAAAATCGATCGCAAAGATTTCCATATTAATTACGACGAGAAAGTTTTAATTGGCCCGGCCGTTGGAGATGATGTTATGATCACCGTGCTCGTAGAAGGTATCAAAAAATAATTTCGAGCGAACGATGTAAGCATGAGCTTTCTAACAAATGATTTACTTGCGGCCCGTTCAACCATGGCGTTTTCCCTCGCCTTTCACATTATTTTTGCCAGCGTGGGAATGGTCATGCCGTTTTTCATGGCCGCAAGTCACTTTCTCTATCTCAAAACCAATCACAAAACTTATCTCGCTCTCACCAAGATGTGGTCGAAGGGTGTTGCTGTTTTGTTCGCCACCGGTGCAGTGACAGGAACAGTTCTCTCTTTTGAACTCGGACTTCTCTGGCCGAATTTTATGAAACACGCAGGACCGATTATTGGTATGCCTTTCTCATGGGAAGGAACCGCCTTTTTTTTAGAAGCAATCGCTATCGGAATTTTTTTCTATGGATGGGACCGCATTCCCGTATGGATTCACTGGTTATCCGGATTGATTGTTGGACTTGCAGGACTTATTTCCGGAATTTTCATCGTGAGTGCCAATGCGTGGATGAATACACCTTCCGGTTTTGATTGGGCCAATGGTATGGCCACAAATATCAATCCCATTCTTGCCATGTTTAACAAACACTGGTTTCAACAAGCACTGCACATGAGTCTCGCCGCTTTCACTGCTGTCGGATTTGCGGTCGCGGGAATTCATGCGGCCCTTCTCTTAAAAAATAAAAAAAGGAAATTAAATGCGTTCGCTCTAAAAATAGCTCTCACATTTGGTGCGATCGCCGCCATTCTTCAACCGCTGAGCGGACATCATTCTGCTCAAATGGTAGCGAAAAATCAGCCGGCGAAATTTGCAGCGATGGAAGCGCATTTTAAAACTGAAGCTCACGCTGGACTTAATATCGGCGGTTTTCCTCTCGAAGAAAAAAATAAACTGATTGGCGCAATCACTATTCCTGGCGTTCTCAGTTTTCTTGCTCATAATGATTTTCAAACTGAGGTCACAGGTCTCGATCAATTTCCGCGAAGTGATTGGGCTCCTGTGGCCATTGTTCACATTTCTTTTCAAATTATGGTTCTCTGCGGTTTTATTCTCGCGCTTACCGGAATCTTTTTTCTCTTCAAAACCTATGTTCAAAAAAATCAGGTCTACTCTCACTGGCTTTTGCGTTCATTGGTTTTTTTGATTCCAGTTGGTTTCATCGCTCTTGAAGCGGGATGGACAGTCACTGAAGTTGGACGCCAGCCCTGGATCATCTACGGCATTCTAAGAACAAAAGATGGTCTGAGTGTTGTTCCCGGAATGGGATTGCACTTCACACTTTTTCTTCTTCTCTACCTCATCGTCGGCGCTTCTTGTCTCTATCTCATGTATCGATTGATTAAAAGTTATCAAGGAGAAATGAATGTTGATTAATGCCGTCGAGCTCATCACTTTTGTTGCTCTTATTCTCTATATTATTTTTGGAGGCGCGGATTACGGCGCAGGAATTCTGGAACTCTTTCGCAAAAATCACATTCGCAATATCGACGACGAGATTGAACACACAATAAATCGCGCAATCGGTCCCGTGTGGGAGGCCAATCACATCTGGCTTATTCTCATCATTGTTATTCTCTTTAGCGGCTTTCCTAAATTGTATGTAGTGCTCTCTACTTTTCTCTATATTCCTCTTATCGCTGTTCTTGTTGGAATTGTTCTCAGAGGAATTTCCTTTACCTTCCGCCATTACGATCTTTTCGAAGGAAGACCTGAAAAAATGTACACGACCATTTTTTCATTAAGCAGTTTATGGACGAGTGTCTGGTTGGGAATTATCACCGGGGCCATTATGCTTGGAAGAATTAATCCTGAAGCTGATCAAATCTATTCGCTTTATTTTTATCCATGGTTAAATTTCTTTTGTTTTTCTGTCGGTCTTTTTGTCGCTTCTGTTTTTATGTATCTCGCGGCTTCATTTCTCATTGGAGAAACAAATCACAGTTTAATGAGAAGCTATTTTCGCAATCGCGCGTGGAAAGCAAACATTGCCGTCATTGCAAGCGGTGGTTTAGTTTTTCTCTCTGCTAAACTAGACGGTTTTCCTCTTATGGAAAGATTTTTTCACAATACTAATTCCATCATCATGATGGTACTGGCGACTCTCTGTTGGGGAATCCAGGAACTCTTCACTAAAAAGCTGCCTTACCTCACCCGCAGAGCTTTAGTCGTAGGACAGGTCGTTTTTATTCTTTTGGGATTATTTTTTGTTGAAGCTCCAACAATTATCATGACAACGACAGGGGCTCTGACAATGGCAAATACAGCAGCTCCTGAAGCGACAATTATTCAATTGATTATTGCTTTGGCCGTTGGACTTGTTCTTATTCTTCCAAGTCTCTTTTTCTTATTGTGGATTTTTAAATTTAAAAGAAGTGCCATTTGAGAAAATGACACTTCCACTTTTTTTTAGAACCAATATTTCAATGAAGCAGCAACACCTAATGCATTTGGGATATCTGGGTTAACCAGATATTTTGCTGTTAATCCAAGAGAAAGGAAATCGTGATTTTTTGTGTTGTCGAATGGAACATCAAAACCAACAGTTGGTGCATATCCCAATCTGAATTTACTTGGAAGCACGACAAATCCCGCTCCCACACCAGCATAAACTGTACGTAGAACTGGTATATCACCACCGAGAACGTAGAGCGCATTCACAAGAGCAGTTGATCTTTGTGCATTTGATCCATCATCCATACGCGATGTATCTGCATCTAATCCGACAGCTAAATGTTCATAAGGTTGCATTGTCGCTGTTACCCCGTATGCAATCGTTGCATTTGCATCGTTAGGTGAGTTTACCCCTGTCAATAAACCTGCACGCACGTGATTGCGGGCCAATGGTCTTTCTTCTCTCGATTCAGAATATGTTCCGGTTACGGTATTGTTATAATCCATTTCGTCAGCAAATAAACTTGCTGCTCCTGATATCATAGTTAATGCAAAAATAATTTTTAGCATAAATACACTCCTTTTTTTCACCTTTATTGGCCAAAGGAACACATATCTAAATTGCAATACAGATACCGCCTTTGCCTCATCTTATGTGTAGATTTTTTCCACACTCCTTCCCCATTTAGGGGCAAGGAAGGAAAACATCTGAATTAAATATTCTAAATCGTTTTATTTTTTATTGGCATACTCCGTGCTTCTGTCTCGATTAAAAACCATCGGAGAAAATATGGGACATGATTCAAGATGCGTAAATTGCGGCCTCGACATAGAAAAAGATTATATTCTTTTAATCAATGGGACAGAATACACATTTGATAGCTTTGAATGTGCTATTAACTTTGTGGCCCCCCGTTGTACAAACTGTAATTCGGTCATCACCGGTCGTGGAGTTCACGTCGGAAATGAAGTTTACTGTTCAAGCACTTGCTCTCACGCCGTCAATTATTCTCCAGTTATTCCTTGAGGAAAAACTATGCAATATACTGACGTACTCGATTTCTGGTTTAATCAACTCTCTCCAAAAGAGTGGTTTGAGACCAGCGACTCTCTCGATCTAAAAATGGTGGAGAAATTTATCGTCATCCATTCTCAAGCGGTCGCAGGTGAACTTGCTCATTGGAGAAAAGAACCTGCCGGACGTCTCGCTGAAATCATTTTAATCGATCAATTTTCACGCAACATTTATCGTGATGACCCCAAGGCCTACACCAATGACGGAATGGCCCTTGTTCTCGCTCAAGAGGCCATTCGCGGAAATTATCATCAAATTTTAACTCCAGAAGAAAAGCAATTTCTCTACATGCCTTTCATGCACAGTGAATCCAAAGTCATTCATGAAGAAGCAATGAAATTATTTTCTGAACCAGGATTGGAAAATAATTTAAAATACGAAAGAGATCACAAGGCCATCATCGAGCGCTTCGGAAGATTCCCGGAAAGAAATAAAATTCTCGGAAGAACGAATACACCAGAGGAAGAAGAATATTTGATGGAGAAAGTTCCTCTTAAAATTCAGATCACTGAGAGCATCTACACTCAAAGGCATTGAGTGATATATTAAGACATATAAAGAGGAGCTGAAATGAATTCACTACTCACTTTTTGTTCATCTATTTTGCTTATTTTTTCTCATGCTCTTTTTTCTGAAACGGCAAAACTTCCGCCTCCTGATCCCAAACATAGTGTTGTCAACAACAGCACCGTTATAGGTTGGAAAAATTCATTAAAACCAAAGGCCCCTTCGGGTTTTATCGTCACAAAGTTTGCCGATCAATTTCACAATTGTCGCTGGGTTTATGAAACTCCCAATAAAGACATTCTCATTGCGGAATCAGAAGCAGGAAGAATCACACTTCTTCGCGATGCAAATAGCGACGGCGTTCCCGAGGTAAGAGAAGTTTTTATAAACAATCTTCGCAAGCCATTTGGAATGCTCGTTTTGAAAAATTGGTTTTATGTCGCTGATGAAGATGCACTGTGGAGATATCCTTATCAAGCAGGACAAAAAACAATCACTGGAAAGGGAGAAAAAATTCTGGATCTTCCCTATCCTGGTTATCATTGGACGAGAAATATTATCAGCAACAAAAGCGGTGACAAAATTTATATCGCGATCGGCTCTTCCAGCAATATTGCTGAAAACGGAATGGATAAAGAAAAACGTCGCGCTGATATTTTAGAAATTGATCCCGACGGAAAAAATGAAAAAGTTTTTGCCAGTGGGCTTCGCAATCCGGTTGGAATGGATTGGGATCCGGAAACGAATACACTTTGGACGGCCGTGAATGAACGCGATCTCTTGGGTGATGAACTCGTTCCCGACTACATGACTTCCGTAAAAGAAGATGGCTTCTATGGCTGGCCTTATTCTTATTTTGGAAATCATGTCGATCCAAGAGTGAAAGAGCAACGCCCTGACCTCGTCAAAAAAGCGCTGGTTCCCGATCTCTCATTGGGTGCACATACTGCTTCTCTAGGTCTTAGTTTTTATCATCAAAAAGCTTTTCCTGAAAAATATCACAACGGAGCTTTCATCGGTCAACACGGCTCATGGAACAGCTCTCGTCTCGTCGGTTATCGTGTGGCCTTCGTTCCTTTTAAAAAAGGAAGACCTGTCGGCCCTCCTGAAGATTTTCTCACAGGTTTTATCGCCAACAGAGAAAAAAGCGAAGTCTACGGACGTCCGGTCGGAGTCACAACGTTAAGTGACGGTTCACTTCTCGTTGCCGATGACGGAGGAAATATTATCTGGAAAGTTACTTACGAAAAAAAAGGTAAACAATGACAACAATAAATGACAATACAAACATCGCCCTCTTTTGTGATTTCGAAAATATTGCTCTCGGAGTTCGCGAGGCCAATTACTCAAGCTTCGACATCAACAGAGTACTGGAAAGACTTCTTTTAAAAGGAAGTATCGTTGTGAAAAAAGCTTATTGCGATTGGGAACGTTACAAAGAATTTAAAGCGCAAATGCACGAAGCAGCTTTCGAACTCATTGAGATTCCCCATTTGAGACAATCTGGAAAAAATTCAGCAGACATTCGCATGGTCGTCGATGCTCTCGACCTCTGTTACACAAAATTGCATGTTGATACGTTTGTCATCATCAGTGGTGATTCGGATTTTTCTCCACTCGTTTCTAAACTTCGTGAGAATAATAAAACCGTGATTGGCATTGGAGTGAAAGACTCCACATCCAATCTCTTGAGCGCAAACTGCGATGAATTTATTTTCTATGACGATCTCGTTCGCGAACAAAAGAAGGTAACTCGTCAGAGATTGAGTAAAAAGGCGGCAAGCTCAAAGGCCCACAACAAACGCCAGGAGGCTTTAGATTTTATCGTTGAAACATTAGAGGCCTTAGGTGAAGAACGTGGTGAAGAAGAAAAAATGTGGGGCTCAATGGTCAAACAAACAATGAAAAGAAGAAGACCGGGATTTACTGAATCCGCTTATGGATACAGTTCTTTTAGAGAATTAGTTGAGGATGCACAATCACATCACTTATTAATCATGAACCGTGATGAAAAAACAGGCCAGTATACAATTCGTCTTGTTGGCCCCAATGAAAATTAGACTTTAACGATTTCTGTGCTTTTTAAATAGTCATCCATTTCTAAAACACATTTTCTCGCTTCATCCCACTTTTCTTCGTGAGCACAAGCTTCCATTTTCTTGGCCAATGTCGCAAGAAGATCTAAACCGTATGAAGGAGCAACACCTTTTATCTTGTGAACTTTTTTTTCAATTTCTTTTACATTTTTGTTGTCTACAATCTGTAACAGCTCTGGAATTTCGTCTAATTTTTTTTGATGAAAGATCACCGAGATCTCATACAAATCTTCATCAACAGCGATATTTTTTTTTGCCATGTGTATTCGTCCTGTTCACTTCTCTCCCAGTATACCTTATAATTAAACAATATGAAAATTTTCAAATTGCCTAAAATTGCAACAGCTCCTTTTTGTCCTTCAGAAGTTCAAGGCACTGTCTATTTTGATCCTCGCGAGTCTGTATGGAAAAGATATCTTGCGACTGCAGGAATGGGACTGCTTGTTGCCGTCGGTTATATGGATCCGGGAAATTGGGCCACTGATATTCAAGCGGGTTCGCAATTTGGTTATCAACTTCTTTTCATCATTCTCATTTCCAACCTCTTCGCAATTTTTCTTCAGTCTCAATGTATAAAATTAGGTTTGGGTACTGGAAAAGATTTGGCGGTTATATGTCGCGAGAATCTTCCGCGTTCCGTAAATTATATTTTTTGGTTGTTAGCGGAAGTGGCCATCATCGCCTGCGATGTCGCCGAAGTTTTGGGAACGGCGATTGCTCTGCAATTGATGTTTCGAATTCAACTCACTCACGCTATTTTGTGGACAGCACTCGATACCGTTTTCGTTTTAGGATTGCAAGGTAAAGGCGTGCGTAGACTTGAGGCCATTGTTCTCGGTCTCGTTGCGACGATCGGTCTTTGTTATTTTATTGAGATTTATCTGAGTAAACCTTTATGGGGCGAAGTTGTGACAGGTTTCGTTCCAACAAAAGACATTCTCACAAACAAAGATGCCTGGGTCATAGCCATTGGAATTTTAGGGGCGACAGTTATGCCTCACAATCTCTATCTGCATTCTTCACTTGTTCAGTCTCGTTCAACTGAAAATAATTATGTCGCTAAAAAAGAACTTTATAAAATGAGTTTGGTGGACAACACAGTTTCTCTTTCACTCGCCTTTTTTATCAACGCGGCCATTCTCATTTTGTCTGCCGCTGTTTTTTTCAAACAAGGTTATCACAATGTCGTTGAGATTCAGGATGCCCATAAGTTACTTTATCCTCTCTTAGGTGCAAGTTTAGCAGGAACGCTCTTTGCTCTCGCTCTCTTTGCAGCAGGACAGAGTTCAACAATTACTGGAACAATTGCCGGACAAGTTGTTCTCGAAGGTTTTCTCGATTTAAAAATTCCTTGTTGGCAAAGACGTTTGATCACGAGAATACTCGCCCTTCTTCCCGCTTTCATCGGAGTCTACATTTTAGGTGATCATTCCGTTGGAAAACTTTTAATCTACAGTCAGGTCATTCTCAGTTTGCAACTTCCTTTTGCGATTATTCCTCTGATTTATTTCAATAGTAACAAAAACATTATGAAGGAATGGACTAATACAAAATTTATTCAATTCATAGGCTGGGCAATTTGTTTTGTCATCACTGCTGCAAATCTCTGGATGCTCATTCAAATTCTTTCATAAAACACTAGGCAATTTCACTCGGGAAAGAGTACTCTAATAATCATTATGAGTATTGTAATCGAAACAAAAGATCTGACCCGCGAATATAAAACCTATCAAAAGCCTGAAGGTCTCATGAATTCCATCAAAGGGATTTGGGAGAGAAAATACGATTCAAAAATCGCTCTTGATAAAACAACTCTCAGTATCGAGTCAGGAAAAATTATCGGTCTCGTTGGCGCTAACGGTGCCGGAAAAACGACTCTCCTCAAAATTCTTTCAGGCCTCGTCACTCCAACTTCAGGAGAAGCGCGTGTTTTAGGTTTTAAACCATGGGAAAGAAAAAACGAATTTTTAAAGCAGATGAGTATTCTTCTGGGACAAAAAAATCAATTGTGGTGGGATATCGCCCCCGTTGATTCATACGCACTTCTCGCCCGCATCTACGATCTCGATATGGAAAAAACCAGACAACGTGTAGATGAACTTGCAACGATGCTCGATTGCAAACATGTTCTCACGACTCAACTCCGAAGACTTTCTCTTGGAGAGCGCATGAAGATGGAAATCATCGGCGCACTTTTACATGAACCAAAAATTCTTTTTCTTGATGAACCGACAATCGGACTCGATATCGTTGCTCAGGAAAACATCAGAAACTTTCTTGCAGCTTACGTAAAAGAAAAAGAGCCCACAGTGATTTTAACAAGTCACTACATGGATGATATTGCCACTCTCGCCGATAGTTTACTTTTGATCTCGAAAGGAAAAATCGTGTATCAGGGAACAGTCGAAGAATTTACTCATAATACTAACAGTGAACTTGCCCAGGACGAAAA
Organism: uncultured Bacteriovoracaceae bacterium; assembly: GCA_966211875.1. Classification (GTDB taxonomy): domain Bacteria; phylum Bdellovibrionota; class Bacteriovoracia; order Bacteriovoracales; family Bacteriovoracaceae; genus Bacteriovorax. Next base: position 389,512 of record CBIHNP010000003.1, read on the forward strand.
GGTCGATTTTGAAGAAGTCATTCGCCGTTTTCTTGAAACGGAATCTCGCATTCGCTAATCTCGCGATCGTCAGTAATTTAGAATATCGTCTGAATTATTTTGTCGATGCGCTTGTACAGCCAATCCTCACAACAGGAATTGAAATTCTCCTGTGGATTGCCGTCTTCAAAGGAGCGGGAACGGAGACAATCGCCGGTTTTTCCAGAGACAGTTATTTAAGTTATGCCCTTTGGTCTGCCTTTTTCGCTCGCATTTCTACAAGCTGGATGTACGAATTCAGAATGGTTGAAGAAGTTAGTTCTGGAACGATCAACAGTATAATCGTTCGCCCGATGAGTTTTTACGAATATTATCTCTCTCAGCTTATGGGATATAAATTTGTTACGACAGTTATTTCGCTCCTGATTCCCATTATTGCTTCTTATCTGTTTAATCTGCCGGCGATTATGATTCGCTTGCCGCTTGCAACTCTTCTTTGCTTTTATTATCTCATTCTCGTTCACACGATCAGTTTTATTATTTCAACGATGGCCTTTCACTTCACAAAGATTTCTTCAATTACAGTTGCAAAAAATTTATTCATGTGGATTTTGATGGGAGAATTGTTTCCTTTAGATCTTCTTCCTCATCCATGGAAAGAAATTTTCCTGGCCATTCCCTTTGCGAGTGGAACATTTATTCCTGTTGCCTATATTACGGGAAGAGTTGGAGTCGATGTTGTGATGAATGGATTTATTTCAACCACAATCGGACTTGTCGTTCTCAATTTATTGGGAGCTTACCTGTGGAAACGTGGAATTGAAAGTTATGTAGGGACTGGCGCATGATTCACACATTGAAAAAATATTTCAGTCTTTATCTGGCAATGTTTAAGGCAAGTCTTATTGCCGATCTCGAATACAGAGCAAACTTTTTTACTCGTATTCTCACGGATGTTTTCTGGTATATCGCTCAAGTCCTGACTTTTGAAGTGCTCTTTCAACACACGCATAAGATCGGTGATTGGGACAAATATCAAATGCGCGTTTTTCTCGGTCTACTTTTTGTGATCGATGCTTTTTATATGATCATCATTCACGAGAATCTGGAAAATATCACAGAGAAAGTACGAAAGGGAGATTTGGATCTTCTGCTTGCAAAACCAGTGAACTCGCAATTCATGCTTACGCTTCAAAAAGCAAACACGGCCATCTTTGGAAATCTCATTCTTGGATCTGCATGGCTACTCTATGCTCTTTCAGGTCTTCCCGATTTTAATTACCTTCGCCTCTTGTGGCTGATAGTCCTTGTTCCATGCAGTCTCGTTGTCGTTTATTCAATGCGATTCATGTTTTCTGCAACTGCAGTCATTTTTACTCGTTCGGAAAATTTGCAATTTTTATGGTGGCAAGTTTACCGTCTCGGAATGCGCCCGGACTCAATGTATAACCCATATTTAAAATATATATTGCTTACTGTTTTACCAGTGGGAGTCATCATAAGTATTCCCGCTCGCGCACTTCTCAATCCACCGGATCTTTATTATTTATTATGGCCGTTTGTCCTTGTTCCACTTTTAATCTATGGAACTCATCGCTTTTGGAATTACGCTTTAAAATTTTACTCAAGCGCAAGTTCATAACCAAGCAATCCGCTCTAGGTCTCTCAATTGCATTTAATCTCCTTAGGAATTTTTCACAACCAAGGAGGCCACATGGTATCAGGATCAATACTCACAGAAAGCGGAAGAAACAAATCATTAAAGGAAGGCTCCCTTACTAAGGCCATCGAGCAAAGAACGTCTCAAATCCCTTCTTCTGTGTTTCTTGCTCTAGCTGGAGGGGCCATTGCTCTCTCTTTCGGACTTGCTGTCTCACAAAAGAGAAATAGCACGTGGGCCAACTTTGTAGGCCAATGGGCCCCTACAATATTACTCTTAGGAATTTATAATAAAATTGTTAAAACACATGGTTCAGATCGTGTAGAATCGCGTTCCATTCTTCACTGATCTCCACTCTCTTGAGGTAAAATGTCCGGGGTAACCCGGACATTTTATTTACACGACTATTTTTTCTCAGAAGCATTTTTCAATTGTTGAATACGATCTTTTAGAGTTTCGCTCAGATGTTTGCGCTGATCATTTGTCATATGATTAAGAATATCGGCGATAGTCGCAAAAAGACTCTTTTGATCTTCTTGAACAATTTTTGAATATTCAGGGTCACGCATTTTTTCATAAGAAAGCAAAATATCGCTGACAAATTTTTTTCTCTTTTCCATCACAGGAAAACTTTCACCAAATTGTTGAGCGAGCAATTCTCGATTTCTCACCATTTCACGCAACGGTGTCGGATTGAGAGCACAATGCTTTTCCAGTTCTTTTTTTTGGGCACTGTTGAGATTTCCTATCCATGCTTCAAGTTGCTTTCTAATTTTGTTAAATTGTTTATCCTTCATTTCTGAGGGATTCCCGAGGTCTTCTAAAAGATCTTTGTTCTTTTTTTGAAATTCCTTTTTAAAATTTTCCAATTGATCGATATTCAATTGAGTGGAAAATTCGACCGATGAAGGTTCAAAAATGCTAAGTGTCTCATAGAAAATATTTTTGAGATTGAGTTCATGCTGGGCCACAATTTCCCCGGTAAAGGGAACCATTTTGTCCACTTCGCTCAAAATTTTTTTAAATTCTTCCGCTATTTTTGGAAAAATTTTTACTCGAACTTGCTGGATTCCTTCTTTGAGTCCTGTTTTTACAAAACGCGCCTGCAGGCTATTGATATCGAAATAGTGATCAATTTGAGTAGTGAGATATGTATCGGCCCAATCTGTAGCGAACTCGATTCGGGAGCAATTAGTGACAATAAAAATGAGGAAAATAAAATAATAGTTTCTCACCTTCTCACTTCATCAATCTTTTTTCTAATTATCAAGGGCCTCGGCAAGAGAATATTTGGAACTCAAATTGCATTCTCTTACTCCGGTATAAACTTGAACAAGGAGAGAATGATGACATTAAAAAATATATCAATCCTCATGGGAATATTGGTTTTTTCTATAGGTACAATAGTTCTTTTTGCAGCTGATTTTCCAACTGATGAACAGATCGCCAAAATTGTGACGACAACAAATGATGGCGAAATTGCGATGGCAAAACTTGCGGAAGAAAAAGCAACAAACAAAGAAGTTAAAAAGTTTGCTGAACACATGGCCAAAGATCATTCTAAAAATAACAAAGCTGCCATGAAACTCTCTCGCAAACTCAATATGACTCCGATTGAAAATCAGGCAAGCACTGAAGTAAGAGCGAATGATGAAAAGGCACTCGCTAGTCTTCAGGCCTTAAACGGTCCTGATTTCGATCGTTCATACATGGCGATGCAAGTGAATGCTCACCAAAAAGTTTTAAATGATCTTGATAATGTCCTTATTCCTGGAGCGAAGAACGAAAAGTTGAAAAAACAGTTGGAAAAAACGAGAGCAAAAGTAGCTGAACATTTAGAGCACGCGAAAGAAGTACAGGCAAAACTATAAAAAAACAGCTCTTCTTGTTTTAGAGCAAGAAGAGCTTTTATCTCTTAACGATTTCCGTTAACTGGTCCTTTTGGTTTTTCTGATCTCTTGTCCGGTGTGAGGCTTGCCGTCGCGCCGTACTCTCTGCGGAACATTCTTCTGATTGAAGTATCGCTCTGAGCAGTCTTTCTGAAAGTGTCAGCAATCTGCAATTGATCAGCACAACGAACACAAATCCACTCTGCATCTGTTGTTGGATTTCTGTGTTTATATAGTTCAACGTCCGGTTGAATCAATTCACAGTGCTCACAAAAATTTCTTTGTTCCTGGTGAACTACTTCTTGAGTCAATTGTTTCTTTGCAACTTTCTCTCTTTGATTGTTCGCTGAAGGCTTTGCTGTTTCTTTTAAACCGACCTTAAGCATTGCATCTTTTAAACTACCCATAAATTCCCCGTAATCTCCAATGATAAAATTTTAGAAATCATAACAGAAATCTCTAATTCTAAAAAGGGTCTTTTGTATATTGCCAGATATTGTCTTTGATGAATCCCGGAGCAAAAAGCGATAGAAAGCTCGCCATTCGCCTTATACGTGCGAAACTTTTCATCCCCCAGGGATAATGGCTCAAAATTAAACTCTGGTCGAGAACGTCGAAAATATAGTCGAGTATGATTGCCAACAAAAAAAGAATATCCAGAACGCCAAAGTACGGAATCCAGGGTGGAATGATGAGAATTCGCAAAACGAGAATAACAAAAAGAATGATTAAAATATTTTTGTCTCTTTTAGGAATTCTTTCATCTTTCCATGTTGTCGTAATGAAATTTCTGGTCTCGTAAAAAAAATTTTTCATCATTTGCCTACTTGATATCCTCACCAGCTATTTTATGATTTTTTACCATGAAATTTTTTAATACACTCATCATAACATCTGTGGTTTGTCTGGGAACATCTTCTTGTTTAAAACAAACTGAATCCATCACTCCAATTGCGCCAGTCATGACATTGGCCGAACTGCAACGCGAGTCCATGATGAATACTGCGCTGATGGCCGCAGGAAACAACGAACTCTCCGCTGCTGCCAAGGCCGAGCTGGAAGCAAGTCAGGCAGATCCGAGCATATTTTTTCTTAATATAAAATACAACATTGAGAATATGGATGTCTATGCAACGGCCAATATTCCAAACAGCTTTGAGCAAATTAGTAATTCATTTTTAACGATTCTTGCGAAACTTTTTTTGAAACTCACTGGATCGCGAACGGTCGATATCGGAACTGTCGAAGTTCCTCTCAGTAATCTCAATCTGGATTTCAGCCTTATTAAATCGATTAAGATTCAGAGAATTTATCTGACTTACAATAAAGCGCTCAATAGTTCGACCGGAAACATCGCCGATTTTTCTTTTATCAACTCTCTCAGCCTTTCAACGACGGCCGGAGACAAGCTCTTCAGCTATTTAAAAGCAAATAATAATTGCCAACAAAAATGTTTGGATTTCGCAATTAATAACGGCGATATTTACAATCTGGTAAAAGATGTCGAGAGTGTGAAAGTGAATCCGGCATTGACAATTTCAAGCTTTCCAAAGATTACAGAATTAAAACTCGATGGCGAAGTTGATTTGCAGATCGGACTTAAACTTCCGTTCTAAGCTGCTGCTGCCACTTGACACTTATTTGGCAAATAAAGCGTGAAACAAGTCCCTTCTGAACACGAACTCAGCTCTAATGAGCCTCCAACGTTTTTTACAAAGTCCTGAACTTGTGAAAGACCTAATCCAGTTCCTTTTCCCACACCTTTTGTTGTGAAGAATGGGTCGAAGATTTTCATTTGAATTTCTTCTGGAATTCCCGTTCCCGTATCGCGAACTGAAATAGAGACAAAATCCTGATAGTTTTTTATGACGTTTTTAACTTCAATTCCAATCTTTCCTCCAGCAGGCATTGCATCTCTGGCGTTTACACAAAGATTGATAATCACGTTTTCAAAACTAGAAGGCTCAACATGAATCATGCCGGAAGCCCCATCCGTTTCAACATTTAATAAAATTTCTGCACCAATAGAAATTTTCAGAAGGTCCTGCATATCGATGATGCTTTGGAATGGATCAAATAAAACCGGCTCCGCTTTTTGAAGTCTCGTCATCGAAAGAATTTTTTTGATCAGACGACTCGCCTTTGTCGTCGCTTTTCTGATGGCCTCAGTATGTCTTAAGTCTGCTTCGTCTGTAAGACGATTATCGAGAGCTTTTGTTTTTCCGTTGATGATCATAATCAAGTTGGCGAAGTCGTGTGCGACCTGTGCTGTGATTTGACCGATCGTTTCGAGACGCTGAGCCAGCATAAGTTTCTGGCGCTCTTTCTCCAACTGCATTTCCGCTTCAAAACGCGCTTCTTCTGATTTCTTTTGTAGCTCAAAAGCTTTTTTAAAGTTCTCTTGGAGCAAGTGAATATCATTATGGAGACTGTCCAATTCTGATTTTGTTGAATCTACATTAGTCGTCATTTTCGTTCCAAGAATTGGACTTAAATGATCTTCATTAAATTGTTTTGTCATCAATTGGATCTTTCTAACAGGATCGATGATCTTTTTATTAATCAACCAGACGATACAAAAACTGATGACGATGAAACGAACAAAGTTTTGCATCAAAGAATAAATGAGATTGATTTCAAGATCACGCAAAAATTTTGATTTAGTCAAAGTGAGTTTTAACACTCCTAAATCTTTTTGCTTATTACTTTGGTTGAAATGAATAAGTGGATAATCGAGCGTTATCCAATTATCAGTGTTTCCTGCCTTTATTTCTGTCAAAGGAAGATCAGAACTCACAATTCTTGCAGCAGAAATATTCGGATTGCTAACCACTACTTTTAAAATTTGTGAAACAGATTCTTTATCCATTCCCCAAAGAGAACTTTCCAATTGGTTCTCAACAGTTCTTTCAAGATTGTTTACTTGTTTAACAATCTCAATTTGTCCTTCACTGTATGTGCTGTAAGCCTGAAACGCTGAAAAAACTGCAAATACTCCACATGTTGCCATGAATGCAATGAAGATAACTTGTCTCACCAGTGGTGAGTTTTTAAAATTCAAAGTTTGCTGGGAAGTTGAAATCATTATCAAACCCTCAAGTTACATACACGGAACTTAGTTTAACATCTCAGAAAATAGAGTTCTGCTATAGGCAAAAGCGCCCTAGGAAAGAGAGAACTCGATTGAGTGAATTCTAATGATTGACAAAATTGCTCCCCTGAATTCTACTATACTCACAAACCATTTCAGGTGCGCTAAAGTGAAAAATTTTATTTGTTCATTGCTATTTATGCTTCTAAGCTTTAGGGCCTATTCGATCGAACTCGAAATTGTCACAACTGACTTCCCTCCTTATCAAATTCAAAACGGAGAAAAAGTCACGGGTATGGCCGTGGAAATGGTTCAAGAAGTTGTCAAAAATTCGGGACACAAAGGAACAATCTCAGTCTATCCTTGGGCCCGTGCTTATCAGATCGCTCAAAAAAATCCAAACGCCATTATCTTCTCTATCGCTCGCACACCAGAACGCGAAAAACTTTTTAAATGGGTTGGAACAATGGTTCCTTTCAACGTTTATTTCTGGAAACTCGCTGAACGCAAAGATATCCAGCTAAAAACGATGGATGATGCTAAAAAATATCTTTCAGGTGGCGTCTTCAACGACATCAAAGCTCAATACCTGACCACTCACGGTTTTGTTGAAGGAAAAAATCTTGAAATGGTAAGAAATGATGAACTCAATATTCACAAACTTTTCGGAAATCATATCGATCTGATTCCTTTTGATGAAAATAGTTTTCCGTGGAAAGTCGCGCGCGCAGGTCACGACATAAGAAAAATTACAAAGCTGCTTAGAATTGATGGTCTCGCTACTGATCTCTATATTGCGGCCAGCTTGAATACACCAGACAGTGTTGTCAACGATCTCAGACGCTCACTTGATAATTTGAAGAAGTCAGAGAAGTTTAAGAAAATTCGCGACAATTATCTTAAACGTGATGAGGCTCTGAAATATGTTTTAGCATTGGGGCCAATCTAAACTCTTCTGTTTTTGTCGCTATATCTGCAAGTGAAATCATTCCACAAATATTTTCGTGTTCGTCAACGACAGGAAGCCTTCTGATTTTTTCTTCCTCCATGAGTTCGCAACAATCGGTAACTGACATATCCATTTTCACGATTTTCGCCGGCGTTGTCATGCAATCCGCTGCAGTCATCTCGAGAGGATTAAATCCTTTGGCCACAGTACGACAACATATATCCCGATCGGTAATCACTCCAACTACCTTCTGTCTATCCATGCTGTAAACAACAGGAATTTCGCCACAATCGTATTGGAGCATAAGTGCTGCAACGGATTTAAGACTTGAAGTAGGCAAACAACAAAGTGGGTCAACAGTCATGATGTCTTTTACTTGGGTCATAGCGTCCTCCGTACACATTAATTCTATGAAATCTTATACAAGAACAAGGCCAGAGTTCGTGCTTTTTTAAACTTTTTTTGTTAGATTTCTTCTTAAATCCGCCAAGGTAAAAACTATGCAAAAACTCCTGGTATTTTTTCTTTTTCTTCTCTCGTTCAATGCCTTTTCAGAGAACAAACTCTCTGTCGATATCAGTATCGATAAACTTCAATTTCAAAAACCTCCAAAGGGCGTTGGTCGCGCGGGTGTTTTGATTTTTAAAACGGCGAACGTGAACAACAACGGTATCGTTCTTAACATCAACAACGTTAATAATTATTTTGATTCTCAAATTTTTGTGCGTCCTACGTTTCTTGGATTTACAACTCAATTTGGAAATTACGGTTTTGCTCTCGATGATAACAGTGCACTCAATTCTGTCGCGATAGCAGAACTACAAAATTCAAAACTTGTTATGGACGACAGTCAGTTGAACCTTGCGGGAGAAAATTTTCATCTGGTCAATCCTGATGCCGATATCAAACTCGCTAACTTTCGTCTCTACTGTCAAAGCGCTGCGAATGCCGTTGATTCAGAAGTTCCAGCGAGCGGAGACATGATGTCAAATTGTTTTCGCTTTCTCACATTAAACGGCACTTATATTCCTAACAATGAATTTGCATTGATGGAATATTCAGGCGTCGACAAGGCCACAGGAGACAAAACGGTCGTTCAAGCGAAAGTGAGAAGTTTTGATTTAAGAAAAACACAAATCAATGCTCAACTTGGAAGCGTAAAAACAGTGAGCAACGATTCCTACATCATCAGCGCAAGCGAAGTGAATTTGAATTGTGATAAAGACGAAGATCTAACGACTCTCGATTTCGATAAAATCAAAAAGACATGTCTCAATCGTTTCAAACTTGGCCCGGTAAAAGCAAGCCTCGAAGATCAAAAAGCAAAATCAAAATTTAGTCTCGATGTAAAAGATATAACGATTAAAGATAAAATCATTTATCTCACTCTCAATAGTGGAGCACTCTCAGATTTGACATCGACAACTTACATCACAAATCTTTTATTGAATTGTAAAAAAGAAACAGACACTGACGTGTTCGATCTCACTCAAGTGCTGCGCGATTGTATCAGCTACGCTCGTATCAATATCGCTGAAGTAAAAAGCACAAAGCCTGATGATAAAAAAGACAGCTCGATTAAAGAGATCGGCGTGAATTCCAATAATGGTGCAGCCGTCATCAATGCTGCAGTAAAATTCTTAGGTATTACAGCGCGTGTGGCGATCTATGGCAATGTGACACTTAACGAGGCCAAGAGACAATTAATTATTACAGTTACTGACACTAAACTTCCATTGGGAATAAATTCAGTAAAGCTCTTGATGTATTTTCTAAAAAAGAATTTAATTTCAAAAGATATAACGATTGTTAATAACGTCATTACGATTGCACTATAGGAGTTTTCCATGAAAAAATATTTGTTCGCTCTTACTCTACTTCCAACTCTCTCGTTTGCGAGCGTTTATAACTGCAGTGGTGCAGGTTTCGTTATCGACCTTGCAGGTGAGCCGCTTAACATGCACGTCGCTGGAAATGGCTTTAATACAATGGCACAAAACGTTCACTCGAGCGCAACGTTCGATACCGTTGTTACAGGGAACACAATCAATCCTGCAGCCTCGATTAAATTAACAATTAAGGATTCTAGTTTTGGGAACCCTGGAGATAGCTTTAAAGCAAGCGTACAGATTTCATCTGCGGCGGGGATTAAAGAGTTTACTGGGCTTAATTGCATTAGAGGAAATGATTAAATTTTCTCAATCATTGAAAAAATCTAAGTGTACTTTTTCTCTTTTAAACATATGCTCCTTCTGCCTTTGGGAATTATTCACGAGGTAAGAAGTGAAAGAAAGAACGCTTTTAATTAGAGAAAAACATTCTCGCATTCTACGTTGGTCCCATTGGGTGAATTTCCCTCTGCTCTCTCTTATGGTTTGGAGTGGAATTTTAATCTATTGGGCCAATGATGCCTACGTTCCCATACCGGATTCAATCGCTAAAACATTTTCGCTTCAGAATCGTCTTGCAGAGGGAATGGGATGGCATTTCTTTATCATGTGGGCCTTTCTCATCAATGGCCTGATTTACGTGACCTATTTGCTTATAAGTGGTGACTGGAAAGACATTGCTCCTGATCGCAGAATATTTAAAGAAGCGATTGCTGTCCTTCTTCATGAATTAAAAATAAAAAAAGTCGCGCCTCCACTTAATGGGAAATTCAATGCCGCTCAAAAACTAGCTTATACTGGTGCGATCTTAATGGGGGTTGGCTCTATTCTCACAGGACTGGCCATTTACAAACCAGTAACTCTCGGTTGGCTCACAGAGCTTCTGGGTGGATATAAGGCCGCTCGCTTTGAACATTTTCTTTTGATGATAGGATTTGTTCTTTTTTTTATCGTTCACATTATTCAGGTGATTCGCGCGGGATGGAATAATTTTAGAGCAATGGTTGCAGGGTACGAAATTGAAAAAGATTGAAGTCAATTCCAAACAATTAAAAAAGCGATTAGTTTTTTCGCTTCTTTTTGGCATTCTTTTTTTTGTCATGGGATTCTTCGCCTTTCGATATGTACAAAAAATCAGTGTAACTGAAGATGAAACTCCTTCACTTCTTCGCCATAGTTTTGAATGGAATGAAAAAGTCTGGACGAAATTGCATTCCAATAAAAATTTATCGGTAAAAAAACCTCTGCCCTTTAAAGGCAAACCACCACGAGTCAATGGCGATCTCGGCCTGGAAGAAGAAATTGATCCAGATGTCTATTCTGTAGAAATTGTTAGCGGAAAAAAAACATTGCAACTTCCACTTGCAGCCTTTTATTCGATTCCCAAAGTTGGTTACGCTACAGACTTTAGATGTATCGAAGGATGGAGCGAAGAAACTCATTACGCGGGAGCAAGATTTTCTGATTTTATGAAATTTTATGATCTAGGTAAAAAATCTGATGGAACTTACTACGATTATGTAGGATTAGAAACGCCAGATAAAAAATATTACGTTTCCATTGATATGGAATCAATGCTTCATCCGCAAACCGTCCTCGCTTACGAGATGAACCAAGAACCTTTAAGTTTTGACAATGGAGCTCCACTGAGACTGGTTATCCCAATCAAGTACGGAATCAAAAGTTTAAAGCGTATCGGAAGAATTTTTTTCTCCGATACACGTCCACCTGATTACTGGGCCCAACGTGGTTATGATTGGTATTCAGGTTTATAAAGAAGGTTATGTATGGAAGATAATAAATTTACTTATGCCAACTGTGAAAAATGCCACGCAACCAATAAGATTCTGACGAAGAAAATTTCTTCTACTAATGTGACTTGTGGAAAATGCCACAATCCAATCCATTTCCATGGATTAGTTTCTGAAGCAGATGAAACCGGTCTCTTAAAAGTAATAGAGAAATCGGACTTACCAGTCATTGTTGATTTCTGGGCCCCTTGGTGCGGCCCTTGCCGTAGCTTTGCTCCTACTTTTGAAGCCGTTTCAAAAACAGAAGAAGGCAGATTAGTTTTTATAAAAATTAATACAGAAAACTTTCCGGCCATTTCTCAAAGATTTAACATAAGAGGGATTCCAACATTAATGGTTTTTAAAAACGGAAAAGAAATCGCCCGAGAATCAGGCGCTTTCCCTATAGACGTTTTTAAAAAATGGATTTCAAGATTTTAATATTGAATCACTCTCATGCTATTTTTATTATTCGTCATTTAAAACATTTTTTTATCTCATCCCATTTTACTTTTTCTTCTTTCTCTCTCATCTGAATCTTTACAATGCCCGCCTCTAATTCATTTTCCCCAAGGATCAGCATTGAATAAGGACGCTGTTTATTACCGAGCACTAAACGTTTTGAAAGACTGCTTCCTAATCGTGCATCAACTTGCACTCTGATTCCCTCATTCATCAGCTCTTGTTTTAATTCTTCAGCTTTTTCATAAGCAGCTTCAGACAGCGGATAAATAAGCAACTGCACAGGAGCAAATCGCATCGGCAATCTTCCATCAAAATATTCGAGCAACATGGCGATGAAACGTTCATGACTTCCAAGAGGTGCACGATGAATGATATAAGGACGAACATTCTTTCCTTCATCGTTTACAAATTCCAAATCAAATCGTTCGGCCGATTGAAAATCGAGTTGCACTGACGACATCGACTCTTCTTTAATTTTTCCTTCGGAATAAAAACGCATTTGAATATCAATCTTCGGTCCGTAAAAGGCGGCCTCTCCAACTTCTTCAAAGTAATCGAATCCGCCTTCAACAAGAGATTCGCGCAAAATATTTTCAGAGCGAAGCCATTCTTCTTTGTCACCTTCAAACTCTTGAGATTTAGGGTCATGCAATGAAAGTCTGAAACGATATCCTTCGAGACCAATTTCGTTATAACAATCCACATGCAGTTTTAAGACATTCAAAATCTCTTCTTTGACATGTAACGGGTTCACATAAATATGCGCATCGTTTTGACAAAGACCGCGAACGCGGGCAATTCCACGCAATGATCCACTCGCTTCGTGACGATAAACATGACCATACTCTGCTAAACGAAGAGGAAGTTCGCGGTAACTTCTTTTTTTTGATTTATACATGAGATGATGATGAGGACAATTCATTGGCCGAAGATAAAATTCCTGATGCTCTAAAGAGATCGGTGGATACATATCCTGTTTGTAATATTTAAGATGGCCGGAAAGTTCATAAAGAGATGAGCGTGCAATTTCCGGACTGGAGACGCGAAGATATCCCGCTTTGAATTCTTTCTCTTTTATAAATTTTTCCAGTTCTTCTCTGATCACTGCTCCATTCGGCAACCACATGGGAAGTCCACCACCTACTTGTTCATCGAAAAAATAAAGTTCCATCTCCTCCGCTAAATTGCGGTGGTCAATTGAATAAGACATAAAAACTCCACACGATAAAGATCGATAAGATCAAAATCGTTTTAATTAAAATGATTATTAGAAAATAAATGTAATGATGAAATCCTGCTTTCTATGAGCAGGAAGTATAAATATGAACCCCTATGGGGTAGTGGTCGTGGTAGTTGCAAGAATGTAAAAAGAAGAATTCTTTTTCATATAAATTAATTTAGCACAAAAATGAGTTTGAATCAATGCCCTGAAAAAAAGAGGGATGGTATTACCACCCCTTTGCCTTCTGTCTTGCTTGCATCGATCTTTTTTTCCACACCTTGCGATCTTCAGCGAGCATCCACTTATGCTCTTTACGCATGTTATGGCGGATTTCTCCCTGAATCTTTTTGAAACTTTTCCATCGTTCAGGAGTCAGTCTTCCCTCTTCGAGCGAGAGAACAATCGCACAGTCCTCTTCAGTGTCGTGGAGACAATTACTATAGCGACACATTTCGATCAACTCTTCTATATCACCGTACTGAGCATGCAATCCTTCTTCGTGATCAGAAAATTGCAGCTCCCGCATTCCCGGCGTATCGATAATAAGTCCACCGTAAACACTTTCATACATTGATCGCGACGTCGTCGTATGCTTTCCTTTATCATCACTTTCGCGAATCTCGTTCGTTGCAATCACTTCTTTTCCAACGAGAAAATTAGTGAGTGTCGACTTGCCGACTCCCGATGATCCGACGAGAACTGAAGTTGTTCCCTCTTTCAAATAAGTCTGCAAAAATTTTGCTTCGTCGAAATTTTCTTTTGAGAGAGAAAAAATTTCAACAGCAGGAAATCGCCATTGTAAATCAGTGATGACTTCATCAACCTCTTCACATAAATCGGCCTTCGTTAAAAGGATAACAGGTGTCGCTCCTGAATCCCATGCAAACGTCAGATAGCGTTCTAATCTTCCAATATTAAGTTCAGCATTCATTGAAGTCGCAATGAAAACTGTATTTACATTGGCCGATAAAATTTGCACATCAGAAGAACTTCCTACTTGTTTGCGCGAGAGCATCGTTTTTCTTTTTAAAAGAGAACGAATGACTCCGCGATTTTGTTCTGACGAACGCTCGAGTAAGACCCAATCACCGACAGCGGGAAAATCAATTCTTCCGCGAGCACTGAATTGCATTTTGCCACTCACGTTTGCCCAGATACTTTCATCTGCAGCGATTTGAACGCGATACAATCCGCGCTCTTCATTAATGACTCTCGCGGGAATAGCGTCCGCGAGATCGGTCAGTTGATTTTCGAAAAAATCATCCCAACCAAAACGAATTAAAAATTCCTTTTGGGAACTCGTCATGAAAACTCCTTAAGTTAAATAAAATAGAAAAAACCTAAGGCCTTCAATGAGAAAAAATAATTTTAGAATGAATTTAAAAAATTACTTAACGGTCAAAGTAAGGCCATTTGTATTCGTGGTATTTGTATTTCCCATATAGACCTCCTTGAGTGAACGATAGCAGAAGTGATATCGATTCATTCAAAATAAACCATTTTAAAATTTTAGTCAACTCGACTAACTTGCTTATTTTTTGTGGAGTTTTTTGTCCTGACTTGATTTTGATCTGTAACCAGGAGGATCGCTTGCAGGAAAACTATCGGCGATCGTCTGATCGAGCATTTCTTCTTCCGTCATTTTGTGCTTTTGATCTCCAGGATCTTGTGACTTTTTATTTTTTTGATCAACCATAATTCCTCCTCGGTTTATCAAAACGTGTGCATAACAGATGCCATAGGATTTTTTAATATGAATAACAATGGGATTTTTTTCTAAAAATTGTTAGCGTGCTTATTAAGGTCTCAATTTATACAAAGGAGTATGTATGAAAAAAATGAGCGGATCTACAATGAAAAGATCATCAACACCAAAAAAACAAAGATCAAATCAGCAGCAAAAAAAGCACTAGTTTAGTGATAGAAGGAAGGGGATTCCCCTTCCTTTTTTTTGAGCATTAAGACCGCCGGACCGTCCGGCGTAATGATGGTGCCGAGTTTACTAAACCCGGCCTTTTTGTAGGCCCGAATCGCCATTCCGTTAAAGCTTGGCGGATCAGTTATGATTGAATTGATTTCGCTGTCTTTTAACAACTCATCAGTAAATTTTTTAATAAATGTAGAACCAATTCCTCTGCCGATTAAATTTTTATCCGCGATGAATTGATCGATTCCCACAACTCCGCGGGGAAAATTTTCCGCTTCGTAAGATTGAATGAAACCTATTGGTTTTTCTTTCACATACACAATGAAGGCACGAACGTATGATGACTCTAAACGTTCGCCGTATTTTTTATCCACTTCTTCCTGCGTAATCGGTCCGCCCCAAACGCGTGCGACGTGGTCGCGATTGAGCCAGCCGAAAAGCATAGGAAAATCTTTTTTCTCAAGAGGAAGGAAAGTAATATTGCTCACGTTGAAATTTTCCCAATCCATGAACACTTCATCGTCGTTGATTTCTTCAACAACTTCGGCAGAAATAAATCGTTTGCGATAAACGAAATAAACAAGAATGCCGGTGATCACGCCGAACACATAACCTAAAAAGTGGCTGAGGTAACTCACCTCTGGAAGAAATGTCGTTGGGAAAAAAAGAACGATTGAAACACCAGTCACTCTCAACCAACGCTGGATAAGTGTTTCTCTGCGATCAATAAAAAATGAAAGAGTCATCCAGACTGCGCCCATCCAATAAACGACACCTGAAACACCGATGATTGTCGTTTCAGGATAAGGTAAATTGTAAATGACGATATAGTTGATCAGTCCTCCGAGGAGAAATCCAATCGCCGGAAAAAGCCAGAGAGAAAAATAGCGTGAAAGAAAATAAGCAAATGGAACAAATAAAAAAAGGTTCCCTAAAATATGAGCGAGATCACCGTGAGCGAAAAGCGCCGTCCATAAACGCCAATACTCATGATGCTTGAGAACAGTTAAAGCAGAGGCCGGCATCCAGCCTTCTGCTTTAAATATATTATTTAGGTATAGAGATGAACCAAGAACCAGGAGCGACACCAAAAAGAGCGTGCTATTATGCCCACCCTCCGGCAATTTTCTCGTGATCCAGTTTTCTTTAATGATTCGTCTTATTCCCATGGGAAAAAAGATGGGAATAAGGAAAAAAAGCGCAAGGGTGGTATTAAATTATTTTTGGGAACCTTTCAGTAACCTTCTTTAATTCCCGCAACATTTTTTAAATTTTTTTTCGCTTCCACAAGGACAAGGATCATTACGTCCAACCTTTGGAGCATCTCTTGTAATCGGTTTTAAAGCGTGATGATGGTGACTGTGATTACAGTTTAGACCGTGAACGTGGCCGACTTCACCATGGTCGTGATCGTGCGTGTGTACTTCTTGTTCTTTTGTATTCGTCGACATTCTAAAACTCCTCAAAATAAATTTTGGGAACTATAGCAAGCTTTCACTCTTGTGACGAGAGGACCTGGGAAACAATTTCATAGGAACGCAAGCGATGAGCATGTTCGTAAGGATCGGAAGCTATCATTAATTCGTCAGCTCCTGTTTCGCGTGCCAGATGCAGAAGCTCGCGTTTCACTTTCTCCGGTCCCCCACGCGCTGAGAGCTGCAATTTCTCCCTTAAATGCGCTTCTTCGAGACGGTTCCATAAACCGTCCATGCTTTTTACCGGAGGGCTTAATTTGAGCGATTGTCCGCGCACTAGAGCGAGAAAGCGTTGATACAAAGTCGTCGATAAATATTCAGCTTCTTCATCAGTCGGTGCGGCCATGACTTGAACACCGATCATAATGTATGGTTCTTTTAAAAACTGCGACGGTGTAAAGAAGCTGCGATAAACGTGAAGGGCCTCCATCATCATCTCCGGCGCAAAATGTCCGGCGAATGAATAAGGTAAACCCAATCGTCCTGCGAGTTCAGCGCTGTAAAGACTTGAGCCGAGTAACCAGATAGGAATTTTTAATCCCGCTCCCGGATAGGCATGAACGCGCGCGCCTTCTTGATTTGAAGAAAAATACTGAAAGAGCTCCTGCACTTGTTCAGCAAAAGGTTGTGCCTCTAAGTTTCTTCGAATCGCACGCATCGTTTCTTGACCGGTTCCTGGCGCCCTTCCCAATCCCAAATCGATTCTTCCAGGATAGAGCGATTCCAGTGTTCCGAATTGTTCAGCGATAATGAGTGCTGAATGATTCGGCAGCATGATTCCTCCCGAACCTACACGAATTGTTTTCGTGTGACCGGCGATATGCCCGATGAGAACAGGTGTTGCTGAGCTTGCGATCCCATCCATGTTGTGATGTTCAGCAAGCCAATAGCGATTAAAACCTAAACGCTCAACGTGTTGAGCGAGGCTCACAGAATTTGCAAATGTTTCGTTGAATGATCTATCAATCGCAACCGGTGCGAGATCGAGTACAGAGTATTTTATTTTTTTAACTTTCACTGTAGGGAATCCAAAAACTAAAAGTTGAGCCCACTCCCACACGACTGGTGACAGAGACTTGTCCTTTATGAGATTCCACTACATATTTTACGATGGCAAGACCTAAACCACTGCTCAGTTCTCCATCAGTTGGACGAACACTGGTCTTTCCATATTCAGTAAAAAGTTTTTCCAATTCACCTTCAGGAATTCCCGGCCCCTGATCTTTTACACTAAAAAATAACTTATGCTCTTCTTCGTTCGCTGAGATACTCACTGTAACTTTTGTTTTCGCACTTGAGTATTTGATCGCATTTGCGAGAAGATTTTCCAGGGCCTGCATGATTCGAAGAGAATCAAAATAGACTTCATTTGGAAGTGGCCCTTCTTTAAACAATTCAATTTTTATATTTTTTCCTTTCGCAAGCATCTCACCGTTAACGATCGTCTCTTCCAAAAATTCATTTAAGATGACTTTCTTTTTCTCAATGACCATTGAACCATGGATTTGGTTCATTAGAGTAAGATCTCTTACCAAAGTAATCATCGCTTCATTTTTTCTCTTCAATATTTGAAAAACAGATTTAGATTCCTCACTCAGTTGAGAAAACCATTCTTTTTGTCCGATTAAATCCAGCACACCTTTTATTACGCCCAACGGATTATTCAATTCATGAATTGTGTGTCTGAATAATTTTTCTTTCGCGGTATTCTCTTTGAGCGTTTTTCTAAGTAGGCCCTGTCCGACAATAACAGAAATACCTTCGGAAATTTCATCAAATAATTCGATATGCGATTCTTCATAAGTATAAGGCTCAGAGCTGGAGAAAAAAATCACACCAACTACTTTGCCATCCACAAAGAGTGGGCACGTGAGATTTGACATAATTCCATCTTTTATTGCGAGAGCTGTTGATCGCGACTGAGGATGCTCCTTTTGATATTGAACCAAGTCCTTTATGATTCTCGGTTTCTCTGATTTGATGACTTCTTCAAGGCTGCTTCCAGCGATGACATCGCTATAATCTTGCTTCAAATAAGTAACGGGATTTTTCGACATCACCCAGTTTAATTTGATTCGTGTATCGTTTTCTTCCAGTACAGCAATCCCCATGCGATCATAAGGCAGAACAGTGTTAAGAGAACTGAACAAAAAATTCAAAATTTCTTGATAATCCATTCCACGAACCATTTTCTTGTGAATAGATTGAAAAATATCATGAATTTTTATTTTCTCATTGGCGGCATTAGAAAGTTGTTTGACGACTTTGTTGAGCCCTTCTATGCTAGGGACTTGATGTGTTGACTCTGATGATTCCATGATCTTACCTTCCCTGTTAAAAGCTACAAAAAGCGTATCACTGGGGGGAAAGGGTTGGTACACGCACGACAAGGAATACTGTGCCCCAATTCAACGCACTTATACTAATATGAGTTAATCAAATATTAATAAAAAGTGAAAACATGATCCATCTCATGTTTTTTCATGCAATAAATGTTAGTCTATATCTACCAATTCGACCTAAAGAGATTAAGTTATGAAAAAGAATGCCCATGTATCATGCGAAACTTGCGTTTCAAGAGAAGAAGGAATTTTCTGTGATATGGATATTCCGGAACTCGCAGATATTTCTGAACATAAAATCAATAATACATATAAGAAAGGACAAACTCTTTTCATCCAGGGCAATCACCCATTCGGAATCTATTGCATAAGCAAAGGGAATATTAAATTAACTAAAACTGGAGCTGACGGAAAAGAAACAATCGTGAGAATCGTGCACGGTGGAGATATCTTAGGTCATCGCAGTTTATTCACTGACGATAACTACTCGGCAACAGCAACAGCGATGGAAGATACAGAAGTATGCTTCATCGATAAGAAATTCATTTTAAAAGTAATCGAAAAAAATCCTTCAGTTGCTTTAAACATCATCAACAAACTTTCACGCGATATGGGTGTAGCTGAAAAAAAACTTTCTTCTCTTCATCAAAAAAACGTTCGTGAACGTCTTGCTGAACTTCTTATCTCTCTCAAAGCTAGTCACGGCGTAAAAGAAAACGGACGCTGGAAACTCGATATCAAACTCACACGCGAAGAAATGGCCACAATGATTGGAACTGCAAACGAAACTCTTATTCGTTTCATGACTGAATTTAAAGAAGCCGGTATTATTGAACAGGAAGGTAAAGTGATTTTCATTAAAGATGAAAATGAATTACTCAACTGGGCCAACATTAACTATTAAGAAATTCCCACAAAATTATTTTTTTTAAAAAACTGATCTAGATTATATTTTCTGCTTCAAAGCTCCACTATGATGAGCTTATGAACAAGCAAGACTCATTCAAACTAGAAAACAAATCTATCGACGAGATAAAAAAAATTTCTCAGGAGAAGAGGTTCTCTATCACCTCTCCCCTATACTACGAAGGGCAAATTCCCATAGTAGCGTATCTCTTGCTCGAAGGCTGCATTCAGCTTTTAAAGAATAAAAAAATTAAAAAAATTTTAAAGCCCGGCTCACTCATTGGTTTGAGTGAATTGATGAACAATACTCCTGCAAAACTTTCTGCCCAGATACAGGCGGAAAGCACTGTTTGTTATCTGGATCGCTCGACGATTCAAGAGATCATTAAAGACGAAGAAAGCGACCTGGCGTCTCTCCTCAAGGAGAATGAATGAGCGCTTGTACTCACTGTGATGAAGAAATTCTCGTTCCTATTTTCGGTGACGAAGATACAAAACACGAGTCTCCATTTTGTTGCAATGGGTGCCTTACAGTTTTCAATGTCATCAATCATAAAGGTCTCAAAGAATACTACGAGATCAAAAGACAATCAGCGATTTTCAAAAGACGTTCACCTGTTGAAAATAAATTTCAACAATTCTCTTATCTCGACACACCTGACTTTCTTCAGGACTATTCTTATCAGAATTTACAAAAACGTACGACAATGGAATTCTACCTCGAAGGAATCCATTGCCTTGCTTGTCTATGGCTTATTGAAAAAATGCCTGAGTATTTAGACGATGTCGAAAATGCCAGACTCGATATTCAAAAATCAGTTGTAACAATCACTCTAAGAAACGAAGGAAAATTTTCCAACGTCGCCCGTGAATTAAATAACCTCGGTTACAAACCACATCCATTAAAAAGAAATCAGAGCACTCGTGACTTTAAAAATCGCGAAGAAAGAAAGATGTTGTTGAAAATCGGGATAGCTGGAGCAGGTGCCGGAAACATCATGCTTTACGCTGTCTCAATCTACGCGGGAGCTGATGCCAAACTTGCTTCAGTTTTTAATCTCTTCACTATAATCTTTGCTCTTCCTGTTCTTTTTTATTCTGCGACTCCCTTTTATAAAACTGCGTGGGCCGCTCTAAAAAAGAAAACTCTCTCAATCGATATTCCTATCTCAATGGCGCTCTTATTAGGTGCCTTTTATGGGATCTACAACGAAATCATCGGAGTTAATGAAAATTTTTTTGATTCATTAACTGCTCTCGTTTTTCTTCTTCTTCTTTCTCGTTATTTTTTAAACCGTATTCAAGAAGACGGATTGACAGCCAACGATCTCAACTTCTTTTACGAAGGAACTTCAGTCCTCAAAAAAGAGGGTGATCAATTCATCGATATTCATCCTCAATTTCTTAAAGAAGATGACATTATTAAAATCGGACTCAACGAGATGATCCCTGCTGACGGTCTTATTGTTAAAGGTTCATCGCTTATCAACAACTCTCTCCTTACTGGAGAATCGAGACCGGAAAACGTCAATCCCGGAAACGAAGTTTTCTCCGGAACTTTTAATCTTTCACATGAAATTCTCGTTCGTGTAAAGGCCGTCAAAGAAAAAACCCGTCTCGGACAAATTTTAAAAGAAATTGAAAATGGTTGGATTCAAAAATCTCCTATTGTCGATTTAACAAATAAAATTTCAAAATACTTTGTCGCTGCTGTTTTTATTCTTTCAATTGCACTCTTTGCATATCTTGCAGGAAAAGGAGACATAAAGGCAGCATTCGAACGCTCACTCACTCTTCTTATTGTGACTTGTCCTTGCGCTCTCGCTCTTGCGACTCCGCTCACTTTAACAAGAACACTTTCCCGCGCGTCTCGTTTGGGAATCATTATCAAGAATAATGAAATCGTGGAAAAACTTTCTGAAATTCAATCTGTATTTTTTGATAAAACAGGAACGTTGACTTACGGAAGTTTGAAAGTAAATCATTTCAAGATTTATAAAAACTCTGCTCTCTCTGCTTTTGAAGTCATTCATTCTCTGGAATTCGCTTCAACTCACCCTGTGGCCCATGCCCTTCGCGAATTTGCCGCTGAAAACGGGGCCCGACTTGCACACACCGTTTCTGACTATAAAGAAATTTTGGGATTGGGAGTTTCTGGTTTCATTAATCAACATTTCTACGAAATCAAACAAGAAAAAATTTTTGAAGATGGACTTTCTATCGCTGAATTTACCTTAGAAGATCATTTGAGACCTGATACTGCAAAAACAATTGAGAATCTTCATCTATTGGGATTGGAAACAAACATGATTTCCGGAGATCGCCGGGATGTGGCCCAACCAATCGGACTTGCTTCTGGAATTGATTCAAAAAATATTTACGCTCAAATGTCTCCGGAAAATAAGCTAATGATCATCGAACAAAATCCACATGCGCTGATGGTGGGAGATGGAGCAAACGATGCAATGGCCTTAAGCCGCTCTTATGTAAGTGTTGCGGTTCTAGGATCGTTGGATATTTCTCTACGCGCTTCAGATATCTACCTGACAACTCCAGGTATTTCTCCGATCGCTTCACTCGTTGTTATCTGCAGAGAAACGATGAAAGTCGTAAGAAGAAATTTAGTTCTCTCACTTCTTTATAATTCGGTCTCTGTTTATGCGGCATTCACTGGATTAATTTCACCACTGGTTGCCGCTATTATTATGCCGCTTTCTTCGCTGACAGTTCTCATCTCTACATTGATGGGAACAAGAGCATTGAACGCTCAATTGAAAATTAAAAAGGAAGTTTAAAAATGGAAATTATTACTATCCTGATTCCCATTGCCATTCTGCTCGCTCTTTCATTTGTTGTCGCCTTCATCTGGATGACAATGAATGGTCAGTACGATGATCTGGAAACACCGGCCATGAGAATGCTGATTGATGAAAAAAAATTAGACTCACAAAACGATATCTCTGAAACAGATAGAACTAACAAGGAAAGAAAATGAGTTCATCACCTACTCGAAGTAACGGTCGTCTGGAAACCTATTCCTACGATGACCAAATTGTCAGAATGTTTGTCATCGCGACCATTATCTGGGGAGCTGTGGCCATGCTTATCGGGGTCACAATCGCCTTTCAACTTGCAACATGGAAGTTGAACTTTGGTATCCCTTACATCACATTCGGTCGTCTAAGACCACTTCACACAAACGCTGCTATCTTTGCCTTTTGTGGGAACGCGATCTTCGCTGGAATTTATTACTCTCATCAACGTTTATTAAAAGCACGTCTCTTTAACGACGTTCTTTCACGCATTCACTTTTGGGGATGGCAGCTTATTATTATCGCTGCTGCAATTACTCTTCCACTCGGGATGACGAGAGGAAAAGAGTACGCCGAACTTGAATGGCCGATTACAATTGCAATCACAATCATCTGGGTTGTTTTTGCGATTAACTTTTTCGGTACATTAATCAGACGCCGCGAACGTCACATCTATGTTGCGATCTGGTTTTATATTTCAACAATCGTCACAGTAGCAGTTCTGCACATCCTTAACGGTTTAAGTCTACCTGTTACATGGACAAAATCTTATTCAGTTTATTCCGGTGTACAAGATGCCCTCGTGCAGTGGTGGTACGGACACAATGCTGTTGCTTTCGTTCTCACAACACCATTTCTTGGATTGATGTATTACTTCGTTCCGAAAGCTGCTAACAGACCCGTTTACTCTTATCGTTTATCGATTATTCACTTCTGGTCTCTCGTTTTCATTTATATCTGGGCAGGACCTCACCATCTTCTTTACACATCTCTACCTGAGTGGGCACAAACACTCGGAATGGTTTTTTCAATTGCACTCTGGGCACCAAGCTGGGGTGGTATGATCAACGGTCTTCTTACTCTTCGTGGAGTTTGGGACAAAGTTCGTACAGATCCTATTCTCCGTTTTATGGCACTCGCTCTTACATTCTACGGTATGGCGACTTTCGAAGGGCCATTACTTTCTATTAAATCAGTAAACTCAATCGGACACTTTACTGACTGGATTCCTGGACACGTTCACGCCGGAACAATTGGATGGAACTATCTGATCACTGCCGGAATTCTTTACTATCTTGTGACTAAACTTTGGAATACAGAAATTTACTCAAAGAAAATTGCAAACATTCAATTCTGGTTGGCGACAATCGGTCTTGCTCTTTACTACGTCTCAATGGTTACTGCTGGTATCACTCAATCACTCATGTGGAGAGCGGTCGATGCAAACGGAAAACTTGTTTATCCAAACTTCATTGAAACAGTTGTAAAAATTGTTCCAATGTATTGGGTTCGTGCTTTCGGTGGTTCATTCGTTCTTATCTCGTTCCTATTAATGGGCTACAACCTTTTCAAAACAATGCAACAAGGTTCAGTTGGTAAAGAAGAAGTATATGAAGCTTACGCTCTTGATGATTCTTCAATTGAAAAAAATGCCACTCAACACAGAAGACTTGAAGGTCTTCCAATGGTTTTCTCTGTTCTTGCTCTTATCGCAATTCTAGTTGGTACAGGTATCGAATTGATTCCTTCGATGATGTCGAGCCAATACGTGCAAAAAATCAGCACGGTAAGACCTTACTCTCCACTTGAATTAATGGGACGTGATATCTACGTTCGCGAAGGATGTTATCTATGTCACTCGCAACAAGTTCGTCCGATGGCCCACGAAGTTCTTCGTTACGGTAAAGCCTCTGAGGCCGGAGAATTTATTTACGATCACCCATTCCAATGGGGATCAAAACGTACTGGTCCGGATCTAGCTCGCGTTGGTGGAAAATATCCAAACATGTGGCACTACAGACACATGATCAATCCACGCGATGTAACTCCACAGTCAATCATGCCTGTGTACAAATTCTTGGCCGAAAACAAAATGAATTTCGATGTTCTTCCAGCGAAAATGCGTGCAATGAAACAACTTGGAGTTCCTTATTCAGATAAAGAGATCACTGAAGGTATTGCGACTGCGCAAGCACAAGCGAAGACAATCACTGAAGACTTAATGAAGTCAGGAGTGCCAAAAGAAATTGAAGACAGAGAACTTGTTTCACTCATTGCTTATTTACAGAGAATTGGCGTGGACTACGGAAGCTCAGATGTAGCAGCTCCTGAATCAAAAACAGCGGCAGACTAGGAGGATTAAATGCATACTGAGGTCTTAAAACAATTTGATATGCCATGGCTTCCGGTAACAGCACTCATCCTGTTTGTTACTTGTTTCCTTGCCTACACCTATTGGACTTATAAAAAAGACAATAAAAAATTTTACGAGAATTCTTCTTATATGCCCTTAGAGGACGGAGTTAAGCATGAGCGATAATAATAACAACAAAACAGAACTGCATCTTGAAGAAGGAGAGGAAAAAATTCTTCTCGATCATAGTTATGATGGCATTCAAGAATTAGATAATCCTCTACCATCTTGGTGGAAATTTACTTTCTATGTCGGAATTGCCTTTGCTGCTTTCTACTTCACACTTTATCAGATCATGGGAGCACCAAGCCTTCGTGATGAATTTAAAAAAGAGTATGCGGAAGTAAAAGCTCAGCAGGATAAATTTAACAAGGCCAACGGTGTATTTGATCAGGTTAAGTACGAAGCACTTGTTAAAACCGACGGAGTAAAAAAAGGTGAAGAAATTTTTAATACGAACTGCGTTCCATGCCACAAAGAAAAAGGTCGCGGTGATATTGGGCCAAACTTAACGGACGAATACTGGCTGTGGGCCAAGGGAAGCCCAGCTACAATTTATCCAGTTGTCTTCAACGGTGTCCCTCAAAATGGTATGCCAACATGGTCAGCTGTTTTATCCAATGACGAAATTTATGAAGTAGTTTCTTACGTTCAAAGTCTACATAACTCTCATCAACCTGGTGGAAAAGCACCTCAAGGAAACAAAGTTGACAACTAAGAATCGATTTGAATTAGATCCGGAAAGACTCGCAACGACTGATCATGAAGGTCATCGCGTTTATCTTTATCCGGAAGATGTTGAAGGAGTCTGGAAAAATCGGCGCACGATTTTTTTCTGGTTCCTTATTCTTTTGTATCTGGTTCTTCCATGGATTTACATCAATGGAAAACCAGCTCTTATGTTGAATATTTTTACTCGCGAATTTACTTTTATGGGTTTCTCTCTGCATGGAGTGGAGCCCATTCTTATCTTTCTTATCGTCATTTCTTCTCTCTTTCTCATCGCTTTCATGACAAGTTTATTCGGAAGAGTCTGGTGTGGTTGGGCCTGTCCGCAAACTGTTTTTATTCAACAAATTTTTTCAAAAATTGAAACACTTGTTGAAGGAAATGCCCGTACGAGAAGAGTTTTAGATGAATCACCTTGGACGGCTGGGAAAATTTTCAAACGTTCTCTGAAATGGTTTCTTTTTACAATTATCTCTCTTCATATCGCTCATACATTTTTCGGATACTTTGTAGGACCTCGCGAACTTCTACAAATGTCACTTCATAGTCCTTCTGAAAATTTAGGGCTCTTTATCGCTGTGATGATTTTTACTGCGATCCTTCTTTTTGACTTCGGTTGGTTTCGCGAACAATTTTGTATCATCGCTTGTCCTTACGGAAGAATGCAATCAGTGCTGATGGATGAAAATTCATTGGTAGTGGCCTACGATAATAAACGTGGTGAACCTCGTAGAAGTACAGTTCCCCGCGATCAGGAGGGAGACTGTATTAATTGCTACGCGTGTGTAAAAGTTTGTCCAACGGGAATTGATATTCGCCGTGGAACACAACTTGAGTGTATCGCCTGCACTAATTGTATTGATGCTTGTGACGAAATCATGGATAAAATGAAACGTCCGCGTGGACTCATTCGTTATAGTTCTGAAAGCGAACTTTCAGGAAAAATCAGAAAAACATTTACGCCGAGATCAATCGCCTACTTCGCCATCTTCCTTGGATTCTTGGGTGCGATCGTATGGTTCCTTTCTAATTCGACAAATCTTTCGTTTGTGTTTATCAGAGGGGCTAATCCCTTTCAGATCATCAAAGAAAGCAATGGTGTTGAAAAGATCATGAACAACTTTACGCTAAAAATTAATCATCAGGGAACCACTCAATACGATGCTCATTTTGTCGTCAATGATCCTGCCCTAAAAAATAAAATTGAAATCGTTACAATGATGAAAACTTTAAAAATTGATAAACCTGAAATGAAAACAATTATCATTTTTAAATTTGATCGCGACATTCTTCAAAATGGAACGCGCACGTTTAAAATGGATGTTGTCGATCACGAAAGATTAATTACTACTCAGGAGGTCGTGCTTGTCGGCCCTGCTAACTAATTTATTCAACGATCTGTCTTTTTTACCTTGGGTTTCATTCGTTGCTGGCATCGGCGGAAGTATTCATTGCGTAGGTATGTGCGGAGGGCTTGTCACAGCGACCTGCAAAGATTCAAAAGACATTACCCGCTATCAGATCGGAAGATTATTTGGTTATCTCACTCTCGGTTTTTTCGCCGGAATCTTGGGAAAAATTTTTACGATTCAAGCTTCAAATCCTAAAATCACTCTTATTCCCGGTCTCGTCCTCGGCGCTCTTTTTCTTTTTT
The DNA here is from genome assembly GCA_966211875.1 of uncultured Bacteriovoracaceae bacterium. GTDB lineage: Bacteria > Bdellovibrionota > Bacteriovoracia > Bacteriovoracales > Bacteriovoracaceae > Bacteriovorax. The sequence continues at coordinate 416,705 of CBIHNP010000003.1, forward strand.
GGGGAATCCAAAATTACAGAGGGAAAAAAGCAGAAATCTGGACTCCGAAATTTCTTTCAAAGATTTATACAAAATTATGGATGAAGCTCGTTCACAAAAATGAAAATGCGAGCAAAGCTTTTTTTACCGGTGGTCTTTCTCTCTTTCTTCCATGCGGACTTCTTTACGGAGTTGTTTTAGGCATTGCGACTTTCGAACATTCTTTCCATGCTCTTCTCACAATGTTTTTTTTCTGGCTTGGTACTTTGCCTTCGATGGTGCTTGCTCCTCGAATTGTTCAGCAAGTATTAAGACCTTTAAAAGCAAAATTGCCTAAAGTGTATGCCATCAGTTTAATTCTCATTGGTGTGATGACTATTTCATTCAGAGTCGTGCGCTTCCAGGAGGTAAATGCAGGAACACCTATCTCTACGGAAGCTCCCCTGTGCCACTAAATTCTATTTAAATGTCATGTTTAAAAATATGATAATAATCAGACTTGCTTGTTTTCACTTATCTCTTAAGACCTTGTGCCGATAGTAAAGCCAACAGATTAAGGAATAAAAAAATGAATATAACACTTCTGTCTTCTCTTCTCACTCTTACAACTCTAACTGGTTTTAGTCTGACGATTTATTATTATCGCAAATTAAAAAAGACATTGAACATTCTTGCTCCGATGAATGACATCAGCACAGAGCTCATTGGATCATCAGAACAAATTCTTGGAGTCAGCCGCGATTTAAAAAGTGCTTCTCAAGAACAAATGGATACATTGACGACGACGATTTCTACAAGTCACGAAATCAATGCCATGATGAACAGAACGAACGACAACACAAAAGATCTTACGGGTGAAGCTGAATACTTAAGCAAGATGACGATTCAGGGAAGACAAAGTGTAAGCACGATGGTGCAAACGAGTCTTGAAATGAAAAAAGGAAGTGAATACTTCCGCGATGAAATGCAAAAGAATATGGATGAACTTTATCAGACGATGAACGTCATCAAAGAAATTTCTGAAAAAACAAAACTTATCAATGATATCGTTTTCCAGACTAAGCTTCTCTCTTTCAATGCTTCTGTTGAAGCGGCCAGGGCCGGTGAGTCCGGAAAAGGATTTTCAGTTGTCGCAGAAGAAATCGGAAAACTTGCGAAGATGAGTGGACATACCGCAGATGAAATTTCCCGCATCGTTGAACACAGCACGGTCTCCCTCAATGGGGCCATTACTAAAACAAAAAATAAAGCAGATGAACTTATTCTCGAAAATTTAAGAAAAAATGATGAAGGATATCAATCAACTCTCGATTGTGAAATAATCTTTAACGAAATCGCTGGAAAAATTTCTCTCATCAACGAAACAATTCAGGAAATCTCTCTTGCGACAAAAGAACAATCGATAGGAATCAATCAACTCGATACAGCTATCATCAAATTGCAGGAAGTCGCTGATCGCAACACTCTTGTAGCAAGTCAATCAACTGAACATGCTCATGAATTTGAAAAACAAACGGCAAATCTCGTAATTCTATGCAAAGAAATAGATGCCGTTAAAAATAAAGATAAAAAAGAAACTCCTGTTTTCCACAAATTCGAGTGGAACGACAAACTGGTTCTCGGTGTAAAATCTATGGATGATGAACATAAGGTTCTCATTGAGAAAATTAACGCTTTTATCAGTGCGCTTGAAAACCAATACATCAAGAAAGATAAAAATTTTTTGATGAGCACATTTGTCGATTTAGCAAACTATACGACTCATCATTTTAAAGATGAAGAAGCTTATATGGAGTCCATTTCTTACCCACAATTAAATTCGCATAGAAAAATTCACGAGAACTTACTCAATCAAGTTGGTCAATACGGTAAACAAATTGAAGAGGGTACAATTAACGACAAAAAAGTTATTTCTTTTTTACGCAACTGGCTTCTAAGTCATATCATGGGTGTGGATATGCAATATACTCATCACCACAAACCTGCTGCAAAAAAAGTTAAACTAGCTGCTTAGTCAATTACGCCCTTCTTTATGCTTTCTGCTTGGCCTCTTAATTGCTTTTCTTCTATTAAGAGGTCAAACAGGAGAATCTTATGAATAACGAAAATACTCATAAAAAAGATCTTATTACCAATCGCGAATTTACTAAATTAAACAATCCTCCTCATCGCGGCCACAATCCTCTCCCAGACGAACTCATCAACGATGATGAAAACGATGATACATTAGAAGAAACTCTTATCGGCATGGAATACGATGTCGATCCAGGCGACGAGGATTGGGATGAAGAAGATGATGTCGATCTGGACGAATACTATGCAGATCTAGACGAAGAAGCTAAACAACCGCTACCATAAGAAGATGTATCTTCCAGGACTGCTCAATTTAGATGAAGCCAATGTTCTCCCGAAAGACGGAGTTCTCTCTTACTATTATCCATTTTACGATGAAGATCAGGCCGAATTTTACTTTAAAGATCTTATGAATAATGTGAAGTGGAGACAAGATGAAATGGAAATGTACGACAAAGTCGTGCCCGTTCCTCGCCTGCTCTCTTTTTACGGCATCAACGATGAATGGCCAGCTAGTTTGCTTGAGATGAAAAAAGATGTTGAAGAACATACCAAACATAAATTCAACAGCGTTCTTCTCAATCTCTATCGCGATCAAGACGATCATGTTTCTTGGCACTCTGATAAAGCAAAACATCCTGATGACAATAAAATTATTGCTTCACTCTCTCTTGGTGAAGTGAGAAAGTTTCAACTTAAACATAAAACGGATCATAATCTGGAAATGATTTCTTTGGAGTTAAAACCTGGATCGTTAGTTGTGATGAATAATATTCAGGAGTATTGGTTGCATCGAATTGCGCCTACGAAGAAAGTGAAGGGGCCGAGGATTAATCTTACGTTTAGGAATATTACTTAGGAATGGGACAATGTTATCCTTTTCATAAACCGTCAGGAGTTGCACTGGCAACGAGAATCCAGCCAACACACCTTTCAGGACGCAATCCCAAATATCATGCTAATCATTTTAATATACAAACAAATCTCACAAACAAAAATCATCTTATGGTTTTCTTTTCAATTGTAGATAAGAATTTTGTGATCGTAAAAAATAGTAAGCCCCACTACAAACGACCAGACTCGGGTAATGACGAGAATGGAATCAGTCTATCACCAAGATTGTAACGAGCACTAAGAAAACGAACCCCAGAAGATCTTAGCGAAAGGCTACGAAGATAAGACGGGAACTTGTCACTATAAAACTCAAATTCAAAGTCCAAAAGCTAAATCAGCTGACAAGTGGGGCATAGTGCGGTTTTATTTTTCGAAGTCCATGAAGTGCTAAGAATTTTTATTTATTGAAGAAATTTTTATTTTTAAAATAAAGTTCTAAACTATTATGAAGATCCGTACCCGTTGGAACATATTTCTTATAAATTGAAAAAACTGATCTCTCTGTCAACCAGTCAAGATCTAGACTAAAATGTATTTTAGGATCTTTGATTACATAGACCTTTATATGTTTAGATATTGAAAATCTTGAATCATATATTTCTTCGCTGGCCAATTCTTCCCACCTATATTCACTGATCTTTTGTTTTCCATCGTAAATAGAAACACCACTATCGGAATATTGATAAGTCACTCCTGAAAATTTTTTAAGCAAATTAAAAGTTACTATTGCTATAACTAATAAATAAGCAATAAGTTCAGAAACAAGATGTCCACTCTTACTTGTTGTAACTGTAAAAACAATTGCAAGAATGATCAGTGCAACTATGATTATTCGCAATCTACTCTTATCCAAAGAAACTTCTTCCATATTTTTCCCATTTTTATTTTATTAAATCACTATATGTGCAATTATATGTTTTTAAACAAACATTTGCTTGTCCATCACTACTAAAATATAGCCACTCATCGCTTCCCTTTACAAAACATGTACCATAAACATTATCCTCGATTTGGCCAATATACCCTGCTCTAGTGGTTGGATCTATTAACACTTCCAAAAGATCCATATATTCAACTGTGTCACAGACATCCAAAAAATTAAAATCTCTTATAATAATATCTGTTTCATAAATCCCAACTAATTTTAAATTATCATCATATACTTTCAACTTTGGATGATACTCCCCCTCACTTGAGTATCTATGATAGATAGTGCTCTCTATGCTTCTTTCGCTATTTCCGTCACCAAAATCCCAATCAAGAATATAATTTGAGATATCACCTGTTAATGAAATATCCAGTTTCACATCTCTATTTCCTGTTTTATATTCTAATCCAGAATTCGTTTTAACTATAATATTGACGGGGATATCTATATCCTTCTTTATTCCATAATCTGGATTATCATACGTGACTCGAACGATAGCTGTTTGAGTTTGTGCTGCTTTGAAAATAACATTTATATTATCTCCTTTGATGATAAATGAATCAGGATCAATTGATACAGATCCATCTAACGGAGCAATTAATTTATAGCTTGCTGTACCTACATATCGAGCTGATAATCTTTCTTGAAAAGTGTCTTGGGGAAATTTTAGTAAATCATTTATTGTTGGTTTTTCTCCCATTGCCTCAAAGGTGCTTTGAATATCCTGATTCAGCTCTACTAATTTGTCGCGCCCTTTATTAATATTTACGGAATTTATATTAGGAGAATCAAGAGGAATATACTGTGATTCAAGTTGAATAATTGTTGTTTCTCCAGCTAATGAATCTCCAATTACTTTACCCAAAAATTTATCAGGGTTAGGTATATAAATTTTGTTAATTTCTAATTGCTCAGCATGTACAAATTTGGCTATAAAAGTAGAAGCTACCCCAGCTGCTGCAATTTGCAAAAGACCACATACTAATCCCTTTTTGCAGAAACGACTTACAACAAATGCACCTCCAACACCTGCCCCAACAATTGGCCCTATTGTTTTAAGTTCATTAAGAAGATCAATTGCTATCATTTTCAACAAGGCACCATTTGAATCAAAATTAAATATTTCATCAGAAGTCAGAGCATAAGCTTGATCAACAAATAAGTTACTAAAATGAAAATTTTTAATTGCTTTGGTGTTTAATACAATTCCATCTAGATTCGTTTGTATATTAGCAGATAACATGTATGCAAATATTAACTTATCTTCATCTGATAAACTTAAATATTGTGTTTTAACATCATACATCTTAGAAACAATACTTTCTTTTAGGGAAGAATCAATATCTGAACTAGAATTTATATTTGTTAAAATTTCATCTAGTTTAGAATTCACAAAAGCATCGGAGTTATCAATTACAAACGAATTATCAACATTAAGGTTTGCAATATAATTTAAATTAGATACTAATAATGAGTTGGAGCTTGTTCCTTCAAGCAGTGTCATAAATAATCCATTTCCTCCGCCTTCTAAAGTATTAGAAGTGCCATTAAAGATAACTGGAATAGAACTTTGATTTTTATCTACTCCAAAGAAACTAAAAATTGCAACTTGGTACGGTTTATATTTATTCGGCAAAACATTGATAATTTTTTTCATTTTCCTAAAGTAACCATTAGAATCTTGAATAATAGCTTCGCTTAAATAAGTTCCAGGATATGTAAAGTTTTTAGGCAATGAAAGCTCACTTTTTTGTGGAAGATCATTATTAAATCTCCAGAAAGTCTCGTAAGCCTGACCATCACTTAGTTCAAATTTTAAAGCTAAATTGTTAGTCGAGTCTATTATACTCTCATTAATAGTTATATTTTCTGGTAGAGGATTTAAAGAGCAAGTTCCCTCATAGTTAACTTCGTTAAGTTTGCAATCACCACCATTTAAAATAATTGTTTCAGCTAATAAATTAGAATTCTGATCTTTACTTACTGAAGACTTAGTATCGATCTTTAAATAGAGTGCTGCTAATGATGAACCATTCTTTATCTCTATTAAACCATCGAATGGATCATATTTCGAAGTAGAAATTTTTATATAACTATCCGCTTGCAAAGTTGAATGATCAACTAGAACACCTAAATCAGCAAAGATATCAATCGAGCCATTATTTGTAGCTGTTAATTGTGCTTGGTTCGCTATAGCTAAGCTACTAGCTCTCAAACAAATACCTGCATATCCCGATTGAATAACATGGTTTGAAATTTTAATTTGGCATGGTGTTGCTAATGAAGTCAGTTGATTTAAATTGTATCCAATTTCTAAATTAAGAAGCTTCCCGCTCGAATCATATTTTCCATTAGACAAATAATCTGTAAGATCAGATTCATTTGTAGCTAGATAATAATCATTGGAACAAAGCTTATTTTTAATATTTTGAGCAATGGGACATTTTTCTGAGTCTGGAGTACTTTGATAACTTGGATCTTTGAAGTCAATGGTTTTGTTTAACCTAGTTGTTGCACCAAAGTTATCTGTAACTTCAAGTATAAAGTTTAGGATCGACTGCCCCTCTGAAAGCTCCGATGAAAAACTATTACCGTTATAAACTACTCCATTGGCTAGAGTCCATTTTGTATTTGTAATATTTCCATCTTGGTCGCTTGAATTCGAAATACACACATAATGAGTCGCATCTGTTAAAGAACATTGGGCAATCGCAATTGGAGCGATATTATCTAACACAAAAACATACATATTCTTCGTAGCTATTCCACCTTGGGAATCAGTTACTTTTAATGTAACTAACTTCGCTCCGCCGTTTGCTAATTTAGCTGTAAAAAAATTCCCGAAGTATGAGTTACTATCAATATCCCACTCTATGGTCAAAGCATCAGAAGAGTTATCTGGATCGTAAGAACTAGAAAAGCAGCTAATTGATAAAGCTGAGTAAGAGTTACAAAATCCATCAGCCACTGGTGGAATATTAACTGGCATTAAAGCCATAACAGAAGTCGAGATATCTGAAAATGATCCTAACCCATTAGTAACTGTTAATTTTACAGAATATGTTCCAGCAGATGAATAATTGTGACTTACAAGTCCAGTCGAATTAGTTTCAATATAAGAATCACCAAAATCAAATATATACAATAGAGGTAAACCATCAGAGCTATAAGATCCAAGAGCATTACAACTCACCAATAAATTATTTGTAGTACACTGAATATTTGCAACAATCGGATTATATTTTGTTAGAGCAAGTGTCGTCGTTGCAGTTGTTATTTCTCCTCGCGACGTTGTTACTGTCTCAGTAACAGTATAAGTACCAGCGTCCGCGTATTTGTGTGTCGGCCTAAAAATTCCATTAACCGAAGGAAGTGTTAAATTGTTAGCTGTACCATCTCCCCAGTTCACTCTTACGCGTGTAATTTGATTCTGCTTATCGAGAGCAAAAACTTGGCATGTCTGAATATAATCAAAATAAGGTTTAGCAATATCGCAACCTAGTTGCGCAACTAAATTAGAACCTGTTTCAAAAATTGTGATGTGCTGAGTTTGTGATGACGATTGTCCCAAAGAATCCACTATTGTGAGAGTCACAAAGTATGAACCCGGATCGTAAAAGTGTGCAACCTTCTGTCCTGTTGCCGTTTGCCCATCACCAAAATCCCAGACATAAGAGAGAATCGTTCCGTTTGGTGTTCCTGATTTATCATTGTAGAAACTTACGTTTTGGGCGAAGTCATATATACGATAACCAAAGTTAACAAACGGAGGAAGAATCTCTGGAGCGCTGTCTGTTATGGTAATTTGCTTACTCGTTGTATTCTGAGTTGCGTGAATTGTTGTTGCTGTAACAGTAATCGTATATATTCCTGCTGCTGAATAAGTGTGAGTTAAATAGAGATTCGTTGTATCTTCACTTTCTCCATTTCCATAGTCCACATGAAACGACTGAATCCCTTGATCGATATCGTAATCAAATGATCTATTAAAATTTAAAAAGACTGTTCTCGCAGCACTCTGCTGAATTTTAAAATCAACAAAAGGAGCTAGTGTATCCAGATCTTCAACCTGATTCACTTGTTGAGTGAACGTTGATTGTTGTCCGTAAATATCCACAACAGTAAGTTTAATTTCATGCCATCCAAAAGTTTTTAGATCAATCCAGTTAATTGTGTTTGGATAAAATTCTGTGACTTCAACAGTGCTTGCTCCATCAATTGTGTAATAAGCGCGCTTGATATCGTATTGGGCTTTTGTGAGTGTTGAATGTAGCTCAACCCACGTATCAAATTCATACACCTTAAAGAAAGCAGCCGGCGGGATTTTTATAATTGGTGCAGTTACAGTAATTGAAAGCGATTTCGTTGTCGTCGCTCCAAAGTTATCTGTCACAGTCGCCGTAACAGTATAAGTCCCTGGTGTTGAAAAAGTATGCGCTGGATTTGCTCCAAAATCACTTCCTCCATCTGAATAACTCCAGCTAACTCCCGAAACAACTCCGTCCACATCTAGAGCATTCGCTGTGAAATTGATCGCAAGAGGCGCAACTCCAGTGAGTGTACTCGCACTAATATCAAGTTGCGGAGCTTGATTCTGAAGTGGCTGCACTGTCTGATCTGAACTCGTGTTCGCTCCTAAATCATCTGTAACAAGTAAATTTACAACGTGTGCTTGATCATCTGAATAAGTATGGTCGAAACTTGCCCCCGTTAAATTTGTTCCATCATCAAACGACCAAGAAGTACTCACAATAGAACCATCGCTATCCGTACTCGTACTGTCACAATGAATTGCTCTCACTCCAGCATTCGAACAAGAAAAACTTGCAACAGGAGGAGTATTATTTTTTACAGCAATCGTTTTTGTAACACTTCCCACTCCACCATATGAATCTGTCACCGACAACGTCACATCAAACGATCCGCCAGTTTTAAAGTCATAATCTGTATTCGGAGTTGTTGTTGAAAACGCAGAAGCACTTCCAAACTTCCATGAATAAGATTGAATGCTATCCCCAGGATCAGCATCCGTTGAAGTAGATGAACAAGTCACTCTTTGCGGCTTACTCGTATCACAAGAAAAATTAGCAACAGGAAGCGTATTCGCTTTCACCGAAAAACTTTTCGAAAGTGTACTCACACCTCCATCATTATCAACCGCAGTTAAAGTGACAGTATGATTTCCTGAAGTCGAAAATAAATGAGTGATCGTTGAACTATCCGCTTTCGAATCACTCGTATTATCGTCCCACGTATATTTATAGGAAACGATAGTCCCATCAGAATCCACAGATCCATTTGAATTACACGAAAGAGTATTAATCACATCGGATGAACAATTCAGAACCAAATTTGGAAAAACATTCGGAGGAAGAACAGCCTGAACTTGAGTCGTTGCAGTTGACGAAAGTCCTGCACTATTCATCACTGTTAATGTCACAGAATAAAGTCCAGCCGCTGAAAAAACATGACTTGAAAGTCCTGTCGTATTGCTCTCCGAGAAATTATCCCCATAAGAAAAAAGAAACGCCAACGGCTTACCTTGAGGATCCGTACTCCCAAGAGCATTACAGTTAACAAGCAAATTATTTATTGAACATGAAAGTGAAGCCGTCGGATTAGAAACAGGCCTAGCTAAAATTTTAATCGCAACAAAACCAGCATCTTTATAGTTAGGATTTTTATCGCTGGCATTCACTTGATAAGAAAGACTCGCCGTAAAGTTCCCAGCGTTCTTATATTGATAACTCACAACCGAATTAGTCGTTGTAAGCGTTCCCCCATCACCAAACGTCCAAAGGTATTTCTTCGCTTGATTAATCTCACTCGCATCGAAAGTAATCGTCGCTGGAGCATAGGCTTCTTTACTACTCACCGAAAAACTCTGAGTGCCTGCTTGAACCATAGAGAGAGAAAGAAGAATAAAACAGCCCAACAATGATTTTAAACTAATCATTTATTTCCTTTTTAATGGAGTGATTTGGATTAGTTTACGGTCTGCCTAAGAAATTTCTTTAATCATTTTTAACATTTACATTATCTTGTCATCCGGCCTTAATAACCGATCACTATTTCGTGACTACTAAGTTTAACGAAGCAATTTAAGAAAGAGTCTTCTATTGGCAGAATGATAAATTTATAAGGCATCTCTAAAAACATCAAGAAACATTGTCACAAATCTTTTTATGTTCATTTTCTCTAAAACCGAAAAAACTCTTATGAGAAATCTCTATCAAAAGTCTATTTCTCGCAAGTCCCTTGAAGAAAAACATTGGAAGACAATGTTCTCGACACTCGTTCAATTTAAAAAGCAACATGGGCATTTTAAAGTTCCCGAGAACAATCAATCCTTAAACAAATGGATTGCCGATCAAAGAATAAACAAGTCTAAAATTTCTTTAAAGCAAAAAAAGAAATTAGATAGTATTGATTTTCCCTGGTCTGCTTATGAAGAGCAATGGGAAAAAAGATTTTTGAACCTGGTGGAATTTTTCAATACATATGGACACTGTAACGTACATCCTCAATATTCAATAGACCCCTCTTTAAGACAATGGTGTTGGTACCAAAGAAGAAAAAAAGAAAAATTAACTGAAGAACAAATTAAAAAACTGAATGAGATTGGATTTGTTTGGTCAAAAAAAAGAGAGAGCAAAGAATCGCAAAATTATTTTCTTAACAAAATTTTTTGGAAGAAAATGTTTCAACAACTATGTGACTTTAAATCTAAGAACGGACACTTCAACATTCCTAAAAGTTACGATCCCACATTTCGAATGTGGGTCAGTGAGCAAAGAATCAACAAAGACAAGCTCGACTTAAATCATAAAAAAAAATTAGATGAAATTGGTTTTTATATTTCTAAATCACAAATCACTTGGGAAAAAAACTATTTGGCACTCACCTTATTTAAAAAGAAATACGGACATTGTAATGTTCCAAGTAATTTCGAAGACAGAAAATTAAAAACATGGATCTTTTATCTAAGAAAAAGCAAAAATAAAATTTCTTCGGAACAAATCCAAAAACTTGATGAGATTGGATTTATCTGGAACCTCAATGATGCCTACTGGGAAGAGCTTTTTTTAAGACTTATCTCTTTTAAAGAAAAATTTGGCCATTGTGATGTTCCCCGAAAATTTAAGGACGATCTCTATTTGGGACTCTGGATTCATAATCAACGTTTAAACAAAGAAGTGCTTAGCAATGATCAGAAAAAAAGATTGGATAAAATTGGTTTTGTTTGGGGTCTTATCGACAAAAAAGCTGCTTAATAAAAAATAAAATCATTACTTAAAGCGAGTCACCTTCGCTTCAACTTTTTTAAAATTCTTTTTTCTCTCTTCAGTGAAATCCCACCAAGGAAGCGTCCCCTCTCCCTTCATAAAATAAACAGCAGACATAATTGTATCGAGCACACAGGGATCATGATACTGTTTTGTTTTTTCACAAAGCTTCACATACAACTCGTAAGGATCTTTATCTCTGAGATCAGATGGTTCTTTTATTCCGAGTAAATGAAAATCTCCTGCCATTGCTTTACCGACATTGGGAATTTGTTGAAGCTGAGTCGCCTCACTCGCCTTCTGCGCTTTCTTCATTCAAAAAGCTCGCAGGCAACTTCCAAATGTCTCGCAAGATTATTTCTGAAATGGATATCGTCATCAAAATGAAGAACACTCATTTTTTCAACGAATGATCCCGGTCTGAAATCATGAACAGGATGACCAAAACTCACGCGAGCAAGCACATGACAATTTCCGCCTCTTCCCGGATCGCGTTTTAAAATTTGCACGCGAAGTTCTCGCGCGATTGTCGGACCTTCTTCTTTGCTCACTCGTTTAACGAGTTCACCGATCCCCGCACGCAATTCCTGATTTTTAATTTTAATCGCTTCTTTAATTCCTTTCTCTAGTGCGATCACTCGCATCTCTGTAGGTGTTAGGGCCTCAGCAGGATCAGGATTTTCAAAATAACGATAAGCAAAACTATTGAGCGTCTCTAAAATATAATGATTAAATTGATCGAGATGGCCCATCTGCTCTTGCACATCATGCATTTTATGTTGGATGATTTCTTCAGCATTTTCGATAGTCGTTTTATTTGTACTCATATCCGTTTAGTCTAGACGAAAAATGAAGTGAATGACTAGGGCCAAATTCCTTATACAACAGAGGGGAAAAATAAATGAATGAACAAATCGCATTAGTGACTGGGGCCAACAGAGGAATCGGATTGGAAGTTTGCCGTCAGCTCGCTGACCTCAACTACCGCGTTTTCCTGGGAAGTCGCAACCTTAAAAAGGGCGAAGAAGCTGTTCGAGAACTCAATCATCCCGGTGGAAAAATTACTGCGATAGAACTGGACGTCTCCAAAGATGAGAGCGTTAAAAAAGCTTTTCAGCAAATCAAACAAGAAACGCCTGTGATCGATGTCATCGTCAACAATGCGGCCATTCATTACGATGACTGGGAAAACGTCACAACTGTCGATTTAAAAATTGTTCGTGAAGCGCTCGAAACAAATACTTTTGGTGCTATTCGCGTGATCAATACATTTCTCCCGCTTATTATCGAAAGTTCTCGCGGACGTATCGTCAATGTTTCAAGCGAAGCAGGTTCGCTCGATTCAATGAGTGCTGGAACTCCTGCTTATAACATGTCGAAAGTTTCTCTCAATGCACTCACAATTATGTACGCTGAAAAACTTCGTTCACACAATATTCTCGTCAACTCTGTTTGCCCGGGATGGACATTTACTGACATGGGAAAAGGCGGACGTCCTGTTTCCGAAGGCGCAAAAAGTGTCGTCTGGGCAGTGACAATTCACGACGATGGTCCTACTGGCGGATTCTTTCGCGATGGAAAACCATTAAAGTGGTAATGCCATTTGTAAAACATCTGAGCTGCGAGTAAGATTGATTGCATGGATTTAAATGAAATTGCGATTTTTGTAAAAGTTATTCAGAGTGGAAGTTTTAGTGGGGCCGCTAAAGAACTCGGTCTTCCTAAATCGACAGTGAGTGCGAAGGTCTCTGACCTTGAAGCAAGGTTGGGAGTCACACTCATCGAACGCACAACCCGCAAACTTTTTATCACTGAAGCGGGAAAAATCTTTTTTGATCGCTGCTTGATCGGCCTTCATGAATTTGAAGCTGCAAAAGATGAATTGCATTCAAGTCTTTCTGAACCACAAGGGCTTTTAAAAATCACGGCACCTGTTGAACTCGGAAACTTCGTTCTTCCTTCAATCATTTCACGTTTCACAAAAAAATTTCCGAAGGTAAATATTGAACTGATTCTCACTGACCGCAAAGTTGATCTGCTCAGTGAAGGTGTAGACCTCGCTATTCGCGCCGGTCATTTAAAAGATTCAAGCTTGATTGCCAAAAAGCTGGGCAGTGTTCACTTTTCATTATTCGTAGGAAAAAATTATCTTCCTCAGGTAAAAAATCTGGAAACGCCTGACGATCTTGTTCGTCACGATGCCCTTCTCTTCACTCCATTTGGAAATGAATGGACATTGAATAAAGATAAAAAACAAAAAGTCGTTCGTCCGAAAAGTAAAATCATGGTGAATGATCTGAATGTTCTGAGAGCACTGACCATTTCCGGCGGAGGAGTGGCCCTTCTTCCGAGTTTTATCTGTCATGAAGAAATCAAAAACAAAAAACTGCACCCCGTGCTCACTGATTGGATTTCAGATTACACTCCGGTGCAGTTTGTTTATCCGGCCCAGAAATTTGTTAAGCCGAAGCTTAGAGAGTTCATCGCTTTTAGTTCCGATGAAATCAAAAACTCGCTGGAAAAAGTTAACTCGTTAATCCACTAGATCAAAAAGTATTAACTCGGCTTCGCTCTTTGCTTTTGCTTCGACTAATTTCTCTTGCGAAATCGCAACTCCGTCGCCAGCACTTACAAGAGCTCCATTAATTTCCAGATCTCCTTTGACTACTTGAACCCAGACATTTCTGTTTTCTTTTACAGAAAGACTTACATCTTCTCCCGCTTTAAGACGTGAAATATAAATATCGGTGTCGCGATTAATGCTAATCGAGCCATCGCGTCCTTCGCGAGAAACAACAAGAACAAGTTTCTTATTCTTTAAATCTTCTTCAAAAGATTTTTGTCCGTATCCAGGTTTGATTCCTTGTTTCTCCGGCATCAACCAGATTTGAAAGAAATGTGTTTCACTGTCTTTCATATGGTTGTACTCAGAGTGAATCACTCCTGTTCCTGCGCTCATACGTTGAACTTCGCCCGGAGTAATGAGTGTTTTATTTCCCATCGAGTCCTGATGCTCAAGCGCCCCTTTCACTACATACGAAACAATTTCCATATTGCTGTGAGGATGCTCGCCGAATCCTGTTCCCCCAAGAATACGGTCTTCATTGATGACACGTAATCCATGAAAGCCCATATGTTTCGGATCGTAGTAACTCGCAAAAGAAAATGTATGGTGTGAGTTCAGCCATCCATGATCGGCCACTCCACGTTCGTTTGATTTTCTAATTTGTAACATAACTCCTCCCTATTTTACTTCTTTCGCAAATTGAATATCGAGTGCAATTGTAATTTCATCCCCGACAAGAACACCACCTGCTTCAAGGGCCGCATTCCATGTTAATCCAAATTCACGACGATTTAATTTTGTCGATGCCGATAATCCCATTTTAATATTTCCCCATGGGTCTTTCATTTCTACTGAAGGTTTTTCTACATTCAACGTTACACGTTTTGTAATATCGCGAATTGTGAGATCCCCTTCTACTAACAAATCTCCATTCGATCCCGCTTTAAAATTTGTCGATTTAAAAATCATCGATGGATATTTTTCGACATCAAAAAAATCTGCACTTTTTAAGTGCGTATCACGTTGTGCCTCTCTCGTATTAATTGTTCTCACATCAATTGTCGCTTCAACTTTACTTTCAGCAAGATTTTCCGGATTATAAGAAAACTTTCCTGTTACGTTCTCAAATCCACCGTGAACTTTTGCAATCATCATGTGTTTTACGCTGAAGTTTGCTGAACTGTGAGCTGTATCTATTGTATATAAGTTGGCCATAAATCCTCCAAATGTTTTTCTCGATCTATTCGAGAAGTTTTTTCTTAAATCCATTATCGGGCAAAACGTTGCTCTCAACTAGCCATGCATTTTGGAATGATTGTTCGGAATACTGGACAATCAATTTGATTATGAGCCCAAAGATTTAAGCCATTTATGTGGTAAACTGGAGGTATGAAAACAACAAAAATACTCATTACTCTTGTTTCTTTTATCACTCTTTTAAGTACGGCCAGTGCCAAGACCTTAGAACAGGCCACTCTTGCAGGTGGGTGTTTCTGGGGGATGCAGGAAATTATTCGTCATATCCCTGGCGTTGTAAGCAGTACCGTTGGTTATAGCGGCGGTGATTTAAAAGATGTCACCTATGAAATTGTGAGCACCGGAACAACTGGTTATGCAGAGTCTGTACAAATCACTTTCGATCCAAAAATTATCACGTATAAACAGCTGCTGGGATATTTTTTCAGAATGCACGATCCGACGACAAAGAACCGTCAGGAAAACGACGTAGGAACACAATATCGTTCGGCCATCTTCTACAATTCCCCTGAACAAAAAGCGATTGCGGAAGAAGTAAAAAAATCTGTGGATAAATCTAAAAAATGGAAGAATCCTGTTGTCACTGAAATCGTTCCACTAAAAACTTTTATAAAAGCAGAAGAATACCATCAGAATTATTTGCAAAAAAATCCTCATGGTTATACTTGCCACTTTTTGAGACCGGAATAATTTAATAGCGGAGTAAATCTTCTTTGATGACGACTCCGCAACACTCTCCTGAATCTTCAACAACAGGAAGAAGATTCATATGGTTTTGTTCCATGAGTGTTAAACATTCATCGATCGAAGAAGTTCTGCTCACTGTTACCGGAATTTTTTCCATACAATTTTTCGCACTTAAGTCAAAAGGATGGACGACCGTCTTCAAAGTATCGTCGGAAATCGCTTCTCTTCTTACAACACCGATCAAATGTTTCTCATTCATATTATCGACGACGAGAAGATCGTCGTAATTATATTTTTTCATGAGATACTTCATATCAGGAGCGCGCGTTTCAGGAACACAGAACTCAACATTTTTTCTCATCACTTCATTGGCCTGATTCATAAATCCTCCTAGATCGTTGTCAGCTCCATTGCATCGAAATCAACAACTCCACAACAATGGTTTTCTTCATCGATAACTGGAATGCGGGAAAGATGATAATAGTCCATCACTCTCAAGCATTCATCCATTGAGGCATTTTGTCCTACCGAAGCAGTTACAGGAGTCATACATTGTTCAGTATTAAGTCTCGAGGCTGGCACGCCTTTGTTATCAGCTAATTTAATAATATCTTTTTCTGAGATCGCACCTAAAAGATGTTTTTCTTCCAGTGTATCGACGAGATAAATTTCTTTACGATTGAAATCATTCATCATCTTCATAATATTATCTACACTCGTGAGTGTCGTACAAAGTGATGAATCGTTAATCATGACATCCTTTACTAAACTCATAGGAACCCCCTATTCCATTGAATCATGCAAGAGCAATTCCCTCATAAACAACTAAACTGCTTTGCCTGGTGACAGTGGTACTAATTATGCACTTTAAATTATATCCCTCATAAAAAGGAGGTATGTATGGCAGCTAATCTTCATGAAGGTAAAGTTGTTAGGATTAAAGATAAAATTAAAAAATTTTTTCAAAGAATCTCTAACGACAAAGACAGTATAAATGTCAATCCGCCAATTACACCTTCAAACGGACCAGACGTCGATTCGGATGCCAGACATTTATATCGTGATGATTTAAAAATGTATTAATCAATGCTAGTCCCTGTGGAGGAAACTCCACGGGGATATTAAAAGAAAATTGTGAGATTTGCAGACAATTCATTGAGCAGGAAATAATTATAAGCTCCACCAATCACGATGTGCTTATTGGCCAAGTATTGAACGCCGAAATAATTCTGAATTTTTTTTCTTTGATAGATAAGCATATTTTTCGAAAAATCAGGATTATCAGAATTTTCAATTCGATGAGCGAAATTAAAAAGAAAATTTTTATGTGTGTATGAAGCAGAGTAAATCATGATCTTTGTTGGGTCCGGATAAAACTTATATTGCGTAGTAATTGAACCAAGATCCATTGCAAAAGCACCGAAGTGAAATCCTGCTGTATAAGTTTTTACAGTGAAACTTTCCTGATAGGTTGGAGCTCCCATAAGAAAGGAATAAGGAACACCTGTAACCGGATCAAGCTTATTTCCAAACGTGAGCTTCACATCGTCTTTGTAAGAGTAAACACCGAACGTGAGATTCATTAAACGCGCTGAGAGACCTGCACCTAGATTTATTTTTTTGATGTCCGGATTTCTCTTCACAGAAATACCAAGATCGAGTGCGTATTTTTCTTTGTTGATTAAAACAGAACCTACACCGAAATTGAGTTTTTTATTGGGGTACTGTTTGTTATCAAGTCTACGAGCGAGATAATCTGAATCAAGTTCGACACTGCGATTTCCAAAAAAACTGTTTTCAAGCGATGGCGAAACGAGTGCTCCGATCTTCCCGTCCCCTGTCACCAGATCGAAATAAGGCGAATTGCCGGGCTGATAAATTGTCTCAATCCCAAATCCTCTTACGCGAGCGATATTACCTGGATTTAAATTGGCGGCCGATGATGTGGAAGGCGCAGATTGCACACTACTGCGATTGCCCCCGCTGGAGTTACCATTGGGACAAAATTTAAAATACGTGCAGAGCTCATCATCAGCATGTACGGTCTGAATAAAAAGAAAAAAGATGAAGTAGTAAAGTTTTATGAAAGCCTCTTCTATCACTTATCGCTGGCCGATTTAACAGAATTAATTTTCCATTAAATCGGGGTTTTGTTCAAGAAGAGGCAGTTATTGAATGAATTGTCCGACTATTCTGGTTTATACCAACAAAGAGGGCGATTACCGATTTTATCTCCGTTTCTCACAGAACATACACCAGTGTTGGCGTCGTCTGATGAAACTGCATCTGAAAGCCCGTGGTCACACAGTGATGCTTGATAAAAAGTATCAAGACGACATTGCGAACCTGGGTGTTCGTTAAAAGTTACTTTTACAACTGAACGATCCGGAGTTGTGAAACTCACTGGAGCGTCTTTTGAAAGTGCATTTAATAATTTCCCAAGAGCATATCCTGCCATTGCAGTTCTTTCACAGCTCGCGATTTCATCAGCGTTTTTGTAAACAAGCTGACACTTATTAACGACGTCTGCTGGGATGTTAAGAGATTTTACAGCTGCAACGTTGTCATCACCGTCGAAGTAGTGACGAAGACATTTCATTGTCCCCCAGTAATCTGCTTGTCCTTCGTTAGCGGCCCATGAAAGTACGCCAGTTGTTGGATCAGATTTTCTTGGAGCACCACCTAGGTGATGTCCTAATTCGTGACAAGCAACTAAGGCCATTGCATCTACAGTCACTTCAGGGTGACGAGCAAGACCACCAAACATATGAATTGTATCTACACCTGGAGTGTTTTGTTCAGCGTAAGCGTTTACTGTAGGATCAGTCCAACGTCTATCGATAACAAATTTTCTTCCCGTTTGAGAAACGATTCCAGAATAAAGCTTCTCCATCTTGTCCATGACTTGATTGAATTGAGCTTGGTTCAAACCACCCATTGCTTTCTCACCCACAGGAATTTTTAAATTATTCTCTGGAAGAAATCCTGAATGTCCGTGGATGTCACATGCCATTGCGCTCAATGATAAAAAACTTAAAGATAAAGCAGAAAGTTTTAACCAATTTTTCATTTTTTATAATCCTTTAAAATGCCCGTTTTTTGGGTTTCGAAATTCTGCTAAATCTGTAGTTTTTTGTCTAAAAATTTTTATGCAAAATGGCCGTATGTGAGAAGATGTTTGATTTTTGGCCATGAAAATTGCTCGTCAATTACAGGCCGATTACAGAGGGATTTCAAATAGATTTTAAACGATCATCAGGTGGGAAGAACAACCCACCGAAACCACTAAGCAGCCATAGGATTCCGCTCAAAATGATCACTGCACGAATGGAAGTCGATTTGATGAGCCATGGCGAAAGCGTCGTAAAAAACAACGTGCCTGCGGTTTCAAAAGTTGTGCGCAGACGAAAAATTTTTGTGAGATCTGAGACCTCAAAATTATGCTGAAACATATCGATGAGAGCGAGATCATTCATTGGCCCGGCAAATCCTGTCAGCCCAGCTGTGAGCATAATAAGATTTACGGTCGGGGCCATTCCCATAAGAATAAATCCAACTCCCATAAGAACGTATCCCCAAAAAAGCATCGCCCACAAACGCACACGATGAATATTTCCGAAATAAAGCGCTCCGATGAAATTTCCAATTCCATACGTGGCCATGACTAGACCAAAAGAGCGCGCGTCTCCATTTGTCACTTCGTGAACGAGAAGAGCAAAACCAATCATGAGAGCGAGGTTCCATGAGCCGGCAGTGATTGCTTTCGTATAAAAAACATAGCGCATGCCCGGACGTTTTTTTACTAAATCGTATCCGCCATTAATCGCTTCTTTAAAACTAATTTTTTCGTTTTGTTTAATGAAAGCAAAATCTTTTTTCGTAATTGTTTTGTTCAAAAGATAAACAGAATAAGCAGAAACAAAAAATGTCACAGCATCGATTGTAAAAAAATGCACCATTGGAATGAAAGCTGCGAGAAGACCGACAACAGCAGGTCCAACCATGCGGGCCATGCGAATTGTTGTACTCATTAACCCATTGGTCGATTTCATGAGTTCAGCATCAGGAGCAATAATGGGAATAACGGCCTGTGAAGCTGGATAGAAAAAAGCACTGAGTCCGGAAAGACTTAAGGCCATTGCCCATAAAATAAAAAGTGGTACTGGTTTAAAAAAAGAAATGATCACAGGAATGAGAACAATGAAAGCGCGAATGATATCGACATTAATCATCGTGCTCATTGGGTTCCAACGATCGGCCCACTTTCCTCCGACGAAAGAAAGCAACATGAGTGAAGCTGTTTGTCCGGCCGTGAGATAACCAGTATTGGCTCCCATCAATCCGACAACGAACCATGTGAGACCTACGCGATAAATTTCATCACCAACAGAAGAGAAGGCTTGTCCGTACCAGAGTTTTAAAATGCGAGTATCTTTGAGCGCCTTGATCATAGAGAGTGATTATAATAAATCACTCATCGCAAGGCCCAGAGATTTTTAATTTTTTTTGTTATGAACAAAAATAGATGAATTAACTTCTCTCACCATATCTAAATTGGGATCAATTTTATTGGCGAGACTTTTTAAACCAATTAATGATAGAAGCAATGATACAACAATTCTTACCCCATTCATCTTATTTACCTTCCTCACCTATTTTATAAATCAAAACCATCATTATCCGAAGCTACTTTATTTTTTTGAGTTAATTTTCTTGCGAAATTTATGTGATTAAGAAGAAATCTTCTTTCGCCTAAAGAAAAAAGTTCGATACTGTGAATGTAGCAAAGAGTGATCACCGGACTGGAGTTCTTAAAAACTTTATACAAATGATTTTTGATCATAGTGTTTTTATTTCCGTTGGCAAAGACCGGATTTATTCCGTGGGTCTTACAGACTTCACACATTTGTAACCTCAAGTTTACGAGCACCTTCATTTTAAGACTGCTGCTGAAGAATAGTTTGAAGTTTAGATGAAGTTTTCCTCACAAAAGTGAAAAAAATGGGTTTATACTTTTTCTATGAGAAAAGTCATAGTTTTCCAACATGTGGCAAATAAAATTCTTGGAACCTTGAATCCCACTCTGAAAGAGCATGGGATGCGAATGCGCTATGTGAATTTTGAGCGCGCACCCGAACATGCTCCTTCTATTGAAAAATACGATGGCCTAATCATTTTGGGTGGGCATATGGGTGTTTATGAAGCCGAAAAATACACTCATATAAAAACGGAATTAAAGCTAATCGAAGAGGCACTCAAAAAAGATATTCCTATTTTAGGAATTTGTTTAGGCTCTCAATTGCTCGCAACAGTCCTCGGATCACATGTGAGAAAGCATACTGAAAAAGAAATCGGTTGGCATGATATTCATCTCACAAAAGAAGGGACCGCAGACCATATTTTCTCTCATTTTCGTCCGACAGAAAAAATTTTTCAATTGCACGGTGATACTTACGATATCCCACAATCTGCTGTTCATCTCGCTCAAAGCGATCTCTTTCCTTCACAGGCTTTTCGTTACGGCGATAAAGTTTATGGACTTCAATTTCATTTAGAAGTTGACCAAGCGATGATTCATCGTTGGTTGGATAACCCTGTAAACGTAAAAGACATCGAAGCCTCGGGAAAATATGCTATCGAACAAATCAAACAAGACACCGAAGTACATATTCAGCACTCAATTAATTTGAGTCAAAAAACATTTTCAAATTTCATTGACCTTTTTGCTCTCCCTCCCCGACCAATTCGCATGGGTTCACATCATATCAAAATTCCTAAAAAACATTAGAAGTAGCATTGAATATTTCGAATGAGTTCATTCGAAATATGAAGTGTTTTACACCTCTTCTACTTGATAAAATTTTCTTACTTCATAAGAAGGAGCTTTTATGAAAAAAAAATTGGCCTATGAAAGTTATGTCACATTAGTTTTAGGTGCATGGGTAATGTTCCTCCCTTTCTTCACGAAAAAAATTCCGGACTATCCGGCGGGAAATACTTATATATGGAACTTCTTTTTTGTAGGTTTCATTGTGATCGTTATGTCGGTACTTGCCCTTCGCCATATGTCTGCGTGGGCAGAACGTTTAAATCTTCTTTTCGGCGCCTGGCTTTTAGTCTCACCTCTGTTCCTTCTTTATTACGATAAAAGCAATACTCTCTTCTGGAACTCTGTTGTTTGTGGAGCTTTAATCGCTTTCTTCTCAGCTCTGGCGTTGCCGATTGTAGAGAATGTGCTTTATCACAAACATAAAGAACACAAAAAAGGAGAAGATCATCCACCTTATGTTTTAAAACCGCACTTTCACGGAAGACCCTAAGTATAGAAACTTAAATTTTTATACTTTAATATTTTTCGCCACAAAATTTGTTCTAACTTCCGGTTAGTTCATAAGGAAAAATTTTAGCAAAAATACTCCTTATCTTTTTTTCTGATTGATCGAAGAGATGGCCACTTGAAATAATTTTTTGTTCAAGTCTCCTCTGAGTATCAAATAAATGAGTCCAGAAAAATTAATTAACTATTTTTTTAAGCTATTGCTTAGTATAGCCGCTTTTGCCTGTATCAAATTTCTGATGTTTCCAGGGTAAACACTCGCAGATGTTGCTTTTAATCGATTTAAAAAGAGCATTAAGATAAAAACAATTGAACTTTCTCTCTCTTTTCAATTAGAATTTTCAGATGACCAAGATATTGCTTTTTTCATGGATAATTTTTCTCTCTCCTCTTTCCGCTTTTGCTGAGAAAATTATTTTTGCTTCTCCCGAAGATCTTCCACCTAAAATTTATAAAGAAAATGGAGAGCTGAAAGGAACTTACGTCGATATCATTCGCGAAATTGGCAAACGTATGCATGTTGAAGTTGAATTTCAACAATTCCCATGGGCCCGCGCGATGGCGATGGTCAAGGCGGGAGAAGTAGATGCCATTTTTCCTCCCTTAAAAACTCCAGACCGCTTAGAATTTCTTTATTTCCCCAGCGAACCTATGAGTTACACCCGCAATGTTCTCTTTGCCCGAAAAAAGAGTGGTCTCAAAATTAAAAAGCTTTCTGATTTAAACGGACTCATGGTCGGAATCAACGATCAATATTCTTATGGAGCAGAATTCGACGAATACAAAAAGCATCTCAAAATTGATTTGAGTCGCAATGAAGAATTGCAGATCAAAAAATTAGCGGATGCCTCAATGGTTCGCATGGATGTGGCCGCTGCTTCAGAAGAAGCCTTTAGATTTCTCATAAAGCGAATGAATTACACCAATCAATTTGAAATTGTTTACACGATTTCAGAAAAACCTTCTTACGTTGCCTTCACAAAAGCAAAAGGTGAAAAGATGAAAGTCTTCGCTGAAAAATACTCGCATATCTTGAGTGAATTAAAGACTGAAGGTTTTATCCAAAAAGTGACGGATAAATATTTTAATTAACTCTCTCGAGTAAAACTCCACACTCCATATGATCTGTATAAGGAAATTGATCAAACAGAGCAAAACGTTTGATCTCGTGAGTTTCAGTAAGCGTCTGAAGATTTTCGATCAATGTGTGTGGGTTGCAGGAAATATAAAGAATACGCTGATACTCCTGGACCAACTTTACAGTTGCAGCATCTAATCCCGCTCTCGGCGGATCGACAAAAATTGTATTGCATTGATAACTTTTTAAATCGATTCCTTTCAAACGGGTATACTCTCTTCCTCCATTCATGGCATTGCTAAAATCTTCTGCAGACATACGAACGATTTGAAGATTTTTAATTCCGTTCGCTTTGATGTTGTATTGAGCAGATTCAACAGAGGGCTTTGCAAGTTCAGTCGCGAGCACGCGATTAAAGTTGGGAGCAAGAGCAATGGAAAAATTTCCGTTTCCACAATAAAGTTCCAACAAATCGCCAGTACAATTTTTAGTTACATCAATCGCCCATTCGAGCATTTTAATAGCGACGCCGGCATTGGGTTGAGTAAAACTATTTTCTACTTGTTTGTAGACTAACGTTTTCCCGTTCACCGGAAGTTCCTCAATGACATAGTCCTGATCAAGCACGATCATTTGTTTGCGTGCTCTTCCGATAAAATTCACTTTAAATTTTTCGCTTAAACGTTTTTTCAATTCTTGTGCTTCTTTAATCCATTCATCATTTAATTGACGATGATAAAGAAGTGAAACTAGGATTTCTCCACTCAATGTTGAAAGAAAATCCACTTGAAAAAGTTTATGGCGAAGAATTTGATTCGGACGAACTTCTTCCATCAGCGCGGCCATCATTTGATTGATAAGCAGGCTCGCCGGAAGATATTGTTCCGTTCTTATATTTTTTTCCTGTGCCTTATCGAACATATAATAATAAAGATCTTCGCCTTCATGCCACACACGAAACTCTGAACGCATACGAAAATGAGTGGGTGCTGACGCAAACACTTCCACTTCAGGAGTCGTAAATGAGCTGAACATTGATTTTAATTTCAGTTTTTTTTCTTCGAGAAGTTTTGCGTAATTTTGCGGATCGAGAGTCGAGAAATCCATAATGTATTCCAATCAATAATATTTAAAAAAACTTTAGCACATTTTGCTTCATAAAAGAATATGAAGGCCATTCATTTTACTCGTGTAAGTTGGGCGTTACTTTGCAGAGTGAAAAGTAAGGACCCCGCATAGGAGCATATTATGAATTATTTTCAATCTTCTCCCAATGTTAAAACGCCCTACGATGCTGTAAGAAATCGAGCTTTAAAATCCTCAAATACAGCGATTGATAAAAAAACAGACAAACTTTTGCAAACAACCATTGCCAAAGGGACCGTAGCGATTCGCGAACGTCTCAATGCTCTCGATAAAGAGATAGATATCGATCGCGCGATCACTCTCCTCTTATCAGGGGCCATTTTTGTACAAATGGCCTTTGCCCTCCAAAAGAAAAATAGAAATTTTCTCTGGATTCCTTTGATCCAGGCACCTTTTCTCTTTATGCAGGCCAGTTTGGGATGGAGCCCTTCCGCAGTGCTCTTCAGAAAACTCGGTTATCGAACTAAATACGAAATTCAATTCGAACGCGATATTCTTTTTGATGCTCTCATCACTCAAGAAGAACGCCAGAGAAAAACTGAGAGTATCTTTTCAGTCAATGAATGGGATATTTACGGTTCAATTTAACAATTGAGAAATGATGAGTTAGGGAAAATTGTCTTTGACACTGAAACAATTTTCTCTAAATCGTCTTTTTCTTTTTAAATTTTTTGGCAAGAATCATGCTTCTTCTTTCTTGGGACAATGAATAATCCTAACCAAGGAGATATATATGAATCGCAATGATCGTTTTCGAAATGATGTTCGTGTGAATCAATGGAAAAGTCATGATTACGACAATCCTCCCTACCAAAGTACCGATGAAGTCAATTACGGACAAGATGAATATATAAAAACGAATCCCAGAAGAATGAGTGATGGCGGTCGTCCATCAAACAATTATTCAGCTGAAGAAAACCAATGGAGAGGCTCTGTCGGCAGAGGCGGACGCTCTGAACATTTTTCAGGTAGAGATGAAGGTTCGCAAGATTATAATCGCTACTATGGTGCTCAAAACGATTTCGGAACAGAAAGAGACCGCAAAAGATTTCATGCAAGCTCTGATGTGTATCCGCAAAGAAGCAGCAGCCGGGATTTTTCAGGCGTTGGGCCTAAAGGTTATAAACGCAGTGACGATCGTATTGAAGAAGAAGTTTGCAATGTTTTGCTCAAAGATAAAAACATCAATGCCAGCGATATCGAAGTAAAAGTAAAAGATGGTATCGTCACTCTTTCAGGGACTGTAGAAAATCGCAGCGACAAATTGGAAGCTGAGATGGCGATCGAAGGCGTTGCCGGTGTTGAAGACATCAACAACGAAATCAAATTAAAAAAATGGGGAGACTACTCCGATAGACCTTACTTGAGAAATTCTGAAGAAAGATATGCTCAAGGTAAAGAACACTAGTAGATAAAAAGGCCGATGATTTCATCGGCCTTTTTTTATTAATGCTTCACTTGTGCCGCCATTTCTCCGCAAGACTCTGCACATTTTCTACAAGCTTTAATACATTCACTCATCGCTGGATCGTTCAGCTCTTCACAACTATCAGCACATGCCGTACAAACCTTTGCACAAACATCGCAAGTATCGAAATGAAACTCTGATTGCATCATCATAAATTTGGCCGATGTGTGGCATATTTCCGCGCAGCTCTTTAACAAAATGAGGTGTTTTGAATCTTCATGTTTTTTTCCACTCAGACATTCAGTCAGTGCTTCTTCACAAGCTTGAAAACAACTCAAGCAATTTCGAATACACTGATCCATTTCCGCAGTATTTTTTGCGAATTTTCCGTGTTTATCTGCGCTAATAGAATCGGGATGAGTTTGCATGATGACCTCCTGAAAAAGAATGGAGATTTGTCTGCAAACTAAAGGCCACTAAAATTGAAATGATTTTTGAACTACCAAGATCCACTATTTTCCATTTCTTTCCAGGGAGAGGCCGGTGGCAATGGTGCTCCTCTCTGTAGAAGTTCGATGGATTGATTATCTGGAGATTTAACAAAGGCCATATATCCATCGCGCGGAGGACGATTGATAGTCACTCCCATTTTCATCAGACGTTCACACGTTTGGTAAATATCATCAACTTGAAAAGCAAGATGTCCGAAGTTGCGTCCAAAAGTATAATCTTCTTCTTGTCCCCAATTGTATGTAAGTTCAATTTCCGGTTCGCCTGGTGCTGTCGCTAAAAAAACCAGAGTAAATTTTCCCGCTGGGTATTCATTTCTTTTAATTTCTACCAGTCCTAATTTATTAACAAAAAAATCCAGAGCGCGATCTAAATCTTTTACTCTCAACATTGTATGCAGAAACTTCATTTTTTATCCTTGGTTAAAATCTTGTGAATTTTAGCAAATTTCCTTTATAAAACCAATTGACCCGTTTCAATTTCTAGCGGAAAATTAAGAACAAAATTTTAAGGAATGTCAGAGGAGTATCAAAATGAAAAAAATAGTTATTCTATTTTCTGCTTTAGTTTTAGTTCTAACAAGCTGTTCAAGTGAAAACAAACGCACGTATGCTGGTGCAGGAATTGGTGCTGCTGCAGGTGCCGGCCTTGGTGCTCTTATCGGTAAAGGAAAAGGAGCTGCTATCGGTGCTGCTCTAGGTGCAGGGATCGGTGGATACGTTGGTCACCGCATGGACAAGCAGGCAAAGGAACTTGAACAAATTGCAGAAACAAAAAGAACTGAGCAAGGTCTAGTTACAAAACTAAAAAGCGATATTCTTTTTGATTCAGGAAAATCAGATTTAAAAGAAGGTGCAAAAACAAATTTGCAACAAATGGCAACGATCATGAAAAAATATCCTGAGAATGTTTTAACGATCAAAGGATACACAGATAATACTGGTAAAGCTGAAAAGAACGATGTTCTTTCTGCAAAGAGAGCAAGCGCAGTTAAAGATCAATTAGTCGCTGCAGGAATGCCGGAAACAGTTATCGCGACAAAAGGAATGGGACCAAGCAATCCAATCGCTGACAATACAAATGCAGACGGAAGAAAACAAAACCGCCGTGTAGAAATTGAAATTACAGTTGATGAATCAAAAGTTCCGAAAGAAAAATAATACTAGAATTGATCAGGCCCCGAATTTCGGGGCCTTTTTTTAGTGGAGGAAAGCCACTCTAGATTTTTCTAATTGCTTCAAGCGCGAATCCAGTTTAGTCATATAATCTTTTTTATGCTTTTTTGTTTTCGAATGATAACGAGCATACCAACGACGATCCTTTTTCTCATAGCGAGTTTTTAAAATGTGCAGAATTTGCGCCATCACTTCCAGTGAATAGGTTTCATCTGCTTTTAATTTCTCTGCTTCAATCGGATTTAAATTCATGCGCTCAAACTCTTTATTCCAGATATCGACGTTTACCTGGGCCATTGATAAATCGCCGGTGCTCGAAACGAGATCGTGATTAAAACTGCTTTCAGCATCGATAATGGCCACGACAATTTGCGGTTCGATTTTATATTTCGTAAAAGCATCGTGAATTTTTTTAGCAACAGCATTTGATTGAGAAGCACTGAACTCCGGTCTTAAAACAGAAATCATTTTCGCAATAACAGGAGGTTTATTGGGAACGTGTACTTTATCAAAATCACCAAATTGATCACTATACACATGCGTGATTTTGATTGGCTGAACTTTCGAAACTTTGTTCCCGTTCTGCATTGTCGAACAAACACCAATAGCAATGCTAGAAAGGAGAAAAATTTTCGCAAATAATTCTTTTTCACCGATTGTCATTAAATGAGTTGTTATTGTTTTCATACTCAAATTATAAAATGCAACCGGTGTTTGAATTGTCCTAAAATTGAACTTTTCAGCTATACCAAATAGTTAAAAAATACCAGCGCTTTTTAAGTGGTTGAAGACAGAAGGATGCAACTTAGAAATCATTCTCAAAGTTGCCACAAAACGTTGTCGTTAAAAACGACCTCGCACACTTAGCGAGGTCGTGCACTTATTTCCAATAACTCGTATCCGATTTTTTATATCCTTTGCATTCTTTTGCACCGTCGTGGTCATTACACCACATCATCGCTTTTTTACCGCAAAGTTTTCCTTCATTTTTCACAGTCACACAATCGCTTGTTGTTGTACTCGACTGTCCTGTTCCGACTTCGTCAGAAACGCTAGGAGGCTCACCAGCGTTGTTTCGAGTTCCGCTCGATGATTCGGCTCCCTGACTCGATCTTCCTGCATCAGGACCGCCTGCACCGCTTGTATCAGCAAATGCGGATAGTGACAGAAGCAATAAACATCCCATTAATGCTTTCATAGGTCCTCCCTATTTTTTTGAAAATTTTTTCTTTTTCTTATGATTAAAAGGAAAAACAGAATTAGGCGGTTCGTGTTCAGCATTATCCATTCTTTCATATTGATTGGATTTATCTGTCCAGCGATTCAATCTTTCATCACCTGTTCTGCGTCTCGTTTTTGACATAACATTCTCCTTAATTGTGAATAATAAAAATCAATTCATCGAATTTTCTTCAATGATCAACAATTAAAGATACAAATCATATGCCGATTATTTCTTGACGAGATTAGGAAGCGTGAGGCTTTGAATGGTGTTGGGATTAATTGAACTCGTTCCTATTCTAATAAGTTCAGACTTTGTAAGTTTTTCAACTACAAATGAGATTTTTGTTTTTTCACCGATAGTGATCACGTCATTGTGACCAATACGATGATGACCGATAAGTGTATTGTTTACAAACGTTCCATTTTTTGAATCTAAATCTTTGAGATAGATACCGTCGACTTCCAAAACAATCAGACAATGATTCTGACTGACGTTGCGATCTTGAATGACAACGTCATTATGCCTTCCTCTTCCCAAATGAAGTTGAGTCTTCAACTCCGCCAGGTAAATATTCTGATCGATTTCTACTTTCAGGAAAATCGCCATAAAGGCCTCACTAAATAATGCTCGGCTAATAACTCTCTATCGTTGTTTTCAAAATAAAATTTAGTGAAAGTGGTGTTTTTTGTCCAGCAAGTGTTTCCAAAGACAAGATAGGATCGAGATGGCCGACTTATTCAGTTCAATGATTAAAAGATTTTTTCTCGAATGGCCCAATATCGTTTTTCTTTTCTTGCGATAATAAAAATTGGAAGACGAAATTTATCAAGTTGTTCAATCGCCTCTTTTACAGACTTAATTGAAAGAGAAATTTCCGGACGTCGGTTGTGCATGCGAATGAATTGATAATAAAAATTTTTATGATCTTGAATTTCATTTAAGTAGAAAAATTCTTTAAGAACTTCTCCATCGGCATCGTAGTAATGAATTTCCAGTCGCTCGTTGTATTTTGAATCGACACTTTTATGAAATTGCATACTATCGACTCTCATGACGTGAGCGTCTTTTAAGGCCATTGCTTCCTTTAATTTTTTGTCGTTGTCGACGAGAACGTTGTCGCATTTTTGGCAAACACGAGCGGCGATATCATTTTCACTTCCACATTTATCACATTGTTTGAAACGAAAGCGATAAGCGCAAGGTTCGATCACTCCTGTTTCTGGATCTTGAAATCCACTCTGGCATTTTCGCCCATAGTGTTCAATGATATCTCCGTCGCCATCGACAAGTCCGTAGAAAAAATTTTCTCCACCACATTGCGGGCACTGAACACTCACCACGACGGATTCTTTGTTTGGTTTTTCATCATCGACTTCGGGATAAAAAATATTATGTCCCTGTCCGGTGTAATCGAGAATCAAACAATCTGTTTTGTCCGGATAAAGTCTGAGACCTCGACCGACGATCTGTTGATACAAACTCACCGACTCCGTTGGACGAAGAATTGCGATAACATCAACGTGAGGAGCATCAAATCCTGTCGTGAGCACAGAGACATTGACGAGATATTTTATTTCTCTTTTTTTGAAGGCATCGATGAGAAAATCGCGCGCTTCATCTTCCGTATCCCCTGTAACGAGAGCTGATTCTGTTTTTGGAAGAAGACTTAAAATTTCTTTAGCGTGTCTTACTGACGAAGTAAAAATCATGACTCCTTTTCGATCTTTCGACATTTCTAAAATGTTTTGAATGATCACGGGAGTGATGCGTTTTTGATCTTTGAGAACGGCTTCGATATCGGCCATTACAAATCGATGATCGCGAAGTTTTAAACTTTCAAAATCGTAACATGCAACAGGTGAATCAATTTTCACTGGAGGCGTAAGAAATTTATTTTTAATCATATAGCCAATGCTCAATTCAAAAAGACATTTTTTGAAAAAGCGTTCGTGCTTTGATTTTATTTTTTTCGTATGAGCATGGTATTCGTAAATATAGCCAAGTCCCAAACGATAAGGAGTCGCAGTTAATCCGAGAATGCAAATGCCTGAATTGGATTTTTGAAGTTTCTCAATGACCTGTTGGTATTGACCAGCTTCGCCTCCCCCAATGGAAACGCGATGGCACTCGTCAATGACAAGCAAAGTAAAATCAGAAAAAAATTCGTCGTCCGCATTGGCAATCGACTGAATGCTTCCGAAGATTACTTTTTCACTGACGTCTTTGCGGTTGAGTCCCGCTGAAAAAATTCCGGCAGTGAGACCGTAAGACTCATACTTTGCATGGTTTTGTTCAACAAGTTCTTTCACGTGAGCGAGAACGAGAACTCTTCCGCGCGCGATCTTTGCGAGTTCAGCAATGACTAAACTTTTTCCCGCTCCCGTCGGTAAAACGATAAGGGCCGGCGACTTTTCTTTTTGAAAATGCTTGATCGTTTCCTGAACGGAATCTTTTTGATAACTGCGCAGTTCGTACATTTAAATTTAATACGAGTTATTTTGTTTCAACATAAAACGGTTAAAAAGATATTCTTTGTCCGCTTGATCTTTGATAGGCGAAATGATCGCTTGAGCGTCTTCGAAAGCTTTAATGCTCACGTTAATTTGTTTTTTGCTCAGTTTGCGTAGATCATTTTTTAAAATTCCTACTTCTTTTGGATTTGGTTTTTGTTGCATCAGCGTTTTGATCAGCACCATTTTCGTTTTGTTAATGTCTTCATCTATTGCGTTCACTTTCGCTAATGTTTTTTCCTGAAGGTTCAACAATTTTGTTTTTTGGTCTGTTGTTAAACTATTCGATTTCATAATGTATTCACGTGTCGTTGTTTTAACATCTTCCCTTTTAACCGCAGTCTCTTCTTTAAGTTCTATTTTTACTTTTTCTTCGGCCGTTGGTTGTGAGATTGTCGTTGATTGAGTCCCGCATGACGCAAGAGAAACTAAGATGAGAGATGCTAATATCCATTGTGCTTTTTTCATATTCTTCCTCACTGTTTAAAAAAGATTCTCTGTATCTTACTCCTCGTCGGGCCAAGTTTCACTTGTTTTTTTCTCTTGTCTGGCCAATGATCTTAATCATGAAAAAGCTCATCTCGCTCATTCTATTTTTGCTTCCTTTTATGAATGCGGTTTATGGAGAAGAAACCAATTCTTATGAGCAGGAAATTAACAAAAAAATTGAGTCCATAGCCGGAACTTTCAATGACAAATTTTCTCTCTACAACCCGACTTATTTTATTTTCGGCCGCAACGATTTGAAACTGCAATTTAGTTTCAAATATCGCCTGGCCAAATCTGTTCCAGTTTATTTCGGTTTTACACAAACGATGTTCTGGAATATTTACGACGGATCGAAACCATTTAAAGACATCAATTACATGCCGGAAATCTTCTATCGTTTGTTCGATGAAAAAAGCGATGCTTTCAGGACTCTCGACTTCGGTTATCTTCACACTTCGAATGGAAGAAAAGATGCGGACTCTCGTTCACTCGATCGCGTTTTCGCTCGCGGAATTTATATTACGAAAATGAATCGTCATCATCTCATCTTTAATTTGATGGTTTTCAACATTTATAATGAAGATCCAACGAATAAGGATATTACAAAACGTATGGGCTATTGGGATTTAAAGGCCACAGTTACACGTATTTTTGTTCATGAAAATCAAAGTATGGATTTAGAATTGAGAGCGTATGCAGGTTCTCAACTTTACGATATCAATAAAGGCGCCATTCAAACCGGCCTCATCTATAATTTTGGATCAGAAAATATTAACCCGGCCATTTATTTCCAGACATTCCATGGGTATGCAGAAAACCTATTGGACTATAACAAAAGTCACTCTGAATATCGTTTAGGTTTTCTGCTTTCTTATTAAGAGAACTTACTTAGTTGCTTTTTTATCTGCACGAAGTGTTTTCATTGCAGCTTTACAGCCATCTGAAATTTTAAAATCCTTATTAGCTTTTTTGTAAGCGTGAATACATTTTAAAAGACCTGTTCCCACTTTTTCGTTTCCACAGCTTGCTGTAGTCGCTTCTTGTGCACAAGCTGTATCTACTGCTTGAGCGTCAGCACTCTTGTTTTCTTTTGCTTGAACAAATGAAATTGATGAAACTAGAAAAGCTGCTACTAAAATCGTCTTCATAAAAACTCCTGTCTTTGTTTGTGTTACGAATATGATTTCAAGAGGCCTGGTTGCTGTCAAGAAACGCAGGCCTAGTAATTATGTCGTAATGATAATCTAAATTTATGACAGAGTTAGTGAATGATTCCAGAATAAATCGCTGATAATGAAGCGCTTGCCATAATAATCCATAAAAGAATTCCTTGAACAAATGGCTTTAGTCCAACGCTCTTCACTGTTTCTTTTGTCAAACTTGCCCCAATGAAAAACAGAGTAAGCACCATAAGTTTTTTGGCCACGCTTTCCACCATGTGTCCGTAAGGAACGAGAACTGGAAACCACGTCACCAAACCAGCTGCGATGATAAAACCTAAAATGAACCAGGGGCGTTTTGCTTTTCCTTTTTCTACTTCATCAGTATTGTTTCTTTTTGATCTGATAAAGCCAATCATCATTGCCACTGGAATAATCCACAGTGCACGCGCAAGCTTTACAGTTGTCCCCACTTCAAGGGCCTGAGGTCCATATTGCAGACTTGCACCGACAACTGAACTCGTATCGTGGATCGCAAGGGCACTCCACAATCCAAATTGAGTTTGTTCTAAATGCAGTTGATGACCAACGAAAGGAAAAATAAAAAGTGCGAGAGCATTCAACATAAACACGATTCCGAGTGCGACGGATACTTCGTGATGTTTTGCTCTGATGACTGGAGCAACAGCAGCGATGGCACTTCCTCCGCAAATCGCAGTTCCCACTGTAATCAATAACGATGTATCTTCACTCACTTTGAATATTTTTCCTAAAAGAGTTCCGACGATAAAAGCTGTGGCGATTCCTACGATCGTGTAGCCAACGCCTTGAAGTCCAACTCTCCCGACTACTCCTAAATTCATTCCAGCACCTAATCCCATAACGGCTAGAGCTAAAAATTGGTGAGTGAGCTTTTTCATTTGAACGCTATACGGATTCCCGAAGATAAGCGCTAATACTAATCCAAGAAGCAATGCTTCACCGGAATTAATCCATGGAGTAAGAGTTAAAATAAGAGCGATAGGAAAAAGAAAATGCGCGGGTGTCTTGTCTTTCATGAGAACAACTTGTTTTAAAGTATTAATAAATCTTCAACTTAGTTTAAAACTTATTAATACTCTTTTACAAACAAAAAGAGGGCCTGAGATCTGGCCCTCTTCACTAAAGGAGAATGACAATTATTACATATCACAGTAATGACATATAAATATTCTAACTAATAATGACTATCTATCAATAAGATTTCAGTTAACAGATGTTAATCGATACTTCTTCCGTCGTAATGCTGAACAGGCAATTTTTCTAATTCTACTCCTTCAAGACAACGAACATTGATTGCTTTCATTTTAGTTCCATCTGGTGCAACTCCTGAAGCAAACGAAGTCACTCCACAAGTTGAACAAAAAGTATGGTGAATAACTTTTTTATGAAATTGATAATCAGTCAGATCTTTTTCTCCGCTTAATAATTTAAACGAAGATTCTGGAGCAAAGGCCAGTAAAGTTCCTTTTCGCTGGCACATTGAACAGTTGCAAGCAACAACTCCTTCTAAATTCATTTCAACTTCGTAACTAACTTTTTGACAGTGACAACTTCCCTTGTACTTCATGCGCACTCCTCTATTTAAAATGTTCCATTTTCATTAACTGAGTTTTCCGGAATCGGACTTCCCATGTCCCACAATTCGGCAATCATTCCATTTTCAAAACGAAAGATATGCATAACTGCAACACCTGATCTATCTTCAGGCTTCAATTGAATGTGAGAAAACGTCATCACTTCATTTCCTTCACACATAATTTTTTTCACAGTGAATTTTTTATGCGGAAACATTTCATGATTTTCTTTCATTCCATTGAGAAGCGATTGACGGTCACCTTTATTGTAAGCATTGTGATGACGAAAATTTTTTGCTACATATTTTTCATAGGCTTCATCAATTTGTCCTTTGACAATCATCGTTTGAAAATTTTTTACAATTTCTTTTAAATCCATAAATGACCTCACTTGAAAAAATTTTAGCAGCATGGCCTTCTTTTTCAAGAACAAATCCTTCACAAAACATAGAAAATTCTTATCCATGAGCGGCGAACTTTTATTCCTTCTTCTTTTGCGCTACCGTTATGGCAAACAAGGAGACGGATGTGAAACATTTCATTCTATCAATATTACTTTCTGCTTACTGTTTCTCTTTCTCCAGCGCAATCGCTGAAGAAATTCCGACCTACGATGCCGATCTCACCAACTTCATCTACCCCTATCCGGTAAAAATGTTTGAAGTAAAAACGCAAAACCAGACTCTCAACATGGCCTACATGGATGTGACTCCTGAAAAAAATAATGGCAAAGCAGTTTTGCTTTTGCACGGAAAAAATTTTGGAAGTTATTATTGGGCACCGACGATGAAAATGCTCCTTGAAAATGGATTCAGAGTCGTGGCCGTGGATCAATTGGGATTTGGAAAATCTTCCAAGCCCGCCGCTTATCAATTTACCTTTCATGCGCTTGCAGAAAATACTCGTGCTCTTCTTGATTCACTCAAAATTGGAGAAGTGTCTGTCGTCGGTCATTCAATGGGAGGAATGCTCGCCATGCGCTTTGCTCTCATGTATCCAAAATTCACAAAAAAACTTGTGCTCGTAAATCCGTTGGGACTAGAAGACTGGAGATTAAAAATTCCTTATCAAAGCGTGAATGATCTTTACGCTCAAGAGTTAAAAACAACACCGGATACAATTCGCGAATACCAGAAAAAAACTTATTATGCCGGCAACTGGAAACCGGAATACGAAACTTTGATCTTACCTCAGGCCGGTACGACAAAAAGTCCAGACTACTCTAAAATTGCCTGGGACTCCGCACTCACCTACGAAATGATTTACACTCAGCCCGTCGTTTATGAATTGCCACAAATTTCTATGCCGACAATGTTAATTATTGGTCAAAGAGATCGCACTGCTCCTGGAAAAAATCGCGTGTCGCCTGAAGTAGCAAAAACATTGGGTGATTATCCCAAACTTGGAAAAAAAGCTGCGACTTTGATTAAACATTCAAAGCTCTTCGAAATTAAAGAAGCAGGACACGTTCCACAGATTGAACAATTTGATCTTTATAAAAAAGCGCTTTTTGCATTTCTAAGTGACTTCTAACGTTTGATAGAAACTTTGTTACGAGTGAGAAACATTTTTAACGTTTTTGAGTCTTCGACTTCGTCGTAAATATCGCCGACAACTTCTTCAATGATATCTTCGATCGTAATAATTCCAAGAAATGTTTCTTTCTCTACAATGACAGCGAGATGTTGTCGTTTGACCTGAAGTCTTTTAAAAATCGCCAGCACTTTATCGGTCGGTGAAAAAGTCTGAACCGGACGAATAAGGTTCTGCCAGGGTTCCCCTGGTTTTCTTTTTTCGCTGTTAAAATCTTTCGCGTGCAGAATTCCCACCATTACGTCTCCATCGACAACTGGAAAACGCGTATGAGAAGAAGCACGCAAAACCATTTCAACTTTTGAATCTTCATCAGCGAAATTAAATTTCAGAACTTCACTCCATGGACGCATAATTTCCCGCGCTTTTTTTCCATGAAGATCGACGAGATTAAAAACAAATTTCTGATGAAACATCGGCAGATAATTAATATTTAAACTTCCCGCTTCCGTTTCTTCTTCCTGGTCGTTCGAAAGACCTAATTTTTTTAAAACGAAAGCCGTTGAAACTTCCAAAAAAGTAATAAGCGGAGAAAAAAGTGTATCGAGAATATTGAGAAAACGAATTCCATAAAACAATATCGGTTTTGGGTTATTAAGTGCAATTGTTTTCGGGATCAACTCTCCAAAGACAACACTCAAATAGGTAAGTGGTAAAATAACGGCCGTGACAGAAATCGCCTCTGCTGCAGTTGCAGAAACGCCGAATGTTTTTTCTAAGTAAGGAGAGAAAGATTCGACAGCACCATTACCTCCAACGGCAGCTGAGACTGCGCCGATGAGAGTAATACCGATTTGAATAACAGATAAAGTGCGCTCCGGATTTTTTTTAAGTTTTAAAATCTCTTTCGCTTTTTCATTTTTCTCTTCATCACCTAAAAGATCTTCTTTATTGACAGTGACAAAGGCCATTTCAAAAGCAGCAAAAAACGAATTGAGAATTAAGCAGAGTACGACAACTAAGATTTCTAGCATTTGATTCCTTGGAATTGATACTAGAGTATTACAGGAGAATTAACTTTATCAACAAAAAGAGTCACATTGCTGTGACTCTTTAGATTATGACAATTATT
Organism: uncultured Bacteriovoracaceae bacterium; assembly: GCA_966211875.1. Lineage (GTDB taxonomy): Bacteria > Bdellovibrionota > Bacteriovoracia > Bacteriovoracales > Bacteriovoracaceae > Bacteriovorax. Next base: position 453,694 of record CBIHNP010000003.1, read on the forward strand.
TTTTTGGCAACTCACAACTAATCATCCAATTGATGTTGAATTGATCAGTGAGCATTCCAAAATAGGCGCCCCAAAATGTATCGGCCAACGGCATCCCTACTTTTCCTTTTTCTCCGAGAGAAGAAAACACTTTATCAACTTCATCTTTTGAATTGCAGTTGATGGAAATAAAGGCATTGTTTCCTACAGAAAATGGCATTCCTGGCATATTATCAGAGGCCATCAGAACAGCTCCACCGCTTGTCAGTCTCGCATGCATCACTCTGTCTTTTGCTCCAGGTGGATAATTTTTTTCCGGCCCTTCTGAAAAAGGCATCATCACTAATTCTCCACCGAAACACTTTTCATAAAACTTCATGGCCTCGCGACAATTTCCGTCAAAGATCAAGTAAGGATTCATTTCTTTCATGATGAAACTCCATTGAATTGGTTTACCTGAGTATGGTGAGCAATCCAAAAACGGTCAAGGCAAAATGAATAAAAAATAATTATGAGTGAATTAGTTGGGTACTCATTATTTTATAGGCCAGAATTTATGAATAATTGTATAATTCTCAAATGTCTTATTACGCTGTCGACTTCGGAACTTCCAATTCTCTTCTTAGCTATGTTGCTCAAGATGGAACAATCATACCTATTCCTCTGGAAGGAGATTCTACTTTTGTTTTGCGTTCACTTCTCTACACTCCAGAAGCAAACAATTGGTACTTTGGAAAAGAAGCAATTAAAGAATATGTAAACAATGATGGCGAAGGAAGATTTTTTCGTTCAGTAAAAAAATTTCTTCCAGAGAGTTCATATAACGGAACGATAGTTTTCAATCGCAATATGGGTATCTCTGAAATCGTCGCAGTTTTTCTGGGAGAAATGCGCAGACGTGCAAACGCTTACACAAAACAAAATGTTGAAAAAATTGTTTTGGGAAGACCTGCTCTTTATTCTCTCGACAAAAAAGATGATCAGCTTGCCCAGGACCGTATGCAAAGAGCAGCCGAGCTTGCAGGATTCAAAGAAGTCGTTTTTTGTCCTGAACCAATTGCGGCAGGTTTGGATTACAATGCTCAATCAAACGAAGAAAAAATCATTCTCATTGCGGACTTTGGTGGCGGTACATCTGATTTTACTTTGATGAAAATTCACCAAGGTGTTTATTCGCAAAGTGATATTTTGGGTTTGAGCGGGATCTTCAAAGCGGGTGATGCACTCGATGGAGTCATGATGAAAGACTTCATCGCTCCTCATTTCGGTTCACGTTTTGAATACAAAATTCCAGGTGGAAACAACGTTCTCAATTTTCCTCGTCAGTTATTGGCAAAAATTTGTTCGCCCGCACACATCACTCATCTTCGCGAAAGAGACACATGGGAATTTCTTCAACATATTCAGAAATTCGCGCTCTCAAAAGAAGGTGAAAAGCAAATGCACCAACTCTTCACTCTCGTTGAATGTCAGTTGGGATTTCCTCTCTTTGATGAAATTGAAAAAACAAAAGTGAAATTGGGTCGGGTTGACTCCGCTAAGTTTGTTTATACATATCCAGGAATTGATATCGAAGAAGCGATTTCAAAACTTTTATACGAAGAAAGCATCGGAGAAACTGTAGACGATATCAAAAATACAATGATGGAAGTCTTCGTTCAATCGGGCCTGGATGTGAAAGATGTTTCACAAGTCTGTTTAACAGGAGGAACATCACAACTTCCACTACTCAGAAAAAAATTCAGCGACATCTTCGGCGCGGAAAAATTAATCGAATACAATATCTACCAGTCCGTCGTAAACGGACTGGCACAATACGCGAAAAAATTAGTTTAAGAAATTACATTGGGCGAATAGTGTCGAGAGGGCGATCCAGGTTTTTTACACCTGTTAACTTTGAGAGCACTTGCTCATAGTTGGCGTCTAGTTCTACGATTGCAGAGAGATCAGATTCGAAAGGATTGATTTCCTTTTTTGACTTTAACTCTAGATCTGAATCTAAAAGTGAAAGAAGATCGATCGCTTTTAAAAATTGTCCTTCATTAGCCGATTCAAAAAAATACTGGGCCACAGTCTACCTCATTGTAAAGTTAGTCCCTATCCCTTTAGTATAATCTATTTTCTCATCAGCGGTGGTTTTTTTTAGCTCTCCTTGTTAATTCGCATTTTCCGTGGCGATAAACAAATTCACCTCAAAAGAGCTTTTCAACACTTATTCCAGATGTCATAAGTTTTAAGCAAAATTTCCCTGACAATTTTTCGTCTTGTCTTCATTCTACTCATCCACACAACACACAGACATTTTGGAGAGACATGAAAGCTCAAACTGAAACGAGAAGGCTTAATGATTTAAAGGCCACCAACGCCTATTTAAGATTGGGAACAGATGTATCTGATCTGGAAAAATCAATTCAAACCGTAGGTCTTATCGCGCCTCTGGTTATCTCAACAGACAATGTGATTCTAGCTGGAGCAAGACGCTATCAAGCGATGCTTAATTTAGGTTATACGGAAGCTTCTGTTGTCGTTATCGACAAAGGTGAACTGGAAAAAGAACTTATTTCAATTGATGAAAACTTGGTTCGCAAAGACTTAAGTAAAGTTGAAATTGAAGGACACCTAAGACGTGCGAAAGAAATTTATCAGGCGATTACTCCGATTGAAGAACAATCAGAGCACTCAACACCAGCTGAACTTTCTCCGGAAGAGGAAGAAATTGAAAAAAAGAAAGTTGTTCTTCCTGCAGAAAAATTCCTGAACATCGTTGCAGAAAAAACAGGTCTTTCACCAAAACAAATTCACGAGGCCATCAATCGCGACGAAATGGCCGATACAACAATTAAAGAAGCTCGTCAGAACGGTGAACTTTCAATTAGCCAGACTAATGAGATTGTAAAATTAAACAAAGATGAGCAAAAGAAATCGCTCAACCACATCAAAGCTCTTCCAGTGCGAGAGATCAGAAATTTCGTAAAGATTGCTAAAACAAAAGGTGTTGAAGAAGCGATGAAAGAAACGCCAAAACTTCCACACGCCCGCGAGTTTAACGAAATCGAAATGACGTTGAAAAAATTGCAGAAAAAATTAAAGCAACTAGAGTTAGAAGGAATTACTCTGGAAAGCTTTCCAGCGACAACACAAAAACTTTTTAATGAAGTAGTGAAATTCGCCAATCGCGATGAAGACGGAACACCAGACGATTTCTATTCGCATGGAAATTCCGGCGACGGCTACGAAGCCGATAACTATCAAATGTAGAAACTTCCTTTACAAGACGAACACTCTCTAAGTAAGATTTTATTTATATGAAATCAATCTTCCAAGTGTTCGTCAGCTTTAAAATGTTTATCGTTATCCTGCTCGGCTTTGCCTCAGGACTTCCTCTTGCGCTGACGAGTACGGCCTTGCAAGCATGGATGAAGACCGAAAACATCGATCTCGGCACCATCGGATTATTTTCTCTCGTTACACTTCCCTATGCTTTAAAATTTATCTGGGCCCCTTTAATGGATCGATACGTTCCTCCGTTTTTAGGAAGACGTCGCGGATGGATTATCATTTCACAAATTGGTTTAGTTGCTTTTATCGTTGCAATGGGATTATCGAATCCAAAAATCACACCAGGACTTTTTGCTTTCTTCAGTTTACTAGTCGCTTTCTTCAGCGCGAGTCAGGATATTGCAATTGATGCTTTCCGTGCAGAAATTCTCGATGAGAGTGAGCTCGGGGCCGGAGCAAGTGTCTACATTATGGGTTATCGAATCGCGATGATAGTTTCCGGAGCTGGAGCTCTTGCGATGGCCGATCACATGTCATGGTCAATGGTTTACAACATTATGGCCGCTTGTATGGTGATTGGTATTCTTGCAAATTTATTTGCTCCAGAGCCTGTGGCAGAAAAAGCTCCGAAGAGTTTGATGGATGCCGTCTACCAACCTTTCATGGAATTTTTTAAACGTGTTGGTGCGATCGAAATGTTGATCTTCATTCTCATTTATAAAATCGACGTTGCATTTGCGATGGCACTCACTACTCCATTCATGCTCGATTTAGGATTTACAAAAACAGATGTCGCTGCCGTTTTAAAAGGGGCCGGAGTTGTCGCAACAATTTTCGGAACATTCCTTGGGGGGGCTCTTCTTTCTAAATGGGGAATCAAAAAATCACTTTGGGTTTTTGGAATTATTCAAGCAGCATCAGGTTTTACGTTTTATTTGCTCGCTCACATGGGACACAATTATCCAATGATGGTAACTGCAGTTTGCGTAGAAAATATTTGCAGCGGACTTGCAACAGCGGCCTTCACTGCCTTCATGATGAATCTTTGTGATAAACGTTTTACAGCAACTCAATACGCTCTTCTCACAAGCTTCATGGCGCTGACTCGTATTATGGTGTCAACACCATCAGGATTTATCGCCAAAGGTGTCGGTTGGGAAATGTATTTCATCATCTCAATTCTCATTTCAATTCCTGGACTCATCATGCTTCTTCGTTACGACAAGTGGCAAGTTCATCACGTTGAATAAATGAAAATCGGACTCTATAAGCACTACAAAGGGAAATACTATCAAGTGATCGGCGTTTGCAAACACAGTGAAACGCAAGAGGACCTCGTTCTTTACGAGGCCCTTTATGAAAACGAAATTTCTAAATTATGGGTACGTCCAATCGGAATGTTTCTCGAATCAGTTGTGATTGATGGCAAAAAAGTTTCGCGCTTTCAATATGTCGGTGATAAAAAATCCAATCAAAGACTCTAAAAAACTAAATGACTGGAACAAGAAGTTCAGTGATCAATTCTTCTTCAGGTGTAATTTCCGGATTGCTGACATAATGTTCAATACACTCGCCATCACGAAGCTTGATTTTATTTTCAGCAAGAATGCGGAAGATTTTATCGAAGGCCGGCCATATTCCTGGATAAGGTCCAGTTAAAACAAACTTGACGTATTTTCCGCCTGCAACATGTTTATATTCTAAACCTTTTGGAATACTAATCGGTTTTTCAATCATCGCGACTCCAGCTCGATAATGCATACTAGATTCATCTTTTGTATTCATGTCCATCAGGTTGAATCCTAAATACTCAGTGATTTTTTCTCTATCAAGTTTTTGATCAACGAGAGGAATGAGTTCATACCAAGTAGGTATCGCGACCTCTTGAAAAAGTCCCGCTTTCTCTACGTAAAGTAAGTGAATTGATGGTCTCGTAATAAATTCCGGTTTCGTTGTCAGATTCATTGGCATCTCCTTATATTGTGGGCTGATGCTTAAATCATAAACGAGCGCATTTTGTTTTTCTTTTCCAAGATTGCGAAAATCACTTGGACTTAAATTTAATGTCGATTTAAAAACCTTATTAAAGGCTGAAGATGTTTCATATCCGACAGTCATCGCCACTTCGGTAATAGAGCAATCAGCATCTTCCTGGATCATTTTAAGTGCATTTAAAAGACGAATACGTCGAAGATAAGTGAACGTTGTTTCTCCTGTGTAAGAGAGGAACATACGACCAAAATGAAATTCTGAAGAACCAGCAACTCTTGCAATTTTTTTCAGACTTAAATTCTCAGTAGAATTCATTCTGATAAATCTTTGGGCCTTGCCGATTTGCGTGCGATGGAAATGCTTTAAAAGAAGGGATGGTTTTTTCTTGTTCATAGCTCATTATCTTATAAAAGAAGATAAAAGCTTGTCCAATATTGCGAAAATGTCCCAACTCCCCAGGAAAAAGGAGTTGGGACATTTGAAATTACATTGTGAATTTGTATTTAGGAAATTTCACAATGACTTTATCCTTTTGATTAATGACTTCAGCTTTTTTATCGTTCACTCCTTCTGGAACAGAGAAGCTTTGATTAAAGCTGGATTGGTAAGAGGAATACTCGCTTGAGTCTTTGTTTTCTACACTTTTCTCTTTTTTCACTTCACTTTGAATGTTGACCATTCCATCGACCACATTGACTTTCATAGCATTCTTCATCGCTCCCTGAGGAATAATATCAACGTATTTGAAGTTATCATCCTCTCGCTGCGAGATTGAAACGTCACTCTTGTAAGTTTCATTAAATTCACTAGCCGTCGTTATCTTTTTATCAGCGGCCATTAAATCAGTACTGATGGAATAATGACAAACAATGCCGGTAAAAAGAGCAATTAAAAAAAGCGAAATTCTAGAATGTAAAATATTTTTCATCTTCTTTTCCTCCTACTATTCATTAGTTTACGACGTTTGTTTCTTCAGTTTTTCCGAATCCCAAAAATTGAGTCCAGGCTCTAGGTTTTTCCCCTGTTGTTACTTGGATTTTCTTTTTCGTCTTCACTTCTTCCATTTTAGGAATCGATAAACTCAATACGCCGTTTTCATAATGAGCATTAATTTTTTCTGCATCAATATTTTTTGGTAGAGAAAAAGTCTGTTGATATTTCTTGCTCGTTTTTTCCTTATCAAAAGGATTTTTTCTTTCAGCTGAAATAGTCAATCTATTCTCTTCCAACTCAATATTAATATCAGCAAAGTTCACGCCAGGAAGATCAATGCAACCCAGAAAAGCTTCGGGAGTTTCATGAAAAAGATTTTCATCGGCATAAGTATAATTATTGGCCATATCTTTTTCTAATTCTTTTGCCAAAGCCGAAAACGATGAAAAAATAGGTTGATCAAAACGTACAAATGCTTGTCTCATAAAATTCCTCCTCAAAATAAAAATTAATGAAAATTCATTTGTACCCAAAATTTAAGAGCAACCAAAACAGTGTCAAGTGCACGTGTTAAATTTTTTATGTGAGCTAAATATTGAAAAAAAAAGGCCCTGAAATTCAGGGCCTTTTTTAAGAACTATTCCAATTCTACTTGATCAAAATAGTCATATCCAAATGGATCAATTTTAAAATTCTTAACCTTCTTATCCATCACACGAAAAACTTTGGCATGAGCAATAGTCACCCATGGGGCCTGCTCTTTAAAAATATGCTCCGCCTTTTTATAAAGTTCTGCACGCTTCTTTTGGTCAGTCACACGGCGAGCTTGCATAACAAGGTCATTAAAATCTTTATTACACCATCTTGCTGTATTATTTCCAGATTCAACACTTGCACAACTTAAAAGATCATTTAAGAAAGTGTCAGGATCGTTATTCCCTGTCCATCCGAATTGGATCATGTATTGATCGCCTGAACGCGACTTCTTTAAAAATGTCGGCCAGTCAAAAGTTACAAGTTTCACTTTGATTCCCACTTTTGCGAGATCAGCTTGCATCAACTCTCCCATCTTTTTTCCATCGGGATTGTACGGTCTCGTTACAGGTAATGTGATCATTTCTGTTTCAAATCCATTTTCCAGTCCGGCCTTTTTCAAAAGCTCTTTTGCTTTTTCAGGACTGTAATCGTAGTCCTTTAAATTTTTATCATAAGACCAGAGAGCTGGTGGAACCGGATTAGAAGCAATCACACCTGTGCCGTGATAAATAGCATCGATATAAAGTTTTCTATTGAGTGCATGGTTTACGGCCTGGCGAACGAGAACATTGTCGAATGGCTTTTTTGTTACATTCATTGCAAGATAACCGACATTCAATCCTTCTTGTCCGAGAACCGTGACGTTTTTATTCGCACGCATATCATCGAGATCTGCAATTGATGGCAATGTTACAAACTGGCACTCGCCTACTTTTAGTTTTTGATAACGAACTGTCTGATCTGGAGTGATCGCAAAAATCAGCTTATCAATTTTATTTTCTTTTTTGCCTTTGTAACTTTTAGCATCCCAGTAATCAGGATGAGCTACGTAACGAACCAAACTGTCTTTTTGATAAGAAACAAAAGCAAAAGGTCCTGTTCCAATCGGATATTGATCGAGATCTTGTTTACGATTTTCTTTTGCAAGTTTATCTGCATACTCAGCAGAAAGAATACTCATGTAGTTTCCCGCAATGTAAGCAAGAAACGGCGCTTGAACTTCCTTTAGAGTAATTTGAACTTTGTACGGATCGAGAGCAACAACATCAACGATATTATCTTTGATATTGTTTTCGTATTGAGTATAAACACCACCGCTCACGTTGTGGAATGGATGATCTTTCAATCTTTGGCGATTGATTGAGAAGATAACGTCTTCTGCATTAAAATCGCGCGTTGGTTTGAAATAACTTGTCGTATGAAACTTCACTCCATGGCGAAGATTAAATGTATAAACTTTTTCGTCTTTTGAGATCGTATAAGACTCTGCAAGACCGGGAATCATTTTCGTTGTTCCCAATTCAAAACGCAGAAGTTTGCTGTAGAGAGTGATCGCAGAAGCATTGTATGAAGGTGCATCTGTGACGACTTGAGGGTTAAATGAAGCAGGGCTTGCTTCCGAGCAATTGACAAATGTTTTTGCAAAGGCTCCGTTCACAAGAAAAAAAACTGATGTCGAAATAAAAATTTTATTCATCATAGATGGCCCTCATGATTATAGATAATTTATCTTAAACCAATTCAGGCCATCAGTAAATTTTTATAGTGTAGGATAATCCGTATAACCGTTTTCACCTTCTGCATAAAGCGTCTGAAAATTTGTTTCATTAAGAGGAGCATTTTCAGCAAAACGTTTTACGAGATCAGGATTTGAAATATAAGGAACACCAAAAGAAACAGCATCTGCTTTTTTCTCGTTAAGAATTTTTTCAGCTGAGTCTCTTGTGAATTTTTCGTTGGCAATCAAAACACCACCGAATTGTTTTCTCATTTCTTCGCTGATGCTGTCTGAACCTAAGTATTCGCGGGTAAAAATGAATGCAATTTTTCTTTTTCCCAGCTCGCTTGCTACATAGCTAAAAAGAACAAGATTATTACTGTCAGATAAATCATGTGCATCTCCTCTCGGAGCTAAGTGCATCCCTACTTTTCCTGCTCCCCAAACTTCGATAATAGCGTCTGTTACTTCCAACATCAAACGCGCGCGATTTTCAACTGAACCGCCATATTGATCAGTACGTTTATTGCTACTGTCGTGTAAAAATTGATCTAATAAATATCCGTTCGCTCCGTGAATTTCTACACCATCAAATCCCGCAGCTTTTGCGTTCTTTGCTCCCTGGCGATAGGCTTCAACGATGCCTGGAATTTCATTTGTCTCAAGCGCTCTCGGTGTTACGTATTCTGTTTCGGGACGAACGAGTGAAACATGTCCTTTCGGTTTAATTGCTGAAGGAGCAACTGGAGTTTCTCCATTTAAAAACATTGGATGAGAGATTCTTCCAACGTGCCAAAGCTGCATAAAGATCTTTCCACCTTTGTCATGAACAGCTTTTGTAATTTTTTTCCATCCTTCAACTTGTTCTTGCGACCAAATCCCTGGAGTGTTTGCGTATCCAACTCCCATAGGAGTCACAGATGTCGCTTCAGTAAGAATGAGTCCAGCCGTCGCTCTTTGTTCGTAGTATTTGGCCATTAAGTCATTAGGTACTCGTCCTTCATTCGCAGCACGTGATCTTGTTAACGGGGCCATAATAATTCTATTCGGAATTGTGATGTCTCCAATTTTGAGAGAAGAAAAAAGAATCGACATTGTTTACTCGCTTGTGATGAATTTGGAGGAGATGGATGGATTTGAACCACCGAAGAACAGTTTTGCAAGCTGCTACCCTTAAGCACTCGGGCCACATCTCCATAATGTATCAGTTATGGATACATTACACCCATTTGGTTAAAATGCAACAATAAAAAATACATTATATCAAAAAATAAAGAAGTGTGTTAGGATTACATTATGATAGACACCAGATTTTCCGTATCTATTCAAATTATGATGACCGTCGCCCACCATTGCGAGGGACTGGTTACGTCCGAGGAACTAGCAAAGGTTTTAGACACTAATCCTACATTTGTGAGAAAAGTGGTTTCGCGCTTGGTAGAGGCCGAATTGATCACTAGTTTTCGCGGAAAAAATGGCGGTGTTCAATTAGCAAAACGTCCGAATGAAATTTCTCTCAAAGATATCTATCTCGCTTCAACAGAAGAAAAACCTTTAATCAATGTTCACAACAAACGCGTTTTAAAAACATGTAGTGTGAGTTGCTGTATTGAGGCTGTGTTGGATGAAGTTGTGGGTGGAATCGAAGCTTCCACCCAGAATTATCTTGCGAAAAAAACTTTGGGCGATCTCATGAAGAAAGTTTAATTCTTAGTAAAGAAATCCCACATCACATCATTTGCTGAAATTGCCTGGGAAGGCGGCTCGCTCCCTCTTGTTTTTTCTCCACCAGGCCATGAGTGTGCCCCTGTCTCAGTTACACAAAGCTGAACTTTTGTTTTGTCTTTGCACCCTGTATAGAGATCACAATAGGCGCCCTTTTTTTCCAAAACGCGTTTAGGTGTTTCATTACAAGCATTCGTCTTCACCCATTTTGAAATCGTCGCAGGAACAGAAGTAAAATCGGTCACTGCTGCTTTTGTTTTATCCAAACTCTTTCCCGAGCCGCCATTAAAGAGTACGTGATCATCATTTTTTGCATGAATATGAAGAATAGAAATATTTTTTCCTGGAGAACAAGTTGAAGTGTTGTCTGTTCCTGCGACAGAAGCTGTTGCTTTAAACACATCAGACAGTTCACATGCAAGACGATAAGTCATCATCCCGCCATTCGACATTCCTGTTGCGAAAACTTTATCTCTATCAATGTTTACTTGTTTTTTTATTTTAGCAACCATTTCTCTTACAAAGCCAACATCATCAATATTTTTATCGCGGGCACCTCCACAACATTTTCCAGCATTCCACGTCGCCAATCTTCCTGAAGCGAGTTTACTGTATCCATTCGGGAAAGCGACAACGAATCCTTCTTTGTCAGATTTAGAAATAAGTTTGTAATTTTGGTCAGTCGCTTGAAGGTCCATGCTTCCTCCTCCACCGTGAAATGCGACAAGAAGTGGAGCTGCTTTTTTTGCATCGTAATTGGCAGGAACGTGAAGAAGATATTTGCGAGTGAGATCGTTGTGAACAAAAGAAAAAGCGTAATCACCTGCTTTTGTAATGGCCGTATCAATTGCTGTTTCTTTATGTTCTGGAACTTCTCCTAATTTTTTATCCAGCATGCGTTCTACAATTCTTGCGCGTATCCTTTCTCTAATGGGGTGTTGCTCTTCTGAAAATGCATTGTTCGTAACAATAGCGAAAAATAAAAATAAAATTCTTCCTGACATTAATCTTCTTCCTCATATTTTTTTATTAAGTTCAAGGCCATCTGAGCCTTTGTAAAAAAACTTTCGTTGCTAGAGATCGCATGATAGCGTGGATGCTTTTCCCAAATCTGAGCAATCTTCTCATCTAACTGATGCGCTTCTACAGCCGTTTCAATTCGCAATGGATTCCGATGATTATATCCTAATTTATCAGAGGGTGAATGCAAGTGAATTACGGCGTGATAGCGGGCATATTCTTTTTCAAGAGAACTATTCAACGTTTTCCAAAACTCTCCCGGAGAAAGCGGCCAGTAAGAAAGTCCATCGAGGGTTCCTCTGTCACAAAGGCCCAATATCCATCGTTTTTCAGCTATAACAAGCGTCTCCATTTCATGTTGAACGTGATAGATCGCGCGTTGAGCGGCCGCTCTTGCAGAATCACTGGGAAGCCTTAAAAATCCACCTCCGTAAATAATCGAAGCCGCTTCTGGAAGAATAATTGTTTTTCCATCCGACATCTTTTTTGCCATTTCTAAAACCGCGGTTTTTCCCGCTCCAGGTCCACCTGTTAGAACAATTAATTTGGTTCTCATTATTTCCTCCATAGCCTCCTACTATATTTAAATTTTTTTTAATAAAAACTGATTTAGCTCATTATTTATTCAATTTCTTATGCGAAGATAATTCCTATGAAAGTAAGCCCAAGATTCACAAAACAAAAGCATCACGTTTTAAAATCTACAGGAGAAATAGAGTGGTTTTCTCCTCGCAAACTTCAACAATCCATCGAACGAACAGGTTTACAGCCTAAGTTCTGCAAAAAAATTACGAATGAAGTTGCAGCGAAAGTCGAAGCCCCTATTAGCACCGGCGATATTTACAAACACACCATGAAGCTTTTGAAAAAGCAATCAACTGTAGCGGCGACTCACTACTCATTAAAAAAATCTCTCCAAGAACTTGGACCCGCTGGATATACATTTGAATATTTTGTTTCAAAATATTTTGAAGCTATTGGTTTTTCAACAGAAGTTGGCGCAATCATGCAGGGTGAATTTGTCAAACACGAAGTTGACGTCATTGCGAGCAAAAAAAATTATCAGGCCTATACTGAATGTAAATTCCACAACAACAGTGGAAGAAAAAACGATATAAAAATTGTCCTTTATGTAAAGGCCCGTTGGGATGATCTTAAAAAGGGGCCGGATGGAGATTACTTGAGAGAATATTACGTCGCAAGTAATACAGTCTTTACTCAAGATGCAATTGCCTACTCAAAAGGAGTTGGTTTGAAACTATTAGGAGTCAATGCTCCAGAAGAAGAATCTTTTTTGGATAAAATCAAACGCTATAAACTTTATCCCATCACCTCTCTTATCAAATTAAAAAGCACTTATATACAACAATTACTCGATAAAAAAATTATTCTCTGTCGCGATCTTCTCGATGAGGCAACTTTATTAAAAAAAATGGGTATGACTGAAAAAGAGATCGATGCACTTTTTAACGATATTGAAAAACTTTTAGCTTAAAGGTTCATTATGCAAATCCATTTTATAGGAGCTACTTCAGATGTCACTGGGTCCATGACTCTTCTGGAAACAAAACAAGGCAAGATTCTCATCGATGCCGGACTCTATCAAGGAACAACTGAAGTCACTAAAAAGAATTTGAAAAATCTCCCTTTTGATCCCAAAGAAATTTTGGCCGTCATTCTCACTCACGCTCATCTCGATCACTGCGGTTATATTCCACGATTGATAAAACTAGGATTTCGCGGTCCCATTCATTGCACGCGACCGACGATGAAACTTGCTCGTATTATTATGAATGACAGTGCACACCTGATGGAAAAAGAGGATGAAAGAATTCTTCGCGAATTTTACAGCATCGAGCATGTCGAAATTGCCTCTTCCCTTTTTAAAGTGCAGACACTTCATCAGTCATTTAAAGTTTTAGATCTCAATGTTACTCTACAATCAGCGGGACACATTCTTGGTGCCACTTCCGTCATCATTAAAAATGAAAATGAAACTTATGTATTCTCCGGCGATTTAGGAAGAACGGATGATCCTCTTCTCTTTCCTCCTGAAACATGCCCAAAAGAAGCAACGACAATTGTAATGGAATCAACATACGGTGGAAGAATTCGCACTGGCGACTATCAAAAAGAACTGGCCTATTTTATTAAGCATATCAAACGTGAATCCAGGGTGGGAATCATTGCCAGTTTTGCGGTTGCACGCTCGCAAAATCTTATCACGATGATTCACAATTACTTCCAGGAGTATCCTGAAGAAAAAATTCGTTTGGTTATTGATGGACCGATGATGACTGAAGCAAACAGAGTTTACAAAGAATTTGCTTCAGAAACAAAAACTCCGGAAATGATCAAAGAGGCTTTAGAAGAAGTTGAAGTCATCCAACATATTCGCGAATGGAACTCTCTTGCTAAAAAGGAGGGCCCTCTGCTCGTTATCAGCTCCAGCGGAATGATCACAGGTGGACGCATCTGGCGCTACCTTGAAAATTGGCAAGATGATGAGAAGGCCACTCTCTTTCTTCCTGGTTTCCAGTCAGAAGGAACTGCTGGATATGCACTCAAAGAAGGAATCAGAACAATTCACGATGAAGAAGGAAAAAAAATTCATTGGTCGGGAGAAATTAAAAGCTCTGAAGCTTTTTCCTCTCATGCAGATCAAAATGATCTTCTTCATTGGTTAAAAAATGTGAGCAAAGAGGCACGCATTTATTTAAACCACGGCGAAGAACAATCGAAATTAGATTTAAAAGAAAAATTGGAAAAACTTGGTTATCGCAACGTCGTGGTGGCAAAACCATAAAACTATATGCGCACTGGATGTCTGTCAGCGGCTTCAGAGCTTTGTTCTATGCTGTGATACATGTTCTGGCGTCTGGACTTCTCTATAAGCCTTACAATCGCTTCACATTGAGCTTTCGTATTTCCCTGGGCAAGGCAAACGTCGACAGTTCCACTGCGATTGATATCAACAAGTCTTTTTAAATTGGAAAAGGTAAAAGCGATATTCGCTATCAAAGATAAAACAAGAATCAATTTCCATTTTTTATCATTCATGAAAATATTTTAAGCCTTTTGATGATCAAAGAATCTTATAATTTTTCATTTTATTAGATCGCGAATTTCGATCCATTCAATAACCAATCAAAGCAATTTAGTTTTAACTTCTTTCAGAATAGATTGAATTGATTCGATGAGGAAATCCTGATTGATGGAATCGCCATAGATCAGATACTGTTTCGAGGTAAAACTTTGTTCAAACTGCTTTGTTTTCTTTTCAGCAGTCATCGCTGCGCCGGCCATATCGAGAACACTTACTGTAAAGTTGTATTCAAGTTTTAAAGTTTTTTCGACTTCCTGAATTCTAAGAACAAGACCTTCAACGTTGCTCAACTCGCGAGACTTAGGCGGATTCATTTTTACCTCCACCATTCCTTTGGCATATTTTGTCTGAGCCACTTTAAAGCGAATAAAATTTTCGAAGACTTCAAGAAACTGGAGAATGATTTGTTTCGGATGAACTGCGAGCTCCAGCATTCCCACCGGCCATTCTGCATTTTTTATATCAGCGAATGTAATATACAAGCTTCCATCTTTATCTGTAATACGAGAATTCTCTGCAAGTTTAAATTCCCATGGAAATTCTTTTTCTTCGTTCGGATTAAGCGCAATCGATTCTCCGAGAGTGACTTCCGCTAAACTTTCCCATCCCTTCTTGTCTTTCGCTTTAATCTTTTTGTAGTTTCCTGAAGCAAGGACAACCTGCAAAGCTGAAAGCGTGACATTGTCAGCACCATGATTTTTAATTTTCATAGTGCCTTTTACTTTATCGCCCTGGCTCCATTTCTCGCCGGCAATATCGATATTGTATTCAAGAGGTTTTGAAAAAATTGTTCCTTTCATAATTTATGCATTTCCTTTTTGGTGACGCTTGCGAATGTCGCCTAGAGTACTGCGAGGGATTCCTAAAAATTTTGCAGCAGCATTTTCTGTTCCACACTTCTTCATTGCTACATCGATAAGCTTTGCTTCAAATTCACGAAGAAGATGGTGATAGTTACCTGCGAGAACATTTTCATCAAATTCCTGCATCGCTGGCACTGCTTTTGTCAAAACAGGCGCTGATGTTTCCTGTAAATGAGGAGCGATGTCAGATTGTTCGATCTCTGCTCCGTCTGAAAGAACTGCGGCCACTTCAATTGCCGATTTCAATTCGCGAACGTTCCCCGGCCACGGATACGTAAGAAGCAATGACTCTGCTGATTTCGATAAACGTTTTCCGGGAAAGCTTGCCAGGAATTGGTTTGCGAGATCAAGAATGTCTTCTTTTCTTTCACGTAAAGGTGGAATCGTCAGAGAAAATTGTTTCACGCGGAAAAATAAATCTTCTCTGAATGTTTTTGCTTTGATCATCTCTTCTAAATTTTCATTCGTCGCTGTGATTACACGACAGACAATTTTTTTTGATTTTTCTTGTCCCACCGGAGTAATTTCTCCCGTAGCAAGAACGCGAAGAAGTTTAACTTGAATATCCATTGGAAGAGTTGCCAACTCATCAAGGAATATATCTCCTCCGTTAGCTGCTTCGAATTTTCCTGTACGCGCTTCAGTCGCTCCAGTGAATGATCCTTTCTTATGACCAAACAATTCTGATTCCGCCAGTGATGTAGGAATCGCTCCACAGTTTACGGCGATGAATGGACGTGAATCATCTCCTTCAAGACTCCATAAATAACGAGCGAGAACTTCCTTTCCAGTTCCGTTTTCTCCACGAATGAGAATCGACTGAGATGTTCCGCGAAGTTTTTTTGCTGTTTCAAGCACGGCCTGGAAAGCTTTTGATTTCGACTGAAGATCGAGAAGTGAAAGAGCGTTCTTCCCCACCTGGATTTTCAAGTTTTGATTCTTTCTTAGAAGTCTGTGAAGCACAGGAGCTTTGCGAAGAGTTTGTCTCAACTTCTCTGCTCCGATTGGTTTTAAAATATAGTCAGCGGCCCCTGCCTTTAAACATTCTTCCACTAAGGCATCTGCATCATGACCAGTCATTGCAATAGCTACAGTCGCTGGATAATGATCATTCAAATGTTTTAAGAGCGTGAGTCCAGCTCTCACTGGTCCGTCGTCTAAACTCAAGTCGGTAAGAACAACGTCGATCGTTTCTTCTTCCAAAATTTTATAAGCTTCTTCTAAGTCAGCTGCAGTAAAAACCTGATGAGTTCCATCTGATTCAATTGTAGCTTGGATTGTACGGCGAACAAGTGTTTCATCATCAACGATTAAAATTTTCATATTACTCCTGATCTAAGACTCTCACCTTGGCATTACCCAATTGAGGCTTAGGAATTAATTTTGCTTTTAACGATTTTACTTTTTCCTGAATGACTTGATCGTCGTATTCAGAAGTCGAAAGATATCCTGCTATTTTATATTTTTCCATGAAAGCTGTTCCCGTCAATCCCTCGCGGCCATCGCCGGCGTATTGATCTAAGACAAAAACGTATTGAGAAGGATCGCCGAGACTCGGCCATACTTTTTCCAATTCACTGAAGCTCGTAAAACTAGTGAGCGGATGTTTTTTCTTCCAGAACTCGATGATCAATGGATCGTCATCAGTGACAATAAACTTTTGATCTTTATTGATGACAACTTCCAGTGTTGTGAACGATGGAGCTTTTTCAATCGGCAACGTGAGAATAACTTTTGTGCCAACATTGAGAGTTGATTCGATCGCGATTTTACCGCCACTCCATTCAACCGCTTTTTTCGCCTGGAATAATCCTAGTCCGCTTCCGCCTTTTTTCTCGAGAGTAATTCCACGCTCAAAAACTTTCGCTAAATTTTCCGGCGCAATTCCTTTTCCCTGATCAGCAATTGTGAGAATGAATTCTTTGCCTTTGATCTCTGCTGACAATGTGATCACACCGTCTTCTTTCATCGCTTCGCTTGCATTGTTGAGAAGATTTGAAAGCGCTGTCTGCGTTTCCGTCACCTGAACAACGCTCCACACTTCGGGCACAGAACTAAGTCCTTCGATTTTAAGTTTTTGTCCTTTAGGCATTTTGAGTGCATGTTCTTGGGCCACATCAAAAAAAAGTTTATCTAAAAGAGTCAGTCTCGGTTCTTCAACTGTGACTGTATTGTTTTCAACATTTCCACTTCTGCTCAAGCGCTTTACAATTCCACTTACGCGAGAAACGGCGTGGCTCAACATCGAAAGCATTTCAGCCCCACCTGCTGGAACGATCTGCTGTAATTGGTTGAGAGCAAGCGCCATTGACGTCAAGGGACTTCTGATATCGTGTGCGACTTGAGCGGCCACAGCTGCACGCGCTTCAGATTTTTTTGCTTCAATAAGTTTTTCTTGCGCCTGATGAATCCCATCAAACATACGATTAAATCTTCGCGCAAGTAAATCCAATTCATCTTTTGTTTCTTCAACGGACACTTCAATACGTTTTGAAAAATCACCCGACTCGGCGATCTCATCAACGGCAGCTTGAATCTTCTGGATCTTGCGAAGAAGAACTTTCGTTAGCCATAGTGAGAGAATGAACGAAAGAACAAGAAGCACAGACACAATCCAGATAAAACGTGTTCGTAAAACAGCAAGTGAATGCTTCAATGAAAGATTCGTTAAACCAGCAACGAACTTATAAGTGTACGGCGTATTGCCGCTTACAAATCCGCGCACGCGACACTCTCCGCAGTCAGGAATCGTTGCTGGAATCGTATAACTCAATCGCGTCTCAATCTGATTTTCGAATTCCGGATTTTGAATATCGCCTAAAACTTTCCCCGAAGGAGAAGAAAGTGTGACGTGAACGATATCGGAATCATCTTCCGTCAATTGCTCTAATGTTTTTGAGAAATTTTCGAAGTTATTGCGAACATCAATAAGATGCTTGTGATTCTTTGAAGGAACAAGCGTGTACCAAGCAACAAGAGAAGGATCTTCAATCGCAGGCACCAATGGAACATGAAGGAAATCTTTTTTTCCATTAACGAGATCGCGGTAGTCCGCTGAAAGCAAATAAAGATTTTCATGAATCTTTTCATCGCTCGCTTCCAGAAACCTTCCATCAGCATCGATGATATTCACATCATCAACCGCTAAATCTGTTGCAAGTTTTTTTAACGTCTTCGCATCCATCTTCATTTTATCTTCGAGTTCACGAATTAACTTCGCTGCATTCAAAGATGTTTTCAATGTCTCTTCTTCAATATGCAAAAAATCGCGGGCCACGAGTTCAAGACGCTCTTGATACAACTTCGTGTACTGAGTTTGATAAAGACGCTTCGCTACTTCGTAAGTTGAAATTGAAAGTAAAAGAACTCCCAACATTGTTACGCCGGCAATAGTGATAAAAATTTTTGTAGAGAAACGCATGCTAATAAGGCTACACAAATCTCTCTCTGCTATCAATGCCGAAAATCCAACAACGCCTCTGCCGGGCTTCCGGCAAATGCCGAAATCCCGCCAAGCCAACACGCCTCAACTGATTGATATTAAAGGATTAAATCTTTGGTACGAGCCTTGCGATTAGGAAAAGGTAAGAAGAAAAACAACTCACCAATGAGTCGTTAAAAACTAAAAAGGAGATCACTATGAAAAAAACATTATCACTACTCGCTCTCGCTGCAACTTTAACATCATTCTCTGCATTCGCTGATGATTCAAATGGAGGAATGGTTTATGTCTCAAACAATACTTACAACACAGTAAAAGTTACGATTTTTGATGGAACGGAAATTAAAGACGAGGCTTGCATTATGCCTTACATGATGAGGGCCTCTACTGATTATAAGTCGCAAGAGTACCGAGTGCAGGTTGAGGTAAAAGAAGGCCGTAACTGTGAAAGTCAAACCACAAATGAAATGGAACAGAATTTCCAAGGAAACGACTCGCAAAGAAACATTAACATTGAAAACAACTACATCAACATTCGCTAATAAAGGAGAATAAAAAATGAAAGCAAAAAAATTAGATATGGTTTTAACTCTCGATCAAAAACTTGCAGAACAAGTCTTCAATGGACTAAGTCACGTTGAAGAACATATTGTCGATGGATGGAATATGCCGAAGACAACAACTCGCTATGGGAAAGATGTCCGTTGTGAAAGAATAGAAATGCCTTACCAAATGGAGCCAACTTATGTCTGTTACTTACTTAACTTTGGAATTGACGATGCTGGTGCTGTTAAAAAAGTTAGTTAATAAAAAAGGCCCTCAATCCTGAGGGCCTTTTTTTCCTGATTAATATTTACGATCGGTCTTATGCTCGCCTTTTTTTTCTTCGCGAGATCCTTCTTTCATTCTTTCTTTGCGTTCCTCTTTTCTTTCTTCTCTTTCTTCCGCTTCGATTTGTTCGCTCTTTTTAATTTCTTCTTTCGTTAACTCACGATCGAATTTTTTTACGATTTCATAAGCACGAGCGAGGATTGAAGCATTTTCTTGAATCGCAAGAGTTCCCGTTCCTGTCAATTCAACCGTTCTTCCATAACGAGACATAAAAGGGCGAAGAGCGTTTGCAGCGTCTCTCATTTGTCTGTGGTCATAATGATTAAACTTGAAATTCATCATGTAATAATCAAAATTCGGAAGAACTGTAGGTGCTGTTTTCGAATCGACATTAATGATTGGAAACGCCTGATAACGAATATCGTGAGCATTAATAATCATATAAGTATCTTTTTCAATTGTCGGAACGCGAGCATATCCGTTTAAGTAAAGCATGTATGTGAAGAGCGTATCTGCATTTTCCGCTGTCATTTGCGAATTGCTCGTCTCCTGAACTCCACCTTTAATTTCTTTAGCATCGTAAATGTACTTTTTCCCACTGAGTTTGCTCACCTGTTCGATACATTTTGTGATCTCTACACAATCTCCTGCAAACACACTCGAACTCATTACTACAAATAGCGCGATCAAAATCTTTTTCATGCGACACTCCTCTTAGTTTTCCATGTTGTCTTTAAAGTCAGGGATTCCATTTTCTTCTATCGTTCTTTTCCAATCATTCATTTTTGCTCTGGCCTCTTCTCCTTCCCACCAGTTTGAACATTCGTTGATGTAAAGAATAACCGCTTCTTTGTTTCCTTCTTTCAACAAATCTTTTGCGAGAGTCATGTTTGGTCCTGAGGCTTTCATTTCATTTGAACCTTTAATTTTACTTGCGGCCCAAAGATATCTTTCTGCTGTTTTCAAATTTTTCATGTAGAGAGAAATTCTTCCAAGAGCAAGATTCCCATGATGGATCGCCTTGCTATATCTTTCTTCTTTAGCATATTTTTTTGCAAGTCTAAGAAGAAGATTTGCTTGCGTTCTTACTTTTTCAATATCGGGTCTTTTTAAAACATAACTTTCAGAAGCGTATTTCGCCACCATCTCATTGAGAAGATCAAATTTCTCACTTTCATTCTTTGCTCGCTTATAATCTTTTTCCATATCTGTGAGAGTTCTTTCTTGAGTCTTCATAAATCCATTGCCGACAACTCGGGGACCGGCCAGACTCACTCCTGCATTCAAAATAAGAAACATCATTAAAAACGTTTTCATTCTAATTTCCCTCACTCGCATCTAATCTAAAAAGTTGAATCGATAATTGATAAACAGAATCTTTGTCTTTGTTTTTCGGGTAAAATTTTTCAGCGAACTCTTTTTGAAATTTTCTGATTTCTTCTTTCGCTTCTTGCATTTGTTTTGTTGAAAAGGCCAGTGTCATATTGAGAAATTCTCTTTCATCAACACCGTCAAAATAAAGCGATTGTTCTGCTTTTTTTAAAAGATCAACATGAAACGCTTTCAGAACACCTGAAGGAATATCGTAGCTCGATTCACTTTGCTCAAACGTCGCCTGATATTTTCCATTCTTAAAAGTGATCCATTTCAAATCGAGCAATCGCTCAAGTGCGGCCTTCACTGTCGTTTTATTCAAATTTAATTTTCGGACAAACCATTCCAGTGAATGATCACATTCTTTTAGTTCCATCAATTCAAGGAGTGCAAGATGATACCAATTATTGGCCATCTCAAAATTGGTTCCATCGATTTGATGAACTTTATTTTGAGCAGTGAGTTTTTGTTTCAAAACTTGAGCAGATTCGTCTCTCTCTTTCTGACTGCGACCGTGTTGAGCCTTCACACTTAAAATAAAGAATTCGCTCTCTGTAGCATTGAGGCCAAGCTTGCGGGCCACTTTGCGAGCTGACTCTTCAGAAAGTCCCTTTTTATGATTGAGAACTTCAGAGAGACGTGAAGGGATCATGTCCAGGTCTCGGGCATAAGCACGAAGTGAATAGCTGCTGTTCTTCGCTGTTCGCACTTCAAAATGCCTTTTTAGTTCTAAAACATAATCGTATTTCTGCTTCATGCTTTAGTTATATTTCAAGTCGGGATTTGTGGCAAGAACTCAGAGAACAAAGTGTTCACTGAGTATGAGTTGAGTGAACAGGGCCAGGATAAGTCACAGTATCCCCTTTCACTTTGGCAAATGAAGTAAGGTGATGAAGCTTCATTTTGTCTTCGGAAAAAATATCTTCAACTTTAAATCCATGAGCGATTAAAGCATCACCAATCATCGAACGATGGCATCGCCAGGGAACGGCTTCCGCACACATGATAACAGTTCTCGAATGACGGGCAATTTTCATCAGCTCCTTTAAAGCGTGATCAAACTCTTCCGATTGCATATAATCAGCGTAACCGCGGAACTGTGCACTTCTCCAGCCGTCGTTGAGATGAGAATCTTTATCAACTCTTCTTCTGCCACCTAAATCGACAATGTGAGTGTAATCGATTCCATGGCGCTTAAGACTTTGTCTAAGTCTCGCTTTTCCAAACTGCGGAACATGTCTTGAACCTGGATAATGGCGAACATCGACGAGAATTTCGATGTCGAATGATTCGAGAATTTGCATAAATTCGCGAGTCGTATGAGTTGAATGTCCAATGGTAAAAATGACCGGCTTTTTTCTCATCCCCTATTTTAAAAATGGAGATGACTATTATACCAATACTAAAATATTATCCGTTTTTCTTTTCGGGATTATGTTTCGCTAAACTTTCCAGTTGATCATTCAATGCTTTTTTAAAAGCAGGACGATATTCACATCTCGTTCTATAATCTAAAAGAATTCTATTCTTCATAATGATCTCGTCATCTCCGAGATCGCGAAGAACAGTACACATCATAATATCGCCAGCACTGAATTTATTTTCGAGATATTCTTTTCCCTCTAACCATTTCGTCAATTCAGCGAGACGCTTTTTTAAAACTTTTGCAGCGACAGCATTTGTTTCTTCATCATTAAAATATTTCACGTGAGGTTCGAGAGTATTTGTTGCTGAAAACATCCATGTCAATGCACGAGCGCGCTCTGCCGGATTCTTCGATAAAAGTTTTTCTGATTTTTCTCCAATGTACAAAACAATCGCACCTGATTCATACATATGAATCTCACCTTCTTCATAGGCCGGAACTTGTCCATACGGTTGAATCTGACGATAGGTCGTTGTTTCTTTTTCCGAGTTCTTAATAAGCTTCACATCGTAAGCGATTCCCGCTTCTTCCAAGGCCCAGCGTACGCGAAGATCTTTCACATATCCATGAGCAAAAGGTGGAACCCAATCAAGAGTAATTAAAATCGGTTTCATAGAAAAATCCTACAAGAGTTTTAGTTCATTTAGCATAACTTCAATAAGTTATCTTTGTCTATTTCCATTGACCCAAATTTAATTTTGTTTTATATTTAACCAAAAGGTTAATTAACCGATAGGTAAAATAAGATATGGATCATCTTAGTCAAACGTTCGCAGCACTTTCAGACCCTACGAGAAGAGCGATGCTCGCTCAACTCTCACAAGGAGAGGCCAGTGTAAGCGATTTAGCAAGGCCTTTTTTGAAGGAAATGAGCTTACCCGCCGTCACAAAACACTTAAAGGTTTTGGAAAAAGCAGGACTCGTTACAAAAAGCAAAGACGCTCAGTTTCGTCCTTGTAAACTAAACGCTGAAGCGATGAAAGATGCAACCGAATGGATGGAACAATATCGAATGTTCTGGGAAGAAAGTTTTGATCGATTAGATGAATATTTAAAATCTGTGACTGCCAAAAATAAAAGTAAATCTGCTAAAGCGAAAAAGGGGAAAAAACATGGCAAAGCATAAGCCAAATGAACTTTATCTTGAACGCGTTTACGATGCTCCCGTGAAACTTGTGTGGGACGCATGGACTGATCCGAAAAAAGCTGCCAAATGGTGGGGACCGCGCGGTTTTACAATTACGACTCATGAAAAAGATTTTCGCGTTGGCGGAGTCTGGCACTATACAATGCACGGACCGGATGGAGTTGATTACACCAACAAAACTCTTTATCACGAAATCGAAAAATACTCTCGCCTCGTTTATGATCACGGCGGAGATGATGAAAGAAAACCACTATTCCAGGTGACAGTGAATTTCATCGAACTAAAAAATAATAAAACAAAAATGGAAATGTGGATGGCGCTTGCAAGCGAAGAAGCTGCAAAAGAAATCGCAAAATTCATTAAACTTGCTGGTGGGAACTCTACTTGGGATCGTCTTGCTGAATATCTTGAAGAAGAATCGACGGGAAAAGAAAAATTCTTTATCAACAGAACGTTCAATGTTCCTCTCAATGTTATGTATGATATGTGGACTGACCCAAAACACTTTTCGAAATGGCTTCCTCCTACTGGATTCACAATGGAATTTATCAAAGCTGATATCAAACCAGGTGGAGCAACTTTCTACATGATGACAGATGGAAAGAGCACGAAGATGTATGGACGTACAAATTATCTGGAAATGACTAAGCCTGATCGCATTGTCTACACACAACAATTCTGCGATGAAAAAGGAAATATTTCTCGTCATCCGATGGCCCCAACATGGCCGGAGACAATGCTCACAACGATACAGTTAACGGAAGAAGACACAAATCAAACTCGCGTAACAGTTACATGGGTACCATACGGAAATGCAACTCGCGAAGAGATCGAAACTTTTATCAATGCAAGAGCTGGTATGACTGGTGGATGGACAGGGTCATTCGACAAACTCGAAGATTATATCGGAAAACTATAATAAAAAGGGCCTCATCAAGAGGCCCTTTCATTTTTGCTCCAATTTTTATTAAGATTTAAGAAAATGAATTGCATAGTTTCCATCAGCAAGACTACTGACATCACCCTTCACACCGCTTTTATCAATATTCAACTCACGATGTTCTTGAAAAACAACTTCGCCCTCACAGTTAATTTTTTTAATCACAGAAATGCGCATGAAATTCTTTTCACCTTTGTAGGCATAAATGGAATCGTGAGTACTATCTCCCGGATTAATGCATTTCATGTAGCCGTTCGTTTCGATCATGACTGATTGGCCTGTTGTAAGCTCATTTTTAAAATTGAGGGATGTTGATTGGTAATCGACGGCGTAGTTAACAAGTAATGCGAAAACAACTAATGAAGCAGCGATGGCCCCTAGATAAATTAATTCAAACTTCTTTTTCATAGAAACTCCTCTGTCTCAAAATTGAGTGTCATATTCCCTATCGCAAGGAGTGCTCCAAAGATTGAGTGCTAAAGTTTCAAGCGCTTACGCTAGAGGGAAAAGACGGATTTTCGGCAGCTGTCGGAAGTCCGGCAATGAAATGTTGGTTTTCCGTCTTTTAGCCATAAAATCTATAAGACATAAAAATTTAATCGATTTTTCAAAAAATAGTTTCAAAAATAAGATGCTAAAATGTTTAAGTCTCGCTCGACAATCAAACTCGAAATAACATCTATAATTATTTTTATAATTTTCTCTATTCTTTCATCTCAATCTTATCCTTCAGAGTTTTTCAATGAAGTAAAAGAAGACTCTCTATCCCCATTCACTACAGACGCTTTCAAAGTTGTAGAAGTTGGAGGCGGACTCACATTAATTACATTTCTTTTTAAGAACTCCCTTGAAAATAGAATTCGAAAAGATATTGCTACGGACCAGTCTCTAAGAAATTATTCTTCTTGGGGAAATAAGTTAGGAGGCTATGCAATTCCCAATCTCGCTTATATCGCATTAATGGAGGGGGATTATTTACTGACACAAGATTCCTTATCAAGAGAGCGTTCTATCTTAATGATAAAGGCTTCTCTTTACTCTGGCACAATGACTGAAATTTTAAAAAGATCTTTTCAAGAAACAAGACCAAATGGTGGCACGCTTTCTTTTCCTTCAGGACATACCAATATTGCTTTTGCTTTTTCATCTATTGTTTCAATGGAGCATTCGCTTGGCTGGGGAATTTTTGCCAATACACTGGCCGCTTTTATTGGAATCAGCCGAATTAATGATAACGCTCATTATATCCATGATGTTATTGGAGGTGCGACAATTGGAGCCATGTATGGTGTTGGTGTCTATCATGCTCAAAAAAATCGTGCTGAAAAGCAATCTTCTCCGATGACCTTTCTTCTTCTTCCATTAAAAGATGGTCTCTCCGCCACCTGCTCTTTTACATATTAAAAAAGCGCCATCAACTCTATGGCGCTTCTCTTTTTTACTTATTTATTATCGTTATCGAGATCATCTCCTGCCATTGCTACAATCACATAGTCATAAGCAGGAACATTTGTTTTAGTTGCCAGAATTTTTCCTTTTAAATCTGTAATCACTAAATCATCCAGGTCTCCACCATCTGATTCAGCTGATTCTTTAATTTTAGCAATAATCCACTCATCATCAATAAGAAGATGAGCTTCGCTATTAGAAATAATCACTAGTGTATTACAATTTGATTTATAGCCAACAACACTTGTATTAGTTTCAGTATCGTTTGTCGTGATGTGAACAGCACATTTTTTTGTTTCTTCTTTAATATCACTCAAGAGCTCTTTCTTAGCGCTCAAATCTTTAGCGAAAACTGTCACTGACAAAATGCAGCCGACAATAATTAGTATTTTTTTCATTTTATTCTCCTCTTAATTCTTAATATTTTACACCGTTATAAATAACATACCCTGGCTCATGCCCATGTGGGCTTCTATGTACCCAGTGAATAATGGCCCCGTCTGGTGACGGAGGATACGATCCTGTTTGCGCAATTGAAGTTATGTAATCTCCACATGCTTCAACTGTTGATCCAACTGCAGGAGCAGGAAGATTTCCAAAAGACAAATTATAGATAACTTCAATATGATCATTTACCCCCGGACCGATTTTCAATGAAAAATGACGGTGCCCGGAATGATCTGGAAAATTCTGATCGACAGTTCCTTCAATTCTCGCTCTTGATAAAAAAGCATTTTGTGTCGTCGTCTTCCAGCTTAAAACTTGCTGATTAATAATGTCGAGAGGTTTGCCTTTATCCAGGCATGTCTCATCCACGCCAGTAAGTGCATAAGCAGAGCACATGTAAGAACTAATAGCAAAAAGCAAAACTCCATTGGTAATTTTTCTCATCCTAATTTCTCCATAGTTAAAAAGAATGCACAAGGATAGGGAGCCATCTTACTTTTTACAACGAATAATGGAAGAGATGGATTTATTGTAATAAAAGCTTTCGTTTTATAATACCAACGCAAGTCTCTTGTAATCTTTCGTCTTCGCCTAATTTTTTTTAATTACATCAATGTAATTGACGCTTAAACAATTCAAAATCCATATTTCAAATATTTTTATTACATATTATCTCTTAAAGAATTTTCTAGTTAACCTTGAAAGAATTTTTCAGGAGAAAAATATGTTCACTCTCAAACACATCACACTCTACTTCAGTTTCTTCTTCAGTCTTTCTACTCACGCCTATGTTGTATCAACATACAGCTCTCAACAATTGAACTACACGGCCCAAACAAGAATCCTCGTTACTGGTGCAGGCAAAGAACAAGGAACTCAGTTTCAACAAGTCGCAAATGCAAAAGCGAGAAAACTTCATGACCTCTATCCCAATGATCAAATTGTTCTCATTGCTAAAAATGAAGGACCAGGAAATCAAAATAAAAAGCTTTTGTCTCGATGGGGCTTTGTTAATCAATATGAAAATAAAAACATTTTTAATGGCGAGCGTCTGATAAATGAAATAGTCAAATTCAAAAAAGTTGCCTCAATTGATATCTTTGCTCATGGAACGGCCCTTTATGGAATTTTTCTTGAAGATACAAAAAATCGTTTTTCAAGAGAGACCAAATCAACAGTGAATATCAAAAACAATTTTGCAAAAGATGCTTATATCTTTTTTCATGGATGCAATGTTGGATTTGATTTTGCTCCTTATCTTTCAGGACTTCTCAATATTCCTGTCGCTGGAGCGATGACCTCAAGTGACTTTCAGCGATTGCACAATGATGGAAGTTTTTATTTAACAGAAGAAGGCTATTACCCAAATTCAGACTGGGCAAAAGAAAATACTTCTACCTTCAACAAAAGTACAACTTGTTCTGACGGCAATTGTTTGCGTTTAAAGCCAGACAATCACCCTTACTATGGTTATTGGGGAGAATACAAAGCTGGAGGTCTTCCCTTCTATAAATTTTTCTGTGTGAATAATTCTCAAAAAGATTGT
This sequence comes from uncultured Bacteriovoracaceae bacterium, assembly GCA_966211875.1. GTDB lineage: Bacteria > Bdellovibrionota > Bacteriovoracia > Bacteriovoracales > Bacteriovoracaceae > Bacteriovorax. The sequence goes on from CBIHNP010000003.1 coordinate 481,447, forward strand.
GAAAGAGTCATGGCAAAATCTCTTTATACTTTTATTGGGACAACAAATTTAAAATTAAATTCATCTTTCAAAGAGTACAAAGATCTTTTAGGTGATTTTTTGTGTCCAATTAGTGGAACAAGAGATTACAGAAGAGTTTGTCGGGAGAAATTAGATTTATCGTTATTCGCTTTCGATGAAGCTTTCAATCCATTCAGAGGGAACCAATTGGATTGTGACTTTAAATCTTGTCATGTTAAATTTAAATGCAAGATTTTGCCGAATGCCACAATCCCCGAAGGGAAATTTTGTTTTTTAATAAACAATGAAGAGTCTGAAATGCCAGCAACAACACTCACGCGAGAGTATGAAGCTTATATTTCCGGTTTCAAGCAATTACATGAAATGAATTAAAGAAGTTTTTTTACGAGTTCGGCAGGTCTGGCAATGATGGCCTTATCATTGTGAATGAAAATCGGACGCTCTAAAAGAATGGGATGTTTCATGAGCACAACAATCCACTCTTCATCAGAAAGTTTCTTCTCGTCGAGTTTAAGCTCTTTGTAGAGTTCTTCTTTCGTGCGAACCATCTCCTTAAACGAAAGTCCTGTGAGTGCGGGCAAATGTTTTAGCAATTTTTCTTTGAGTCCATCGTGAACATAGTTGATCGTGATGAAATCAACGCCTTCAGCTTCTAAAAATTCTTTAGCGCCAATGCATTTTGAACATTTTGGATTATGGATAAGAATTGATTTAGTCATACTTAATCTTCAGCAGTGTCGTTGGTCGGAGCGTCTTCACTAACGGCCACCTGATCTTCAGATTCTTGAGTAAAGTTTTCATAACGATCTTTTTGATCATAACAATAACTTCTCACGAGATAGATTGGATTAACATAGAAGCCTTCTTCATTGATAACACCAAAGTGTAAATGGGCACCAGTTGCATAACCAGTTCTTCCCACTTCTCCGATTTGATCATCCATCTCAACATGCATTCCCACTCTCAAACCTTTTTTGAATTTTCTCAAGTGATCATATGTTGTCTGATAACCATTATCGTGTTTGATGACAATAAATTTTCCTTTTGAGCGCGCTCTTCCCATCGTTACAACTTCACCATCCATTGCAGGATAAACAGCTGTTCCGCTTGAAGCGACAAAATCAATTCCATTATGCGGCTGATGTCTTTTCGTCACAGGGTGACGACGATTCAATTGAAATAAACTCGAAACGCGACTTGATTTCACAGGTGCATAGAAGGGTCTTTCAAATCTTTCTAAAAATTCTGGTTGAAGGCTCCAGGCAAGAGTTTTGAAATCTTGTTGAAGAACTTTTTTTGAAATGGCCTGACCGATTGTAAGTGAAGCTTTGCGAACGTCTCCGTATTTTACAAAACGGTTTTGATCAAAATATTCGATGACTTCAAAAGAGTAATACGCTTTTACACGCAGACCTTTTGTTGTCGTAAAATCTTCTGAGAAGGCATCAGAAAGTTGATTGGCGATTTTTTCTGAGCCCACTTCTCTTTTTAACGTATCAAAAAGAGTTCCGTGAATTTCGCCTTCAATTGTTTTTGAAACGATTTCAAACGGCAGATAAGTTTTCTCTACATCTACCTGCGTATCGTTCTTTTGAACAATATACACATCATTTGTATTTTCAGAGTAGAGCTTTAGTGTGAATGCGAGTGGTTTTTTTTCGTCTGGAATGTTTTGAATATCAGAGGCAAGTTCGAGAGTTGAAAGTTCCGGATATTTCGTCTCCAAAACAGAAATCTCCGCTTGATTAAATCCATAGTGCCCAAGCGCTTCCTTTGCTTTTTCTCCGGCCATGAGGGCATGAGAAGATAACGCTAAGAAAAGTATGACAAATAAATTTTTAACCATAAGCACCTATTCTAAGGGGGCGCGAGGCACAATGTCTTCTTTAGAACTCTTACATCTGCGATATAAGAGAGTGATAATTCACTTTGAAAGTTTAATTTTACCTCGAGAAAGCCTCCTGTAATTTTTTAATATCTATTTTCTTCATCTTCAAAACAGCTTGTTGAAGATTCTGTGTTTTTCTTTGATCTGGATCGCACATCATTTCGAATAAAATTTTCGGATGAATTTGCCAGCGAAGTCCGAATTTATCGACGACCCATCCACACACAACTTCTTTTCCACCTTCAGAAGATAATTTCTCCCAATAGTAATCGATCTCTTCTTGAGTATCACAACACACGACTAATGAAACACCATCAGTGAATGTGAAGCCGGGATGAGGACCACCGTTAACGGCAAAATAAAGTTGGTCATTGAGTTCAAACAAAACTGTGCGTACACTTCCCGGAGGGCCGCTTGGTTCGTTTTCTCCGCAATAATTTGTCATTAAAATTTTCGAATTTTTGAAAATAGATGTGTAAAACTTTGCGGCCTCTTCGGCGCCCTTTTGATAGACAAGACAGATGCTGTTTGTTGATGACATAATTTCTCCTATGCATAGATTGTTACCCAGGTAATTTAAAAGATCATATAAATTTAAAACATTTGATCTATTTGATCAGAGCAAAAGACTATAAAAACTTCACACTTTTTAACGTTTTCCCCCGTATTTTCCTCTGATTATGCTAAAAGCTCCCTATGAAAGTCCTATTGATCATTCCGCCTATGACCCAGGTGAATACGCCCTATCCTTCGACGGCGTATCTCACGCAATTTTTGCGTGATCAAAAAATCGCGGCCACACAAAAAGATCTAGGTCTCGATCTCTTTCATCGCCTCTTCAATCGCAACGGATTAAATGCGATTAAAAACATTATCGAAAAGAAAAAAACAAAAGCTGAATTTGAAGAATTTTTCATCGAAGCTTTTTCTGAATACGAAAACACAATAGAACGCGTGATTACTTTCTTGCAAGGGCGCGATCCAAGTCTCGCTCTTCGTATTTCACGACGTGCGCTTTTACCTGAAGGTCCGCGCTTTGCTCCTCTTGATGAACACGAAAGTGAAATCTCTGCGCTCTTTGGTGAAATGGGTGTGCAGGATAAAGCAAAGTACGTTGCGAGTCTTTATCTCGACGATCTCGCTGACTTAATCAAAAACGGTGTCGATGATCGTTTTGGTTTTTCTCATTACGGTGAATCGCTTGCCTCTTCGCAAAGCTCGTTTGATTTTCTTTACGAAGGTCTTCGCAAGACAACGTTGGTCGATGATATGCTCATCGAGTGCGTGAAAGATTATGTGACAACAAATGAGTGCGACGTTGTCGGATTCTCTGTTCCGTTTCCCGGAAACGTTTATGGCGCCTTGAGAGCGGCAAAATATATCAAAGAAAATTTCCCGGCCAAAAAAATTATTTTCGGTGGTGGATTCGTCAATACAGAATTGCGCGAACTCTCCGACGTTCGTTTTTTTGAATTTGTCGATTACCTTCTTTTCGACGACGGTGAAACGCCGATGATGATGTTGTTAAAACATTTAAGCGGAGAAGCGGAAGAAAAAGACCTCCTCCGCACATGGTACGTGCGCAATGGAAAAATCATCAAATCATCGAGCGTGCAAAAAGATTTTTCTTTTAAAGCACTAAATGGTCCGACGTTTGATGGACTTTCACTCGAACGCTATATTCCGATGCTCGAGATGCCGAATCCAATGCACAGAATGTGGTCAGACTTTCGTTGGAACAAAATGATCATGGCCCACGGTTGTTATTGGAAAAAATGTACGTTTTGTGACGTGACTCTCGATTATATCGGTCGTTATGAACCGATGAAAGCAACGACTCTCGTCGATCAAATCAAACGTCTTGTCGATGAAACAAAACAAACGGGATTTCATTTCGTCGATGAAGCGGCCCCACCTGCTTTAGTCAAAAGCATGAGCGAAGAACTCATCAATCAAAACGTAAAGATCTCCTGGTGGGGAAATTTGCGTTTTGATAAATCATTTGAACATATTGCTGAACTCATGGCCGATTCAGGTTGTGTGGCCGTCACAGGTGGATTAGAGGTCGCGAGTCCACGAATTCTCAAAATGATCGATAAAGGAACGACAGTTGAACAAGTCGCCCGCGTGACAAAGTCCTTCTCTGAAAACGGAATCTATGTTCACTCTTATCTCATGTACGGATTTCCGACTCAGACAATTGAAGAGACTGTGGACAGCCTAGAAGTCGTTCGTCAGCTTTTCTTGAATGAATGCATTCATTCTGCTTACTGGCACCGTTTTATGTGTACTGCTCACTCTCCAGTGGGACTCAATCCGGATAAATTTAACATCGAACTCATTCCGATAGAAACTCCAAGCAAAGGACTCTTTGCGAAGAACACGGTTGAATACAACGATCCGACTCGCCCCGATCTCGACATTCTCGGTGATGCTCTAAGAAAGGCCGTCTACAATTTCATGCACGGAATTGGTTTAGAAGAAGATGTACGTGCGTGGTTTGATATCGATGTGAAGAAAACATCTGTGCCGAAAAACTTTATTGAGAAAGCGATTCGCTAATTCGGCTTTTCTTTTTTCCACTGCTCATTTCCGAAAACGACATTGTCCGGGTATTGGACTTCGAAATCACAATCGAAATTTTTTCCTGCGGGAATTTGAATGGAATTCAGAGCAACTGAAAAACTTTTGAAACACTGATTGCGTAAATCAGTATTGAAAAGAATAATATTTAATTTATCGATCGAGTAATGTTTACTTTTTCTTTGATAATCGCTCATAGACGACAAACAATTTTCTGCCTTCTTTAATTTCTCAAGAAGCTCTCGACTCGCTTCACTTCTCGTCTCACAAGTTTTGAGAAATTCCTGGTTCACTCTCGCAAATTGTCTCATCCCTTTTGTCTCATTGAGATTATAGGCCATTCTGTTAATCCAGATATCGACGTCGTCTCTAATTCCATTTTTGTTAGCATCAATGCCGGACAAATCTTTTCCATTCGCAGTTGCTTCCGGCACGTCCGGCTCATTCTCGCCGTAGAAGTCGATAAATTCTTTGTGATCGTTGCGTATTTTTATGGCCTGTGAAATGAGTGAATCGTAATTGGAGTCCTGATTTTTCAAATAAAGATAGATTCCTCCAAAAAGGAGGAGAGAGAGTGCTAAAGCAATTAAAGACTTCATCAACTTCATAGTTTGATGATAGTCCTCGACTCTCACAATTAACAAGTAATTTTAAATGCCGGGGAAGGAATATCCGTCCATTAGAGATTGAACGGCCTTTCGTAATTCCCTATCTGCAGTCAGCTGCTCTTTAACTCTGGCGACAGCATAGATAACCGAAGTGTGATCGCGAGAAAAAATCTCACCGACTTTTACAAGATTCAAATCGGCCTTTTCTTTAAGAATAAACATGGCCACGTGACGGGCAAGCGCAAATTCTTTTTTACGGACATGAGACATCAGATCTTCATACGAAATATGAAAATGATTTGCGACTGTTTTTAAAAAGTTTTGATAATCCGCATGCTCGCGAACTTCTTTTACTTTTAGTTCCGGTAATTCCTTCATGGCGAGTTCAAGAGTGATCGCTCTCTTTTGAATTTCGTTTATGCTTTTTAATTTATGTAAAACACTCTCCAGTCCATAAACATTGTAATGGCAATGGCGAGAAACGAGTTCTTTTACGTTCTGAGGAAGAGAAAGGTTAAGGTTTAAACATTTCTTTTCAACAATACTCAGTGCGAGTTTGTTATTCATTTCAAAAATATTATGAATAAGGGCCGCAGAAAGTTTTCCTCTGAAGCGTTCACCACATTCGCTTAACTCTTTTGGAAATTTTGCACCGGCTACGACTAATTTTGTTTTTCCCGACTGAGCGTAATCGATGAGCTGGCAAAAAACTTTTTCCAACTCACTATTTCCTTCTATTTCTTCAATATCGTCGATTAAAACAAAATCACAAGACTTAAACGCGTTCAAATTCACTGCAAATGAAGACATCATCAATGGCGAACTTAAATAAAAAGGTTTTTTCTTTAACTTGAGTTCATTGGCAATTGCATGCAAAACGTGTGACTTGCCAAGACCACTTCCGGCCTTCAGATAAAACATTCCGTAATCGCTTTTGTCAGAATCGAGAAAGCGTTTAACCGCTTCGACAGCGAATTGATTGGAATCTCCTTCGCTAAAATTTGCGAAGGTTTTATTTTTATCCACATTTCCTTGAAAAGGATTCGGTTGAGTTTTCGTAATATTATTTTTAACGAGAGTTGTGCGCGCTTGTTTTTCTTTGATCGAAATGTCGGCAAGGGCATAATCAGAAACAAAGCTCAAAAGATCGAGTTGATGAGATTCTACTCTTTCGTCGTCTGATAATATCTGTAATTTCCTTCCCATAAGTTTCCAAAAGAATGATTGCTAAAAATTCTTTGAAAGTTTAAGGAGAAAAAATAAAAGGTCAACGAATTAACTCAGATTATTTTGTGAAGCCTTTGATACCGTCGAACATCAAACCGATCATAAAATAGTTTCCACGCAGATCAAGTGTGTTGATGTTTGGGTTTACCGTTCCACTTTTTTTGAAGTTGTTTACTTTGTTATACTCGTATCCGCCTTCAGCATACAAATAAACATTGTGAAAACCAAATCCCGCAGAAGCTCCGGCAGAGTAATAGGGAGTTGCAAACCAATCAGAGGCAGCCGTCTTCGTTAATTCTCCATCGTACGCACTCGACTTAATACTGAGCTTTGTATTGTTTCCGCCGACTCCACCGAAGACATCAAAACGAAACATGGAAGCTTTGATGATTGGTACTCTCGCTAAAAGCAAAATGGATTCTTGTGTGCCTTTTGCTTGGTAAGAAGTCGCACTGTTTGTTGGATCAGCATCAAACTGTCTGTGAGTGTATCTCATCCCTGCTTCAAAAAATTTGAGAGCAGGAAATGTAATCTCAACTCCGAAGTTCATCGTTTTATCGAGTTTCTTCAGACCTTCGTTCGTAATATTGTCGTTAACATTAGTCGGATTTATATTTGTGTTCGCAATGAAGACCCTTCCCTGAACCAAACCGAGATCTTTGGCAAAAGCCGTTGAAGAGAATAAACACAATAAAAATAGAATAGTTTTCATAAGAGCTCCCAATACTAGGCTAAGGACTTTCCTTATTGAGAGCAAGGATTGCAAAAGCTGCCCACTTTTCTTTAGCTAAGCTAAAGCAATCAGTTGTAGAGGTAGATGTCTTCCAGCTTTTTAATTTTAATTCCCTCGCCGTAATCGTTGTCTTTCAACATGATCTGGCGAGCGATTTTCCCCTTCACAACCAACATTCGTTTTGGTGTGTTTTTGAGCATACTGAGAATATGTTTGATGTGATCAATTGAACCAAAATCGTAGATGAAAAAAATATCGGCTTCTGGAAGTTCATCCAACTTGCTTAGATCGATAGATTGCATTTTTTTATTTTGACTTCCCAGTTGAGAAAACAATCTGTTTCCTTCATTTACTCTTTCTTGAACGAGTTCGATTCCAAGAAATTCCGTGCGCGGATAAAAATGATGAAGATAAATTCCCAGACGTCCATAACCCGCACCGAGATCAATAATCCTCTCTCCCGCTTTTGGTTTGATGAAGTCAAAAAGAGTTTTTAAATCATGGTAAGTCGTTTGGAGAATTTGAAAATCGAGGCCGATCCAGGTTTGAGCACCGTCGTGAAGAGTTGGTCCCCATTGGTCAAAATGTTTTTCAGGAACAAGCTCTCTCGCCTTCGTCTGAAGAATTTCTTCGATGTGTTTTATTTTAAATCCAAGAGCGAGATCGATTTGAGAGGAAACATGTCGTTTTGTAAGATCGTGATCAACGGGTTGTTGAATAGAACGAAAAATATCGTTGATATTTTTTTGAGTTTGTTTAAAAGCGTCCGTACCAAAAGAAAGATCAAAATCCATAATGACCCCCTCACACTATAATCATAAAGAAAATTTATGTCAGTTGCAAGGGGGGCCGGTCTTAGCGAATCATTTTTAAAACAGAATCAAGTGCTCCCTGAAGATTTATGTAGTCAATATTGTCGAGAAGATTGCGCTCTTTTGGATTTGCTTTAATCCACTCTGCAAGTGATTGTGCTTCAGCACGAATGCTCATCATCGGATCAGAACTATCCTTGCTCATTAGACCAACATAAGCAGTGCTTGCACGAAGAGCTGTAAGTAGAGAGAGCATGTTGTCCGGAACATCACTCTGAGCGATTTTCATCATTGGTATATTCGCGATCGCTTCAAGTTTTATAGTTAGGTGTGGGTTCACTTCTTTTGCAGAAATGGCCGATGCTGATAGTGCAATAGCTAAAGCTAGTAACATTGATGCAATTGTTTTTTTCATGTTTTTTCTCCGGTTAAAGTTTCGTTACTAATACCTATTGCTGTTATCGTGCCAATGAATGAGAGAAGAAATTTCATTAAGATAGAGTGATTTTTATTGTCGAAAATTCGGCAACGAACGAAGATTCGGCAGGAAATGTCGGAAAACCGGCATTCACTCATAACCACAATATATTTTTAGTTACTCTCCATGTGTGGAATTATCTTTCGCAATGGAGGTTATACATGAATATTAAAAAAATTTTTATCGGACTCTTTTCTCTCGTCATCGGAACGAGTACTTTTGCGGCCAATGCTCCCGTCACTTGTGCTATCAAAACATGGAACGGACATTATCTAACAGCTGTTGGTGGTGGCGGAAGAATTACAGACGTCATTCACTCTGATGCCGTACGAATCAGATCGTGGGAGAAATTTACTCTCTATGATCAAGGTGTAGGCTCACCTATTCACTATGGAATCCGTACATGGAATGGACATTACCTCACTGCTGTCGATGGCGGAGGTCGCATTACAGACGTTATTCATTCTGATGCGACTCAAGTTCTCAACTGGGAAACGTTTATTCTTGTTCCCGTTGGAAGCAACTATTATGGAATTCAAACATATAACGGCCATTATTTAACTGCTGTTGATGGTGGAGGGCGAATAACAGACGTTATTCACTCGGATGCGACTCAACTCCAGGCCTGGGAAAAATTTAGACTCAGTTGTGGCCTGAAACCACCTGCACTAGAAGAACTCTAATAAAAAAAGGGCCATTTCCGGCCCTTCTTGATATATACTCTCTCAATGAAAGAAGTAAAAAACAAACACATCGTCCACGACGATCTCGAACAATCCCCTATCAATTGGTATCCCGGTCACATGGTTAAGGCCATTCGTGAAATAAACGAGAAACTCAGTTTAGTTGATATTGTTTTAGAGATAAGAGATGCGCGCGTTCCACTTGCTTCAGGAAATAAAACGCTCGATGAAACTTTAAGACAAAAAAGTCGTCTCATTCTGCTCAACAAAGTAAATCTCGCTGAACCTAAAATGATTCAACAATGGGATCAGTGGTTTAAAAAATCCGGTTTAAATTACATGTTCATCGATTGCTTTGATAAAGGTGCAATGAAAAAAGTTATGGCGTTTGCCCGCAAGATCGTGAACGATAAACGTAAAGCTTCAAATCCAAATCAAACTGAATTTAAGAAAAAAATTAAATTGATGATTCTCGGACTTCCTAACACAGGAAAGTCTACAATCATTAATCAGCTCAGTGGTCGCAATGCCGTTAGAACGGCCGATAAACCAGGTCACACGCAATCACAGCAATGGATTGTTGTAGACAATGAATTTGATCTTCTCGACACTCCTGGAGTGATGCCACCAAAACTTGCGAAAGATGAATACGGCATCTGGCTTTCAGCAATCAATGCTATTCCTGACGATGTTGTCGGCGAAGAAATTCCTGCGCTTTTTCTGGTTGAGTATTTTAAAATGTGGCAGTCAAAACAATTTAAAGAACGTTACAAATTAGAATCATTTGACATGAGTGTTGAAGATATCATCGAACAAATTGCCACTGTTCGCGGTTGCCTCAAACAAAAAGGTCAACCGGATTACGAACGCGTTTACAAACTCATTCTTGCTGATTTTAGAAAGGGAGATTTGGGGAAATGCTGTTTTGGCACTCCTCCAGAAGATGAAAATTAATTCCTGAACATAGGATAATTTTTATTTTTCTTTTATCTGCTCCATCAATATTTTTATGATTCTTTTATTTGATTAAGATTCTGAATATGTTTATTAATTAAAAAAAGGATATAAAAATGAATAAAAAATTTTTGCTGGTCTTTCTTTTATTAAACTTTATCAAGCAGCCTTCGCCACTCCATCCACACAGATCTGGATTCCTTCCACGGATGTACAAAGCAACAAACAAATCCATCTCGGAATTGACAACTATTTCCGAAGTTCAGATAAATCAAAATCTCCACCAAATGCTTCTGCGACGAGAGATGCCAATATCTATGACATCGGTCCTCTTTTCGGAATTTCTTTCGGAGAAAAATTAAAAGGAGAAATTGGATTTGATTATTTAGTCAACGCTAACAATCCCAATGATAAACATCCATGGAGTGGAAATTTTAAGCTAGGGACAATGGAAGGTTCGCTCTTTGCAGACTCTCCAGCTATCGCTATCGGAATGTATAATATTGGTTCTTCTCAGTCAGTGGAAGTTGCTCCAGGGGTAACATCAGGACAAAATATCGCTTACGCTCTCTTGGCAAAATCTTTTTTCATCGGAAGATTTTCGGCAGGCTATTATCAAGGAAGTAAACGTGCTTTGGTTGATACGAATGGAAATAAATCAAACGATGGTGCTCTCCTTTCATGGGACAGAACGATGAAAGAAATTAATGATAAACTTTGGCTGGCTATAGATTATCAAAGTGGGCACAATGTTGATGGAGCTCTAAACTTTGGAGCCGCGTGGAATTTTGCTTCTAATGTCTCTGTCATTTTTGGTTATGATGCCTATACAGAAAAAAAATTGGCCGGAACAAATACATTTACAACTCAACTGGATATTAACTTTCCTTAGAAAAAAAGGAGAAGAAAAAATTTCTTCTCCTTTTTTTACAATTTAATTTTATCCGGATACCAGCCATGTCTTTCGTTCTCAAGAGTCTGGCACCATGAATAACCAGTTTTACTGTTAGAATTACATTAGATTTCTATTTAAAATGATTTTATCTTTTCTGTCACATTAGTGATGAGGTATTTACCTTTGATCCATTCAAAGACAAGAGTATTTATCGATCTTCCTTTTACCTCTTTGCCTTTGGCATTTGTAAAATTGAACTTATAAACCAAATTGACGAAAATTTTTTTCTGTCCATCCGTATTATTTGTCACTTGAAGTTCTTTTAGATCAAGCGTTCTCTTTGTCCACATTCCGAAATAACCACGCATTTCTTTGATAAAATCTTCACGCGAACAATTTGTATGATCAAAATAATTAAGAATAGGAAAACTATAGTAACGACTTAGTTCAGCGACAGATGAGTTTGTCATTTCCAGTAACCAATCATTCGCCTTTTTTAAAACAATCTTATTTGCAACATCGACAGCAGGAGGATTGTTAATATCAACTGCTCCACCATTATTACCACCAGAGGATTCACAACCAGCAAAACAGAATTTTGTAAAAAGTGAACTATTACTCCATGGAACCTGAGTCGAATCTGAAATTTGAAGTACGTTCGCTCTCACCTTGTTAAACAAGTCATCAATAGAATCGCCTTTGTTCTCAATATTTTTTAAAAGAGCATTTGTGAACGGACTATTTTCAATTCCAGGATATCTATCAGCTGCAGTAAATCCTGGTGTCGTTGAATACGCCGTAAAAGAATTTTGCAAAGTATCCAGAGACTGAATTCCTTTTTCAAATTTCGAAGTATCAATATTCGATGGAAGATTTCTACAGGCATCGAGAATAATAATTTTTTGTAAAGCTGGATTTTTTACTCTCTCGATTAAAAAATTAATATTCAACAATTCTTTTTCAATATCATCAGCTGAAATATTGGCATCGTTAGGAACCAAATAATTGACCCCATCGAATTGGATTGCGTGTCCTGAATAGTAAAAAAGAAATGTATCGCCTGCACCTAAATTGGCAGTAGCACTTTCAATCGCTGCTTTAAACTCTTCAAGACGAAGATCTCTTCTTAAATCGACATCAAAGCCTAAGAGTTGAAGTTTTGCAGCGACATCTTCAGAATCTTTGACTGCATATTGCAGGAAGAAAAAATTACTTCCTACAACGAGTGCTTTCTTTGTTGCTGAAAAAGCTACCTGAGAAAAAATAAACAGAAATAAAACAGCAAGTATTTTCATTATTATTCTCTCGGAGCAAGTTTAATTTCAAGAACGTTATTAGTTTCTTTATCGTAATAAACAACAGCATTAAGCTTCGAAGCTTGATCTTTGATAGCTGCAAGATCTCTTCCTGTGAGAATTTTTATGATCATATCAATAATTTCTTTAAACCATGAGCGAGAAACCGCAACCTGTTGAACAGATCCCCCAGTTGATTTAATTGCTACCAACCAGTCGTTCATTCTTTCTGGAAGAAGATCCATTTGAAATTCGTCCTGGAAAACAACAGAAACACATTTCACTGATCCAAACTGATTCATTGTTGTTACTGACTCGAGAAGATCTTGTTCGAATCCTCTGGAATTTACATAATCAACTTTTTTGCAACTTGATGTATCGATTTTATTTCCATCGTTTGGATTTGGTTTTGTAGGGTTTGGATTTGGATTAACAATGGCCCCGTAGAGATCATTTACAGTCTTAATATCCAGTACAGACAGATCTGTGTTGTCCTGTCTCATAGGTTGACCGTTATCTCTCCTTACCCACATTGGTACGTTGGCATTAATAACGAATGGAGGATAGGCAAATGACCGGTAAAGCATTATTGAATCGAAATCAAAAGGACCATCTGTTCTATGTCTAACTACAGAGAAATTACTAGCTCCAAGAGGACCTAAATTAGATGTCAGAATTTGAATATATTTATCTCTGTCTCCACGAGTATGTTCATGAAGTAAACCAGCAGCATGAAGAAGTTCATGAGCGGCCACATGCCAAGCTGTACAACCTTGCCCCAAGCTCAAAACTTGTCTTCTCCCTTTCATACCGATTTCAGAGTAACATGAATTACCTTCACGAATGATATTGATGAAATTTGATTCGTTAGTTCTTCTTTTAAATTTAAGGACTGTACTTGATGAGATTTGCTTGATTGCTGCCAGAACTCCATTGAAAAGTTCACTATCATTTCTAAACATAGGATCGATATCCCAGATAAGAACTCCACCCGGCCATTGAGTGGCCTCCAGTGAAATTGTCCCTCTATCATCACCAAAGGGTAATGCGAGGTCTTGTTCGGTGATTAGTAAAGTTCCATCAACAGATGTCTGCTGATCACCAGTCATTACTCCTCTTTCAATCCAAAATTCACCAGCGGCATGTGCTGAAACGACGATTAGCCATGCAAATAAAATAAATGCCAATTTCATGAGACTCTCCCTTACTTTATGAGTTCGGCACTACTAGCAATCAATCTATGAATATTCAATTGAATAATCTTTAAATTTTGGGCTTGACGATAAGGCCTCTAACTTTGTAACTAAGATTCAAATTATTAAGGAGAATCTTGATGAAAACTTTATACTTCGTTTTTTTGTGTCTTATCACAACATCCGCATTTTCTGCTGAGAACATCATCGACTGCAACGAAGGTCGCTTTCATATCATCGTTAATCAAATCGACGACAACAACTACAGCTATCTTGCTTACGACCAAAAAGTTGATAATTCTCAGGCAAGCTTGATCTTAAACGACGGAACATATTTAGTCGGAAAGCATACTGAATCTTTTATTTTTAAAAATAATTTCTATAAATACCAAATCATTCGTGCCTTTGACGGAGCTGGCGGAGAAATCGACTTAATCGTTACTCATTTTGGTAAAGAGATTTATCGTGAGGTTTGTAAAAAATCTTCTTTTAATGATCCTGCAACTGAAACAAACTAATCCCTCTTGCTGAGATAAAACTTTCGAAGTTTAATTGTAACTAAGTAAGTTTTATCTCGCGAGTACCGATGCTTATTCTTCTTTCATTATTTTTTTATCATTTCTCTGCCAACGCCGGCGAACTCCCCCATTTATCTGCCCGTCAGGTAATGAATATTTTTTATCAAAACTGCAAAGCAAGCAAACTTCGTCCATATGATTTTACAAAAGACGGTGAGGCCCTCGGTTTTTCTTACGAATACAATCCGATCACAAAAGGAAAAGTTTCAAAAGTCGCCGATGTAAAAAAAGCTCAGGATTTTTTCTATCTCAACTGCTCTCAACCGAAATCCGAGCAAGGAAAATTTCTTTGCGAAAATCCTCCCAGTTATTTATGGGGAGGAAAAAGTTTTATCGATGAACAAAAAAAGACAGTCGATCTTTTCCACAACACAGATGAAGTAGAACCTCTCGCTCATCATCCAGGTCTCGACTGCTCGGGTTTCGTCAATCTCACTTTTCTTCATGCCGGTTTAAAAGTCGATCGCGATTTTCCTTACCTCAAAGCACCGATGGAAATTAGTGCAAGAGAATTCATGGCGCCACTTTCTTGTTTTAAAGAAGTGCACATTGAAAAGAAGCAACCATTAAAAGACGGAGACGTCATTGCCTGGGATAAACATATCGTAATGGTCGATCACGTTTCAAATGATCCTTTTGGATTAAAAAAAATACGGACCCCAGAAGAGTGCGATCTTCGAAAATTAAATCCTCTCAAGGCCGGTATGATTATCATCAATTCCAAAGGGGCCAATGATCCTAAAGAGCAACTCGAAACAGACTTTGTCAAAAACAGTCTGCACTTAAAAAATCTCCTTTCAAATGCAAGTGAACATTTAAGCGGAGTCGGTCCGGGTATCACGCGACTTTACCTTTCTCAACTTTCGATTGCAGCTCCCCTTGAAATGGCCGATCTCATCCAGACTGCCTGTCTCGCCAAATTTAATATTCACATTCCTTCAAGAAAGATCAAAGTTGTTCGTCATGTCCTTGCCGATAAGAATCCAACAGCAGATGAAGTTGCCCACTGCCGTCTTTCTCAAAACGAACAAGTCCAATTTTTAGGTGATCTGTCTTGTAAATAATGCTAGCCTTTTTGAAACTCAATAACTCAACCAAGGAAGTAACATGGCCAAGTACGTCGATCTTTGTCTTTTCCCTATTCAGAAAAAACATCTTGCAGCTTACAAAAAGAACACTACATCAATTGGAAAAATTCTTTTAAAACATGGTGCGCTTGGAAGCAGTGATTATGTTGCTGATGATGAAAATGCACTCAAACTTTTCTTTCCCAAAGTTATCAAAGTAAAAACAGGTGAAGTTACTATCTTTGCTATTGCTGAATTTAAGTCGAAAGCACATCGTGAAAAAGTTTTCAAACTTATGCACAAAGATCCAGCAATGGAAAAATTGATGTCGAGTAATACTGTTGATTCAAAAAGGATGATCATGGGCGGATTCAAAATGCTTGTTGATCTAAAAAAGTAAGAAAAAATTTATATAGGTCCTTACTATAAAAAGAGTAACGGACCTCTATGAATGAAATGCGTGATGAAAACGTTCATGGCCCACACTATGATGATGTATGGAAACAGAAAACGTCATCACAATCAATGGCCTCTCCAAAATTTATTCTTCAGGACATCACACTCTAAAAGCACTGGATAATGTCAACTTAACTATCAAGCGTGGAGAGATCTTTGCTTTACTCGGTCCAAACGGTGCAGGAAAAACCACACTCATCAATGCTATTTGTGGGATCATAAATCCATCGCAAGGCTCAATCCTGGCTGACGGACACAACATCATCAAAGACTACCGCCATACGCGATCAAAAATCGGACTCGTTCCTCAGGAACTTTCAACAGATATGTTTGAAAAAGTTTTAAGCACTGTCAGATTCAGCAGAAATCTTTTCGGAAAAGCGACTAATGATTCTTATCTCGAAAAAGTTCTCAGAGATCTCGCCTTATGGGACAGAAGAGAAAGTAAGATCATGACACTTTCAGGAGGAATGAAAAGAAGAGTGATGATTGCAAAAGCACTCGCCCATGAACCGGAAATTCTTTTTTTAGACGAACCTTCGGCCGGTGTCGATGTCGAATTGAGACGTGGTATGTGGCAGATGGTGAGAAAAATGAGAGACAACGGCGTAACGATTATTCTCACCACCCACTATATCGAAGAGGCCGAAGAAATGGCCGATCGAGTGGGAGTTATCAATAAAGGAAAGCTCATTCTCGTCGAACAAAAAAGTGAGCTTATGAAAAAGTTGGGAAAAAAGGAATTAAAATTAATTCTCACAAGACCACTCATTAAAATTCCTGAGGGACTTAAAGATTTTAGCATTCAATTATTAAACGAAGGAACGGAATTACTATTTACTTATGATTCAAAAAAAAATGATTCCGGTATCACAACACTTTTGAAAAAGCTGGAAGAACTCTCCATCACCTTTAAAGATTTACAGACGAAAGAAAGTTCACTTGAAGAAATTTTTGTTCAACTTGTAGGGAAATAAGAATGAATATTTACGGCATAAGAGCGATTTATTTTTTTGAAATGGCAAGGTTCTTCAGAACTCTGTTTCAAAGCATCGCCTCACCTGTTATTTCAACTTCACTTTATTTTATTGTTTTCGGTTCTGCGATCGCTTCCCGAATGGGAGAAATCGATGGAGTGAGTTACGGCAGTTTTATTGTTCCAGGGCTCGTTATGCTTTCTATACTTACTGAGAGCATTTCAAATGCGTCGTTTGGAATTTATATGCCCAAATTTTCCGGAACAATTTATGAGATTCTTTCTGCTCCTATTTCCGCTTTGGAAACAGTTATCGGTTACGTGGGAGCTGCTTCGACAAAATCTCTTGTTCTCGGTTTAACGATTCTTCTGACCGCAAGAATTTTTGTGAACTATCACATCGAACATCCTGTCTGGATGATTTCTTTTCTCATATTAACCTCAATCACTTTTTCTCTTCTGGGATTTATTATTGGAGTATGGGCCGATGGTTTTGAAAAATTGCAAGTCGTTCCTTTGCTCATCATTACTCCTCTGACATTTCTTGGAGGAAGTTTTTATTCCATTCGTATGCTGCCCCCCTTCTGGCAAAAAGTGACGTTTTTTAATCCCGTCGTTTATCTTATTAGCGGATTCAGATGGAGTTTTTATGGTATTTCAGATGTAAGCGTTGGAATGAGTTTATTTATGACGGGAGTTTTTCTTTTCCTTTGTCTTTGTCTGATCTGGGGAATTTTTAAAACTGGTTATAAACTTAAACAATAGGAGGACAATATGATTCGAAAATTAAAATCAGGACAGTTTAGAATTTATTCGCGCAAGATAAATGAGAAAACTGGCAAAAGAAGAAATTTAGGAACGTTTAACACAAAAGAAGAAGCACTCAAACACGAAAGAGAAATCCAATATTTTAAACATCATTAACTCCAGCAGACTTTCATCCGCTGGAGTTAATGATGTTTAAAGATTATTTTCTAGATGGATAAATTCCATCTGTACAAACGTACGCTTTAATTTCATCGCCATTTGCTGTTTTGATCGAATCAATTTTTGGAAGAGCAAAATTACTGTATCCATCTCCACCATATTTATTTCCAAGCAATGAATAGAGCGCCTGATAATTTCTGATTGGCAAAAGACGTCCGTTAGCTTCCATGTCCTGGTTAGTTTCGTAATTATATCCGTGGTAGCTCACTTCTCCCAAAGTACAATCATAACCAGCAAGAGTTACAGATGAGAAAGAAAGTAGTCCAAGTAGTAATAGTGCAGTTTTCATAATGATCTCCTTTAAAATTTTTTGTGACCTCGTAAGTGAGTGTCTGACTTTCCTATCGCAATCACTTTGCCAAGGCCTTAATCCTTACATTTTAAGGCGTTAGCCGGGAGAGAAATGATGGGTTTTCGGCAATTGCCGGAGATCCGACAATGGTGTTGTTGGAATCCCGGCGAAAGACATATTAAAAAAAATAACGTGTCTGATTCAAATTAATTATTCCTCGCAAGTATAAACATTGTTCTTCATTCTTATTTTGACCTGGAACTGTTGTCGGGAAAGAATATCGATAACAGCATCCGGAGCAAAAAATGGCAGATCAAGCAAAGGAAGAAACCCCACAAAAAAAGACAAAGACAAAAACGAAAATCATTCTTCTTGTGATTGTCGTTCTTATAAGTGCAACCATTATAAAAATTGCTTTCTTTCGCAAAACTTTTTATTACGCCGGAACAATTGAAACGACAAAAGTAGATGTCTCTGCGCAAGTCTCATCAACTCTTTCAAAAGTTTTTGTGCGTGAAGGAGATCAGGTTACTGAAAATATCCCGCTGATCGAAATGTCCTGCGAAGACATCAGAGTCATAAGTAATCTCGCCGACATCAATTACAATCGCCAGTTAAAACTCTTAAAGGCTGGAGCAGCGACTCGTGAAACTTTCGATATGGCAAAAAATAGAAAGGACGATGCCGATGTCAAAATGAATTGGTGTAATATTAAATCTCCTCTGAATGGAACAGTGTTGAATCGTTATCACGAACCAGGAGAGCTGGTTACTCCAGGAACAAAACTTCTCACTCTCGCCAACATCAAAGATGTTTGGGCCTATATTTATGTTCCTCAACCGACTGTGAGTTATCTGAAACCGGGAATGAAAATTAAATCTCATCTTCCGGAAATGCCTCATCGGGAATTCGTCGGAACAATTATTAAAATTAATGATGAAGCAGAATTTACTCCGAAGAACGTGCAAACGAGAACGGAACGCGAACGTCTCATTTATGGAGTAAAGGTGAGTTTCCTAGGTGTTAATAATGAAGAAATTTTAAAACCAGGAATGACTGTCGAAGCTGAACTTCCACAGGAAGCATTGAATGCAAAATAATGACTCCATTTCAATTTCAGTAAAAAATGTTTCCAAGAGTTTTCAACAAACGAAGGCCCTGGATAATATTTCACTAGAATTTAAAGGAGGAACTATGCATGGAGTGATCGGCCCTGAAGGTGCCGGCAAAACAACTCTGATGCGAATCATTTTGAGTCTGCTTAAACCGCAGGAAGGAAATGTTGAATTCAAAAAGGGCAATGAGGTAATTCCGTTCGAAGAAATCCGCCCGGTACTCGCCTATATGCCTCAACAACAAAGTCTTTATCCCGATCTTTCCATTGGAGAACATCTTGAATTTTTCAGAGCGCTCTATGGAATTAAGGGAGAAGAATATCAAAAGAAGCGCGAAGAACTTTTACAGATTACTCGCTTGAAAGAATTTATCGATCGCCCGGCAGGACAACTCTCCGGAGGAATGTATAAAAAACTCGGACTCATTTGCGCTCTCTTGCGTTCTCCTGAAGTCATTATTCTCGATGAACCAACGAACGGAGTTGATCCGATCAGCAGACGCGAGTTTTGGGAGCTCCTTTATCGGTTAAGAGATCAAGGCATTCTCATTATTGCGACGACTGCTTACATGGATGAGGCCGAAAGATGCTCTGAAGTTCATTTGATTGAACAAGGACATTTCATCGCGGCCGGAGAACCGCGCGTGCTTCTCCAAAAAGATGGCGTGAGAAGTTTTGATGAACTCTTTTTAAAGAGGGCCCAAGGATGAATGGAGATACTGTTGTCGATGTTAAAAATCTCACTGTTCAATTCGGTGACTTCAAAGCAGTCAACAACGTAACCTTTTCTGTTTCCTCTGGAGAAATTTTCGGTTTCTTAGGCGCAAATGGTGCAGGGAAAACGACGACGATTCGAGTTCTTTGCGGTCTTCTTCGTCCGACAGCTGGCGAAGTACAGATTGCCGGAGTCGGTTTTGAACACGGAGAAGAAGTGATCAAAACAAAAGTCGGATACATGTCGCAAAAGTTTACTCTCTACAACGACCTCACAGTTGAAGAGAATATGGATTTCACTGCGAGCTTGAGAAAGCTGGATAAAAAAAATTACCTCGACAGACGGAAGGAACTTTTAGATCTTATTTCTTTTTCTTATCCACTTAATTCAAAAGTTTCACAACTCTCAGGAGGTGTGAAACAACAAGTCTCACTCGCCTCTGCGCTTTTGCATAATCCGGATATTGTTTTTCTGGACGAACCTACTGCTGGAGTAACGCCAGCTGCTCGTATGCGTTTCTGGAATCTCATTAGAAAAATCGCCGAGCAAGGAAAAACAGTTTTTGTCACCACTCACTATATGGATGAAGCTGAACAATGCGGTCGCATTGCTTTGATGAGAACAGGCGAACTCATTGCTCTCGATACTCCTGCTAATTTAAAACAGCAGGTTTTTCCTAAACCAATGTTTGAATTTGATCCGAAATACGACATCAAATATGAAGAGATGACGAACATAAAAAACGATCCGCTCTTTACGTTCTTTGAACCCTACGGTCTTCGTTTTCATGCTTCAATCGAAGATGAATCAAAATGGAGTGAAGTCAAAGCTCATTACGAAAAAGATTTCGCCATTACTCAAATCACTCCGACGCTTGAAGATGTTTTCATTCAGACAGTCGAAGGCCAGCAAAAGACAGGAGACAATCAATGAACGATTTTGTCTGGTCCCGTGCTTTTGCCATCGCAAAGAAAGAAGTCTTTCACATCGTGAGAGATCCTTTTACACTAATCCTCGCAATCATCTTTCCTATTTTTACAATTCTCGTTTATGGTTTTTCTATCGACTTTAACTTGCGGGATATCAAGCTTGCCGTGAGCGATGCAGATAAAACACAAACATCGCGAACACTCATTAATACTTTTGGTAGTTCACAATATTTTATTCCGAAAGGGGCAGTTAATCCTGCAGACTCAATGAAAGAAGTTCAAGGTGAACGCGCGAAAGCGACTTTGATCATTCCTCCTCGTTTTGAAAAAGATGTTCACGCAGGAAGAACGGCGAATGTACAAATTTTAGTTGATGGTGCGGACAGCGGTGCTGTGGCTTCTGTGAACGGTTATGTCGGAGCAATCGAAAAAATGGCAAACGATCACATTGCTCATTACAAACCTGAATCTCCTTATAAAATAAAAACGCGTTTTCTCTACAACCCTGAGTTGAGCAGTAAATGGTTTATCATTCCCGGATTGATCGCCGTTGTTATGGCCATTCTTTCAATTATGTTGACCGCACTCACTGTTGCACGAGAATGGGAAAACGGTTCAATGGAACTTCTCTTATCAACGCCTGTGAAGCCGCTTGAAATTATCATTGGGAAACTGAGTCCTTATGCAGCTCTTGGTTTGTTTGCAATGTTCATGGCCTATCTTTTGGCACGTGCTGTTTTTAATGTGCCTTTTATTGGAAGTATTCCTCTTTTTATTCTTGGATGTTGTTTATTCCTTATCGCTTATCTCGCTCAAGGTCTCATGATTTCCGTCATCGCAAGAAATCAACAATTGGCCATGCAGATGGCGATTGTCTCAGGACTTCTTCCTTCCAATCTTCTGTCGGGATTTGTTTTTCCCATTGCGAGTATGCCGTTGTTCTTCAGAATCATAACGACGATTTTACCTGCGCGATGGTTTATGAATATCAGCCGCAATAGTTTTTTAAAAGGAGCAGGCTTCAATGATATATGGCCTTCTTTTCTTGCTCTCGCTCTGATTTCCTTATTGATTATCAAACGATCGACTGCAAAATTTAAAAGAGATCTCGAGCCATGATGAACCCAACACTCAAAGGATTTATTCAAAAAGAATTTCGTCAGACGCTTCGCGATCCGAGAATGCGTTTTTTTCTTTTTATTGTTCCTATTATTCAAATGACATTATTTGGTCTCGCGCTTTCGAATGAAGTAAAACATATTCGTATCGCCTCTGCTTTTGATGCTAAAGATTCTGTGATGAGAAATATTTACGAACAGAGCTTGCAGGGAGAATGGTTTATTCCTGCTAAAACAACTCATATTGATCCTTACGAAATGATTCATTCCGGAGAAGCAGACGTTGTCGTTATTCCTCCTCCTGGCGGGTTAACAAAAGCGCTTGGAAGAAAAGAGGCGCCTCTCCAATTGCTCGTCGATGCGACAAATGCGACTCAAGCTTATGCTGTTGAAAACTATTTATCCGCTATCATTAACAAAGTTGTGAGACACGATTTAAATCTTAAAGAATCTGAACCCCCGATTCATTTCGACGTTCGCATTCTCTATAACCCTTCGCTCGATACTTCGATCTTCATGGTTCCCGGTGTCCTTTGCATGTTGATGGTTATGAGTTCGCTCACTCTTTGTATGTCTGCCATTACGAGAGAAAAAGAGACGGGAACTTTTGAAATGCTGGTCTCTGCGCCCGTGAAGTCCTATGAAATTCTTCTGGGAAAAACTATTCCGTACGTCATCCTCGGGATGTGTAACATGCCTGTCACACTAGCCGTGGCGATTTTTGTTTTTGGTGTTCCAATGCGTGGATCACTTCTTCTTCTCGTGATCTCGGCCTTCATTTTTGTGTGCACATGTGTTTCTCTTGGAACATTGATTTCTACTCTTTGTAAAAATCAACAGCAGGCAAACCTCGCAAGTTTCCTTTTTATGTTTCCTGCGATTATGTTTTCAGGACTCATGTTTCCTCTCGAAAACATGCCTTCGGTTTTAAGGTTTCTTGCGCATATTGATCCGCTCTCGCATTACCTTTCGATTCTCAGAAACATCATGCTTAAAGGCGGCGATTTACAGTTTGTAGGAGTACATGTCGGTTATCTTTTTATCACTGCTATTGTCGCCGGGGCCTTCAGCTATAGTCGATTCAAGACGACACTGGCCTGAGAGCGTAACGAATTTCCGACAATTCCCATTGACGGATTTCCGGTAATGCCGAAAAATCGTTCTCTCATTATCGTTTAAGTTGCTGAAATACTTTGATGCCAAAATTGGCGTGTTTGTTGCGATATTGTTTTGCAGACGACGCAAAAACTTGCGGAACAAGTATCGCCTCTCAAAAAAAACTTGCAGTGATCGCTGCCTTCACAATCAATCCATTGCCGAAAGGCCCATACAAATTAAATCTATAAAGGTGGTGCTTGTTTGCTTCTAAGTTGTAGCAATAAGAATTTCTTCACCTGTCGAAGGTTGCAGACCATCTGCTCTTCCCGCAAAATATTTCGGGATGAGACCTGATGTTGAAGTGTGCTCTACTTTTTTGAATCCTGCTTCGCGAGCAAGCTTGAGCATTTCTTCCGGAGAGAAAAAACTGATGAATGGAGTTCCTGAATTTTTTGCTCCTGCGATTGATCGTTCGTAACCAAATTTATCTTCTTCTGCGACTTGCTCAAGAGGAAGTAAAAACGTCATGACGAATTTTGATCCAGATGCGAGACCTGCCATATCTTTAAGTGTTTCTTTAATCGCATCGAGAGTGAGATACATACTTACACCGAGTGAAGAAACAACGGCCGGTTTTGTTTTATCAAATCCTGCTGTCGCAAGTTCTTTCCACAAAGATGTTTTTGATTCGAAATTCACCGGCACAAGATGTAACCAATTCGGAACACCGTAACCAAGTTCTACTAGACGTTGTCTCTTCCACGCTTGCGTTCCCGGTTGATCCACTTCGAACATTTGAAGTTGAGAGGCCACTTCCGGTTTACGTTGAGCAAACGTATCAAGACCTGCCCCGAGAATAACGTATTGATGAGTTCCTTTTTTAATTTCATCTTCCACTAAGTCTTCCATGAAGCGTGCGCGAGCAACGATTGAAGCGCGAAAACGACTTGTGAATTGCGGATGCATATCAGGACGATTTTGCCATCCTTCTTCTGGGGCAACGAGTTTTAATCCGATATCGTCTTTGACGATGTGAGGAGGAGCATCGACTTGAACGTGAAGAGCACGCCACAGGGCCGTTCTTACTGCAGTTGAATCTGGTGTTGTTGCTTCTGACATATTTACTCTCACTTTTTATTTTGTTCTTTAATTATTTTTTTTGCCTCACGTGCACCTTCATCCGCAAGTTGATCAGCACGCTCGTTTCCAGCATTTCCATTGTGACTTCTAATCCATGTCCATGTGATCTGCAATTTCTTTTCTAATAAAAAAGAGTCGATCTCTTTGAGTAATAGTGTAAATTGCGGTGGAACATTTTTCCAACCATTTTGTCGCCAAATAGGAATCGATTTTTCGCAATAAGAAAGAGCTTCTTGTGAATCTGAAAAGATGGTTGCTTTGACATTTGCGGGCAAGAGTTCGAGGGCCATTTTCACGGCAGTAATTTCCATTGTCGAGCTATTCGTTTCAATCGCCCAACCAAATTTCTCAGTGACTTCTCCCTTCGGAGAACGAATGTACACGCCCCATCCACCTGGATTGCGTTCAGAAACTCGGCAGCCACCATCGGTATAACAAAAATACATGGATCTATGATATACTTATTCTATGAATTCAGTACAAAAAATATTGATCTGTTCTGCTATCGCAGTTTCTTTTTCTCATTCAGTGTATGCTGAATCCTCTGTGGGATCATGCTTTCGCGATCCCAATGCCATTGCCTTACAAAACGAATGGAAACATTACTCTGAGTTGATGCAGAAACGCGCGAAGATCAATACGAAAGTGATGGCGGCCAATCTCAAAATGGACGCTGAAACTGTTCGCCTGATTAAATCTATTTCTGAAATTGAAAACCTGATTAAGATTGTCGATGAACTTGAAAAAAAGTTTATGAAAAAATCTTTCGTTGATACGCGATTCAATGACACTGTTTCAAGTCCGGATTTTATTCGTAAGCTTGAAACAAAAGAAATGGATGCTGAAATTCAAGCGTCAGACCTCCCTTTTAAAAACGATCCGCATTTTTATGAATTGCTTGAAAGTATCCGTACTGAACTCACGAATCCTGATGTGAAAGAGGCTCTCGATTTGTTCAGAACATATGATTTGGGAATTCTCGAAGCGAGTTATCGCGAAAGTGCAAAACACTCTCTTCAACTCATTCGCAAAAAAGGTGGAACAAAAGAAATAATTCGTTCCTGGGTGAACGATCCTCCTTATCTTAAAAATATTCCACTTCCTCCCGCAAGTATGGGTGCCTTTGCTGTTCGCTATCGCGAATTTCTTTCTCGCACAGTTGCTGCTTTTGTCATGGAAAGAAAAGTTGAACTGGCCGAAGCGAAAAAAGTCTATCCAAAAATTAAACAAGCTGAAGTTGATGAGATGAATTCAGTTGTTCCTCCGACTGAAAACAATTCATTCGATGAATACATTTCTAAAGCAAATGATGTGGAGACTGCTGCAATTGATGGTGTGGCGAGAACACTTTGGGGAGAGGCGACTAGTTGTCAGGTCCAGGGTCTCGCGCAGTTTGAAGCGATCAGCAGAATTATCGCCGATCGAAGTCTTGCTGTTTGCAGATCGATCAACGAACAAAAAGGTCTTGAACAAAAAAATACTCAGGTGAGAGAAAAAAACTGGATGACCTTCTTGAAAAACTGGGCGGGAATTAAAAGTCCGGCACCTGGTATGAAAAATAAGGCCTATGCAAAACTCAAAGGACTTTCTGATTTCGGAAGAAAAGAAAATAGTCAGATTCATTGTGCTGCTCAGGTTATTTCGAAAAAAAATCAATTCTCTGTCTGGAATTCGTACACGCTTAAAAAATTTAATACGGGAATCGTGAATAAAAATATTCCGAGCACTGCTTATGAAATTAAAGGACCGCAAGCTGTGAATGACGATAAAGCGCTCATTCGCATTCTGTGTCCTGAATTTCAAACGGAAGAGCAAAGAAAACTTTGGTCACAGGCTGTAGGGTTTGCCACAGAGATCGTAAAGACTCCTGATTCCCTTGCGAAGAGAATTGCATGGCCGAAGAATGAAGATGTTTACTTCTATACTCACGAGGCAGCCTTGCGATTTGCCAAGGAAGTAAAGATTGACCACGTCCTTATTAATGGGCAGAAGATGTTTGTGAAGAAAAAGGCCAGAGGACTCTGTAATCAGTTCAGATTGTTCGTACCCAAGATGAAAGGTATCTATTAAATCAAACTGTGCTACACTCTATACATGACCTCTTCTGTAAAAAAATTACTGGCCCTTAATTATCTCATTTGTCTCATCGGATTTATCGCTGAACTCATTTTTGCTTTCCACTTTAGAACGAATGAAAATTCGATTTTCATCTTCCTTATTTTCTGGGGAACACTTCCGATCGTTACTCTCCTGCTCTTTCTCTTCAGAACTCCGCGCATTCCCTTTTTCATGCGATTGTTGCTTGTTCAGACTTCAGCAGTTGTTGGAATTGGATTGGCGTTCAAGATTAACTCGATTTACATTCATCCCGATCCTCGTGGTGCTCTTGCACTGACGAGTATTCCGATTGTTCAAATTATTGGAACGCTTTTCGTTGGGATCATCAATCGATTTATTATCAGAAAACATCTTCTCAATCAGGTCAGCGCAAACGAAAGTGAAGATGAAGCCGAATAATCTTATTCTTGTGCTCGCATAATATTATAGACTTTATCGAGAATAAATATTTTGTAGAAAGGCGGCTTCTTTTTTCCTTCTCCAAGATAATTCACCATGAGTGCTTCTTTTCTATCTTTATTTAACCAACCTACAAAGATCGCACTGTGTTCTGTATCGTGATAAGTGTGATTCACGAAATACAACCAATCACCTGGAGCAATTAAATCTTCTTTTAAATAAGGCCCGCCTAATTTACTTTTAAAAACAGTTTCTCTTTGTTTATCAGGAAAGCCCGCACGATTATAAACGGCATTGATAAAATCCCAGCATCCGCCGACAACGAGGATTTCTTGTTTAGCGATGAGTGAACGGGATGTTTCGAGAATTTTTCTTCCCGATGGAGTTGCATCGATTTCAGCGTAATCCAAAAATTTTTCTAATCTTTCAGCTTTGGGTTCTTGCGTTTCCACTTCACGATTTTTAGAGAATGAACTGCAAGACATGACCGATGCGAGGACGAAGATAATCAGAGTTAATTTTTTCATGTATTCACGTCGGGTATAACGTGAACTTACTTTAGAAAATAACCGACAACTAAAATCAGTTAAGGAAAAGTGTGCCTGATTTTCTCAGGCACACGCCTATATTTAGATCTGCCCCAAACCACCATCGGCCATAAGTTCAGCACCAACAACATAACTAGAATCATCACTCGCTAAGAAGAGCGCTGCTTTTGCCATTTCTTCTGATTTTCCTAAACGTTTAATCGGAGTGCCTTCACCAATATGTGATTTTGTCTCTTCTGGAAGTCCCATTTTATCAAAGATCGGAGTTTCAATTGGACCTGGAGAAAGAACATTGAAACGAATGTCAGACACTGGAAATTCAGCCGTCCATGAACGTGCAAAATTTCTCACTGCTGCTTTTGTTGCTGAGTATACACTCGAACCAGCAAAACCTTTGCTCGCAACAACTGAAGCTGTTAACACAACAGAGCTCCCTTTGTTTAACAATGGAATTGCTTTTGCTACTGTAAAATAAAGTCCCTTCACGTTTGTGTTGAACATATTATCAAAATATTCCGGAGTCACTTCTGCTGTCGGAATGAATCCAGCGATCCCTGCATTGGCAAACAAGACGTCGATCTTTCCGTATTTTGATTTTACATGTGAAAGAAGATTATCTATATCTTCCACTTTACTCACGTCAGCTTGAACAACATCGAATAGTGTTCCATATTCTGTTTTTGCTTTTTCGTAAGTTTCTTTAGAGCGAGCTGTGATAATAACTTTAGCTCCCTCTTCTTTAAAAAGTTTTGCAGTAGCGAGACCAATACCTGAGTTTCCACCAGTAATAAGAGCGACTTTGTTTGCTAATTTCGACATAGTTTGTTTCCTTTTTAAGGGTTCTTAAATTCTGAACCGATTGGTTCAAAATATACTCCTTTCAAAAACGTTTGCAAGAAAAATATTGAACCGAACGGTTTTTTATGCTAAAATGTCCATATGGGACGTTTAAAGACCTTTAATCGCGATGATGTACTCGACTCTGCTATCCAAATTTTTTGGAAGAAGGGTTATGCTGACACTTCTTTGTCGGATCTCGAAAAAGCAACGGGTGTAAATAAATCTGGACTCTATTCCGAGTTTAAAGATAAAGATGATATCTTTCTTGAGAGCCTTCGCCGTTATCATGACAATTGCTCGCTCTATAATCATCTCAAAGTTGAACCTTTAGGATGGAAAAACATCGAAAATTATTTTGATGATAAACTCAACTGCAAAGGACAGAAAGGGTGCTTTATGGCCTACACTGCACGCGAGTATTCAATCATTCCGCAAAAAGTGAAACAGCTTCTGGAAAAAAATTCTGCTGAAGTTTACGAAATGTTTTTAAAAAACATCAAAGCTACTAATGTTAAAAATCCTGAACTTGTCACAACTCACTTCTTAACTTTTGCTACAGGCATGACTTTAAAGGCCACTACTCAAAAGCCTGAAGTCTTATTTGAAGAGATGAAAGCTTTTATTGAAATGCTGAAAAAATTTTAGCTATAGGAAGAGTCCTGGCAAATCATCGCAAATCATGATACTCCTTTCATTATGACAAACAACGACTACCTAAGAAGCCTCCGCTACGTCCTCGACGTTAGTGATTCAAAAATCGCCGATATCATCAAGCTCGCTGGATTAAACATATCTACCGACGAAGTTCGTTTATATCTTAAAAATGAAGAAGACCCTGACTATGTGAAATGTCATGACGAAATCATGGCTCACTTTTTAGATGGTTTGATTTATTTCAAACGTGGCAAAGACGAAAGCAAACCCGCTGCTCCTTTTGAATACCCAATCACAAATAATCTAGTGTTGAAAAAAATCAAAGTTGCCTTCTCATTGAAGGAAGATGATATGCACGAAATTCTAACGCTCGCTGGATTTAAAGTTGGGCGATCTGAATTAAGTGCACTTCTAAGAAAGAAAGGGCACGAGAATTATCGCGAGTGCGGTGATCAATTCTTGCGAAATTTTTTCAAGGGCCTCGCGATGAAAACTCGTGGGTAATTTTTTAGCTATAAATTGTCTTCGTTTCTAAATAGGCTTCAACTCCCATCAATCCATTTTCTCTTCCTATGCCTGATTGTTTAAAGCCTCCGAATGGAGCTTTGGGTTCGTCAGAGAAAGCATTGATCGTAATCCTTCCCGCTTCAATTTTCTCTGCGACTTTCAGACCGCGCTGAATATTGGTCGTACTCAAATAACCAGCAAGTCCATAAGTTGTTTCGTTGGCGATCTCAATGGCTTCTTCTTCCGTTTTATATGTGAGAATCGAAAGCACTGGCCCAAAAATTTCTTCTCTAGCGATTGTCATTGAATTTTTTACGTTCACAAAGACTGTAGGTTTTACAAAGTTTCCTTTTTCGAGACCTGCTGGTTTGCCTAATCCTCCAATGAAAATTTCTGCCCCTTCATCAATTCCTTTTTGAATATAACTCTGAACACGTTCAAATTGTTTTTCACTGACCATTGGCCCGATCATGACATGAGCATCAGTTGGATTTCCCACCTTGAATGCCTCGATTGTGTCGGCGATAGCTGCCTTCACTTCAGATAATTTATTTTCTGGAACAAGCAAGCGAGTCCCTGCGATACAAGCTTGGCCGTTATTCATAAAAGCTGCGCCAAGAGAAAAGGGAATTGCTTTTTGAAGATCAGCATCGTCGAGTAAAATATTTGGCGACTTCCCTCCGAGTTCAAGTGTCACGCGTTTTAATGTTTCAATTCCTTCACGTGCGATCCATTTCCCGACAGCAGTTGATCCCGTGAAAGAGATTTTGGCAATATCAGGCGAGCGAACAATAGCAGCTCCGGCCACGTCGCCTCTTCCATTGACTAAATTAAATACGCCGGCAGGAATCCCCGCTTCATGAAAGCACTCGAGAAGAATTTGAGTTTGAGCAGCACTCATCTCACTTGGCTTTACGACAACAGTACATCCTGCCGCGATTGCTGTTGCGAACTTCGAGCAGACGAACGATGAACTTGCGTTCCATGGTGTAATCAGTCCAGCAACTCCGATGGCTTCTCTTCTCACAATCGCTTTATTGATTTTTTGCTCAAAAGAAATTTCAAACATTGTTTCTTTCATCGATTTAAAAACATTGATTGCTCTTTCTACTGAAGCTGTTGCGAACATTTGAGTACCGCCATACTCTTCCATCATTGCTTTAATATGATCTGCTTTACGAGCAGCATACGCAATACTTAAGCGATCAAGAAGATCTGCTCTTTCCTTCAACGTTGTCTTCGAAAAAGTTTTAAAGGC
>CBIHNP010000004.1:0-339647 GCA_966211875.1 uncultured Bacteriovoracaceae bacterium
GCGCAGAAAAAGATAACGTGACTCCGGAAGAAGCTTTCTACAGAACTCTCAAAGAAAAAGCTGATGGAAATGAATACTTGATGAAACAATATGAAACGCTGAAAGCGAAACGTTGTTTCTTTAAATAGTTTTTACGAAATACTGATGAAAAAGAAAGGCCCTCGATTGAGGGCCTTTTTATTTTAAAGATTGTAAATGTCATCCCATGGTGTAAGCGCCGGAATTTCAATCGGCCCTTGCCCTTTTACCTTCTCTTCCACTCTTTCACGAATGGCAGTTCCTAAGTCATTTTCTACAGCGTATAAAGCGCGTTCTTTGATCTCTGGAACAAGTACCCTGTCCTTCTGTCCCCAAACAATTGGGTAATCATAATCTTTTGGCGGAACAAAATCCGCATGCGGATACTTGATGAATACAATAAATCTTGAAACATCGTAATAGTATTTCATAAGCATGCTTTCTGCACTCATTGCCAGATCTTCTCTCTCTGTTGAAAAGGCATACATATCTACTGCTTTCTCATTTTTAAATTCATCCGCCACTTCAACGGCTAGAAGATTTTTATCTTCTGCGGTTGGTGTTTCCCCGTGATAAAGAATGTCACCTAGACGCCATAATCTCGAAGAAGAAAGATGTGATGGTTGCTTTGAAGAAACCAGCGAATCACTGCTAAATCTTTCGAATGCAATTTTTTGATAAGTCTTTCTCGCATCCAGACTACTGCCTGAATAAAGACTGCGAGGAAAAAAATCGTTTGCATGTGTGAGCTCATGAAAAAAAAGTCTGCTGAGAGGCATGACCATCTCATCATAAGTTTTTGTGCTACTGTTTGCTCTGTCGTTGATCGATTTTTTATTTCTCACAAAATCAAAGTCTGTTGAAAATTGTAAATCTATTCCATAAGACGCACGAGGATCTTTGGCTTCATTACTCACTTTCCATTCATCATAATTAGACCAAAAATAATTTCCGCTCAAATAAATGGCGCCGGAATAAGACAGATAAAAAGAAGGGTTCACTTTATTAGAAAGAACAATCGCATTGACTGATCCGAACATTTGAAGAACTTCCGGATTCAATCGTTGGAGCACCTCTTTAAAAGCAGTCAGCATAAAAGCATGTGTGTATAAAGTACGATCGAGAATATCGTTCACTGTAATTGTAGCCGTCGTCATCCCAATGAGAGGAAGATCTTTAATCACACAGGATTTATCTGAGGTATTTGCATAGACACATGTTTGTAATTTTTCTGCATAAAAGCCGTTTGGATTAGCGAGCTGTAGAGCCCCTACTTGTTCAAAGAAGGCTTTATTCTTAAGCGCATTCTCATTACCGTGATCACCGGGAATCGTCTGATCTTTTGAACATCCGACAGACAAGAGCAAAAACAGAGAAGCTAGAAGTGATAAGATCTTCATTTAATTTTCCTTGCTAAGCTTAAATGACTTAAACAAAGCAAGAAGAGCGCCATTGTTAAAGGCTTAAAAAATAAGGCAAAACTGAATTTTGATTTTCTTCACTTGAGACAGCTGTCAAAAATTTAGTCAGTCTTTTTATTGTGATCCTGTCGTTAATTCATCCAGTATATTTCTTTTCTCCTCTAGCTTTTTTTCAAGCTCACCAATCTCTTCAGCGGTTACTTTAGGATTAGTTCCTGTTTCGCGCAGATAATCGATGTATTCGGAGTCTCTTCGTATCTCAACTTCCAGAGTCGCAACAACTGAAGCCTTTTCTTCCGGAGAAAGATTTTTATAAATCTCGGTTCCTGATCCTCTACCAATGTAATAGTCATCGTCTGATAATGTTTTTTCATTAACAACAGATGCCGGAGCACGAACTCTTCTCTCATCACTTTTTTTATTTTGTGATAATGATGGTGGTACATTGATAGGATTCGTGGCCACAGGTATTTTCATTTCGTTTTTTTGATAATTCACGAAATAAAACACATTACCAATGACCACTACCAGAAATATAATTAAAGCAAATCGCATTTTACATAATCTCTAGAACGGCTGGATCGCGATTGATCACAAGAATTCTCAGCGCATTTAAATAACGTTGGAAAGAGTCCACATCGTTATAACTAGCAAGCTCTTGAACCGCTCTGTGAGCGAGATCCGCCACCTCTTTCATTCCCATTAACTCATCAGCAGGTACACCTTCCCAAATTGCTTCTGAAATCGCTTTCTCCTTCAGGTTCGCTGGATTTGTGACCATTGTTTTAAAGTTTTTGTATTCCATTTTCTGTCCACTCTTAAC
Organism: uncultured Bacteriovoracaceae bacterium; assembly: GCA_966211875.1. Lineage (GTDB taxonomy): Bacteria > Bdellovibrionota > Bacteriovoracia > Bacteriovoracales > Bacteriovoracaceae > Bacteriovorax. The sequence continues at coordinate 2,263 of CBIHNP010000004.1, forward strand.
ATATTCCTTGTAAAGTCTTTGAGTGAACTTTTCTTCCAGGCCGTGATAATCCGCCATAATTTTTGCAGACTCTTGTTCTGTTTTCTTGCTCGCCATTTCAGCAACTGAATACTGGAACGATTGGAAAGCTCCCAATGTCGATTGCGCCTGAACATAACGTTTTAGTTTGAGCGCTGTTCGTGCATCCGCTTTATAAGATTCATACACGAGACGTGCTCTCGCTGTGAAAACCTTTTTCAGCGTCTGCCCCTCTGACATCATACTGAGCACTGGAATTTTCTTTCCTCCCATAAAGTTAAATTCAGGCATACCTTGAATCTGAACAATATAAGGAAGCTCTCTTTTCTTCATTGGGATATCGATGAAAATATCTGTGAGATCATCGATATTTTTTGTGATGTAAGCTTCAAGTGCTCCTGGTTTAGAGCTCACTGTTGCCAACTCTTTTTCAATTCGTAAAATCTTGGTTGCATTTTTCGCAAGCGATTCATTTCTCATTCTTAAGAACCAATCGCGAACACTACTGTAAATCGGAATGCGTTTACCAATGCGGTCTTTTGCATTGATCTCTCCCATGATTCTCACGGCTTTATTCAAACGTTCACCTGAGTAACTTGAAATTAGGCGGCGCATATCGGCTGCGTTATCTGCAAAGTATTGCGAGACAACTTTCGCCGTCTGACGATCGATCTGATCTTTGCTTTCTTTCACTACAACTTTTCCGACTTCTCCACGAACAGTTCTGGCCATCGCCAACTTCATTCGTTTAATCGGATCAATAACTTTTCCGATTCGTGAAAGCATCGTTTCTAAGTCAATCTCTCCTGCTGTATACAGTTTTTTGATCATATTGATCTTCATCTTGGCAGCATCGAGAGCTTTTTGATCGAGTCCCATATTTTTTGAAACACTATCCACACCTAAGAGATAACGAGCCGCTCGAACTTCTTCTTCCTGAACAGCTGATTTAGCAGCTGAACGGAAAGCCACCTTCCCTGTCTGTTGCATAACTGATTTTGCAGAAACAGCAACGAGTTTAGGTCCGAGAGATAGCGAACGAGTCGCTACACCAATAAGGGGGAAAATACTGATCGCTTCAAATGCAGTCCACACGTAACTGCGATGGACTTCATCCGAACTACCAAGATTAGCGAATCCTAAATCCTCCATCACTTTAACTTTCTTTTCAGATTCGTCCGCATCCAGTTTTCTTTCAAGTTCATTCGCTGTGAGTTTTACTTGAATTCCGAGTGAAGCTAAACCCGCAACGGCCATCGCTCCTCCAAGAGGAGCACAAATCCCTCCGGAAGCGACTGTACAAGCCCCACCGACAATAACGGCTGCCATACCAGCGATCCCTGATCCAATCCCCCACCACATATCTCTAAATTCGCCAGGGGACATCTCATTAATTTTTTTCAAGACATCTTCCGGTACAGCTGGAAGTCCTGCCATCTGATTCAACTCGTTCTGAGCTTTCGAAGCTGAGTAGAAAATATTTTTGAATTCGTTTTGATTATTGATATCCATCGCACAGAACGTATCGAGGTGAGCGAGGATCTGTAGTTTTCTCGCCATCGCCGCTTGTCTCAGAATATCTTTATAAATCGGTTTTTTATAAGAATCATCAACAGCAAGGAAGTTGAGTTTCAAATTAAACGTATTATCGATTCCGTTTACTTTAGAGAATTCTTCAAAAAGTTTTTTCTGTCTCTCAACATCGTTGCGAACATTGTACAACTGGATAAAGAATTTGCTCAATTGTGCTTCGTTCGTTTTCGATGCTTTCGAAATTTCCGAACGAGTGCGATCGCTTAGATTTGGAACAGCTTTCTGAGCTGAGTTTTCATCGAGAATCGTTTTATAAGAAATATCTTCAACGATACTATAGAAATTTTTCTTTCCACTCGTTACGCTGAAAAGCTGAGCATTCCTGTGATCAATATCTTCAATAATATTTCTCCAGATAAAATTCTTCTCTGACGTTGTTAAAATTTTATCTGCATGGTTATATGTCAGCGGATAGTTAAGGCCTAACACCTGACCTGCGGCCATGATCTTTTGATACTGAAGATCGACGTTCTTCTTGTCACAAAGTGCTTTTTCATTCGTGTTATACCAAAGTCCTGAGCGCTCATAGACTGGAGGAATCCCTTCTTTTTGATATTCGAGCTGATCGAGTGCAACCATGTAACTGAATTTCACTCTCGCCCAAGGATTCCCTGCTGCCATTTGATCCAACAAAAAGTTCATCTCAAATGGTTTTGTTTCAGGAAGAAGTTCAGTGTAATTGCTCAAAGATGTCCAAATCATTCCAAGGAGTGGGTAAATATTTTGAAATTGTCTTTCTTCCAATCTTCTCGTTGGAATATATTTATCACCTGATCTGAATTCTGCTAAAAAGTCAGACATATTCTGAACGCGATTTCCTTTACAGATACTCGCTACTTCTTTGCTTGGAATCGAGGTCATTCGCTCGCAACTTCCCTGCGTAATTCTTCCCAATGGAGAATCGGCAGGCATAGTACGATACTGATAGTAAAGATCCGCAAGAGTTTTCAAGCTCCAGTCGCGCCATACTGGCGATGAATACATTGTCGGAAAAGCAATTGCCACTTTCTTTCCAACAAATTTTTTCTTCATTCGCTCAGTGATGAGTTGAGTGTAATCGACAAAACCATTTTTCTGCATCAACTGCAGTAAATAAGGAGAAAGGTTTTGCTTCCCTGGATAAATCGCCTGCGAATTTCCATCCGGCAATTTTATTTCTGCCGTTTCATCAGCTGGAAATGATCCAAGAATATTCTGGAAAATATCAGCACCAGCGTATGTGATATTTTGATTTTTTACTTTTCCTCTAAATACAGACATCGCTTCAGCAGACTTAAACGACATGATCGTCTGGAAATGAGCGACGTCATCAAATTGCGGACGTGTTGCTCCACCTGGACTGCTTTGAGTACTGAAATTCATTTTAGCATTTTTGTAATTTTCAAATGGAACAAGACCGCTGTATCCATCTTTCGTCGGATCTTTATTAACGTTATCGATATAGTAATCGAGATAAGCACTGTCATCTTGCTTATAAGTTAAACCATGTCCGGCAAGAATATTTTCCAGGAACTGATCCCCTACACCGTCTTCGAATTTAAATTTAAATTCAGGAGGTAAATTTCCATTGAACTGATTTTGACATGAATTCGGAATGTGAATCGCTCCTTTCGTCTCAAGAATCGTATCGTAGATATAAACTTGAGAGAGCATCATATGCAACGTCATCCACTTCAAAGCGAGAACGTAGTTTTTTGAAGTTGGAGCTTTTAACAATGTCACAACGTCATGACGAATAATATCTGTCGGCGAAAATGTGAGCGCGTATGATCTTCCGCTCGTCGCAGTGATCTCCATATAAAAGGGAGTCGTCGCCGGGTTCGGTCCTTGAGTAAGAAGGCCCATTTGCTCATTACTCAAACCACGCGTGAATGATTCTGGAATCATCGGCTGAAGATTTTTAAAATAAGCACTCCCGTCGTTCTCTTTATCAACATAAGAACGTTTGATCATAACGAGATCGCGAATAGGCAATAGAACATCTTCAACATAAGTTGCAATCAAGTCGATGCGGTCATCAGCAGAATAAGATTCATCCATACTGATCGAGTTAACCGTCTTTAAATAAGTTTGTGCTTCTTGGACAAGTTGTAAAAATGTTGGATCTACTTTATTTTGAAAATACGTTAATGGCTTTTTTGCTTTTTCTTCAGCAATTGTTTGCTTTACGATTTTATCAAAAAGACCTTCGACTTTTACCTTGGGGCAATTCTTTTGAACAAACTCATCTTTATCCAATGAAAAATTATCCTGAGCACATGAATCTTTTTTCAACGAAGCCATGAGACGTTTAAAGTCTTCATCTAGTTGCTCTTTAGAACAATTGGCATCGCGCTCGCTTCCCAAGATTTTACTCTTAAAAGTGTTCATCTTCGTCTTGTAGTCATTAAAATTGGCTACAGATGATGGACCGCGATTCGAACCAGGGATTCGAAAACTGCAGGCTTCCAGAAGAAGACAAAGGATTACTAAATATTTCATTGCCATTACGAAACTCCTAAGTTTCCTAAAAAAAAGAAAAAACCGAATACTGTATCGACATTCTCGGTTATTTCTTTAGTGACTAAAAAATCGACACTAAAGTTTTTTGCTGAAATGTCCGACAAGATTGGTATGAAATCTTTTATCCTCACATTCGTGTGTCTGATGCTTGCTTCATGTTCTACATTGGCCCCTAATCCAGAGGTGCCAGTTGAAGACCGTGCTCCTGCAGCCGTTTCTATCAGTTCATGTGCAGACATGATCAAAAACTTTTTTTCGGGTGAAAAATCTGGAGCAAAGAATATCGAGAAAGATCTCAATGCAACTTTGTTAGAAAGAAAACTCATCAGTCGAAAAGATAAAATGATGATGGTCCAATACCCCAAACTGGAATGGATCAATAAAGTAAAAAAATCTTTTAACCAATCACTGCGCAACTGGAACAACAATCGTTATCCTGCTTTCTATACATTTAATGAAGAAGAAATTGTTCCTCTCGCAAAAAGATACGGTGAAAACCTGGAAAAAATTCTTACGAATCAGGTTCCGGCCGATGACGAAGAAACGACAAAAGCTTTTGTGGCCATCAGTGACTGGATGAAACTTTTCTCAAATTACAAAACAGATATGGATCAACTTATAGAAGAGCGCATTTCTCTTCAATACAACATCAACTTACTAAAGAAAATTAAACTTCCGGACAACGAAAGTCAGGACGTGCAAATTACCATTAAGCGCGCTGGTGCCCTTCAAACAGAAACAGTCACTCTCAGAAAAGAAGATAAAAATCTCGACTTAACAATCAAAAAATTAAAAAAACAAATTGATGATCTTGATGGAACGATCATTAGAAATGGTAAAATCAAAGATCGCATCGTTCGTCAGGCGATGTTACAGGACATGTTGACGATTGTTCAACGTGAAGCTGAGTATGCAAGTAAAAATGCAGCCGCGCCAAATGAAGAAGTAGCAAAAGAATTGGAAAAACTTTCAGCTTTAATTAAAAACAGCGATTTTGCTCCAAGCACTTATGGTGTTTACAAAATCAATAATAAAGTTTTTCTTCGCGAATTAATCGCAACATCAAAACTCGATGTCGCTTACACAAAGATAAAAGATCCGGTTAATAAAATTAAAACAATCGTCACAGATTATTTTAAAAACAAAATGGCTGGAACGGATCAGGAAAAAATTGGAATTTTAAAAAAATTCTATGCAAAGATCACAAATATTTCAGCGAAACAGGTTACGATCGGTGGTGGTTCAGTTGCTCTCGCCGGAATCGGAGTTGAACGTTACTTCTGGCTCAAAGATAAGAGTGTTAAAGAAGTTGGCAACGGCGGACCAAAAGTAGAACAAGTCGACGATGTTAAAGATGAAAAAACTGAGGACGCAAAAGTCACTGGTACTGAAGATGCAAAAGTCACAGGAACAGAAAACGCTAAATCCGAAGGAACTGAAAATGCCAAAAATCAAAGCATAGAAACGGCTAAGGATCAGGGCGTAGAAAATCCAAACGACACTGCATTGGATAGACCAGCGAGCGATACATTAAGCGCCGACGATCAAGCACACCAACAACAGTTGGAGCACACAAAGAAAATTGAAAAAGATAAAAACGAAGGACACAGTAGCGTTGTCGAAATTCAAATTGATGAATTGACGAAATAGACTACTGCCCTCTTAAATCTTTTCTCAAAATCTTCCCGACATTTGTTTTTGGAAGTTCTGTTCTGAATTCCACATGACGAGGAATTTTATAATTCGTTAAGTTTTCGCGACAGAATGCAATCACTTCTTCCGCTGTAAGAGACGGATCTTTTTTCACAATGAAAAGTTTAATCGCTTCTGTCGTCTTCGCATCAGGAACACCGATAGCTGCAACTTCAAAAACTTTTGGATGTTGAGCAACGACATCTTCAATCTCATTTGGATAGACATTAAAGCCAGAAACGAGAATCATATCTTTTTTGCGATCAACGATTTTTACAAATCCGTTTTCATCCATAATTCCGATGTCGCCGGTTTTAACGAAACCATCTGCTGTCATAACTTTTGCGGTTTCATCATCGCGCTTCCAGTATCCCTTCATGACTTGCGGACCTTTGATACAAATTTCTCCAGTCTCACCGACTGCCAGAGTTTTTTCCAGATCGTCTTTGATTTCAAGATCAGTTGAAGGAATCGGAAGACCGATGAATCCGTTGTAGGCCTTTAAGTCCATCGGATTGATACAAGCAGCTGGTGATGTTTCAGTAAGCCCGTACGCTTCGATAAGAGGAACGCTTGTTACTTCTTTCCATTTTTCAGCGACAGCTTTTTGCACGGCCATTCCCCCTCCCAACGTCAAACGTAGAGAAGAAAAATCGACAGTCTTAAATTCAGGTGTATTGAGAAGTCCGTTGAAAAGTGTGTTTACCCCAGTGAACGCAGTGAACTTCCACTTCTTTAATTCTTTGATGAATCCTTTCATGTCACGCGGATTAGTGATGAGAACATTGAGTCCACCGATTGATCCGAAGACAAAGCAGTTCGCAGTCAAAGAAAAGATATGATAAAGCGGCAATGGAGTGATGATAATTTCTTCGCCTCTTTTGATGAGAGAAGAAATCCATGCGCGCGCCTGAGAAATGTTCGCGATAATATTTTTGTGAGTGAGCATTGCCCCTTTCGCTACACCAGTAGTTCCCCCTGTGTATTGAAGGAATGCGAGATCATCGTTCGTCAATTTTGGTTTATTAAACTTTTTCTCATCAGCAGAGTTAACTGCTGAAACAAAATGAATCGTATTGGGAATCGACCACGCAGGAACCATCTTCTTCACTTTTTTAATCACGAAGTTCACGATAAGTGATTTTGGGAAACCGAGCATGTCACCGATCGATGTGACCAAGACGTGTTTAACATCTGTGCGAGCAAGAATCCCTTGAAGAGTGTGACAAGCGTTTTCAAAAATCACGATTGCGGCCGCACCTGAGTCTTTCAACTGATGTTCGAGTTCGCGTGGAGTGTACAATGGATTTACGTTAACAACTATTAACCCCGCACGAAGAGCACCAAACAGGGCCACCGGGTATTGTAAAATATTAGGCATCATAAGGGCGATACGATCGCCTTTTTTTAGGCCGAGATCATTTTGTAAGTAACTGGCAAACTTTTGTGACAATTGGTCGAGTTCAGAATAGCTCAGGGTTTTTCCCATGCAATGGAAGGCCGGAAGGTGAGCAAAATTCTTAAAATTTTCCTCTAAAATTTCCGGGATCGATTGGTATTTTTCCATTTGATCTTCAATGGTTGCAGGCACCCCTTTCTGGTAGCTTTTAAGCCAAATCTTTTCCATAAATTGTCCTTAAATATTCATTAAATATTGTCCACTTACAGTGTAGTCGAGCTTCATTCACAACGCAAAGAGCTGTCACAATATTTATGTAATTTTATATTTGGAAGTGACATTGACCTGTGTTATACCTGAAGCCTAATAGTTACTTTGGTCCTAAGAATTTACCTGTCTTTGACCATTTTTTTGGAGTTTTTTGTATGGCTACTAAATTGTATGTTGGAAACCTTCCTTATTCAGCAAAAGAAGATTCACTAAAAGAACACTTCTCATCTGCTGGTTCAGTTGCATCAGTGAAAATTATCATTGATCGTGAAACTGGAAGATCAAAAGGTTTCGGATTCGTAGAAATGGAATCAGATGATGGAGCTCAAACTGCAGTTTCTCAACTAGACGGTCAAGAGTTCGAAGGACGCTCACTAAGAGTTTCTGAAGCTAAACCACAACCAGAGAGAGAATCTCGCGGCGGTGGCGGTGGATTCGGTGGTGGACGCTCAGGTGGAGGCTTCGGTGGAAACCGTGGTGGAGACCGTGGTGGACGCGACAGAAGATAATCTTCTCTTTTAAATTGCACCAAATATAAAAGACGGCCCATTTATGGGCCGTTTTTATTTCCGGATGGAATGTATGTCTGCGAGAGACAAGAGCTTAAGCGGACGATTTTCAAATCATAATTTCTAAGCAACAATACTTCTCATGAATAACAACCCTCTCATTCCGAATGTCGATTACTACATCAATGTCGATGGAAATCTCGTCTTCACGGAAGCCTACCATTTAAAACGCGGTTTCTGCTGTCAGAGCGGTTGTCTTCACTGCCCTTACGGATACAAAGACAAAGTTGATCCAAGCGTTCCTGCCGAATTTAGAGACGTCTGGGGAGAAGAAAATAACTATGAATACGATGATGAATCAGAGGATGATTAAATGAAAATTTTAACTGCATTAGTTTTCGCTTTTCCTTTTTTGGCCCACGCTAATTTCGATGGTGTTTACCACAACACTTATCAGAAAAACGGATACGATTGCGAATTCAATGCTGACATCACTCAAAAAGATTCAACATCAATGACTCTGACAAAATGGAATACACATTGCGAATCAGATTCGGGTGATCACAATATCGATATCAATGGCCCAATGACTTTCAAACTACTCGCTGATCACAAAGTTGAAATTTCAACTCCAGACGATGTGAATGTTTATGAAACGACGAAAGGATCACTATCAGATAAGGCCTTTCATCTCAATTATAATTTCGAAGCTTATGTCGAAGGCACAGTTCTCAAATACGATATTTTTATGAATTTCGCCCTAGAGAATGATGTCTTAAATTACGACATCCACTACACGCAAAATGATCAGCTTATTTTTCAAGATTCCGGCAGCGGGCAGAAAGTACAAAAGACAAACTAGAAAGGACATTCCTTGCCAGCGTAATTAAGCCATTTAAGATGAGCGAAATGTTCGGCTTCATAACCGGTAGCTATGAATAATTTTTTATAGCCGTTATTGTGAAGCATTTCCGCAAATTTCTCTCCGGGAATTTCTCCTTCTCCCAAATGACTATCGATATAGATTGCAGTTGATTCTTTATTTATTCTATCGATATAGGAATGAAATTCATTTGTCGAATTCAGCGTGAGCAACTTCACATTATTTTTCTTTGCTCTTCTCTCCCACCCTGTGCGCATTAAATTGTCATCATCGATATAAACATATTCGAACGACTCACTTATCTTTGAAGTTTTTAATTCCGTCCACTCGATCATTTGTTTAGGAATAATTTTTATTCCCAACCTCAGACATCTTTCCTGAATTTCTTTTTCATCAAAACGACTTGTCACTAAAACAGCAGAAGTTGTTAGTGAAAGTGATTCGATTAAATCCAATCCAGTTTGAATCTGACCAGCGAGTTCGTAATCAACGAGATATAAATTTTCTTCGCGAGAAGAGGTAACGTATTTTTTTAATTGTTCTGCGTTTGAAAAGTATTCTGAGACCTGGCCCAGTTTCTTCTTCCACAATCGCAGGATATTTTCATCGTCATCGACTACAACAATTTTTTTGCTGGATAGATTTTTTAATTCTCCCGCGTACCACAACGGAGTTTTTCCAACAGGAAGGACAATTTCAATCTGAGTTCCGCGACCTTCTTCTGAGTGAATATTGAAATCACCGTTAAAAGAAGTGATCGTTTTTTTAGCGTGATAAATCCCAAGACCGCTTCCGGAAGTTCCGCCTGATTTCCCATAAGAAAATCCTTTTTCTCCCAGTTGAGCGAGAACATGTTTCGGCATTCCTTTCCCATTATCGATCAAAGAAATTTTCACAGAATGATTTTCGCTGGACTCAACAACAATTCGAATGAATCCCGATCCCGAAAATGCTTCTACTGAGTTATTTAACAAATTAGAAAGCACGCGATGAAATTCAACTTTGTTGATTTCAACAAAGAGATGATGATCACAATCAAAAGCTAATTCCCAAGTTACATGTGAGAGATCGCTATATTGCATGCGTTTCTCTGACAAAAGTGAATCGAGTGTAAGATATAATAATTCTGAGCTGAGCTGATTTTCTTCCTGGAAATTTTTTTGATTAGTATGTAAAAGATTATTCGCAATATCGTTGATTCGTTGGAGAGAGTTGCGAATAATCGCCTGAGAATCTGAGGGTAAACTTCCCACTTCCTTCAACGCCATTTTCAAGGCCGAAAGCGGTGAGCGAATATCGTGGGCAACCTGTCTCGATAAATTCGCAATGACTGCTTCCCTTTCTAGCTTCACGCTTTTTAAGGCCATTTCTGTCACATCTCTCAATGGTAAAAAGCGAATATTGTCTAACTGGGCTGAAGAATCCGGCGAACGCAAAGAAGTGAATGAAGCTCGCAGAGATTGCAGAATAGGGAGAATCGCAAGAATAATCGCAATACTTACCAAAACAAATACGAGAGTAATACCGATCATTGAAATTCTGTAAATCTGTTGTTCTTCAACGAGGAGTTTACAATTATCGTATTCAACAAAAACATGAAAAGGATGAATCGAATCCTGATACTGAAATTTTTTTTCCAGTCTTACTAAACATCCCTCTTTCACTGTTTCATGAGAATCCCATTGAGCGAAGGTATAAGCTTTCTCCGCTCCTCCCACAATTTGAACTTTTGTAATCGCACGCCCATTTAAACTCGGCGTGCTCATTAAACGATCGAGGGCTTCCTGAGAAAAAGCGCTCGAATTTAAGCGCGCAATCGCAAGCGGACCGGCCTCAACTGAACCAAATAAAAGGGCCACTTCTCTATTTCTTAAATCGTTCGAAAACATTCTTCCAAGGCGATTGGAAATAAAAAGACTGGAACCAAAGGCCAGAGTTAAACTCAGACAAAAGAAAATAATTAGATGTCGTGAAGAAAATTTTTTCACTGCTCTCTGTTATCGTTTTTGTTCAACAAAAACGAGTTCTCCTGAATGACTCCAGTCTAAATTGATGGAGATATTTTTTTTCGAATAAGCTGTAACGTAACGTCTGCCAACCGGAACAAGTGAATACTCTGCTCTGGCTGCATTCTCAAATTTTTGTAATGTTGAAGTATCAGGTGGAACAGTCGAAGCAGACTTTTTAGCAATCGTTTCTAATCCTTTCACTGTCAAAGGCGCTGACTTCAAAAACTCACGAGAGAGATTCCATTTTAAGATATCTTGCAAAATAATCTGACGACCATCATGAATTCCCGAAGAGAGAACTTGTCCATGAACAGCGCTGTTTTTCAGAGGGAAATCAACAAATGTAACATCGAGATTATCTCTCTTCGCTGCTTCACTTAGCACTTCTTTGAATACTGGAATTTCTACTCCCAATTTTAGATGAAGAGTCTTCAACAATTTGAGATTATCGCTTTCATCCCAATGAATTTTTTCTCTATAACCTGGTTCACCTTGAAGGAAAAACGATGGCACTCCCTCAATTCCTGAAGCCTTCGGCATTTTTTGAAAAGATGTGCGAACCCATGAAGCGAGAGCTTGACGAGCTTTTAAATTTAACAACGCTGTATTCGTCTGCAAGGTGATTGCTTGTGCTTTATTGTTTTTCTTTCCAACATAAGAATTCAACGAATCCTGGATCGCTTCCGGGTAAAGAGTGAAATCTGTACTCGTACAATGTTGTGATGAAATCAACTCGATCTTCTTTCCTCCTATAAGCAAGGAAGAATTTTGTTCAGAAAATGAAACTTGATTTTTTGCAAGATATTCTAATTTATTTTTATTCAAACGAACCGGCCAGACTCGATTGTGTCTTGATCCGGCAGACAAAGCTTCGCGAACTGCTCCGGTTAAATTTTCAATTGTCGATTCAAACTTCAATTCAAAAGTTTTTGCATCGATAATTTTAATTCCGGAACAAGTATCAGTTTTGCGCAAATTTTCAGCGCCGACAACTTTTACTCTCTCTCCAATGGGACGAAATAAAAATCCTTTCGCAATTCCCAAAGCGGCTTCTTGAGCTGTAACAGGAGCGCCATCATTCCAATGAGCATTCGCGCTCACCTTTCCTGTAAACGTTTTTCCATCTGGAGAAAACTCATACGCTTCAAGAATTCCCTGGTCTTCTTTGTTTAAAGAAATATAAGGACGAAGCAACAGGAGATAGGCCAGCTCTTTCCCGTCTTTGATTTCTCTAAAAGGAGAAAAATCAAATTTTTCTACAGGAACACAGTATTGAAGGACTTCTGCGTGAAGTGAAGAACAGAAAACCGTTAAAGAAATAAAAAGGAGTTTCAAAGATAGTTTATTCATGAGCGGTTTCTGCTAATTTTTTTTCAATCAAACGAGGATCCTGGATTAAAACATCCAAAAGCATCGTTTCCAACAGCAGTCTTGAAGCAAAGGAAGAATGAGAAATGGCGCTTCCACCAGTTACTAAAACTAAAAAGCGAACTGAATCTCTAATCAAATCATCTTTTTCATAAGTCACTTCAACTGGATTGATTTCACTTAATTTTTCGCGTTTTGTTTTCAGGTCTTCTAATCTAATTGAAAGATTTTTGATTTCTTCTTTAGCTTTTAAATGGCGGGGATTTTGTGATTCAGCCAAGATCGCTGCTGCCGTATTTTGAGCGGCGATGGCCATTCCAAGATCGGGAAATACATATTGTGATTTGCGATTTGGTCTGGGAGTTTTTTTATCTAATTTAAAAATGAGTTGGTCATTTTTCACCAAGAAATTGTCAAAAGAAATTCTCGACGTGCTCGATCCATTGATACAAGCGAGTCGCAATGGATGAATTTTTACTTCTTCATCAGTATCAATCAAATTTGGAAAAGGGATAATACTAAAAATTCTTTCCTCTTCTGTTTCAAATGCCAGCAGTAAAAAATCAAAAATTCCAGTTCCCGTTACCCAAGGAAGAGTTCCAGAGAGAACGTAACCTTCTTTTGTTAATTTACCAGTTAATGTTGGCGGCCCACTGTGAGCAAGATGAGTTGTTCCCAAACCTACAAGTTTTTGTGCGCAGGAAATTTCACTCCAAAGAGCAGCGTTTTGTTGTTGCCATTCTTCGTATCCAACCAGTCTTTCCACAGCGGCTAAATGTTGCCACAGAGTAAAACCTAGAGTTGTTGAAGCAGTATAAACCGCTTCCAATTCTTCATTTGTTAAGAGGAGTGTCCCATTGCCAGAACGAGAGGACATTATCCCTTCTAAAAGGTGACGTAAAACGGTCTCCAGTGTAGTTGAATTATCGGCAATAGAACTTAAAAGAGGAGCAATATCGTTTTCAAGAAAAGTTTTCAGTGAAAAAGGTGTTTGCGTTTTTTGCTTTTTAGCTTCGATCAAGAGACGTTCAGCAAATTGATTCAATTTTTCTCTTTCAAAATTTAACCGAGAAGCTAAGTTTTGAGCGAGAACCAGTTGAGCATAAGCAGCTTCATCGATTGGTCCAAAGTTGTCCACGTAAGAGACCAACCATGACAGTTGTTCTTCATTGAGATTTTCAGGCGATCGCAAGCTTGAATACTCTTCAAATTTCATTCCTGAGTGTTCGAGGAAATGTCCTGGTCTTAACTTTGAACATAAAACTTTGTATTCGGCAGTTTCAACAATAAACGAATGCCAGACATCGTCCATCAATTTTGTTCCAGGAAAAAAAACAGAAGTATCTGAATTGGCAGTGAGAAAGAGATAACGAATAAATTCTCTGAGGGCAATATAGACTTCGTGCTCAGAATAACCAGAAAATTTAGCACCTGTTCGTGTAATCGCTTGAACCCCCAGGAGCTTGTTTAAAGTCACAGAACGTTTTCCAAGCTTAAACGGTTCAAGAGATAAATTTTCTAATTTTTCTTTATTCACAAAAACTCGTATTACTTATCTTCTGGGTGTGTTGGAACGCTAAAGCACGGTGAATTTCCGTGAAGCGAAGGAGCTGTTGTTTGAATTTTTGTAACAGCATCTAAGAACTCTTGGTCTGTCAGAGAAGTTTTCTCTGTTGTCGAAGAAGCAACTGCTGAAGTTGCAGAAATTCCCGCAAGCAACATTGCCGAGACTTGAATCCAGTTTCCTAATTTCATAAAAATCCCCATCCTTTTTTACCTGAGATCGTTTGGGCCCAAAATACTAAAACTCCGGCCAAATTACAAAAGTTTGTTCCTACTCAATATATTTTTTATAAGCCTTTATCTTTAATTGATGTCTCTGGTGCCATTTTGTCTCTTTTTTCATCTTCCAGACAACGAGCTAAAAGCAATCGAGATGCCAAGATTAAGAAGTAATGGCATTTGGTATTCCATAGAGTTAGAAATGGTCTCTCGGTCTTGAGGTTTGATTTTGAGCTTTTTGGTTTAAAAATAAACTTTTTAGATTTCTGTCTTTAATTGCTCAAGATAATTTTCAATAAAAGCAAAACGTTTTTGGGCTTCTGCTTTTGCTGAATTTGTATTCATGAGTTCCACAACCTTTTTTAATTTGATGTGAATATGGTCGATGGCATTTTCCTGATCGTTAAGAGCACGAGTTTTCGCAAACGGATCAGCTTCGTTGTAGAATGGACGATTGAGTTGTGTGGAAATGGAAAACAAACGTGCGAGCCCGATAGCGCCTAATCCATCCAATCGATCGGCATCTTGAACGATTTTTGCTTCCAATGTCTCTGGAGTCACACCACCACTAAAACTATGGGCGTGAATCGCGTGAGCAATTTCCGAAAAATATTTTGAAGGATAGTTCGCACTCGCAAGAAACGTGAGCGCCACTTCCGCGGCCATTTGAGAGGCGAGCTTTCTGTCTGGATGATTTTTAGGGAGATTGACGATGTCGTGTAACCAGGCTGCCGGTAGAACGATTTCTAAATTCGCTCCCTCTTCAATGGCTAAGGCCTTCGCTGCTTTTACAACTCGTTTAACGTGAGCGAGATCGTGTGCCGGATCGAGAGATCCGAGCACTTCTTGAATTTTATCTGCAAAGATTTTTTCAAACGCTTCCATTAAAGAGCGTCGAAGAAAGTCACTTTACCGCTTGAAAGCGAGTGATAAGCAGCAACGATTTTCAATTCACCTGATTCGATTTTTTTGTGAATCGCCGGCCCACTTGTACTCAATTGAGTCGCAACTTTGCGAGCGTTTGTTACGATTGAATTGTAAAGAAGATCGCCTGGAAGTTTTCTACAAGCTTCGATAACAGGCATGATCTGCCATGAAATCCCTTTTACGTTTGGAAAATCTTCCGGATTCATACAGGCGCGGAAAGCTCCACAGTTTTCGTGTCCCATAACAACGATCAGAGGCACACCTAAAACTTCAACTGCGAATTCCATACTTCCGATAACGGCGTCTGATAAAACAGTCCCGGCAATTCTGCATGTGAAGAGATCACCAATTCCTACGTCGAACACAAGTTCAGGTACGACACGAGAGTCGGCACAACTTAGAACTCCAGCGAATGGGTATTGTTTTAAATATTGAGCGAAGAGAGTTTCACGACCGCGTTCAGGGTGAGTTGTGTTTCCTGTGGCGAAGTCTTCATTTCCTTTTTTCAAGAGCTCGAGAGCTTCTTGCCAGGTATCAGCTTTGCTTTTTCCTTCTGCTGTGAACTTTGTTTCTACCATCGTGTTGATCCTTGATTAATTGATCTTTTTGCAAACGAGTGAAGGCCTTAATCGCCATCTCTCTTTTCGTCGCTTCACTTCTGTTTTTACAAGATTCAACATACACAATTTTTTCTGCTTTATCACTTCGAAAGAATTTGGCACCGCGGGGTTTTTCCCCAGAGTGCTCCTGAAAACGGCGCTCTACATCCGTTGTAATCCCCGTATAGAGGCGATTTTTCTCGGTAAGGATAATGTAAACGAACCATTCACTCATTAAGCGCGCAATCCAATGTAAGAAAACGTGCTGACGTCGAAGAGTCCGCGATCCGTCAGTTTTAGTTTAGGAATAACCGGCAATGCGAGGAAGGCCATCTGGATAAACGGTTCATCTGGTATTACTCCAGTCACTCCGATTTTGTGGTATTCAACTTTGAGTTTTTTAATGTCTTCGTAAATTTCATTTCCCGTTTTCAAACTGAGAAGTCCAGCGAGTGGCAATTCAAGAAGTGCAGTCACTTTATCACCGTCGACGACACACAACCCTCCACCCGATTTAATAAGCGCGTTTGCAGCTGTCACAATTTCAGCAATCGTTTTCCCGACGACCATAAGATTGTGCGAATCGTGTGCAACACTCGCAGCGATCGCTCCACGTTTTAATCCCATTCCTTTTACCAGCCCAAGCGCAGGTGCGAGATTGTTTCCGTAACGTTCAATGTTGACCATGAAGAGAATATCGTCTTGATCGAATTTCGAACCGTCGTATTTTGCCGTGATGTGATTTGTGATGATTTCGTCTTTCACGATTTCGATAACGTTGTAAGTGCCAGGCGTAAGTTCATAATGAAAATCGTCGACGCTTAAAAGTTTTCTTTTAATCGTGTTTTCCAAAGGAGGATTCGACATTTTCATTTTGTCATTGATCGTTTGATCAAGATTTAAATCGCCTACTTTTTTTCCGGCGATAAAGACATCGGCGATTTCTACTTCTTCTAGGTTTTTCATCAATACGATGTCTGCTTGTTTTCCCGGAGCGATCAAGCCTAAACGTTTTAAGCCGAAGTGGCGGGCTGCTGACATTGAAGAAAGTCTGTAGGCTACATGAACCGGCATCTTCAATTCTTTGATCATTTTTTTGATCATGTAATTGATGTGACCTTCTTTTAAAATTTCGTATGGGTTGCGATCGTCAGTACATAAGAAGCATTGAGGAGAATTGAATTCCGTTACAAGCGGAGCAAGCGTTTTCAAATTTTTCGCAACAGATCCTTCGCGAATAATAAGCGCCATTCCCTTCTGTAATTTTTCTTTTCCCTCATCGGCACTCACTGTCTCGTGACAATTTTGAATTCCGGCCGCAATATAAGCGTTCAATGCTTTTCCACGAAGAAGTGGACAGTGCCCATCTAAGTTCATGTCGGAATATTCTTCAATTTTATCTAAAACATTTTCATCAGCGTTGATGACTCCGGGGAAGTTCATCATTTCAGCAAGTCCTAAAACGTTTGGATGAGATTTATATTGTCTCATCTCAGAAAGTTTAAACTCTCCACCATTGCTTTCAAATCCAGGAAGGGCCGGAACGCATGAAGACGTTTGTACGAAAAGATTTTGGTGCATTAGTTCTGAACAACGAAGAAACCATGAGTAACCTTTGTCCCCCATAACATTTGTGATCTCATGTGGATCACAAATTGCCGTTGTCGTTCCAAGAGGCAAAGTCATGCGTTCAAACTCGAACGGATTCATCATCGACGATTCGATATGCAAATGTCCGTCGATAAATCCAGGAACAGCAGTCAATCCTTTTCCGTCGATTACTGTTGTCGCTTTTGCATCTGTGTATTCTAAACCGATTCCCGCAATTGTTTTTCCCGAAAGAACGATCGCTGAATCGACAACCTCACCGTTTACAAGATCTAAAATTTTAACGTTCTTAATGAGAATATCAGCAGGCGCATCTCCACGAGCAACAGCTAAAACTTTTTTAAGCTCTTCGCGCCCGAGTGTCTGTGTTCTTTTTTGTGCTAATGACATATTTAATCCTAAAGTGATTTTAATTGATTAGTCAGATCATCAAAGAGCGGACGTGCGGCCATTCCGTGATCGTAGTCGCCGTTATACATGAAAACAAAAATGAGTGGCGAACTATTTTTTCTTCCGATGTATCCTGCAAGTCCGACAACGCCGTCGAGATATCCTGTCTTAGCTCGGACTAATGCATGTTCACCTTTTTTCATTCTGTTTTTCAAAGTTCCATCAACTCCGGCAATCGGCAATCCCGAGAGGAATTCAGGGAAAATAAGAAAATCGTTTTTTACAGTATTTAAAACGAGGGCCAGTTGTTTTGCAGAAAAACGATTGTCGCGAGTCAGACCTGAAACATTTTCTAAAACATAATCTTTGCGATTAAATCCTAATGTATCCAGATATTTTTTAATTTCTTCGATACCGTCTTTCATCTTTGCCGGAGCAGTACTGTTTTCCGCTGCTAAATTTTTTGCCAACATTTCTGCCACAAAGTTATTCGAAAACTTAAGCATATCTGTTGTGATCTCATTTAAATTTTTTGATGGAGAAACAGCGAGCGTTTCCGCTCCTGTTTCACAAGCAGCGACTTTTACTTTTCCTTTAAGATTAATCCCTCTTTGTTTCAAAAATTCTTTAAGATGGTATCCAATCCACATATTTGGATTTGAAATGCTCTTGTAGATAACCGCTTCGGGAGCGTCTTCTGAAATAGATCCGCTTACGATAATTTTATCGTGATCTCCGACTTTCACTCTACTTGCTTCTAAACTTTTTACACCAGACTTCGAAACTGTTTTCGTTTTGTTTTCTAATTCAAGATATTCGTTTTCAGGATCGAGAAAAATTCTCGCTGGAACACCGGCCGTACTTCCTGGGCGAATAAAAATATTTACACTGTTCCAGTTGAATGAAGCTGCAGAAATAGGAGCATCGAAGGCGCGATCAACTCTCACGCTCTCTCTTCCAGCATCAAACAACTCATCGTCAAAGCGAGTGGCATCGACATTCAAGTCTCCATCAACAATCGAAAGACCTGTACGTTTCAATTCGTTAACAAGAAACCACATCTTCTCCGAAACAAAAGAAGGATCTCCGCCTCCTTTCAAACAAAGATCGCCTTTAAGCAATCCATCTTTGATCGAGTTTTTCGCCAAAATTTTTGTTTCGAATTTTTTATTCATAGGAAAAGTATTGAGAACTGCCGCGCCTGTTACAATTTTTGTCAACGAAGCGGGAACCATGAGACGACTGGCATTTACATTGAAAATTTCTTTACCTTCATCTTCGATATAAAGCCCGAGTTGCTGCTCAGAAAAATGGTGTTTTTTGATAACTGCTTTCAATCGTTCATTTAGGCTTTGGGCGTAAGAAAATTGCATCGCAGTTACAAGGAAAATGAGGCCAATTAATTTCATAAAATTCTCTTGGTTTGTCTGGTCTTTTTAGATTACTATTTTATCTTCAGTTTCAAATCTTTCACAAGGAGATTATGTGAAAAGTCCCGTTAGAAAATTTTCTCTTATTGCACTCTGTGCTACATGCATATTCGCTTCAATGAATGTCAATGCCGCTGTTAAACTTCGTTTAATTGGCGATCAAAATATTCCTACGGGAGAAAAATTCAAAGAAACCGAAATCGGCGGTCTTTCTGGACTCACATATGACAAAGAAAAAAATAGGATTCTTGTCGTCAGCGACGATCGCAGCAAAATTAATGGCGCTCGTTTTTATGAATTTGATTTAAAGCTTGATGAAAAATCTTTTAGTGTCACACCTGTTGAAGTGGTTATTCTAAAAAACAAGGATAAACAACCGTTCAAACTCATGACTGTCGATTTTGAAGGAATCACTCTTTTCAATGGCGATGTTATTATTAGTTCTGAAGGATGGATCAACAAAGATAAAAATCCTATCAATCCTGAGATTATTCAATTCTCGCGCACAGGCGATTACAAAAGTAATTTAGAAGTACCCTCGCAATTCTTAATTAACCCTGACGACAACAAGTTTGGTCCAAGAGACAATCTTGTGTTCGAAGGTCTCTCTACAACAAAAGATGGAAAAACAATTTGGGTCGGAACAGAAGAAGCGCTTATGCAAGATGACCGCACCTCAACTCCTACATATGCAAGTACAATTCGTTTGATTCAATACAAAGATCTCAAGCCTGTTAAGCAAGTGGCCTACAAACTGGAAAGAGTTCCAAGTATTAAAGTCGCGGGACTCACTGTTGGTGAAACCGGACTTTCTGATCTACTTGCAATTGATGACAATAACTTCTGGACGATTGAAAGAAGTTATCTTCCACTCGCAAAGAAAGCGATCATTCGTCTTTTCAAAAATACAATTGACGATAAGACAACTGACATCACTAAAATGGATTCAATCAACCATCTTTTAAAGAAAGGACTAAAGACTGCTGATAAAGAGCTCATCGCTGACCTTGAAGACTTCAAAGCACAAATGAGTCCTAACTTCCAAAATCTGGATAATATTGAAGGAATCTGTTTTGGGCCTGTTCTTCCAAACGGCCACGAAACAGTTATTCTTGTGAGTGACAATAACTTTAAAAAAAATCAGCGTACTCAATTTTTAGCTTTCGAAATTATTCCTTAAAACAAACCATGTAATTTTTGGGACAAATGGTAACAAGACTAAAAAATCTGTTACCATCTGTTCATGAAAAAAACCTTCCTCACACTTATCCTTGCCTCTATCATCTCCATGCCAGCATTTGCTCTTTCAATGAATGAGCTCGAAGGAAAATATTTAATCTCATCTCAAGCTATTCATATCGCTAGTATTATCACTCTTGATAACGAAGGAAATATTGAACTTGCTGAGCAATCGGGGAAGTTTACATGTGAAGGAACATCTAGACTTTTATTAAAGAAGATTACAGCGATCGTTAAGTGCACTAGCAATACAACTTTTAAATTAATTATTGACCTTAATGAGGTAGAGGATTTCAACTCGTTTACAGCATCTATAAAGATATCGATTAACGGCACTAAGTTAGGCATGGAAAACCCATGGGAATTCAAAAAGCTAAACGACTAAACAATCACCATTACCTACGAAAACGAAGAAAAAAATGACTATTTTTTAGACGGCCATTAAAGACTTTTACGGTCATTCCCTCAACTTCTCTTCTAACCCCTAAAAACCTCTATTCTCCAATCTGGCACTCTCCTTGCTTTATTAACGGACAAGAAGACCTAAAAAAAGAGAGTACGTTATGAAAGCACTATTTATCACAATCATCACAACTATGAGCTTTGGGGCAAACGCAAGCATCCTTTGTCACACTCCACGTTCAAACAAAGTTTTTGAGATTAAAGATTCAAGAGTCACTTTCTATAACGAATTTGATTCAACAGCTAAAAGAGAACTTGCTTCAGTGATCTCACGTTCAAGATCAACAGAAGCGGGAATGACAAAAGTTGTAGAATTTGAAAATCAAAAACACACAATTCACATTGCCGATACAGCACACTTTTCTGATGTTGATGACTATATTGTTATCAAAGCTAAATCAGGACATGAGGTAACGTATCCGCTTTCATGTGAACAAAAATAAAAAACGATTTTCGCCGGTGCCCCCCCACTAAGGCGAACACTTCAGGCCTTGTCTTTTCCCCTAAAGGGCAAGGCCTCTTATTAAAAAATTAGCAATAGGGATCCATCATCAATGGCAGCGATATTCAATTGCGTTTCTTTTTCATCAAGCGTGACAGCTTCGTAATGATTTACATTCTTACCATCGAGAGAAATCTTTCCGCTTAAATTAAGAATCGAACATGGACGAGTGAGTTTCAAGTCTTGCTTGAAAACATCACCTTGTTTTTGATTGAGAAGATAAAGATGAAAATCAGGATGAGAACAAACTTCTGTTAAACCATTCCCTGCAAAAAGATTTGTTTTGTGTTGAAAATAATCGAGCGTATTTACGGCCGGACTGAAATTAATAACATCGAGAGATTTTTCGACATGCAATTCGCGAGGATTTCCTTTCGAGTCGACTCTATTCCAATCCCATACGCGATAAGTGATTCCTGAATTTTGTTGAACTTCAGCAAGAGTGATATCGCGTCCGATAGCGTGAATACTTCCAGCGGGAACGAAGAAAAAATCGCCACTTTTTACCTGATAAAAATTCAGCAATTCATTAATTGGTTTTTTCTCAGCGAGCGCTTTTTTTAAAATATCTTTTGTAACATTTGATTTTAATCCGAGATAAATTCCCGCACCTGGTTTTGCAGCAAGAATAATCCAGCACTCTGTTTTTCCAGAAGAGTTTTCGTGCAAACGAGCGTACTCATCTCCCGGATGAACTTGAATCGAGAGTTCATCACTCGTATCGATAAACTTTGCGAGATAAGGCAATTTCTCATTGTAGATTTCAAGCGTTTCCCCAATAGGTTCCAAACCTTCCTGATGAGGAATGCCTTTCATGCTTTCTAATTGAGTCCCCCCCCAAATTTTACGGACAATCGAGGGTCTACATTCAATGATCATTGTTAACCTTATGTATCCTTATAGAGTTGGCAGTATTGTCTCAAGCTCCTGATGAGAATTCAAGGGTGTGGCCTAAATTGCTTTGAAAGTGCGTTCTTCCTTTAAAATAGACCTATGAGAAAACCAGTTCCAACCCTTTATTTATTTAACAATATTTTCTATCCGCAAACGGTCATACCGCTTACGGTAAGTGATACGGTTTCCAAAGAAATGATGCTCGCTTGTTTCGAGCACAACGTAGAGGTCGCTCTTTATCACCCACATCCGCGCTCGAAAGGAATTGGAACGCTCGGAAAAATTCTTCTCATCGATACGAACAAAGATGGAAGCTTAAGTGTCATGGTTCAAGGACTCATTCGCATAAAACTTTTGCATCTCGAAGTGCAGGAACCTTTTCCTCAATACAGAATTGAAGATTACAGCGATATCGAAGAGCGAAGTCAGACACTCATGGATTCTCCTCTCGAACGTTTGCATACCGTTCTCGATCATTGGCTCACTCGTCACGTTCATTCAAAAAAAGAACGTGAACGTTTTATGAAAGATATGAGTTCTCCGGGAAAGTTGATCAACAATCTTTGCATGCTGCTCATTAAAGATATTGAGCTCAAACAGATTTTTCTCGAGAATACATCGTTACTCGATCGCGTGCGCATGATGAATGCTTTGTTGATTGGTGATACGCCTGAAACAGAAGATCTTGGAATGTGCGAGGCGATCAAAAATTTTGAACGCCTCGAAATAGATGAATATAAAAATGCTAGCTGAAAATTAGAATACTGTGACAACAAGGTTCAACAGGAAAAGTCCTAACCCTGAGATAACCGGAATACACAGGTTGTCGTCAACGAACTGAGAACAAAGTTCAGAAACCGCACCGATTAAACCAGCAACGATTGAGAACATAAGAAGATTCATACTTGGACTAGCGTGGATCAGTCCGTACACCAATGTCACGATGTAACAAACAGAAAACGCAGCAATTGTTCCTTGAAGTGATTTGTTCGGAAGAATTTTATCGCGTCCGTAAAGAATCCCGCAGAACGATGCAATAGGGTCCGCAAAGATTAAGAACAGAACTGAAAGGATCGCAATTTTTTCCGGAAAGAAGAAAAGCGAAAGAGAAATACCAAGAGCATAAAAAGGCATTCCACTTACCGAGTTCTTTTCAGACTCACGCATAATCGGTTTCATAAAAATCATAAGAAACTGATTCATTCTTTCGTTACGTAGACGTAAGTATTCCACGAGGAAAGAACAAGCAGAGAAGCCAAGGAGAACAGCGGCCATAGTATCAGAAGAAATGTTTGCTTTGTGATAGATCGTGAGACCGATAAGACCAGTGGCCATGTGCCACAGCTTACGAGCCAGATGCAAATCAGTACGAAGCCTAAACGGCGACGATACTCTAACTTGCGAGAGAAGGGCTTGACCCATTTAGAGCTCCGGGTTTCAAATAACCAAGTGAGATGGTCATTTATTTAGTTCAAGTACCTGTTATGTTGTTTAGCTTACCCGCTCGCCGAAAAACTGTAAATCTCCCTGCATTAATTACAAGAGTTGTAGTTCCAACTACTTTGGTATTTTTTCCGTTACATTCTCGTTTTTTTCTTCCTATAATATTTCAAACATCTGCTAAGATTATGGATCGAAAGCTTTTAGATAAGGATGGAATCTTGTGTCTATATTAAATGATCAATCGGGTTTAAGTGGCGATTTTCAAAGCCATTTAGGCACTCAGAGGCAACAACAAATTTGGGCCATCGGTGGTGGAAAAGGAGGCGTTGGAAAAAGCCTTGTGACCGCCAATTTGGCAATTTGTTTAGCCCTAATGGGACACAAAGTTGCGGCGATTGACCTCGATTTGGGGGGCGCTAACCTCCATACTTGCTTAGGCGTGCCTATTCCGGAGAAAACTCTTTCGGATTATCTTTCGAAAAAAGTGCGCAGCCTGAACGAACTTCTTACTCCGACTGCTATCAATAATTTGTTTATCATCAGTGGTGCCCAGGATGATCTTGGGATCGCGAACCTTAAGCAAATGCATAAAGCAAAACTTTTAAACCAACTCGGCGAACTGCCAGTGGATTACGTTCTTCTCGACCTCGGTGCGGGAACAACTTTCAACACGATCGACTTTTTTATTTCTGCGGATCAGGGAATCATCACAACTCTTCCTGAACCGACATCGATTGAAAACTCTTACCGATTCATCAAGTCGGTTTACCATCGCAAATTAAAAATGGCCGAAGAGCTATTAGAAATTGGTCCACTAATCGATCAAGCGATGAACGCAAAAATTTCTCAAAACTCAACTCCAGCTGATCTGATCAATCGAGTAATCGAAATCAATCCTGTTGTTGGTGGAAAACTTCGTACAGAAATTAATAAACTTAATCCGCGATTAATTATTAATCAGGTTCGCACACAAGCCGATATTGATATTGGTTTTTCAATGAAACTGATTAGCAAAAAGTATTTCGGTATCAACCTCGATTACGTGGGATACTTGGATTACGATGCGACAGTTTGGCAGAGTGTGAAGAAGAGAAAACCTCTCTTGATGGAATTTCCGAATTCAACTCTGGTGAACAACTTTGATAGAATCATCCATCGCTTATTAAATATTAATTAACCAAACTCATGACCACTATGAATGATCTGAAAAATTATTACGAAGTTTTAGAAATTCCTTCTACTGCAAGATCAGAAGATATTTATCACAGTTATCAACGTGCAAAAGCTGCGTATTCTTCAGATTCACTTGCCCTTTATTCTTTAATGAGTCCGGAAGAATGCAGAAACGTTTTGGAGTTGGTGGAAGAAGCCTACTCTATTCTCTCTGATCCGATGAAGAGAAAGCGCTACGATGAAGCTCGCGGCTTCAATCGCGAATTCAATTCAATGAACTACAACACGCTTGCGGATAGAATGAGTCCGCAGAGAGAGTCATTATCAAACAATTCTTCTTCAGTAAGCTCTATGCTTCGCGAAGAATTTGTTCTAAACACTCCAGCTCCTTCTGCGGCCGCTGCAGCTATTGGTGGAGAGAATAAAAGTTCTCAAGCTGGTACTAATGTCAGTAAGTTAGTGACTCAAAAGAGATTTGCTCTCGATTATGTCATCAATGCCGAGTTCGAACGTGAAATCGAAGATGCCACAGAATTTACCGGGGATTTCCTGAGAAAAATTCGCGAGTACAAAAGTGTTGACCTTGACCGCCTAAGTGATATGACTAAGGTCTCAAGACTTTATCTTCAGGGCATCGAAAGCGAAGACTACGATAAACTCCCTGCTTCTGTTTACGTTCGCGGATTTGTTTTCCAATACGCGAAATGTTTAAAACTTAAGCCAGAGGTTGTTGCCAATTCTTACGTCGCTCGAATGAAAAAGTTAAAACCTTAATCATTTACGGGACTCTTTGTGGACAATACGCCAGACTCTTCAACTGAAATTTCAGCTGATATCGAAGACGAATCAGTTAAGCTCACTATTACAGAAGCTGATCGCGATACGTTTAAACGTTTCGATCAATTCCTTGCTGAAAAAGGTGGTGGTCACTCACGCACATTTCTCAAAAATCTTTTTGAAAAAGGTCAGATTGTTTTAAGCGAAGATTCAGCTGTTCAAACAAAACTCGAATTAAAAAAATTGCCTCCGGTCGGAACGACGATTGAAATTCTTGTTCCACCTCCGATGCCTTCTGTTGCTGAACCTGAAAATATTCCACTCGAAATTCTTTATGAAGATGAACATCTTGTGTTCGTGAATAAACCAGCGGGTCTTGTTACTCACCCTGCTCCAGGAAATTACACTGGAACATTAGTGAATGCGATTTTGTATCATTGCACAGATATTAAAGGCATTGGTGATCAAAGACGTCCTGGAATTGTTCACCGTCTCGATAAAGGAACAAGTGGTGTAATGGTTATTGCCAAGACACAAGCTTGTCACGAAGGTCTTGTTCTTCTTTTTTCTACTCACGATATCGAGAGAAAATATGAAGCAATGGTGATGAAGGGACGCTGCCAGACCTATGGAACACTAGAAAGTATGATCAGTCGCGATCCGCACAATCGCTTAAAAATGAAAGCGAGTGCTTCTCGTGGAAAAAAGGCCATCACTCACTACAAAGTTTTAGAAGTCTACGATCGCCATATTCATATGGAATTTACCTTAGAGACTGGACGCACTCACCAAATTCGCGTTCATACTTCTGACTTGTTAAAAATGCCGATCATTTGTGATTCAACTTATGGATCAGCGAATGAGCATTTAATGAAACTCGGTGCACCTTTTAAAGAACTTATCAAAGATTATCCCTACCCATTCTTACACGCAAAAGTTTTAGGATTAATTCATCCAATTACCGGACAGAAATTGCGTTTTGAAGTTCCACCGCCTAAACTATTCCAAGACGTAATTAATCTTTCGCGCGAGTCAATTACTCAAGCGTAAAGAAATTTTTTAAGAGTGGACAATGGCAGAGGCCGTTCTGGTTTTCGAAAAAGCACTTCCTCGTGGAAAGTTTGCTGTTTATCAAGCAAAACCTGATTTCAATTTGATTCGTGTAAAACAAACTCATTCAGCTATCGTTCTCAATGAGAAGACTTGTCATGGCAACGAAGCCGATGGAATGGTTGGATCGTCTGACACTCCAATGGCAATTCTCACGGCCGATTGTTTGCCTGTACTGCTTTTAGGTGAACACGAACATGCTATGGTTCACGCTGGCTGGCGTGGGCTTCACAATGAAATTTTAAAAAGTGATCTCATAAAAAATATCAAACCGACATATGCTTTTATCGGCCCTTTTATCAGCGCTTTTCATTACGAAGTTCAACCGGACTTCAAGGCAAATTTTCCACAATACCCAAATGCTTTCAGCGAAAAAAATGGAAAACTTTATTTTGATATGAATGTCGTTGTCCGCGCTCAATTGAATGAGACTTATCCGGGAATTAAAATCGAAGAAAGCGGGCTGTGTACGTTCAGTAATGAAACCCTTCACAGCTACAGAAGAAATAAAACAAATGAACGCAATTGGAATGTATACATCCCTTAAATGGAGTTAAGAAAAATGAAAGAGAATTCGGTCTATCAAGACAAAAAACTGAACACTACAATCATGCTTATCGTTTTAGGCGCATTGATGGTTGGTTTTTCGTTGTACCTTACACAACACTATTTTGATTTAAAATTTCCAACAGGATTAGAGAGCAAATCACTTTGTAACGTGAACTCGTTCTTCAACTGTGACAAAACGACAATGTCGACATTCGGAAATATTGCAGGAGTTCCGATTTCTGTTTTCGGTGCAATTATTGGTGCACTCACATTGATTGGTTTGATTTTTAAAAACGAAGATTTCGAAAGCACTATGTATTTCACAATTACTGTGAACTTTATTGGATGTATCGTTCTCTTCTGCTATTCACTTTTTGTTCTTCATGGCCTGTGTCCCTTCTGTACACTTTACTACATTGTCTCAGGACTAACCTTCCTGCTTTTCTTCAAGAAAAGTGATTCAATGAAACCAGCTCCTGGTTACCTTGTTTCATTTGCTATTGCTGTTATCGCAATCAGCGCTCTTGTAAAAATGAATGTTGATACAAAAATGAAAGCAAAAAACGAAGTTGCTTCTGACGTTATCAAACAATATTATTCGCTCCCTGATCTTGGGGCACCGAAAATGACTTCGGATTATAAAATCGCAACAGCTGCGAATGCTCCAATTAAAATGGTTATCTTTTCTGACTTTGAATGTCCTGCATGTAGAGCGCTTTCAGAAATGATGCCTCAGATTGTGGCCCGTTACGAAGGAAAAATCGATATTCAATATTTCTTCTACCCACTCGATAACAGCTGTAATCCTTCAATGGAAAGACCCCTTCACCAATACGCATGTAAAGCTGCATTCGCTGCGAGCTGTATGCCGACAGCTGATTTCTCAAAAGTTCACGATGAAATTTTCCACAATCAGGACAATTTCGAATCTGGATTTGTTGATAAATATATCAAAGACAACAAACTTGAAACTTGTGTGAACGATCCAAAGACAAAAGAAAAAGTTGTTGCCCTTATCAAAGCGGCTGATCCATTCAATATTCGCTCAACTCCAAGTTACTTAATCAACGGAGTTAAGATCGAAGGAGCTCTTCCTCCTGATCAAATGTTTGCGATTATGGATGAAATTCTAAAACGCGCTGGCAAGTAAATCTAATGAGCGAGCTCTCTGCTAAACAGGGAGCTCGCTACAAAGACTGGAGTAAAATGACTCATTATGAGTAAGAAAAAACGTGAAATCCCCATTTTAGAACTTCCAATCATCGAGACCCACTTTCATCTCGACATGCTGAAGTCCATGCCTCGTGAAGAGGTCGTCGCTCTTACTCGCAAACACAATATCGAAAAAATGATCACGATCTCAACTTCGCCTGAAAATCTCGATGAAGTTATTTCCATCACAGAAACTTTTCCTGAAATTTATTGCACGCAAGGACTTCATCCGCACGAAGGAAAAGAGTGGAACGAAGAAGTAAAAGCACACGTTCTCAAAAATCTCGCTGATTCAAAACGCAATAAAAAAATTGTGGCCGTTGGTGAAATTGGTTTAGATTTTTATTATTCAAAATCTCCTCGCGATGAGCAGCTGAAAGCTTTTGAAGAACAATTGCAAATTGCCGTCGATCACAATCTTCCTGTAGTCATTCATTCCCGCGATGCTGATGAAGATACAATCGCTGTGCTTAAAAATTTTAGTACGACATTAAAGCGAAAAGGAGTTATCCACAGTTTTACTTCAGGACTCGATCTCGCTCGCTTTTCTTTAAATGAAGGATTTTGTCTCGGCTTTAACGGAATTATTACTTTTAAAAATGCCGAGAACGTAAGAGATGCTTTAAGAATTACACCAATTGAAAAAATTCTTTTAGAAACAGACTCCCCTTTCCTCACTCCCGATCCTTATCGCGGAGTTGAGAACGCTCCTTACTACCTGGCCTTTGTCGCTGAGAAAATTGCAGAAGTTAAAAACGTTTCTCTGGAAACTGTTTTAAAACAAGCTTACCAAAACAGCATAAATCTTTTTCAATTTAAATAGTCCATCTAATTTTCATCTGAGTACACACCTGGCCACGTTGGCAATGCTCCCATTTTCAGAAGATTTGAGCTTGATGAAGCATCAAATGCACCAGATGAAGAAGGTCCTTTTACCGACGCTTGAATTGTCGATAAGAAGTTAATCAAATCTTTTTGTCCTCTGAATGTCATGAAGAGCTGCTGATTTTCAGCACTGCTTGCATCCAATTCACCACCACGCGAACTCATGTCTTGAGAAACGAGGTAGTAATTTTCTTTTTTCACAATCGGAGTTGTATTATCCACACCAGTACATAAGAAAAGTCCTGATGTAACTACTTTTGCAATTTCTTGTGCTTTCATTGCAGGAGTAAAGATGTTGCTAAACATGCCTCTTGAACCTGCAAATAATTCCGGAGAAAGTTTAATTGCCGAACATTCTTCATAGGCCGTTAGTTCAACATTGAACACGCTCGTTTGAAGGAACATATATGTTGAAGAAGAAATTGAAGCTGAAGAAGCATTCGCTGTCGTTTTCGAATCTGTTGATGAAATCCCGTAACTTCCAGTTGTACCAACTTTAAAGACATCGAAGAACTCTAAAGAAAGACCAGCTGAAGTTGTCCAAGACCATGTCGATGATTTTGTATTAGCTTCTGTCTTTGAAACGTTAAACGAGTTTCCTACACTGAAGTTTGTCGACGTTCCCGATACGTATTTATTATTTCCTACTTTTTTCACTAAAAGTTTTTTCTCTGTTTTAAAGAAACGTGATGGATCTCTACTTACTGTTGCAATACACGATTGAGTTAATCGTTGAGTACTCATAGCATCGATCACAACTGATTTATTTGTTTCAGACAATCTCTTAAAATAATCGTTAAACCAGAAAGCACAGAATTGTGTCGCTAACGCTGGAGTTAATTTTCCTGTTTTTGCAAATCCAGCAAGAACGGCCGATACAACAGCAGGCTTCTGTTCAGCTGCGTGGTAATAAGCTGGATTTTTTGCAAGCGTATAGTACTTAGTCGGGTTCGCCAGACCATCTCTTAAAAAGAGTGAGTCTTTTTCATTGGCAATAGTGACCTTTCTTAGATTTTGTCTTGCTAAAACTTTGTCCATTGATACCGAACTAGCTGCTGCTGAATTCACAGCTGCTAAGCGATCAAAGATATCTCCTTTTCCAAGGTTCAAGTTGTTTTCAACTCTCACCATTTTTTGTCCTTCTTCATCACGGTTCAAAATAATTGTTCCGATATAAGGAGTTGCTTCCAATCCGCTCGTGCGATCGATCTCAATTTTTGCATTTTTGTTTTTATTTTCTTTAATCGTGTAAAGAGCAATCACCAGTCTTGAACGTACATTCAACTTATCAAAAGCAGAAACTTTAAAACCGATATCTGTTTTGATATCTCCACCAAAAACATTCACGGCTTTTTCGCCTGAACTGATAACCGAATCCACTTTATCGTCATTATCGACAGTGATCACAGACCATTTTAAAAGATAGTTCCCATCTCTAAGAGGATCTGTACCTTCTCTTCCATTTGAGAGCGATGAATGATTTACCACTTTTGCACTCAACGAAAGAATTCCGTTTTTTACAACAGTGAGGTCTAGATTTTTATTGATTTCGTATTTGTAGTTAACAACTGAGAAACCGTAATTATCAAAAAGAATTTTAGGAGACTCAGAAGAAGGATTTACATTGATAGAATTAAAGTCTGTGACAAAACGTTCGTCTCTTGCGAAGTTTGCACCTGTATCCCAAGGATTGATAATAAGATTAATTTTTTGATTTAAATTAAAACCAGCATTAGAGACCTGAATTGTCTTTTTAATAAATCTCTCTTTATTAAAAACTTTGTGCCAGATTGAATCATCCCAACTGATACATCCATCCTGGTTTGATTTTAAAGTCACAACACCTTTACTTAAAGTTTGAACAGAGAAGTTTTCATCTCTGATAACACGTTTATCGAGGTTGCTTGTGATGCAAGCTTTCACGTTGAAGAAAACCTGACGATCAGTTGTTGTTTCAGAACCAATTTTAAAGAACCATAGATCGAGCTTACCAATTTCAAGTCCTGGTTTCACATCTTGTTTCTTTACATCTTTATCAGTAGTCCCTGTATCTGGATTTAATGTTGCTTTCACATCAGCGAAGCTTTGATTTTTCACTGGCAATGGTGATCCGTCTACTTTAATAGAAGGAGAACTTGAAACCAGATACACACCTTCAAACGAATCAAGGCCGATATCGTTTGCAGAAGCCGAGATCTTCACACCTAAAAGAATTTGCCCTTTATTTGGAAGAGTGTTTAATCCAAAAGGAAATTCTGCAATCAATGTATCTTGAGTAAAAGCAAGACTGCTTTGAGTATTTGAAGCAATCGGAATAAGTGTTTCTTTTCCGTTTTCAATAACTGAATTATAAAGAATCATTTCAACATCAAATGCACCATTTGAAATTGGATATTGAACATTCTGAGAAGCAGAGTCCTTAAGAACCAATGAGAGTTTCGTTTGAAACTTCAAAAGCATCTTCGCTCCACCAGCAGAGAATTCCTGTTCTAAAATTGAAACTCGAGGAGACATTGCCCACAAAGGAGAACGCGCGCTTTCGGCAAAGAAAGCAGCTCCACCGACTTTGTCTTCAGAAAGGGCCACAACTGATTTTTTCTTGGGATCGACAACTCCAACTTCTTCTCCACGCGCCCATGGATTGATAGCGAATTGAACGTTTGCTTCACCTTTATGTAAACCGTTTGCGATAACTGTACGATTGATTTTGATATAATTTGATTGTGCGAGGAAATTGTAATCAACAGTTTCCGTCCAATTCAAACATCCTTGCTCGTCACTTTCGATAATTTTTTCTTCGTCGCCACCTTCAACTTTAAACGACTGTCCCAGGATGGCCTTTGACTGCATAATATCTTTTAAACAAGCTTTAAAATTATAGAGTCTTTCTTTTGGAATTGAATACACAGGATCGACTTTCGAGATCTCACTCGTTCCTTCGACTTCATCGACGAAGAACGTAGCAGTTTCACCACTGCCGGCCTTATCAACGTTTTTTGAACACGCATTAAAAAATGCGATTAAAAGAAGAAGTGCGAGACGAGAATAAAACGATTTTGAATGTAATAACATTTCAATACCCATGAAATAAGATAGTTTTATCTATTCATAAGCAATTCTTATGCCTTACTGTATCTCTTTAAATTCGGTGGGTATTTCTTACTGGGGTGACTAAATTTTAGACAGCACCAGAGGTGCCGCCTAAAACTTAAACAGGTCTAGAAAAGTTTATCGATTTTCAAATTGATAAAATATGTTTTGTCTGCGCTCTGAAATGGATTCGTTTGAATAAGCTTTGATGAAGCATAAATGAAACTTAATTTGTAACGATCGTTATCGAATGCAAGTCCGTAACGATTTCCATTTCTGTTTGTTCTTCCGTAAGTTGTATCAGAGTAAACAGCAACCATTGCATCTGATTCAACACGATAGTGTTCGAACACAGGATGAATAATCCATCTCGAAGGAAGGACCATACCTGGGCTTATTGAAACAAAATAACCCTGGTTTAAACTCTTTGGAGCAGAATCATTTTTTATGAAACTTGATTGAAGATTGAAAACAAATAAATCGCTGCGAAAGTCTCCACTTAATGTCACTTCATTTCCTTCGTATTTATAAACGAAGGCTTTCGAGCTTGCTGAAATTTTCGCAACAGTATTCCCTCTGTAGAGCGAATCGTCCGCTGCCGAAGAAGAAAGTTTGTTAAATCCAAAACGCGAGTAACTTAGTGATGTTGAAAATTGATCAAGCCATTTTGCTTTCCAAAAAACTGTTCCCGAATAAAGCGATGCACTCGATTCAAGTTCTGTTGAAGTTGAAGCTAAACCAGAACTCGCAGGAACAGCTCCTTGTCCACGAATTTCAAAAGTATGGTTTTGCCACGTAAAAGGAATGATCAGTCCTGCACCTGGAAACGATTGTGTATAGCCAGCAATCCCCGGAAGAAATTCTTTTTGAAAAAGAACTCCGGCCTTAAGAGAAATATCGTAGACAAGCTTTTTTTCAATCGAGGCTTCCCTTAAATAAATCGAATTTGTCAGTGGGCTCAATGGATCTCGCGATGTTTGCTGACCGCTGATGAAACTCGCCACAGGAGTTAAACGCAATTGTAATCCTTCATCGACACCGTAGATAAAATCGCCTTCAACTGCAGTCGCAGTCCCTCGTGAAAGAAGAGCGTCTTCTTTGATATTAAATCCCGAGAGGGCAAAATTGATCTGATGCT
Source organism: uncultured Bacteriovoracaceae bacterium (assembly GCA_966211875.1). Taxonomy (GTDB): domain Bacteria; phylum Bdellovibrionota; class Bacteriovoracia; order Bacteriovoracales; family Bacteriovoracaceae; genus Bacteriovorax. Next base: position 35,716 of record CBIHNP010000004.1, read on the forward strand.
TAGAGAAGCCTTTTGCAAAGTCCTCAGCATGAAGGGAAAAAGAAATAAGAGAAAATAAAAGTACTTTCGAAAAGCTTTTCATTCCGTGAACTCGCTTAATTAAATGATTGAGATAATTGTATAGTAAAACTCCGCGTTATACGAGAGAGAATTGGATTTTTCAGGTCATGGATGTTAAATTCTATCTCATAATTTTTAAGATGAGGTACACAATGTCTAAGAAGAATTTTATGGTAAGCCGTCCACACCCATGGCACGGAATCAACATTGGCGCTGAAGCTCCAAAAATCGTAAAGGCGTATATCGAAATTATCGCTAACGACGTCATCAAATACGAAATCGATAAAGAAACTGGTTTTGTAATGGTCGATCGTCCACAAAAATTTTCTTCTCTTCCACCAGTTCTTTATGGATTGATTCCACAAACATATTCAGCAGAAAAAACTGCTGCGTTCTCAAAGATGGCAAAAAATGGTGACGGTGATCCGCATGACATTTGCGTTCTTTCTGAACTTCCTATTCACCGTGCAGATATCATCATGGATGTAAGAGTTATCGGTGGTATTCGTCTGATCGACTCTGGTGAAGTTGATGATAAAATCATCGCTGTTCTAAATGGCGATCCGTTCTACAAAGGTGTAAACGATATTTCTCAAATCTCTCCAGTGATCATCGATCGTATGAGACATTATTTCCTTTCATACAAAACGATTCCAGGTGAGCCGATTAAAATGCAGATTGAATCTGTGTACGGTGCTGAAGAAGCTTACAAAGTTGTTCAGGCTGGTATCGAAGATTACAATACTCACTTCAAAAACGCTTAACTTGATGGCCCCTTCTAAGGGGCCTTCTCTTCGAGACTATTCTAAACCTTTGTAGACCATGCTAAAAATCGGCCCTGTTCAAATTCCTAACTCTACCGAAATTGAAGAAAATTTTCTTCAGATTGAAAAATGTCTCCAGTTTTATGCGTCCACAAAAGTAGATGTCATTCTTTTTCCGGAATGCGGACTCTCCGGATTCTCTGCCCAAATCAAGAACTGTACGTTAGAACGATTGCTTCCTTATTTAGAGCGCATTCAACATTGGTCTAATGAACAAGATACCGTGGTAATTCTTCCCACTGCGATTCATAACGATGGTCTGAATTTCAATACAGGATTTATTTTTCAACAAAACCAAAGAGAGCAATTTTTTAAAATTGGTCTTACTGATGGAGAAAAAATTTTTTTCTCCCTTCCTGAAAACCAAAGTAAAAAAATATTCACTATAAAGAATTTTAATTTGGGTCTGCTTATCTGTTATGAAATCGAGCAATCTCCTTGGACTTATTTTTCTCCCGGCGATGTCGATGTGATTCTATGGCCGGGTTATTGGGGTAGAAATAAAGAAGATAGCTGGGACAATTCCGGCCCGATCTACAGAAACATGGAAGAATGGAGATGCCCTCTCATTCAATCTAATTTTTCCAGAAACAATCTAGCTAATCACAACGGTGCCGGTCCACAAGGACTGAATCTCTATATCAATGCTGATAATAAACTGTTTGCGGAAGGCCCATTTGAACAAAATTCTTGCAGTGTGATTGAACTTAAAAAAGAATCTCGTATTGAAATCGTTTCGATTAAAACAATTATTTTATAAAAAAGGCTCCACTCGGGAGCCTTTTTTTTCGGTCATTACTTTTGAAATTTCTCAGTTAAAATTTGCGATTGTTTATCTTTAGAAGATGAGTTCACCGCTCCAGCGTTGTTCGGGTAAAGAACTAAAAGTCTCGCGCTTCCCGCTCCTCTTTTAAGAGCAAGCGTTTCTTGATCATGAGCTTTTACCGTTACAGCTTCCGGCATATCGTAGAAGGCAAATGCGTTTTCTGCGATATTGATTTTTTGCCACTTCGTTTCGTGATCAGCAAGATAATCATCAGAGTTGTCATCAGACTCAAGATTAGAAACAGCAAGCTTAATTCCGATGTTTCCTTTCGCGTCTGTTGCAATTTTTGTGATGTCTGTTTCGATTACTGCTACGTCAGAATGATCGTAGAACTTCATATCACCAGCATCTAAGATAGCTGGAATATAATTTTCTTTTCCAAGTTTAAGTTCGAAATTCTTTCTGATTTCACGAGCTGCTCCAGCATCAAGTAGGATTGATGCAAAAACATCTTGAGTGATACCTGCGATGTAACTTGATTTGATACCAAGAAGTTCAAGATCAGCAACACCGTCGTTGTTTGTATCAACCTGAAGTGAAATATCACATGGCTGCCATTGAGTAATGGCATCGTATAGCTTTACACCAATTTGAAGAACTTTCTTCTCTGCACCGTCTACTTCTTTATCAACGATACGGATACCGGCCGCTTCAAGATCACATGTAGTGCTCTTAGAAAGATTAAATGGAGGAGTTAATACTTTTCTTGGAGATGTTCCAAGCATGTTGAAAATAAGAGCGTCACCGTCGTTAGCTCCGTTGTTTGTAAGCTTCAAGTTAACCTGAGCTCCAAGTTTATCAACAGAAGAATCAGTCATCGTTAAGAAGTCTGAAGCAGTGATGTCTGTTACTTTGTTAAGGATCGCAAGAAATGGAAGATTTAAATGTTCTGATCCATCTCCTGAAGTAAGAACTACGAATCCATCTGATTCAATGTTCGCTTGATCTTCTTCTGCTCTTAAAAGAGTAAAGCTTACAGTTAATTTGTACGAGCTGTTCGCTTTTACTTTAAATGAGCCTGGAAGATTTACTTTAATATTTTTTCCAGCATTAAGTGCTCTTGATGAAAATACTTGGTCCTTATCAGAAAAGTTCGTTAACGTTACAACTTTCGCAACTGTTTTGTTGCTTGAAAGAGAAACTTCACCAAGAGAAAGAGTTGCAGGCATTGCGATGACACGCGATTTGAATGCTTGATCAACTTGAACACGTCCAGCACCTTGAAGTGAAACTGGAATGTTTACGTTTCCTTTCATCATGATTTTAGAGTTGTTCAAAACTTTTGCTTTTAACTGAGCAACAGTTAATGTTGGAAAAGCTTGTTTTAAAAGAGTCATTACACCAGCAATGTGCGGTCCTGACATTGATGTACCACTGAATTGTACACCTTCAGCACCAGCTCCCATTTTAGCAGAAATAACATTTGATCCTGGACCTGTGATTTCCGGCTTAATCAATGAATCGATTGAACGTGGACCACGAGATGAAAAGTCTGTGATTGTATCAATTAAATCATCGCGAGAAATAATTTTTCCAGGTGAGAAGTTGAAAACAACTTCAACATTATTTTTTAGAGCTTCTTTAATTGAAGTACCAACTGCTTTTGTTACCATGACTGCTGGAATTTCAACTTTTCCATCTCCACCCATTGGGATTGGATTTGCATCCTGGTTGTTTACAACTACGGCACCGATAGCACCAAGTTTAACAGCTGTGTTTAGTTTATCTACGAATGAATTAGATCCACGATCGATAAGAGCGATTTTTCCTTTCACTGCAGTTTGAACATCTGCTGCAATTGGATCAACAGTGTTTCCGATATAAACGAAAGATCCTGTTACATGACTTGCGGCCGCAGAAACACCAATTGTTCCTTCGATTGCTTCTAGAAGTTGTTCATTCGTTCCGATTTTTAAATCAACAGCTGGGATCTGAATGTTTTGTGGCATATCATCGATACCTGCAGCAACTGAGATGGCTTCATCAGCAGTTGATGGTGCACCAACGATGTATGGGTTGTCTCCAGAGTTACCTGCAGAAGCAACTACAACAGTTCCACCTTTCGTTAGGTTTTTGATTGCTTCAGTATAAAGGATTTTTGGTTTCCCGTATCCACCACCAAGAGAAAGGTTAACAACGTCTAGGCGATCTGAGGGATCAGCTTTTTCACTTGGATCAGCAGCGTACTCAAGAGCTTGAATAACAGCGATGTCTGAAGTTGAACCTTCTTTACCGAAAACTTTAAGTGCATAAAGTTTTGCTTCCGGAGCAACACCTGAGTAAGTATTTACGCCGTCACCAAGTCCAGCAACAGTTCCACTTACGTGTGAACCGTGTCCACCTTCGTCGATTGGGTTAGTATCTGGTTTTGGAATATTTTTTTCGATATCTGCATCGCCAGAAGAATATTCTGTTCCTACGAAATCTTTTCCACCAACAACTTTTTGGTTAGGGAAAAGTTCTGCAGGAGCTACGGCCGAAGGATCGACTGAAGCATAAACTTCTTTTTTACCCGGACCACCTAACATAGCGTGAGTGTAGTCGATCCCTGTATCGATGATCCCTACTCTCATTCCTTGTCCCGAAATTCCAGCAGTGTGAAGTTTATCAGCACCAATGAAAGTTATCGTATTGTGTTCGTTTAAACTTTTATCAGTTGGAAGAGCTGCTGCAAGATCAGCAAGTTTTTTTTCTGTTGAAGAAACTTTTGGACGATCGAAGTTTGTGTTCTCCACAACTCTGCTTACGCCTTCGATTTTTGAAATTTTATCTGATAAATCGCTTGGAGCAACGAACGCGATTGCGTTCAATACTAGTTTATAAGAAGCGATCACTTTGATCTCAGGTGAAAGATCGTGAAGTTTTGCAATCACATCTTCTTGTTCAGCAAGAAGAGCTTTTTTTGCGTCTTCATCAATCACTGCTTTTCCATTTACGACTTGTGCGTTTGAAAGAAGAGCTGGCAATTGTAATTGAACTAAACCAACATAAGTCGTTGGCGTTTGTTGGCGCATACTAAAATAATCACCAAGGACTAAACCACTAAGGCCTTCATGTTTAGGTGCACACGATGTAGCGAGTGCCAAAGTCAAAAGTAGTAGCGAAATTTTTTTCATGAGAGTCTCCCGTCTCTTTGAGTGGACGGGTGACTATAGATAGGGACTAAATAAGTGTCAAAGATTTGCGTGATCTTTTTCCACAAAGTTTAAATTTTTAAGTTTCGGAGCTTTCAACGCTGTAAAAATGACTACAAGAAGTGTCATTGTGCCACCGAAAACGACTGACGGAACAACGCCCATTAGCTTGGCTGCCATACCAGATTCAAATTCACCGATCTCGTTCGAAGAACCAATGAACATTGAGTTAACTGCATATACTTTTCCTTTCATATTTGCAGGTACTAAAGTTTGCATAATTGTCCCGCGAACAACGACGGAAATATTATCGCACGCACCACTGATGAAAAGAACGAAGAGCGAGAAGATGAAACTTTTTGAGATACCAAAAAGAATCATACACACTCCAAAACCAAAGACGGCGAACAATAATTTTTTTCCGGTATTAACAACAGGCGGCCAGTAAACGTTTAGTGCGGCCATGATAAAAGATCCTAGTGATGGCGCTGCTTTTAAAAAGCCTAGTCCTTCCGGACCAACCATTAAAATATCTTGAGCATAGATAGGAAGAAGTGCGACTGCTCCACCGAATAAAACGGCGAAGAGATCGAGAGAAATAGCACCGAGAAAAACCTGGCTGCTGAAAACAAACTTCACACCTTCTTTAATCGATCCGAGCATCGGTGCCTTCGCATCGTTCTTAGTAAGATGTGGTTTCGGAGAAATAAAATAGAAACCAACAAGTCCGAAGAAAACTAAAACACTAATGATGAGATAAACGTTGTAACCGATGAAGTGAAAGAGAAATCCGCTGAGTCCTGCTCCGATCATTGTTGAAATCTGCCAGATCGTCGAGTTCCACGTTGTCGAGTTTACATAATGCTCTTTCGGCACACACTCTGTGAGAATAGAAAACAACGAAGGCCCCATTGTTCCGCGGGCAAAACCAGTCATCGCAATAATGAGATAGAAGAAAATTAATTTGTGATTATTATCCGGAACAAGATGGGTGACTGAATAAAGAGCGAGACCACTGAACATCAAAACGAACAAACATGAAAACACGATTTTTTTTCTATCGTATAAATCGGCAAAGTGTCCTGCGAATAATGTGACAGAAAAATTAGGAATAATTTCTACGAGTCCGATTAGTCCCAGCGATAGAGGGTCTTTGGTGATCGAATATACGTGCCACCCGACGATCACGGCCTGGAACTGAAGGGCGAGTGAGAGAAGAACTCTAACTGTCAGATAGTAGCGGAAATCGGGAAATCTAAGGGATATGTAGGGGTCCAATTTGGGCGTTTTTTCAGTTTTCATGGATGTATTGTAGCGGGGTTAGCAGTCCTTGACCATACGGCACCCGAACTATGGTAAAATAGAATTATTAAACAATGAATTTAGTTGGGTGAATGAATTAAATTCAGCCGCAGAAAGTGCCGATATAAATAAGGTATGACCAAAATGGGGAATAACTTTTTTTCAATCTCTTTCGATTTGATTATTGTCGATCGTCCGGTTCCCTATGATCTTTACGTTAATTCTTCGTCCAATGAGAACAAAGAAAAGTACGTTCGCATCTATCCAAGAAACGAACCACTAGCTCACGATGATTTGAAACGTTTCAAGAAAAAGTATTTTCAACTCTACGTGCATGAATCTCAACGCGAAGATTATTTGAAGAGCCTTATTAATGTAAGCGGTGTGAGCGACGGACAAAAATCGGAAATCATCAAAGACTCTGCTATTCATTATCTCGATAAGCTCTTCGATGCTGATAAAGAATTTACGACAGAAATTCTTTCGGAAACACTTCAGGGTTGTAAGACAACTGTAGAGTCGATGGTCGATGTTATTAAAGACTACGACGTTTCTAAACTACAAAGCTTAATTGCGACACTTTCGTTTCACGATTTTTATACATACGATCACTCGATCAACGTTTCGATGTACTGTATTTCGCTTTATACCTCGATGAAACCTAATGCTCCTAAAGAAGAAGTCGTACTCGCCGGCCTCGGCGGACTTCTTCACGATATCGGTAAAGTAAAAATTTCTACTGACATCATCAATAACCCGGATAAATTAACAGACGAAGAATTTGATGTTATCAAAAAACATCCGGACTACGGATTTAATTTGCTCGAAGAAAATGCCTGTGAATGTGAGGGCGTCGATTTCAATATCATTAAAAGAATTGTTCACGAACATCATGAAAATTTCAACGGTACAGGTTATCCAAACAAACTTGCAGGAGTGGATATTCACCTCCTCGCTCGCGTTACGGCCATTGCAGATTTCTTCGATGCGATTACGACGAAACGTTCTTATCACGATGTTCTTCCAACGGAAGATGCCATCGCTGTTATGACTAAATCAGTTGGGAAAAAACTCGATCCGCAATTGTTTGAAATTTTCACAAAAAACGTCAAACAACTCGTGATGACAGGAAAAGTTCACAAAGAACTTCCGGAAGACTTCGATCCCTGTCAGCCGCAAAACATTTTACCATTCAGACCACCAACACCAAGTTATAAAGTTGAAGGCTTTGGCGACAAAGAGAAACAACAATCCTTTGGTAAGATCAAAAAGAAAGTCGGATAATACTTTTTACTCTGTTAATTGAACCATCGCTTTTTGTCTCTGCTCTCTCTCAATTTCCTTTTGATAGATAGAGGCCGGAACGACACGATCTTCACAATCGCTAAGAGGACATCTCTCGCAAGTTTGACCGATATGAATACGTTTTAAATTTTTATCACCTAAAAATTTCAATGCATTTTTCAATTCATCATTAACCAAAAATCCAATCGTAAGAGAATTGAGAGAGTGATCTTCCAGGCTCGATTTTGTAGCGAGAGAAATTGAAAAATACTCTGTACCGTCAAGCACTACCGAAATCTGGCCTAAAACAGAATGCTCCAATGACATATTATTTTTAAATTGTTTCAGACTTTTTATGGCCACCCAACGACGACAGTAATTTTCGTTCATGCGTACGCCATGAGGACTGTGTAATTGCGATAAATGTAACTCGTTATTGATGACATAATTTTCTTTCTCATGAACCTTTGTCACCAGAGAAAGAAAAAAGAGCTCATTCACTTTAAAATGCGAAGGCAAAACCTGAGTAAGTCGATGAAATAAAACTTCCGGGCTTACTTTATATTTTGTAAGTAACGCCAGAAAATTATCTGCCTCAAATTTCGGCTGACTAAAAAAAGTCTTCAAATCATCTGAAAATTGTTTTTCTTCCAGCAAAAGTGCCCCGGCAAAATAACTGGTTTTAAAATCTTCCAGCATTTCTCCAAGATTTTTATTTTCAATTTCTTTCTTTGTTCCTAAAACCAAATGGCCAAGCTCCTTGGCCAGACAAAAAGTTTTTTGATTTTCCTTCAATTTGGAATTTAAATAAATCGTTGCAGGAGTTGAGTGTTTTACTAAAAACTTTGTCTCATCAAAGAGTGGATTTTCTCCGAGAGTTTTTTCATCTACTTCATAGTTGTGTTCTTTTTTCAGAAAAGATTTAAGCTGATCAAAACGAATGGGCTCAGATCCTAATTTCAAATGAGTCTTTGTTTTTTTAGTTATTTTTTCCAACTCAGGAAAATAATTATCATGAGCTTCTATATAGGAGCGCAGGGCCGCGGAATAAACATCCCCCATTTTCACATCAAACGATCTGGAAATTTGCAGAACAGTGAGTACAAACGAAGCAAATTTTTCAGGATCATGTCCCATTAAATCGACCACGTCAGATTCATTCAGACCAAAGAGTTCCAATGGAACTTTTTCCACCATATCGCTTTCTAAAAATTTAAGCAGTGGATGCAGATTTCTTCCAGTCTTAAAAGAAACCAGCTCGCCCAAATCAATACTCAAACTTTGCGCCAGGGCCGCAAGCTTTTCGATCTTGGGATATTTTTTTCCTTTCTCGATCTCATTGAGATAGGACACCGAGAGATCTGAAAGATCTGCGAGTTCTTTCAAAGAAAGCTCACGCTTGATTCGCAATTGCCGAATCTTAAGCCCCAAAATAAATCTCAGTACTATCTTTTTCTTAAGCATAGATATTTTTATAACTTTAAGGACTTATCATGTCCAGCAATACGCGAATTTTAAATATTAGCGAAATTTCGCTTTCTTTTGTGTTTCGCTAATGTTTAATTAATCCACAATAAGTTTTATTTTAAAAACTAGCAGGAGGGTTCCCATGAGTTATCTCTCTTTAAACGATTCCGTACAAATTTCAGAACTTGCCCTTGATCAAAGATCAAAAAAGCTACTGGATCCAGGCTTTCTCTCCCTTCTCACCTCTCTTCACCGCAAAATGGAAATAAGAAGAAATCAACTTCTGGCGGTCAGGCATCGCCGCCAGGAACACTATGACCAGGGCTCTTTACCACGTACAGAAATCTTTAACGAAAATTCCAAGCTTTCTAACTGGAAAGTGGCCGCCATTCCTTCTGATCTTCAAACGAGAAGAGTTGAAATCACCGGTCCGGTAAATGACACAAAAATGGTCATCAACATGCTCTCACGAAATTCAGAGGGCGAAAGAGCAGATATGGCCATGCTCGATTTTGAAGACTCCATGATGGCCACTTGGGAAAATGTTATTGATGGCGTCTACAATGTCATTGGAGCAAGCAAAGGTGAACTCAGTTACCAAAAAGACAGTGAATCAAAAATTTATAAATTGAATCGCAATGATATGGCGGGAGTTATGGTTCGCGTGCGCGGACTCCATCTTCAAGAAGCCAATATAAAAGTCGACGGCCAATTTGTTTCAGCAGGTCTGTTTGATCTGGCTATTTGTTTTTATCATACAATCGCACACCACATCCGCGAAAAGAAAACTCCTAAATACTATATTCCAAAAATTGAGTATGCGATGGAAGCCCGTTACTGGAATGATCTTTTTTGTTTTTTACAAGAGGAATTGGGTTATCCGCGCAGCACTCTCCGAGTGACATTTCTTATCGAGACATTGCCAGCTGCTCTTAATATTGAAGAAATTCTTTATGAAGTCAGAGAACATGCTGTTGGAATGAATGTTGGCAGATGGGACAAAATATTTTCTGATATCAAAACACTAAAAAATCATCCAAGCAGAATCAGTGCAGATCGAAGTGAGATCACAATGAAAAAATTCTGGATGGAAAATTATGCTAAAAAATTAGTGAATGTTTGCCATCGCCACGGTGCTTTTGCCATCGGAGGAATGTCAGCTTTTACTCCTGGGAAAGATCCTGTTACCCGCAATACTCAGACAATGAAAGTCACTGAAGATAAGAGCAACGAATTTAAACTTGGCCATGATGGATGCTGGGTTTCTCATCCCTATTTCATCGGGACCGCAATGAAATGTTTTCCCAAAAAAAATCAGTTGAATTTCATTGATCAAAATTTTCCTGATCATCCTGATTTAATTATGGAGGGATCAGGTCCGAGAACATTGCAAGGTTTGAAAACGAATGTTCAAGTGGCAATCGCCTATTTAATGGGAATGGAGAAAGGATTGGGATGTGTCGCTCACAATAATCTGATGGAAGATCTCGCCACTCTGGAAATTTCCCGCGCTCAAGTCTGGCAATGGAAACATTATAAAGTGACTTTAGAAGATGGTTCTGTTGTTGATGATACTTTAATCAAAAAATTATTTTTGCAAGAACAACAAAGCTTTTTAGAAACTATTCTGAATAATCATACTCTGAATGAGAATGAGAAGATTTCTGAAATTGGTCTTTTAAAGAAAGCAGTACAAAAAGGCGAAACTCTCTTCACGGCCACGACTCTCGAGCCTTTCCTCACAACATCAAGTGTAGTTAAAACTTCAATCCATACACAAGAAAGGAGAAACAAAATGGAAGAAACATCTCAAATGGAAATGCTTTGGAAAAAAGATCAGCGTTGGAAAAACATTGTTCGCGACTTTACTCCTGCTGACGTTTTAAAACTTCGCGGCTCTTATCAGATTGAACATTCAATTGCGCGTTTGGGAGCTGAAAATCTCTGGCGCTCACTTCAAAGTGAAAATTACATCAATGCACTCGGAGCACTGACTGGAAACCAGGCCGTTCAACAAGTCAAGGCCGGTCTCAAAGCGATTTATCTCTCCGGATGGCAAGTGGCCGCCGACGCAAATCTTGCAGGAGAAATGTATCCTGATCAAAGTCTTTATCCATCAGACAGTGTTCCCAATGTTGTGAAAAAAATTAATCAAGCCCTCATCCGTGCAGATCAAGTTGAAAGCTCAGAAGGAAAAGTGACAAGAGACTGGCTCGTTCCCATTGTTGCTGATGCTGAGGCCGGATTTGGTGGAGCATTGAATGCTTACGAATTAATGAAGCAAATGATTGCTGCCGGAGCTGCCGCTGTTCACTTTGAAGACCAACTCGCAAGCGAAAAAAAATGCGGGCACCTAGGTGGAAAAGTTTTAGTACCAACATCTGAATTCATTAAAAAATTAACAGCAGCAAGATTAGCAGCTGACGTAATGAATGTTCCGACTCTCATTATCGCCAGAACAGATGCACAGGCAGCAACTCTGCTTACCAGCGATGTAGATCCACGCGATCACAAATTTTTAACCGGAGAAAGAACGACTGAAGGATTCTTTAGAATTAAAAATGGAATGGAAATCGCCATTGCCAGAGGGCTCTCTTATGCTCCTTACGCTGATCTTATCTGGTGTGAAACTTCGACTCCGGATCTGGCGGAAGCAAAACTTTTTGCAGAAAGTATTCACGCTCAATTTCCTGGAAAAATGTTGGCCTACAATTGTTCTCCTTCATTTAACTGGAAAAAGAAATTAAGTCCTGAAGCAATAGCTACTTTCCAAAAAGAGTTAGGAAAAATGGGATACAAATTTCAATTTGTCACACTCGCTGGATTTCATTCTCTCAATTATTCAATGTACTCATTGGCCTACCAGTATAAACTTCTGGGAATGAGTGCGTACTCTGCCCTTCAAGAACAAGAATTCGCTGCTGAGGCCATCGGCTATACGGCAACGAAACATCAACGAGAAGTAGGAACTGGATATTTTGATTTAGTGGCAAATACAATTTCTCAAGGACAAGCCTCGACAATTGCTCTCAAGGGATCAACTGAAGAAGAACAATTCACACAGACAATGGCCTGATAAAAAGAAAAGACTGCTCTACACTTTCGTAGGGCAGTTTTTAAGAATCTAGTGCTTTGATAAGTTCGTTCACTTGTTCCTTCGTATTGAAGATGTGAAACGAGAGTCTGATATTTCCCTGGCGAACTGAAACGTCGACGTTGCGTTTTTTCAATTCATTTTCAAGCGCGATACTGTCAGCGTTCGAAGCTTTCAAACACAGAATATTTCCCATGTGTTCAACTGGCGTTACTAACTTATATTTTGTCTTCGGAAAATTTTCCAAGAAATAATCGCGTACTTCTGCATTGTGCTTTCTGATGTTTTCCAAACCAACAGTCGCAAGGAAATTTAAACTTCCTTCCAAACATCCTGAACAAAGTAAATTTGCAGCTTGCCCTCTGTCGTACTGACGAGCTCCGGGAAGAGTTTCTGTCGTGTAGTCGAGAAGATTATAAACTTGTTTTGAGTTCGGACTTAAAATCCAGTTTGCATTCAAGTGATAAATTGAGTCCTGTGCCTTTTGTGAGAAGTACGCAAACGCGTGCCCATAAGGACCTAGCATCCATTTATAAGAAGAAACAGTGAGAACGTCGATGTACGAAAGTTCTTCCGGTGTAATTTCAAATCCACCGAGAGCTTGAGTCGCATCGACAACGAAGAAAATATTTTTTGATTTAAGAAATTTTCCCATCGAAAGAAGATCGATTTTTCTTCCGGTATCAAACGCCACATAAGAGATATTAAAAATTTTCGTCTGCGGTTTTAAATTGCGTTCCAGCCATTCTGCTGTCGGCACAAGCTCGTTGCCCAGATCGAGCCTATCAAAATGAAATTTACCGTGTCTTTCAGCGAGCATCCACGGCAAGATGTTCGATGGATAGTCTCTATTGACCGCAGCGACTCTATCTCCTTTTTCGAAGATAAAACCGTTGGCTACGATATTCACAACGTCTGATGACGATGTTGAATGCGTGATCATGTCAGGACTTGTATTGATGAGTGAAGCAAATTTCACTCTGAGTTTTTCTGAGATACTCATCCAATCGTCATAAGCATAAAACGACGGATCGAGTTCTCGTTGCATGGCCTTTTCGATTGTGGCCTTTGCACTTATTGGACTCGGCCCAAAATAGGCCGAATTAAAATAAATAGATTTTAAGTGAGAGTATTCTTTTGTGATTAAGCTTTGTAACGCTTGATCCATTCGTGATTACTTCGTTGTTGTTGGCGCCGTTGTCGTTGCGGCCGGAGTTGATTCTTTCGCTGTTGCAGCTGCATCTTTAGCTGCATTTGCCGCCGCTGCAGGAGTAGTTGCTGCTGGAGCCGCTGGTGCAGTTGTTCCAGCTGCAGGTGCTGCTTTGTTAGCTGCATCTGAGTTAAGCGGACGAGAAACTGGTTTCTCAGTATCTAGAATTGATTTTTCAAATTTTGTATCTTGTAAGCGAGCAAGAAGAATTGAATTTCCAAGGAAGATGATCGCAAGAACTGCAGTAATCTTTGTCATGATGTTACCGCGAGTTGAGCTCGACATGATTGATTCAGATCCCGCTGCTGCCATTAATCCTGCTTCTGCTCCTTTACCGAATTGAAGAAGAACAACGATAATAAGTAGAACTGAAGTGATCGCTTGAAGAACCATTAGAGCTGTAGTCATTTAACTTTCCTTAAAAAAATTTCGTCTTAAATAAATAGCAAACTTCTGCCTGTCGCGCAACCTATCTAACAACACTTCCGCTTGTGCAGAGTGCTCTAAAATCTGAAGCTTTAAGGCTCGCGCCTCCTACTAGTGCGCCATCGATGTTTTCTTTGGCTAGCAGCGAGTCGATATTATCCGGCTTTACCGAACCTCCGTATAAAATCACGGTCTCATCTTTATTAAGTTCCAGTTTCGAACGAATAAAGGCGTGAGCTTCTTCTGCCTGTTCAGCTGTCGCCACTTTTCCTGTTCCGATCGCCCACACTGGCTCGTAAGCAATAAGAAGATTGGCCGCAATACCTTCCGGAAGATTTTTAAGTCCTTCCGCGATTTGTGTTTCAAGAACTGCGAGCGTTTTATTTGCTTCGCGCTCTTCCAATGTTTCGCCCACACAATAAATAACTTTTAATCCGTGACCCAAGGCCTTCAGAACTTTTTTATTTAAAAGAGCGTTGTCTTCTTTATAGATCGTTCTGCGTTCAGAGTGGCCAATGATAACGAACTCTACACCCATATCTGCAAGAGCTGCCGGAGAAATTTCTCCAGTGTAAGCGCCCGAGTCGTGTTCGCAACAGTTCTGTGCACCAACTTGAATTGATCCTGTCGTGAAAGCGATTTCTTTCAGAATCGGAATATGAAGTGCTTGTGGAGCGATCCATGCTTTGCACTTAAGCTCCATTTTCATCTTAGACATCTCTACAAAGAAATTACTGATCTCATGTAGAGTCTGGTTCATTTTCCAGTTACCAACGATATGAATTTCGCGTTTCATTTAATCGATCCCAAATTTGAGTGCCTGAATACCAGGAAGAGTTCCATTCTCGATATACTCAAGAGAAGCTCCACCACCAGTAGAAATGTGTGACATCTTTTCAGAAAGTCCCGACATCTTCACTGCACTTACCGAATCACCGCCACCAACAAGTGTGAAAGCGTTTAAGCTCGCAAGTGTCTTTGCAATTCCCAATGTTCCTTTCGCAAAATTTTTGTTTTCAAAAAGTCCCATCGGTCCGTTCCAGAGAACAGTCTTTGCATTTTTCAAATAGTCTGAATAATTTTGTAGAGTCGAAGGACCGATATCCAAACCAATTTTTCCGTCTGGAATATTTGTTTGTCCAACGTCTTCAGGAGCTCCACCGAATTCTGCCGACACGATGTGATCGCTTGGAAGAACGATTTTATTTTTTGAAGGAGTTCCGAGGATTCTTCTCGCAAGAACAACATCTTCATCTGAGCAAAGTGAATTTCCTACAGTATGTCCTTGTGCTTTTAAGAATGGATAGGCCATTGCCCCACCGATAAGAAGTTTATCGACGTTCACAAGAAGGCTATCGATGATTTTGATTTTATCAGAAACTTTTGCCCCGCCAACGATCGCTACGAATGGCTTCACTGGATTGTGGCAAATTTTATCGAGTGCTTCTACTTCGCGCTTAAGCAGCAATCCACCGTAAGCTTTATTTTTGAAGAAGGCATTGATCTCGTATGTTGAAGCGTGTTTTCTGTGAGCGGCCCCGAAAGCGTCGAACACAAATACATCACCGTATGTAGAAAGCACTCGCGCGAATTCGCGATCGTTCGCTTCTTCTTCCGGATGATAACGAAGGTTTTGCAGAAGAATGATTTTTGATTCATTCAATCCAAGCAGAGTTTTAATTCCGCGATCGAGTGCCGTTTCAGTCAACGTCACTTCCATCCCTAATTTTTCCGCCAAACATTTTGCCACAGGCTCAAGTGAATACTTTGGATCGACTCCTTTCGGGCGACCGAAGTGACTCATAAGAACGAGCTTCTTTGGTTTGTGTTCTAAAATCGCTTTGATTGTTTCAAGCGCTTCATCAACACGAGTCGTGTCTGCGATTTTAGTCGGATCGTTTTTATCCATCGGCACGTTGAAATCAAAACGCGCGAGAACACGTTTATCTTTTGCTAGAGCGCCGAAGCTTTCGTCAGTGATGTATTTTAAGGCCATGAATTAAAGTCCTTTTGATCCGATAAATTTAACAAGATCTAAAACGCGGTTTGAGAATCCTGCTTCGTTATCGTACCAAGAAACAACTTTAATTGTGTTTCCGATAACGTTTGTAAGAGCAGCATCAAGACATGATGAATATCTCATTCCCATGAAGTCTACAGAAACCAGTTCTTCAGTTTCGTAACGTAGAATTCCTTTTAGAGAAGTTTCTGAAGCTTCTTTTAGAGCAGCGTTGATTTCTTCAGCTGTTGCTGTTTTCTTCAATGTCGCTACGAAGTCAGTAAGAGAAACGTTTGGAGTTGGAACGCGGAATGAGTATCCGTCTAACTTCCCTTTTAGTTCAGGAATAATTTCTCCAACAGTTTTAGCAGCACCAGTTGTTGTCGGGATGATAGACATAGCAGCTGCGCGAGCTCTTCTTGGATCAGTGTGTGATCCATCGAGAAGCATTTGATCTGAAGTATATGAGTGAACAGTTGTCATGAAACCGTTTTCAATTCCAAATTTGTCGTTAAGAACTTTTACGATTGGAGCAAGACAGTTTGTTGTACAAGACGCGTTTGAGATCACGTGGTGTTTTGCTGCATCGTAAGTGTTGTGGTTAACACCCATTACGAAAGTTGCATCGAGACCTTTTCCAGGTGCACACATGATAACTTTCTTTACTGTTCCGTGCATATGCTTTGAAAGACCTTCTTTATCTTTGAAAACTCCAGTTGAATCGATAACGATTTGAACTCCTAGATCGCCCCAAGGAATCTCGGAAGGGTCTTTTTGATTATAGAACTTTATTATTTTTCCTTTCACACTCAGATCTTGTCCTTCGAGATGAACGTCTCCATTAAAGGGACCATGAACAGAATCGTATTTTAGCAAGTGAACATATTGATCTGCTTTACCAGGGTTGTTAACTGCTACGATTTCGAACTCGCTCTCTGCACGATTGAAGTACTCGCGAAGAACTGTGCGTCCGATTCTACCCATACCATTGATTGCAACTTTTACTTTAGACATACGGCCTCCAAGGCAAAACTGTATATACGTTTACGAATTAATCATTTTTTTTGATTGCCTTAATATGACATATTGGCGAAGAATTGAATAGCTTATTTCCTAGGAGTTTCTCTTGAACAAAACGCAATTTATTTCGCAGCTCAATGCTAAAGACGATGTCCTCTCACCCTTTTTGGTCAAGTATATTGCTACGGCCGAAGGGAAAGATGGCAAAAGCTACCTGAATGTTATTTTGGCAGACAGCACAGGCGAAATCGAAGCGCGTAAATGGCAAGGAGCAGAGCTTGCCATGCAAAGAGTTCAAGCTGGCGATATCGTAATTGTCAATGGAAAGGTCAATGCTTTCCAGGGAAGAATTCAACTCATCATTCAGGAGATGTCTGCACTAAACGAAAATCAATTTAATCGTGAAGACTACGTTCAAAAGGCCGGAACAGCTCCGGAAAAAATGTTCGCTGAACTTCTCTCGATCGTGAACACACTCGAGGAAGTTTATATCCGCGATTTGCTCCTTTCAATTTTAAGCGACTTTGAAATCGCTCGCCGACTTAAAATCTGGCAAGCGGGAAAAAGCATTCATCACGCTTATCAATCGGGATTACTCGAACACATTCTCTCTTGTACACAGCTAGCTGTAACACTTTCTCCTCACTACAAAGTGAATCGTTCTTACGTTGTCGCTGGCTGTATTCTTCACGATCTGTGCAAAATTTATGAACTCAGCGAAGGTCCGGTTGTCGATTACACCGAAGAAGGAAAACTCATCGGTCACCTCGTTAAAGGACTCGAAATCGTCGATCACTACGCTGCTAAAATTCCCAATTTTCCAATCAGCATGAAAATGCATTTGAAACATATTTTGCTTTCACATCATGGTGAATATGAATACGGTTCTCCAAAAATTCCCAATACGAGCGAAGCGTTTCTCGTGCATCTCATCGATTTGATGGATTCAAAAATGAGTTCGTTTGCTCAGATAAAAAAAACTGATTCGAGTACCGGTCATTGGAGTGGATTCGTAAAACATCTCGACAGAATTGTTTATAAAAATGAACTTCCAAGTTTCACCAACTACCTTGATCAAGAAAATGTTGCGCCTCCAAAATCAATTAAGTCTCAAGATACCAATGCAAAGAAAACAACTTTCGGCAGTTTACTTAAAGATTTTAAAATTGATGAGTAACTCCTCATCTGGTTTCGTGATACAATTTATGTCACCATGAACGACGTTAAAAATATTTTATTGATAGACGATAGCAGAGATGTAAGAGAAGTCATTGCAGTTAATCTTGAAACTCAAGGTTATACTGTTACAGAAGCAAATGACGGAGCTGAAGGACTCAATCTTCTTGATAAAGAGAAATGGTATTGCATTATTTGCGATCTGCAGATGCCTCATATTTCCGGTCTAATGTTTCTCAAAATTATTCGCGAGCGCGGTTTAAAAATTCCTCTCATTTTTATTACTGGTTTCAACAATATTATTGAAACAGAGCAAGCATTCAGAATGGGGGCCCAGGCCTTTATTACAAAACCGTTTGAAGATGAAGAGCTCTTTCAAAAATTAAAAGATGTCGAATCGTATTCGACTTTGATCAATCGTCCTGAGACTGAAATTGAATTGGATGATTATTATTGCAAAGTTCACATCGATGAATTTGTCATGGGTAAGAAAATTGTCTATCCCATTTTTCTGAAACTTTCCTCTGCAAAGTATATTAAAATCGCCCATTCCGGAGAAGATCTCGATCAAAAGAAAATCGAAGGAATAAAAAAACACGGGGTGGAATATTTCTATCTCACAAATGAGGACTTTAAAAACTATCTCAAACGAAATGTTCAAATCGCTCAAAATCTTTTAAAGTTTCCACAAATTGCAGAAGCTAAAAAAAGAGATTTTTTTATCGGAATAACGAAAAACCTGATCGAGTACGAATTCAATCGCGATATCAATCCTGAAACAATTTCAATGTCCCTATTTGCCATTCACAATACATTGTTATTCGTTTCAAAAAAAGGCGATTTTTTAAAGGCCATAGAAAGTCTGCATGACCTCTCTCCGACAATGATAGAACACTCTATTCTTGTAAGCATGCTCGCTTCGGCCATCGCTCTTCAATCAGAAGAATTCAATATTAAAACCGTAGACGTTGTTGCTCTTGCGGCCCTCTTTCACGATTTTGGAATGAAAGAACTTCCTAAATCACTCTTGGGAAAAGAGGTGGACGAAATGGATCCCGAAGAACTCAAACTCTACAAAACTCATCCTCAGCTAAGCTCACAACTCCTTTCTTCAATGGAAGAAGTTCCAGAAGCTGTTTATCAAGCAGTTCTTGCTCACCACGAACTCTGTGACGGAAGCGGCTATCCTTTTGGTATTGGAAAAGTTAAAATTCATCCTATCGCCAGAGTCATTGCACTTGCTAATTATTTGGCCGAAACCTGGAGTAAAGAAGGCAATCAAACTGCTTCTTTTAAATCTATAGTTGCAAGTCTCGCTGACAAACGCGATCTTTACGATCCTCAATATATTGATACCTGCTTAGAGCTCGTCAACGGAAAGAGCGGAGACAAAATTATAAAAACAACCTTCTAAGGTTTGTTCTCCTCAATTTTCTCAGTATTAATTAATGTAATCAGACTTTTTAAAACCTTTGGACCAAAATCAAATTCTAATCCTCTACTCGGAGTTTTCGTTTTAATACTCGATATAACACTTTGAATGGTCCGCTCTTTTCCGTTTATTCTTCCAGAGGAAAATTCAAAAATATGAGCAATACAACCAACTATCAGCGCAGAAACTTCTAAAGAATTTCCCTCTTTCATTGCTGGATATCCTCCGCCGTTCATACGTTCATGATGATCCATCACAATTTTTTGGGAAGTTTCTGAGAGCTCCAAGTTCATTTTTTTCAAAAGATGATGACTCAGAATAGTATGCTTTTCATAGAGCCTCTTATCTTTAGTCGAGAGTGAGTTTGTTGGTGTCGTTAATAATTGAGATGATATTTGCGTAAAACCAATATGAGATAAATAGGCACCTACGACAATATCAGAGAGAGCTACTTCATCTTTTATGTCGAGAGTTTTTGCAAAATAATATGAGACTGATACTATTCTATTTAAAAAATCGTCTTCACTTAAATGAACTTTTGCCAATTGTCTTGCAAGGCTGACTGTTTTGGATACTGTCACATTAAAAGTTAAGATTTCAATGCGAGCAGAATTAATTATTTTACTAAAATTATCAGTGTTACATGCCAGTTCAAATTCACTTTGAAAAATGAAAGGCCCATTCTGTAATTCAAAACTTTCTTTTTGCTCAATATTTTGTTGTAACTCTTTTTCAAGCGCGTGAGGCTCCTGACAAAGAGAAGGTATATCCGAGTCGCTGAATCCTTGTTCTGCTAAAAAAGTGCGGCGCTGGGTTCTCAAAATAGCGAGCACGCCTCCCCTCTCTAAAAGATCATCAAGAAAAACGTCAAGTTCCTCTGATAAAGGATTATTACCATTTAAAAAAAGATTAAAATTTTTATGAATCGGATTGTAGATATAGATTTGAAAAGGAAAAACTTTTTTCCCTAATAAATCTTTTCTTTCAATCGTAAAAAATTCGTATGCATTTTTCATCAAGCTTCATCCTCATCATCTTTCTTTTTTTTACTAAAAAAACGTTGCATAAAAGTGATGGCCTTTTTGACCTTGTCCCAAACAGAGGACTCTTGAGAATTCTGTACGACTATATTTTCTTTTCTTTGAATTGTATTTAGCAGTGCTGTCCGTGCAGTCTCTAAAGTAAGCATAATCGATTTCTCTTTGGAGACATCAACTCCTTCCGGAAAAAAAACGACAGCCGTTCCCATAAGATCGGTGCCATCAAAATAAGGAAATATCAATTCTACTTTTTTATCGATCAATTCACTGATCGCCCAACGAGGAAGTTCGGTACTCTCCCATATCTCTTCTTTATTCGTTTTATTCTCAACTTCCGAACATCGCCATGTCGGCAACGTCTTCGTAAAATACTCATCAAGCGCATTGGCTTTAACTGCCGAGTCATTAAAAATTTCCAAATGAACATTGCGTGAAAGATCGTAAGTATAAAAATCAACCTGACCTTTATATTGAGAGATCAGTTCTTTTGAAATCGCCTTGAAATAATCGATGTCTTCTGTGTCTTTCTTGTAAATTAATTTTACGATAGAAATACAAAACTCTATTCCTCTAACATCTGTTTCAACTATTTCTCTAGGTATGACCTCTTCGGGCAATGGAACTTCTCTGATTATTTCCTTAGGAGGAGGATCTTCGACAATCGGCTCTTCAATGGGGGTCTTCTTTTCAAACTCTTTTTTTATTTTGTGGTAGTTAATGACTTGATCACTTACATTCTTACCTAGATAAGAAAAACTGAGATCAACTCGCGGCCTGTTACTTTTACTGATATCGAGTGATGAGGATTTATTTTTATCAATCAGGTTTCCCCAGCTATAAGGATTTTTTTTGTTATTGTCGTTTGTAAGTGAAGGATCTTGATTATTTCCTTTCGCACGATTGGATTTATCGTTGGCATTTTTATCGTTTGTTAAACCATCTTCGTTGTCATTGTTTGAAGACTCATCATTATTAACATCATCGCTGTATTCATTTCTAGTTTCGGTATTCTTATCTCCTAATTCCAGATTATCTTCATTCGATGAGTCGGCAAGATCATCACTTTCACCTGCGCCCTTGTTTGATTTTTTTTCTTTTTGACTCCCCGACATATCAATAAAAATATCGTCCTGACTTTCTTTCTTATAATTGTGCCCATTTTCATCAATATCTTTTTTTAGGGATTCGTGATCGTTATCTGCAACATCCCGGTACTTTTTTTTCTCATGATCAAAATCAGCTGAACTCTCTTCGGACAATGGTTTTTTCTTTGAATCCTGAGTCGTTTCTGAAAGTTTTTTTTCACCGTTTTGATTTTTATTCGCATTCTCTACAGACTCAGCAGGAAGCTCTTCTGTAGTGTTTTCCTCAAAATCTGCTTCCGGATATAATTTTTTTTCAGATTTATTTCTTTTGATTTCCTCATCAGCTTGCTTGTCTTCCTCCTCGGCTTCATCGGAATTTTCAGACCTGTCTTTTCGGAACGGCAATTTTTTTTCAATTCGATATCCCGCTTGCTCTTCCTGATTCTCTTCAGTTTCTCCTTTTTTTTCTTCCTCTTCGTTTGCTAACGATTCTTCTGTATTGTTTTCAGCTGCATCGAGATCATCCAACATTTTACTCAATTTATTCTTAACATCGAAAACTTCGGCTTCCCACTGATCCGGTTCTGCCTTTTTATAACTTTCTTCAGTTTGATCAATTTCTTTTTTGTTAAATTTATTTCCCAGTCCGTAATCAACAGACTCTATAGGCAATTCACCGTCATCTAAACTTTCAACAGAATTTCCAGTTACACCTCTCGCTTTTTTTCCACTCTTTAGAGCCGATGCTATATTTGTTATTTTGTTAAGTGATAAATGATTTGTATTCGTTTCACGCAATTTTTTTCTTTTATTGATATCTTTCGAAATTGTCTCGAGAGAAGTGTCTATTCTTTTTTTTAAAGGATAATAGATATCTTTTTCTCTTTTATTTTTAAAGCTGGTCAGACCATTATCAGTATCGAATCCCGAATAGTTCGAGCGTCTCTTCGAATTCCAACTCGTACTAATGTCATCTAATTTTAGACTGTGATTTCCTTTGAGTTCACCTTTTTTATCAGTTCCTGCTCCCTCTCCTTTCTTTAAATAATTCATCTCTGGCGATACATCATGTGAAGCCATCGCTCTGTGCTTAGAGAGATCACTCATTGCTTCGGAAATTTTACTTAAATCAATTGAATTATTTTTTACAACCTGATCTTTGTCCTCAGCCTCTGATTCATGATTTCCGGCTTTAATTGAACGCAGATGAATCTTAACTTTATGAAGAAGTGTTTTTGGTGGTGATCCTTCCTGAATGGCCTCAGTTAATCCGGCCTTCAAAAATTTCGCAAGTACCTTTGCTGG
Source organism: uncultured Bacteriovoracaceae bacterium (assembly GCA_966211875.1). GTDB lineage: Bacteria > Bdellovibrionota > Bacteriovoracia > Bacteriovoracales > Bacteriovoracaceae > Bacteriovorax. The sequence goes on from CBIHNP010000004.1 coordinate 58,400, forward strand.
AATTTCTTTTGGAATAAAGAGAATCACCTTCGAGTGAAATTTAGTGATCAAAGATTTATTTTCTTGAAGAAAAAGAGCACAATGTTTGGCACTTGAAAAAATGATTAAGCTTTGCCCTAACGAAATTAATCGATTGAGCTCTCTCCCTTCTTCAATCTCTGTTATGTTTATTTTTTCGTCATCAGCAATTTCGATTAAAACTTCATAAAGCTTTTGAAGTGTTTCAGACATCGGAGAGACAACAATGAGATGTTTTGTATTTTCCATTGCAAAACTTGATCATTCATTTACGTTAATAGGGGCATTTTTAATAAACACTTGTATGGTCAATGTAGCCTTTTTTGGGCAATGGTCAATTCGTGTTAATTTTTCCCTATAAAGGCAAAAACCGGCTTCAGTCTCTTATTGAATTAGTGCCAACTTTGTTTAGGGCCAGAAAATGATTTTTATCATCTCGATCTTAAAGAAAACTTTAAGGTTTTCGCTCACTTGTAACAAGATTTCTTAACATAGCAAAATACACTTCACTTTTTTCGATACTATCCCTTAAGCTATAACCTATGAAACAATTATTATATATCGATGACAACACAACCAACCTCAGTATCTTCAAAGAAAAGTTCTCTGAATTTTTTGAGATCACAACATCAAGCTCTCCAACGAGTATTTTCAATCTTCTCGAAGGACAAAAGTTTGATGCTATTCTTCTCGACATTCACATGCCTGAGAAAGATGGATTTCAAGTGTTAAAAGAGATTAATGAATCTCGATTCAATACAATTCCAGTGCTCATGTATACATCGGATGAATTGCAAGCGATTCGCTACCAGGCCCTCGCTTCCGAGGCAGCTGATATTATCTATCGCACACTTTCTGATGAAGAAATCAAGTTGCGTATTCAAAACAAGATCAGTCTTTTCTCGAAACGCACAGAAGAGAAAAAGCATTTAAGCCTGGGACCTCTCAGTCTTAATCTTGAAACACTGGAAGCTTTCCACCATTCTGAAAATTTAAATCTAACTCCGATAGAGTTTAAAATTCTTGCAGCTCTTATTAAGAACTATCCGGAAAAAATCTCACGCGAAACTATGATCAAGAAAGCGTGGAACGCTGATAACGTTCTCGATAGAACAGTGAATACCCACCTCACTAACCTTCGCAACAAGTTGCCGAAGCATGAATTTATGATCGAATCTCCTCGTGGAACTGGTATTGTTCTAAAAAAAAGTCTGAATTTTGATCAACAAAAAGTTCCTAGTCATACAGTCGCTTAGTTTTTTAATCTAGTATTGCCCTAGCAACTCCATTAGCTAGGGCAAGTTTACCCCTTCTTCATTCCAACCGTGCTCCGCCGTATACTATGTCTATGACGACGACGGTGCAGCCTAAATCAAAAGAACCTGTAAAAAATGAGAATCTAAAAAATCTCAAGCCTATGAATGGCAAAAATGCGACGGGGACTCACGCAGCAAAGGCCGCAGAGAAAACCAAAATCTCAGAGACGGCAAAAACGCTCAATGCAAATCCTCCCGAAGGAACAACACCAGCGCCATCAACTCCTACTCCCGAAACTCCGAGCGCTCCAACTCCCGCACCACCAACTGCGGCCGAAGCAAGCAGCTCTGCTGCAACAGTCGCTAAAACAATTTCAAAAATTCCTGTGTTGCCAATTACTACTCCGAGCGAATCAAAAGATATGAAGAAGCTCGAAGAAAAAATGACCGATCCAGCTCCGTTAAAACCAAGCTTCATCAAGAAACCCGCTCTCATTTTCATTGAAGGCTTCAGTGCTTTTGGTTTATCGAACGGCGATGGAATTAAAGATATGGCCGACAATCTTCCAGGATCAAAAAGATTTGATTGGAACGAGCAGGACAAAATTATTGAAGAAATTAAAAAGCACGCTCCTGATCAACCGGTTGTTCTCGTCGGGCACAGCTTTGGCGGCGATACTGCTGTTGAAATCGCTAATACACTCAACTCACTTAAAAACGGATTCAGATCTGTTGATCTTCTCGTGAGCATCGATTCAGTGGGAATGAACAATACAATTATTCCAATGAACGTAAAAAGAAATTTGAACTTCTTTGGTGAAGGTGAACTTCCATTTGTTCACGGAAATCCTAACGTCGCAAGAAACACTGACTACACTGACGTTCAAAATGAATTGCGTTCAGAAGCACATTCAAAGATGGATGATTCAGACGAAGTTCAATTCAAAATTTTTGAAGAGATTAATTATGTTCTGGGTGAATCGAATCACCCAGATTTATTTGAAGAAATTCAAAAGAACGATCAACTCAAAAAACTTATTGGCAGCCTTCAGAATCATGAGAAACAGTAAGCGCATTCTTCTCTACATCTAATTCAAGACAGACAGGTTCTTTATTTTCCTTCGACTGATTTAGATATTCATGCATATTCTGGCAATCACCATAAGCATCGAGATAAATGCTGTGAACAACTTTTTTATTTTTATAAAAATTAATTCCAGTAATAAAGCTCTGACAATCTAAGATAACTTTTTCGTATCTCGCCGTTTTAATTTCGAATGCGAAATCCATATTCGCAACAGGTGTGTAATCTTCCATTAATGTTTTTTCAAAAGTTTCAGCTTTGATACCAAATGCCAAAGAAAGACCGAGCAAAACAATCAGCTTTTTCATATGGACCCCACTTCTTTTTGTTACTAACCTAGTCGGGCTTTAAAAAAAGAAGTTGAGCTTTTTATTTAAAAAAGATGACAAAAAAATTTTCTTCAACTTTTTTTATGTTAGGCTATATTGTCTTGAAATTTTTGACCGATATGGAGGGTCCTATGAAATTCGTAATGCTACTTGCACTTCTCGCTTCTCTACAATTCTCTAGCTCAGCGTTCGCGCAAACTAACAACACTGAAGCTACTCCGGCAGCTACAACTCCTTCTCAAGATCAAATGGGAGCTCCAGCAGCAGGTGAAAGCTCAATGGCTGGTTCAGAAACTAAGCACACTAAAAAACATGCTAAGTCTCACAAAGGTAAGAAAAAACACCACAAGAAGAAAAAACACCACGCTACTCCAGCGTCTTAATAAATAGGCCCTCGCAAGAGGGCCTTTTTTTTGAGTAGAAGTTATGTCAAAACAAGTCGTCGTCGTTCCCTATGATTCCCATTGGGCTTCTCAATTTGAAACACTCAAACAAACACTTTGGTCTGTAGTAAAAGATTTTGCAATTTCAATAGAGCATGTTGGAAGCACTTCCATTCCAGGCCTGGCCGCGAAACCTATTCTCGATATTGATATCGTCATTCCTGATTATTCTTTCCTCAATGAGACGATCGCAGCTCTTCGAACCCTCGGTTATGAACATCGTGGAAATTTAGGAATTGAAGATCGCGAGGCTTTCAAAAATTTAAATGCGACAATAAAACATAATCTTTATGTTTGCCCAAAAGAAAGTGTCGCTCTTAAAAATCATCTTTGCCTACGCGATACTCTGAGAACCAATCCTCAATTGCGGGAAGAATATTCTTCTCTCAAGCAAATGCTTGCTCAAAAATTTCCTGATTCAATTGATGATTATGTCGAAGGAAAAACTGATTTCATTTTAAAAATTCTGGAAAGTAACGGTCTGGAGTCTGATCGATTAGATTCTATTCGCAAGATGAATTTAGCTCCGTCGAAAAAATAAAAAAGGGACACCGAAGTGTCCCCGCAATCGAAAATCCTAATCGAAAGCTATGATCTGCTAAAACGGAATGTCGTCTGCTGTGAAGTTAGTGTCTGTAGAGATATCGTACTCTTGGTTAACCATGCTTGTATCGTAAGATGGTCCACCAGCGTTCGATGAAGATGATCTCTCAGCACCAGCACTTGCTGTTCCACCGATGAATTGAACTGTCTTCGCTACGATTTCTGTAGTGTAACGTTTCTGGCCACTCTTATCGTCCCATGAACGAGTTTGAAGTGATCCTTCGATGAAAGCTTGTCTGCCTTTTGTTAGGTATTGGTTGCAAAGCTCAGCAAGTTTTCCCCAAACAACAACTCTGTGCCATTCAGTTCTTTCTTGTTTTTGTCCTGCTTTGTCTGCCCATGATTCGCTTGTAGCGAGAGTGAAATTACATACTGCCATTCCACCTGGTGTGTACTTTAGTTCTGGATCTTGCCCAAGACGGCCAAGAATAATAACTTTGTTAACGCTCATTCGTTCTCCGTGTGTGATTCACAGTAAGTACATACGTAAAAAACTTACTGTTACCTGATTAATTTTGTCTAATGTTGCAACTTTAAACAGGAAAACACAGGAGCAAAAGAAGATAATTCTTACAAAAAATATTCAAATGAAATTACTAGATTTGTTTTGCAGTAGGTTGAGATTTTTGATTCCCAAGAGTCTGTTTTTGGGCCCAGAAATCTTTAACTTGTTGACGGGCCACTTTCACATCGCGTTTATACCAAGTCGCATCGAAACCGCAATGAGGACATGGAACTTGTTTTTTGTAATCTGTACGCACTGCAAGCTCGAAAACGGCCCACACGACGAAGAAAACAAAAAAGCATTTCACGCCCATGATCGGATAAAGCGCACTTCCAAACACGATGCTCGTAAGAAGAATTTGCAGATAATTTTTTTTAGTGAGACGTGGTGAAATAGTGATTCCTCTTTCTGTACGGCAAAGCGGACAGAAAAAAACCTGGTTTTTATTTTTAAATTTATAAACGCGATTTTCTAGAGGTTGTTTTCTCACAGGTTTCTCCTATTCTCTATTATAGGGTTTTTTCCTTCGAAAATTATACAGAGTCATTTTTTCCCGAAAAAATTGCCGGGTAAAATGGTCAGACATAAATTTAGTGATGAAATGGAAAAAAAGTTTATTCTAGATAAATGCGTTCGGGAGATAAAATGATTAAGTGTTCTCTATTTATCATGGCCCTTTTTTTCATTACTTCTTGTGCAACTACGGAAGAATATAACCAACAGAAAAATTGTTCCGTTCGTGCGCTCGATTATCTGGCCCATCCTCCCAAGAGAGAGCATGTCACTTCTAATCCAATCACCCCAGCGGGTGCAGCTCAATTGAAAAGCCTTTTAGAAAGCGCTAATCAAAAAATACAAACATGCTACCAGCAGTTTCTCAATCTTGGACACACACAAGATTACAATGTCTGTACGGTGATTGATGTTGATCACCAGGGAAAAATTGATTTTTTAGATATCGATGATCGCGCCAATCAGTTAGATGATGATTTAAAAAATTGTATGACTCGTGAAATGGATTCTCTTAACTTCAATGCTTTTAAATCCCTTACAATTACTCAGCCCTATCGGTTGCACTCTACTAAAAGATAGAAATGGCGAGCCAGGAACCCCGCGGTCCCTGGTGGTTGATAGTTCAGTCTGGTGTGCTATTAACACATTGAGGGTGGTAGTGATGGGATTGTCGAAATACAACGAACGTGCTGCTAATCTAGACTCGACTCTCTAGAACTGCATTTGTCAGTTTCAAGTACCGTACCAAAAGAGTAGGACCACTCGCCTTTTCCGTAGGACCAGATTTCAATGAATTGTTTGACCTCGAAATTTCACTTCGGTAGCATTGAGACACCTCATAGTTTTTTTGGGATCAAAATAGAGTGATTAAAGGTAACCGCGGTCAGTTAAGTATCTTCATGGGTATCACTTTGATATTGGTAATGAGCATGCTTGCTTTCATTATCAACGTCGGTCTTTTCGTTAAAGCTAAAATTAATTTACAGAATGCTACGGACGCTGCTGCTTTCTCGGGAGCTGCGACTCAAGCTCGTCAGCTCACAAACATCGCTTACGCCAATTGGGAACTCCGAAACACGTACAAAGAATGGATGTTTAAATATTATGTGCTCGGACAGTTGGGGATTGTTCCGACGAAGATTCTGCCAGCTCTAGGTAGCAACAGTAATATGGACTTCACTGTTAAGTCGGATCTCTACGGTACGAATGCAGATCAATACGATAAATACAATCTTCCCTCGATTTGTATTCACAATGGTTCCGGAAAAAATATCTGCGCGAGTTACAAGATTCCCGGGATTCCACGTTTCCCTTCTATCGGTGTTGCCGGAATTTCTGAAATTCACGAAGGTTTTGTTAACTCGCTCGTTAATGAAAAAGCAAAAGACTGTTCTTCGAGAAGTAGAATTAACTTTCTCGCAGCACTTAACTGGGCGTACGGATCTGGTATCTCGGATTTTAATATCACTAACGATCCAGCTCCACTCATTACAGCAAACAGACCGGGAGCCTGGCTAGAGGCCATTGAACTTGCAATGAGAATTCGCAACCTGGAAATGATTGTGAATCGTCCACCTGTTTCTGAAATTTCGATTGAAAATTTGAAAGATTTTCAAGGCGGAACTGATATCGGATTGAATGAAAGACCTATCAAAGCTTTCTGGTCTGGGTATCGCAATATGAGCGGTGGAACTTATAAAGACAATAACACTGCTGCTGGAAACACAAATGGTCCCTATGATGAGTTCAGCAGATATTTTAAGCTGACAGAACTTGCTCCTCAAGCATTTGAGGCAAGGCCGGCCGGAAAAGAAACTCTTTCGTCGTTTTTAATTCCTGATACATTCAATTATTCCAACGGAGAAAAAGCGACTCAAAAAGCTTATCTCGATTTGCAGCTAGTGCCTGTCAATTATGCAACGATGTATTCGATTTTCGTCAACGCAGCCAATAAGTTTAGCAGTGATGTTGGAGAAAGAACGGAAGCAGAATGTGGAGTTTCAAAAACGGCGTTACCTGTTCCCGGTTATATTATGGGGTTCACAAAAAATCCGGATGTCCTTACTTACTACGCAGTAAAAGCAGAATCAAAATTCACAGGATTATTTTTTCCTTCTAGAAATGGAACCGGTATCATTACTCTTACCGCTTATGCTGCTGCCAAACCTTTTGGTGGACGTATTGGTCCGAAACTTTTTCAATTTCCTGAAAATACTTCCATTGGCGCAAGAGGAGACGACAATTTGCGATCTGCCCCTTACGTAAGCGGATTTCGTATTTCTCAAAGTGATCTCAAGCCCACATTTGAAGCTGGTATGCCTATTCCTCCCTATAATGATTTTTGGTTGAATGATGGTTCAGGTAATTTAATCGGAGGACTTCCTCTCAAAGGGAATGACATCAAATACGCTATTCCCAATTTAGTTTACGACTTTACAGAATTTTCAGATCTCCAGAATCAAGCAAAAGGCGCAGGAAATAGACCGATTCAGCTTATTGAGACAATTCCTTTTAAAGCCGCTCAGACTAAAGAAGCCTCAGGACTCTACAATCCCGCTCAATACAGATCAATGTATAATGGCCTAGGTAGTGTTAAAGCGGGAGATAGTGTTCCTGGTGACCTACTCCAAAGAATTCTTTTCCGTGCAAGAAGACCCACAAAATACGATGCTATTAATTATCTTATTCCAGCTCCACAAGTGGCCACTCCAGCGACCAATGCAGTTTCACTCATACAAAAAATTCAAATTGTCCCTAATACAGGTTTTTACTACAAACTTTTTGCACCACTTGTTGGTCCTAGTACTCTCTATAAAACTCCCAATGAAATTGAAACCGTCATGAAAGGTTACATGCTCGCCAACTCGGATGCTGTAGATAAATATGTTGGAGCACTTTACGATGTAGCAGTGAGTGTCTATACAGCAAATAAAGGCGACGGCAGTGGTCCTTCTGCTGGTCCAGCTAAAGAAGCTGCCGAAACAATCCACATCAATGCATCAACAGGGGGAGGCCCAATTCCGCCACTGTTACCTGCAACAACTGATCCTAATGCCCCCGGCTGTCATAACGATATTGCCTCTCAGTTTTATCATTTTTTCAAAGGCCCTGCCGTTGGTTGTGGAGTGACTCCACTTAAAGATTTAATTATTAAATTCATTCAAAAGCACAGTATAAAAAGTGATGATGGTGGAATCGATAGAAGTCTTTTCTATGTTGCCGGTTATTATGAGGAACCTGGAAGTCCAATCCAGAATCTCCCATCGGCGGACCAATTAATGACAGCGTATTACCCGGGAACGCGCCAGGGAGCTAACAATGATGCGACAATTGCTCACCCGCTCAATGCTGGAAGTGAAATCTATTCTGCTAAACGCAATTTTTACTCTACGAAGTTTTTCCCATTAGCAAAAATTATGGATGGGCCGAATACGGATGCGACTCTTGGAAAAGTGGACTATGAATCCGACCCGACTCTGCATGAAGGAACACAAGCGGCCAGCGATCTCAACAAGCAAGTGCACATTCAAAATCAGCTAAAGAGCGATCCGGCCATTACCAATAATAAATATTTTCTCGATTTTTAACCTTGAAAAAAGTCAATTTTTCCATATATACTCATTTGCGCAATTGAGGAAAAATCCTAGTCATAAAAACTCATCCAGAGGGTAAGATCGTGGCAAAAAAAGCAGCAAAGAAAGCAGCACCAGCAAAAAAACCAGTGGCCCAAAAAACTGCAAAGAAAGCAGCTCCGGCAAAAAAGGTAGTAGCTAAGAAAGCAGCTCCAGCGAAAAAGCCAGCAGCTAAGAAAGCAACTCCTGCAAAAAAGGCAGTAGCTAAAAAAGCAGCTCCTGCGAAAAAAGCGGTAGCTAAGAAAGCAGCTCCAGCGAAAAAGGCAGTCGCTAAAAAAGCAACTCCTGCGAAAAAAGTGGCAGCGCCAAAAGCACCCACGAAAGCAGCTCCTGCGAAAAAAGCAGCAGCTTCAAAAGCACCCGCGAAAGCAGCTCCTGCAAAAAAAGAAACAAAATCAGGCGTTCTTTCAAGAGAAGAGGCCATCAAAAAATATAAAAGCTCGCATGTTGCGCCAGCAGTTCAATCAAAATCAAAAGCCCCTCTTCACGACGATGAAGATGAAGACTTCGATCTTGAAGTGGATCTTCTTGATGAAGAGGAAGATGCAGAAACTGTTGACGAGGCCATGGGTGACGAAGACTTTGCTGATGAAGATGAAGAAGGCGGCACTGGCGGTAATTACAACAATGATGACTTCGATGGCGAAGAAGATGAAGAAGCTAAAACAGAAGGCTCATACTCTTATGGATGGGGCTATAACGACGCTTTCGATAAACCGGAAGATGAAGATCTGAATCGCGACCTTGATGAAGATGAGCAATACGCTCTTGGGAAAAAAGGCGGCGACGAAGACGATTCTTTCGACGACGATGATGATTATTAGAACCTAATTTAGAAAAATCCAAAGGCTTCAGTAATGAAGCCTTTGTTTTATGATCACTGGAAAAAATATGTCTGCACCAACCCTCGACCTCTACTATTTTGATTCCTGCCCTTACTGCCAGAGAGTTTTAAAGGTCATTCACGAACTCAAAATAAAAGTGAACTACAAGGACATTTACGAAGACACCAATAATATGCAAAAGCTTATGTATATTACGGGAAGAAAAACTGTGCCTTGTCTTTTTATCGACGGAGTTCCGATGCACGAATCATCGGACATTATGAATTGGCTGCGTGAAAACCAAGCAAACTTAACGAAGGAATAAATAATGGAAATTCGCGATCCTGTTCATGGCTCAATCCACATTCTGGATGAAGAGATCCCTATTATTCGCGATGATTTTTTTCAACGCTTAAGAAACATCAAACAACTTGGTTTTTCTGAATACGTTTTCCCTGGTGCAACTCATACGCGTTTCATTCACTCTATCGGTGTAATGAACGTTGCTGATAAAGCTTTTGATCGTCTCTTCAAAAATAATCTTTTTGATAAAGACTTTCAGAAATTAAAAGAGACTTTTAAACTGGCCGCTCTTCTTCACGATGTTGGTCATGCTCCTCTTTCTCACTCGACTGAAACAGTGATGCCGAAACTTTCGGAACTCAACATCCCTGTGGATTTTCTTTCGAAGAAAGATCAAAAAAATGATCGTCAGGCGACTCACGAAGACTACACGATTAAATCAATCGTCGACAGTTCGTTTGCCGGTTCATTCTCACTCGTAGAAAAAAAATTCGGTGTGCAAAGAAAACACATCGCTGATTTGATCACTGGTCACACGAGCGATCCTGATTATTTTAAAATTAAAGGTGTAAATTATTTTCCTATTCTTTCTCAACTTGTTTCAAGTGAACTCGATTGCGATCGCATGGACTATCTTCTTCGCGACAGTTATTTCTGTGGTGTAAGTTACGGCTCATACGATTTGGATTGGTTGCTCGACAACCTTGAAGTGTGTGTTGAAAACGATATGGCCTATCTGGGAATTAACGAGCGCGCTGTTGTGACGTTCGATGATTTTCTTCTTTCTCGTTACCACATGTTCATCATGGTGTACTTCCACTATCGCGCTGTTTGTCTGGAACAATTGCTTTATAAATATTTCAGAACTTCACCTTCTGAATATGTAATTCCTGCGAGCATCGAAGAATACATTGAGCACGACGATCAGTTCTTAATGAAAGTTCTTCGCAAAAGTAAAAACAAATATGCTGAAGCCGTTGTGAAGAATCAGGTTCCACAAAAAATCTTTGAATCGTTTAATGAGAAACAAGAAGTTCAATTAACTTCTATTTTGAATTATCTCGCTCAAGAAAATATCGAATTCATCAGAAGCAGCTCTAGCGGCCGTCTTTCGAAATATTATGTCGATGAAGAAACGACTAACAGCAAGTACCCGATGAAAGTCGTCAGAAAACTTTTCGGTAGCGATCAGAAGATAACTTTTGATATCAATGAAGCAACTGATCTCTTCACAAAATTTGCAAAATCCCATGCGGTCAACCGTCTTCACTGTGATTTTGAAACCCTAACTCCGGTTCAACAAAAAAGAATTCTGGAACTTATCCACTCGACTAAGAACTAATTGCCTCACTCCTTTAAAGTCCGGCCTTTCGTTACAATTTAATAACGAACGGTCCCTTTAACGGAGTGAATATGGATCTTAAAATTTTTCAAATGCTGGAATTTATCAATTCTCGTCTCAACAACATTGAGAAAAATATTGCCCGCATGGATGAAAAATTAGACTTCTCCATCACTCTTCAACGAAACCATCTAGTGCGAATTAAAAACGGCGAAGAAATCGACGACAATATGATTCTTATGGGCCGTCCATATAACGACATCAATCCACAGAAGGCCTGGAACATTTATAACAACCCTAATATCGATTTTATCGTTCTCGATGTTACATCGAAGTCATTCACAGGGACTCGCTTAAAAGAAGCGATTCACGTGCCTTTAGAAGAGCTGCACATTCGTTTCGTGGAAATTCCAAGCAAGACTATTCCCGTTCTCGTTATTTCAGAAAACGGACTTCGTTCAATCACTGCATGTGAAATGTTAGTGAAGAAAGGGTTCTTCAATATCAATAATATTTCTGGTGGCTATGAATTCTGGCCTGGGAATAAAGAAACTGAGCCTACTTCAAATGCAAAAGATGAAGGGCCGGCAACTGAAGTTTAAGCTGCCGCCACTTTTGCTTTCATCATCATTGCATCTTTCTTCGTAAGGTATTTGTACATCACAAATGTCAGCGTCCAATAGAGGAAGAAAACAATTACAGTTGAAAGAGCTGGAGTTGATTCGTATCCGCAAAGACCGGAAATAAATCCGCCGATCTTGCTACGTTCATCTAAGAACGCTGATGTATCCCACGCCACATCTTTGATCGTTGGAAGAATATCACTTTGGATCAGACGACGAGTCACTGTTGTAATGAGATTTGATGCTGTTAAAAGCAAGAAGAGTGAAGTCACACGAAAGAAAACTTTTTGTCCGAAGAAACTTAATCCGTGATTGAAGACATACCAAGTTAAGAACGCGAGAACGAATCCCACAAATGAATAGCCAATGAATGGAGTCATGTGACCTTGTTGTGAAGCTTCGATCGCCATCCCGTAAAGATAGATGACAACTTCAGAACCTTCGCGAGCAACTGCAAGACATGAAAGAATTGAAACCTCTGCGAGCTTCGTTGTACTGAGTGCTGTTTTTAATTCGCTCTCAAGCTCCCCTTTCATTTTGCGTCCGTGAATACTCATCCACAAACACATATGAGTCATCATGAAACAAGCAACAATGAGCATTCCAATTTGAAAAAACTCTAAAGCTTTTCCTTGAAATTCTGTCTCCGCAAAATTGATTCCGACAGCGAGAAGTGAGCTCAGCAATAATCCGCCGACAACCCCCATCCACATCGCTTTCATTCCTTCTTTGATATTCGCTTGCTTCTTTAAATATGAATAAAGAATTCCGACGATCAAGACGGCTTCAAACGATTCTCTCCAAACAACAAATAATGCATTAATCATAATAAAACCTAACTAAACCTATTTAGCTGTTAAAACACCTTTAGCAGTACTTGGGTGGAAGTCACCGAAGTATTCATACGTTCCCGGCTTTAACGGGCCAAGTGTAATAACCAAAGATTTTTTTGGACCGATAAATTTTTCAACGATCATTGTTTTGCTTTCAAATTCTTCAGAAGAAGCATCATCGTTAAAAACTTTGATTTTAAATTTTTCGTTCGCTTTCACTTCTAATTTTTCGATATTAAATTTGTGATCTTTAATTCTCAATTCGATAATTTTATCTTCAGCAAAAAGACTTGTTGAAAACAATAGACCTAGTAAAACTAATTTCATTATAAACTCTCCAAAAATTTTAGCACTTGTTCTCTTTCTGTTTTAGATAATTTTGCATAGAGATCACGTGGCGTTTGCGCCTCTCCTCCATGCCATAAAATCGCTTCTTCCAAATTTCTCGCACGTCCGTCGTGAAGATAACGAGTATGACCATTCACAACTTTAAAAAGACCGATGCCCCATAGTGGTGGAGTTCTCCAGTCCTTTCCTCCTGCTTCAAAGTCAGGACGATTATCTGCCAGTCCCTCACCCATATCATGAATGAGAAGGTCCGTATAAGGATAAATTTTTTGTTTAGAAATTTCCGGAAATTTTTTATCAACACCTGTGACAAAACTTTCAACGTGGCATCCAATACAGTTCATTTGTTTGAAGATTTTTTCTCCCGCCTGAACATTTGGATCATCGAAATGTCTTCTCTTTGGTACGGCAAGAATTTTTGTGTACACCAACATTTCATTGGCATCTTGTTCAAATAATTCCGGGCCGTTTACTGCATAACTTTTTTTGCACTCTACTTGTGCTTCAGTGCAACTCTGCTCAGGAAATAATTTCGAGGTGATTCCAATATCGCCTAAGAAAGCAGAGAGATTTTGCTGATTGAGATCAGGTTGATTAGCCTTCCAGCCAAAACGTCCCAATCGTTTTTTCTTTTGCGTGTAATCCCAGACGTAATTCGCGCGACCTTTAATACCGTCGTTGTTTTTATCGTCGGAATCAACATTTTTTAAAATCTCTTTTTCTGGAATGGCCTCTAATAATCCTAAGCCGATTACCTGAGGGGCCACACGAAGTGAAAACATAATATCTTTTGCGAATTCACCGTAAGCGAGTTTAGAAAATTCCAATTGCGGAGAAAGGAGTGAGTACTCTGCTCCGTCGTCGAATTTTCCTTTGATTTCTTTGTAGATAATTTTGACTTCACCGTCTGGTTGCACACTCAAAATAGAACGAGGGTGAAATTGCCCGCCGTAATGAGGATCATTATTAGGCGCTCCGTGAGCATCTGTTCCAGGCACACTCAGACGAACCAAGATGGAAGAAAACATTTCTTCATTTTTTTCTGGAGGACGTCCGCGCCCATCTTGAAAGTGGCATGATGAACAACTGTTTGCATTGAACATCGGCCCTAATCCCTGACGGGATTTTACTGAAGCAGGTGCAGTCACCCAATTTTGTCTGAACGCTGAGTGACCGATACTAAAACTTTTACGGTGCTCTCTTGTCACATTTTTCATTGGCAAACTAAAGGCCGTCGGGGTGTCGGAATCAACTGTTCCGGCACCACCAGCGAACTCTTGTGCTTGCACTAAAGGAATCAATGTTAAAACAGCACAGATTAAAAGTTTCATAAAAGTTCTGATTATTTTCCGTGTTCGATATTGATTTCAAGACCGAAGATCGAAGCGAGTTTTCCGAAAAGTTTTGCCTGCTCTTGAAGTGAATCAATCGCTTTCATTGCAATTTTTCTTCCTTTGCCATTTTTCTTTTCCATGATCACGTTATCAAATGGAGCTGGGATTGCTTCAAGAAGTTTTAACGTTTTTCCAAGACCAGCATCGAATTTCTTATCAAGATTTTTATCAACAGCTGCTGTGATATCTTTTAGTCCTTTTCCTTTGAAACCAACATAGTCACCTGAGTAAAGGGCCATAATTCCTTTTTGGTTAGAAACAAATTCCAATGTCGTTGTATCGCTGAAACAGTTTTGTTCATTTTCCTGATCGCGTTTTTCTAGAGGAACAGTCATTCTCTCTCCAGACATTTCATCCATGCTCAAAGTAGCGGCACCAAGTAGAATTTTTTGAACACTTTCATTAAGCGGAAGTTTTTTAAATGTTGCCTGGTAGTTTGTTGTTGAAGACGGGTCCCATGCTTTTACTAAAAGCTCTGAATGATCTACAAGTAATTCTCCAAGAAGAACTAAGTAAGTCGCTCTTCTTTCTGCATTCGCTTTTTTAGCTGGAATATAGTCTTCAAAACTTCTTTTCCCTGCTGATTTAAGATCAAAATCTTGTCCCCAAAGAAGGAATTCAATCGCATGGTATCCAGTTGAAACGTTTCGTTCTCCGTCTTTTGCGTTAACAGAAACAAGAACATCTTTTGTAATTTTTGGAAATTGTTTTACGTTGTTGATGATTCCTGCGTTTGCATTTCCTTCAACATAATCGATATAAGCTTCATCAAGCGGCCATGCGTTCATTAGACCTTCTACTCCACCTTCTGCGGCATCGATTGGTCCACCGTAATAACGGTATGGTTCAGTTGGTGAATAAGCTGCACGAGCTTTAATCCATGCGGCCTTCGCTGCATTTTGTGTTTCTAATGTAGGATTTTTTGTGAACGTTTGAAGAGCTGCGAGAAGTTCTTTGTTTGTTTTTAAAACTTCAGTGTACGAATTAAAAACATGTTTTGAATAATCAGCAACGAATGCGTGTCCCACTTCTTCTGGAATTGGTTTTGCTGATGCTTTTTTTGCAGCGTAAGTTACGCTTGAGAAAAGTGCCAGAGAAAGCACTAGAAAAGATAAGATTTTCATTGAGAGCTCCTTTTTATTGTTTCTTTATACAACAAAAAGGTTAAAGGTCAAAAGAAAAGTTTCATATATCAAACTTTGTAATGTTCTACTCTGAAAGATGCTCAAAAAGGCCGGGCTGGATCAGCAATTTTGAGTGAAAGTTTTTTAAAATTAACTCAACTCTATTTAACTCCAGGTCGCCAATAAGATCTGTGTACTTTTTTTCAATTTCATTGATGCACTCAAAGAGATTCAATTTAAATTTTAATCCGTACTCAGTAAGGAAGATATTTTGTTCGCGCTTATCGTGTGCATTCATTCTGCGTTCGATATAACCGCGTTTTTCAAGTTCATTAAGGTGAGAAGTCATCGTCTGCTTTTTCAATCCACAACCTGACCCGATTTCTTTAATCGTTGGCCCGTCGTGCTCGCAGATAAAAAGGAGAACTTCTAAAAAGGAAGGACGCAAATCAGTGAAGCCTCTCACCTGCAATGAAGTGAGTAATTCGCCCGAGTATGTTCGATAGATTTTTTTAACGAGAGAGCCGATGCTTGAAACTTTCTTCATGAAAAACCTCCGGACCTTCATAGTCCTTATGTAAGACTAAAATAGTGTCCCATGAAGAGATTCTTGACGTCAAGTCTGATAATCGTATTAAAAGAGTTACTTAAACTGACATCTGTAGCTGTCGGCTGATGGCCGATGGATGATGGGTGACCGTCATCAGAGACCGTCTCGGATACAGTCATCGGATACTGTTGTCGGAGACGGCCATCATCCATCGCCCATCGGAAACGGATCAACGGAAGCTAAAACAAGTTTCTCGCATTAGAAATCGAAGTCACAATCCCACAACAAATCCCAAACGTAAGCAGATTCGACCCCCCATACGACATGAGCGGCAATGGCACCCCTACAATAGGCATGAGCCCCGAAACCATACTCATATTAATCATGGTGTGGCAGAAGAAAATCGCGAGCACTCCGACGACGACCACGGAATCAAAAATTTTGTTCACGTTGGAGGCGAGCCAAAGCAGTCGATAGAAAAGAGCGAGGTAAAGGGCGATTAAGAAAACTGATCCAACAAATCCGTGTTCTTCATTGAAGATCGCAAAGATAAAGTCCGTGTGATTTTCTGGAAGATAGTTAAGCGCACCCTGTGATGAACGTCTGAAACCTTTTCCGAAAAATTGTCCTGAACCAATCGCAATCTTAGATTGAATCGCGTTGTATCCCGATCCTTTTGCATCAAACTCGGGATCGATAAATGTTGTAATACGTTTTTTCTGATAATCGCGAAGACCGAAATTGTAGACGACGGTTGCACCAATCATTCCGAAGATCGCGATGATCGCAATCGTTTTCCATTTTAGTTTGCGGTAAAAAGTGATGACGAAAAAAACCAACATAACCAACATTCCCGTTCCGAGATCGGGCTGAATGATAATCATAATGGCGGGAATGAAAGTCATAACGAATGGAACGATCAATTCGCGGAAACCAATCTCCTGCTCAGGAGACGCTTTTGAATACCAGCGAGAAAGAACGAGAACCATCGCAATTTTTGTAATCTCTGACGGCTGAAATTTAATCGGCCCAAATCCAATCCAACGTTGTCCCCCAAGGGCTGAATGACCGACAACGAGAACCATCATCAGCATCACGACACTTATTAAGTAACCGGGATATGCCAGACGAAAAAAATTTTTTGGTTGAATGAAACTGACAACGACACCGATGATCCACGAAAGAATAAACCAAACGATTTGTGTCTTATAAAGACCTTCTTCCGGACCGATTCCCTGCGAGTGCGTCGCTGAATATAAATTCAAAATACCGATTACGAAAATTGCAGTACAAATACCGAAGAAAGAATAGTCGTATCGTTTGAGTTCTTCTCTAAAATTAATCATCGTTACTCCAATGGACCGCTTTGAACAGCTCCGCCTTTTTCAAGCGTGAAGCTCTTAATTTGTTTTCCAGTCTCATCGTAATAGTCTTTCGTATTTGTTTCAGGAACCATTGGAACTGGATAAAGTCTGTTGTCTTCCAGAACTTGTTTGAAAGTCATCTTTGCTGTTTCTTGCGCGATAATTTTCTTCTGGTAAGTCGGATAATATTTATTCATGTATGCAGAGATCATTGCTTTAGCAACCGGACCACCGGCACTCGCTCCGTGACATCCGTGCTCTACAACGACACCAACTGCAATTTTTGGATTTCCTGCTGGAGCGTACGCTGCGAAGAGACCGTTGTTACGATATTTGTATTCCTGGTTTTCACACTTGTTAAAGATTTTGTCCGCAGAGAAACTGATAACCTGTGCAGTACCCGTTTTAGCGGCCATTTGAATCCCGACACCTTTTGATCCACCAGCTGTACCACCTTGGGCGTTTGCTGTATCAAAAAGAGCTTCGTGAATGATATCCAAAGTCTTCTTAGAAATTTTGAATTGGTGAATGAGTTCAGGTTCAACACGTTTTAAAACTTGTCCCTGATTCGAGAAGACTTCTTTTACTACGTGTGGTTTCCAAAGTTTTCCTTCGTTCGCCATTGTTGCGTAGAACATCGCTAATTGTAACGGAGTAATCTCTACGAATGACTGACCGATTACACACGAAAGCGTCTCCCCTTTTTGCCATTCGACACCAGTGCGTTTTAACTTCCAATCTTTGTTTGGAATCAAACCAGATGTTTCACGCGGAAGAATAATTCCTGAACGTTGTCCCATACCAAATAGAGTTGCGTATTTATAGATAACATCAATATCGATTTTCATCCCGATACTATAGAAATAAACATCACATGATTCTTTTAGCGCGCGAACAGCATCAACAACACCGTGTCCTTCTTTTTTCCAACAGTGGAACACGCGTCCCCCCATTCTAAATCCACCAGTACAAACAACTTTTGTATTTTCATCAACGATTCCCTCTTCAAGAGCAGCAATCGCTGTGAGCGGTTTAAATGTAGATCCTGGGTTATAGTGTTCTTGAATTGTACGGTCACGCAATGGACGTTTTTCATCCATTACAAGTTGTCCCCAATAGTTCGATGTTAATCCAGTTGAGAAGTTTGCTGGATCATACGCAGGACGAGAAACCATGGCGATAACTTCACCAGTTTCTACGTCAATTGCAACAGCTGCACCATCTCTTCCGTCGAGTGCATGATAACCCGCAAGTTGAACGTCGCGATCGATTGTGAGACGAACGTTTTTCCCTGGCTCAGCTGGTTTGTTATCAATTCCAGAATAAAGATCATCGCTCGTCACGTGTCTTCTTGCGCGTCCTCTGGCATCAACTTCCATGAATTGATATCCATCGACTCCGCGAATTTCTAAATCATATTGTTGCTCGATCCCACCTTGTCCGATGAAATCTCCTTGCTTGTAATCGTATTTGTCTCTTTCACGAAAACGTGGAAGTTTTTCCTGAGAAATTTCTGAAATGTACCCGAGTAAGTGAGCTCCAGTATCTTTATCCGTGTATTCGCGAGAGATAAATGTTTCAACAGAAACACCTGGAAGTTTTGACGATTCAGTTTCAATGATCGCTACTTCTCTTCTCGAAATATTTTTCTTAACAACAACAGGCAAATATTTTGCTTGTCCCTGATACTTCTTTAGAGTTTTTGTAATCGCATCCGGAGTCAACTCGAGAATTTTTGCAAGATAAGGAATCGTTTCATCGTCACCTTCCAAATATTGAGGAGTGATGATGGCATCAAAACGAGGAACGTTGTGAGTAAGAAGAACATTGTTACGGCTGAAAATCATTCCGCGTGGAGCGCGAACAACGTCTTTTCTCAGACGGTTTTCCAGCGAGTAATTGAAAAACATTTTTCCGTGATAAATTTGCAAATACCAAAGTCTTGCGAGTAAAACCGCAAAACAAACTACGATGATATTGAGAATGATATCAGCTCGTTCCTGGTGGGATTTGACGAGGTCGTCTTCACCAAACATTAGATCTTATCTCCTAGCATACCGCGGTCGTCGATATTCCAAATTCTGTTCAACAAGTAAAAGAAAAGCGGAGACAACAGAGAAATAATCACACTCTGAGGTAAGAAGCGCCATCCTTTATCGAAAATATAATCGAGGTTTCCAAGTTGAATATAAATGAGAATCGATTGCACGAAAAACCATAATAGTTGAAACACTTGAGTAATCAAAATCGTCATTCCCCATGAAGAGAAGTGGATCATTTCTCTTACGTAAGAAACGACAACACAGATAACGATACCGGTAACTGTTCCCATCTCCCATCCTTCAACCGAGAAGAATGAGTGAAAGTATTGCACGACCATAATGAGGATCGCGAGATACGGAGTTTCAAGACGAAGCCCCAGAAAAAGTACTAAAAGAATATTAAAAGGAACGCGGAAATTTAACAGACCGATCATTGGGAAAATCGCAGTCGTGATAATTTCCAGAATAAAAAGAAGAATGAGAGTTTTAATTAATGGAAAGACGATGTCTTTTAAATTAGTTTTCATCGTTTAACCTCGCTGCTGTTGAGTTGCTCTTCAAGGGCCTTCCACTCTAACTGCTTGTGCTCTTCTTGTTCATAAACAAGAACGAGAACTTCTTCGAGTTTCGAGAAATTTACCAATGGAGTGATTTCTACGTGCTGAGTGATCCCGTAACTTTCGCGTTCGATGCGCGAGATATATCCAATTTTAAGTCCTTTCGGATAAACGTTTCCTAATCCCGCAGTGAGAACGAGGTCGTTCAAAATAATCGGCTCAGTTCTGTTCACGTATTTCATAATACAACGATTGCGGCTGTATCCTTCGACGATACCGTGTGAACGAAGTCGTTCAACAACACCGTCTACGCGATTATTTGCATCGAGAATCGTGATAACGTCGGCGAAATGATCTGTCAGTCGATAAACGTATCCAACAAGTCCTTCAGCGCTCGTTACTACTGATTGCAGACGAACACCGTCTTTTAATCCGCGGTTAATACGCACGACTTTGTAATCATCGGCCGAATCCCACGAAACAACTCTCGCTACGATTTTCTTGCGATCGATCTGATCGCCATATTTAATTAATTCGCGAAGGCGATCACTTTCCTTGATCGCTTCCTGATAACTAAAAAGTTCATTTTGTAGATCTGCCATCTTCCCTTTCAGGACCACATTTTCTTTGCTGGCATTTAAGTTCGCAACGTAGTGTTCAACGTAAGAAGAAACTCCTCTCTGCATTGATGTAACAACGTTTTGAACGGGTGCCATGAGATCAATAATGACTCTTTCTGCAATCGATGTTTTCTGAAAGACATAATCTCGCTGCGACATCCCATACAGGGCAATCACAAGGATTATGCTGTTGATCACGATCTTGGTTCGTCTCTCTTCTGAATCAGACAGCCTCAATCTTTACTCCGTAAAAGTTTTTGAAATAATTATTCTTCTAAAGCTTAAGCAATCTCTTCTAAAAAGCCAATAACCTTTGCGAACTTACTTTTTTACCGATACAATATTTTAAATTTTTTACTCGCAACGAAGGATTGTACACATGTCGGAATTTACCCAAAACAAAACGACGAGTATTTTCGTCACTCTCTTAATCGGGATCATCGTTCTCTCATTTATGTTTACTGGCTACCAGTCAATGCAAGCGGGTTCTCCGAATGCAATTGGAAAGGTTGGGGATCTTCCGATTAAACCTGAAGAATATGAACAAGAATACAAACGTCAGATTGAATTCTATAAACAAATCACTGGTTCTGATTTGAACGCAAAACAAATCGAACAAATGGGAATCAAGCAAAACACATTGAGAAATCTTATCCAAAGAAAGCTTATGGTGACGTTTGCGACAGATCTTGGCGCATACCCGGCCGAAGAAGAAGTAAAAGACGAAATTAAATCGCTTCCGTATTTCTTAACGAATGGCCAGTTCGATATTACTCGTTACAAAGGCCTTCTTGCTGCAAACCGTTTAACTCCAAGCGAGTTCGAAGCTGACGTTGTTAATCAGATTAAAATGAAAAGCACTCAGACTCTCGTTCAGAACTTCCCTCTTTCAAAAGGCTACCTGAACGATCTGCAAAAAATCCGCGATGAAAAATTAAATGCAGAAATCATCCAGATTTCAAAAAACGGATTAAGAAATTTTATTGAAGTGACTCCAGCTGAACTTGCTAAGTTCCTTGCTGTTCCAACAAATGAAAAACGTCTGGAATCAATGTTCACAGAAAGAAAAGCTAGCCTGGATAAACCAGAAGAAGTAAAAGCTCGTCACATTCTTTTAACGACAGAAGGAAAAGACGAAGCGAAAGTAAAAGCAGAAATCGAAAAAATCGCAAAAGAAGTGACACCTGCAAACTTTGCGAAGATGGCAGATAAATACACTGAAGATCCATCTGGAAAAGGAAAAGGCGGAGACCTTGGTTCTTTTGGTAGAGGAAGAATGGTTCCGGAATTCGATAAAGTAGCTTTCGAGCAAAAACCTGGAACAATTTCAGCTCCAATTAAAACACAATTTGGTTACCACCTGTTGCTTGTTGAGAAGAAAACTGAAGGGCACACAGCTACTCTAGCTGAGTACAAAGAAAAATTTGCGAAAGAACTTATTCAAAAAGACAAAGTTGAAGATATCAAAAAACTAACTGTAGATATCTCAAACAGTCTTCGCAAAGCACTTGAAGCTGGAAACGAGAAAGAAGTAAAAGCGATTTCTGAAAAATACAAACTTCAGTACGCTAAAGGTTCTGTAAACCGTCTTGATGGTGTATCAACAGGAGCGAACCTCACAGCTGAAAATATGAAAGAACTTTTCTCTGGAGATTTGACTAAGTCACAAGTTCACCTGTTTGATGATGGCGGAACAATCGTCATGATCAAAACATCTCCAGGAGCTGTTGCAAAAGATCTGAATGAGCAAGCAAAAGTCGCTAGCGACAATGCCGGATTAAAAAATGCTCTTTCTAGAAAAATGATGGAACAAGTTTTAAAGAAACTTGAAGAAGAAACAAAAGTTAAAATTTACTCGAACATGATTCAAGAGTAATTTGGCGAAAAAATGCTCCAGTGGAGCATTTTTACTAGTTAGTTTTAAGAGTTCGCCAAATAAGGATTTACGATGGCCGACAAAAAATCGAAATGGAACGAAAATGTTGTAGGACAATTCTACGTTGATGATCAATGTATCGCTTGCGATGCATGCGTAGTTGAAGCTCCCAACTTCTTTGCCATGAACGATACTGACGGCCACGCGTTCGTTAAATTACAACCTAAAAACGCAAAAGAAATTGAAGAATGCCTTAGCGCTCTCGAAGCTTGCCCAGTGGAAGCTATCGGGAGCGATGGGGATTCTAACTAGTTAGCTCGTCTTCGTTCTCAACCCTACAAAAATGTAATCAAATCCCGTCATTTTTCAAAGATTGTCTAAGTGGCCAAGCAGCTTCGCGCCTCGTATAGTTCCGTCATCAATCGACCTGGTAAATCTGAGGAGATTTATTTATGAAACTACTTACTTTAGCTCTTACTTTCGCATTCTCACTTTCAATCGCATCAGCTGCAGACCTTAAAGACAGCATGAAACTTATCGGTTCAAGTTTTAAGCAAATTTCTGCGACAATCAACGATTCATCTAAAAATGCAGACAATATCGTTCTTGTAGAAAAAATGATTGCTGCTTTTAAAACAGGAAAGACTCAAGTTCCTTCAACAGTAAACGCAAGCACTCTTGGTGATTTCCAATCTCTTATGGATACTGAAATTAAAAACCTTACTGATCTTGAAACAGCATTAAAGAACAACGACAATGCAGCGGCACTCGCTCTTCTTCAGAAAATTAATACTACGAAGAAAGAAGGACACGATAAATATAAAGAAGATTAAAATAAAAAAGCCCGCTTAATGCGGGCTTTTTTTGTTTTCTGTTGGCTGTTGGCCGTTAACAGTTGACTGTAAACTGCCAACCGATGACCGCCAACTGTTAACGTTCTCTGAATACTTTACGAAGATTTTTTGGTTCGCTCTCTCGATACTTTTCCAGTGAATCACGAAGCATTTCTGTCGACATCCACTTTCCATTTTTTTCGAAATAATCCTGATCTGCTTTCACTACTTCCGGAAGCATTAATCCTCCGATTGTTTTTAAACTCGCCATCGTTGAAATGGTGATTGAAGGAACATCTTTTGTGAAATCTTTTGGAATGCCGGAAACTTTTGAAAGCATTCCCCACAATCCTGGAACATAACGAGTTGACCAGATAGCTTTCGCTGCAACTGAAGTTAAGTTCTCATGGATTTTATAATCGCGTTCAACGATCCATCTGAACATTTCTCCGAGGACAGCATCCTTTCTCCATGAATCGCGCATTAAACGATAATCAGTCCAGTCGAGAGCAATATCAAAACGCGAGTCTGTTTCCATATCGGCAGGAACCATCATTGCTCCTTTCTTGATACCAATACGTTTTAAGAAACTTGCATCTTCCATTGTAATTTGTGACATCGTTTCCGGAAGAATCACTTTTCCATCCGACACTTGTTTGAAAGCATCGAACGCAACTTCTTCGCAAGAAAGTTTTGTGTTATCTGTAAAATCCAAGTTGTAATCGTAAGGAATGAACTTGCCTTTCTTTTTAAGCGCGACAACTTTGTCGTACATGTAGTCCGCAGCTTTGCCTGCAAGTTCAGAGTCTTTCGCTCTCAAAACAAGAATGCGTGCGTTTTCATTTTTAAGAGCGTCCTCAATCGGATAAATCCCTACGCCCTTTCCAACGTAAGATTCAAGCGTCGTCACTTCTTTTGTATTTTTATCTACGTGAACAAACACGATGTGACTGAAAAGCGATCTTGGATGAGCGATTTCTGAAATCGTACTCGAAACAAAACTCACACCTTTGGTGATCATGATATCACCGTTTTTAAATTCAAATTTTTGATCAGGCTTAATTCCATTTCCTACATGGTATGGGTGATAAGCAGAAGGTTCGTAAATGGGAGCTGGTTCTTCGGGGAATTTAATTGAATCAGCAGAGAGCTGTTGATCGGCGTAATAATGAACGCCGACATAATCTTCACTCGCGCGAATGAGAAGATTTAATTCTTTTAATTTCACACGGCAATTTTCCGGTAGAATTCCCAGAACAGAGTGGAGAGACAATCTCGCTCTGAAACTTTCATCCAGAATTTTTTGTCCGTCTGATTTGAGAAGAGCTAAATCTAAATTCTGAGGCGCGAGCAATTGATAATCACTAATCAATGTTCCCAATTCTTTTTCACAAGTGTCACCACTTAACTCTCTCGTTGAAACGAGATCGATAATAAGTTTTGATTCGCTGAGAAGATCGAGTCCTCCCTGATCAATACTCGTTGGCTTTCTTTGCGTTCTCGCAAAAGCTGAACTTGATGCCAGTAAAAAGATGAGACCAATTAGTGAAAGTGTACGATTCATTTTTCCCCGCCTGAAACTAAGAAAGGGCCCGAAGGCCCTTTCTATTAGTTTAAGAAAATTATCTCTTAATTTGAAGAACTTCTTGTAACATTTGATCTGCAGTTGTTAACGTCTTCGCGTTTGCCTGGAAGTTACGTTGAGCAGTCATCAGGTTTACGAATTCGTTAGCGATATCAACGTTAGAAAGCTCGATAGACTTCGAAAGAACTTCCCCACGTCCTGAATCACCTGGTCTACCGAAAGTTGGTTGTCCAGAAGCTTTTGAGTCTTTGAACAAGTTCTTTCCGATTTTGAATAGACCTTCGTTGTTTTCAAATTTCGCGATTGAGATTTGCGCGATATCTTTTGATTCACCGTTGTTGTAAACCGCAGTTAAAATCCCTTTATCGTTGAATGAAAGAGACGTTAATGTAGCAGCAGTTGAACCATCTTGAGTTCCGCGAGAAATCGCTGAATCAGATCCGTATTGAGTTGTAGCATCAAGGCCTGTACCACCGTCTTTAAGCGATTGTCCCCAAGCAAGATTGATTTTCTGATCTTTCGCTGCACCTTTATTGAAGTTGAATGAATTTTTTCCTTCAACTCTTTCTTGCAACTGACCTTTGTCATTGAAAATCAATTTACCAGATGCTTGTTCGTACATTGTATCTGCTTTTCCGCCTTCAACATCTTTTCCGTCAGCAGCAACGTGGTATTCCCATTGGTTGTTATCTGTTTTGTTGTAGTAAACAGTTACTGTTCTTGCTGTACCAACGTTATCGTAAACAGTCATTGAGTTAGAGAAGTTCGAAGTTTTCTCTGGTTGTTCGATGTTGAATTCCATTTTGTTAGCACGTGAATCCAAGTTCATCATCAGGTTCAATTCTTTTGTCGCTTTCGCAGGAATTGTTGTTCTACCTAATTTAATTGGATCAAGCTTGTTTACGATTCCGCCTTTTTCATCGAAACCAAAACCAAGAACTTTGTATCCGTCCATAGTTGTTAATTGTCCGTCTTTATCAAAGTGGAATGAACCATCACGTGTATAAGATCTTCCAGCTGGAGCATCGATCGTAAAGAAACCGTCACCAGAAACAGCTAGATCTGTTACTGATTCAGTTCTCGTGATATCCCCTTGGGTCATGATTGGTTTAATGTGGCCTAGTTTCGTACCAGCACCGAATTGATCTCCACCTTCGATACCTTTTAATGAAACAGCGAGTACGTCTTGAAATTCTGCTCTTGATGATTTGAAACCGTTTGTACCAGAGTTGGCGATGTTATCACCAATGACCCCCATACCTTGTCCAGTTGCATTTAGACCTGAAACACCGATAGTGAATGAACGAAGAATACCCATTTTGTCCCTCCTAGACCAAATTTTTTTCAATCGATGTTTTATGTACTACAGACAAAAAACTTGGGTTTCCGGAAAGGACCAACCTGTTTCGATTGAAAATTTTTTAAATTGTTAATTCATTAATATTGTCGAATCTATTTTCGTGAAAACATTCTCTCCTATACTGTCTTTATCAATTGCTGTTACGATCGTATTTTTTGGCACGTCAACTATATACGCCGCTTTGCCAGTGATCACTAGTGAGTCTTGCCCACCTTTCGTTTTTAATTTATCGATTGCTGTTTGCAGTTTTGCATACTCTTCTTTATCCAGAGAAAGATTTCTTTCCTGAAGTCTTCTCATTGCGTGAGTTGAAAGATGTAAGCCTTTTGGCTGCTGAGAAATTTCTGATTGTTCTGAAGAATTATCAAGTGTGGTGTCGAGTAAATTTTTAAACTCGCTCGTTTCACCTTGGCCAAGCTTGTTCGATTGATCAACGTTCTTCTTCGACGGAATCGTCGAGACGTTTGGAATAAGAATGTTGTTAATCTTTTGGTTTGCCATTTATTTTTTTCTTAAACTCTTACTTAACTTTTTCGTTAATTATTAATTTGGTTCTCTATTTGATTATAAGCATTCGTTGCTTGCTTTTGCAATGCAGGAACTTTTTTACTCTCATCAGAATTTGTTGTTGCCGCTGCTGCCTCTTTTTCAGGAAGCGCAAAACTTTCAACGTCTTTTAAGAATACTTTCTTTCCACCTGCTACGTCGAGAATTGTTTCTCCATTCTCAAAACGTACACCAGTAACCGTACCTTCAGCACGAGTTTGTCCAAGAAATTTTTGATTGTCTTTATCGAAAGCAACAACGTCGAAATGATAGGATTCTTTCGGAGCAATTTGTCCGTCAAGACCAACACCATCCCACTTAATATTGTTCTGGCCTTTACCAAGATCTTCTCTTTCGATTTTACCAATCATCTGGTTTTTACTGTCGTAGATGTGAACGATAACATTCTTCGCTGCTTTTTCCATATAGAATGGAAGGTCAGCATCTTTACCGTCACCTTGATAATCAATCGTCGTACCAGCTGTCACAACTTTCTTTCCTAAGAAGCTTGCGCCTTGGAATCTTTTTTCGTTGTTGTTATTTTCTGAAAGACGATCGAATTTTTTATTCATTGATGTCAACTGCTCTAATTGCGAGAACTGAGCTAGGTTTGACGAGAAATCTTTTTGATCCATTGGCTTCATTGGATCCTGGTTTTTTAATTGATGTGCAAGAAGTTTCATGAACCCATCAGGACCTAGAGTTTCGTGAGTTTTTCTATCAACGAAACGAGCTTCCGGTTTTACACCAGAAATTTTATTAAGTTCGTCCCCGATTTTTGCATCAACCGGTTGCCCATCAACGATCTCAGCTTTCTTCATCGTGATGTCTGCAAACTTACTTTTATTTTCGAATCCGG
Organism: uncultured Bacteriovoracaceae bacterium; assembly: GCA_966211875.1. GTDB lineage: Bacteria > Bdellovibrionota > Bacteriovoracia > Bacteriovoracales > Bacteriovoracaceae > Bacteriovorax. The sequence goes on from CBIHNP010000004.1 coordinate 85,766, forward strand.
CCTTACCAATCATTGGCATGGATTACGCTCCGTAACGTTCTTGGTATTCATTCCAAAGTTGTTTTCTTCTTTCAGAACCACCGTCTGATGAGAAGTTATTCGATTCAAAACTCATATATTGTTTTGAACCATCTTGTCCTTGAGAGAAAGAACTTGATTGACGTGAATCAGATTGTCCAAATGGAGTTGATTCACTCATACTAGAAACAATTCTCAGGTCAGAAAGATTAACTCCTGCCTGATTTAAATTTTTCATTAAGCTTACTTCGTTCTTCACAAAGAAGTCGTGTCCTTCTTTGCTTGAAGTTGTAATTTGCATATCAATCTGGTTCAGACCTCTATTCATCGACTCAGGCATTTTACTTACCTGAATTTTAAATTCTCCAAGTGATTCGTGCTTCACTGTTAAATCTAAACTTTGTTTTCCAGCTACGTTGTTTTGTTCAACATAATCAGAAATCTTTTTGATGATCTCAGTTGTGTTCGATGTATTGATATGTGAGAGATCTAAAACTTTTTGATTAGCACTCGCTTTCATATCTTGTTGCGAATGATTGTCTTTACCATTTTGTACTGCTGGAATAGCTTCCTGGCGAACGCTCGCTAGCTCAGCTCCAACTTTTGTATCTTTTGTCTGAAGTTCATCGATACCAGAAATTGATTTTGGTTTCTTCACATCTTTATTCACAAGATCTTTTGTATTCTTGATAAGAGAGTCATTCATCAGGTTTGATCCCTGACCGTACATTGCTCTCGCATTTTGATTCATCATTTTTGGAAGGGCCATTTCATCTTTTTGTCCGTTGATTACGGCAAGAGCTGGTCTCTTCTCTGTATTTTTTTCGGCTGCCTGCATATTCTTCAGATAGTCTTCACCTGTCACAACTTTTTTAGTTTGAGCTTCAGTTGTCGATTGTTGAGCGTTCTCTGAAAGATTTTTTTCTTTAGCGCCTTTTACTAAAAACTCTAATGGAGTTTCAGTTTTTAGTTCGCCTTTTACAGGCTCACCATTTTTAATCGAGCGCATATTTTGAAGTGTATTTAATTTTGAACCAGCTGCTTCTGAAGATTCTTCAGCGTCTTCTGTTCCCTTTAGTGAATTGAGAAGCTGATCGAGATTGTTCGATGTTTTAGCAATCGCCTGCTCCATTTTCGGAGTAGCAGCTTTAGCATTACCTTCTGTTGCTTTTGTTTGCCCTTGTTGAGCTACAGATGCTGCAAGAGTTGCTTGAGCTAGTTTTGGATCAACTGCAACTTTCGCTTCAGACTTTTCTGCATTTTTATCTGCTAGAAGATTTTTTAGAGTCTCTCCTGTCTCTGATTTTACTTGTGAAGCTTTTTCTGGATTCTTTCCTGCTTCTTTTGTTGCTTCTTTACCCGTCATGCTTGCGAACAGAGATGAGAATTCTCCCTTCTCTCCTTTCGCTGCTTCAACGTGTGCACCAGATGAGTGTGCAACACCATCAGCTTTTACAGCTGATTTACCTTCAACAATCCCTGGAGACTTTACGTTCCCCTGAGAGGCGAGAGTTTTTTGTTGTACTGGCAATCCTTGCATATTTTCCTATCAAACAAAGCATAATGCCTTGCGTGCTCTTCTCAGTTTATCTCAAATTTGCCTTTCTCCAAAATGACTTTTTTGGTTGGAAGAAAATTCCAGTTTTGACCGAGTGAAAAACTTTAAAGGGAAAATATTGCCTGCATTAAGGGATCAGAAGGAGTGATCCTACTCTGGAGCGGTCATTCAATTCATTATGGGCCTGAGCTGCTTCACTCAATTTAAAAGTTTTTATCTCATCAGTTTTGATAATTCCTTTTCCGACGAGATCGAATAATTCATCAGAAGCTTTTTGCAATTTCTCAGGCGTATCCATGTAGTGACCGAGGCTCGGACGAGTGACAAACAACGATCCTTTCTGTGTGAGTGTTGCGAGATTTATTCCCGTCACAGGGCCGGAAGCATTTCCGAAACTCACCATGAGCCCTCTCGGGCGAAGACAATCGAGAGACCATTCCCAAGTGGATTTTCCCACTCCATCGAAGACGACAGGGACTTTTGCTCCCTTCGTGATTTCTAAAATTCTCTCTGGAAGATTTTCTGTTTTGTAATTGATGATTTCCCAAGCGCCGTGTTCTCTGGCGATTTTATTTTTTTCATCTGAACTTACAGTACCGATGAGTTTTGCTCCAATGTGTTTTGCCCACTGACAAGCGATGAGTCCTACACCACCAGCAGCTGCATGAAATAAAATTTCGTCCTCTTTTTTTAAAGGAAAAATATCTTTGAAGAGATAATAAACAGTGAGACCTTTTAACATCACGGCCGCTGCACTTTCAAAACTTACGTTATCGGGAATTTTCACAACAACATTTGCGGGAACATTTCTTCTATCAGCGTAAGCCCCGAGCGGGCCTTGAGCATAGGCGACTCTATCACCTACTTTAAAATGTTTTACATTCGATCCTACAGCTTCAACAACACCTGCTGCTTCTGAGCCTGTTCCCGATGGTAAAGTCGTTGGATAAAGGCCTGAGCGATAATATGTATCGACGAAATTGACACCAATTGCTTTATGGAGAATCTGAATTTCATTTTCTTTGGGAGCAGTAAGGGGAAGTTCTTCAAATTTTAAAACTTCAGGTCCACCGACTTGATGAAAGCGAATGATGTGTTGTTTATTTTCCATTTCGATTCTCCCTGCTGGTTCAGCAAGATTAATCTACTCTCGTTGAAATCTAAATGAACGACTCGGAGTGTATCTGAAGGAATATGGGAAGAAGGATAGCTCGAACTCTTATGCTCCACTGGAGCCTTTTTTCGAGCTATTTTTTCATCTGAAGAAATTGACGCTGAAGCTTCGCCGAAACTTCTTTATCCATCAAATTAAAAATCTTCGATGCTTTCTGCGCTTCAAGTTGTCCAAGAATTCTTACAGAAAGATCCGGATCTTGAACAGCAAGAACGTCTGCTGCATTTTGTGGTTTCATCCCAGAGATAACTTCTACCATCTGGCTAATGCGCTTTTGTTGTTTCTCATTTTGAGAATCAATACAACCCAAGAATTTTTTTTGTGAGTCTTCAAACTCAACAAGTTTTTTCTTGAATTCAGCTGAATTAATTTTTAATTGCTCTTCTTGTTTTTGAAGATTGAGTTCGCGAACTTTAAGAGTTTCCTCTTTTTGTAAAAGCTCTTTTGAAAAATCGACAAGGTGACCACTTCCCGCTTTCTTCATCATTTTTTCAGCTTCGGCCATCGCTGCTTTTTGAAATTCTTCTTCTGTATATAAACGTTTTACAGGACCAGCAGCTGGTGCTTCAGCTTTTTTAGCAGGAGCATTCGCTGCAAATGTCATTGCAGAGCTAAACGTTAAAAGAGTTACCAGTAATGCCGTTTTCATTTTACTCACTTGCCCCATGTCTTCTAATCATCAAGAGTTCATCGATATTTTCTTGTTCTTTTTTCGTGCGCTCTTTAGACCATTCCATTTTCTTTTTATCTTTAAAATTTTCCATAACCTTCACTTCACCTCTTGCTTCTGCAAGTTCTTTGATTTTTGCATCGTACTTGCGCTTTAAGGCCCAAAGAAGGTTTTCTTTATTTTTGATGTCTTCTTTTTTCCCTTGAATGAAATAAGGAAAAAACTGAAGCATTCTTCCTGCAGAAGGATCTTGCATGAACGTTTCTTGAGCAGCATACGTTTCATCAATCGCTTTATTGGCAAGAGCGATCTTCTCTTCTACGTCGCCGATCTCCTTGAGAAGTTCTCCCAATTCGATCTTAATTTTTTTCTCTTTAAACTCTCGCATTTTTAAAACAGCATCGAGTTTGAATTTAAATTTTTGCATAAGTTATTTTTACTTAATGTTTTCTGCCTTACGAGCAATGTCTACCATGCGATCGTAAAGCGTTTCAATTGTAAGGAATTCTGTCATCCCTTGACTCTGTTTTAATAAGCTCATCAGATCATCATAAATAAGAAGGGCCTTATCTACTTTCGGGTTTGATCCTCTTGCGTACGCACCAACGTTGATCAAATCTTCGTTCGCTTTGTATGCGGCCATTAAATCGCGAAGGTGACTTGCTACAATTTTATGTTCGCGGGAAGCAACCTTCCCCATAACTCTGGATAGCGAAGCCAGTACATCAATCGCCGGAAATTGGTTTCGTGAAGCAAGTTCACGCGATAAAACAATGTGCCCGTCGGCAATCGCTCTTACCGCATCGGCAATCGGCTCATCCATATCGCCCCCTTCAACGAGAACGGTATAAACTCCGGTGATTGATCCTGCTCCTGCTTTTGTTCCCGCTCTCTCCATTAGTTTTGGAAGACGAGCAAATACAGAAGGCGTATAACCTTTTTGTCCCGGCGGCTCCCCTGCTGAAAGAGAAATCTCACGATTCGCCATTGCAAAACGCGTGATCGAATCCATCATGAGAAGGACATCCTGATTTTTATCTCTAAAATATTCTGCAATCGTTGTCGCTACGTAAGCTGCTTTCATTCTGATAAGGGCAGATGTATCAGACGTCGCAACGATAACAACAGATCTCTTTAATCCTTCCGGACCAAGATCTGATTCAATGAATTCTAAAACCTCGCGACCACGCTCACCAATAAGTGCGATGACGTTGATGTCTGCGCTGGAATTTTCGGCAATCATACCGAGTGTAACAGACTTACCAACCCCCGATCCGGCCATGATGGCAAAACGTTGTCCTTTCCCCGCTGTCATAAAACAATTGATAGCGTGAATTCCTGTATCAAGTGGTTCTCTGATTGGTGGACGATCAAGTGGATTCAATGCTTGTCCGTAAATGCTTCTCGCTTCTACGTTGATTGGTTCAATCGGTCCTTTTCCGTCGATAGGATTTCCCTGGAAGTCGATAACTCTTCCAAGCATAGCTTCTGAAATTTTAATTGTAGTTGTCAGATCTTTTAAATAAACGCGAGTCTCTGAGTTGATTCCAGAAAGTTCATCATACGGCATCGCCATACAACGAGTTCCATTGATCCCTACAACTTCCCCGAGAGATTTATCACCGAATTCAGTTACGAATTCTACGTTCGAACCGATTGGTGCGCGAGAAAGGTTTATTTCAAAAACCATCCCTTTATTGGCAAAAACTTTTCCAATTTTTTGATAAGGAGAAGAGTATTCGTAGTTTTTGTGAATAGAAACTAAATCGAGATTTTTATCCATAGTACCCTATTCACCTTTTGAAGTTTTACGATTCAACTAATACGTCTTCAAATAATTTGTCTAAACTTTTGAATTGTTCTTCCATCGTTGCGTTGATAATTCCGTTGTCTGATTCAACGATAATTCCTCTGCTCGAAATAGCAGAATCAATTTCAATACGAACATTTTTCAATTCACCTAAACGTGCTTGAACGTGAGAAAGAACCTCAGGCATACCTGAGAAGTCATTTGAATTAACCTGGATAAGTAGATTTTGGCGAGCTTGTGTTTCCAAAAGAAGTTTTTCTAAAAGACGTTCGATATAAGTTCCGTCTTCTTTCAGCTCTCTTAAAACGATCCACTTCGAAAGGTTTCTCAAAAGGAGATACATTTCCTTTTTCTGAGCAGATAAAATATCTTCCTGAGTTTTTAACACTTCAGTGATCATCATTGAAAAGTTTTCCAACTTCTCATCAACTGCACTTCTCATTTCATTAAAAATTTCTTCGCGACCTTGATTAACACCTTCATCAAAACCAGCTTTAAAAGCTTCGTCCTGAATTTCAGACACACGTCTTGCTACTTCTTTTTCAACAGCGTCTTGATACTCTTGCTCTTCTTGATCTTTTAGTCCTCTGTATTTTTCAACGATCGGATTAACTTTGAACTGAGTATTCTTTGCGTGCGTTCTTTCATCTTTAATAATTTTTTGGAATTCTTGTTTTCCAATGGTCTGCGCTGAAGTCAGGAGTGGTTTGAACTCAAAAAGAGTTACCTTATCTGCTTCCATCTCTTCGTCTGTGAAGTTATGAAACTTGTATTCCTGTACTTCCGAAACTTGCTTTACCATACAATATTCCCTCTAACTCGCTATTAAACGAGTGAATCACCGTCAGAGCCGCGAGCGATAAACGCTTTACCTTGAGCTTCAAGTTCTTTAACTTTTTGAACCATTTCAGCTTGAGCTTTTTCAACATCAGAAAGCTTAGTAGGTCCAAGAGCCTCAAGATCTTCTTTAAGCAACGTAGCTGCACGATTCGACATGTTCTTGAAAAGTTTTTGCTTGATTTCGTCTGGTGCCGTCTTCATTGCAATAACAAGCTTTCCATTGTCCACTTCGCGAAGAAGGTTCTGAATACCTTTGTCGTCCACGTACATAAGGTCTTCGAAAGTAAACATAAGTTTTCTGATCTCTTCAGCCAACTCTGGATCTTTTTCTTCAACACGAGACATGATGTTCTTCTCAGTGTTTTTATCCATAAGGTTGAGCATATCTGCGATCGGCTCCACACCACCAAGTTGGTTCGTATCGATAGAACCAAGTGTAGAAAGTTCAGTTTTAAGAACGTCATCCAATTGAGAAATAAGTTCTGGTGAAACGTAGTCGAGGTTCGCAACTCTCAAGACAACTTCGGCCTGAAGACCTTCTGGAAGTCTTCTTAGAACGTCTACTTTTCTTTCTGGTGCTAAGTGAGCAACGATCAATGCAATTGTTTGCGGGTGTTCGTTGATCAAGAAGTTTGAAAGTGTTCTTGTATCGACAAGTTCAAGTGATTCAAGTGTATTTGTCTGACCAACTTCAACGATCTGACCAAGGAGTTGTTTCGCTCTGTCTTCACCAAGAGTATTGATGATGAAATCGCGACCACGGTTCTCTGCGAAGAGTAGATCGTTTTCTTCGTTTAGTTGTTTATAGAAATCTTCGAGAACACGTTTAACCATCCAGATTGGTGCACGCTTTACGTTCGACATTGCGTTGATCATTCTCTTAACATCGTTGTCTTTCATGTTTTGAAAGATGAGTTGAGTAATGTTCATCCCAAGTGAACTTAAAAGTAAACCTGCTCGGTCTTGACCAGAGAGTAGCGAGTACTCTGTGTCGGGATCTAATTGGTTTTCATCTAATGCTGGCATGGGCCTGTCCTCTACTTTTTATCTATTAAGCAATTTGTTTATCACTTTCACTTGAGTGGATCATCTCGTGAATAATCTGGGCTGCTTTACCTGGATTGTTTTCAACCAGAGCAATGATTTTTTCACGAAGCATGTTTCCTTCAATCTTCTCAGGGTTCAACTTCTCTTCAATTTGCGGTAACGCATCTTCTAGACCAGGTAAACGTTGATTTGCTTGAACCTTTTCAAGTTCTTCAAGTGTACGAGGTAAGAAGTCTTCCACTGTTTCGATTGTATTGTCCGTAACCCATTGGATGAACGGACGAACAACCAGGAAGAAGAACAATGAAATCGTTAATCCTACAGCAAGGTACTTTACAATGTTTCTGATCAACTCGCGGTTAGCTTGTTCTTTTAACATTGCATCTGCCACTGTCATATCTTCGTGAGCAAATTCCATGTTTTTAATAACAAGTTTGTCTCCGCGCTTATCACTTGTTCCAAGAGTTGAAGCTACGATCTCAGAGAAGTTTGCAAGTTCTGCATCCGTCCACTTCACATACTTCATGACAGGATTTCCGTTCTTATCAAGTTGCGGTTGTCCGTCTTCTCCAATGACTGCGATTCTCTTCCCATCGATCATAACCGCTGCCGAAATTGCTTTTACATTGGCAGATGGTTTTCTCGACTGAGTGACAGTTGTTGGAACATTGAAGTTTCTTGTCGTTAATTCTTTTGTTACGTTGTTCTTCGTTTCAGCAACACCTGGTTGTGGAACTTCACCTGGAAGATTCGATTGAGCTCCAGCGATTCCTTGTGGTGAGGGACGAGAACCATTTACGTTTTGCGAGTTCTTTACTTCAGAAAGAACAGCTGCGTTTTCGTTGTCGTATTTTGTTTCAGTTGAAACAGCTTCAGTGAAGTCCAGATCTACTGTAACTTTCGCAACAACTTTTCCGTCTCCAACAACTTTAGTTAAGATGTCTTCAATTTGTTTTTCATATTTTTGGTTTAGTTGCGCTTCAAGAGCAAGACGGTTTGCCGTCGTTGCCGTCATCGCGTCTCCGATGTTTTCCGAAAGTTTCTTTCCGCGGTCATCCAAGATAACTACGTTTTCTTGTCTCATTTCTTCAACAGATGAAGCGACTAAAGATCCAATTCCTTTAATCTCTGCCGGAGTTAATGAAACTCCGTTGTTCAATTCAAGAACAACTGATGCAGAAGGAGCTTTCTTCTCAGCTACGAACGGAGAAGATTCTGGAATTGAAATGTGAACGCGTGCGCGCTTCACACCCTGAATATACATAATTGTCTTAACAAGCTCTCCTTCGAGAGCTCGCTGTTTATTTACTTTTTGAACGAATGAAGTCGTCCCAAAAGATTGTTTATCGAAAACTTCGTAACCAACAGTTCCAGAGAACGATGTTCCCAGCTTCGCGATTTCAAGTCTCCATACTCCAACCAGATCTTCTGGAATCGAAATTGTTTTTCCGTCATTTGATGTTTGGTAAGGAATTTTCTTTTCTTCAAGTAGGATGGCAATTTTTCTTGCGTCTTCTTTGTTCAGATCAGTATACAAAGTATCGTAGCGAGTCTTTGAAGCCCACACTACAATTCCTGTCATAGCAGCAAGAATCATACAAGAAACTATAATGAAACCAATTTTTTTGGTTGCATCGAGTCCGTTAAAGAACTCCTTAAAGTTTCTAAAAATTTTCTCTAATATATCTTGCAAGGCCATCCTCCTGATTACTTAATTTCACATCCTATGAAATCAATCATCACATCTGCATACGCATAATTTCTTTATAAGCTTCGATAACTTTCATACGAACCTGGTTCATTGTCTTGAAAGCTAGTTCAGCGTTTTCTACTGCAAGCATTGTCTCGTGAATATTTTTAGTTTGTCCTGAAGCGAGCTTCTCAATAGCCTTGTTCGCTTCAACTTGCATATTGTTTACGTCAGCAAGTGATGTCGCCAGCATTTCACTGAAGCTTTGAGGTGGTTTAACTCCAACTTGTGGATTAGCTGCTAGTTCATTGAACTGAGGCAATGTTGCCTGATCAATCGAAGCACTCTTCATCCAATCCTGAGAATTGTAGCCCGAAAGAAGTTTGTTCATGTTACCGACATTTTCAATTGCCATAAAGTCCTCTGTTATTTAACGCTAACCCGAACTCAAAATTTCGAAGGTCAACTTTTTATTTTTTCATCACCAGTCAAAATGCTCCACTGGAGCATTTTGTCGGGTTAGTTTTTACCAATCTCTAAATCTTTCATTGCCATACTTTTCGCCGTGTTCATCGCATTGATGTTTGCTTCGTACGCACGAGAAGCTTCGATCATATTTGCCATCTCTTCCATCGTGTTGATGTTTGGATAAGCAACATATCCTTCAGCATTTGCATCCGGATGGTTTGGTTCATACTTTAAAATTGGCGGCTTCTTACTGTTCTGCACTTCTTTTGCAATAACAGTTTGAGCATTCTCTCCCATTTCTCCGCTTAGGATTTCTGAGAAAGATTCTTTCGCCGGCTCACTTCCAAATACAACTTCTTTTGGTTGGTAAGCTCCGCCCTCTGCAGTTCTTGTTGTCTGCGCGTTGGCGATGTTAGAAGAAATTGCGGCCATTCTTTTTTTGTTGGCCGTGAGTCCTGAAGAACTAATTTTTAAACTTGTTAGTAAATCCATTCTCAACTCCTATTAACGATCCGATCCAACTGCATATTTCATCAGACCTAATTTTTTGTTCAATAACTGAACTGAGGCATCATACATAATTTTATTTTCTGCCATGTCTGCCATTTCCTGATCGCGATCTACAGTGTTCCCGTCAGGACTTACAATTCCATTTGATTCTTCTGTAATCTCTGGTTGTAAATTATTAAAACCGCCGCCTCCAACATTGAAATGTTTAGAGTCGGCAGTTTTTAAAGTTTGTTGTTCATCAGTATCAAGAGCGCGGGCCAAAGCTTCTTCGAAATCGATTTTCTTTGCTTTGTAACCAGGAGTTTCAGCGTTTGCGATATTGGATGCGATTAATTCCTGTCGCATTTGACGGTACTTCAATGAAGCGGCAAGTGCTTGGGTTGTCTTGTCATCAATATTCATACTCTACTCCGATCGCTCTAAAAAATTATCTTAAGTTAACAAAATAAGAAGAACCTTCAGTTCTATATTCGTTAATTTTATTTCTAAGTGTTCTGATAGAAACACCAAGAATTTTTGCAGCTTGAGTTCTGTTCTCTGAAGTGTGGATAAGCGCTTTTTTGATAAGAAGTTTTTCAGCATCTTTAAGCGACATTAGTCTTACACCTTCTGAATCATCTTCACCCATGAAGTTCACTGATTTTTGTGTGTTCACTTCGTAAGCTGATTCATCAAGAAGAGATGAATTGTTATTTACCGAGCTGGCGATAACTTGTTTTAGTTCATGAATATTGTTTGCCCAGTAGTGAGATGTGATTCTATCCATAGCTACGCTATCGATGTCTGTTTCAGTTTCTGTTCCAGTAGCTTCTGCCATAAAGTGGCGAGCAAGACGTTGAAGATCTTCTTGTCTTTCTCTTAGAGCTGGAATTGTAACAGCATTGTTAGCGAAGATTGTGTATAGTCCGCGATAGAATCTTCCAGCACCAACTAGTTTAGAAAGATTTTTAGTAGTAGTTGCGATAAGACGAACGTCGATATCGTAATCTTCAAGTTCGTTGATAATTTTGTGGAGTCTTTTTTGGAATTCTTCATCGAGGCAATCGATGTTAGCGAATACGACAGTTCCTTTGTTAGCTGCTTCAAGGATCCCTTTATTGAATCTTCCTGTTGCATTGTCTCTGTGACCAAGGATTCTGTTTTCTACTTCTTGAGCTGAAAGTGAGCAATCTACCAATTCAAACGCTTGAGATGAGCGTCCTGAATTTTCATGGATATAACGACCTAGAGTTCTTTTACCTACACCATTTTCGCCAACGATCAGTACAGCTGCCTTACTTACTGATAAATTTCTTGCTTGGCCAAGAGCTTTCTCTACTCTTGAATCAGTTCCAAAAAGTTCTACTCTAATCGATTCCATCTGACCTCCTGTCATACGAATTGCCTCCATCCTGCGAAGCTAATTTATAATGTTTTTTCCTTCAAATTAAGTAAACTGAGTTCGCTCTTCGCAAGTTCTTTGATGTACTCCGACGTATCTTTGTCGTTCATCAAACTTGTAAAAACTTCTCTCCCTTCTTTGATCTTTTGATTGTTGATCATTGCCTGCCCTAAAAGATAATTCACTCGTCCTATGTAAATTGATTTAGAGTTGGCCTTTTTAAAATCATTAATCATCTTTTCAAACAACATATAATTTTCTTTCTTTTTTCCGGCGGCTATTTCGATACCGAGATAGGCAATTCTTTCCCGGACATTTTGTATATAAGCATTGTCCGTGCCAAAGCTGCTGGTGTCATTCAGTATCGCCTCACTGACTTTCAGGAATTTATCCGTTTGACCCAATTCGTAGATGGAGTCAGTATAGGCCCGGATCATTTCCGCGACGTCAGAAGGATCATATATGATTCTCTGGTCTTGTTTAGAGAAAAAATTCTCAAATTGTGTGACAGCGTCGGTATAGTTTTTTTGGTTAAAAGCAACTAAACCTTTATAGTAATTCATTTTATTATAGTTAGGTATTCTCTTCTCAAATGTAGCAATATTCTTTTGTACGAGATCCCAGTTCTGAAGCTTGATATCTTTGATCAAAACTAATTCAGAAAGAAGATCACTCGCCTTTTGAGAAGTATTGCGAGGAACCCAAATTGGAAATGTTCTATTCGGAGTATCTTTTAGCTTCTCAAAACTCGCATAAACATCATCAAAGCCTTTATAAAGGCCAAGTTTCACATAGCTTGAGCCCACAATAAAATTGATAAATGGGTCTTGCGCAACTTTGTCTACATACTTGTCTTTGTAAGTCTGCCAAGTCTTGATCACTAATGAGTATTCTGATTTTTTATAGAGGTCTGAAATAATTCCATAGATGATTTCCGCACCGTCGCCGTCGAAAACGCGGGCGTCGATTTTAGGCATTGTCACCATTGGAAGAAGGGAAAGATAGGCAAGTGCATCTTTATATTTTTCGTCCACGATGAGTGTGCGAAGGCGAACTTGTTGAAGTAATTTATTGAGGTTTTTATCCGGAGTTACTTTTGAATTTTTATCTGTTTCCAAGAAAATTCTGATCTCACGATCGCGATCATCAAGAACATATTTTCTTACGCTTCTGAAAGCGACATAACGAATACGAGCTTCATAACTTACGTTGCTGTCGATTGATTGATCGATCGCACGTTTATAAAAATCCAGTGTCTCGCTGTAGTTTCTATCCAATAAGTCTGAACAAAGAGCGATTCTCAAATTAGCATTACTTGCTACAAATTCATGCGAGTAATTTTTTACGAAGTCCTGGTAAAGTGCCATCGCTTCAGGATAACGTCCAACACGGAAGTAAGCTTCAGCAGTGTTGTACATAATCACTGGATCGATAGGCTTCGCTAAACTTGCGCGATTTTTTTCGTACATGCTGATCAAGCTGTTTACATCGCCCACTCTTAAATAAGCAAACGACTGGTAAGCAAGCATCAACTGAGCAGGAAGAACTTTCTTCATCGTTTTTTCTTGAGAAAGCTCCTGGATTTTTTCTACTTGTCCTAACTTAGCAAGAGAGTTCAACATCGCTTCTGCGGGGATTGATGATTCTTCGAAATCAAAACTGTCTCTTGTTCCTGCGTAATAATTTTTTGCCAATTGAAGAGTCTTTAAGTGCTCTCCTTTCTGCATGTAATAAGTAAGAAGATATTTGTAGATCGCTTTCTTCAATTCATAGTTATCGCTCTTCTCAACAAGAGTTGAGAGCATTGAGAAGGCTGTTTTAAATAATTCCGGATTCGGAGTATCGATGTTTTCTCTTAAAATAGCATTAGCTTTAATGAACTCGATCAATTCCCACTCTGCCATCTGTCCGTATTTTTCCTGGAACAGCTTGATCGATTTGTGCATCAATCCCCATTTCTTTTGTCTGTAAAGATTGATTGTCAGCTGCATGTGAGCTTCTTTTTCACTCTTCTTGAACTGGCGATTAGCAATTGGAAAAAAGATTTCTGGAATCTTTGTCTGGATGTTTACGACTTCTTTATAAGCTGGAGCGATTGGATCGTAATCCCAAATGAAAGTAGCACCGTAACGAAAATCTCTGTATGGTTTTTTTGAATCAGCTTCTTCTTGTGCTAATTCGTTTTCTGATTTTGCTGAAATTTTGTTTGGATCAACGATTAGGCTTGAAAGGATTTTATCTTCTTTTACTTTCTCAACTAACTTTTCATCAGCCGTTTCTTTTTTAACTTCTTTCTTGGCTTTCGCCTTAGCAACTTTTGCTTTCGGAGCTTTTGCAACCACTGGTGCTTTCACCGGAGCTTCGACAACTTCAGTCTCTTCCGCTTCTACTTTAGGAGTAAGGGCCTTCTGATCTCCGTTATCATCAATTTTCTTAACTGCCGCTTTATTGAGGGAAACTGAATCACCATCAACCCAAAAATCCACGACGTATTTTTTGTCTCTTTCACGGTAGAAACTGAACATTTCAACGTTGTCGCTTTTTAGTTCAACTTCAATCGCCATTGCATTGGCAGAAGCCGCGTCTGCATCCGACTCTTTATAAGAAACACCTTTAATATATGATGAATCAATTTTCAGACCGAGAAGTTCTGCTTTTAGATTATTAAAAAGTTCGGCATTAAGTGTTCTGATAACAACCTTATTACCTTTTTTATTAAATTGAAGTTGATCGCGGCCAGTGAAGAAATTCCAACGAAGATAAGTTGTCGCCTTCTCTTGATCGATAAGAGTATCCGCAAAGGAAATATTTTCCAAAATGAAGAGTGACACAAAAAGAATCGTCAAAAATTTGAAGATTTTTTTTACTGGGCACATTTCCACGAAACATCCTGTTCGCATCAAAATTGTCCTTGAGAGCCTCATTAATAAAAGACACATTCATCCTGAATGATCTTCGTTGACTCAGTTCTTAGCTTACCTGTTTTTTGATAATTTTAAAGGAAAATTTTTCTCGGCGGCAAAGTTTTCTTGTCATTTTAATGACAGGTGGAAATTTTACACTGTTTACAATAATTTAGAACGACATTCTAATAAAGATAAACGTTTATAAAAAACTGACTGAAAATACATAAAGACCAACTATTTTAGATGAGTTTATGAAGACATTATTTCTTATCATTCTCGCTCTTCTCTTCACCGCATGCTCTAGCACGGAGAATGGCCCGTACAAAAAAAGTAAGCAAGTCGATAATCAATTAGAAGAAAATGTTCCAAGTCCATGGAGAGAAGTAAACGCAGAAGGCTCTGACTACGCTCTTCAAAATCGTCTCACGAATTCATTTTTTCTTTTTAACAGTGCTTGTAGAAAATACGAAGGAAGTAATCTCAATACGCTTACATCTTCTATTCTTACGGGAATTGAGGATCTAAAAATAATTGAAAAGAAAAATTCTACATACCAGGAACGGGAAGCTGCTGAAGTTCTCGCGAGCGGAAAACTCGATGGAGTAGAAAGATTTTTTAAAATCATAACGATTCAAAAAAATAACTGCATCTATGATTACGTTCTCATTTCCACTTCGAAGAAAAATATTGAAACTGATTTATTAACAATGAAAGACTTCATGCAAAGGATTATTATCAAGTGATTGATCTAGTAACCTTAAAACTTCATCGTTTAGCGGAAAGACTCAAAGAATTTTTTATCTTTGTCGGAGAAATTTTTGGTCTCTTTTTTGAGACGATTCGCTGCTCTTTCTCCGGGCCTTTTTATTTGTCTCGCTTAATGGAGCAAATTAATCATATTGGTTTTGGTTCAACCTCAATTACTGTCGTCATTGGTTTGACAATGGGATTAGTAATGACTCTTAACTTTGGATATGGACTCGCAAAATTTGGTGGAACACTTTACGTTCCTGCCGTTGTTTCTTTGTCGCTCGCTCGCGAAATGGCACCTCTCTTTACATCTTTATTAGTTGCCGGCCGTGTAGGTTCAGGAATCGCAGCCGAACTCGGCGCGATGAATGTTACTCAACAAGTAGATGCGATTCGCGCACTTGGAACATCCCCTGTTCGCGTGCTCGTTGTTCCAAGATTTTGGTCACTCGTGCTTTCTCTTCCTCTTCTTTCTGCTCTTTCGTTTGCAGTAGGAATTTTGGGAGGACTTATCGTTTGCCGAATGGAATTTGATATTGTTCCAGGTTTCTATCTTTATAAAGTTTTTTCAACAGTAAAGTTTTATGACTACATGTCGGGACTTGTGAAGTCTGCGATCTTCGCAGGCATCATTACCATTTTTGCTTGTTACAAAGGACTCAACACAAAAGACGGAACAAAAGGCGTTGGAGTCACTACAACATGGGTTGTAGTAACAGCATCGATCCTTATCCTGATTACTGATTTTTTTATTAGTAAAATTTTCCTGATCATTTGGTCGTAAAATATGAATGAAACACTTTTAGAATTAAAAAACATTCATAAGTCCTTCGGAACAAATAAAATTCACCGAGGTATTAACCTCACTCTTCATCGTGGAGAGAGTCTTGGATTATTAGGCGGCTCAGGAACGGGAAAATCTGTTTTGCTCAGATCTGTTATCGGATTAGAGCGTATTGATGAAGGTGAAATTCTTTTTCACGGTGAACGCATTGATCAATTGCCGGAAAATAAATTAACTCCGTATCGCATTCGCATTTCTTACTCATTCCAGAGTGGAGCACTTTTCGATTCAATCAATGTCTTTGAAAATATCGCCTACCCTCTCTTTGAGCACACGAAGTTTAGTTACAAGCAAATTCAGGATAAGGTCGCAGAGATGTTGAAGCTGATCGACCTTGAAGGAAAACAAGAACTCATGCCTTCCGATTTGTCAGGAGGAATGCAAAAGCGCGTGGGAATGGCACGTGCGATGATTTTAAATCCTGAAATTGTACTTTATGACGAACCGACTGCCGGACTTGATCCGGCCAATACTTTGAATGTCGTTTCGTTGATGCAAAAATTAAAACAAAAAGGTCTCGCTTCTATTTTTGTCACTCACGATATTCCTTCTGCCATCATGTTGTGTGATCGCATTGTCGTTCTTCATGAAGGAAAAATTATTTTTAACGATACTCCACAAAAATTTCAACATTCTGAAGATCCGATCGTCAGAAAATTTATTACGAATCCCAAGGATTAATTATGATCAAGCCTAACGATAAAAAAAATTATCTTATCTCTGGTGTTTTCATCTCCATTCTTTTGGGAATATGTATGGTCACGATCTTCATGCTCAACAAGGAGAATTCAATTTTCTCTCGAAAAGTTCATATCAAAACGGAAGTTGGGAGCGCACAAAACTTAAAGGAAGGTGCCGCTGTTCAATTGCGTGGGATCAAAGTCGGAAGTGTTTCTTCAATTAAATTTAAAAGTGTTGATAAACTCATTATCACTCTAGGAATTAATTCAGACTATCAGGAGTGGATTAAAAAAGATGCTGGCCTTGCCTTTAAAACTCAAGGTGTTCTTGGAGACAAATTCTTAGAAATCTCAGGCGGAACAGAAGGCTCACCAGCTATCGTTGAAAACGATATTCTTCCAACAAACGAATCTAGCCAGATTGAGCACATCATCACAAAGAGCGAAGACCTCATGGTTGCAGCTGGAAGTATCCTTACAAAATTCGACAGAATTATTTCCTCTGTTGAAAATAACAGACTCGATAAAATTCTTCAAAACTTAGAAAATCTCACGGCAAACACAAATAAGGTCATGAGTAATCTGAATGACAAAAACATTTCGCAATCAATTGCAAACTTCAAACAATCTTCTGAATCGATGAGCAAGATCACGAAACAAATCGAAGAAGGCCCGGGAACAATGCACGCCCTCATCTATGATCAAGGATTACATGAAGATTTAAGAACGCTGGTTGGTGGAGCTAACAGAAATAAAGTCTTAAAATTCTTTATCCGTGAATCGATTAAAAAGGGTGAATAAAAACAGATCGATTTAGGCAACATCTAGGTAAACTTAATTTTATTCTTTCTTGTCTTAATTCATTAAGAAAGCTTAGTCATTTTTCCGATTATTAAGCATTACTGACTCATGCAAGGGTAAAAAGAAATGAACGGACGATTTAAGGGTTTAAACTTCAAACTTATCTCTTTAGTTTTTCTGGGAATAACCCCTCTCTTGTTAGGTATCTTCTTCTACGTATTTCCTGTTTTTGAAAATTATCTACTTGAGCAAAGAAAAGCTGAAGTAAAAACCAGCGTCGATATTCTTATGGGAATGCTGGAAAATATTCAATCAGATGTAGATGCCGGAAAAATTGCCAAGAAAGATGTTCCTGCCGTAGTCCAAAAACTTTTCAGTAAGCTTCGTTACAATAAAACAGATTATTTTTTTGCTTATGATGAACGTGGATACAATGTTGCTCACGGAAGAAAGCCTGAAATGGTTGGTACAAGTCGCATAGACACTCACGATTCTGACAATCGTTATTACGTAAAAGATTTTATTAAATATATTGGAAAAGATGAAGGAGGATTCGTTCCTTATAAATTTGAAAAAGTAAAAGATGGTCCTCCCATTGAAAAAATCTCCTATATACAAGCTTTCAAACCTCTTAATTGGGTTGTTGGCTCGGGAGTTTATCTCGACGTCGTTCAAGAGAAAGTAAATGAAATTCGCCTCAAAGTTCTTATTGGCTTTGGAGTTCTTACTCTACTTACTCTTTCGATGAGCTGGTTTTATGCCAATAAGATCTCTGCAAAAATCAATGCCATTTCTGCTGATCTTTTCAAAGAAGCAGATAAGGTTGCTGAAGTTGCCATCAACATCGGTAAAGCAAGCGAAAGTCTTTCTTCTTGTACAACTCAACAGGCTTCTGCTCTTCAAGAAACATCTGCATCGATCGAAGAAACAAGTGCTATGATTTCTAGAAATGCTGAAAACGCAAAAGCTTCAATGGCAATTTCATCGAAAAGTCAGGTCTCTGTTGAACAAGGAAAGAAAATTCTGAACGAAATGATTTATTCAATTCAAGAAATTGCAGAAAGCAATGCTGAAATGGTAAAACAAATCGACGAGAGCAATAAAGAGATCGCTGACATCGTAAAAATCATCAATGAAATCGGTGATAAAACAAAAGTCATCAATGATATCGTTTTCCAGACAAAGCTCCTCTCTTTCAATGCTTCTGTTGAAGCTGCAAGAGCTGGTGAGCAAGGAAAAGGATTCGCTGTTGTTGCGGAAGAAGTTGGTAATCTTGCTCAAATGAGTGGTAACTCTTCAAAAGAAATTTCCGATCTTCTCGGAACAAGCATTACAACGGTAAAAGATACAATTGATAAATCAAAAAATCGTGTCAGCAAACTTGTTTTAAGCGGTGAAGATAAAGTAAAACACAGCGCTGAGATCGCAAAACGTTGCGGTGAGATTTTTGATGAGATCGTAGTTAATGTAAATAAAGTAAACGAAATGGTTAGTGAGATTGCTTCAGCAAGTGATGAGCAAGCAACTGGTGTTCGCGAAATAACTAGTGCGGTTGCCGAACTGGATAGTACTGGACAACAAAATACACAGATGTCTCAAAAAACTGCGGATTATGCTGAGCAACTGCAGGCACAAGTTGTGGCCCTTAGAAAAAATACGACTGCTCTGAACATTGTCATCCAAGGCGAAGAAGATAAAAAAGAAGCGGCTTAGTGCCGCTTTCTTTCCTCTTTGTAATAATTCAGTAATGACTCCACTTTTTTTGTCAGTTATTATTTTATTTTCATCATCGGAGATAAAATGAAGCAATTCGCCTTTTTGACGTTATTTTTTTTATATTCTTTAAATTCACATGCAGCTGCAGTGACGACAAAAAAATTAGAGCGAAAAAATTATAATATCATTTTCATCGCTCTCGATGCTTTACAGGCTAATCACGTACACAGTCTAGGTTACGATCGTCCGACGACACCTTTTATCGATTCGCTTGCACAAAAAGGAATTCTCTTCAGCAATACAATTTCTCCTGCAAGTTGGACTGTTCCTACTTACTTATCTATTTTCTCTTCTTCTTTTCCCTCTGAGCATGGAATGACAAATCGTTACGTGAAGTTCACGAAGGAAGAAAAGATATTAAGCAACTTTACTAAATCAAATCCCAACCTAAAAACGATTGCACAAATTCTCAAAGAGCGCGGTTATAAAACCGGAGGATTCACAGGAGACTCTGGTCTCTCTTCCGTCATTGGTTACAATGCCGGATTTGACGAATACACCGACGAAACTCCATTTGGAGGAATCGAGAATAGTGAAAACAAAGCAAACAAATGGATTGATGCTTTAAAACCGGAAGATCATTTTTTCCTTTTCATTCACGGATACGATTGCCACGGCCAATACAGCAAATTGCCCAAAGACTTCAAAGGAAAATTTTATTCAGAAGACGATCAGACATCATTTAAAGGAACTGCAGAAGAGCAAGCAAAGTTCAGAGAAATGGGTCTTGCTAATCAATCAATTACCCTCTCTCCAAAAGAAATTAACTTCTGGCGATCATGGTATGATTCAAAAATTTTCGATGCCGATACTCGTCTAGAAAAAATTTATGCTGATCTGGAGAAAAAAGGACTCTTGAAAAATTCTTTTGTCTTTATTTTTTCTGATCATGGAACTGAATTTATGGAGCATGGACATTTTGACCACGGCCATACTCTTTACGATGAACTCATCCATGTTCCATTACTTGTCATTCCACCATGGCCGATGACTGAAAAGAAGATTACTCAGCAAGTAAGTACACTGGATATTCTTCCAACTGTTTTAGACGTGCTTCCAAAAAATTCAAGCAATACTGCTTTAAAAAAACAAATCAGAGGAACAAGTCTTGCTCCTGCTTTAGTTAGTCAATCCATTCCGAAACATGATGTTTACAGCGAAACTGATTGTCGTAACTTCACTCATAAAAGAGCGCTTCGCACTGCTGATGGATGGAAATACATTATGACTTTAGAAAACGGCAGTGACGAACTCTACAACCTTAATACTGATCCCAAAGAACAAAAAAATTTAGTGGCCGACAATCTCGTTAAAGCCAAAACTTTGCGAACGCAATTAATGGACCACTTAAACGGAATGAAAATTATTCCTCCGCAGGAAACAACTAAGTGCTTGCCTGTGTATAAAGGACAATGTGAATGAGATTAGGCAAAGTTTATTTTTGCCTTCTCCTTGCCTCTTCACTCGGAATTGGCTGCACTAAAAGCTCCAATTCACCTGTAAAATACAACGTCGTGCTCATAAGCATTGATAGTTTACGAAGAGATCACTTAGGAATCTACGGATACAATCGCAACACTTCTCCCAATATTGACGAACTTGCGAAAACTTCCTGGCTTTTCAAAAATTACTACTCAACAGATTATCTCACTCCTGTTTCGGAGAGAAGTGTACACACCGGTCTTTTTCCTGATCGCATTCATCCGAAAGATTTAGAAGAGAAAAAAATTTTAACTCTTGGGCACATTCTTAAAGATCACGGTTATTTTCGAGGAGCCTTTGGAAACTCTCCTGAATTTCAAGTGCTCGATAATTTCAGAGAACTATTTGAACCGGCCTTTGATATTTTTAAAATTCGTCGCAATCGGCTCATTGATAATAAAACACAAGAGCTTCATTGGGATAAAATCACCAGCATTGTTGGACAACATAAAAATCAACCACTCTTCCTTTGGTTCGCTCTTGGAAGCGCTCATGCTCCTTACGGTTATCAAATGCCTAATAAGTACGCTGATGAAAATTATAGTGGCGCTTTCAAAGGCATTCACTACTTTGCGAACATGCAATATTACTACGATGGTTATGTCTACGATCCGAGAGAAAAGGGAAAACGTTTTAATCTCGTTTTCGGCAATTTTGAAAATCATTTAATTGAAAAATATGTCACAGGGAAATTTCCAAAAAAAGTTAATGAAAAAGATCTGCAGTATGTTTTAGATCTTTATGATAACGGCATTTCTTACGTCGATGATGAGGTCAGAAAAATTCTCAAGATTCTCAAGGACAATAATCTTTACGAAAATTCAATCGTGATTCTGCAATCAGAACATGGAGAAACATTGGGCGAAAGAAAATATATCGCTCACACTGACATCCATGATGAAATGGTTCACACTCCACTTATCATTCATGTTCCTTCAACAAAACCGCTTGTTATTGAAGAAGGATTTGTTTCCGGAACAGATGTGTTACCTACCGTTTTGGATCTTCTTCATATCTCTTTGCCAAAATATCCTCTCGATGGCAAAAGCGTAGTCTACAAAAGTTTTGGTCGAATTTTAGCAGAGGCCAATAGAGATGAAGTTTTTTCAGTAAGAGTTCCTCTCTGGGAAACATCACTTAAAGTCGACACTCCCCATTCTCTTTTTGACCAACTAAGAGATTATCAAAAGATGACAGGAAATGATTTCAATGAATACAGTATTAAAAATAAATCATATAAACTCATTCACAGACGAGCACGTTTTGCTGAGATGACTTACTCTGCATGGACCTTTATTTCTGGAAAAAAATTAGATATTCCTGAATACGAGCTTTATGATGAGACAAGTGACCCCAAAGAACTTCACCCAATCCCCGCTCAAGGCCCTCAATTCGAGGATCTTAAAAAGCGCCTACTTTTCTTTGAAAGTGATGTAAGAAGCGGTGGTGCCAGCAATGTTTTTCATTTAGAACTTCAGGATTATCGATAGTAATAAGCTGATTTTTGTTTAAGCCTTTCTTCTTTCCTCAATTTAACTTCAATTGAGATATACTTTGTTAAGCAAATATTAACTTAGGCGATAAGTGAATATGAGTAAAATCTCAAAGTGGAAAAGACATTTAAAAATTGCTACGCGATCTAAAAATTCTCGAATTTTTATCGCCTCAATTATTGTTGGCTTTTTTATCGTCTCGAGTTTTGTTTACGAAAGTTATACTTCATACAACAGAGAAATTAAAAAAGCAGAAATTCAAACGAGTAACTTGTCTCAGGTTTTGGAAGGACAAATTGCAGGTACATTTAAAAGTATCGATGTCGTTTTACAAGACCTTCAATTCTTTTATAACGACAATATCATTAACAAAGGCAATCTTGAATTCAGCAATAATTTTCTTCGAGATCACAAGAAAAGGCTGCCAGAAGTTTTAAGTTTTAAAGTGTATGATGAAGAAGGTGAATTAATTTCTGACGATAGCGGAAAAATTGCCCAAATTAATTTGCGTGACAGAGAATATTTTCAAGATATAAAAAACAATCCTTCCAATAGACTTGTTATCTCAAAACCAATTATCAGCAAAACTGCCAGTGTATGGATTATCGTCCTGGCAAGACCTCTTCTCGATCACTTCGGAAAGTTTAGAGGAATTATCATTGCTACAATTCCTATCGAATTTTTTTCCAAGATGCTTTCAACCCTCAATGTGGGAAATGATGGAATGATCGCTCTTTATGGCACTGACCAGTATCTTTACGTAAGAAAGCCCCTTCCACAAAAGTTAGTTGGAAAAAAACACAATATGCCAGATATTCTGGTAGATTTCATCACTAGATCGCCAGACTATTCTAAGACCTATAGAGGTGCTTCAAAGGTAGATGGAGTTGAACGACTCCTCACCGTCAGAAAAATGAATGACTATC
Organism: uncultured Bacteriovoracaceae bacterium; assembly: GCA_966211875.1. Classification (GTDB taxonomy): domain Bacteria; phylum Bdellovibrionota; class Bacteriovoracia; order Bacteriovoracales; family Bacteriovoracaceae; genus Bacteriovorax. Next base: position 108,590 of record CBIHNP010000004.1, read on the forward strand.
CTCTTATCGTTATCGTAGGTTTCTCAGTCAATGAATTGCTTGCGAACTGGAAAATTAAAGCTGCTATTCACTTTATTATTGTTGCTCTCGTTCTTGGAATGTTCGCCTACTTCCTTGTGAATTATTTTTATTCAATGGAACAACTTGAAGAACAAAGAAAGCAGGCTATTCAATCAGCAAAACTTTCTTCTCTCGGTGAAATGGCCGGAGGAATTGCTCACGAAATCAACAATCCTCTTACGATCATTGGTTCACACGCTAAAATTTTGAAACGCTCTAATACGACCAACGATCCCAAGATCAATGAAAGCTTGGATAAAATTATTGTGACCACAAATCGGATCGCTAAAATTATCAAAGGACTCCGTTCTTTTTCTCGCGATTCATTTAATGATCCTTACGCCCCTACTTCAATTGCTAAAATCGTTTCTAGCACACTTGAACTTTGTCATGAAAAATTAAAAACAAATTCAATCATTCTTAAAGTGAGTGTGCCGGAAGACTTAGAAGCTAATTGCCAGGAAATTCAAATCGCACAAGTTCTAATGAACCTTATCAGCAATTCAGTTGATGCAATTGAATTTCTCGATGATAAATGGATTGAAATCAGTGCTTACGATATCAATAATCAAATTAAATTAATCGTTACAGATAGTGGAAATAAAATTCCGGATGAGATCAGCGAAAAAATCATGCTCCCTTTTTTTACAACGAAAGAAGTTGGAAAAGGAACTGGACTCGGTCTTTCCATCTCCAAAGGAATTGTAGAAAGCCACAACGGGAAATTTTACTTTGATAAAAAGGTTGAACATACGACCTTTGTCATTGAACTTCCGAAAGCAGTTCAGACAAAGGTCGCTTAGTCACTCAGTATCAGTGCGCAATCATCTGATCTTCAAAGGCCGCTAAGGCCGCTTTAGCACCTTCTCCCATTGCGATCACTATTTGTTTGTATGGTACAGTTGTTACGTCTCCAGCAGCATAAATTCCTTTCGCTGAAGTTCTTCCTTTGTTGTCGACAACGATCTCGCCAAACTTAGTTGTCTCAACAACATCTTTGATGAATCCACTGTTCGGAAGAAGTCCGATCTGAACAAAAATTCCGTCGAGATCAACTTTCATTATTTCATTTGTATTTCTATTCTCGTATTCAAGTGAGACTACTTTTTGTCCGTCACCGATAATTTGTGCTGTTCTTGCATTTGTTACGATTGAAACGTTTGGAAGTGATTTCAATTTATCTACAAGAACTTTATCTGCTTTTAATTGATCCATGAATTCAAAAAGAATAACTTCTTTTACGATACCAGCGAGATCGATTGCCGCTTCAACACCAGAGTTACCACCACCAACAACAGCAATCTTTTTTCCTTTGTAGTAAGGGCCATCACAGTGTGGACAGAAGGCTACTCCACGACCGATATATTCTTTCTCACCTGGAATTCCAAGCTCCCTCCATTTCGCTCCTGTCGTTACGATAATCGATTTGCTTGTGAGAAACTCGCCTCCTTCCAATTCAACTTTTTTTAATACATCACCATCAACTTTACTCACACGACGGTGCTCAAGAACAGTAATCGGATACTCAGCGATGTGCTGATTTAATTGAGCTGCCAATTGCGGCCCTTCTGTATATTTCACCCCGATAAGATTTTCAATTCCTTTTGTCTCTTGAACTTGTCCTCCGATTCTTTCAGCGAGAATCGCAGTCTTTAAGCCTTTTCTCGCGCTGTAAATCGCAGCTGAAGCACCTGCTGGACCGCCACCAATAACAACGACATCAAATTTTCCCAAGTTTGGATCTTTCTTTACTCCAGATTCTTTAGATTCTTCAACACCAAAAGTTTTTTCCAATGTTGTGAGAAGATCGATTAAGTTTAATCGTCCAGAATAAATAAGTTTTCCGTTATGAATAACACTTGGAACACCTTGGATACCAAGTTCTTTAATTTCATCTTGAGTGTAAGCGCCATCAATCATCTGGTGCTTAAAATTTCCGTGAACAACTGCCATTAAGTTTAATGTCTGAATAACATCCGGACAGTTTTCACAAGTAAGTGAAACAAAAGTGCGCAGCTCAACCGGCCCTTTTAGTTTTTTAATTCTGTCGACAATCGCGACGTCTGGAAATTTACCTTTTCCATCTGAGTTTAAAATAGCAAGGATCAACGACGTAAACTCGTGTCCGCTTGGAATCCCTTTAAATGAAATTCCGTTTTTCATTCCTTTATATTCAATATGAAATTGAGGAACATCTGAAGAATTTTTCGATGTCTTCACGTCGATATAATCTGAAGTTGAACCAATCTCTCCCAACATTTCGATTAACTGATTTTGATCTGCGTGTTCGCTTAGATCGTAGACCAACTCTACTTTGTTCTCTAGTTTCGAAAAAACTGATTTTAATTGCTCGATTATATTTTGATCCAACATAGATTTCCCCTTAGTGTGTGCGAAAGTAAAAGTGATGGACTGAAAAATTCTCTTCAGTCCATCAGGCTTTTTATTTTTTAGATTTTACCAACAAGATCCAGACCAGGTTTTAACGTATCTCCACCTGGTGTCCATTTAGCTGGACATACTTCGTTCGGGTGAGCAGCAATGAATTGAGCTGCCTGAACTTTTCTTAGAAGCTCGTCTGCGTTTCTTCCGATTCCGTTGTCATTGATCTCTGCTAATTTAATTTGTCCTTCTGGATTCACTAAGAATGTTCCTCTGTAAGCGAGACCTTCTTCTTCAATGTGAACACCGAAAGCACGTGAGAGATGTCCAGTTGGATCTGCTAGCATTGGATACTTAATTTTTTTGATTGTTTCCGAAGCATCATGCCACGCTTTGTGAACAAAGTGTGTGTCTGTACTTACTGAATAAACTTCAACGCCCATCTTTTGGAAAGTAGCATATTTGTCTGCCATGTCTCCAAGTTCTGTTGGACATACGAATGTGAAATCTGCCGGGTAGAAAAAGAAAATAGACCATTTCCCTTGTAGATCTGCTTGAGTCACAGTTTTGAAATCGTCGTGGTGATAAGCTTGTACTTTGAAGTCTGGAACTTTAGTGTTAATTAATGTAGCGGCCATTAGTATCCCCTTTGATAAATAATTATGAGTTGAGTAACTCAACACATAGCTAGTATCGCAGAGATCGCCATTCTAATGAAATTGATTGATTTTATACTTTAATAGAGAAAAGCTATTATGCTTAGGACGACCTAAGTACTTAGTTTAACTGCAGGAATCCCTTCTTCTTCATTTTTTCAATCAACGTTGTACGGTTCATTGAAAGAAGCTTAGAAGCTTGATTTTTATTTCCGCCAGTTACTTCAAGTGCTTGGTTAATAAGCGAGTCTTCAATATCAGAAAGAAGTTGCTTTAGATCTACTCCTTCTTCTGGAAGATTGATTAAGCTCTTGTATGAATCCACATGCTGTGGAGTTGTTTTCAAGAATTTTGCAGGAAGATCACTTACTTTAATTAAGCTTCCACCTTTTAAGATAACTAATCTTTCGATTAAGTTTTCTAACTCACGAACGTTTCCTGGCCAATCGTAGCTGATCAAGAGTTCAAGAGTCTCATCATCAAATTCAATATTGTTTCTTAAATCCGCACTTACGAATTTAGAAAGGAAATACGAAATCATCAGAGGAATATCTTCGCGGCGTTCTTTGAGCGCCGGAATTTTAATAGGAATAACATTCAAACGGTAATATAAATCTTCGCGGAAATTTCCTTCAGCAACAGCGTCTTCGAGATTTCTGTGAGTCGCTGTGATGATACGAACGTCGATATCAGTTGTTTCAGTCGAACCAACTCTCTCGATCACGCGGCTTTGAAGCACGCGAAGAATTTTTACCTGAAGAAGAAGTGGCATATCACCAATTTCATCTAAAAAGATTGATCCTCTGTGGGCCATTTCAAAACGACCTTTACGAGAAGAGATTGCACCAGTGAAGGCGCCTTTTTCGTGACCAAATAATTCACTCTCTAAAAGTTCAGAAGGAATCGCACCACAGTTTACAGAAACCATGTTATGAGACTTTCTTGGAGAAAGATTATGAAGAGCATTCGCGACAAGCTCTTTCCCTGTTCCTGACGGTCCAGAAATAAAAACAGTCGAATCACTCGCTGCTACTTTTTTAATGCGTTCAAAAACTTGTTTCATTTGTTTTGAACGTCCAACCATTCCACAGAAAATATCATCCGGGCCTGGTGCTTCAATTTTAAATTTACTTTGGAATAAGTGAGAAGTTGTTGATGTGTTTGTCACTGTTGGTTTTGTCACTTGCGCTTCTGCGCTCGTGAAAACACTTTCTGGCACATTTAATTTTTTTATAAAAGCTTTTGTCACAAGCTCACTTAAAATATCGAGCTCGAATGGTTTCGTTAAATAGTGAAATACTCCTTTCTTAGTCGCATTGATCGCTGTTTCAATGGAAGCAAAGCCCGTCATAACAATTGAAACGAAGTGATGTCCACGCTCTTTTAAAAGATCGATAAGAAGTAGTCCGTCCGATCCACCGATTTCAAAACTAATATCTGTGATGAGGCAAAAGGGAGTTTGGTTTACGACTGTTTCTGCTTTGATTTTTTTATCGAGTTCGAGAAGGCATTCAGTAGGAGTAACAAAGAAGTGAACATTGAGATTAAGTTTTCTTTCGAGATACTTTTTAATCGTGGTACCCAGCACGCGATCATCTTCAACCAGATAAACATCGGGGAGTTTCTGAGACTTCACATTTCCAGCAAGATTATTTTCTTGCTCAAACGATGTATGTAGAAATTGAAAGTCATTCACTCTTCGCGTCCTTGAAAGAAATTAATGAAAACTATTACCCGTGAAAAATGGTCAATCCATAGAACCATTAGAAAAATGCTAGCAATTAATACGATGAGGTGTCAATTTCTCAACATCCGAGCTTGAGAAAGGGCAACAAGTGCCCCTACGAGAAACTTATTAAGGATAGAAGAATAACTAATGAAAAACGTGCGTAAAAGTTTGAACAATTTGGTCGGGGCCGCCGAGAGCAAAATAAATCCCCACACATGTAAGACAAAATAAGGATATTCCTCCCCATACATAGGCCATTTCGCGGAAGTCCTTGAGCCAATAGAGATAAGCAAAATGCAAACTGATGAGCGCAAGAGGCACGGCCCAAAAGGGAATGTATTTAAGGATGAAGAGAAAAATATCGATGAAGTTCATTGTTTTATTCTAACAAGTTTCAAAATCTCTTCAATTACTTTCTCAACTATCGATGTGGATCAACAGCAACTCTTCCATCAAAATTAATATCGTAATCCGCTTTTTCTCCCTGAATAGTATAAGGAAAGCCCTGAGCTCTTTTGTAAGTTGTGATTGTATACTTTCCTGTCTCCAGATAAACATCGGCAGATGTATTATAATCCAAACCAATGAGCGTGCGATTAGATAATAGAATAGTGAGAGGTTCTTGAATTAAAATTTCTTTCTCGTCTTTAGAAATATAGATGTCGGTAGTGTTAGCTAGCTCACCAATAAGTGAAATCCCTCTAATGTTCAGACTAATTGAGCTTTCAGGTTCACAGCCACCAAGACTAAAGACATCATTTGAGAAAAAGCTTGAATAGCTGTGACAATTTAAAACCCCTCCAGCAACTTTAATAGCGACAGGATTTATAGATTGAGAAAAACTTAAAACGTCTCCAAGGGGTGAAAGGTTTATACTTGAAATAGGCCCAGAAAAATTCCAATTTTTATTTTTGTAAGTTAAAGAAAATTCTCCATTAAAAACGTTTGAACCTTCTTCTGAATAGAAAAGCCAAAAAAGTTTGTTCACATGTTCAAAGTTTGCTTCAAGATGGGATGAAATAAAAGTAACTTTCAAATTAAAATCTTTTGTTCCTTTAAATTGTCCATTTTCAAAATCAAGATCTCTGTCTGCAATAACAATTTGAGATCCAAAAAAATCTGTTTTGGTATTTGCACGCACAAATTTTATATAATCACCGGCCTCTAAAGTTTTACCATCGTCCAAACGAATAATAATTTGGTAAATATCTAGAGAGCTGGTATCCGAAGAAAAATGTCCCTTAAAACTAATAATGTCTTCTTGAAATTCATTTTTACCTAATTGAATATTAGGTCTTTTTTTCTCCAAGATATTCCACGTATGCATTTTAAATTCGATTGTGTTTGAAAAATCTGCATCGAGAGCAAGATAAATGTCCAGGTTCAATTTAGTCGAAAGAACTTCACCAACCATCGCACGTACAACCATTGAGTTACTGCTTTCATGTTCGATTGCTTCACGATAAAAAATTTCGTGAAGAACAAGCGCTGCTTTATTAAACTCATCAAGCCTTTTCCAAAGATCAAGGCTAACTGTATAGCGAGGCTTTCCTGCTGGTCTTTCATCATCAGAAAGTTGAATAACAATCTGTTTAAGCTTACACCCTTTGGGAATCGCAACCATTCCTGCATCATCTACATCATTTAATTCTATTCCAGGAAGAAATTGAGCTTCACTTTCAAAGGTACTTTGGTGATTCAAATAACGAGCCGACCTTACTGGTTGAATATTTGATAAATGTTTTTGAATAATATCTTGAAACATCTGTTTGTAATCTTTCCCTACAGGTTTATAGATCACATGATTACTCACTCGTGCTTCATACACATCAAGAAGTTCTACTTTGTTTCCGCAAACGACAACATCTCCTCCATTACCTACTCGATCCCCTCCTGCCATTGCATAAGAAGTTGTTAAGAGAAGAAATAATAATGCTTTAAACATGAGGCCCTCTGGTTGTCACCGGATAGAGATGTACGTTCATATGATAAATTTCTTGCGGATCATCGTTTTCGATAAGATCGCAAACTTCGTCTTGAAATTCACGAATCATCTTTTTTAATTTTTCAATATTTTTAGGATTAATTTTTAGAAGTATCGACGAAAAATCTCTGAGTTCTACAGGAATTTTTCTCAATGCATTCTCACTTAATTCTAAAGTATCATAGTGATATTTTTTAATTGCAGAATGAGCGATATCCTCACTGGTCTGATAACGAACAAAAGTGCGCAAGTAACGGCTATTTATTTTTTCAATCATCTCAAGACGCAGTAAGCGCTCAAGCAATTCTTCAATTTTTTTCGGAGTAAGATTAAGTCGCTTTGCCAGGTGAGATGCTGAATGTTTTTCTTCAGGCAATTCGAGTAAGTTGAGCAGGGCCAGATAATGCCAACTCGCCAACACTTGATATTGATCAAAACTTAAATCTTGAAATGTTCTCTCGCTCTTTCTACCTAAGGCTTTCTTTTCTTCTAAAAAATTCTCAGCTTGCACTAATGAATAATTAAGTGCCAGGAGAATTTTTTTCGCCGTCTCTTTTGTCACTCTTCTTTTGTTATGCAAAATCTCGCTCAAAGCTCCTGAACTCACACCGATTTTTTTACTGAAGGCCCTCAAACTAAAAGCAGCATTGTGAGACTTACGAGCAGAAAAACTTTCCGTAAGCTCATATTGCAATTTCTTATTTTGATAGTCGTTCAATAATTCCGTCATTCAAAAAGTATGACTGGAAGAAGGTCGGAGCACAATGCTCCTTGCGTTTATTTTGCTCCGAGAACAAGGAGCACTAAATTTCTTCGATGAGTTCTTCTAAAAAAAGCTCTTGAGTACGACCTAAGAGCTTATTTTTTCTTTGATAAAGTTTTAAGCTGAATTCAAGATTCTCGTGAGGCAAAAGATTCACAAGCTGTTTTTTCTTCAACTCCTCTTTCACACTGACATAAGGAAGAACGGCTGCCCCTCCCCCTCTTAAAGCAAGCTCCTTATGGAGGAGAAGACCATTGCTATTGAAATGAATTTTAATTTTTGGATGATGCTTTTTTAATTTATCAAACGTTGGAAATTTTTTTGTCAGCGTATACTCTACTTCGCGAGACCCGATAAAAAGATCGATATTTTTATCAGCACTCACACAAACAAATGAAATTTTTTTTATCTTTTCAAATTCAATCCCACTCATTTCTTCGGGACCATGAAAAAAAAGGCCAAAATCAATTTCGTCTTTTAGCATTTTTTCACAGGCTTCTTGAGCAGATAAATGCAAAATGGAGAATTCTACTTCCGGCCATTCTTTAAACCAACGACAGATAATAGGCGCTAAAAAATAGTGGGCTACCAAATCGTTCGTTGCAATTTTTAATTTTCCTGAAATCTCATCTGTCTTTTGTCCGATAAATTCTTCAAGCTTTTGAACTTTAGAAAAAACTTCCTGCGAATAAGAATAAAGCTCACGCCCCTTATCTGTAAGATGCAATTTTCTTCCTCGCTTTTCAAACACTGGAAAACCAACACCTGCTTCAAACTTTTTGAGCATAATACTCAAGGCCGGTTGTTGAATCTTTAAGACCAGACTCGCAGCTGTCACACTGCCGGACTTTGCAACTTGGTAAAAATAGTAAAGGTGAAGAAGATTTATATTCATATATTTAATATATCATAAACATCATACGTATATATTTTTATTTAATCAAAATAAAGCCTACATATGCCTCATTCTTATTGCATGGAGAGGATTATGTTCAAAATTATTACTTTTCTCTACCTTGTTCTTTATTCGGCAGCGGCCTTAAGCTGGGGAGCTATAGGGCATCAAACAGTTGGAGAAATCGCTGAGAGATTTATTTCACCAGAAGCAAAAATAGCAATCAATGACATTCTCGGTCCTGAAAAATTGGCCATCGCTGCTATCTGGGCAGATGAAGTAAGAGATGATCCTGACTTTAATTTATTCAAGCCTTATCACTTCATCAGTATCGAATCTTCTGATCCATATGATTCAATCCCGCAACTTCTCCATGATCAAAAGGACTCAGTCACTGTGTTGAAAAATTTTCCAAGTCTTATAAAAGATAAAGACACTCCTCGAAGTGTGAAAATGATCGCGTTGAAATATCTTATTCATGTCATCGGAGACATTCATCAGCCTCTTCATGTGGGCAAAAAATCCGATGCCGGTGGGAATTTAATCCTGGTGAAATGGAATGCAGATCAAACAACGAACTTGCATGCTGTTTGGGATGAAAAAATAATTGAATTTGATATCTCTCAATTAAAAAAGAAATACTCTCCTCTCAAGTTTTATAGTTTTCTAAATTATGCTGATGATATTTTAAAATCACATATCGTTGATGAAAAAATAAAAAATTTAAATTACATTGACTGGATTAAAGAGTCTCAAGACTTAAGAAGTTCTATTTATTCTAATGATCTTCCAATAATCACTGACGAATACAAACAACAAGCTACAACTATCGTAGAGAATCGACTTTTCTACGGCGGTGTTCGCCTGGCCCTTTTTCTCAACGATCTTTTTAAAGAAGGCTCCAATCCTGGAATAAATATCAGCCTAAAAAAAGAAGAAGTTTTAGCGAAATTAAATTTTAATAACTACTAAGGAGGCCCTATGAAAATGCTATTGCTCACTTTCTCTCTTCTCTCATTTAATGCTTTTGCTTCGGGTTGCATGCCAGATGATGTTCAGCTTGTTTCTGAGACAGCTGTTGTTGATCTCGGACAATTCGAGACAACTTATAACTGCGATAAAACTTTCTGTGGAGTTTCTGTCTGGAACCAGGAGAAAGATGAATATCATCAGCTAGCACTTATTAATGAGCAAAACCCAACTCAATACAATATTCCAAAAGGAAAATTGAACGTAAAAATTTACGATCAATACTTTGTGAGTTCTTGCACTGAAACTCATCGTTATGTTTTAGGAATGGATTTGGAAAAGCAACGATATAGAGAAGTAGATGATCTTCGCGAACTATAGATAAAAAAAGGCCCTCAAACGAGGGCCTTTTTATTATTAGAAATGAGATTTAAGTTCTTCAAGTCTGTTTAGTTTTTCCCATGGGAAAATATCACGTCCAAAGTGTCCGTAAGCAGCAGTTTGAGAGTAGATCGGTCTTAATAGATCTAAACTTTGAATGATTGCTTTTGGTCTCATGTCGAACATTTCGTTGATTACACCAGTTAATTTTTTGATATCAACTTTTTCTGTTCCGAATGTTTCAACAAGGAATGAAACTGGCTTCGCTACACCGATTGCGTAAGCAACTTGTACTAGCGCTCTATCAGCTAATCCAGCAGCAACAATGTGCTTAGCTACATGGCGAGCAGCATAGGCAGCTGAACGGTCTACTTTTGAAGGATCTTTACCAGAGAAAGCTCCACCACCGTGAGCTCCGTGTCCACCGTAAGTATCTACGATGATTTTTCTTCCTGTAAGACCACAGTCACCCATTGGTCCACCGATGACGAAACGGCCAGTTGGGTTGATGAAAATTTTTGTATTATTGTCGATGTATTGAGCTGGAACAACTTTGTTGATGACTTCAGCGCGAACACCTTCTTCAATTTGTTTTAGAGTCATTTCTTCTGCGTGTTGAGTAGAAACAACGATAGCGTCGATACGTTTAACTTTTCCATCTACGTATTGAGCAGAAACTTGCGTTTTACCGTCAGCGCGAAGAAGTGGAAGAGTTCCGTTCTTTCTCACTTCAGCAAGACGACGAGCTAGATTGTGAGAAAGATCGATTGTTAAAGGCATTAGGCTTGGAGTTTCGTTAATTGCGTATCCAAACATTAAACCTTGGTCACCAGCACCTTGCTCTAAGTATGTTCCTTCGTTTTCGTTAACACCTTGAGCGATATCTTGTGATTGTTTTCCAAGAGCAACTGTTACACCACAAGTGTGAGCGTCAAAGCCTTTTCTTGAATCATCATATCCGATGTTCGCGATTGTTGAACGAACGATTTTTTGGAAGTCTACGTTTGCGTTTGAAGTGATTTCTCCAGCAAGAACAACTAGACCTGTTGTAATTAAAGTTTCACACGCTACACGTGATTTTGGATCTTGAGCAAGCATTGCATCCAATACTGCATCTGAAATTTGATCGGCGATTTTATCTGGGTGACCTTCAGTCACAGACTCAGAAGTAAAGATATAGTCTTTCAACATAACGTTCTCCACAACGTAAGATGGTAAACAAAAACCATCTAAATAAATAATACACTAGAGCGCACTATACACTCGAAGAGATGGGGGGGCAAATGTTTTTAAGGCGCTGTCTAAAAATTTTCTAGCGGGTAAAATATTTAAACTGCTGTGGGTTTCGGTAGTAGTAAATTTGCTTATTGTCCTTAGAATCTACTACATAGGTTTTCCCTTTGAGCTCTACTACCAAAAAGTTTTTATTCAACTCTTCATTCGTAAAATTATAAAGGAATTTATAACGTTCTTTTTTAAACAGATTATAGATCTTTTTAGGGTTTCTCACCGGACGCCCCGGAACTTCCGGCAAAGCCTTGAAGTCAGACCATAGTGAGTCCATTTCAATACGGCCAAACATACTCGTGCGCGAGAAGTAGCGAAGGGCCCCAAAGTTACTTCTAGGTTTGTTAAGCAGGTCGAGTGCAATGCGGGCATTTTCTTTTCGCAAGAATTGTCCTGTACTGCTCATGTCCGGACAATAGATGTGAAAATTTCCCGGGATATAAAAATAAGTAAAAGAAAATTCCCCTTCTTTAAAGAGCACGTTCAGCCATTTACTGTCTGATGTTTTAATTGTCGGAGCTAAAAATTTTGTCAGAGTATCTTTCTCTGGACTCAGAAAATTGTAGTCAGGGTTTTCAAAACGATTGATAACAACTTGAGCGACATCTCTGCGTTCCAGAGCATCCGGAGCATCCATTCGTCCGACTTCGCTATAGAGGATGGTTTCTATTGCATAGAGCGACTGCATGAGTTCTGATTTCTTCGACCAGAATTCGTAAGCCTTTGCCTCTCTAGAAAGAACAAATTCTTTGAGCGTATATAAAGAGCGAGCGCGATCTTCTAATAAAGAAGTGACGTCTTTAATTTGGCTGTTCTCAGAGAGTTTAATTTTTTTTCCTTCAACCAAATCTTGATAGAAAGTATAAGCGCGTTCGTTGCGTTCTTTCCATTCAGTGAAACGAGCAATTAAATTGTCTGTCTTCAACGAAAGAAGTTTGTGATAGTTCGTAAGAATGTAATTCAAATCAACGCGTTCATTGTCCGTCAAGAAAGCACGATTCCGTTCTTTCGTAAGAGACAGATAAAGCGTATCGAATGCAGATCTGATCACAGCATCATTGCGGGAAAGATCTTCATCATATGTTCCGTCTTGAACGATTTTCCTGAAAAGATAAATTGAGTTAGCGCGAGCTCTCGCCTCTTTCGTATTTACGTTTTTAAATTTTTCGTACTCTGATCTCAAGGCCAGATGATTTACAGGAAATTTGAAAGAGAGAAGAAAAGAAACATTATTTTTGAATTGATCCAATTCTTTTAAGAGTTGTTCAAATTGCTTTGTCGATTTCGTTTGTATGTCGTCTTTCTTCGCTTGATCTTTCGCAAAGAAATATTCTTTCTTTGCTTCTTGTAAAAGAAGAACGTCGTTCTTTAAGCGATCAATTTCAAAACGCAGATCTTTTATATTTTCTGCTTTTTTAAGAATATCGATCTGACTTTGAATCCATGCGCTTTTATCTTTAATTAAGGGCAAAAGGCTTTTAATGGTTTTAAGATCAACTTTTTCGTCTAACAAAACAGGAATGAAGTTACCGTCTCCACGATAATTTTTATCCAGTTTATTAAATGCATCTTCAGTACCGGCCTTGCACGATTCATCTGAAAATTCTTTTTGTAATTTTAAATATTCAGTAAGAATTGAATCATTAAGGCGGTCTTTTGCAGCAACTCTATTTGAGAATGTTGTAATAATAAATAGAGTCGCTAAAAGGCAATATTTCATTCTTGTTTTAAATTCTTTACGAAATCAGATTCCCACAAACCAAGACAAGTTCCGTTACTTAAAACGAGAATAAGGTTCTCTGGTGTTGCGATTTTTTCAATCTCAGTCATTAATTCAGGGAGTGTTCCAACAACACTTCCGGGACGTCCTGATTTTTTAACTTCTTCGATAATTTTGTAGATATCGAGATCGCCAACATTCTTTACGCTTGTTGGACGAGTCGGTTTTGTAAAAATAACTGAAGCTGCTTTATCTAGTGATTCGGTAAATTCTTTTTGGAAGATCGCGCTTCTTGCTGTCGCCGAATTTGGTTCCATGATGACGTGAACTTTTCTCTTTGGATATTTTGTGATGATTCCATCGAGAGTTAATTCAACAGCGCGCGGATGGTGAGCAAAGTCGTCGATGATCAATGCACCTTTGTAACTTCCACGCACTTCCTGACGACGCTTAACCATTTTTAAATCTTTGATCGCTGCTGCGATTTCCGATTGCTTAAATCCTTCAGTAAGCGCGTAAAGAATAACTGCAGAAAGATTCAAGATATTATGTCTTCCGATAAGATTCGTTTCGAAAGTCAGCTCTTCTTTGTTGAACTTAAGCGAGAAACGAGATCCACGTTCATTCGCTTCTAACATTTTAGGACCGATTTCTGATTTCTCTCCGTATTTGTACCAGCGAGATTTATCGTCTTCACTGAATTCGCTGAAGAGTTCAAGAGAAGCAATGTAGTCCGCTGACATAATCATTGTTTTTGAGATATGTGGGATCGCCGCTTTAAATTGTGCTTTGATATCTTCAACTGAATTAAAAATATCTGCGTGGTCAAATTCCAGAGAAGTGAGAATTAAATTATCCAGAGAGTACGATCTGAACTTAGAAATTTTTTCAAAGTAAGCACTATCGTATTCATCTGATTCGATGAAAAAGTATTTTCCATTTCCAAGTCTTGATGATGGACGCTCTTCCATTACCCCACCGATTAAATAACCTGGATTCGTATTAAGTTTTTCGAATACTTGAGTTGCAAGAAATGTTGTTGTTGTTTTGCCATGAGTTCCAGCAATACCAATAACGTTTACGTCGCTTAAAACGAGTGCACCGATTGCTGTGGGGAACGAAGAAAATTTTACCCCAAGCTCTTCGATCATCTTCGCATCAGGGCCGCCATTTGGAATAACGTTACCGACAACGATAAGATCAAAAGTTTTTAAAAATTCCTGATTGATTTGATCAAGCTTGAATAGAGGAATCCCAGTTGATTCAAGATATGTGCTCATCGGTGGATAAAAATTTGTATCTCCTCCTTGAACGTCATAGCCCTTTTCTTTTAATAAACAAGCAGCTGCCCCCATTCCCGTTCCGCAAACGCGATAGAAGAAAACTTTCTTAATATCTTTTTGAAATTTTTTTAATCCATTGAAGTCTTGTTTGTTGGTTAGATTCATGAGTATTCCTGTCAGGTTTTATTGGGAGTTCATAGAATTTTAACACATTTATCTCTAAAAAGTTAGACAAAACTACCGATGAAGAATTGCTATGGAGAAAACTTTAGTGAAAAATTCTTACAACCTTATTACTCAAATTCTTTTGGGAATTTTTTTATTATTACACGTCAGTTGTAGTTGGTTGGGTGTTCGCGATCCTGCTGCTAAAAAACAACAAGCAATTTCAATTGATGATGTTTTTTCTATTCCTGCTTCACAGACAATTGGAAAAAAAGATTTTAAAGAAAACTTCGTTGCCTCATTGGGATTCAACAGCGCTCCTGGAATTAAATTCGAAACTCAATTATCAAAAGAACTTCCTGAAGGTGTCGCTTTTAAATTGGAACTCAATGTCGGTGAAGATAATTTTTATTACTATAAAATTCTTCATTCAAAGAATGCTTTTAAAGATGTGAATGCTGCCTATGAATTAGGTGCTTTTATAAATTTAATGGTTCCGAGCAATACTATTATAGGTCACAATCTTTCTGTTTTTGAGATGTACTACAATGCTCTCGAAGGTGATCCGATTGCTCTCGATAATTTTCTTAAAGTTCGCGCTAAAGACGCTTACTACAATCAGACATTTTCGGAAGAAGTTGTCCCTCCAGAAGAGATTGCGAATCGCAAAGCAACAGTGGCTTCGCTAAGAGAAGAGCTGGCTCCGCAAATAAAAGAATTAAAAGCGCAGAGAAAATCATTAGAAGCAAGTCGTAAAGCCATCATGGATAAACTCGACAAAGCTCCGGACGCAAAACAGTTCCGCACTCTTGTTGCTAAAAATGATCGCGATGGTGTTGCAGATTTATTAAAAAAATATCTTCCATGGGAAGACATGGCCCCTTTTGAAAAAAGATACTGGGAAAACCAGCTGGATGTTTTAAGAAAACCAGTTCCACTTGAACAACGTGTCCTCATTTATAGAGGATTGAATGATGACTTCATACACTCTGGATATGACGCTGGAAAAGAATTAAGTAAAGAAGATGCCATTAAAGAAGGTAAAGCTTTTGTCATGTCTTCAGTTCTTGTTAAAAATCAGGGTTCATGGAACAGACGTTTAAGATCTCTCGAGGCCATGAATGAAAAATTTATTGGCACTATTAATGACAGCAATGAGTTTGCCCAAAGTGCACGCATCTCTACAATGTTTTTTAAACATTCTTTGGATCCGAAAGGAAGTCCGTTTATTTCACTTACTCCAAATGTCGGAATAGCAGAAAACTTTGGTCAGAAACAATTAATGTCAATTTTAGTAGATCCGAGATTAATTCAATTCAATTACGTTTCAGGTTTTCATAATGAAGTTGAATTTCTCTTACCGCTTGTCACTTTCCCTGACGATCTCGTCGGGCTTTGGCATTCGAGCTATGCGGAAGGAAAAACAGATCGTGAATATCTCGAAGAACATCTAAAAATCAGAATTGAAGATGAATTCGGTAAAGGTAAGGCCGACGATATCATCAAAAGAATTAAAAAGAATTCGGCTGATTTCTTCTCTTCTGTTTACAACAATGGTGATCCAAAAATTACAAAAGTTACAGGTGGCACGATGGCCCAGTTTTATAAAAAATTTGCTCCGGCAAAAGACGCCATCAAAGCTCCAATGACACCTGAAGGAAATTTAGACTGTAAAAATCTATTAAAGATATTTTGGGCGGTACCTTAAATGAAAACATTATCACTGATTACCATTCTCTCGCTCTTTCTTTCGAGCTGTTCGTATTTCGGTTCAACAAGAAATCCTGCGGCCAAAGATGATATTCTTCAAACGCAAGATGAGGTTCTGCAAGTTTTTGAATTCCGTACTTCTAACGTCAGTACAAAAACTGATTTCAGAGAAGTGATTCAAAAATATATTAAAGATAATGTTCTTTTTAAAGGAACATACAGCACTGGAAATGAAATTGCCGTTGAGTTCGTTGAAGATGCCACTCTTCCAAAAGGCGTTTCTTATTTTCCCGAATTTCAAGTAAAGGACAATGTTTATAAAATTATCGTTCTTCATTCAAAAGAAGGAATCAACGATCCTGTTGCATCAGCTGAATTGTTAAACTTCTTCCGTACACTTGAAATGGACAAATATTTCATGAGCCATTTCTCTGCTTTTGAAATGTATTACAATGCTATCGAACAAGATCCTCTTACTGCTCAAAACTGGGCAAAAATCAGAGAAGCTGCTGCCAATATGGATGCAACTTCGGAATTCAGCAGCGTTAAAGATCAACTAAAAACTCGCGGTGCTGAATGGGCAAAAGAAAAAGAAGATTATACTGCTATTGCTCAACAAGAATTAAAACATCAAAAGAAAGCAGATCTTGAAAGAAGAGCTGTGATCGATGCTCTTGATAAAGCAACTGATGATCAACAATTCAAAAACCTCGTTGCCAAAAATGATCGCAAAGGTGTTGCTGATCTCTTAAAAAAATATCTTCCTTGGGAGGCAATGTCTCCATTTGAAAAACGTTATTGGGAAACTTATCTGGACGTTGTTGTAAATCCTGTTCCGATGGAAAAAAGAATTTTGATTTATCGTGGAGTTCAGGATGATTTCATCTACTCTGCTTACAAAGGTGGAAAGGAATTAGAAAAAGAAGTGGCCCAGAAAGAGGGAGACGTCTTTGTGATGTCATCTATTCTTACAAAAAATCAGGGAACCTGGAACCGTCGCCTTCGTTCGCTAACGGCGATGTATGAGAAATTTATCGCAACGAACCCGCTACTTGAAAGCGAATATACAAAAACGGCCCGTATTGTAACAATGTTTGTAAACCATTCGAAGAATCCGCAAGGAAGCCCGTTCCTTTCGTTTACTCCGAAGTTCAGCGTCGCTTACCAATTTGGCTCTAAAAAAATGAGTGCTCACGCTCTCGATCCAAGACTCATTTCTTTTAACTTTGCTTCTAAGTTTAAGAACGAAGTTGAATTCCTTCTTCCACTGGTAACATTCCCTGAAGATGTTGTTGGTTTCTACGACCAAAACATTCATACAGACATGGTGAACTCTGAAGAACAAATGCAAAAGCTTTTCAAAGCGAAGCTCGTAAAAACTTATGGTGAAGAAAAAGCAAATCAGGTCTACGAAAAAGTTTTAGCGAACTCAAAAGAGTATTTTGATTCCGCTCTTAATCGTTATCAAGGAAAAGTAACTGCGGTTGTGGCAGTTCCCAAAGAAGAAGGCTTCATGGGTAAATTCTTCAATAAAATTTTTGGCAAAAAAGTACAAGCCCCACCACCTCCTGTTGATGTTGCTCCAGTGAAGAGTGCTGCTTGTATGGATATTATTACTAGCTTTTGGAAATAAACGAGTATTTTATGTTGAACAAATTTCTTAGTCTCATTTTAACTCTCGCGCTTTTAAGCAGCTGTTCGACAGCTGTGATGAGCAATCGCCTTCCAGCGAGTGCAACAGATGAAATTAGTTATTATCTTTCTATTGATAAATTTAAATATTATTTGAACGAATATTCAGTTGCAATGGAAGGAAAAGTTCCTGATGAAATCGTTGCTGCTGTCAGAGGATGGAGTATTGAAGAAATCATCAATATGCACCTCGATGCTGCTGAACTTTCTGGTGCTGAAAACTACGATGCTCTTATTTATGATTACCTCAAGGCCAAAGGTCTTACAAAAGGTGTAAAAAAAGAAGACCTACAATGGAACTATAATTTCTTTAAAAATAAATTGAACGAAGCTTTCACTCTTGCTCCAAGTAAATTAGATATTGATCTTGTTATTAAGTCAGATGCAAAACCGCTTGCGAATGAAATGCTTGTCGCTCCGGAAATGTTAAATCCTGAAGATATGACTCTCGATTCAGGCCACTACATCTCAAATAGAACGACTCGTGCTATTTTTTGGGAAGCTATTGAAAATGACCGCACGATTGAATTCCATTTAGGCGACAGCCGCGAATTCCTAAAAGGATTAAAAGAGCAGAACGGTGAAATTCTTTACGAAGTAAAACCGCTTGCGAAAAACTACAATAAAATTTTTGTTATCAAGTATCCAGGCGAAGCGAACTACCGTTATGCGATTACAAATATCGGTGGTAAAGATCGTCTCGATCACCTTGTTCATCAGCTTTCTCTTTCTAATTTAAACGGAAAGAAAATTACAAATAAGATTGTTGTTAAAGGCGATCTTAAAAAATTCCATGCTGCCAAGACTGAAGAACATGCAATGCAACTCCGTCTTCTTCCAAAAGCAGATCGAGTTATCATCGGACAAAAAGAATCGATCGACGGTAAGTTTGGTCTCTTCTGGAAAATCAGAGCGCTGAAAAATCTCTACGACTCCGATCCTGACCTCTATAACAAGAGAATCGATGCAAAGACTCATGCAAAGCTGCAATCTTTTGAAGCTTCGCCTTTTGAAATTCTCTTCAAAGATAAAAAAGTTGTAGAAGATGCTTATCTTGCTTTTGAAAAAGATTTTGAAGAAAATCCAAACCTGGTTCCAGAAAAATTTAAAGTTTACAACTACGATAACTTTACAATTGAAATGTGTGATTACGTCTTCACAACGAAAGACAATAAAAACTTCAGATGGCGTGTTGTCTCTAACGTTTGGGGAGATGAAATCGTTCCAATCGCACAGGCCTTCAAAAATACCGGACACACAAATGTTGTGTACATGGGAACGGCCGGAGCATTTGCAGACAAAGGATATAAAGTTGGTGATCTCGTCATTCCAGCTGCTGTGAACTACAGCGATACGCAAGTTGGAGTAAAATCAAATCCAATGAAGATTGAAGGTGCAAAATACGGTGGAACTGTTGAACACGTTGGCTCTCCCTTTGAAGAAAGTGTGGCATGGTTGGATAAAGCACGCGCTCGCTCAGAGCTTGTTGAAGTTGAAACATCGTATTTAAGACAAATCTTCAATGCTCCTACTGACAATGTTGAAATGTATCTACTTGTCTCAGATATTTTGGGAAGTGAAACTGAAACTCTTGCTCACGCAACAAGTTCAAAAAGAAAAAACTCTCAAAACAAACTTCTTGCAAAACTTTTCGAGCGCGACGCTAAGGGATTCCCTACTCCTGTGAAAGTGGCTGTTCAAACTGGAGTTGAAGCAAGACGCGAACAGGTTCTACGAGTGCTCCCTAAAAAAGCAGTGGCGTACCGCTATTATGTTCAACAGAACTTTGCAAAAGCAAAACAAGTCACCGACGCTGAGATTTTAAAATTTGCAGAAGAAAAACCTGCATTCACGGATTCATTCATTCTTGAACGTCTTGTGAAAGTCAGTGAAGTTGTTCACGAGATGAATAAAAAATCTCAGGGAAAAGCTCCATTTGATGTGGCCTTCTCAAAAAGTTTAGTTGAAGGAACATGGAACCCTAAAACAGAAAAATTATCTGTTGTCATTAAACCAAGAACAAAAGATGCAGAGAAAATTCTTGCAGGAAATCTTGCGGGTCTCTCTGAGTACATCAACAAGATTAAAGCGTTTGCTGATATCACTGTGAATATGGAAATCAATTCAGCAGATATTGTCTGGATGAAAATTCCTGAAAAAACAGATCCGGATTTCCTGGTGAAAGTGTATTCGCTTTCAGGATTAAAGAATGCCGGTCTTTACCACAACGTCACTTACAACGGTAACCTGACTCTCGATATGCTACCTATTTCTAAAACCGAGCAACCTCTTGAAGCTTTCTATCAAGGTGTCGCAACGGCCGCTAAGAAACCAGAAGTGGGTGCTATCGGAAATTGTATGGATGCGATGAAAGCGTTAATGACTTTATTCTAAAGGATGATTATGAAACTTCGGTTTCAACATTTATGGATGGTTCTCTTGCTCGCGAGCGTTGGCTGCGAGAGAAACGTCACTTTGTCACCGAAGAATATTCATTTTATTCCTGCGAAACACTTACATCAATTGGATGAAGAAGGACTGGATCCTGCTCTTTACTCCTATTTAGAAAAAGAACAAAAACAAAAAAGAAATATTGCTTCTTCAACTCTTCCAGCGGCCTTCCTTCCTGAAAATCATCCGAAGTTTGCTTTGCCGTATTTTCTTGTTCCTGAAGAGATGTCGCAGTTTGTTCAGACAGAAACATCAGACGATAAAGTTCTGGATCAACTTGTTTTGAAAATCAGCGGGAAAAAGCATTATAAATTTTTTGTTCACCCTGCGCATGAAGCAGACTTTAATTATCTGCGAGGTGCTTACACTTATGTAACACCTGACCGCACTGAATTTTATGCTTCGCCAACCGACAATCCATATACTGTCATTATCTGGAACAGAAATAATCCTGATCGAAAGCCATTCCTGACAAAGCTCAATATTGAAATGGGTGATCAGAAAGAGACGACTAATCGCCAGATTGTCAAAGACCTTCCGGCCGAGATAAAACTCGCTCATGACAAAAGATAATCTTTACCAGATTAAAAAACTTCTCCCCAAGCGTTCAAAAAATTCCAACAAGACTGATGGTGGAAAAGTTCTCATTATTGCCGGAGGAAAAGGACTCTACGGTGCCGGCA
Organism: uncultured Bacteriovoracaceae bacterium; assembly: GCA_966211875.1. GTDB lineage: Bacteria > Bdellovibrionota > Bacteriovoracia > Bacteriovoracales > Bacteriovoracaceae > Bacteriovorax. The sequence goes on from CBIHNP010000004.1 coordinate 129,400, forward strand.
TTCTTTCTGCTCTCGCCTGTACTCGAATGGGAGCTGGCTACACTCACCTCATGACTGATCTTACAAAATTTCCCTGGCTCAAATTTCCCGATTTTATTTTGCATCCTTTGAAACTTTCTGAATTGAGAGGAAAAGAGAATTTTACGATTGCCATTGGTCCGGGACTTGGGACAGAAAAAAAGAAGCAGTCTTATTTAAATTTTCTTTTAAAAAATAAGTTTAAAAATGTCGTTGTCGATGCTGATGCATTGACATTGATCTCGCAAATGAAAATCAAATCGCTTCCAGAAAGTTGGATTCTCACTCCTCATGAAGGAGAACTTGCAAGACTTCTTGGAACGACTTCTCAAAAAATCAAGGCCGATAGAAAAGCAGCGCTTCTGCTAGCTCATAAAAAATATGGCTGCACGATTTTATTAAAAGGTGTTGAAACGTTGATCATCGACAGTGAAAAAAAAATCCATGCCGTGAACGAAGGAACTCCCGCACTTGCTAAAGCTGGAACTGGTGATGTCCTTCTTGGAATGATTGCCGCTCTTCGCGCACAAAATCTATCAGCGAAAGATGCAGCCATCGTTGCTGCTTTTATTCACGGGAAAGCCTCTCAAGTCTGGTTAAGTAAAAAGAAAGATCATATCAGTATGCGCCCGCTTGATCTAATAGAACTCTTCCCTGATACAATTTATAAAATCAGAAATTAAATTTTCCAAAGAGCACTGCCAAGTGCTTTTCTTAAAGTTGTAAGACCAGTGCGTTCATACCAATATGTTTGAGTAGCATTCGTTAAAATTACAGTCCCTTTCATTTTTTCCAGATCAATCCAAAAAGATGTTCCAGTAAAGCCAGTGTGGCCGAATGTTTTAAGTGAGGCGCCTTTTCCTGCGAGCGTATTCTCTGGGTCTTGTACGCGATCAAAGCCGAGAATAAAACGGTCTTCTGCTTTTTGAGTTTTATAGGCCTCTGTGAGTTGTTCAGACATCTTCACGGCTTTTTCTAAGTTAAGAAGTGAACGACAAAGTCCTCCGACGGTTGCAAACAAACCGGCGTGAGAAATAAATTCTCCAATATTATAACAATTGTTATCGTGAACTTGACCGCAGACAATTTTCTTGTCGCGAATGCCTGCCTCTGGTGAAAAGGAATCCTCAGGAAGTTTTGTCCAATGAACAAGTTCTTTATCAAAATAAAACGAACATAAGTCTTCTAATTTTTTACCTGATTTTTTTTCAATCTCGAGCATACATCTTAGTGATGAATAATCAGAGTAAAGCGTTTCAGATTCTTTTATATCGTAGGCCCACAGTTCTTCTCTCCATGTTTTTTTGGAAAGAAGCCCTCCCATTGGGAGTCCGGCCTTATGATTGAGAAGTAGCATCGTCTTTGCATCGAAAAGTTCCGGGTGCTTTAATCTGGTTGCTGAATTTGTCAGCACTTTCGTCACACTGGCAAGATCAAAATATAAATAAGGTGAAGAGCTAAAAATCTCTGCTTGCATTTCAAATGTTTCAAATGAATTTGTTTTAAAGTCGATGAGTCCGACTGCGATTGAATCGAAGTGTTGAGTGCTCATTAAATCTGAAACCAGTTCTTTTACGTTATCTAATTTCATTTAGATCCTTTTTTAGACTCACTTTACTTATTCTTTATATTTATGCCCACAATCTTATAGTTAATATTCTATTTTAATATAAAATATTGTCATCCCTAAAAAAGTAATGATTCTAAGAAAATGAGAGAGATCAATGCTATCAAAGAAAAAAGAACAAGGATTTACACTCGTCGAAATTATGGTTGCCACTGCTATACTTGGTGGACTTGCCCTCGTCGCAATGAATTTGACAAAGATAACAACTAAATCGTCAGTGAAATATCAATTTGATTCTGAAACTAATTTAATTAGTAATGAAATTATCGGCATCCTTTCTTCTCCGAGCAAATGTTTAATAACATTTGGTGGAAAAAATGCAATGAATACCGCTAGTGGTATCTCAAGTATCAATGGTAACCAATATTATATTTCAACTCATCCTTCTGCCCCAACTAATGGCTACGGCAATGCTGGAGTTAAAATTAGTTCTTACTCTCTCAATGCAACTGCTTCTGATATCGCTGCCAACACATCCTACCTCTCAATAGCCTTTCTGAATAAACAGCTTCTAAACGGAACAGATACAATAACAAAAAAAATTAAATTATATGTTGAAGTCGATGGATCAAATTTGATTACTGCTTGTCATTCAATCGCCTCTCATACAACGGACATTTGGTCGAGAGGAAGTGGAGTTGATATCTATTACGCTGGTAACGTGGGAATTGGAACAACTAATCCACGAGGGGCCCTAGACGTGAATGGAGCTGTTCGTTTGAAATCGGGAGCTCCTACAAATGTCGATTTAAGCATGAATGGACTTGCCTTTGAAGACAATGGAGACACTGGACTCTTCATGACAAACTATTCCGGCCCTGCAACAGGAGACCTGAATCTTTACGTGAATAACATACCACAAATGACTATTCTCGGTTCTGGTGATTACGTAGGCAATGTTGGAATCGGAACAACTGCGCCAGTTGATAAATTGCACGTGAGCGGTGGGTATATCAGAGGGCAATTGAATTGCCGAAAAGTCACAGGACCAACAACCAATCAATCAGTCGCCCAATGTGCTGGCGATGAATATGTCACTTCAGGAGGAGGGACATGTTTATTGCCGAACAACCACTATCTACACTATAGCGCACCTTCAGATGATCTTTCATCGTGGTCAGTAGATTGTTTTGGAACAGATGGCAGTGATGCTTCATCGATTGCGTTTGCTATTTGTTGTAAAAAATAAAAAGGCCCTCCGAAGAGGGCCCATTTATAAAATCTATTTTGCGTTTTTAATTGCCGCTTGAGCAGCAGCAAGACGTGCGATAGGCACGCGGTAAGGTGAACAAGAAACATAATCAAGTCCGATCTTGTGACAGAACTCAATTGATTTCGGCTCTCCACCGTGCTCTCCACAAATACCAAAGTGCATTTCTGGATTTGTTTTGCGGCCTTCAGCTACAGCATGCTTCATTAAGAAACCAACACCCTCTTGATCAATTGATACGAATGGATCATTTGGAACAAGAGTTTTCGAAACGTATTCTGGAAGAAATTTTCCAGCGTCATCGCGAGAAAGACCAAATGTAGTTTGAGTTAAATCGTTTGTACCGAATGAGAAGAACTCTGCGTGTTTCGCAATCTGTCCGCCCATGATTGCTGCTCTTGGAAGTTCGATCATCGTTCCAATTTTGTATTTAACTTTTTTGCCTTTCGCTTTAAAGATACGTTCGATTTCTTTAATGGCATCTTCTTTCAGAAGAGTTAATTCACCTTCAAGTGCAACAAGTGGAATCATGATTTCAGGGTAAACATCTACGCCTTTATCAGCACAGATAAGTGCTGCTTCAATGATCGCTTGAACTTGCATACGGTAAATTTCCGGGAATGTTACTCCCAGACGACATCCTCTGTGCCCTAGCATTGGGTTGAACTCGTGAAGTTGGTCTCCGCGATTTTCAATTGTTTTAATATCAAGGTGAAGACTGTCTGCTAATTCTTTTTTATCTTCAAGAGTGTGAGGTAAGAATTCATGTAGAGGTGGATCTAGTAAACGGATGTTTACTGGAAGACCATTCAATACTGTAAAAATCCCAACGAAGTCTTCTCTCTGGAAAGGAAGAATTTTCGCTAAAGCTGTTTCACGATCTTTAAGTGTGTTTGCAAAAATCATTTCACGAACAGCTAAGATACGATCTTTTTCAAAGAACATATGTTCTGTACGACAAAGACCAATTCCTTGTGCTCCGAATTTCACTGCTACTTTTGAATCATCAGGAGTGTCAGCATTTGTTCTTACACCAAGTTTTCTGTATTCATCAGACCACTTCATGAAAGTTGCGAAGTCATCAGTGATCGCAGCTTCAATCGTTGGAACGATTCCTTCAATAACTTCTCCAGTTGCACCGTCGATAGTTAATGAATCACCTTCTTTGTATTTTTTTCCATCAACAATTAAAGTTCCTGCTGTGTGATCAATGATCAGTGAAGAACATCCAGCTACACATGGTTTCCCCATTCCGCGAGCAACAACTGCTGCGTGAGAAGTCATCCCTCCACGTGCAGTGAGAATCCCTTGCGAAGCAACCATTCCGGCAATATCTTCAGGTGAAGTTTCTTGGCGAACAAGAATAACTTTTCTTCCTTCTTCAGCTAGCGTGTGAGCGCGTTCTGATGTGAAAGCAATTGTTCCTGCGCCAGCTCCAGGAGAAGCTGGAAGACCTTTAGCAATAATTTTCTTTGTCGCCTTTGGGTCTAAACGCGGGTGAAGAAGTTGGTTTAAATCTTCAGGAGAAACACGAAGAAGAGCTTCTGGTTTTGTGAGAATGCCTTCGCTCACAAGATCAACTGCGATTTTAATTCCCGCAGCTGCCGTTCTTTTTCCGTTGCGAGTTTGAAGAATATAAAGTTTTTTATTTTCAATCGTAAACTCGATGTCCTGCATGTCTTTGTAATGACCTTCAAGTTTTTTGTAAACTTCAGTCAATTCTCTGAATGCTTCCGGCATTGCTTCTTCAAGTGTTTTGAAGTTTTTGTTCGATTCGTTTTTAGAGAAATCGTTGATTGGTTGCGGAGTTCTGATTCCGGCAACAACGTCTTCCCCTTGAGCGTTGATCAAATACTCACCAAAGAATTTTCTTTCTCCAGTAGATGGATCGCGCGTGAAACAAACTCCAGTTGCACAATCGTCTCCCATATTTCCGAAGACCATTGATTGAACGTTAACTGCAGTTCCCCAAGTGTGAGGGATGTCGTAGATCTCACGGTATTTAACAGCGCGAGGATTTCCCCACGAATTAAATACAGCTCCGATAGCTCTCCATAACTGCTCCATTGGTTCAGTTGGGAAAGACTCACCAGATTCTTCTAAGATAATTTTTTTATAAACATTCACTAGTTCTTTTAAGTCGCCAGCTGAAAGTTTTGTATCTTCATGAACCCCACGAGCTTCTTTTAAATCTTCAAGTGTTGCTTCAAGAAGTGAGACGTTGAAATCCATTACAACGTTTGCGTACATTTGAATAAATCTTCTGTATGAGTCCCATGCAAATCTTTCGTTATTTGTCAGTTTTGCTAAGCCTAGTACAGATTGGTCGTTCATCCCAAGGTTAAGAACTGTGTCCATCATCCCCGGCATTGAAGCGCGAGCTCCCGAACGAACTGAGAAAAGAAGTGGATTTGAATTATCACCGAATTTTTTTCCAGTGAGTTTTTCAACTTCTGCAATCGATTTTAAAACCTGATCGCGAACTTCTTTGTTGATTTCCTTTCCAAGTTTTTCATAGTCCAGACACGCTTGTGTCGTAACAGTGAACCCTGGAGGAACAGCAAGTTTAAGCGCACACATCTCTGCGAGATTGGCCCCTTTACCGCCCAATAGATCCTTCATGTCTTTGTTCCCTTCAGTATTTTCTTTGCTAAAGAGATACACCCATTTTTGTGACGTCATAGTTTCCTTACTCCTAATACCTCGGTGAATTGAGGTTTGTGTTTAGAGAGACATTTATTAAAATTTAAATTTATCTTTCAAATAATTTTGTACGTTAGCAATCGCAATTCTTTCCTGAACCATGCTGTCGCGATCTCTGATCGTTACGGCGTGATCGTTTAATGTATCAAAGTCTACAGTGATACAAAATGGAGTTCCGATTTCATCCTGACGTCTGTAACGTTTCCCGATTGATCCTGAAAGATCGTATTCCGATTTGTAGTTTGCACTTACATCGTCAAATAGTTTTGTCGCTACTTCTTCCAGCTCTGGTTTTTTAGAGAGCGGAAGAATGGCTGTCTTAACAGGAGCAAGCGCCGGATGAAATTTCATCACTGATCTTTCTTTTTCAGCATCGCCTTCGTTTTCCAGTCTGTAAGCATCACACATGATGGCAAGAAGACATCTGTCTGCTCCAACCGATGTTTCGATTACGTATGGAATATATTTTTCGTTTCCATTTGCTTGATCAACGTATTCTAATTTTTTACCAGAGAATTCCTGATGTTGTTTTAAATCGAAGTCTGTACGAGAGTGAATCCCTTCCATCTCTCCCCATCCATGAGGGAATTGATATTCGATGTCAGTAGCAGCGTCAGCGTAGTGAGCAAGTGAATCCGGTCCATGTGGTGCCCATTGAAGTCTCTCTGGACGAAGACCGTTTTCAAGGTGCCACTTCCAACGGACTTCTTTCCACGCTTCCATTGATTCTTTTTGCGTTCCTGGTTTTACGAAATATTGCATTTCCATTTGTTCAAATTCGCGCGTTCTGAAAATGAAGTTTCCTGGAGTGATTTCATTTCTAAAAGCTTTACCGATTTGAGCAATACCGAATGGTAATTTTTTTCTCATTGTTGTTTGAACGTTCAGGAAGTTTACGAAAATCCCTTGAGCTGTTTCTGGTCTTAAATAAACCATCGATGAAGTATCTTCCATCGCACCCATTTGAGTTTTGAACATCAAATTGAATTGGCGAACGTCTGTGTATGAATCTTTTGATCCACACTTCGGACATGGTTTTGTCATATCGATATTGTCTGCTCTGAATCTTTCTTTACAAACTTTACAGTCGACCATCGGATCAGAAAATCCATCGACGTGTCCTGAAGCTTTCCAAACTGTCGGATGCATAAGAATTGAAGCATCAACACCAACAACATCTTGTCTAAGAGTCATTGATTTCCACCAACGATTCTTCAAATTGTTTTTTAGTTCAACACCGTATGGTCCCATATCCCAACACGAATTCAATCCACCGTAAATTTCCGACGATTGAAAAATAAATCCACGTTGCTTACATAGGGCCACTAAATCACTCATTGATTTTAAATTGCTTTCATTAGACACGCTAATTCTCCAGGCTATATATGAAAATTTGTCTCTAGAAGATTACTTTTTCACAGGCTTTTTGTAATTAAAATTTTTACTTTAAATTGTCTCTTTTCCTAGGGAAGCTAAGGGAAAGCGACTCGCGGCCCGACGTAAAGAGTGTAGCCAGGCGCCACTGGAATTTGTCTATGGTGAGTAAGTGTGGGGAGGACGCAGCTCTCAATAATTTCCCCATGGGGATCAGCAAACCATTTCCCTGGTAAGAGCACTATGTCAAATGTGGCATTCCCTTGCTGACACAGCTCTGCGAGCTCTCTGTTCAGATGATATTCTCGATACTCTTCAGGAAGAAAACCTTTGACCTCTTGGTTATAGAGAATCTTGTAAGGAACGTCCGAAGCTGGTCGCGGCAAATTGCGAATGAGTTCTACCATACGGCGATGTACCTGAGCGTTCCGTTTGAAAGTGGGAAAATTGATATAAGCGTCACTCGTGAAGTCAGGTCGACTAACGAAATAGGCCGGCCAGACTAACAAAAATAAAATCATTCCGTAGAGGGGATTTCGTTTTGAATTGAGAAGAAAACTAAGTCCACTCAAGAGTAAAATATAAGTCATGATGACATAAAAATCCATAAAACGGACAGCGAGCAAAGCAAAGAGGGCCGGAAAATAAAAATAAAGAAAGTCTTCGTGATAAACAGTTTTGAAATGAGCGAGATTTTTTTTCCATGAATCCCGTACAAAAAAAAGAGCTATGAATGCGAGAGCGAACGTTGGGAAATACACTCGTACAGTCGTCGCGAATGAAAGAACTGAATAATAAGAATACAAAACGAGGTTGTAAGAAAAAAGTTTAATCCATGTCCATGCAACACTAAAAAAACTTTCACCACCTTTGATTTTAAGAGATTCAATCAAGAGATCTTTCATGCCGTAGCCATAGAGAATAATCGTGAGAGTTGCAATAACAAAGGCAATCAACGATGTCGTGATCCAGAAAAAGTTTTTTTTGATTTTGATATTATCAGCAACCAGAATCCCTAATGCCATTGCGGCCCCAAAGGCAAATTCCACCCGAAAAAAGGCTAAACCGATGAGCGTACACAAAAGAAAAAATGTACGTTTATTTCCCTTCAAATAAGAAGCTGCAATCATGATCAACAGAAAAAAAGCGGCTCCCCAAAAGTGCATTTTGCGGGTGAGAGCGATATTAATTGAACTCAAAGTGAGTGCAGCCGTAAAAAAAAGATTGGTCGAAAAGCTTATTCCTCTTCTCGCGTGATACCAAAAAAAACTAATCGCAAGAACCATGTGGCCGGCGATGACATTAAAAAAATTGAGCGAAAAAAAATCCGGCGCAAATTGAGAAAAGAACGTCAGCATTCTCACATAGAGAATGTTGGTGTAAGTTGGATATCCCAACGCGCGCAGAATCGACTGATATTCATCCGTGTGAGGATAATCCATAAAAGGTTCGAGCCAAAATTGGAAATGATAAATCGTCGCAAAAAAAGCGAGCGTGAGAAAAATATACATCATTTTTTGCCAATGACTTTTTACTTCCATATCAAATAATCATTTAAAACCAGATAATCGATTTGCGTCTGTTCAAAACAATCAAGAGCATCGTGAACATTCAAAACGATCGGCATTCCATTGACGTTAAAAGAAGTATTGAGCACCATCGGACAACCAGTGAGATGATAAAACTCTTCGATCAATTGATAATATTTTTCATTTTCTCTTCGAGAAACAGTCTGAACTCTCGATGTTCCGTCTTCGTGAACAATCGCCGGTGCCATTGTTTTTGCGCTTTCTTTGGCATTCACAGTTTCAATCATAAACGGGTAACGTGTTCCGAATTTTTGATCAATACTGAAAAACTCAGAAAGCTTTTCTTCAAGAATACTTGGAGCAAACGGACGAAAAGCTTCACGCAGTTTAACTTTGTGATTGATGATATCTTTCATTTCTTTTTGTTTGGGATTTCCAAGAATACTTCGATTTCCCAAGGAACGATGGCCGAATTCCATTTTCCCCTGGGCCCAGGCAATAACTTTTCCATCGGCAAGTAGTTCAGCGACTTCTTTCACGTGAGAAATTTTTTTGTAGTGAAATTTCTTTAATAAAGTTTCATCAACTTCATCGAGTTCAGGGCCTAAATACAGATGAGAGATTTCCTGCATCGGCCATTTTCCCTCTGAAAACTGCATAAATTGAGCCGCTCCAACAGCAACCCCGTTGTCGTCAGCGACAGGAAAAAATGTGTAGCTTTCAAATATTTCAGAGGCGCGAAGGGCCTGATTGAGTAAACAATTGAGAAAGACTCCACCTGAAGACGCAAAATGTCTGGAAGTAATTTGAGGTCTCACCTCTTTTAAAATTTGCAGGACAATTTTATTGAAATGCCATTGAAGAGAAAAAGCAAAATCCGTTTTGTCTTTTTCTGTTTTAACGTCAGAAAAAAGTTCTGCATATTTTTTTGAGAAAAACTGGTTTCCTCTTTTGTGAATTTCAAAATAATTTAAGTTCAAATTGACGTGACCATTTTTAAATTCGTAGAGCAATGAAAGTCTTTCGTGAAAACGTTCACTCTCTGAATAAGCAGCCATCCCCATGACTTTGTATTCGTCGCTGTCGGGAGTAAAACCTAAAAACTGAGTGGCAGCCGAATAAAAAATTCCAAGGGAGTTGGGAAAATGATCGCGATAAAGAATTTTGTAATCCTTACCTGAAAATTCGTAAATCGTTGTCGAAGTAAATTCTCCCATTCCATCGGCCACCATGACCACACAATCTTTCTGCTGACTTTGAATAAAAGCAGAGATCGCGTGACTTAGATGATGTTCAACATAGGAGATTTTTCCGCGATAGTCATAGCGTTTTCTGATTTCGTTTTTTAAGTTGGAGATCAGAAAAAATTTGCTGATGCGTGAACGATGAATACCACCGTTACGTTTCTCCATTACAAAGCGCAGTGAATTGCGATGAAGATTTTTGAGTTGTCCCAAAAAAGTAATTTTTGGAGACCAGCCAATCGCGACGTGATCAAGTGTTTCAAAGCTTAATCCAAATTCTTTCAAGAGAAATTCAATAGATTGTTGCGGAAAACTGTCGTCACATTTTTTTCGAGAAAATCGTTCTTCGGCCACTGCGCCCAATACAACACCATCGCGGACCAAGCCTGCCGCCGATGAATGTCCTTGATAACAGATAATACCGAGCGAAAGCATGAATCAATTACCTCAAAATTTTCTTTAAACAAGAGTAGTATATGATACGATTATTTTGATGAATATAGTTATTATTAACCCGCCAGACGAAAACACGATTGCAGAATTTCCGGATGAGAAAGGTGATAGTTTTCTCGAAGCGGACGACTACGGCTATTTTCCTCCCCTAGGGGCCCTCTATGTTCTTTCGTATCTCGAGAAACACGCTCCCCACCACTCTTTTCATTTTATTGATTGTGTCGCTGAACAAATTTCGCATGAAGGATTAATTGAACGATTAAAGGGCATTCAACCTGATATCTTGGGAATGACAAGTTTTACAATTTCGTTGGTTGATATCAAAATGGTTGCGGAAAATATTAAGAAGACTTTTCCACAATGCCACGTTTGTCTCGGCGGTCATCATGCCATTTCTTATCCGCATGAAGCGGCTATATTGCCGAATATCGATTCCATTGTTGTCGGTGAAGGCGAAAAAGCTTTTTATGAATTGGTCACAAATTTAGAAAACAATTTGCCGATCGAAAATATTCTCGGAGTTTATACCCGCGATTCAATTGTAAAAGCAGAAGCTCCTAAAAAAGATAATCGTTTTCTCAATTCAGTCATTGTGAATCCAGCTTACGTCGACGATGTCGATACGATTCCCATTCCCAATCGAAAATATATCAAGCACATTAAATACAGCAGTATTCTCGGAGTGAGTGCAAACCTCGCAACGATTATCAGCAGTCGCGGATGTCCTTATCTCTGTACGTTTTGTAATGTGCCTTATAAAAAATATCGCTCGCGAGCGCCTGAGCTCATCGCCGATGAAATCGAAGAATGTTTGAAACTCGGTTATGATGAATTCCATTTTTACGATGATCTTTTTAACATCACGCCAAAACGTTTGATTGAAATTTGCGAAGAATTTGAGCGCAGAGATTTAAAAATTACCTGGGATTTCCGCGGACGCGTGAACTCGCTCACAAAAGAAGCGCTTGCCATTGCAAAGAAAAACGGTTGTCGCCTCATTTCATTCGGTGTTGAAACCGGAAGCGATGAAGGTCTTAAAGTTTTAAAGAAAGGTTGCAACGTTGAAAAAATTCAAAATGCTTTTAAATGGTGTCGAGAGCTAGGCATTATTTCCGTCGCTGATTATATGATCGGTCTTCCGCACGAACGTTCAGAAGAAGATATCATGAAGAACATTCAGTTTCTTCTCGATCTCGATCCAGACTATGCTCAATTCAATATCATGACTCTTTATCCGCACACTGAGGCTTACAATCAGGCAGTGGCCAAAGGATTGATCCAGGACGGACGCTGGCAGGCGTTTGCTCTCAATCCGACGAAAGATTTTCAAGTCGATCATTGGGAGGAATTTGTTCCGATGGACAGGCTTGTGAAGCTTCACAAACTCGCTTATCGCAAATTTTATTTCCGCCCGAAATACATCATGAGAAGCGCCGTGAAGACGCGTTCACCTTATGAATTTTTTACAAAATTCAGAGGCGCTTTAAAAATTCTGAAAACAGGATGATTTAAGATTTCAGCGAAAGCTCGTAGAGTTTTTTATACTCGCTATTATTTGCGATTAGCTGTGAATGTGTTCCCTGTTCAATCAAACGACCTTCTTTCATAACAAAAATCTGATCGTAATCTTGAATCGTCGACAACCTGTGTGCGACAGCAATAACCGTTTTATTTCCAGCAATGGCCTCAAGGGCACGTTGAACAACTTTTTCCGATTCGTTATCAAGAGCAGATGTTGCTTCATCAAAAAGCAAGATGTCTGTGTTTTGTAAAAATGCACGAGCGATTGTTAAACGCTGTTGTTGTCCACCTGAAAGCTTCGCTCCTCTATCTCCAATAACAGTATTGAGACCATCCGGAAGACGATCAACAAACTCTGAGGCGTAAGAAACTTCCAGTGCTTTGCGAATTTCTGCATCAGTGAAATTTCCACCGATAGCAAGGTTTGCTTTAATCGTATCGTGGAATAAGAAAATATCCTGTGAAACAAGTCCGAAAAGTTTGCGAAGCGGTCTCAGCTTAATGTCACAGAGAGGATTTCCATCAATCAAGATTTGTCCGTGCTCAATCGGATAAAGACCGAGAAGCAAATTGATCAATGTCGATTTTCCCGAACCAGAAAGACCAACTAAAGCAACTTTCTGTCCTTTTTTAATCGTAAGATTTAAATCAGTAATAACATTTTGTTCACCGTAAGCAAAATTCACATGAGAAACAACAATATCGCGATCAAAATGTTTAACATCGATTGTTCCAGTATCTCTTTCTTCTTCAAGTTTTAAAATTTCGAAAAGTCTTTCAGCTGCTGCCTCACCTTGTCCGATTTTTACATTGGCCTGAGAGAATTTTCTGATTGGATCCATGAGAAGAGCAAGAGCTGCTGTGAACTGGATAAAATCCCCGACAGTCATCGCTCCCATTTTAATTCTGTAATAAGCAAAGACGATAACAAGTGAGAATGCGATTGCGCCAACAAGTTCAACAAATGGGTGAGCAAGCTCTTCAACTTTACTCGTCTTCATTGTGAAGTCGAAATAATATTGTTGAGATTTCTTAAAACGATCCATGACGAAAGTTTGAAGGTTAAAAGCTTTTGTTACTTTGTGAGCTGAAAGTCCCTCACTCAAATTGTGAGTAAATTCCGCTCTCCCTTCCTGAACTTCTTTTTGATTCGCTTTAATTTTTTTTCCACTGATCTGGAAAATCGCAACAAACATTGGACCGACGAGAAAAATAACCAGTGTTAATTGCCAGTCACTCCAGATCGCCATCCCTAAATACACGAGAGCTTTCGCCGGTTCGCGAATAACGTCAGTCAAAGCACGAAATGATTGCGCGAAAATTTCAGCGTCGTTCAAAATACTCGAGAGCATTCGCCCTTGTTTGTTTTGATTGTAGAAAGACGTGGGGAGCTTTTGCAACTTAGAGAACACTTCTTCGCGCATGTCATTGTTCATTTTCTCGCCGACATAACGAAGCCAATAGAAGTGAAAATATCTCGCTGGAAAATTGAGAAGACCGATCACAAGTAAAGCACCTGCTAAAAACAGAACTTCGTGCAACGGAGCTTTTCCCGTAAACCCGTTATCAAAAATAGGTTTAATCAACTTTACTTGTGCTCCCGCAAGTGCGGCCAGAACAAAGGAAAGAATAAACGCACCGATCGCCTTCTTGCGATACGGCTTCAGATAAGGGAAAAGTTGCTTCATCAATCTTGTATACATGGTGAACAGGTTATCCAATTCACCTCGTAAAGTCACTTAAACAGTATGCAAAAAGCCACTTCTCTCTAAATAATCGTAAACGATTTTTGAATATTCCAGATGAGACTCGCGCGTGTATTTTAATTTTGTATAGACCTGCGCTAAATTCTCCACTCCAGACTCTTCCACCATTCGGCTTAATTCAGGATCGGCCATGTAACGGTTCCATCCCGACGTTTCTCGTTCGCGATAAGCTCCGCGAATATCTTCATCGCTGTAATCGCGATAAGTCTCGCGATGAACGAGAGCTTTCATCGGCAAACGTTTGCGTTCTGCCGGAGCTTCGTCGGGATATCCCAGAGAAAATCCGACAACGGGAACGACGTGATCAGGACATCCGAGAATATCTCCGATCTCTGCACAACTTGCGAGTGTCGTTCCCATATAACAAATTCCGAGTCCCATTGACTCTGCCGCGAGGGCCACATTTTGCGAAACGAGAATGGCATCAATTGAAGCAATCATAAAACTCATCAAATTATCGAAGTTCATCGGTGCTCCCGATTGTTCCAACCACAAACGCATGCGATGAAAATCCGCACAGAAAGTCATGAGCACCGGAGCTTCAGTCACCATCGATTGATCAAAATGTGCAGACAACAAACTCTCACGAATCTTTTTATCTTTTGTCACAATCACACTATACGATTGCATATTGCCCGATGAAGAGGCGCTCATTCCTGCTTCGATAATTTTTTCAATTATTTCGTCGCTTACATCTTCATTTTTATATTTTCTGATCGAGCGATGATTTTTCATATGTTCGATGATTGCGTTCATTCTATTTCCCTTCGAAAATTTTTGTGCCTTTAATTTCGCCGATTGTCTGATCGCCCTGTTTTAATTCACCGACGAGTTCTGTTTTTGTCTGATTCAATCTCAATGTGTAATTCACGTAGTAATTTTCATTTCCTTCGTGGGCCATCACTTTAAAATCGAGAACATTGTAAGTTATTTTTCCTTCTTCTAAAGGAGAAGAAAAAACGCCGGGAACACTCAAGCTTCCCTTGGCAATATTATTTTGAACGGAATCTAAAACGAGAATGTCATTAAAGACATGATCGCCGATAGTTGTTTGAAGTCTGTAAATGACTTCAGAGTGAGCTGTTTGAAAGAAGCAAAGTAAACTTAGGCAGAAAAGTGTTTTCATAGTACCCCCTTTTGATGAAGGCAATGTACTCTAGGAATCACTTAACAAAAATTGAATCTTTTTATGGAATAATAAACTAAAAGTTATATTAAAAAAGCATCGAAGCAGTCTTAAAATCCTTTTCCTCGAAGTGAAATTGAAAGCAGAAATAGTGAAAAAGCATCTTGGGAAGTGATTTAAATTCCAGTTTAATTGAGCCTAATTCATTGTATTTAGTGTGAGCGATGTGGCCAACCAATTCCCACAACTCTCGCCCCGACTGAACTCCATAAGCTAATCGTTGATTCATGCAAGGCGGACAAGCAAAGCCTCCTTCTTCTGCAATCAAATACATATCGTTAAACTTTTGCAGTTCTTCTCCGCAAAGAGTGCAATGTTCGCGTTCTGGAAAAACTCCCAGGTGAAGCAAAGTCTTGGTAAGAAAAATAATCGCGTGTGAATGAGGATAAAATGATTTCGCGGCTAGAGTGCGCTCTAAATGTACAAGGGCATTGCTGAGAGAAGTGAAGAGTCCGACCATCTCTGTATTTTCTTCGTGTACGTCGTGCAGGTTTTCCGTCGGAGAAATTTTATTAATGACTTCAAGAAAAAAGCACATCAGGTAAAAAGCATTATGTTCAAGTCTGATGTGATCGTGATGCCAGATTAATTGCCACTCTTTTGCGTGATAAATTTCACTCGTTGTTTTGTTAGGTGCGAGTTCAACCGCAAGCATGAATCCAAGTTCGATGACTGATGACTTTTGTTTTTTTCCTCCCCCTCTTCCACCGTAAAAAACGACCGAGACTTTTCTTCCCGAACGAAGCAGGAGATGGGCGATGATGTGTCTTTCATCGTAAGGAACTTTTGAAAGGACAATGCCTTCGATTTTGGTTTGCATGCCCTAAAAAATTACCTTTAAAAGTCGATAAAGTCAGCCAAATAAGAATGAAAGTAATTTTTTAGCAGATCTTTTTTATTCGAGTGAAATGTATCGAAGGTATACACTTCATATTCACTTCCTTGTCTTCCTCCTCTTCCAATCATCTGCAACCAGAAATCATAATCTTTCACTTCATAGTTGAGGAAAACTTTTTTTATTTCCGGAAGATTCACTCCATGGCTGAGTGTTGTCGTCGAAAAAATGCAATCGACCTGACCGTCATGGGCTTTGAGTTCTTTGAGAAAAGTCTCAACTTCTCCACCGACACAACCAATACTTCTTAATCCCATTCTTCGAGAGCGAGCGACCATTTCATCCACTTCAGAACGATAAAGACAAAAAACAAGATAAACATCTTTTCCATTTTTTGTTCGCAGCTCTCTCCACATGCTTCGATAAAAAAGTTCCGGTTTTACGGGGGAGTAATAATGGATTTTTTTAGGAAGACGATGGAGTTGATGATTGCCAAAATCGAGATGAATCCAAAAGTCATGATGGTAACTCAAATCGTTTTTTAATCTCTCTAAAAGCTCTGCACTCATTGTCGCTGTGATTCCCATCACTGGAGCTTGCGTTTCAAGTATGGCCAGAAATCTGTCATGCAAAACAGGACGAAAGCCTGATCCCCAATGATAGAACAAATGAAACTCGTCCAGAACAAAAAGAATTTTCTCATGTTGTTCAGCACACGCTTCTAAAAAATCTTCGTTGAGAAGTTCCATCGTCGCAATCAACAACCCTTTTCTCGCTTGAAGAAAATTCGTCATCACCTCCTCCGTCGAATGCCCGGCCCCTGTGAGATACACATTCTTTCCTTCCCCTGATAGTTTCTGATAGACCTCATTGGCGAGAGCACGCAGAGGAGAAACAAAGATCATTTTGATATTGTGCTCGCGATAATACTCGACAATCAGA
The DNA here is from genome assembly GCA_966211875.1 of uncultured Bacteriovoracaceae bacterium. Classification (GTDB taxonomy): domain Bacteria; phylum Bdellovibrionota; class Bacteriovoracia; order Bacteriovoracales; family Bacteriovoracaceae; genus Bacteriovorax. Next base: position 145,808 of record CBIHNP010000004.1, read on the forward strand.
CGGGTCTTCCCCGCGGCAACCGGTGCCGTTAAGAGTGTAAACTGTGACGGCAAAAAAAGTTCAGGCGTGATTTTCATTGGTTTCTCCCTTCATTTCTCCAATGAAAAAGCTGATTTCAAGTCCATGGCCGCTTCAAAAAAATTAACTCCGTAATATTCTTCACCCGCTCTTGACGAAAATCCCTCTAAGTGAGATTTAACTCTCATGAATTCAATTATTCTAAACGATAACTCAGGCCTTATTACTGACAAACAAGTCATGGCCCATTTGCATGAAACGCTCAAACTCGCTGCTGGCGATGAAGTGAAATGCACAGTTCTCAACAGCGGAAGAACGACTGGTATCGTTTCTGAAATTTCTCCCTCACATTGCAAACTTACTCTTGGTGAAATTCATCCAGGTGAACAGCAATGGTTTGATTTAATCGTCGGACTTTCCCGCCCTCAAACGACGAAAAAAATTCTTGAGCACGCGACAACTTTCGGTGCTCGCCAATTTCATTTTTTCAAGGCAGCTCTCTCTGAAAAAAGTTATCTCGACTCAAAAATTTTCGAAGAGAAAGCTTACGAAGAATGTTTACTCACCGGCCTTTCACAAGCGGCGATTTACACTGATCTTCCTGTATTTAAATTGGACAAATATAATCCAGCAGAACACTATAAGAACGAGACTCAAAAATTTATATTGGATCTAAAAGCTGAGAAAAGTTTTTTAGACGTAGAAATAGACTGGAGTAAGTCAGTTACTTTAGCCGTAGGTCCTGAGCGCGGCTGGATTTCTGAGGACATTGAACGTTTCCATACTGCTGGTTTTACAAGTATCAAAATTTCGTCTAGCGTTCTTCGAGTGGAACACGCTGTTTATTCCGCGATTTCTCAGCTAGAATTATTACGTAGAAAATATTAAGAGGTTTTTATGATCAACAAAATTGAAGCACTATTTGATGAACAAGTTCGTCCGGCACTCGCTGCTCATGGTGGGAATGTTGAAATCGTTGACCTCGATAACGATAAACTTTTTGTTCGTCTAAGCGGTGGCTGCCAAGGGTGTTCAAGCTCGAAAGCAACTCTTAAAGACGGAATTCAAACTCTCGTAAAACAAAATTTTCCAACGATCACTGAAGTTGTCGATCTCACAGATCACGTTTCAGGCGAAAATCCATACATGTAATTAGAATTCTTTTTCGATATCTTTGATGATGTCTTCGGGAGTGAAAACTTTCAGACACTGCATGTACTCTGCTTTCAAATCACAAACACTCAAACCGCAATAGTGATGCGTTCTCGTTCTGCAAGCAAGCCCTTGCAGATAATAATACGGATGTTTTTGAGCATCGTAAGGATGCCATTCACTCGCTGGCTCAGGTCCAAAAAAAGTATATGTTTTAATCCCAGCTGCAACTGCTAGATGCTTTAATCCGGTATCATTACCAACATAAAACTTCGCGCTCGTAAATTCATCCGCAAGCTGACCAAGCGGCCAGTGAACAATCGTCGTGTTTAAAGGAACACCCAAGTGATTCAACTCTTTTTTAATTCTTAAATCGTCTTGTCCTTTCGAAAGCGGAATGAGCACTTGGTAATCTGGATGCTTTTCTCCAATGAGACGAGCGAGTTTTAGATAATTTTCAAGCGGCCACATTTTCGTTTTTCTTGTTGCCACAACTCCCATGATGACTGTTTTCTTTTTAACAATCATTTTTTTGATTTTCATCACCGGAGGATAATTCAAAAAATTGGGAACCTTTTCTGCCTTCCCATAAAACGAATACACACCATCGAGATCGCGCTGAATAAGCTCTTTGATCACGCCCTGATCGTGAACTTGAGTTCCACCTTTGAGATGATGATTGTGATAGGTGAAAGGAATTCTCTTTAAAAAACTAAAAAGCGAAAAAATCTTTTTGCCTCGACCAGAGAGGTGCATTTCATGAATAGCATCGACTTTCAAATTGATGAGGTCTGTGTAGAGATCAAAAATATCTGAAAGCGATTTTGTTTTGAGTGGATAAATCGTATCTGCCGCTGTCTGCACATTCTGATAAAGCGGAGCTATCCACTCTGGAACGGCATAAATAATTGTGCTTTCGGGATAGAGCTCGCGCAGGTATTGCACGCTTGAGAGTCCCATGATTGAGTCTCCCAACGCTCTATTCTTCACAATAAAAAAGACAGGTTTTTTTCCATTCATAACTAGGAAATATTATAGCAATTTGATACTCTTGAGACAACTTACATATGATGAAGCTCACAGTTGCCATTATTACACTAAACGAAGAAAGAAACATCGGAAGATGTCTTGAGTCAGTCAAAGACGTTGCTGATGAAATTCTTGTCGTCGACTCTCTTTCAACGGATAAAACCCGCGAGATTTGCGAACGTTACAATGTCCGTTTCGTTGAACAGAAATTTTTAGGCTATATTGAACAAAAAAATTTCGCTCTCAGTTTAGCAACTCATGATTATATTCTTTCACTCGATGCCGATGAAGCGCTTTCACCTGAACTCATCGCCGAAATCAAAAAAGTAAAAGTTGATCCCAAATACGATGGCTACAAGTTTCATCGCCTGACAAATTACAATGGTCATTGGGTCCGTTATTGCGGATGGTATCCGGATACAAAACTTCGTTTGATCAAAAAAGCAAAGGCTGAATGGCGTGGAACAAACCCACATGACATTATGGAAATGAAAAACAACGAGAGCGTAGGATTCCTAAAAGGCGATCTTTACCACTACTCGTACGATTCAATCGCTTCTCACGTCACTCAGACAGATAAATTTACGACAATTGCAGCGAGAGCAGCTTTCGCTCAAGGGAAACGTTCGAGCTTATTTAAAATTTTCACACGCCCGGTTTTTAAATTTGTACGCGATTATTTTTTCAAGCGCGGATTTCTCGACGGCCGTTACGGTTTTGTGATTTGTTCAATCAACTCACTCTACGCTCTTCTTAAATATTCCAAGCTCTATGAATTGCAGGTAGGAAAGAAAATATGAAAATTGTTTTTCAACATTCAACTCCTTTGCCTGTCAGCGGTTATGGTGGAATTGAGCGCATTCTTTTCTGGCACATGGTTGAGCTCGCTCGCCTCGGTCACAAGGTCGTTCTCATTGGTCATCCGGATTCAAAAGTTCTGGAGTATGGAATCGAGCTTATTCCTTGTCTGGATGGCGATCCTAGAGTCTGGCAAAAATTTATTCCTCAGGACTCAGACATTATTCATTTGAGTTACAACTATCAAATGCCTGGAAAAATTCCGACAATCGCAACCGTTCATGGCAATGGCCAGATTGGCGAAGTGTTCATTAAAAATTCTGTTTTTGTTTCTAAGAAACATGCTGAAATCCACGGCTCCGATCAATACGTTCACAATGCTATCGATTTAAAAGAATATCCTTTCACTCCGGTGAAAAAAAATTGGGATCAATTTCTTTTTCTCGCGAAAGCTTCATGGCGAGTAAAAAACCTCGCACATGCAGTAAAGGCCTGTCGCCAGGATAAAAAACACCTTCACGTCGCCGGTGGAAAATGGTGGGGACTCTCCCGCTATATTCACAATCACGGAATTGTTGGTGGCGAAGAAAAAATGAAAATCATTCGCTCATGCGATGCCATGCTTTTCCCTGTGAGATGGCATGAACCATTTGGGATCGCTGTGATTGAAGCGATGTCGCAAGGACTTGCAGTGATTGGTTCACCTTACGGAAGTCTTCCTGAACTCATTTCTTCTGACGTGGGGTTCATCGTAAACAATTACGAAGAGCTCGCTGAGAAAGTAAAAAATCCCGGTCGAACTTTTGATCCAGTCGCTATCAGAAAATATGTTGAAGAGAATTTTTCAGTTAATAAACACGCTCTCAGCTATCTTGCTCTCTATGAAAAAGTTATCCGCGGCGAAGAATTAAACGCGAAGAATCCGACTTATCAATTCACAGAGCGTGCAGAAAATCTTTTGCCGTTTTAAGGTTTTTGTGGCGCAAATTTTTCGAGAATAATTTTGAGAATAAATTTTTGCTGCCCACGTGAATCTCGATCAACAAGATTGAAGGAACTTCCTATTTTGTAAGTTCCGAGAGAACCGCCTTCTTGCGTTTTATGACCGTTATCATCGACGTCGTAAGTCTCACTTTCTATCGTCGCTTCATTCCCATTCATTTTTGTGAGCGTAAGAATATAGCTCTTTTTAACGTATTTAATAGTGGCAGGTTTACCCAAGAAAATATGATTTTTAGTTACGACCTTAGGCTTTCTTCCTTCCTGATATTCAGTCTGCAAATACAAGTCAGCAAAAGCGTTTGCGGAGAAAAGAAAAAGAATTAAACCTAAAATTTTCATTATCTGTTCATCAAAACTGATTGGCGGATCAATTGAACTTTAGAAAAATCTAAACTCACGACACCTACTTTCTCTCCTTCTTGAAGATCGAGAATGATGTCTCCCCATGGATCGACAACTAATGAGTGTCCATAAGTTTGAATCTTGTCGTTGTGGTGTCCCCATTGAGCAGCAGCGACAACAAAACATTGATTTTCAATCGCACGTGCGCGAAGAAGTGTATGCCAGTGTGCTTTCCCCGTAGGAACTGTGAAGGCCGCTGGATAAGTTAAAATCTCAGCTCCATTCATGCGATAATGCAATCCCAATTCAGAGAAGCGCATATCGAAACAAATTCCCAACCCAACTTTATGGGAATCGACTTCTACCATTTTATAATCTGTTCCAGCGGTATAGTTATTAGCTTCTGAAATTTTTTTGTTTGGAAGATCACAAGCGAACAGATTGATCTTGTCGTAATGGCCCAGATCGCGTCCATTTTTATCAAAATTATAAGCGCGATTCACAACTTTCCCGTTTAAACGAGTGGCTGCAGAACCACCGATAATGGCCATCCCAAAATCAGTCGCGAGCTTTTTAATTTCATTATAGTGTTCGTTGCCTTCTTCTACGAGATAAGGAGTTGGAGTTACGCCATCACTCATTGAATAGAAAACTTCCGGCAAGAAAGCTGCTTCTGCCCCTTGCTCCTTCGCTTCCTGTAAAAGACGGCGAATCGTTTCAAGGTTCTTTTTATAATCGAGTAGTGATGTTAATTGAACAACTGCAATTCTCATATGAGTACTCCAGATATTAATGAGCTCTTTGAGCTAATATAATTTGCGTACGACCAAAATTTTTACTGCCTTCATTTTTTTTACTGTAATTTAAATCGAGCTTCCACAAAAGCGGTTCTGGTAAAACTCTACGCAAAAGAGACTTTCTGGAAATTTGATCAGATAAAAAAGTAAAGTGGTGAATGATGTTAAAACCATTTTCTTTAAGAAGATCTTTCAATTCTCTTCTTGTAAATTCACAAACGTGATTTCCAATTGTGTTTGCCAGTTTTTCATTACGTTCAGTCTTATCTTTTACTTCTGTCCAATTCGGCTCATAACATTTAACGAAATCCCCATTTGGCGTAGTCAAACAGAGGTAGCCACCTGTCTTTAAATTCTCTCTTAAATTGCTGATCGTTTTTTCAGGATGGGCCATATGTTCGATAGCTTCTCCAAAATAAATCGCATCATATTTTTTACTGCCTTGATAAGTTGAACAATCACCAAGGTGGAATTGAAAATTCTTTTTATCAGATTTTAGTTTAATATAATCAAAGAATAATTTTTCGTTGTCGATGAAATCAACATTGTATCCATCTTCAGCAAGAAGCAATCCAACATTTCCAGATCCACAAGCAAAGTCGGCAATGTTAAATTCTGGATTGTTCTTAGGACAAATTCCCTTAAGCAATTCATGGCTAAGTAGATATCTTCTACGCATTAAAAAAGATTGATTACTTCCTCTTTTCTTGGAAAAAAATCCGCGTGCGTCTTCATTTCTTAAATTGTTTAAAAAAGGGTGCGTTTTACATTGTTCTTCTGTTGGTAAAAACATTCTGTCCTCTTATATTTAGATTTTTTTTCCGATAGCAAAATAAGTAAATCCTTCTGCCAATACTTTTTTAGTATCGTAAAGATTTCTTCCGTCAAAGAGAACCGGTTTCTTTAATCTCTTTTTGATTTCAGCGAAATCTGGAGTTGTGAATTCTCTCCATTCAGTTACAGTCACAAGCCCATCTGAGCCGTTGAGCGCTTCGTATTTATCGGTGAAAGATTTAATCTTTCCTTCACATTCTTTGAATCTCGCCATTTCATGCAAGTAGTTTTCTGTTGCGATTGGATCGTAAACGTTAACAGTTGCTCCTGCACCGATTAACTTGCGTGCCATTGCAATCGCTGCGGTTTCTCTCACGTCGTCAGTATTGGCCTTAAAAGCGACTCCCCAGAACGTGAATACTTTTCCCTTAAGGTCTTCGCCGTAGAATTTTTTAATCTTAGAGAAGACATATGATTTTTGTTCGTCGTTAACTTCTTCAGTCGCGTTGACGATTTTTAGTTCCATTCCAAAATCTTCTGCTGTCGCCATAAGCGCTTTAACATCTTTCGGGAAACACGATCCACCGTAACCAGGACCTGGATACAAGAAGTGTCCGCCGATTCTCTTATCAGATGAAATTCCTTTTCTCACTTCTTCGATGTCGGCTGCTGTAGCATCACAAAGGCGAGCAATCTCATTGATGAAAGAAATTTTAGTCGCAAGAAAACAGTTCGCTGCATATTTTGTCATTTCCGCAGAAAGATTGCTCATTCCGTAGATTGGATTTCCCTGGCGAACAAGAGGAGCATAAAGCTCTTCCATAACTTTCATCGCTGATTCATTTTGGTGACCGATGATTACGCGATCTGGTCTCATGAAATCTTCAACTGCTGAACCTTCTTTTAAAAATTCAGGATTGTTTACGAGATGAAATTTTTTCGAAGTATTTTCAGAAATCAGTTTTCTGATTTCATTGTTTGTTCCGACAGGAACAGTTGATTTGATAACAACGATGGCATCGTCTGCTAGATTCTTTGCTACCTCAACCGCAGCAGCACGAAGATATTTAAGATCTGCTCTTCCGTCGTCAGCTGATGGTGTACCAACTGCCAGGAAAATAGATTTTGCTTCTTTAACAGAATTGTAATCTAGGGAGAAATGAAGTCTGCCCGCTTTAATATTTCTTTCTAAAAGTTCATTTAATCCCGGTTCATAGATTGGTGACTTTCCCGCTTTTAACATTTCGATTTTTTTTGGGTCGATGTCGATACAAGTTACATCGTGACCGATTTCCGCAAAACATGTTCCGCTCACTAGCCCAACATAGCCCGTACCAATAACTGAAACTTTCATGAAATTCTCCTCTGAATTAACATCAGAAGAATAGCACTCTGTGAGCAAATTTGCTAATATTGCCTAATGAAAACTCTGTTCAAAATTCTCTTAGCGGTTGCTCTCGTCTACTGGCTCGTTTCCAGCGGAAAACTGGATTTCTCGTTAGTCAAAAAGTCGTTTGAAGTAGGACACGAGTGGGTCATTGCAGTACTCTTAATTTTTGTTCAAATCTGTCTTGGAGCTTATCGTTATAAACTTCTTCTCGAGACAAAAAGCGAAAAGAAACTGGGCTTTTTTGAAATTCTCAAATTGAATTATATCGGACTCTTTTTCTCTAGTGTTTTGCCTGGTGCTGTGACTGGAGATCTCATCAAATTAGTTTACATAAAAAAGCTCGATAAAAATTTCAGCAAAACATTTCTCGTTACAGTGACTTTCCTCGATCGCATCATGGGTCTCACTGGATTGCTTTTTTTAACGGGAACGTTCAGCTTGCTTTACTACTCACAAGTAACGGCACTCTCTCCTAAAATTTCTCATATTATTTCTTTAAACTTGTTGTTGTTTGCAGGAAGTATTGTCTTCCTGGCCGTTCTTGTGGCCCCTCAGAAATATCAGGCTTTCATTCATTTCATTGTGAACAAAATTCCTTTCGCCGGAAAAAAAATCTCTTCGATTCTCGATCCGATTTTTGCTTTGAGAGAAAATAAAAAAGATGTGTTCGTAAGTTTTCTTTTAAGCGTACTCGCTCAGTTCGTTGCCGTTATGGCCTTTTGGATCGTAAGTTCGCCATTCCTTCCAACCGCTCTTCCTTTCCAATACGCATTCACTTTCATTCCTGTCGGAATGATTGCAACGGCTATTCCCATTTCTCCTGGAGGATTGGGCGTTGGTCACGTTCTTTTTGCCAATCTCTTCGCGCTTGTTCACATCAACAACGGAGCTTCGCTCTTCAATCTTTTCTATTTGTGTAACGTCGCTAACAATGCCGTAGGAATTGTTCCTTATCTTTTAATCGGAAAAAAAGACATTCAATTAGACTGATTTTTTTAAATCGAGATCGATCATTTTGGCGTACTTTAAAAGCACGTAGAGTGAGTTGAGAAAACAAATCACGAAACCGTAATACCCATCGAGAATTCCGCCTTTCAAAATATAATCTTTGAAAAATTGAAACGGTGGTCTAGTCACAAGTTTCATCATCGTCGCGCGCTTCCCTTTTTCATAAAGAGTGCGGGCTTCAATCGTACTGAACTTATTTGTCTGTAAAACGTGCGAAGAAATAGAATCGTATGAATAGTGAAGAAGATCACCTTTAATGTGACCTACTATACCGTCAACTTCGAGAGCATCATGCGGATTATTTCCGACCCATTTTGCTTTTTTCTTTTCAACGATTCTTAATTTCGTATCCGGATACCATCCGCAATGGCGAACCCAGTGTCCGTTATAATTTGTGAGGCGATTAAATTTGTAACCGCTTCCCTCATAATTAGTTTTAATTTTTTTGATTTCCGCTGCTAATTCGGGAGATAAAGCTTCATCGGCATCGAGCGAAAGAACGTAGTCATTCGCAGCTAAATTGAGCGCAAAGTTTTTCTGTTCAACATATCCCAGAAATTTTTGCTCAACAAAACGCACTCCATATTTTTCACAAATCTCGCGAGTCTTGTCCGTCGAAAGAGAATCGACAACGACAATTTCATCTGCAATATCTTTCACGGATTCCAGACAACGCCCGATATTTTTTTCTTCATTAAGAGTAATGATGACGACAGAAAGTTTAATCATGCCTTAAATCCGATTTTTTTCTCAGAAGCTTGCAGGATAAATCTGAAATCGCGGGTCCACGGTTGAGCGTGTTTTGATTTCATTTTCATTGGAGTACGTGATTTTTTTAAAAGACAGTCGATAAAACCAGGTTCAGTGATAATCATTTTTGATTTGTGAGTGCCGGGAACTTCCGATTGCGAAAGACACCAGCTCACTTTGTCCGCATTGATTCTCGCGATCAACGCCGGTGAATAATTTTCTTTGTTGCCAACGATATAAACATGATCAACTTTTTCCAGTTCCCAAATATCGCTCATGCGAAGAATGCGCTCTTTCATCACAGCAGGATGAGTCCCAAAATAAAGCACGCATTTATTTTTGTTAGCGTCTTTCAGTCCTTTCTCCAGTCGCTCTTCAAGATCTTCGGCGGAGTGATAGAGTTTCCCCATATCGCGCATTTTTTCTTTATAAGACGACTGCTCACGAACATGACCGTAATGAAAAATGCGAGCTTCAGTATGAAAAATCTTTTTATGATTTCTAAAACCTTGAGCGTCTCCCCAGGATTCAATCGGAGTTTTTAATTTGATCGCACGAATTTCGTGCGGATACCATTTTCTGGAAACAGCAACATGATGATGAGTTTGCCAGAAATGCAGATAGCGAAATGAGATCGCATCGCAACCTTCGCTTTGTGCTTTCTCAATATCGCGTTTTAAAATTTCATAATCGTCTTCATGAAGAACTTCATCTGCCTGCAGATAAATTCCCCACGCATTGTCTTCCTGACCGTGATCGGCGCGAAGAGCTTCGAGGGCCTTATTCGTTTCCACAGAGAGAACGAGACCTTTTTTGAGGTTCATATCCCATGTACTCGGAACGATTTTTATAAAAGGAAATTTTTTGATTTCTTCTTCAGTTGTATCGTCGCCTTTATCGAGAGCGAGATAGATTTTTTCCACTAAAGGAGCGAGAGAAAGTAGCGACTCTTTAAATGAGTAGTCGTACTTTACTCCATTTCTCAATAGTGTGAATCCAAATAGCTTAATCAAATTTGAAGATTTTTGTAGCGTCTACGTGTCCGTAGCGAATCCATTTTGTTTTATAAGATTCGATTTTGAGTAAGAACTTCAATTCTTCGCCAGGATTTTTCAGCTTGCGAACTTTTTTACATTCTTTCTTCAAAATTCCACGCACTTCTTTTGGAATAACACAAAGACCATTCATTAAATGGTTTTGGCTTTCAAAAGAAAGAACACGACCGACGAAGATATCGTCTTTAATGATTGAAGGAAGCGCCTCACCTTTTGGCAGAGGAATTTTTTTATCGTGTAACATATCGTAAAGAACATCGAAACCGCGAAGGTTTTTACCGATATATTCAAATAGCGAATAGTTTACGCCAGAAAGAGATTTCGCAAGGAAATCGTCTACGGGATTGTTCATTAAATAATCGCTGATGACTGTGCGAGTTCCGCGTTTAGAAATAAATTGCAACACGTACCACTCGTTAAACGAGTTCATACGAGCTTCGAAATCATCATCGTCATCATTGGCCTGGCCAGTGATCGTGAAATATTCTTTCTTTGCTTCAAGCAAAGTTTCGTAGTGGTTGCCCTGAGTATAGATGTCCAGTGCTTTTAAGAAATGTTCTTGCAGAGAAGGGTTCATATAGTCCTTTATTTGTTTCCCAATTTATTCGTCAGTCTTCAGTACAGCGAGGAACGCTTCTTGCGGAACCTCAACTGAACCAACCATCTTCATGCGCTTCTTACCTTCTTTTTGCTTTTCAAGAAGCTTACGTTTACGAGAAATATCACCACCGTAACATTTAGCTAAAACGTTTTTACGAAGAGCTTTAACAGTTTCACGCGCAACTATTTTAGCACCAATAGCGGCTTGGACCGCAACATCAAATTGCTGACGATCAATTAATTTTTGCAATTTCTGCACTAGGTCGCGGCCTTTATAGAACGCGCTATCGCGGTGACAGATAATAGACAGCGCATCAACGTTATCTCCGTTTAATAAAACGTCGACTTTAACCATGTCTGACGGCGCATATCCTTTAAACTCGTAGTCCATCGAAGCATATCCTTTCGTCAGACCTTTTAGTTTATCGTAAAAATCAAATACCATCTCCGAAAGTGGCAGATCGTACATAACCTGCACGCGATCAGCAGTAATATATTTAATTTGATTTTGAATCCCGCGACGTTCTTCACACAATGTGATCATGCGGCCTACGTATTCATTCGGAACGTGAATTGAAAGTTGAACCATCGGCTCTTCAATCTTTTCAATTTTTCCCGGCTCAGGCATTTCGCTCGGGTTAGAAATCATCATTTCTACGCCATCAGTTTTTAAAACCTTGTACGATACTGACGGTGCAGTTGAGATAAGAGGTAAATTAAATTCGCGCTCCAATCTTTCTTGAATGATGTTCATGTGAAGAAGTCCTAAGAATCCACAACGAAATCCAAATCCAAGTGCAGCTGAACTTTCCGGCTCATAAGTAAAAGAAGCATCATTCAATGCTAACTTTTCTAAGGCATCTTTAAGATTTTCATAATCAGTAGACTCAATAGGGAAAATCCCACAAAATACCATGGGTTTGACTTCCATGTATCCCGGAACGTTTGGAGTCTCTTTTTTGTTGGCATGAACAATAGTATCGCCAACAGACACGTCACGAATAGTTTTAATCCCACAGATAACCATCCCTACTTCACCGGCCGTAAGTTCATCAACTTCAGTAAAAAATGGCGAGTTCACTGCCAATTTTAAAACTTCATATTCCATACCGGCGTTTTTCAAAAAAACTTTTTCTCTTTTCTTTAGCGTTCCTTCTACAACACGAACAAGAATCACAACGCCTTGGTAGTTATCAAACCAAGAGTCGAAAATCAGGGCCTGTAGATCTGTATCCGCTTTTCCCACTGGAGGTGGAATTTTTTTAACGATTTGTTCTAGTAAATCGTCGATACCGATTCCCGATTTCGCCGAAACCAAACATGCATCACTTGTATCGATCCCGATGATGTCTTCCACTTCTTTTTTCACGCGCTCTGGATCTGCGTGAGGCAAATCGATTTTGTTAATGACAGGAACGATCTCTAAATCGTTATCGATTGCCATGTAAACGTTCGCAAGTGTCTGCGCTTCTACACCTTGAGAAGCATCAACTACGAGAAGAGCCCCATCACACGAAGCAAGTGAACGTGAAACTTCGTAAGAAAAGTCCACGTGGCCCGGAGTATCGATTAAATTAAAATAATATGTGTTTCCATCTTTCGCTTTATACGGAATGCGCACGGCCTGCGCCTTAATCGTAATCCCACGTTCGCGCTCAAGTTCCATATTGTCGAGTAAACGATCTTTCTTTTCTCGGTTACTGACGGCGCTTGTCGCTTCCATGATTCTGTCCGCGAGTGTTGATTTCCCGTGATCGATGTGGGCGATGATAGAAAAATTTCGAATAAACTTTTGGTCCATTTTTTCTCTGCTTCGGCTTTGGCATTTGGTTGTGCCAATTCAATTGTATAAGTAGACAGGAGAGCATATCATTAGAAAATTAAATCAGGAAATTTTAAAAGTAGATTCTTATGAAAATAGACTTCCGCATTGAACATATTGACCCGCTTGGACAAGGCGTTTCGAAGGCCGACGACAAAATCACCTTCATCAAAAAAACTCTTCCAGGTGAAACCGGTGAAGCTACCATCTATTCTGAGAAGAAAGGCGTTCGTTTTGCTAAACTAAATACGATTAAAGACGCTTCTCCCGACCGAGTGACTCCTGAATGTGTTCACTATGCTCAATGTAATGGTTGTGACTATCAACACACGACTTATGAAAAAGAACTCGAATTTAAAGTTCAAGCGCTCGCTCGCCATTTGTTCAAGTTTCCCAATGTAAAAATAAATGCGCACGGTGCAAAACGCCGCTTGAATTACCGCAATCGTCTTCAACTTCACTACGATAAAAAGAAAAAACTCATCGGTCTCATGGATGAACAAAATAAAATTTTGCCAGTTCCCCAATGTAAAATCATTGATCCGAGTGTTGCGTTTGAGTTGCGTAGAATTTATGAAAACGATACATGGATCAGCCTTGTTAAAACAGCGCCCGTTCAGGGCCATATCGAATTGTACGCAAAAGATCAGGACAAACCCGGCCACAATGTTCAAATTTCGGTCAATCGTCCCTACGCCGATGGTGGATTCACTCAAGTGAATTACGAAATGAATGAACTTCTTCGTAACTGGATTCAGAAAACAGCGAACGAAGTGATTCCTCCGAAAGCGATTGTGTACGATTTATTCGGTGGAAACGGAAACATCTCGAAGAAATTTAAAAATACAACAATCGTTGTGGATAAGTACCGTAAGGTTCCGGAAAATAGCGGTCATCAGAAGTTTTTCTCCATCGATCTTTACGATCCAAATGCGGTAAAAGCGCTGATTGCTCTGGGGAAAGAAGGCAATCCACGTCCAAATTGGTTAATCATCGATCCTCCTCGATCGGGACTCAAAAATCTCGAAGAATTTCTTGTGGAGTTCAAACCTGATGGGTTCATTTTCATCGCGTGTGAGCCTACGAGTTTCGCTCGAGACACTTTACCTATATTAAAAAACTATGACCTCTCGACTGTCGAGCTCTTCGATTTATTTCCTTCTACGAAGGGATTTGAGACTGTCGGGATATTTACAAGAAGAAAAAATAGTTAGTACAATTAAAGCTGATTTATTCATCTTTTAGGATATGAGGTTCTAAATGAAAAGCCAGGGACTACCAAAGGTACTTGCCACTTTCTTTTTAAGCACACTTTTGCTCGCTTCATGTGCGAGTAACCAGGAACCAGCAGATAAAACTGTTGAACAAAAAAAAGCGGAACTTTACTACGGTGAAGGAACGAGAGATCTTATTAAAAAAGATTATTCAGCTGCTTTACTTAATCTGACAAAAGCAAAGGAATACGATTCAAAAGATTCGCAAATCAGAAACAATCTTGGAATGGCCTATTATTTTAGAGAGCAACCTGAATTGGCGATCAAAGAATTGAAAGAGGCCATTGATCTCGATAAAAAAAATTCGGATGCAAAAGTAAATCTCGGCGCCATCTATCTTGAAAAAAACCGTTTGAAAGAAGCTCGCCAGATGTTCGAAGAAGTAACGAGCGATCTTACCTACAATGCTCAATTTAGAAATTATTATAACCTTGCAATGGTTTCACTGAAAGAAGGCGATCGCGCAAGCGCGTTTGATTATCTCGCTCGTTCAGTTAAAGAAAGAGCTGATTATTGCCAGGCCCACTTTAAACTCGGCGAACTTTACACAGAAGAATACAAATTCAAGCAAGCGCTTGAATCATTCAAAGAAGCTTCAAAGGGAACTTGTGTAAACGAGCCAGCTCCTCACTATCAACAAGCTCTGACTCTCATCAACTTGAATCGCACGGATGAAGCACGCACGAAATTTAAAGAAATCGTGACGAAGTTTCCAAACTCACGTTTCCATTCGCTGGCGAATCAACAATTGAAAAAACTTTCAAATCAAATGACAACAGAGCAAGCAGTAAACAGACAAACTGAAATTATTAAAGAATCAAAAACAATAGAATCACCAAACTTTTAAAAAATTATGAACGAAGAAACAAATTATTCAGACGAAACACCAGAAACAGAAAATGAGCATCAACATGCTGAACCTGTAGCTGAAACAACAAACACACAACTGCCATCAGGCATGACGATCGGAGAACTTCTCCGCTCAAAAAGAGAAGAAAGAGGCCTCAATCTAAAAACTATTTCTCAACAAACAAAAATTCACATGGGTTTGCTTGAGCATTTAGAAAATAACGATCTTGCAAAACTTCCAAGCAAAACTTACGTGCGTGGATTTGTAAAATCAGCAGCGAAAATTCTCAATATCAATCAAGACGAAGCTCTCGATGTTTTAGAAGCAACTTATAACCGCGATCATCGTTCGGTAAAAAAACAGGCTCCTAATATCGAAATGAGAACTGAAGCAGCTAAAAATACTTTGTCGGCAATTACAGCAACTCCACTTGAAACAGTGAGAAGTGTAACGATGTCTTCAAGTGCTTTCATTGCAAAAGCAGCTGTCATTCTTCTGATCGTTGGGGTCGTTGGCTTCAACGTGAAAAATCTTTTCGATCGCAATGCGGAAGAGCGTTTAAAACTTCCAAAAGTTTTAAGCACGATTCACCAAAAGACAAAATCAGTTCCTAAAGTTGTTGTCCCGAAAGCTGCTCCAAAAACAGAAGCGGAATTGGCCGCAGCTGCGAAAGTAAATCCAATTCAAGTCAACATCATTCAAGATAAGAAGGACACTCCTGCTAAAACAGAAATGACGATCAATGATGTGAACTTGAAAAATATTTCTTTGGGAGAAAAACAATTCACTGAAGACAATTCTCTTACTGGTGAAAAGCTCGATGAGATTTTCCCACCTAAATACAGAGTGAAACCTGTAAAAGGTCAGGAGAATGTTTTCATTAATGCGGTTGATGGCGATTCTTGGATCACTTACAAAGTAGACGATAAAGATATTAAAAAATATGTTCTTCGCCAGGGACGTTCAGTGTTCATGCGCGGAGAAAAAATTCGTCTGTTCATAGGAAATACAAAGACACTTAAAATTTTCTACAACAATAAATTGATTTCGCTGAAAGGTGGAACAACTAAGAATCTAGTTTTCCCTGAAGAGCTGAAAACAAAATACATGAGTCCGCTTTTTGTTTTCCAGAAAGATGGTTCAGTTGTAACGAGCGACGAGTATATCAAAGCAAATCAACCGGCAACGACTCCAACTCCAACGGCAACACCATCGAAAGTTCCGGCAACGACTCCAGCAACTCCAACAGTAAAACATCTTTAATATTTTTGGAGCGGTATCAACCGCTCCAATCCAATCTTCTGTAAAAGCGATAGCCCACTAAAAAAATAATAACACTAGGTGCGAAGTTAGCGACTTTCGGATCTAGTTTCGCACTTTGAGCAAGACTGATCAAAAAGAAATAAAGAACATAGTAGCTGATCATAATGACAAGGGCCTTCACCGAATGTCCTTTCCCTCCTCTTCCCTTCTTAATTCCCAGAGCGAATCCTAGAAAAATAAAAAGAACGATTTGCGGAACAACGGCATAACGTGAGTAAAGCTCAACTTGCGTGCGATAGTAAGTCAGTTTCAATTCTCTCGTTTCATCAGCAGGTTTTTTAACCTTAACAGCATCGAGATACTTCACCCGCTTTTGTTCAATGATCGTTTTTAATTCATTGTTGGTTTTCATGCTGTCTTTGTCGAGCATGGTCATCGAAGAGTCGGAACTGAAAACGGGAAAATCGTATTCTTTAAAAAGAACTTTCTCCACCTGATTTCCACTCTGATCCATCTTGATAATGTTTCCGTCATTCAAATGTAATCTAAGGCTGGGAGCATGCCATTGATCAGCGTAAATTTTAATGAGTGTACCAGCTTGTGCAAAAATAATTCTCTGTTCGACTTTGTTTTTGTCTAAGAGATGCAAAAAAACTTCTTTAAAACTGTTCCCATCTTCCGTCACCTCTTCTGCAAAAAGTGTGGCATTGGGAATGTCGGTAAAAAATTGTCCTGATTTAATACTGGTGAGCATTCCCGACGAGGTCAATCTCACGATCGTATTTTTAAAAGCAGCATTAGCGCGCGGAATGAAAACACTGTAGAGAGAATGAACAGTGAACGCAATTAAAAGACTCGAGGCCAGAAAAGGAATATAGAGTTTTAGCTTCGTCATACCGAACGATCTCATCGCAATGATCTCAGAGTCTTCACTCAATTTATTCAGAGTGTAGATAGTTGCAAAGAAAGCAGCGAGAGGTGTAGCAAGAGGAAAGAATGACACGCTTAGATTTGTCACCATTCCAAGCACAGTCATTACATCAACACCTTTGTTGACGATCAAACCGATGATTCGAAACATGTAAAAGGTAATCAAGAATGCGACAAAGAAAACAAATCCCAACACGAAGGGAGGAATAAAGTTTGATGCTAAATACCTGGTAGTTACTTTTATCATAGATTGTGTTATTTTAGCCCGAATACAAATTTTTTAACACTGTTACTAAAATACTAACTAATCGGGAGTCTCATGAAAATTAATTTAAGTTTCGAAGCAAAACAATCAAGTACTGAGCTTCATATCTTCTCTTGTTTTAACAAGACATCAGAAGCTACTACTGCAAAAACAACAAAGAAAGCCGCTCCTGCTAAGGCTGCAGCGAAAGCAGAAAAAACTCTTTCACACTCACACTGGCCGGAAGAATTAACAGAAGCTTTCGAGCACGCTGTTGCGACAAAACACTACAAAGGTGATGTTGGAGAAATGATTTCTGTAACTCTAATGAGCGGCGCTTCTGCCTTAGTAATCGGTCTTGGTGATAAATCAAAACTCACAAAAGAAATCGTAAGAAGACAAATTGCAAACGCCTACAAAGCTGTTTCTGGAAAATTTACAGACGCAACTCTTCACGTTGATGGATTTTTTGTTAAAGGTGAAGCAGAAGAAACTCTTACTGCTATCGTTGAATCACTTCACATGACTTCATACGTTTTCGATCGTCATCTTGCTGTTAAGAAAAAAGCAAAACTGGAAACACTTGTTCTAGCGACAACTGAAAAGAAAACTGCAGCGAAAAAATTCGAAGCAGCGATCGAAGAAGGTAACAAAGTTGGTGAGTGTATTAAAGTAGCCCGCGATTTCGTTAACGAAGCACCAAACATTCTTCAATCAGAAGCATACGCAAAAGAAATTGAAAAAGACGCTAAGAACTTAAAGAACGTAAAAATCAAAGTTCTTGGAAAAGCTGAAATGAAAAAAGAGAACATGGGAATGTTCCTTTCAGTAAACGCTGGTTCAGCATACGAGCCAAGATTAGTTCATTTAACTTACACTCCGAAAAAAGCAACTTCAAAAACTAAGCACATCGCTCTAGTTGGAAAAGGATTAACTTTCGATACAGGTGGATACTCACTGAAGCCAGGTGCTTCAATGATGAACATGAAATTTGATATGGCAGGAAGTGCGACGATGTACGCTGCTTTCAGAGCTGCTGTTCTTCTTGAGCTTCCAGTAAAAGTTTCTTGTTACCTTGGTATCACAGACAACGCTGTTTCTTCTCTAGCGACAATGCCGGATTCAATCGTGACTGCACGTAACGGAAAGACAGTTGAAATTTTAAACACAGATGCTGAAGGACGTTTAGTTCTCGGTGACGTTGTTAACTATGCTTGTGATTCAAAACCAGATGCACTTATCGATGCTGCTACATTAACAGGAGCAATTCTTGTTTCTCTTGGATCAGAAGTTTGCGGTCTTTTCTCTAACGACCAAAAACTTGCAAACGATCTTCTTAAATCAGCAAAAAATTCTGACGAATACATGTGGCAACTTCCAATCATCGATGAACACAAAAATGATATGAAAGCACTTGTAGCAGATTTAAAGAACATCGGATCAAGCGGTAACGGTGGATCAGCTAAAGGTGCTGCGTTCATTGAAAACTTCATTGAGCCAGGAATTTCATGGGCACACTTGGATATCGCTGGTGTTGGTGATTCTCAAGCTCACCTACCATACTGTCCAGCTAAGGGAGCTTCTGGTCTTGTGATCAGAACGCTTGTTGAATATTTAAGAAATGTCTAAATTTAAAATCGTATTAGTTGCGCCTGAAATTCCCGGTAACACCGGGAGTATCGGGCGCACTTGCGTCGCTCTCGACCTCGAACTCATTCTCATCAAGCCACTCGCTTTCGATATTTCTGAAAAGGCCGTTCGTCGTGCCGGTCTCGATTATTGGCAACATGTAAATTTGAAAATCTACGAAAGCTTCGCGGAGTTTTTGATTGAAGAAGCTCCTCTTCGCGATCAAATGTTTTTCTTTTCGAAAACCTCAAAGAGAAATCTTTTTCAGGCCGAGTTTAAAAAAGATTGTTATTTGATTTTTGGAAGTGAGACGAAAGGGCTCGATCCTGCGATTTTAGAAGAGTATCGTGAAGAGCTTGTTGGGCTTCCGATGTACTCGGAGCATATTCGATCGTTGAATCTTTCTAATGCGGCCACTGCTGCTGCTTATGAAGCTTTGAGACAGATAGAGTTTTCATTTTAAAATTCATTAACTATCGAGTCTATAAGATTTGAAACTTGCTTCTTCAATCCAACATCCACAAGATTTCTTAGTTCATCGTGATCAAAGGGCTTCATTAAAATTCCCTCAAATCTAGACTTATTTCTTTCAATAAATTCTAAATTAATCAAACCGCTCAGAATAATAGAAGGCGTTTTGCTATTAGGGTTATCAGGATTATCTTTTAAAAATTTTAAGACTTCAGCTCCGTTGCGTCCTTCGAGATTGATATCTAAAATAATGAACACAAACTCCTCTTGCTGCAATTGAGCTTTAGCCTCTTTTACTGATCCAACGCTTATGATTTCATCAAAAAAATCACTGAGCAATTCAGCAACAATATTGGTAATTTCAATTTGGTCATCTACGATTAATAATTTTCTTTTCATAGGAACATTCTACAATCCCTTTTTGATTTCATTTATGTTGCGTTTAAATTTCACGAACTACCAACCTTGCTTGAGTATGACAAACCTTTCAATCGCCCATTAATTTTGCATTCTCGAGTGTTTTTTTGAGTTATCTGATACTTACTCTGAATTCAGCGGTTTTAAGAATTTCTCTGATTTTCCCTCCTATCTCAGGGGAAATTCACTGTTATGACATTTCATCATGATAAAGCCTCTCTTATTTCTTCGTATGGCATGAATATAAATAAGAACGGAGTCACCATGGATCAGAAAAAAATAAAATATCTCTCGGTAAAAGAGTTTGCTCAATTTTGCGGAGTCAGCTCTCAAACAGTTCATCAATGGATAAGGAACAAACAGATAAAGGCCAGTAAAGGAAATCAAAGTGATTACTCAATTGCAATTGATCACCTTTCAGATGTGAAGATAGAAAAAAACGAAAGAACTAATACTAGAGCACATTATGATTTCTCTGCAAAAGCTCTTGTTATTGATGACGAGGCGGAAAGTATGGATGTCATTAATCCGGCCTTCTCGCGATATGGTTTTAAGATTTTTAATGCAACTGACGCTTTCAGCGCTCTTTCCATTATTCATGAAGAATCTCCTTTAATCATCACTCTTGATTTAAAGATGCTCGATTTAAACGGAAAGGAAATTTTAAAGATGATTACTAATTTGGGATATAATCAAAGGTCCTGGATCATTGTCATTTCAGCTGCAAGTGAAGCGACATTAATATCGGCCGTAGATTGCGGAGCTGATTTTTATTTGCAAAAGCCTTTTGCTGTTGATGATTTGGAGAAAATTATTAAAAAACTTTCTTTCGATTTAAAGAAAGAGGTCGCTTAAACTACTTTAAAATCACTTTCATCTCAGGCTTAAATTTTTCCAGAAGTTTTAACAATCGATCGACTGTAAAAAAATGAATTTTATATTTAACAATATCATTCATCCTGGAACGATCAATCTCCAGAACTCGTGCTAATTCAGCCTGTGTGTATTTTCCGGAATTAATTGCCTTTACGAACTCCTGACAAATTTTTCCTTTTAATTTATCCGAATTGCTCGCATCATCAGGGATACTCCAAGAAGGTTCTGCCTTTAATAATTTTTTTCTAATTTTATCGAGTTCTTTTTTCGACGGCATTCCCATACTTAATTCTCCTGTCTCTAAAAAGAGTTATAATTCCAATATAGTGATAGTTTTTTTCAAAACACCAAACCATCTTGTACCAATTTCTTTCATAACAAAGATAGCTGACAAAATATTGAAAATGATCATTCGAATCCATTGCGATCCAATCTTTTCGATCCATGGCTCGAACAATATTTAGTATCAAAATCTCGTTAACTTCATGGTGCTTCTTAACATGAGGATCGACAATAATGCTCGAAATTCGCCTTTCATTAATAGTTATCGGCTCAATTTCTATTTCAATTCTCTTCATAAAAATACCCAATGTTGCTAAATTTAGCAACTACACCTTTAAAAAAGAGAATATGCAAAATTAAATGAAATTGAGTTTTCTAAGCTGCTGAATTTTTTGAACCCTTAGTGGCACCTTTATTATTAAAATTTAAACCACGTTGAAAATTGCACTCTATGGTTATAAGACTTCACTTTATCAAAATAGCGAGTGGAAAATTTAGCATACTCAACTCCCGCTCTTACATGTTTAGTAAAATCGTGAAAGGCATTCACAAAAAGACTTTCAGATTTATCGTAAATAACAAATCCCGTGTTCGCTTGAAATTGTTCTGGATTCCGCAGAAGCCATTGAGCATACCCTACTGTAAAAAACGTTTTGGTTTCAGCGGGCAAATGATATTGCAACTGCATATTGAACGTTTGAAGTTTTGAAAGAGAAAAAACTCCACTGTTATTATATCCTCCAAAACCAGGATCAAGATTTACTGCTGAAGAAGCTGTTCCTGCATTACTAGTCGGAAGTTGAGCAATATTTCCTGATGATCCTACAAAAAACTCCGAGTAACCTTTTCCTAAAGAATACTCGCCAGCGAACATGAGAGAGCTTCCTTCTTCTCCATTCGTAAAAACAGGAATCATTGTATCTAAGGCGACAGCCGTTCCTGTTTGATGAACGGACTCGGCAATTGTAAATTTTCGATAAGTTCCACTCAAGGCAACACTCGCTTGTCTTCTTTCAACTTCTGATCCTGGATTTGAGAATGCAGCTTTCCTTTCACCAAAAAGAAAACGAGCTCCTCCATCAAGATTAGGAATTGCTGAATCTCTTTGTGCAGGTCTTGAAACACTAAGACCAATATGTAGCTCTTCAGATTTTTGAGAAGAAAATTTTTTGAAGACACTCAACTGAGGCGAGCGCAGATAAATTGAACCGGGAAGAGGAGCTGATGTAACCGTGGCTAAAAAATAATAGGGGGCCCATCCAAAGAGCGAACCACTTAAGCCTGCGAGAAATTTCCAATCCTCATAATCGAGAGAATAATTGGCCAGCAATAATCTCGGCGTCGGATTTTGATAAAAAGCCGTTTCTGTATTGAAAGGAGAAGACGTTGACGGTGATGGGTTGTAACCTAAAAAATCAACAGCAAAAAGTGCCTGTTGTTTAAAATGATTCTCTTCTGGTGGAGAAATCGAAAAGGCCACTCGAGTATCCCGCACTGACATTTGAGCCCTACCATTGTCTCCATTGGATGTTCCTTTGCGTGCCACCGGCCCGTTAGGAGTCTCTCGAAAACTTCTTGTGGTATCAAAAAGAAGTGAAGTTTCAAAAAATCCTGTGAAAAAAAATTTCCAATCGTTTTGATTTGCTACTGGAATGGCGGCTGTAGATTTATCAATGATTAACAAGGAGAAAAAAAGGAATTTAAAAATGGTCCTTATAGGAACCTCTCATTTTTTGAGACTCAAATGAGAGGTTAGCAATATTTGCATCAAGAAAAAAATAGGAATTTGTTATGTTTTGAACCTATCTCTGAAGCTTTTCCATAAGGTTGAGTTTTTGGTTTAATTAATATTCGATAGTGTAATTACTTTTTCTTATAAAGACACATAAGTCTTTATTTAGGTCATTATCAATCACATTTGAATTTATTTTCCAGACCTTGTTTGACTTTAGAGTTATGACATCTTTTGGATAGATTTGAATTTTATTATAAATAATATTGTCTATCGCAATTAATTTTATCACACTATCACATGCAAAGTTATTCCCAACTTCTACAATTACATTTTGATTAGTAAATTCGTTAGGCAATCCTCTTGGAAAAAGTGAATATTTCGATGAACGCCACCAAGATGAATCGTTCGGCACAAAAAAATTATTAGAGTACAATATTTTTATTTTTGGATTTTTAGTTTCCTTAGTATCGTAAAAAAATTGCCCAGTCGAAGTTAAGCCACGTGTATAATTGCCGTTTAAATCGAAAAAGACTTTGCTTCCAGGTTGAACTTCAAAACCATTTGCAGAATAGGTTTTAGCTAGCTCAACTTCATATTCATCAAAAAACCAATACCACGTCTTACCGACTATTCCTTTGTCTTCAAAAGGAGATTTTGAAATTTCTTTTCTGCTTTTTACTTTATCTAACTCATGTGCATCCCTCACAACGTCAAGAGAGCACGAAGACAAAATAAAAATGGAGATCAATATAAAAATAAATTTCATAATCAATGAATTAGCAATATTCCCAAACCTTTTAATATATATTCTCCAAGCTTTGTATTAAATGTTACGTCTTTTATAACGTCGACTCTAGTCATTGGTGCAACATATTTTGGATTTACCATACATGTATCACCATAGTGCATAGTACATCTTGATGATTCATGAAAAGCCTGAGCCTCTTTAATACTTTCTTCAGTTGTCCAGCTTTGTCTCAAATAACCAGACACGCCACTTATGAATGCACTCGAAGAAAAAGACTTGCTAAAATTAACGAAAAAATTGCCATCTTGGAATGCACTACTTGCCGCAGAAGTAATCGCGGTTTCAGTCGTTGCATGATCTAAAAATATTCCTTCTCCAGCATATTCCCAACTAAAAGCTGCGGTCACAGCTGCGATAATTGCATAATTTATTAATCTATTGGCCTTATCAGATAAATTATTTCTTGCAAACATAAGGGCTGCAAATTCTATTGGGCCAGCCCCTAAACTAATTATAGCTGCAGTTATTTCGCTAAAAGTATGACCTAAGCTAATTTTAAACTGCCCTGTAGGATCAGCTGAGTTTACAGGATCATTTAAAACATATGAGTATTTTGAATTAAACGTTAGCGGATTAGATGTTACTCCTGGATGCGGGTCACTCTGAATAAATCTTCCTGTATCGCTATCTAAATATCTTGCTCGATAATAATATAGTCCAGATTCCTTATCATATTCACGCCCAGTAAAGGTATAGAAATTATCTACCATTGGTGTCGACGTAATGTCTGCTCCACTAGCATTCTCAATACGAATAATTTTTCCAAATGGTGAATAAACATAATGCTGAACCAAATCTCCTGAGGCATTAATAATATCGTTAATTGTTCCTAAATGATCCTTTAAGTAAAAATAACTTGTACCCGATTTATCAATCGCCAATACATCATCGGTTCTTAAACTAGAATGAGTAAAAGTCGAAATTAAATTGCTACTTTCATCAAGCTCAAAAAGAATTTCTTGATTGTCATACAAAAATTTCCTTGTAAACGACTTACTAGAATCAGTGTTATCAACTGATGCTTTTTTAATTCTTCTTCCTGCGACATCGTAAGTGTATTTCGTTTCTTTAACAATATTAGCACCATTGTACTCTCGAATACTCACAAGTTGATTTTCTGAGTTATGAATAAAATGAGTAACTCTAGAATTATCCGTTTTTAAAATTTTTGAAGAAATATTACCATTGTTATCGTAGGCATATTGGTACTTCCAATCTTCAAGTAATCTCTGCTTTTTATTATCGTAATTATAGTTTCCATATTGATCAGTAATTCTGTTTCCAAGTGGATCATAAGTAAATGTTGAAACCGAATTTTCTGGATGAGTAGCATTGATCAGTTGATTGTTATTATCGTATACATAATTAAAGTCACCTTTAATTGACGTCATTTTCGTAATATTTCCGATACTATCACGAACATAATCAAATTGAGCCAAAGTAGTAAGTGTGCTTCTTTTTTGATGATTAATTTGAGTCAAAAAGTTCACGCTGTCGTAAGCGTAATTTGTCACACTCGCTGGTGACCTTTGTTTTGTTAAACGAGATCCTACATCGTAAGTAAAATCGAAAACTTCACCTTTATTATTTGTAACTTTTGTTAAACGATTTAATTTATCATACGTATAATAGAAACTTCCTTCAGAAGTAGCCATTTCAATACGATTTCCAGAAATATCGTAATTGTAATCGAGTACATTATCAGGAGTTGTCTCTCGTGTGACGAGATCTCCCCCCTCTCTATGCAAATAAGCGTATTGAATTTGAGAATTATTGTTTTTTACTGTCTCTAAATTTCCTCTTATGTCGTATGTAAACTCGTAGACATTATCAGGAAGAACTTTTTTGATAAGTCTGTCCATCTGATCGTATGTATTAGTTTTAACATTGCCAACCGGATCAATTTCTTGAGTAACATTTCCATTTAAATCATACGCAAGCTGAGTTTTCATTCCCAATGGATCTGTTTTCTGAGTAAGACGTCCAAGCGAATTGTATTCATAAATGGTTTGATTGTTTTCAGGATCAGTAATTTTTGAAAGTTCTCCGCTTGTCAAATAATCATAGCTGGTTAATTCTCCACTTGGTGATTTAACAGATATAAGTCTATTAAAATTATCATATACATATTCACTTTTCTGTCCTTTCGTATTCGTATTTGTCAAAATGTTCCCAGCTAAATCGCGCACGACCTGTATAGATTGATTAGCATTATCTGTGACTGTAACAATGTTACCGTGAGTTCCATAAACAAAAGAGTTTTTCTGCCCTAGTGAATTCGTTTTAGTTTTCAATAATCCGTTTGAATAATAATCGTACGTTTCAACTACGCCGAGAGGAAGAGTCTTACTTAACAACACACCAGTATTGTCATCGTAATCATATACAACATTTTCTCCGTTTGGCATTGTCTGATTGAGGAGATTTCCATGATCGTCATATTGGAAGTTAATCGTGACATCTGTTGCTGAATCATATTTGCTTATAAGATCATGGTAAGTCGTATCGTAAGTGAATGCGGAATATGTCTGATCAGGTCTCGTCATTTTCGTAGGTCGACCATCGATGTCTCTTTCAATACTGTAAACTTGTCCTTTGGCATCCGTAATCGTGGAGACAAATCCATTTTCATCTTTGTTAAGAGTTGTCGTCTGCCCTTTACTATCTTTAATCCCGTCGACAACTTCATTGTTTGAAATTGATTTCAAGCTTCCTACTTGTCCGCTAACAAAATTATTTCCGATTGTCGCAGATGTGGCATCTTGAATAATAGAAGTAGAGTTATCAGCAAGAGTTACACTTTGAAGTCGATGCCAAATATTATAGGAATAAATTGTTTTGCTTCCGCGCTTATCAATTTCACTTGTCATCAATCCATTCGAATCGTATTCAAATGAACGAGCACTACCATCAGGAAACCTTACTTCAGATAAATTATTATCATCGTAATAGAAATCGGTATTGCGGCCCTGTGGATCTGTAATGCGTTCAAGTTTATCACCTGAATATTGATATTGTGTTGAACGATTTGTTGGATCTGTAATACTCGCTAAACTTCCATCCGAATTATATTGAAACGAAAATGTATTTCCTAGGCGGTCTTGCGAATAAGCTTCTCTACCAAGATTATCGTATTTCGTTGTCGATCCATTTCTATACGTGCGTACAAATGTACCGTCAGCAAGACGAGAGAGAGATGAATTATCTTTTGCCAAGGATTCGTATGCGAGCACACCATTCGTAGAGTTATTGAGTAAGACTCTTCTAATTCGATTGTGACCTTGATCGAAGATCAAAAGATTTTTGTTATCATCAAGTCCCAATGTTGTTGGGCTGCAAAGAGATGAGGTAATTGCTGAACCACCATCGCCAATATTTGAACTTTGACAAGAGCCAGATCCTGCTACAGTTGTAGCTACTCTTGTTGCCAAATCAATTTTTACAACACGATGATGACCTGTATCTGCAACATATAAATAATTATTTGAAACATCTACAACCATTCCAGATGGCTTTGATAAACGCATATCTTGAGCTTGAGTAACATCAGCATATGTGCCGTTTGTTTTTCCTGCAAATGTACTCATGTAGCCGTTTGGATCTAATTTTCTAATGAATCCATTTTCTGTTGAGATGTAAACGTTTCCATTTGAATCTTTGGCTAAGCCAGTTGGATGGTACATTGAAGCCTGAGTTGCAATCTTACCATCACCATTATCATATGTTTGACCGTTACCTGCAATTGTGCGAGATTTATTATTTACAATATCTAAAGCTCTAACTAAATTATTTCCAAAATCTGCAAGAATAATTTCATTTCCAATCCCATTGATTGCACTTGTAAGAGAATTAAAGCTTGGATTATTTCCATCGCTAGAGCCTTGTACTGGATATTCTCCTTGAGCGACAGGCGCACCGAGAATTTTAATACAAGCTTGAACATAGAAATCAGAGAAAGTTCCAATGAAAGTAGAATCTGATCCATTTGGAGGCGTACAGCTTATACCTCCATAAGAGGAGAAAGATTGACTTAGAAAATTACAATTATTAAATCCAAATATTGAAGGGCAATCAGTAAATGTAACAAAGCTAGATGTCGCAGTTGCAGTTGGTAATTTATATTGTCCTGAGATTTTTGATAAAATACCATTTTCTAAGTTGTGAATTGTCCCTTGCTTTGAAAAAATAAATAGTTTCGATTCTGACGAAAGCAAAGAATTGATTCCAACGGGGATATTAACTTGAGCTGCGGAATGACCACACATTAAATCGCAACTATTTGAATCAGGCGCCATGTATCCGCTTATTTCTTCAAATTTTGCAGTAAAATCAGATATTACTTTTTGATTCATTATTGCTTTAGTAGAAGTATTATAGTTGCTCAATGTTTTTGAATTTGAATCAAAGAAGCTAATATTTGGATAAGAATTTAAACCTGCTGCAGATAACGCTCTGGAAGAGTCATAGTAAATTGTCTCAATATTATTTTTCAAAGCATATGAAGATGTTGCTCCATTACTTTCTTCCAACAAGATCCTTGGACTATCAAGATCATAAATTTTTCCAGCGCCATTTATACGCCAACCTTGCCCTGCTTTTGAAGAATGATAATTTTGTAAATGAATTACTCCTGGCAAATCTTGTGGAAAAACTTCGGCGATTGCCCTCGTCTCTGAAAAAGATTCTTGATAAGTTCTCGTCGCTCCCCAAAGTTTTTTTACATATGTTGTTTTTGTTCCAACAACCATTTGTTTCAAATGGAGATCGTAATGTGAATAATATGGTTTTATTCCCGAACTTAGACTTGATAAATCTAAAGCATATGAAGCTACTGCCTTTTGAGGAAGACCGGTAAATCTCACTTGAGGCATTGTAATTGTATCAGTATAAAATTGAGCATCAATAAAATCTGGCTCAATCCAAGCTTTACCACTTAAGTTAACACTGGCCTTAGCAAATAAATTTCTTACTCCTGCCGAAGTGTTGAAAGAATATTCATTTCTTGGAACATCAATCACGTTCGAAACAACAACATAAGGATTCGCCCAATTCGAATGATAAGATAGATTCGGAGCCACATCTTTCCCCATCATTTTATAACTAGGAAGATCAATCGAATTTTGAAGTGAACCATTAAAGATATCAGCTCCAACATGCCCTGTCCCACCATACTCACTCACACGTGGCCCAATCGGAGAAGCATACACTTCAGAAAAGTGAGTAATCCCCCCACCATCTTCAGTAACAATCTCACTACCATCATCAGAAACTCTCGCAAGACCATCAATCTCCCAAATCCCTTTTTGCGAGTTCTTAGACATGATTACCATCTGAACACCAGCAGGAATTTCATTCACGTTCGGCAACGTTAACTTCACTGGAGTTGAAAACGTTAATCCAGAAGGCTCGAATGCATAAACCGTATTAGGTTTTGCAAAATCAAATGGGGCGACTGAAGTATAATCAGAAGAAATTTCCGAAACGTTAATAATCCCTGATTTTTTTGTATCCGGAAATGTCGCCACTCCTGCAGGAATTTCTAAACTCACACCTTGAGCATGTGATGACTCAACAACGACAGACGAATTTGCATCTGCAATCGTCGTCTCTGTTCCATCAAACAACAAAGGAGCTAAGTGAATTGTCCTATCGAGAATATTTAACTGTCTCGTACCAATACTAACCGCAATATTTACTTTGAAAAACTTTCTCGTTCCACCTGTAATTTCCAATGGAATAGTTGTTCCATCAATTGAAAGAACCTGATCTCCAGTTGCTGGCTTTGGAATTCTAAAACTTCCAGTCTGATCAGTAACTGTTTGTTGCCCACTTCCTAAAATAGTAACTGTTGCACCGGAAAGTGGTTTATCCTCAGTATCTTTTACAACTCCGGCCAGAGTCGTATCAACGTTATATTTTAAAGTTGCGCTTTCTGTTTTATTAAGAGTTGTATCAGTCGCAGAGATATTAATCGAATCAAAATAATCTAGAGTCGTTTGAAAACTACCATCCGCATTTGCAGTCAAAGTTTGTTGATTAAAAAATCCAGCATAAAGCTTAACAGTTGATCCAGGACGTGCAGCACCAGCAGCACCAGAAACATAAAGCTTGTCTGCATTATCAGGATTCGGCGTGATCGCGATAAGATCGCTGTTTAAAACTTTTAAAACGATATGGTAATTTAAATGTATTGATATTGAATTTTGGGCCAAATCTGTAGCAACAACATCGACTGGAAAATCTCCTTCAAGAAAAGCCGTCATTGGAATTGAAAAACTTTTATAATCTCCACCAACAGAATAATCTTTCCCATTCACTTTGATATTTAACAATGGTTCATTACTCGTTCCTGTTAAATTAAATTTCAAGTTATAAATATTGGAATCATTTTCAGGAAGAATATTTGAAAGCGAAGGTGGAATCGTATCTAATGTAATATTAGAAAGTATTTTTTTCTCAGCTACGTTTCCAGCAGCATCTACCGATTGAATTTCAAATGTATTAATTCCTTCGACCAAAGTCGCATCGTAATCAATCGCATAATCCGCAGAAGAAAAAACTTCTTTCCCATTTTGAAGAATACGAGTTGTGATCGGGCTTACGTCGGCTACAGTCAGCGAAATTTTATAAGCAGGATTATTTGTTAAAGAATTATCTGTATTAAAAAGATAAATCTTTGGAGGTGTTTTATCGTAGTGAATAGTTTTTAAAACTGCAGATGCACTATTCCCCGCAAAATCTTTTCCCGAATAATTGAGAATATAGTCACCTTCAATTAAATTCGGAAAATTTCCCGTAAAAACATAACTTGTCCCTAGATTGGCTGTCGCTGGTGTGAATGAGTTTGTCACATCCTGCCCATTCATTAAAACTTTTAAACTCTGCGGGTTCACTCGTCCCCAACTATCCGCCAGAGTCGCTTCAAATTTTGGGTTTGTGTTTAAATAAGAATCCGCGAGCGGTTTTAAATTTGAAAAAGCTGGAGAAACATTATCTTCAATAACAGGAAGATCATAATAAAGTGTTCCCAGTGTTCTATTAAATGCCGTGAAGGAATCAAATTTCCCCGAAGATGATCTTTCCAACGTAACTTTAAGTTTATTGGCTGCACTCGGACTTAAAGATGCCGTTTGCACTGCAATTGTTTTAGTTTCTCCATAACCTAAATCGAATGGATCAGTCGCTATAAGAGATTTGCCATCTATGACCAATGACAATCGATAAACGAGTTTTCCATCAGGCATTGCTCCTTCATCAATTCCATCATCGTTTTGATCATCTTCCGTTTCCGGAAAATAAAAACTTCTATCGCTGATGTTGGTCATACTGACTTCAGGATTAGATTTTTCTCCCTGGAAAGCGATACCAATCGGTACATTTAAATTGAGCTTATACCCGGAAAAATTAGATGAATAATAAAAGGGAGCCGAGACAATATTATCTACTTGAAGCGGTTGTCTCAATTGCGCGATAATATCTGGATTGCTATCAAGAGCCGAATTAATTTTACCAACGAGCCCTTGAAGATAAGAAATCATATTGTTTATGAAAGCAAGATTCTCTTTATAAAGATCATTTCCGATATATTCAGATTTAAATCCCTGCAGAATGAGAATTCTTTTTTCCAATTTTGCTTTGATCGCTAAAAGTTGAGATGATTTTTTATTATCTGTTCCTATTGTTAACGTGAATTGGTTAAGATCAGTGTTTTTTAATTTTTCTGTTTTTAAAGAGTAATTCCAGGATTTTTTATCATTAGATTGTGTGATGATTAATTTATCGCTCACATCATGAAGTGAATCTGGAAAATAAGCTTTGAAGACAAGTTTTGAACTTGGAACTTTTAAACACTGGTTAGACTTATTATTTTTGTCTTCTTTATTGCCGTTGCCGTTCCCATTACCTTTAAGAGCTCCTCCCCATCTAACAACACAGATTGAGCCATTAAAAACAAAGTCGTCCCCATTTTTGAGGAGCATTTGATTTTGAGACAAAGCATCTGGAGTTATCCAAAATCCCTTTTTATTATCTGAAGTAAAATCGGAGGCAATTGCATTGAATGCCAATAAGAAAACAATTAAACTCAAAATTGAATTCATTTATAAGTTCCTTCTCTTAATTTTTATTGAATCGTCTTTAATTGATTTTGGTCTTGATCTGTGATGATCCCTTCTGTCTTGAGCATCTCAATTTCAGAATCATCTATTTTATAAATGGGATCAGCTTGAACAGCTGTGATTAATTTTTGTGTTTCAACTTGAGAAGCTGGAATCACTGTTGGCGTTGACTCTCCACCATTAATAAGATTTGTCAGAGTATTACTACCGCTACTTCCTCCACTGCAAGAAGCAAGCAGCATCATTGCAAAAAGAAATAACAATCTCCAAGAATGTTTCATTTAAGACCTCATTGAATCGCTTGATTAGCTGATTTATCGACTTGGTCTAATGAGAGTTTAGAGAAATAGTATCAAGAAAAAGATAAGTTTTTGATTATTGCCCCTACGGGAAGCATTCTTTTTAAAAAATTGATATCGCAATCATTAAGCAATGTTTAATGAAAAAAATTCTTCTCTTCAGTAAGCTTCTCTTTCATCGCCTCTCCTGCGGGCAACTCTCCATCAGGAGTAATTTTATCGATGATCTTTGGAAGATGTTCTGCAAGCTGAGTGGAAATTTGATTCACATCAAGCCCAATTCGACTGCCCATCTTTTGAAGTTGTTCATTTCCCAGCACGTGCTTGATCTGCTCAGGAGTAATAGATTCATTTGGCCCCATCGAGATCCAAGATTTAATTTTATCGCCATGGCCATTTTCAATAAATTTGGCCACGAGTCCATCTAATCCGCCATTCTCACTAAAGAGAAAACTCACCATTGCCATTGGAGAATTCTTTTGATGTCCGTGTGCCATGTATCCCTGTGCTTTTTCTTTTAGGTCTGTAAAAAAACTCATAAGGACCTCCATATCGTTATCACAACGACAGCAAAAAAATCGTATCATAAATATAGATTGATCAAACGGCTGAGAGCACAGATAGAAAAGACGAAGACCAGTTATCGCTTTTCCCTATTCTAATTGCCTTTAAGAATCATTTTCACATAGCGATCAAGGCGTTTCTCTTCGATTGGTTTTCTCAAGTAATAAATGTCTGATCCGTTTTCGTCATCGAGCTC
Organism: uncultured Bacteriovoracaceae bacterium; assembly: GCA_966211875.1. Lineage (GTDB taxonomy): Bacteria > Bdellovibrionota > Bacteriovoracia > Bacteriovoracales > Bacteriovoracaceae > Bacteriovorax. The sequence continues at coordinate 178,300 of CBIHNP010000004.1, forward strand.
AGGAAGATCAGAGGAAATCATAATAACGGGTGTCGTTTGATTTGGTCCTTCTTTCTTGCGAATCACTTCGAGAATTTCAAGACCAGTCATATAAGGCATGTTGTGATCGAGGCAAATCACATCGTATTTTTTATCGCGTGTTCTGATGAGCCCTTCAGCTCCATCAGCAGCGTAATCGGCGCTGTCGAAGTTTAATCTTTCTGTAAAATGCTCAATAAGAATTGAACGAAGAACATCATCATCCTCTACGATCAAAACATTTTTCATTTTCATTTCCTTATATAAAAAAGGCCGCAGTATTTGCGGCCTTCACTTTCTCATCTTTAATTTTAAAGAAGATTATTTTTTTGCAGGTTTTGCGAGTAAACAGCCTTGTACACTTGTATCAATTCTAAAGTCAGGAGTTAAACATGAGTAGATATTGTATGTTTGTTGACCATATCTTTTATCTTTAAGCACAGTCACAGTTCCATCTTGTGAAACTTCACATGGATTGTTAACTGTACAACGTTGACCGTCTTCATTCCAAGTATTGTTGATAGCGATTACACTTCTTGTTCCTTTAGCAATGATTGGCGATCCAGAAGTTCCACCAATAGTGCCACATCCGTCTGTGTAGCGAACAGAATCTTTAAATGTCCAATCACCTTCTTTCAAGTTGTAGATGAAAGTATCGATTGCACATGAGTATCCACGGTCCCAGTATCCAGAAACGATATCGATGTTTGTTCCAACGTTTGGTCTTACTGTATCGAGATCGAATGCTTGAATATTAAATTTCTTTGCGATTTCTGCATACGTTTGAGTAAGTTCGTAAACAGTGATGTCAGTATCAGTCATTGCAGCGTAAACAACTTTCGCAGCAGTGATTGGGAAAAGCTTCATGTTTTTATCGAAGATTTTCATTGAACGTTGAGCTGTTTTGCTTGTGACAACTTCACCTGGATTAAGCATTCCACCCCATGGGCCAGTTGAGTAACAGTGACCGTTTGTAAGCACTAGAGCTTTCGCAGTTAGTGGTTGTCCAGAAAGTCTGATCAATGAACCTGAACAGTTTGAAAGTTTAACAATTCCTTCGAAGTCGTAGTTTGTATTATCAGATGTAAAATCAATGGCACGATTTGTTTTAAGAGCATCAAATGGAGCTTTTGGAATCGCGTAAGCTGAAGCCATCAACGACATTGAAAAAAGAAGAGTTAATAATTTCATAATGACCATCCTTTAGATGAGGAAACGATTGAAGTAATATCGTAGAATGGACGTGTCTCTTTGCAAACGAATTGACCGAAGAAAAACATGACATTTCCTCTCATTTTTGCGGGACAAATAAAAAAGCCAGGATTTCTCCTGGCCTTCTATTCAAAAAATCATTTAGTGATGAAAATTAGAATTTGTAAGTAACACCAACGCTAGTTTCTAGGTTGCTCCAAGAAAGGATACCTTTCTTAGGTGGGTTTGAATCTGAAGCTGAAACAGTAGAGTTTCCAGCTGCATCTGTCATACCAATCAAACCATCAACAGAAAGATTACCGAAAGCAAGTGTTGCACCAGCATTTACAGATGTTGAATTCACAACTGTTGCTTTTCCAGAACCACCGTAAATTTTCTTGATAGTTGCTTGAGCAACTGGATTCAACTGAGTACCTGTAGTAGCTGCGTTGTTATCGATATTCTTATTATCTCTAGTTCCCCAAAGATTTTGAACAATAGATCCACGAAGAGTTAACCATTCTGTAGCTTTTGCTTCATATCCCAATGTAAGAGGAATGATAAGCTGACGAACTTCTGATTTGTTTGAATACTTCAAGTTGATATCAGTTTTCTTAGCAGCCAATGAAGTGAAAAGTTTATCACCATTGTTTACATCAAAGTCACGTCCCCATCCAAGGTAGTAAGAAGTGAAATCACCTGATACAGTTCCTTGTTGACCAACATTGTTTGCCCCAATTGCAGCAGCAATAGCAGCACGAAAGTTAGTGTATTTTGAGTAGCTATCTGTTTGATCCCATCCGTAGTGTTTTACATAACCAAAAATGCGGTTTGATCCTTGAACAACATAAGAGCCACCAACATGAAATCCAAGTTTTCCTTTAAATTCATTTTGAACAGTCTCTGCAAGAGCACCTGCTGCCAATGGAGTTACAAGAGTATTTGTTTCAGACTTACTGTTCACTGATAGGTTTAAGTGAGCATCCCAGTTAGAACCAATTACACCACCTCTAATTGCGGCTGCAGAATCTTTTCCGCTGATAGTTTCATTTTTACCAATAGCAATAGTTGGGTTTACGGCCCATTTTACACCATTATCACCACCGAAGAATAGATCCACTTGGTTGTCTGCAGTTTTTAGCATTACAGATGAACCACCTAAGTTACCATTGAATTCAGATGCTGATGAAGTACCAGCAATTCTTAAAAGAGAAGATGTATTTGATTCGTTACCAAAGTATAAACCGTAAACGAAGTCACCATACTTCTTAAATACACCACCTTGTGCTTTTGGAGCTGCAGTGTTGTTGTTTAAAGTAGCATCAGACGCTGTAGCAGCTGTTGGCTTAGCAAGCTGACCCGCTGATCCCCAGTCAAACTCAGCTTGATTAGAGTAGATATTAATGTAAGCAGGATTCAAGAAAATATCTCTTGAGTCAGAAATGTGGTACATTCCTTCGTTATCTGTTTCACTCATCCCTAGAGCAAGAAGTCTTGCTTGAGAAGCGAAAACCGAAGAAGAAGAAAGCACTAGCAGGGCACTTCCAATCATCGTAATTTTTTTCATTTATTTGTCTCCTAAACAAAACAGTCGTGTAAAAAAATTCTCAAAAAAAAGCCCTCCGTAGAGGGCCTTGTAAATTCTTTTTAAGAATTAGAACCAGTAAGAAACACCAACTCTTGAAAGTAGGTTGCTTGTTGAAAGAACGCCAGTTTTAGCGTTTGTTCCTGTTCCAGTTGTTGTTCCGATTGAACCATCAACTTTAAGTTTTCCGAAGTTAAGAGTTGCACCACCATCTACAGTTGTAGAGTTAGCAATAGTTGTTTTCTTTCCAGCTGGAGTTTTTGTTTCTCCAAGGATTACGTTTTGGTGAACGTTACCACGAAGAACTAACCAAGAAGTAGCGTCAGCTTCAAAACCAAGAGTTACAGGAAGAGTGTTAACTTTTGTTTTTCCTGTAGCTGTTTCGTTTTCGTCTTGAGCGATTACAACTTTTGCATCAGTTACGATTCTAGCTGTTGGGTTGATTTCGTGAATACGACCAGCACCTACAGTAATTGCACTGTCTTTAAGAGTTGTAGTAGTTGTTCCAAGAGTTAAATCAGCTTTGTTCATTTCGTAGTTTGCGAAGAAAGTTACTGAAGACCACTTGTATGAACCACCAACGATGAACGATGGTTTAGTTTTGTATTGGTCAGCAGCTAGACCTGTACCTGCAAAAGAGTTTCCTGTTGATTTATCAGCAAGAGTCATATCAAGATATGCTTCTGCTTCACCAGCAACAACACCTAGACCAAATCCGAAAGCAGAGTTCTTTCTTTCGAATGGAGTAGCTGTTGGTTGGCTTTCGTCTTTTGCGTTAGCGTAGTGAAGGTTTGCTCCCCACTGAACACCCATGTCACCAGAAAGGAAAAGATCAAGAGCGTTGTCTTGTCTTAAGAACTTTGTAGTTGCTCCGTTGTTTCTTCCGTTATCTAGACCATTGTTTCCAAGGTAAAGACCGTAGTTGAAAGATCCCATTTCACGGAAGAATCCACCTTCAGCGCGTGGAGCTGTTGCTGAATCGTCAGCATTTGCAGATGTACCCCATTCAGTGATGATGTAGTTTTTAGTTTGGTTTAAAAGAGCAGGGTTTCTGAAGATGTTTCTTGAGTCTTGGATATACTCAGATCCACGTACAGAATCTTGTCCTAAAGATTCCATTCTAGCTTTTGATGCAAATGCACTTGTTGATAGAACTGCAAGACCTGCAATTACTAATACGTTCTTTTTCATTCAATCTTCTCCTTGAAGTTAAACAAAGTATAAAAATACGATGTCCTGTAAAATTCACGTCTTTTAGTAAATGTTGAGTTGAGTGGGTGTTTTTGTCAACACATCGAAATTAGATTTTTTCGCGGAGAATTGAGTGAACAAGAAGTGCACGAGCGAGGATAGCGACCTCGTTTTTCGAATATTCGAAATTCAAATCTTCGCGGTGTGTATCAACAATAGGGGCATTGATCCCTAAGAAGAATAAATTTTTGGATTCAGTTTTATTATCGTTAAGAGTTTCTGTGAAGAGGTCATTGTCAATTTTCAGACACCCAATTTCTTGCTCCAAACTGATATATTCGCGGGCCTTTATTTTTGAAAATTTTTCAAAAATTTTTTCCATACTCTTCTTTAAAAGACGAATCACGCGAGAAATGTCTTCTTCCGAAGACTGATCTTCGTCAATATAATGAATGAACTCGATACTCTGCTCTCCATTAGTATCATTGTTAACACTATTAAATTCACCAACAAAATGCCCCCACTCGTGTGTGTAGCTTAGAGGAATGAAAAGTGTCTCTTTCATATCTGTGATTGGCTTTTCGAAAACAAACTTTACGAAAAGTGCAGAAGGCGCTTTTGTCCCTTCACAGAATTCAATAAACGAATCAGAAAGTTCGTTTTTCTGCGAATAGAATTGCAGGTATTGGTAAGGTGATTGGCCGAAATAAAGTTCGTTACATTTAAACTCAGTCCCGTTTAAACATTCAACTTGAAAGCCTTCGCCTTCTCTTCTAATTGATTTGATTCTTACCTGGTAAGCCTCTTGATTCAGCTCCGTTAAAAACTCTTCAGCGTTCTTTAACTCTGGAAAAATTTCTTCAGCGTCGATATCAAAACGTGGAGTCGTAAAAAACTCTTCGTTAAACTTCAGTGCTTCCGATTTACTTCTTCCCCCAAAACTTTTCCATGTCATATCTTTATAGAATAGGGCCGGTTCAGTTCCCACCGCTCTTACAGCTTGTGGATAAAGCGCTTGAACGATCTTTTGATTGACTTCTCCGCGAATAGAACTCGGACCTTTAGGCCATAAATCAGATTTTAAAATGGCATCTTCTGAAAGAAGGCGCACGTTTTCTTTTCCATGCTTTTCTTGAAGGCGTTTATAAATTGAGAGTGCAAAAATATCTTTTCCAACAACAAGATAAGGAACTTCAATAAATTCTTTTTCAAGAACTACTACTTTTTTTAGCTTGTGAATATCTTTGAACGCCATCGAGCTATCCCTTTGAAGTAAATTTGTGAGTGAAAAGTGTACTTCAAAGAAAATGGTACATAAACGAAAAAAGGCCCCAATAGGGGCCTTTTTTACTTAGGTATTAGAAAATTATTTAAATTATTCTTTTGAAATGATGAGCTTGTCTCCCGCATTAACTTTGCGGTGTTTTTTAAATTCAGTGTTGGATGCTATTAACCGCTTCACGCTGATCCCGTGCTTTTGAGCGACGGTGAAGAGAGACTCTCCTTTTTTGACGGTATAATAGCGAACGTCTTTTTTTCTTGAAGAAGACCTCGCTAGACGACGGTTGCGGTGGTTTTTACGAAGAACTTCTCGTCTTGGTTTTTCGTATAAATCTGCATAGAGGTTATTCGAAGGACTTACTGTTTCGCCTAATCTGAAAGGAAGTTTTACGCTGTCACCTTTCACGAATACTCTGTTTTCTGAAACATTATTTAAACTCGAAAGAACATAATTCTTTCTAATTTTAAATTTCTTTGAAATTTCTGCGAGCGACATGCTCTTCTTTGTCACAACAAATTGTTGAAAATCAGCTGCAACTAAATCCAGCTTTGCACAACATTGAGCAAATTTTTCTGCTGTATTTGGTGGAATACGAAGTTTGTATCCTTCAGCATTCGGTGGTGTGAACCATCTTAAAACTTCCGGGTTCAAACGTTGAATCTCTTCGAAATCAACACCAAGGACTTCAGAAAGTTTTACTAAGTCTGTTGCTGGTTTAACTGTCACTTCATCAAAGTCTAGTGGCTCGTGGAATTCAACATCGTCGAATCCAAATGACTTCAAATTTTTTCCAATAATCGCAAGTGCCATAATTTTTGGAACGTAATCTTTTGTTTCAGCTTTTAGGTAACGGCCTTTTGAAATATCCCAGAAATCTTCTGATTTATATTTCTTGATCGCTTTTCCAAGTTTTCCTTCACCGGCATTGTAAGCAGCTGCGGCCACTTCCCAAGAACCAAAATCACCGTAAAGTTTTGTGAGGTATCTTGCTGCAGCGACTGTCGCTTTAATTGGATCGCGTCTTTCATCTTTATACCAGTCTTGTTCAAGACCGTAGAGTCTTCCCGTTGAAGGCATGAACTGCCAAGGTCCAACTGCTGCTGCCCAAGACTTTGCCGATGTATTGAATCCCGACTCTGCCATGGCAAGAAAAATTAAATCGCGAGGAAGTCCGTGCTCTTCTAAGATCGCTCCTAGAATCGGTGCATATCTTCCCGCTCTTTCCGTATAACGTTCAAAGAATCCACGTCCACGATTGAGAAAATAATCCATCCATTTTTTTACCTGGTCATTATACACAACCGGGATGTCGAAATAATTATTTTCTAAATTGAGTTCTTCAGCACCCTGAAGAAAATACGTTTTCCCTTTGTAAACACCGGCACCATCAACAGTCGCAGCACCGTTGATCATCGACTTTGAAAGAGTCTTCGCAACCTTTGTACTTTCAGCTTCGTCTTTCTTACGGTCTTGATCATTGTAATCTTGTTTCTTCAAACGAAGATAAGCTTCGCGAACACTTTCTGAAGCAAAACCGTCAGCTGCTTTATGTTCTTTAACAGAAACATCTACTTGTGGTTTTGATGAAGGTGTGGTCGAAGCGCAAGACGCCAACGTGCCCAGAAAAACGACAAAGAAAAATTTTTGGGTAGTTTTAACCATGAATAATAATCCTTATAATGAAGACCAACCGTCCTGTTGGACTCAAGCCTTAACGAGCCAAGGCTCAAAAAAAAGTGTACCTTGAAATCGAAATAAAAAAAAGTTTTTTCCTCCCTAGCTTCGAGGAAAAGCTTGATCTATCATGAATTTATGCCACTTCTACTCTCAATTTTTTGTTCTTTTATTTTCGGAATACACGCCGAAATTACTCCACCAAATTATGATTTCACTCTGAAAAGTATTGATAATTTTACGCCTGGAAAAAATATTGAAGACGTAAAAAAACAAAATCCTAAATTTGACGTGTTTGAAGACAATGGCTCTCAGAAAATTTTGCGATTCAAATTAAAGCGAACAAATTATACACTGGACGTTTATACTCAGGTAAAAAAGGACACTATCACTGATGTTTTTGTCCGACTTCCACAGTTTTTTCTTCACGATATTTTCTTGAAGGATCTGCAAACAAGATGGAAAAAACAAGATCGCTATGTCGTTCACGATCGAAGCGCAGTTTATGTGTGGTTTAATCGCGACAATACGAACATCGTTTATCACGGCAGTTGTTCAATCACCTGCTTTCCGATGTTCATCGAAATCGTCTCAACTGATAAATCAGTTACACCAATGTATGTGAAGTTGAACGAAGCACTACCTAAATGGTAATGTTCTTTTTCTTTGCATGAATGTACAGACCAACACCTGCAAAGATCATCAAGAAACAAAGAATCTGTCCCATTGTGATGAATCCGAAGTAATAGCCTAGTTGTGAATCCGGTTCACGGAAAAACTCTATAATGAATCTGAAGACGCCGTAGAATCCGACAAAACACGCACCGATGACTCCGTAAATTTTCGTGCGAGATTTTACAAACCAGAGAATCGCAAGCAAGACAATCCCTTCAAGAAAGGCTTCATACAATTGCGAAGCATGACGAGGAAATGGTCCACCTTGAGGAAAAACAATTCCCACCCAAGAATTTGTGATTCTTCCGTACAATTCTCCGTTGATGAAATTTCCCATACGGCCGAAAAACAATCCCTGTGTTCCCGCAAGGGCCACAGAATCCATAACTTCCATCCACGACAATTTATTTTGACGAGCGAAGATCACACCACCAACGATCAAACCAACAAGCGCTCCGTGAAAAGAAAGTCCACCTTTCCACACAGCGAGAAGATCCGTTAAATTTTGCGAATAATAATCCCAGTTATAAATGAACACGTACGCGAGTCTCGCACCGATGAACATACAAAGAATCATTGTTGTGACGAGCGTATCAATTTTATCTTCTGTCACTTTGAAGAAATGACTGCGCACTAATTTTTTTAAAAGAAAACCGGCGATGATGAAGCCGATGACATACATGACTCCGTACCAACGAACTTGAACTTTTCCTAAATCTAAAATTACTGGATTTAAATTGTGAACGTAATGGCCGTACTGACTTGGCATGCTCATCTCTCTTTTACAAAATCAATTTTGTAAAAAAGATTATAACGATAAATCAGTACGCGGTCTAAAACTTTCTTGCGGGTGAATGAGTCCTTCAGTCATTTTTGACAACGCTTGCACCATCTGTCTCACGGGAATCGAAAGTCCTGCAGTGTCCATGTATGAGCAATGTACAGAAAGAAAACTGAGAAGTTCTTCGTTCGTCATTTTGATATTGCGGCCTTTTAATGTTGGATCGAGGCGAAGCACTTTGAAATGCGAGCGCAATTTTTTTACACCGTCGAGGGTGATCATTCGCAAACCCACGACGTCGATAAAAACAGCTTCACCGCGCGAGTCCGACGGCTTTTGGGCAACCATTCCGTCATCCACTGTCACTCCCCATAGACCCACGATTCCGTGAGGTACTAGTGCCCAGCTTAAAAAACGATTGATCATCATGCGCGAAGCGATCATGACTCCGGCCGAACCAAAATCTTTATAACAACCGAGTTTCCATTCTTTGACTCCAAACGAGTAAACCATGAGCCCCAAATCTTTGTAGCGATAAACGCGGTAGCCTTCTTTGGCGATCACACTTTCGGCCCCGTAACGATCGCTTTCCATCATACTTTGAATTTGTTTAGCGACTAACACTGAAGCTTCACTCACATGCAGAACACGCGCATTATTATTTTTTTTGATCTGGCCCAGTGCTTCCGTTTCTTGTTTCTCATCGAGCTTAACGAATTTCATTTTCCCCAAAAACTCCGCAAAGCTGGGGTCAAACGTCGTTAGGTCCGCAGAAATATAAATGGGAAGATTGAGTTCCTTCTGATATTGAAAATAAGTTTTTTTACTCATGAACTAACTCTCCTGGTCAATTCCGGTTTTTCCCAGCGACCAATTCTCTCTTCGGCAGACTATTCCCTTGACATTAAGGCGGTCTTTGCATAAAAATCCAAGGTTCATAAATAGTGGTTAAAATTAGGGCCAACAAGTTTTAAATCTGAGTGCGAAACTCCAGAATTAAACCCCTCGATTTTGCTGTTTATACTGAGGAGTTTTCATGTACGGAGTAGTAGAAATTGGTGGTCACCAGTACAAAGTTCAAGCTGGGGATCTAATCGACGTAGAAAAATTGGCGAAAGACGCGGGATCAATGGTTGATTTCGAACAAGTTCTTTTCATTGGTGGAGATAAGCCAGCTGTTGGTGTTCCAACTGTAAAAGGCGCAAAAGTAACTGCAAAAGTTATCATGCATGATCGCTCTAGAAAAATTATCGTTTTCAAGAGAAAGCCAGGTGCTTACAAAAGAAAAAATGGTCACAGACAACACTTTACAGCTCTATTGATCACTGAGATCAACGATGGTGCTGGAAATGTTGCTAAAATCGATAAAGCATCTAAAAATGCTACAAAATACTTAAAATAATTTTAAAGAAATAGGAGTTATACAATGGCACACAAGAAAGCCGCCGGGTCTACGTCAAACGGTCGTGATTCAAACCCAAAAATGCGCGGAACAAAAAAATACGGTGGAGAAAACGTTATTCCAGGTAACATCATCGTAAGACAAAAAGGAACTAAACTTTTCCCAGGTACAGGTGTTGGAATGGGTCGTGATTTCACAATCTACGCTCTAATCCCAGGGAAAGTTCAATTCACAATGTACACAAAAAATAAAAAGCTTGTTTCAGTAGTACCAGCTTAGTTTTTTGTTACAAAATTACTAAAAGTGTTATAAAGGGAATCTACGGATTCCCTTTTTTTTTACTTATTAAAGAAAGCCTTGCTGGTTTACTTAGGAAAACATGAGATTTATTGACGAAGTTCGAATTATTGTTAGCTCTGGCCACGGCGGTCCAGGGGCAGTTACTTTCCGCAGAGAAAAATCAATTCCATTCGGTGGACCCGATGGTGGAGATGGCGGTTCCGGCGGTTCAGTTATCTTAATCGCAGACGAAGGGATCAACACCCTCATCGACTTTCGCGGTAAAAAAGTTTTTAAAGCAGAAGACGGTGAACCCGGAGCTGGAAGACAGCTCAATGGAAAGACCGGTGAAGACCAGGTTCTTCGCGTTCCAGTTGGAACGATCGTTCGCAATGCAGACACAGGCGCAATCATCGCCGATCTTAAAGAACATAACCAAGAAGTACTAATCGCAGAAGGCGGAAACGGCGGACGCGGAAATTTAAATTTTAAATCATCAACTAACCAAGCTCCAAGAATCGCTCAACCAGGTCTTCCTGGCGTTGAACTCACTCTTGATTTAGAACTTAAGCTTTTAGCGGATCTCGCTCTTATTGGGTTACCAAACGCTGGTAAATCAACTTTGATCTCAGTGATCTCAGCTGCTCGCCCAAAAATTGCAGACTACCCTTTCACGACTCTTGAACCGAACCTTGGTGTTGTTACACTTGGTGAACGTTCTTTCGTTGTCGCTGACATCCCAGGATTGATCGAAGACGCAAGCGTTGGAAAAGGGCTCGGGATTAAATTTTTAAAACATATCGATAGAACAAAAGCACTCGTTCACCTCGTAGACGTTTCATGGTGTCTCGATGAGTTCGAAGCTTTCGAACAATACGTTGTCGTTCGCACTGAATTGGAAAAATACAGTGAAGATTTAGCAAACAAACGCGAGATCGTTTGTTTAACAAAAATCGATGCGATGACAGAAGAAGAAATTAAAAAATTCCAGGACTTTTTTGAAGAACAACTTGATAAAAAAGTTCTTCCGATCTCAGGTGTTTCTGGAAGAAATATTGATAATCTAAAAGCTTTAATGGTTAAGTGTATTGACCTTGAAAAGAAAAAATAAGGAAAAAGTTTTATGAGCCGCGAATATGTAACAAAAGAAGTAAAAGCCATTTACGAAGATAAAAATTTTGAAGCCCCATTGAACATTGCCATGGCCTCTGCATGGATCATGGGAAACTTTAAAGGGATTAACTTAAAAGTTTTAGATTTAAGACACATCTCTGGTGGGATCGCTGATTACTTCGTTCTTGGTTCAGCAAGCAACCCAACTCAAGCTTCTGCAATGGCCGATGAAATTTCATTCCAAATGAGAAACCTTGGTCACGAAGCTATTTCCCGCGAAGGAATCAAACACAGCACTGACTGGATTCTTCTCGATTACGGTGATGTGATCATTCACGTTTTCCACGAACCAGCTCGCATGGTTTACGATCTCGATATGCTTTATAAAAACGCAATCTCGATTGATATTCCAGAATCATACTACTTCTCTACTCCTGAATCTGAACGTAGAGGAAGTGGAAACGACGACGGAAGAAATTACTTCTAGTCGAATGCAATGAAAGATCTGCATCTCATCGTCGTCGGCAAACTAGGCGACAAAAATATTGAAGAATTGGAGAAGGACTATTTTAAAAGAATCACTTCTCCAAAGCTCACCATCCACGAAGTCAAAGCCCACTCTGAAAATCTCGATAAAGAAGCCAAAGAAGTTTCCCAAAAATTAGAAGAACTCTCGCAACCCAATAATCCGTTTATTGTTCTTCTCACAGAAAATGGAAAACAATTTACGAGCGTGAATTTTTCAAAATGGCTTTCTGAAAAGAATGAAACACAAAGAATAGTTTTCATCATCGGCGGAGCTTCCGGACACGGACAGGAAATCATCAATCGAGCGAACTTCAAACTTTCGCTGTCTGAACTCACTTATCCTCATAAGCTTGCACGGCTTCTCTTAGTCGAACAGATCTATCGCGCTCAAACGATTAAAGCGAACCATCCCTACAACAAATAGATTGCAAAAAGATTAATCCAAAAGACTAATTCAAGGACTTATAGGCTTCATCCCTTTATTTCTCGGTCTATCTGGTAAAACGGACTCAATTTTTCTTCAATTTTGACGAAAAGTTTTATTATCAAAAATGACCCAAAAGGGAGAACGTTTGTGACTAATGAATTACTAGATGAATTTGTAACTGAGATCAAATCAATCCATAAAGATCTTCAGATCATCGTAAATGCTCAACTTAAAACTCCCAAAATGGATCGAAATCTATTCGAAAAATTCGGACAACTCGTTGACCGAATTTACGGTACAGCAATGACATTGGGATATATCGAAATCGGAAAATATTTTTTAGCGATGAAAGATGTCTCTTACATGAGTTCACAATGTGATCATGAAGTAGGACAAAAGAAAGCGCTAAGAATGATGATGGAATGTGTGGATAACATCGAAAAAATTTGTACAAGCATTTATAAAAAAGATGAATTGAAAAACTTGAATCGTCTTTTCATTGTAGAAATTGCAAAAGCTGAACGCCTTTCAAAAACAGATTTCCACAATATCACTAGAAAAAGTGTTGCTTAAAATTCAATATGGCCCGTTTTTTAGAACGGGCCACTTAGTATAAATACCCCATAGTTTTTTCTTATCTTTTTCAACTCAAAGAAATTGCTTCCTTTTTTATTTGGCACTAAACATGCTCTTCCTTTTCTTCAGGTGTAATTGTCACCCTGGAGGAACATCAATGAAGAACAGTCTACTTACAAAATTTGAAAATGTTTTTAGCGACCTCAGAGCTCTTTTAACATCAGAAAAACAACCTTCGCCTAAAAAGCCTGAACCAAAGATTGACGAGCCTAAGCGTCCTAGAAAAAATGCTCCTCAACAAGCTTCGGTAAAAAAGAAAATGGGAAAATCTGAAGAGTTTGTTCGTTCAAAAAATAAATCGTTAAAAGATTCGCAAGGAACTCCAAAATTTTCAGGATCTGGATACAACGGCCAGGGAGCTCCCGATCACGGAAAAATTCGTTCTAATCGAAAAAGAAGATAGCTTTAAAAATTAGATTGCAGGGAGTGTGAAGGTAAAAGTCGTTCCTTTCTGAGGATTATTTTTTACTGTAATCTCTCCTTCATGCAATCGAATAAAATCTTTGCACAACATGAGACCTACCCCGCCTTGGTAAGAACCGATTCCCAATTCTTGCATGAATTGATTCAATTCCATTTCATTTACTCCAGGCCCCTCATCTGAAATCGAGACAGCAATTTTTTCGTTTTGAATATTCGTTGAAATATTGATTAATCCGTTTTCAGGAGAAAACTTGATAGCATTGGCGATCATATTACGAAGAACAGTTAAGATCATATTAGAATCAACATTCACATAGAGATTGTCCGGGCCATTGACTTGATAATCGATATCTTTTTGAAGTGAATGCGGTTGAAGAAGATTAATCGATTCTTCAATGAGAACTTTTAAATTCGATTGTGTTTTCTTTAGATCAATCTTCTGCATATTTTCTTTCGACCACAGCAGAAGACTTTCGATAAATTCAGTGACATTTTTTGAAGAATGAGAGAGAAAATCTAAATTCGCTTTTAAATCTTCATCGGCTTTTACGCTTGGATGTTCAACAAGCGATTCAATAAAGAATGAGTGACCGGCAATATTGTTGATTAAATCGTGAGCGATCAGATTGATGAATTTCGTGCGAATTTCTACCATCTGAGAAAGTTGTTCTTCGTGTCTCTTTTGATCTGTGATGTTTTTAATGATGAGAATTTTTCCGAGATAGGCTCCGGAATTTTCAAAAATTTTATTCGTCGTTACTGAGTAATAAACACGATCTTGATGTGTTTTTACCGAGAAGAAATAAGTTTCTTTGTTTTCTTTAAGGAGATAGATGATATGTTCAATAATTTCGTTATCAGTGTTCAGATCATTCAAGCTTCTTCTGTAATATTTTTCACCTAACTCCAGCGCTTGTTTCGCAAAACTATTGAGATCAATAATGTGTTCTTTGTGATCAAGCACCAAATAGATATCAGAGATTGAATCGATGGCCATTCCACGAGCAATAGGAATAAGTTCAAATGCATTTCCTCTAAAAATAAAATAATAAAAAGCAATACTCGAAAATGTCATAAAGATGGGAACGATTTGAAGATATCTAAGATAAGGAAAGAAACTAACGACCACAGTGTCTATGAAGAAAGGAAGAAGAATACTAAAAAAGAGAATCCAATTCGTTTTCCGACGGACCTTTTCCTGCTCCATCGTCGCTTGAACTAAGCCGGCCATCGCCCACATGACGACAAACCTCGTCTCTACGTTATGCCAATAAAACACGGGTCCGTTTTTAAATGTAAGAACGCTTGAACCAAAAATGGATTCGATTTGATAGTGGCCCACAAGTAATTCGTGATAGGGCGTGAACACAAGCATGGCAGCAGCACTAGGAACAACGAGCAAGAGGATCTGTACGATTCGTGGAGGTCTAGGTGCATGAACATAACATCTGATCATGTAAAATATCGTAATAGGTATCCAGACTACTCCAATTAGCTTAATCCGATTGATTGATATTTTCGTTTCGAGAAGAGGAAAATGAAATGTAATGGCCGTGCAAAAAGACCATAGGGCAAGTTGAGCCAAGAAAAGAGAGAAATAAAGACCTAGCTTATTAGAAGATTTCTTAAAGCAATATGCACTCAAGAATGTGAGTACTAAGCCGGAAATCCAATGAAGAACATTCGCTATAATTGGCATGTTTAAAGTATGTCGCACTTTAAATGATTTTGCTTGCACAAAATCAATAAATTCCTTAATTTTAATTTATGGAAAAAATAAATGTTTTTATTGTCGATGATCATCCGTTATTTCTCGAAGGCATTACTTCAGTGCTTGCGCGCGATGGAAGATTCCATCTTGCGGGTACAGCAGAACGCTCACAAGATGCTCTTCAGAAGATCAACAACCTCGATGTAAAGATTGTTATTTGCGATTACATGCTTCCTGATATGAATGGACTTGAGTTGATGACTGCAACTCGTGTGAAAAAGCCTGATCTAAAATATGTTTTTATTTCTCAATACCAAAACGTCGACATCTTAAATCAAATCATTCAAGCAGAGATCGATGGTTTTGTTTTTAAAACTGATTCGATTGATGAAGTTTTTAGAGCGCTTGAAAGTGTAGATCGCGGCGATAAATTTTTAAGCCCAAAGGTCAGCACTTTTCTTTTAAGCAATACCAAAAAAGTTTCAACTCAAAATACACATCCTAAAGCTGACGTCACAGAAAGAGAGAAAGAAATTTCTCGTTACATCACTCAAGGAAAAACCAATAAAGAAATTGGTGTTATTCTTAAGTGCTCTGAGCACACAGTGAAATGTCATAAGAGTAATCTTATGAGAAAGCTGGGGCTCAAGAATGCTGCTGAAGTTAGTGCTTGGGCGATGAGACAGCAGTTTATTGAACAGCAAGAATAGATCTCTATTACACAAAAAAAGAAGATCCCTCTACAGACCTCTCAGCAAAACCAAAACTTTGCACTTCAAACACTTTCAAAAATCTTGCTGGTATTAACTATCTGAAGCCGTAATTTTTATTACGGTAAAAGAGATTTAATTATGGCTTAAAGTCATTTCACGCCCAAAGACCAATTTTCATCGAATACTATAGTATGCGCTTAAAAGACAATTTAAGAGATTTAATAAAATCTAATGGAATTGCTGTAACCCATCTTTCAAGGTCTACAAGAATTCCCCTGCAAACACTTCATGGTTGGCTCGCCGGTGTTGAGCCAAGAAGTATTAAACAAGTAAAAATTCTTGCAACATACTTCAACACGACCATTGATGAATTATGCTTTGGTCATTCATCATCTAAAAAAAATATCTCTAAAAAAAACAAAATAGATGAACTTCAAGATGAAATAAATGCAGGTGTCTTCGAAGTTATTTTGAGAAAAATAAAATGTTAAAATGGTTATTCATTTTAATGTTGTCCTCATCCATTTACAGTTGCAGAAATTCACTAAAAAATGCACAACTTTCGATAAACCCAATGAAAATTGGAATTATCGGTAACTCCATTGCTTGTGGACAGATGGCCTCAACTCAAGCTGGGCAATTATTTGATTACAACACAATGTTGAACAGTCATTATGCTGCCAGTATAACCGGTACCTATTCAGCTTCAATGCTAACTTCGTTTGAGGCGCACTCTCCTGTTGAAGGATGGGCCAATCAATTGCTGGAATATTTATTAAGCGTTAATAAATCCTATCAAGTTGTGAATCTTTGCGGCTCAGGATGGGACTCTGGAGATCAGTTAGGAGAATATTCTGTTAAATCAGGAAAGTTACCAGTGAATAACAACGTTGATGTTTTTGCGAATATGCTCGATCGACCAAAGTATGTTTTGATAGCGTTGCAAGTAAACGATTGGGGGCATGGACAAGGCTTAGCTTTCTTCGAAAACAACACAAAAAGAATTATCCAAAAACTTAAAAATGCCAATATTGAACCTATCATGGTGCTAGAGTCACCTGTTTATAATAAAGACTCTATGACCGTTGAAGATAATTACAATTTAGATACAGTTAATTTTTCTGGCGGATATAAATTTACTGAATCAGCTCGAAACATCGCTGTTCAATACGACTTAATGATTATTGATTTTTTCACACCAATAGATCAGATCGCTAAAAATTTATCCGGAAGTTCTTATGGAGAAAAACTTGCTCAGACGAATCTCTATTACGATATGATCCAAAATATGCCAGTCCATCCAAACCAAGCAGGTCATAACTTGATGGCAAATATTGCAATTGATTTTTTTAAAAACCAAAAAATCATTCAAGAGACTGCAAACTAAACCAATCCTTCTTCCTTAAGCGCTCGTTGAACTGCTGGTCGTTCACCAATACGTTTTTGAAAATTTGAAATATTGGTGAATGCCGAGAGATCAATATTTAATTTCGGAGCCCAATTGGTAACAGTAAAAAGATAAGCATCCACGGCCGTGAAATGATCTCCCATAAGAAATTCGCGATCTTTTAAAATGTCATTGAGATATGTATAGCGCTTCTTTAAATACTCTTTTCTTTCTTTCGCTACTTCTGGTTTTATTTCAGGATTAAAAAGCATGCTGTAGGTTTTGTGAATTTCTGAATTCACATATCCCAACATCTCCTGCAAATGATAACGTTCTAATGTTGATGGCTTTGGAACAATTTCGGCTTTTGAATTTTGGTCTCCCATAAATTGAACAATAGCTGGACCTTCGGTTAGAATTTCTCCTTCTTCTATTTCAAGGACAGGAACATATCCTTTCGGATTAACCTCTAAAAAACTTTTACCGTTTTCGAGAGTATGATCTTTCAAATTTACTTTTACCAACTCCACATTCAATCCTAATTCGTTTGCGACGATATGAGGTGAAAGTGAACAAGCTCCAGGGGAATAATAAAGTTTCATTGGACTCTCCTTTTTTAAATTCTTTTTTATCGTGCTTTGCTCGCGGAGTTTTGGTCAAGAGCGTGTGCATTTGGGCAAAAATTAATTATAAAAAGCATAGAAAAATCTAATGTTATAACCCAAAAGCGTCTGCTGCTTTCCAATAGTCCGGGAAGATTTCAATAGCACAATGTTTGAGCTTCTCTTAGAATGTACTTAACATGAAAAAGATTTTTCAAAAGTATGTTTCAATTCAAGGTCGATTCAATCGAAAAGAATTTTTGATTGCTCAAATTGCATGTGTATTTCTATGGATTCTTTACTCAGTACTTATCTTCATTCCTATTAATTTCGTATTCCTACAACCTAAAGTAGGTGGAATTGAAATAAGTGATTTTTTAATCGTCCTTACACTCTGCATACCCATATTAATTCTTAGCTTTTATTTTCTTATATTTAATGAAGTAAAAAGAATGCGAGATATATGTGATAGCAACCTTCCACTGCTCTCTACTTATTCAGGTTTTAAATTCATTCCTGTGATTGGTTGGATTTTTGCCGTAAAGATCTATACTCAAAAGAGTCATTCTCTTAAAGATTCTCAAATGCTTGATCTGATCAATATTTTAGATTCTCGAAAATAAAAAGTTTTCTGAAGCGTCCGAGTAGCATACTCACACATCTTATTCGTTTTAATTCACAAAATAATGTTCACGCTCAATTCACGCTTTTAAAGTGAGAATATAAATATTGTTGATCTTTAAGGGTATTAAATGTCTGGATTTAAAAGGAAATTTTGGTTGCGGGAGCAGGATTTGAACCTACGACCTTCGGGTTATGAGCCCGACGAGCTACCAGACTGCTCCATCCCGCGATATCAATAATGGGATATTAGGATGTTTGATGGTGTTTGTCCACTAAGAAATAGAACTATTCGCTCCAACATAAAATTCTAAATACTTCTGAAAAATTGGCGATAAATAAGAATATGAACCCTTGAACCTGCAAAAGAGGAAGATTCTTATGTCAGCACAAACGTCACTAAAAGAGAGAATGATCAAAATCGAGATTGATGGAAGCGAACTTACTCCTAATCAAGTGAGACTCATTCGTTCACTCAACACTATGCTAGCTCACGTTTTACTAACAGAAAATGAAGAAGAATATTTTGAAGGAAGCGCTGAATTCATGAGAATGTGTGCTGCCCTTATTAAGCAAGCTCACTTCACTGAAAACTTGAAAGACTCGAATAACATTCCGTATGCTCAACAAGCTCTCGAGTACTCAATGGATGTTCTTCAAGAATATGTAACGAATGCAAAAGTTGTTACATACGATAACTAGATAAAACAATTACTACTGAAATAAAAAGGCCCTCGAGAAGAGGGCCTTTTTATTTTATGCTTTTGTTCTAAAATTTGTTCTTTGAATATTATTGTTTTTAATTGTCGCTTTAACCTTGTCGATTTTTTTACGGCGTTCAACGTAAGATTTTTGTTCTTCAACATAAACCTGGTCTTCAAGTTGTTCGATCTTAGTTGCAACTTTAGCTTTGTTCTCTTGAATCTGTTTCAATGAATCGAAGTAAGTCTCTCTTCTGAATTTTTTGAAAGTTTCATCATCAGCAACAGTCCCTGGTTGAGGACGTTTCTTCTTGAGATCGATTGTCTTCTTAGAAGAAATAAATCCTTCCGCATTTTCCACTTTCTTAAGCGTTCCATCTTCATTCAATCCGATTGCAGCGAGAAGTTGGTGCTTCGACATCAATCTGTATTTTCCTGGAGCAACACCTTCTACTGTGAGTCCACCAACTGCTAAACGTTTTAGTTTATCAACAGTCAGACCTACAGCTTCACAAAGACGACGAATCTCTCTGTTCTTTCCTTCATTCAATCTGAATTCAAGCCATGTCTTCGTTGGAAGTTGCTTAATAACTCGAACTGAAGTTGGTTTTACAAATCCTTCTTCAAGGTAAGCACCGGCGCGAAGTTTGTTCAAAATTGTTTCAGTCACTGATCCGAAAACTTTTACCTCGTAAACTTTTGTTACGTTGTATTTCGGGTGCATGATCATATTTGCGACTTCTCCATCATTCGTCATGATGAGAAGACCTTCTGATAAATAATCGAGACGACCAACAGGATAGATACGCTCAGTTACATCTTTCACCAGGTCCATAACTGTCTCACGTCCTTCCGGATCGTTTAGAGTTGTTACGAAACCTCTTGGCTTATGAAGCATTAAATAAACATGATCAACAGCTGCTAGATCTGCAAGGTGTCCATCAACAAGAACGATATCATTAGCTGGATCAACTTTCGTTCCAAGCTCCATTACGACTTCACCGTTGATTGTTACACGGCCTTGAGTAATCATGTGCTCAGCTTTACGACGAGAAGTAATCCCGCAATCAGCGATAAATTTTTGGAGGCGAATTTCTAATTTGCCTTCTGTTTCTTCGAATACGTTAGATTTTTTTGACTTTGATTTAGTCGATTTTGTCATCGGGTCCTCCAATCTGCCATCACGGCTGTTTTTTGGTTTTATATAAATAGATGGGCCGTTTTTATGCCACGGCCCAGGCAATGTCAAGCGTTAGATTTTTTCGTCTAATTCGTCTTTTAAGAAGCTTAGGTCAAGATCGAGGTCTTGCCCTTTTGCGATTACCTCATTTGTGAGGTCATCAAGTTCCTGGCTCTTTTCTTCTAGTACGCCACCGAACGCGAATTCCTCATCCGAAAGACGACTATCTAATGATTCACCAGTGAGGTTTCCAAATGCAGCATCCAGGGCTTTTGAAAGAGCTTCTTCTTCTGTCTCTTCAGTATCGAATTCAAGGTCAACGATGATGTCGTATTCACCGTCAGCGATTAAGCTATCGTCGAATCCTTCTCCATCATCGAATTCATCGATAACAGTATTTTCATCAATTGGAAGACCTGTATCGAGGTCGATCATCTGGAATTCTTCTTCATCTTCAAGAGGAACGTTGAATGGTCCTGCTTCAAGGTCGTCGATAACTTTTGGTTCGATTACGTTTGTCGTAAGCATTGATTCAAGAGCTTGTTTATTTTGTTCTGTGATCAATCTCTTGTTTACGAATTCTTCAAGAAGATCGAATGCTGATTTCACTTCTTCGCCTTCAGCATTTAAACGTTTTTTCTCTTCAACTTTTAATGAAGCAGTGAAATCAGTTTCACTGTTGATGTTTTTGATTGCTTCTGACAATTCATCAAGCTCATCGATTTCATCAAATTTAAAGCGCGCTTTATCACCGTCGTGAACAAGTGTTTTGATGTCTGCAATTTTTCCAACAGAAGAAGCGCGAGACATTTCATCAAGCTCGTGTTCAGGTGGAAGAGCAGAGAGATCTGCAAGGTTGAATACTTCCAGGAACTCAGGAGTTGTTCCGTAAAGAACCGGACGTCCCAATTCATCTGAACGGCCAACAACTTTTACCAAGCGTTTGTCCATTAGAGCGCGAACGATGTGTCCTGAATCCACTCCTCTTATCTTATCCACTTCAACTTTTGAAACTGGTTGTTTGTAAGCGAGAATCGCAAGAACTTCCAGTGCCGTTGGAGAAAGAACAAGAGAGTTGATTTTGAAAATATCTTGAACGTATTTTGAGTACGTCGCTTTTGTGCGGTATTGGTATCCCTCAGCTACTTCAAGAAGACGAAGTCCGTGGTGTTTTTCTTCGTATTCGGCTTGAAGACGTTGAAGGGCTTCGTGAATAATTTTTAAAGGCATGTCTTCATCGATCAATGCTTTAATTTTTTGAATTGAAACTGGTTTATCGCTCATGAAAATGATTGTTTCAATCGCACCACAAAGTGTGTCTGGATTTAAACCAGTGCGCGCTTGCCACAATAATTCATCAGAAATTATTTCTACTTCTTCCGCTTGAACAGCTTCGGCCGCAGTCATTACAAGTTCTGTTGGAAATTCTAAATCTTCTTGCGAAGGAAATTTTTCAATAAGTTCGATATCGTCGATGTGGATTTCTGCATTCATTGCAGCTACCGCTAAATCGATTGTTGTCTCTAATTCATTTTGATCCATAACGTCCTCTTAACTACTTCTTACTGAATTAATTTCGCTCCCTCATCTACACTGTCTGGTGTAGTGAGGAGTTCGCCGTATTTTTCTAAATATTCTGCTTCTGATAATTCTGCTGAAGACTCTGCTTGTGCTTCAACTTCAACTGGTTCCTGGAATTCACCAAGATCTTCGATGATTAACTTCTCTTCATCTTGAGCTGTTTTAATTTCTTCGATTTCAGAGTTGGGATGCGACGCTGGCGCGTCTTCTTCAAATCCATTTGCCTGGTCTACGTCGAAATCTTCAAGTGATCTCACAACATCGACATAAATCGTACTTCTGTCTTCATTTTGGAAAACGTTAATACGCTTTAAGCGGGCAAGTTCAAGAAGAGAAATGAAAGTGATAACGATGTTATCGATTTTATCTTTTTTCAAGTTCTCTGGATTTTGATCGTCACCGATCAATGCGTTTCCATCTTGTTCAAGAAGAGTATCGAAAGTTGTTTGTTCACCAACTTTTAAATTACTCTTCAAGAATTTTAATTTTTCTTTAATAGATAAACGATCGCGCTTAACAACCGTATATTTTCTTCTTTGTCTGAAAAGGAAATCAACCATCGTAAGCGTGAGTGAGTTTAAATCCATCGGAGTTAAAATCGAGTTCACGATTGCTTTGCGATCGACTTTTGGTTTAACAAAAATTTCGTGACCTTTCTTTTCAAGGTCCCAAAGTTTCTTAGACATTTTTTGATAAAGTTGGAGTTCTTCAAGACGACGGATAAGTTCCGCTTGAGAAGTGATGTGCATTCCATCCACACCCAATTCCATCTCGAGATTCTTTGCTTCCTCTTCAGTGATACAAATTTTTGACTTGAGCAATAAAAGTGTTGAAGCAAGGAAAAGATAATCTCCCGCGATGTCGAAATTCAGATCGCGCATTTGTCCGAGATAATCCAAGTATTGTTTAGTAATTTTTGTCAGATCAAGTTCGCGAATATTCATTTCTTCTTTTTCGATAAGAAGAAGAAGGAGTCCAAGCGGTCCATCGAAATGATCTGTCTTAACCTGAATTGTTGTATCTAACATAGTCCTTCCTTAAACTTTTATTACATCGAAGCAAACAAGTGAATGAAGACATTCACTAAAACATTACTCACCCAAATCGCAGGTGCCATAATATAGTTCAATACTGGTGTTAAAATCAGAATGAAAATAAATACAAAACTAAAACGTTGAAGCTCTTCAAACTTGCGGGCTTGATTGTAATCAAGAAGTGCCAACACCATTTTCGATCCATCCAGTGGAGGAAAAGGAATCAAGTTGAACACTGCCAATAATACGTTGATGAAAATCGATTGCTGAAGCATATCGCTGAAAATTTTGTAATAAGAAAATTCCGGAGAAACTTTTGTAATCAAGAGGGCCAGAAAAATCGATGAAGCCAACATCAAAATAATGTTTGCGAGTGGACCAGCGAAACTTACCCAAAAAGTACCAGCGCGAACATTTTTAAAACGGCGCGAATCAACCGGAACAGGCTTCGCCCATCCGAACATTGCTCCGCCCATCACTGCTCCGATCAAAGGAAAGATAACTGTTCCCACCAGATCGTAATGAACCATTGGATTCAGGCTTAAACGCCCGAGATATTTAGCTGTCGGATCCCCAAAACGGTACGCCATCCAGGCGTGAGCGGCTTCATGGCATACAATGGCCAACAAAAAGCCCGGCAGGGAAATCGCGATTCGATAGATTATTTCTTCCATAGGGGCAAAATATATCATTTCGATCAACATGTAGCAACGAATTCTGCCCCTACGCCCCTCTCAATTAGGCAGTTTTTTATGACTCGACTCTAGAAATGTCAGGTTATGTTAAAATTTTAAATTATGACTATTTCGGTGCTCAAACAAAAAGTTCAGGTTGTGACTATTGCTGAGAATCAGCTCTTGTTGCTGCAATTCACGGAAGACCGCGGAAGCGGCTACCAGAATGTCACGGGTTCCGTCGATTTTGGCGAAGATTTTATTCAAGCTGCAGTGAGAGAATTGGTAGAGGAAATTGGTCTACACGAAAGTGCTAATCACGTCATCGATATCGGACTTACTTTTCATTTTCACGATCGTTGGAAATCGGATGTTGAGGAAAAAGTTTATCTCTACAATCCCGTTAAAAAACCGGTGATCAGTCTCTCTCCAGAACATCAAAGTTTTAAATGGGTTCCCATTGGAGAAGTCACGGTTGCCCATTTTGCTTTTCCGACAAATTATGATGCTTTTAAAAAAGCAGTGGAGTTTTTAAAATGAAAATTTTTCTGCTGTTTTTGCTTTTTGTGAGCCATGTTTTTGCGGAAGATTTAAAACCGTACACCGTCTATCTTCGCCCGGGAAAAATTCTTACGACGATTAAAGATCACAAAGAAGTCACACTCTCCAAAGGAATTTATGCGAAAGTTCTGGAGCTCAATCCAAAACGTCGCGATCAATTTTATGTTTACGACAAGGATGGAAAAGCAAAATATTTAACGGATGCCGATGGACTCGTTGAAATTGCCGAAGACGTTCGCATTCTTCCAGGTGTTGATGCCGAAAAAGTTTATCCGCCACAAAGTGTTTTTAAAACAGAAAATAAAATCGCAAAATTCGATACGCAACTCAATCTGCATTTCGACAATCTTGGACTCTCGGCCTTAAACGACGTTTACAGTGACGAAATCAAAAATGTTCTTTCTACCCGCTATGAGATTCGCACGCTCTACGTTTCAGAATTTCCGATTCATTTTGGATTCAGTCTCAACTACCAAAGTGCCTATTGGAAAAACGATATTGAAGACGTAAAAATTTCTATTTTGAGTTTCGGTCCGCACTTTCTCTACAACTTTTATCAGAATGAAAATTTTATTATCAATGCCACTCTTGGCGCTGAAACCGCTCCCATTTATCAGGGAACGACGGCCACATATACGGATAAATATTCTGCGACACTTTTTGATTTAGGAGTGGAAAGCGAATGGAAAACATCGCTTGGAATTCTTTCTTTAGGAAGTCATATCAGACATCACGAAGTCACATTGACGAGTTCTAATCGTCCCAATCTAACTCTCACGCCGAAAGAACTTTCTCTGAATTCTATCGGAGTCATGGTGGGATATAAAATCGAGTGGAATTTATGAAAAAATTATTTCTCGCAATATTCTTTCTTCTCGTGAATAAAGTTTATGCTTACGATGCCATCGTCATCGTTTTAGAAGCTCCCCTTTTGAAAGAACCAAAGATGAGTTCAACTGTTTTGCAGACAGTGAGAAAAGGAAGTCGAGTTTATATTCCAACAGAAATTGGTGATCTCGATCCGCTTCCCGCTTTTATTCAGACTTATGATCGCGTAGGAAATATCGCTTACGTTCCCACAAAATATATCAAGATTGTGACGAACGAATTAAGTGAAAGCAAAATGCCGATCTCTTATCCCAATTACGATCCTACTGATTATCGAATTGAAGAACCTATACCTGCAAGTTATCCGTTCGACGATACAAATTTCCTGCGTGCAAATATCGCTCTCTCTCTCGGAAACAATATCAAAGCACCTTACGAATATGGGTCAACATACAGCACTCAAAAATATTCCAATGAGACAGGTGCGCGTCTCACAATTGGACACAAAGTTTCTTTCGATAATTATGATAGATATTATTTCGGAATCTTCGGTGCAATTACGACGACAAATAATGAAATCGATTTTCAAAACAGTGGAGCTGCCAAAGAAAATCGTTCACTCATTCGCGTCGGTCCTCAACTGTCTTACGATTTTTTTAAAAACAGCAACTATCGCCTCACTCTCGGGACAGGATTTACTTATAACTTTCACAAAAGTGTTTTGAAAGTTTCAGCAGCGAACGGAGATCACGAAGAGCGATTGTTCAGCGGATACTCACTCTCACCTTTCACGAATACGATGGTGCAAATGGTAGATGTTCTTCCGAAGACAGATTTAATCGCCGGCGCCGATTTTAATTTTTATTTGCCACATAATCAGACCACAAAAGACGACGTTTCTATTCCAGAATTATGGGGTGGCGATGTTTCGAATCAAATTCACAGCGGCTTCAAAGCGCAAGTCTCTTTTTTCTTAGGAGTTCAGGTAAAATACTGATTTGCTCAGGTAAGTTTTTCCTAGCAAAAAAGCCAAAAGAAAATGTCTAAAGGTTTGACAACAACACACGAAAAGAAAGGCAAGAGACACACTCTTTACTAATTTCACGGAGGAAATTATGAAAGCAGCAAAATCAAACACACTAACAAACGAAGTTCTTTTTCAAAAATTAGGTAATACTTGGTACGTTTTCACTGAAATCAAAGGCGATATGGTTTATTCAGCTCTTCCAGTTGGAATGGACCCACATTCAACAAAAATGGAACTATTCGAAGTGATCGAAGAACACATGGAAAAAGTTTCAAGACACTACGGCCGCAAACCGGAAGTGACTGCGTAAAATCTATGGGATCACCTAAAAAAAATTGGACTCCGTTACCAGAACCACTTAAGAAAAAAGAGACTTCTGACAATACAGAGAATCTTCTTCATAAGGCCGAAATTGATCGAATGAAGAAATTGCTCACTGAGAAAATAAAAGATCCGAAGCTAGCAAAAAAAGCAGCGATGATCATTTCCGAAATGCTTAATCCAAAACCATAAATAAAAGGAGAGAATAATTTCTCTCCTTTTTTTATTCTTGTTTTTTCCTCTCAATAGATCGACAATGTCAGTAATTTTCATACCTCAAAAACAAGTGAGATTCATATGTCTATTACTCAAGTCCCATTCATTACTTTAAATCGATTTGAAAATGGTTTCCGTGAAAATTTCTTAGGTGGTGTTGCTACTCTCTTCGAAAAAACTCAATTCGTTGGCGGCCCGGTTGTCGCTGAGATGGAAGCGGAATTAGCAAAGTTCACAAAAGTAAAATACGCTATCGGTTGTGCTAACGGTACAGACGCAATTCAAATTGCTCTTCGTGCAGTTGGTGTAGAAAAAAATGATGTCGTTCTCGTTCCTGATATGACTTTCTGGGCGACGTTCGAAGCAGTCGTTAACGTCGGTGCAAATCCTGCGACAGTTGATGTTAACCGCAACACTTGTCACTGGGATCTGGCGACGTTTAAAGAAGCTGTAACGAAGTTTAAACCTAAAGCTGCGATCATGGTTCACCTTTACGGATGGGCCTCTCCAGACACAATGGAAATCAGAAAATACGCAAAGGAACACAAAGTTCTTTTAATCGAAGACGGCGCTCAATGTTTTGGTACTGAAGTAAACAATGAAGCCATTTTCTCTGGTGCTCTCATCGCGACAACAAGTTTTTATCCGGCAAAAGTTCTTGGAGCTTCTGGTGATGCCGGTGCCGTTTTCACAAACGATGAAAGTCTTGCTCAAACAGTTCGCATCTTAATCAATCACGGAAGAACTGATCACTACTCTCACGGAATGATTGGATGGAACTCGCGCATCGGCGCTTATGAATCACTCTTCTTAAAACTTTCTCTTGAGCACATCACTGCTCGTATTGAAAGCAGAAGAAACGCTGTTAAATATTATGCTGAAGCTCTTCAAGGATTACCGTTCCAACCTGTTCTTGCAGCTTCACACATTAAAGAAAACGGTTACTGTGCAGTGGGGATGATCGATCCTGCTCTTCGTCCTGCTCTTATCGATACACTGAAAAAAGCAAACGTTGGTTTCGGTACAATTTATCCGGGAGCAATGAGCTTACAATCAGGAGCGAAAGGACATATGGTCGGAAGCATCGATAACGGAAACGCACACTACGTTTCTCAAGCGGTTTTAAACCTTCCATGTTTTGCTTACATCACAAGAGAAGAATTAGAATACGTTTGTCAGACTGTCAGAAAACATTTCAACGCTTAATTAAAAAATAAAAAGGCCCTCGATTGAGGGCCTTTTTTTTATCTACTGTTACTGATTGAATGCGAATAATTACTGTCTTGATCTCTCTTCGCCTGCTCAGCTTCTTTCTCTTTTTTCACTTGAGCTGCATAAGCTTCCGGATCACACTCTTTTAAAATTGCTTTATTCACTTTCGCCATTTCATCCGTACGATCTAGATACGGAGTAAAGTGCCAAGATGAATATGTTTTATCAATACCGAATTGTTTGAAATCGATACTAGTATCCCCAACATTGTATTGGTAAGTCATCGTTGTTGTTTTTTTCGTATCCTGATTTGTTACCCAAGCAGTAAGAAGGTATCCACCATTCTTTGTCTTCTGCATTCCAACAATCGAAACAGGTCTATACATAACTCCCGGAAAAAAAGTTTTATAATCGCGTTTCACTTCCAACGAATCATACGATTTATCCATCATCAATTTTAAAACTTTTGCCGGAACAATAGCGTGATCGTCATGGTAATTAAAAGTTGTATTTCCATCGCGATATTCATAAAGCTCAGTGTATTTTGGATTGTTGCTGTCTAAAACTTCAAGATTATATCCGTTTGTTAACTTCTCCATGTGAACTACCGACCATGCGTGCGAAGTAATTCCTGGAATTTGAAGTTTGTTGTAAGCGATGTTGTGATTGATCTCTACTTCTTCATAAGTTTTATCCATTAACTCGCGCATATCTTTTGCTGAAACTTCTGAACTTCCGGCCAATCCTTTAACCCAGGCAAAGCGAAGTGTTCCGTCACCCTTCTGCCATTTTTCCAATTCGCGTTGAATAGCTGCTTCTTTATCTTGAGAAAATTCTGCAAAATTTTTATAACCAGGAATTTCAACGACTGCCTCTCCAGCTCTGATCGCTGCGACGATATCGCGAGTTTCTTCATCATTCGGTTTAGGCAAATCTGGTTTATAGAGAGTTAAATAAAGAGCATTACGCTGAAAACGTGAATGCCACCAACACACCCCACCATTGCCAATCCCGCCACGATTTTGGAAAGACATAAGGTTATTCGATGAAAGCGTCAGATCCTTTACGAAGTCGATATTTTTTCGGTCAGCGCAAAAACTCTCTGCTGAAAGAGAAGGTCCCTGGGCCAAGGCCTGAAAACTGCACGCCAATGCAGCCATAGCTAAAAGAGTCGTCTTCATAAGGTCTCCGTTTGTTGTGTAGAAGAATTGTGACACAACCAGGCACGGGCACAACTTCCCTTGAAAACATTACACGATTCTCTATTGCTAGCGGGTCCTAAATTTGGTAGCTAAGTCCTTTAAAATTAAAAGGTACAGACAATGGTTGATCATTCTTTCAAAGAGGATTTTAAGTACAAACACGAAAATCCTTATCACGATAAATTAGGTGAGTTCTCTGAATTCGTTTTAAGAGATCATGAAGCCGAAGCTTTTAAAGGCCTTTGGAATAAAGAAGTTTTCAAGCGCGATGGAAAATTATTTTTAGAAATTGGAACAGGTGCCGGTCACTTCATGATCGATTACTGTGCTGATCATCCCGATGATAATTTCATCGGCCTCGACTATCGCTTCAAAAGAAGTTTTCATCTTGCTAAAAAATTAGCGAACCTTGAATTTAAAAATTTCCGTTACCTAAGAGCGAAAGGGGAACGTGTAGAGTTTATGTTCGAAGAAAATGAACTCGATGGGATCTTCTACTTCTTTCCTGACCCATGGCCAAAAACACGTCACAATAAGAAACGCCTTATCCAAGAGCCGTTTCTAAAATCGGCCTACAAAGTTTTAAAACCTGGTGCCATCTTCTATATAAAAACAGATCATGATGGATATGCAGAGTGGATGGAAAAAGAGATTAAGCAATGTGGATTGTTCAATATTCTCCTCGAATCGAAGGATCTTAGGGCAGAATACCCCGATCATCTGTTGTCAAAATACACAACGGGCTTCGAGAAAATCTTTCTTCAACAAGGAATCAAAATTAAGTCGTTCGTACTGCAATCCAAGAAAAACTAAAAAGTCAGGCGGGTAATGTCTTTAGACGAATTAAAATTAAAGATTAAGGAAGAAGTTCCTATCTCGAGTGTTATCGGGAATTATCTTTCGATCAAGAAGAGTGGCTCTTCTTTGATCTCGCTTTGTCCGTTTCACTCGGACTCAAAGCCGTCGATGCACATTAACGATTCAAAAAAAATCTTCAAGTGTTTTGCCTGCGATGCTGCCGGTGATGCGATTACATTCGTGATGAAATATCGCAACCTCGATTACGTCGATGCTCTCAAGGAAATTTGCCAGAAACAAGGGATCAATTTTGATTCTTATCAAGAAGAAAAAAAATCAAATCCAAAGATGGATATGGCAAAAAAAATTCTCACGAAGACGGCACAACTCTATCGCAAAACTGCGACGACACATAAGTTTCCTCCTTACGATGAGTTCATTAAAAAGCGCGGGCTCAATGAAGAAATCGCAACGACCTATAGCTTGGGATTCGCTCAATCGAAAAATTCTCTCTATGAATATTTGAAGTCGATTCCCAATGAAAAAGACCGTGCCTTTGCCATTTCTATTGCTGAAGAATTAGGTCTCATCAAACGCGATCGCAACAACTCTGAGGCCCATTATGACACCTTCAGAGACAGGATAATCTTCCCCATCTGGGATCAATTCGGCCAAGTCATAGGTTTCACCTCACGTGCTATACGAGACGATCAGAAGGCCAAATATATGAATTCGGTCGACTCTTTCATCTTCAATAAGCGAAACATTCTGTATGGCTTCCATCTTGCTAAAAATGCCATCAGAGAGAAGGATGCAATCATCCTCGTGGAAGGAAATATGGATCAAGTGGCGCTTTATAATAACGGATTTCACAACACCGTAGCGGTGATGGGAGTTGCGTTAGGGGCTCCTTCACTTGAACGCCTTATCACGATGACGAAAAATGTATACCTCGCTCTCGATTCCGATAATGCCGGCTTTACGGCCATGGAACGAATTAATCGTCAGCTCGCTGAGAAAGGGATCGTCGCTAAATATTTAGAATTTTCTCCGCAGAAAGATCCCGACGAATTTCTTCAGGCACAGGGCGCATTCGCTTTCCAGACAAAACTCGACAACGCCATTCCGGCTTTTGACGTGTTGTTAAATAAAATTATTCCAGAGAAATTGCCTGAGGTTCTCGATAGGAAATTAGAAATTTTAAATCGTGCTTTCGAAATGATTTCTCCTCTACGCTCTCACCTTGCTGCTACAGAGCGAGTTGTGGGTATTGCCAAGCGCCTGGGGCTTAAATCAGAACCTTCTCAGATCGTAAAAAACTACGAGGAGTACTTAGAGAAACTTGAGGCAAAAGAGAAAAATGCAGCTCGTTTTCAAGCGAAGTCTAAACAAGTTGAGCCTGAATTTGTTCCTGAAGTGGACGATGAACATATGCCATTAAGTGAACTGGAAATTTCGGAATTAAACTTGCAAAGAAGCAATGAAATTCTCCCTAAGAAAACGCTGAACAAAACCGAAAAGCTCGTAGTGCAAGAACTAGTCCAACTTCCAGCGCTTTTCTCTGAGAACGCTGTACTTGAATTGCTTGATTTTGTCGCATCTGATGAGGTAAAAAAATATATTGGAAAAATTAAGAAAATTATTTTGGAAATTGATGAGAGCGAATATTCTGCTGTCATTTTAAATTTAATCAGCAATCCAGAATACTCTATCGAATTAAAAGAAGCTGTTTCATCAGCAATATATAAATACAAAGTTAGAGAACTCGATTCAAAAACTAAAACAAAAATTCTCTCTGACTTAAAAACGAAACTGCAAATGGAGCAGTTGAAAACTAAAAAAGAAGAAATCAAACAGCAACAAAGCGTTTGCGTTTCAGACGAAGAGATGACGAGACTTCTGCAAAACTTAACGGAAGTCGAAAAAGAATTACAAGCGCTCAAAAAATCTAGATAAAAATCTAGGACCGATAAGGGAGACCTAAAAAATGACTACACCGATTTCACAAGCTGTTGCTACTTTCCTCAACTCAAAGGAGTTCAATCGCCTTTTGACTAAAGGGAAAGACCAAAGCTTCATTACTGCTGAAGAAATCAACGATGCACTTCCTGCTAGCATTGTCCTAGCTAGTGACGTTGATGAGATCATGAACAGAATTCTCGAACTAAAAATCGACGTAACTGATACTGCTGTTGAAGATGACGAAGATGAAGAAGGAATCCGTTTAGACGGTACAGAAATCATCGAAGAAGCTCTTTCTCGTGAAGAGAAAGCAGAACTTCGTTCAGCTTCTACAGATCCTGTTAAACTTTATTTAAAGCGCATGGGATCAGTTGCTCTACTTACTCGCGAAGGCGAGGTTGTTATTGCAAAAGAAATCGAAGAAGGCGAAAGAGAAATTATCCTTTCAGCTCTTTCTTCAACTCACGCTCTTAAAGAAGTTGGAAAGCTTCGTGAGAAAATTGAATCACAAGAGAACCCACAAGAATTCGTTAAAGAACTTGTTCGCGGTCTCGATGATGAATCAACTCCACAAGATATCAAGAAAACGAAAGATCGCATTTACGCTGTAATCGATCAAATCGCGATCATCCTTGCAGAAACTGAAAAAGCTGATGGAACACTTAAGGCACTAGATGTTCCTCAGAAAAAACTAATGGATGAAATCTCAGCTGAACTTGCTGACCTGACTTTCAACAGAAAGATCATCAACTCATTCGTTGAACCAGTTAAGAAGTACTACCTTCAATTCAGCGAACTTTTCGATCAACAAGATCGTATCTTCAAGTTCCTTGAAGTCGGTAACCCTGAAGACTACAAAACTCTTTATGACAAAGTAATGGAAGACGATGCTTTCAAGAGAAAACTTGCGAAAGATCTTTTCACTACAGATGCAAAAATCGAACAGCTGATCAGAAACCAAGAAGACATCATGAGAAAGCTTCGCCGCTTAACAATTGATGCCGGAATGGAATTCAACGAAATCGAAAAAGTTTATAAGATTATCGTTCACGGTGAAACAAAGGCCGATAAAGCGAAGGCTCAACTTGTTGAAGCCAACCTTCGTCTCGTTGTTTCTATCGCGAAAAAATACACTAACCGCGGTCTTCAATTCCTGGATTTGATCCAAGAAGGAAACATCGGTCTAATGAAAGCAGTAGATAAATTCGAGTACCGTCGTGGATACAAATTCTCGACATATGCAACTTGGTGGATTCGTCAGGCGATTACAAGAGCGATCGCGGATCAAGCTCGTACAATCCGTATTCCAGTTCACATGATCGAAACAATCAACAAGATGGTAAGAACATCTCGTCAACTTATCCAGGAACTTGGTCGTGAACCAACTCCGGAAGAAATTGCTGAGAAAATGGAATTGCCAGTTGATAAAGTTAAAAAAGTTCAAAAGATTTCGAAAGAGCCAATCTCTCTTGAAACTCCAATCGGGGAAGAAGAAGATTCATCTCTTGGGGACTTCATTGAAGACAAAAAAATCATCTCTCCAGCAGACGCTGTAATGAGTATTACGCTTTCTGAGCAGACACGTGCTGTTCTTTCAACGTTAACTCCGAGAGAAGAGAAAGTTCTTCGTATGAGATTTGGTATCGGGGAAAAATCGGATCACACTCTTGAAGAGGTTGGTCAGGATTTCTTCGTAACTCGTGAACGTATTCGTCAGATCGAAGCGAAAGCACTTCGCAAGCTTCGTCATCCATCTCGTGCAAAACTATTAAAGAGTTATGTAGATAACTGAGCCGTGTAATAAAAAACAAAAAAGGCCCTCATAAGAGGGCCTTTCTTTTTTTAAAAAAATATTACAGAACATCTATATTTCGGAATATCAACAATCTTATCTGGAGAAAACTTTTTTATCACATCCATCTCTCTTGCATTTGCATATCCAATTACAGAATTAGTCGCTCTAAACATCTCAATATTATTTTTAACAAACTCTTCTACAACTACCGCATCGAATGGATTAAACATAAATACAAACCATTTTTTACGCTCCAACACCAACTTAGAAGCGTCTGCTTCAAAAAAATTTATATCAGCTTCTCCTTTATTTCTGAAAGCACTTTCTAAAAGCCCAGGTTCAAAATCGAATCCACTAACAGAATTAAAAAAATATTTATCTTTTACATAAATTGTCGAAATCGCCTTTCCACACCCAACATCAATA
Source organism: uncultured Bacteriovoracaceae bacterium (assembly GCA_966211875.1). Classification (GTDB taxonomy): domain Bacteria; phylum Bdellovibrionota; class Bacteriovoracia; order Bacteriovoracales; family Bacteriovoracaceae; genus Bacteriovorax. The sequence goes on from CBIHNP010000004.1 coordinate 212,057, forward strand.
AAATCGTAATGCTCTGTTTTAATTTTTGAGGCAGAAATAATTCTTTTAATATTTAACAACCAAACACTCAAAAACGGACATGCGTTTTCCTTTACCTCACTCTTGTTTTGAAAAGAACTAACAGAAGCAGGCTCATTATCCAAAATTCCCTTTTTCCTTATGTACCAGGCATTATAGCTGTCATTAATAAGGTATCTAATTTTCAACCCAATATTCATCCCTCTCCCTCGCTTTATCAATGTAGACTTTAGTCATCATTGATTACTTCACGACTTATGATGGGTCAAATATTTTGTATACTATAGTCCGTGGATCAATAGTCATCACAAAACGATAATGACTTATGGCTCCTAAAACCAAATTAAATTCTTATGGACAGACACTAAAGCTACTTCGAAACACAGCTCGTTTAAGCCAAGAAGAACTGGCAGAAAAAAGTGATCTGGATCGTACTTACATATCGATGCTTGAAAGAGACATTAAGAGTCCAACACTGCAAACAATGTTGAGCATTTGCGATGCACTCGAAATCTCAATTGAAAAATTCACTTCTCAAATGGCCAATGTGAATTTGAAAGAAATATCTAAAAAAGAAATAAAGCTGCCACTCATGGGGACAAGAGTCGCTTGTGGAACACCTGTTGGTGAAGATCATTTTATTGAAAAAGAAACGTCACTAGAAAAATTAATTATTAAACACCCTACTGAAACTTTTTTCGTTCAAGCAAGTGGAGACTCAATGTCTCCTCTTATTCAAAATCATGATTATCTAGTTATCGATAAATCTCTTCCCTTGAAAAATGGACATATAATCTTAGCTCAAGTCGAAAACGAATTTACAGTAAAGAGATACGTTGTCGAAGGCAAAAAAATAATTCTCAAGGCCGAGAATCCAATCTTTGATCGTCTCGAATTAAATGAAAGTACTAAATTTGTCTATTGCGGAACTGTTATTTCAATCGTTAAAAATTCTTTTTTGTAAAACCCCTTTCGGGGCTTTTTACAACGAATTGATTAAATCTTTGATATATTTCTTCGCTTCAGCGCCTTTATAAGCTTTCGTCTTAGATGTTCCTGGATCGTACTCAACAATCCCGCTCGCATCCTTCATCGATCCATTCGTTACACTCGCGAGAATGCTTGCGTAAGCCGCTGGCTGATCATTAGGCATCACGTGACCAGAATCATTTACAACGAATGCTAGCATGTTTGCATTTGTATCTAATTGCTTTTGAACAAAGTTTAATTGATCTTTCAACAATCCTGCTGAATCGTTGCGAGCAAAAAGGAAAACTCTTTTTGTAGAACTCTTAGTAACGTCCCAAACAAATCCTTCAGCAGCGCGACTCATTACTGTGTACCCACTGATCATATCTGATTTGCGATCGTCGCTTAATTTGAAAGTTTTAATCATGCTGTCAACTTGCGAACTCCACTGTCCGTAGTAAGCTTGATCGAGAAGAGAGCGTGTAATTCCCGGACCAAAAACCGGGTTCCAGATTTCACCCGCTTTTAGAGTTGAACGATACGATTCTAACTCTGGATTCACAGCTGCAGATGATGTCATCGGAACAGCATCGATAATGAATGGATAATTTTTTAATGTCGAAGAAACAGCTCCACTATAAGAGATAGAAACCGGAATAATGTTTTGAAGATTGTAATTCTTTTTTACAAGGGCAGTGAGAGCATCTGCTTCCTGTCCAAGTTCTTCGAGAGAATACGATTTGCTCAAAAAACCAGGTTTCACATTTTTATCGAGAAGATTAACTGAAAGAGGTTGAACACTGAAGTTCATTGCAACAACACCGAAGCCTTGTGAAGCGAGTGTTTCAAGAGCTTCGTCGCTCGCTAGAAGTCCGCGATTAACACCTGGAAGGAATAAAAAAGTTGGAGATTTAGGATTTTTTGGTTTTACGATTTCAACAGCTACAACGCGATCATTGGCCATTTTAAGCGTAAGTTTTTCAATATCGGCCATCGCGCTGTGAAGCGGGCTTAGGGCCATTAAAAAAGACGCAATTAATAACGAGTTAGCTTGTTTAAATAACATAAGATCTCTCTTTATATAAGTTGTTAATAGCGAAGTATCATCTTCGTCAGGGGTTTGCCAGCCCTACTCTGTAAAATTTTCTTGAACACGCAATTACTCGACTGAACGTTCAAATTCACATAAGATCCGACAAATTTTTAATTCCTATTGAGGAGATTCTTTTGAAGACAAAAACCCTTATGAGCATGCTTTTGTTAGCTTTGATGTCAGCATCTTTGTTTGCTGCTGATACATTTGAGACGGGAAGCTACAACGGTATTTTCGGAACGAGAAGTTACAAAGTTTATCTTCCAAAAGGTTTAGATAAAACGAAAAAAGCATCAGTTGTTGTCATGATTCACGGTTGCGAGCAAAACGCAGCTGATTTCGCTGCGGGAACACGAATCACTCAATGGGCAGACAAAGAAAAATTCATCGTTCTTCTTCCTGAACAAAATCCTGCATACAATCCTTATAAATGTTGGAACTGGGTTCTTCCGGTAAACAACGCGCGCACAGGCGAAACTGACGTTATCATTGAAATGCTCGATGCTGTTTTAAAGAAATATAATGCTGATCCAAACAAAGTTTACGCGGCCGGAATGAGTTCTGGTGCATCAATGGTAAACATTCTTGGTAATTGTTATCCTGAAAGATTTAAGGCCCTCGCTTCTCACGATGGAACTCAATATTACGCTACAAGAACAGGATTAGATTTTGCTGACGTTGTTCTTTACGGAGCTTCAGTAGATGCGCCGACAGCTGCAGCGACAGGAGATGCGTGTTCATCACTCGTAGCGAATCGTCCGAAACAAATGCCGATCATTATTTTCCACGGAATGAAGAGTCCACTTATGAGCCCAGCGCATGCGTTTCAGGTGGAAAACGAATTTAAAATTTTCAACGATCTTCTTGATAACGGAATTAGAGATACATCTTACTACCTTTCAAAAGACGTAAAATTTATTCCAGCCACTTCGTCGACATACGGGTACAACAAATACACTCTTGTGAATCCTAATCACGAAATTTTAATTGAACGTTATATGATCAACGACCTTGAACACGCTTGGAGCGGTGGTGTTGGTACACTTCCTTACAATGATCCAAAAGGACCGGATGCAACAGCATTGATCATTGATTTCTTCAAACGTTGGGGACTTTAATTCCTGAATGAAGCATGTGTGGGAAGGGTGATCTTAAAGACGGTCCCCTTCTCTGTATCGACCAGTTCCAACGTTCCCCCATTGCTCGTAAAAACATTATAAGAAAAACTCAGTCCCAATCCTTTTCCACTTCCAAAACTTTTTGTCGTAAAAAACGGATCGAAAATGTGATCGCGAATATAAGGTGAAATTCCTCGCCCGGTGTCTTGAACAAAAATCACGATCTCACGAATATTTTGTTCCAATGAAAGAGTCAGCTTCTTTTCTCCTTCAGTTTCACGCAATTCAGAAACAGCATTCTCAATGATATTGAAAAAGGCCTGGAAAATTTCTGTATAGATTCCTCTAAAAACAATTTCGTTTTCAAACATTGTGACGATTTCAATTTTTTCTTCTTTCGCTTCTTCTCTAAACATCTGAGTAATGTCGACGAGCATTTTTTGCAAATTAATTTCTGAAATCGTTCTATCGATGCCTTTTTCCGAAATCGTACGCATCAGGCTTGTGACTTCCTGAATGCGAATAATATTTTTGTGGATCTTCTCCATGTAATCCGTGAGAACTTTTTTATCTACTTCAGCATTATCTTCAACCATGCGGGCGATTCTGAGCTGGGCTCCTCTGATAACTGTTAATGGATTGTTAATCTCGTGAGCGACACCTGAGGCCAGTTTTCCCAATGAAGCAAGCTGATTCAATTGAAAAGATTTTAAACGAAGCTCTTCTCTATCCAAAAAAGCACGATCGCGAATAAGGTCAGTCAACACACATAAAATAAAAATGAGAATTGAATTGAGCGTAAACGAAACAACAATTCTTCCCGTCGGATCGATTCCCGTTAAAAGGTTTACCGGCATCATTCCCATTTTTTCCAACATAAGTATTGAGAGAAAAACCAGCATGATCACAATAAACCAAACGACACCGTAGAATGCGTTTAACAAAAATGAAGCGAGTAAGGGAATCGTTCCGAGCCACCAGATAGCGTTAGAGTGAATTCCCCCGGTATAAAGTCCAAGTGATGTGGCACAAATGAGAAAAACGACAATGACAAAGTTAGCGAAGAAGTGATGCGAGCGAAGAGTACGTTTAAGAAAAGGAACTGTTGTCGCGGCTGCTCCACAAAGAAGACAAATGAGAGCAAGAGCTTTTGATTTAAAGAGAGTGAAATAGAGATAACTGTTGAAGTAGGCCATCACCATGAGGATATAACAAAACGGAGCGATGTAACGGGCCTTCACCTCTTTTGAGTAGTCTGTCATTTTAATGCTGAATAGTCCCATGTGCCTCTCTCTCCCGGGGAAGAAATGTATTACACTTGTGACAAAAATAATAGTTGATTGAAAACTTTGATTAATAAAAGTCATTCATATTTTTTTCAATTTGACCAGCAATTTAATCTTTTAACAGTGAAATATAAGGCAACCGTTTTAGGGAAAAATAGCGTATAATAGCCACTTGATCTCAATGAACCTCAAGACAAACATAATAGGAAATACATGAACGATCGCGTGTGGACTATTCCTGAAAGTATCAATGAAGAGTGTAAAAAATTTTTTACTCCAGCATTGATTCAAAATGGATTGCGACTTTTTAAACTCTCTCGCGTTTCAATTTCCTTTAAAAAAGGTTCACCTGAAACTTATTACATCGTCAGCGGAATTGTTCGCGATGATCGCGCTCACGAATCTAAGATCGTTTACAAAAAAAGATTGGAAGGCACTGAAGAAGGGCCGCTGAGTTCAAACTGTGATTGTCATCACTGGAGTGAAAAAGGTCACTGCGTTCACGTCGTTGCTCTCTTTCTCACTTATCAAGTTCAACAATACATTGAAGCTCAAGGTGAAAATACAACAGAGGCTGACAGCGAAAGCGGATTGCCTCCGATCGTTATCAATTCGAGTCTCGGAGTTAACGTTGCCGAGTACGGAACAATTATTGGTGGACCTCATCAATTGATTGGAGCTCCGGCCGCACCAACTTACTCTGCTCTTCAATATCTTTTGCATAATAAAAAAATTGTTCCTTTCCCAATGCCGGAAACGTTCAAAGGGAAATTACAAATTTATCTTTATCAAGATGAGAAGATTAAATTTAAATATCGTGCAGGAGCGAATGAAGAATATAAAATTTATTCTGAAATTTCTCTCTTTGAAAATCTCTATCTCTTCAACTGGAAGAATGGAACTGTTCTCCACTTGCCAAACGATTTAAAAATTCTGATTCAACGTATTCGTTTGAATCCGTATTCGTATACGATCAACGATGTTCTTTCAAATGTGACAGAGCTGGATCTTTTTTCAGTCGTCGATATTTATATCGAAAACATCGCGCTCGAAGATATTCGTACAGTCACTCCGAAATGCCGAGTCACACTCGCGCCTGCTGAGAAGAAAGGATTACTACACGCGAATCTCGAATTCTATGACGAGAATGAAGTTTTGGTGAGCCCACCTGAATTCTATTCTCACATGACGTTCAATCACGGAACATTAAATCACTTTAAGAAAAAGCAAGATGCCTACGAGTTCTTGCTAGCCGTTGCTGAGAGTTTAAAAAACAGCTCGGACGTTTATAAAAAGTTTATCGTTTCTTCTTCGAAAAAAGTACGCACGCAACAGTTAATTTCGGAACTACAGAAAAATCGCGAAGCGATCACCTACGATTCTCTTAGCAAGGTTGTTTGTCGTTACGATAACAATGTCGTGAAAGAACTTTTCTTATTGCTTGTTCAGAATTTTGGCGATCAATTTTTCAGATACGCTCACATCGATGCTGAAACGAAAATTATTAAATACGATGTACAACCTGCAGTTATTTTCCAGGGACTCGTTGAGTTTCATCGCCAGGCAACTCTTTTTGGCGTGGAAATTTATTACGATCGTCACGAAATTTCTAAATGGAATTCGCGCATTCGTTTTGAGCGTCGCTCAAGCAGCACTAAGTGGTTTGATCTCGAACTCAATATCGATGAAGACGATTTAGCAGTTATTCAAGAAGCTGATCTTGAAGCAGGAATGGTTATCACGAAGAAAGGTCTTATTCTTTTAAGCAAAGAACAGAAAGATCTTATCCGTTTCATGCAGAAATATACTAAGTACGAAGCAGTCGATACTAAAACGCAGATTGATGGAAGTCAGACTTTCAAAAAATTTATTCTGCCGTTTAATCGCGCGCGTATTTTCGAATTATTTGAATTAAGAAAAATCGGAATCGATGGAGCTCTAAGCGAAGAAGATATCGCTCTTTGTGAAAAGCTTGCGAATCTCACAGAGATGCCAAACTACGATCTTCCACCTGAATTAAAAGGAACTCTCCGTCCTTATCAAGTGACGGGATACAATTGGCTTCGATTTTTATACGAACATAAACTCGGTGCCTGTCTTGCTGATGATATGGGTCTTGGTAAGACGTTGCAGACGATTACGTTCCTGCAAAGTATTTACAGCAAAATTGAGCGAGTTCTCATCGTTTGCCCGGTGACGATCCTTCTCAACTGGGAAAAAGAAATTCAAAAATTCTCTGAGATGGATATGCATATCTATCACGGAGGATCGCGCGAGTTTCCTAATAATAAAAAGATTATTCTGACTTCTTACGGTGTAATGAAGAAAGAATCAGAAGCAGTTTTTGCAAATATCAACTTTGATATTTTGATTCTCGACGAAGTTCAACACTTGAAGAATGTTCGTTCTCTCGGAGCTTTCTCTGCGAGAAAAATTCAGGCGGACTTCCGCATTTGTTTAACAGGTACACCTGTTGAAAATGATCTTTCTGAATTCTATAACATTCTCGATCTCTCAATGCCGGGAATTTGGGGCGATCTGCAATTCGTTCGAGCCGTTTCGAATACAAAAACTCGTGGGATCGCTCGTAGAACAGCGAGCCCGTTTATTTTGAGAAGAACAAAGGCACAGGTTCTTCACGATCTTCCACCAAAAATCGAAAACAATGTTTATCTCGAATTGAGCGAAGAAGAATTGAAACACTATCAACAAAATATGGTTTCGATTCGTTCGCGTATCAATACATCGAACTCTTCAGCGAAATACGGAGAGATTCTGCGCGGACTTCTGCAACTGAGACAAAACTGTCTGTGGCAAAACCGTACGAACGACAATAGCTATAAAAATATCGATTCAACAAAAATTGAATTCCTACTCGAGACGCTCGAAGCGATTCTCGAAGAAGGACATCAGGCCATTATCTTTTCCCAGTTCACGACGTATCTGGATATCATTCAGCACTACTTCAGAGAGAAGCATTGGAAATACTCACGCATCGATGGAAGTCAGAGTATTACGAAGAGACAAGACCAAGTGGAACTTTTCCAATCTGGAAAAAATCCGATTTTCCTCATCTCACTCAAGGCCGGAGGTGTGGGGTTGAACTTAACAGCGGCGTCTTATGTTTTCATCATGGATCCTTGGTGGAACCCGGCCGTTGAATCACAAGCGATCGACAGAGCTCATCGTATCGGTCAAAAGAATACACTGACGGTTTATCGTCCGATCATCAAAGGATCAGTGGAAGAAAAAGTCTTAAAGCTTCAAGAGGAAAAGAAACAATTGTTCTCTGATCTTCTTTCTACAGACGATGATCAAGTGTTCTCTGGAAGATTAACGATGAAAGATTTTGAAATGCTGTTTAGTTAAGGGCGACGATGCTTTCAAGCAAATCCAAAAAATATATTTCGATTGGGCTGCTCTTTCATCTCATCGCTATTATTTTTACTATTGGATTTTATCGTCACGATGAACAGCGCGAAGTTCTTCAGGTTGTTGGATATGCTTTAGGTCGCTACGATGCGAGCTATCTTTCATTTCAGTTTCATTCAATGATCAGACCATGGTTGCAGCCTTTGCTGTATATCTGGCCTTCAAAACTTTATTTATCTATTTTTAAATTTGATCCATTTGTTCTCGCGACTCTTTATCGATTGATCTCATCAGTGATTGGAATTGGTTCGTTTTGGGTACTTTATAAAACGTTCGAGGACAAACTTTCTGCCGTGAAAAATCAGGAATGGTATTTCTTCTTTGCGGGGATGTTGTGGTTTATCCCCTTTCTTCATGCTCGCACCGCTAATGAGAACCTTTGTTCAAGTTTTTTTATTTTTGGTTTGTACTATCTCGTTAAAGAAAAAAAATTAACTAATGCTTTATGGGCCGGCGTGCTTTTTGGAATTAGTTTTGTTTTGCGTTTTCAAATGATCGTGATGATCGCAACCACTGTTCTATGGTTTCTTATTTTTCAGAAATACAGTTTTAAAAAGTATCTGATTCTATCATTGGGATTTTTAGGAGTTGTGGTCTTTAGCGCCCTACTCGACTCTCATTATTACGGACAATTTACTTTTTCACCGTATAACTATTTTTATGTAAATATCACTCAAAAATATGCGGCCCAATTTGGAACATCCCCTTGGTATGACTATTTCGTTCAGGGATTTAAAGAAGGCGTTCCTCCCCTGAGTTTGCTTTTTATTTTAGTTTATCTCGTTTTATGGATTAGGTTTCCAAAAAGCTTACTTACCTGGATAACATTTCCGTTTTTTATTGTTCATTCGCTCATCGGGCATAAAGAATTTCGTTTCATCTTCCCGATGTTATTTTTATTGCCGATGATTTTGTCGTGGTTGATTGCGGAATTTAAGATTGAAGTGAAACGATCGTGGATGATATTATTTCAGGTTTTCAACATTCCACTGCTCATTTATTTTTCTTTTGTCCCTGCTTCGAATTTGATGAAGTACTATGAGCATCTTTATTATAAATCAACTCCAGTCACGGAGGTTTACATCACAGGACCTTTTGAAGACTACACAAAGTTTTATCTGAAAAATGATATTAAGTATGTGCAGACGACGAAGGAAGAAATTTCGAAATTTGTTGGCAGTGAGAAGATTGTTCACTTCTTTGCGAGAAGTTTGGAAGAGCGCGATCTTGCTTTAGAGCATAAGCAATGTCGTATCGATTTTTCTCTTTTTCCTCAATGGATTTACAAATTGGAAGTTATCAAAAAGAGAAGGACTTTTAAGTCCTGGACGCTGATTGAATGTCAGAATTAGTTCTCAATCTTCCAGTCGATTGGTTTAATCTTTTTAGAAATCAAAAACTCATTACATTTAGAAAAATGCTTGCACCCAAAAAATCCGCGATAAGAAGACAGCGGTGAAGGGTGAACTGTTTTTAGAATATGATGGCGATCAGGATCAACGTTTTTTGCTTTGGCATGTGCAGGGCTTCCCCATAACATGAAGACGACATTTTCTTTTTTTTCGTTGATGAGTTCGATCACTCTGTCTGTGAATTTATCCCAACCATAATTTTTATGTGACATTGGTTTGCCGCCTTCTACTGTGAGAAGTGAATTGAGAAGAAGTACGCCTTCCTCTGCCCATGAAACAAGATGGCCATGATTTGGCATTTTGATTCCTAGATCGCTTTCAATTTCTTTATAAATGTTTACTAATGAGGGAGGAATCTTTACGCCTTTCTGAACAGAGAAGCAGAGACCATGTGCTTGATTTGGTCCATGATATGGGTCTTGACCAATAATCACAGCTTTCACATTTTCAAATGGAGTTAAGTTAAATGCTGAAAAAATATTTTCTTTTGATGGGTAAATTATTTTATGAGAATAATCCTGCTGAAGTTTTTCTTCTAACGCCTGCATATAAGGTTGAGAGAATTCGCTTTCAAGAAGAGAATTCCATGAGGATGAATGAAGATATTTTTTTAATGAAGTGTTTGATGCCATGAAATGAGTATAGACATTCCATAAACGATCAGCAATTTTTTATTTTTCTAATCTTTAGTTCGATCATCAAATTTTTAGACGTTACACTTCCTGGGATTTTGACAAAAAATAAAAAATTTATGCGTGAAGAAGTTGTTGCTGCTTTAAATGGGATTGATGTTTTTATTAATTAAAAACGAAGGCCTGATTTAAGGCCTTCGCTGCTTGATTTCTAATAATCAATTAATGAGTTCCCATGCAAATCACTGTAAATGTAGAGTCATATGCTGTACCTGAATAAGTTGAAGCAAAAGACCAACTTGTTGATGTAGGTGCTGCATTCGGAGAGCATGTTGTTGGAAAGTTTGCTGCAGAAGTCGTAGAACAAACACAAACTGGTGCTGCCGAAAAATTTCCGCTTACAAAATTTACTGTATATGATCCAGTTCCGTTTCTTGTAACACTTGCTACCCCTGGCGTATTTGAAACCATCGTACACGGTGATGATGTACAGTTACTTGATCCTAAATTTCCTACTTGTACATTTTCCATTCTTTGTGAATTTCCAGATGTTGTCACGTTACTAGAAGATGTGCTTCCTCCTAATTGAATCCAGCTCGAAGTACTTGTAGGAGAACCTGTTGTTGATAATCCGTAAAATGCTCCAGAGTTTGTATCATATACAATTGCTCCAGCGTTTGCTTCATTGAGATTTGCTCTGTTATAAACAACGGGAGCATTTAATTCTGCAAAGTTTGATTCTTGCGCATGAGACGTTAACGTTAAAAGCGACATTAATACAAATAACATTTTCATAAAACCTTCCTTGGTTAAAGTTGTCATTTGATTTAAACATAAATTTTAAAATTTAAAACACAAGATTTCTTTACAGATTTTTGGAAAAAAAATAAAGAAAATATTAATTCCATTGATACGAATCAAGTCATTGAAGAAAGGAAAATTTGTTCACAAGAAAAAATACATTGTCTATTCACATTGATTTTGAATTTGATGAAGGAGTTCCCAATGGGACTCTAGTTCCACATCTTTTGTAACCAAATCTTTGAATTTTTCGTTAAAACTTTTTAAAAGAAAGCTCATTATACTCACTTCTTTTCCGAGGATATTTTCAAGCACCAATTTACTTCTCAACTCCTTTAGACAAAATCAGAAAACCTAAAAATGGTTAAAGGGCCTTAATGGAGACCTCTTCCATTCTCCTTCTTTCTCTCTTTTAGATTATATCCCTTTATTAAAAACTCTTGGGCAAGTACTGAGAAATTAAGCCAAGTACTTAAATGTTAATAATACTGACCAATTTCGGGCAACTTTAAGTTTCCCCAGCTAAATACCGATAAGTCTCTGGATGGAGTCCTTATGAAAAAACTAATTCTTGTTGGTTCTGTAACTTCTTTGCTGATTAATATGAATGCCGTATTCGCCGAAGATCTCGGCACGAAGTACGACATCAATCATAACTGGTCATACACACCATTGATCGTTCGCGAAGACGGCGGGTCAGTAGTGAAAGTAAAAATGTTCAAACGTTATTTGTGGGTGAATTCAAAACCAGTGCAAATCGCTGAGACGAATTTTACTTATCTCAAAAATCCAAAAGAAAAAACGGATCTTAAAGCACTCAGCGAAACAATCAAAAAAAGTTTTCCTGGAAATTTTCTCACGACAAAAGCAATCTCCAACGGATATGCAATTGAAGGTCATTGGAAAAAAATCAATCGTTATATCAAAATGGATCTAACGAAAAAAGATGATCACGTTATTATCGTAACGACGTTTGCACGTTCAGGATTAACGAATGCTCTTATGCCTGAGCTGAATGAACTTCACTCACTTCTTAAAACATACGAAGATAAAAAAATTCCTAAGACTTCTTTCATTGATTACTTCATGCCGGAGGCTCACGCTGCTGGTGGATTTAATCCAAGCAGTTTGACGAATCTTTTTAACGGTGGAAACACAACGACTGGTCCATCAACGAACACAGGCAACACTGGCGGATTTTCAATTCCAGGAGTGAACACTGTTATCACGACAAACAGTAACGTTAATGTCAGTGGTGGTGTGGATATTAGAACTAGTGACGGCTTAAACAACAACTGGAACAATACGAACACTAATTTAAATAATCTGAACGGAAACCTTGGTTCGTTCAACAATAATGTTGGAAATATCAATACAAATGTAAATACGAATTGGGGAAATACAAATACTCAAATTGGAAACGCAAACTCAAATTGGTCAAATACGAATCAACAGATTCAACAGCAAGGTAATGCAGCTAACGCAAACTGGTCGAACACGAATCAACAGATTCAACAACAGGGTAATGCAGCTAACGCCAACTGGGCCAATACGAATCAACAAATTCAGCAACAAGGTGATGCGGCCAATGCGAACTGGGCAAAAACAAATCAGGTAATGGATAAACAAGGTGACGCCGCAAACGCAAACTGGGCGGAAAGTAATCGTATCGCTGCTCAAATGATGGACCCAAATCACATGGCGAAAGTTGCCTTTTATACTGCGGCCGGAGCTGCTCTTGGTTCGATTACAATGAACCTCGCTCTTGAAGGTGTGAGTGCTGGAATCAGTTATCTTTATGAACTCTTCACTGGAACAAAAAAGAAAAAATTAGAATGGCAGGATTTCCAACAAGCAATGTCTGCTTGGGACGGACAGCTTAATGACCTCGTTAAGATGGAGCAAATCGTAGATGAATTTATTTCTGCTTTCGATTTCTTCAGCGATAAAAACATGAGCAATGATTATATCAAGAATCTTAACATCGCCATGAGAGACATGCGTTTTGATCGCGATGTCATGATGGAACAATTTAAGAACGAACAACTCTCTCTTGGGTGTCGTCGCGTTCTTTACGATGCTGCCGACGAACTCGACCAAAAATTAAAAGACTACGACAAGATTATTCAATTCGCTACAAAGAATAATATTTCCTTCTCGAAGAACAACGACAATTACTTCTGTCAGCAGCTAAAAGAATTACAAAGAAAAATTCTTGGAGCTGAAAGTCAGATGCAGGATCTTCGTCTCGCTATTCTTAAAGCTGAAAATCAATTCTACGATAAAAACGGCGATGCTCGCGAAAAACGCGAAGACAACATGGACCAAATCAACGACAACGTTGCGAAGACAATCAAGCGTCGTGAAAATTACAATAAAGAAGCAACAGACAACGCGAAAGTGGCTTACGATAAAGAGCGTGATGATTGGATCGCTGCTTGTGTCGAAGCTAAAAATTCAGAGGGATCAAGAATTAAAGCGGCCATCGACAACCGCTTCACTCATTTCTTTAAAGCAAAAGGAATGTGTTCAACTGTGTATGATAACTCTCACTCATTCCAACCGCGCGACAATCAAGCGCAACAAGTTTTTGCTGAAGAAAATAAACTTCGTTCAGATTTAAAACTTGCTGCCAATTCAACTGTGGATATAAAACTTTCTGAAGAGCAAATGAATTGGTTAACTCGCATTCACGTCGATGCTTATTGCTACCAATTCGCTCATGGCGATGAAGCTAAAGTTCCGGCAAAATGTAAGGACTTCCCGGAAATGCTTTACTCAATGAATCTTTCGAAAGGTTACGAGAAAGCGAAAAATGCTTACAAAAATCGTTGCGAAGATAGATACCTGAGTGGAATAAAAAAGTTGGCCGACAAATAAGGAAGTAGTTTATCTACTTCCTTAATTTGAAATTTCATTTCCCTGGTCAGGGTTTTTCTTTAATCTGAAATGCGTAAACTCAGGTACAAGATTTTTAATCAAGTAGACAATTGTATCTGGTTCGCTAGATTCATGAGTTAACAAACGATTTAAATTCTCAGTAAATTGCCCATCCAGCGTTCTAAATAGAGCTTTGCGAATTTTCCCGTGATGAGTGAGCTCATAAGCTTCTTTGTCACTAAACAATTCTTCAAAAAGTTTTTCTCCCGGACGTAAACCAGAAAAAACGATCTTAATATCCACGCCTTCACGCAGTCCCGCCAAACGAATCATTTCGCGAGCAAGATCGACGATTTTCACAGGCTCTCCCATATCGAGAACGAAGATTTCTCCTCCTTCTCCCATAGATCCCGCTTGTAAAACAAGCTGACAGGCTTCCGGAATCGACATGAAGTAACGAATGATATCCGGATGAGTCACTGTAATGTCTTTTCTTTCTTCAATTTGTTTTCTAAAGAGTGGAATAACAGACCCGTTACTTCCCAAAACATTTCCGAAGCGAACTGAAATAAATTTTGTACGATGTTTTTCTGCTTTCGCGCGATTTGAAATATCTGTGATAACCATTTCTGCGATTCGCTTTGAAGCTCCCATAACGTTTGTCGGGTTAACAGCTTTATCAGTAGAAATCATGATAAATTTATCTGCTTCGTACTTAAGTGCTGCTGTCGCAACAATCCTTGTTCCTTGGATGTTTGTTTCAATCGCTTCGCCTGGATTGTATTCCATCATCGGCACATGTTTATATGCGGCTGCATGAAAAACAAGTTCAGGTTTGTAGTCATCAAAAACCTGATCAACTTTTGTTTTATTTCTAATGTCTAAAATTTTTGGATAAAAAGCGATCTCTGGATATGTTTCTTTAAATTTCATTTCCAGTTCATACATGAAGAGTTCGCAATAATCGGCCATGATAAGCACTCGAGGTTGAAACTTTGCAATTTGCATACAAAGCTCGCTACCGATTGATCCACCTGCGCCTGTGACAAGAATCACTTTATCTTTGATCATCGAATTTAAGTGAGCTGTATCCAGTTGGACTTGTTCTCTTCCTAAAAGATCTTCAATGTTCAAATTACGAAGAAGAGAAAGATCGACCTGATTCGATAAGAGTTGGTCCATCTTTGGAAGAATTTTAATTTCCGCAGTCGTTTCTTTGCAGAATTTAACAATGCGTTTTACTTCATCACCATTTGCAGAAGGTATTGCGATAAAAATTTTATCGATTTGATTTTCTTCTGCGAGGCGAGGAATTAAATCGACGCTGCCGAAAACTTTAATGTTGTGAATGAGTGCATTTTTTTTGTAACGATCATCATCAACAAAACCGACCACTCTTAACTTAAGCGCTGGAGTTGCATAAATATCACGAACAAGTTTTTCACCTGCGCGACCAGCTCCTACAATAAGGACATTTTTTACTTCATCATCAGCTCCTCCGATCACAGAGCGAAGAGAAGTTTGATCTTTAAGGAAACGATAAATAAAACGTCCTCCACCAAGTCCTGTTACCAACAACAAAAATTGAATTGGAAACATCGAACGTGGAACGCCTTCCATTCGATTGAGGAAGAAACAAGCGACAACGGAAAGGGCAACACCCATTGCACTCGCCTTGATAACTCGAATAAGATCATGCGTGCTACTAAAACGCCAAACGCCTTTATAGAGACCGTTGATCACAAAACTAAATACCAGAAGGACAACAGAGAGAGAGAAAAATTTTTCGAGAGAAATAATTGGATAAAGATGATAATTAAAAGTTTCCAATCTCAAAGCAAGAGCGGTCCAAAAAGAAAGACCAGCAATTAAAACATCGTAAAGAAAAGCCAAAATAATCCTTGGATTTCTAAAACTGTGAATGACATTGGACATCGTAAGCTCCAAAAAAAGACTCAATCAAATGAGAAAATATCTTATATTCCATTGTTATCTATGTCATGATTGACAGAGAAAAATTAAGGAATTTTTAATTAACTTAAATCTATTTATGATTATCCGCGTCTTCAATCTCATTGTGGCCACTCTTCTCGGAATTCTTCTTTTCGTTCCCTTTCTCATTGTCTGGATTCTAGTAAGAGTGACGAGTCCGGGACCAGCGATTCACTGGTCAAAAAGAATCGGCAAAAATAACGAGATCTTTCTCATGCCTAAATTTAGAACGATGAAAATTAACACTCCTCAACTGGCCACTCACCTTTTACAAGACGGACAGAATTTTCTCACTCCAATTGGAAGCTTCTTGAGAAAAACAAGTTTGGATGAAATTCCCCAACTCATTTCTGTTATTAAGGGGGATATGAACTTAGTCGGACCTCGTCCCGCTCTGTTTAATCAGGATGATCTCCGCGATCTACGCACTCAATTTAATGTTCATACGGTAGCGCCCGGAGTAACCGGATGGGCCCAAATTAATGGACGCGATGAACTTTCTATTCCTGAAAAGGTCAAATTTGATAAAGAATATATCGACCGCCGTTCGCTATGGTTTGATATCAAAATTCTTTTTTTGACGGCTTACAAAGTCATCATGAGAGCTGATATTTCTCATTAAGATTTTTGAAAAGTTTCTTCAAAGGTATAGACTGGACTCCAATTGAGAACACTCTTTGTTTTTTCAATATCCACCTGCAGATTTCCAAATAAACGATCGGCATAACTTTTCTTGCCAAGAATTGTTGCTGCAGACTTCATCAATCCAACAGGAACGGGTAACAGATGGGGATACTTTCCGAGCACCTTACCCATTTTTAACAATAAATCTTTCAAGCTTAAATCATCGTCATCTGAGACAAGGAAGATCTCTCCCCCACTTTTTGGATGTCGTAATGCAGTCACAATAAGATTTGCCAGATTATTCACTGAAACCAGGCTGCGTTTGTTGTTCACTCTCCCGAATGGGATAGGAAGATCTTTTTCAACGAGCCACATGAGTTTTTGAAAATTGGCCTTTACCTCTGGCCCATAAATCAGAGGTGGACGAATAATGACAACTTCAAATTTTCCCTGTTCATGAAGTTTCATCAACTCTCTTTCCGCTTCCATTTTGGAGAGACCATAAGGATCTTGAGGCGCTGGATTATCGTTGGCCTTGAATGGTTGACCAAAAGTTTCTTCACCATTCACTTTCACCGAACTAATGAAGATAAATTTTCTCACGCCACATTGTTTAGCAGCTTCTGCAAGATTCAAAGTCACTTGTACATTCATTGCTCGGAACAAAGAAAGTGGGTCGTTGCTTGTTTCATTCATTACATGAACACGAGCTGCGAGATGCACAACTGCTTCACATCCATTTAGAAACTGCGCCCAGTTTTTTTGAGAAACCATGTCGCCATATAAAGCGCGATTGCCAGCTACGTAAGAAATACTGTTTTTGTTAAATTCTTTTATTAAATTTTTTCCGACAAAACCATCGGCACCTGTAATAAAAACTTTCATTGTTATTTCTTCTCAACCATTCTTTGATAGTCTTCAATTAATTTTTCAGTGAGAATCTGATTCGAAAAATCTTTTTGAACTCGGGTGCGACCTTGTTGTCCAAGTTTTCTTGCTAAGTTCTCATCAGATAAAAGTGTTTCTAATTTTTTTGTTAAATCATTAGAGTTTTTTACTTCAAACAAGAGCCCTGTCTCATTGTCAGCAACGGCATCTGAGAGACCGTAAATATTGCTGGCAACAATCGGTTTTTCCATTGCTGAAGCCTCTAGCGCCACGGTTCCAAATCCTTCTCGATACGAAGGAAAACAAAAAATATCACAAAGGCCTAAATAAACTTCTGGGACAGAAGTAAAATTTACAAATGTCACATCAGAGTCTTTTTTCAAAGTCTCAACGACCTCACTAAAAGAGAGATCATCTAATGTTTCTAAAGGGCCGACTAAAAGTAATTTTAAAGAATATTTTTTCTTCAAATTAAAAAAAGCATCTTTTAATTCGTTGAGGCCTTTATCTTTGTTAATTCGTCCAAGGTATAAGAGAATTCTCCCTGTGTAATTCGGGAAAATTTCTTCGCGTTGTTTTTGAATTTCGCTTTGAAGTTTTTCCGGATTAAATCTTCCAACATTGATCCCGCCAAGACTTCCTTTGTGAATGACAGTCAGACTTTCAGGTGTGCCAATTCCTTGTTCAAGCAGAAACTTTTTTTGCCCCACACTGTCGGCATAATTATGGGTGTTTAATCGAGCAATAATTTTATCTAGAAATTTTAATAGTGTTTTTTTCGGACCAGACATATTCACCCATACTTGTCCCGTGAAAGAATGAAGTCTGTATTTTGTTCCAGATATAAATCCAGCGATCGCTGTAACCAATCCCGCTTTCGGTGTATGCGAATGAATAATATCAAATTTCTCACGACGAAAAATTTTAAAAAGCTCCCAGAGACATTGGATATCATTTCTAATTTCAATGTCACGAGGGATGCAAATGATATGAAAAATAGCTGATGGTAAACGTTCGCGCAGCTCATTCAAAAATGGGCCTTCGCTACAGATTAGATGCAATTCAAAATGATCATTTTTGTCGAGAAAATCCAGCAAATCCAGAATATGGGTATAGACGATTGGCACAGTGACAATCCGTGCGATTTTTATTTTCTTCATTTTGTTCTACTAATATTTGTTTTAAAGAATTATTAACATTATACTTAAGCCCAAATTAACATGTAAATACAACTGGAAGAGATATGAACAATAATGTAACTGCTCTTATTTTGTGCGGAGGAAAGGGAGAGAGACTTAGACCCCTGACTGAAACGACACCAAAGCCACTTGTTCATCTTAAAGGCCGACCGATTTTAAGCTATCTTTTGGATCATCTTAAAAAATTTCAGATCAGCAACATTGTTATTGCGGCCGGCTTTCAATCTGAAAAGATTCATCAATTCTTTGCAACTCATCATAAAGATTTAAAAGTTACGATTGTAGACTCAGGCGATACAGATATTATCGAAAGAATTAAGGCTTGCGCTCCCTATATAAAAAACGATTTTATTCTTTTGTACGGCGACACTCTTGCTGACGTGAATTTGAACAAGCTCCAAGAGTTTCACTATTCTCATAACTCAAAAGCTACAATTACCCTCTGGCCGCTTAAAAGCCAATTTGGTCTGGCCGAACTAGACCAAGAAGGAAATGTTGTTCGTTTTAGAGAAAAACCAACTCTCGACCAATGGATCAATATTGGGAACTTTTATTACGAACATGAAGTTCTGGATTGGATGAAAGGTTTTACAAGCTATGCCGACTTTTTAGAGTCCCTGGGAAAGGAAAAAAAACTAAAAGGCTTCAAGCATAATGGAGTTCACATCACAGTTAATACTTTGAGAGAGCTGGAAGATGCTGAGCAAAATATTCACGAGTTTGAATCGTAAGGAAAAAATTAGAAAATGAAAAAAACTGAAAACAATCATTGGTTTGGAAAGAACGTTCTTATAACTGGCGTGAATGGTTTTATTGGCGGCAATCTCGCAAAAGCTTTGATTAATAGAGGCGCGAACGTTTACGGACTAATTCGCAATGCTAAACACGACACTCTCCTTTACTTTGAAAAACTCAATGAAAAAATTACTCTCATTGAGGGCGACTTAACTGATAAAGATTTATTCGCTCGCATTATTTCTGAAGAACAAATTCACTCAGTTTTTCACCTGGCCGCTCAAGTTGAGGTTGGTGTTGGACTCGCAAATCCTTATTTAACTTTCGAAACAAATATCAGAGGAACTTATTCCCTTCTTGAAGCCATCAGACAATGTCCTCAAACAATTGAATCAGTCATCGTTGCTTCAACTGACAAATCTTACGGAAGTTATCCGAAAGAAAAAATGCCTTATAAAGAAGATTATCCTCTTCTTCCAAAATATCCTTACGATGTTTCTAAAGCATGCGCAGACATGATCACTCAATGTTATGCGACTGATGTTTACAAACTTCCAATCGTGACAACTCGATTCTGTAATATCTATGGACCTGGGCAATTAAATTTCTCTGCTGTATTTCCGGATTCAATCAGAGCATGTCTTGGATACGGAACATTTGTTCCAAGAGGAAACGGACAACAAATCAGAGACTTTATTTTTGTCGAAGACGTTGTCGATCTTTATTTAAGAATGGGTGAAGATCTTGCCAAAAATCCAGCTAAATTCCGCGGTAACATTTACAATGCTGGAACAAACACTCCAAAGTCAGTGAGAGAAGTTTTAGAAACAGTTTATCGTCTGACAAATCAAGAAAAAGCGTTTGCTACAATTCTTGAAATGATGAGAGGAAAAGAAACTGTCGGTGAAATTGACTGTCAGTACATGGACTTTGAAAAAGTTAATCAGCATTTTGGTTGGTCTCCACAGCACTCATTTGAAGAAGGCGTAGTAAAGACTATTGAATGGTTTAAAGGTTATTTAAAATACAAATATGAATCCTGATATTACAGTAGTTGTTCCTTATCATAACGAAAAGAAAACTATCGCCTATACCCTTGAACGAGTAGGAGAACAAACTCTTCCGCCAAAGGTCGCCATTTTTGTTAACTCATCTTCGACTGATGATACTTTTGATTATGTTCAAAAATGGATTGATGAAAACCAACATCGTTTTCAAACTCAATTTCAGAATGTTTTTGAGAATACTGATAATCCAGCCTCTTCAAAAAATGTGGGGATTCGTCACGCTACAACTGAATGGGTTGCCTTCATGGACTGCGGACAAAATTTTGAAAAAGACTGGCTCGAATCACAATTTAAATACGCTCAAGCAAATAACTTAGAAATCGTTTCTGGTGTTGTTTATCTTGTAGGTGAAAATTGGGTCGATCGCTGTGCAGTTGCTCAAACGTATGGCTACAAAAGAAATCGTCCTTGTCTGCCAACAACACTAGTAAAAAAATCTGTGTTTGCAAAAACCGGTTTACTCCTTGAAGGACGCAGAGCTGGTTACGATGCTGCCTGGCCGATTAAAGTGAAAAAACTTGGTCTTGTCAGAGGGATTAATGAGAAGGTTAAGATTCAATATATTGGAATTAACTTTTCTTCCAATCTAAAACATCTTTTTAAAAAATCTATTCTCTATTCTAAACCAACTGTAGCGCTTGAAGGATACCCTATACCTTATCTCTATATTGCTTTTCCATTAATCGTATTGCTTAGTCTATTAATTTCAGTAAAGCTGACTATTGCTCTCATCGCTCTTTATTTTCTCACAAGGATTTTCTTTCTGCCGATTCTGAAATCCAGAAACATTTCTTTTTATAAAGAACATCCAATCGAATCATTGTTCGGACTTGGAGTTGCTGGTTTCGTTATTGATCTGGGAAAAATGGTGGGGATCATTCAAGGAATTCGCTACTATTATTTCTCACAAAAAGAAAATTTATCTTAATCAATCTCATTGACCACGATTTTTTGCGTATTCCTTAAATCAAAATAGTTAAAACAATAAATCAGCAGTACAGAGGCAAAGAAAAATGCACTTTGGAAATAATCAAAAAATGCCTGAAACATTGCAAACACAAACAGATTAATCAAAATTAATCTAACTCTAATTCCTGAACTTTTATAAAACCAAAAGAAGACTACAAAAATAAATATCGTGGGAAAAATACCGTAACTAATTAAATGAGACAGATAAAAATTATTCATGTCTAGTTTTTTAGTATATGGACTATCTGCTAGAAAAATTTTTCCAATTCCAAATATTGGGTTCTTTAAATATTCAAAGACACCTTGAACAAGGACAGACCAACGCTCAGTTGTTGATGTTTCAAATACGCGAGTATTTACTTTTACGTAATCATCAATTTTGTCTGGGCATATTGAATAGATAATTTTCCTAGGAAAAATTGCGATTGGTATTTTCCAAGAAAGCCAAATCAAAACATGAAGAATAAAGGAAGCAATTGCAAGACGATAATTCTTCTTTGTTAAAATAAAATATGTAAAAAAAACCAGAGTAGAAGAAATTATAAATGAACGAGATGATACAAAAAATATTAATAAAAAATACACTATAAAAAACGCGATTTTCCAAATTCTCTTTATTCTTTCTGTTAAAAACCAAATCGCAACTGGAACCATAAAATATCCCAAAGCGTTTCGATGAATGAAAGCTCCTTTGTAGGTTCCATCTTCATGCCATAAAATCGCGCGAGGAAAACCAACAGGAAGAGCCAAATAAAGAATTATCGCAATTAATAGCCATGTTAAATATTTAAAATATTTTTGATCAGATGAATGAGGTATGGAAATTAAAAAAATCAAAATTAAAGATGTATCGATGAATAATTTTTTATAAGAAAAAAAATTATTATGTACAAGTGCAAATACCAATTCTCCTAAAAGCACCCATCCTAACAAAAACTTTTTATCTTTTATTTTCTCTAAGATTTTTTTATGTTCGATTAAAATCCCAACAAAAAGTATGACTGATATTATACTTAAGCCCACTCGCTCAAGACTAAAATCAAAAAGGCCACTAAGGCTTATACCGGCTTTAAAAAAATAAACTGTAATTAAGAACATGCTGAGAATAAAAATATATTCCCAAATATCAAAAATTTTTCCAAAATTTGTTTTAACCAAGACGCGTTCCTTCCGCATAAAATAGAAATTGCATGCTCACAACTTAATATCTTTCTTTAATAAACCTAGCTGGAACTCCACCAAAAATTGATTTTGCTTCAATATCTTTTGAAACAACTGCGCCGGCAGCGACAATTGCCCCTCTTCCTATCTTTACATCAGGAAGGATAATTGCACCTGCTCCAATCCATACATCATCCTCAATAGTTATTCTGCCAGCAATATGACCTTGCTCTCGAATAGGTTTCGTTGAATCCTTGAATGCATGATTCGACGAACGCATAATTACACCTGGTCCAATAAGAACATCACTTCCAATTGTAATTTCTCCACCACAATCTGAATTAATCATGACACGAGAGTTGAAAGAAACATTGTCTCCAATTGTAATTTTTCCATTTCCTCTCGTCAGATGGGTCTGACAATAAAATTCGCATTCGATTCCGAAAGAAAAATTTTTTCCGACATGTAAATTCTCAATTCCCTCAATCACTGTTCCATCTGCTGGTACGAATCCGAATTTTTTATAATACGAATAATTACGTTTTAATCCAAACATCCAACGTTTAAAAATAATTGCGAAAAATTTGAGAAATGACATAAAAAACATTATTCTCCGTTCCTCACATAAAAGCAACGACTGTAACCTGAGTCCCATCCGCATTCTTTATCATCAACGGTGCAACGACAACTTGCTTAGGAGTTGAAGTCAATGAGGCAAGGTTCATATCTTCGATAACTCTCAAAGATTTGGTCTTTTCATCTACTCCCAAAAAGGACTTATGAGCGATTCGTCCTAGCGGACGATTAGAATAAGATGTAATGGAAATAAAATCAAAACCAAGACATTTTAGATTTGGTCTTTCTTTTCTCAACCATTGTCCTAGTTCAGGAGAAAGGCCGGGGTTATTTTGCCAATAGAGAGTCTCATTTCTGTATTTTTGAAATCCAGTTTTTATAATCAAGAAATCTGTATCCAGAGGGATCTTTTGAAAAGTTTCATCTGGAAACAAAATCTCACCTTCTTTAGGACTAATGTTTATTAAATAGGGCCTTGTAAACACCCAATCGTCGGAAGAAAAAGTTTCTAACCTTTCTCCTTTGTCGTCAAAGTGCGCAGGCAAATCAATGTGAGTACCGATATGGTTGCTAAGCGTCCATTCTTGAGAGTTAGAACTTGCCCCTTCGCTAATTTTGCTGACGTGGCGAATTTTTACCCCTGAACTTCCACCATATCCAGGAGTGTTTTCTTCGAGAAAATGTGAAAGAAAAAGAGTCTTCATTTAAAGCTCATAATCAAAAAAGTTTGATGGAATTGCAGCTTTTCCTTGAGAGAGCCCCTCTATCGCAGCTAATCCCATTGCATGAATCGACTCAATTGAAGAACCACCTATATGTGATGTGAAATAAAAGTTATGCAACTTTTTTAATGATTCATTATTAAAAGGCTCTTCTTTAAAAACATCGAAAGCAGCCGATGCCAGCTTTTTGTCGACAAGTGCTTCGTAAAGGGCAGCTTCATCGACAATTCCCCCTCTGGCCGTATTAACCAAGAAAGATCCAGTCTTCATCAAAGCAATTCTTTCTTTATTTAAAAGCATATTGGTTTTTGAAGTGTGAGGAACATGAACACTCACCACATCACTCGCTTTTAATAATTCTTCTAGGCTAGTTTGAATGACACCATGAGCTTGGCAATACTCATTTCTATTGTGAACGTCATACGCCAAAATTTTCACACCAAATGGTTTTAACATCGGAACTAAATCTTGTCCGACGTGACCAAGACCAATAAGACCAACTGTTTTTCCACTTAGATTAAAACCTTTAAATTGGTACCAATTTCCCGATTGAATATCGTGATGAGAATGAAAACTTCCTCGAATTGTTCCCAAAATAAAGTGCAGCGCTAACTCAGCGACAGATCTTTTATTCACTCCCCCTTTCCAGGCAAGTTGAATATTATGCTTTTGAAGATCGTTGAAATAAATATTATCTAAACCTACACCGTATTTACTGATGAGTTTTAAATTAGGAAGTTTTTGTAAAATTGAATCGTCGACTTTCTCTAAGGCAATAATCGCTCTTGAAGCTCCTTGCAAAAAGACTAAAAGTTCTTCACCTTGAAGACTTTTTCCCGCTTCGTTGAATTTTACGTTAGGGTAACGCGATTGAAGTGATTCTCTTAGAAAAGAATCTTGCGAAAAAGACCTTGAAGCAACAGCAATTAAATCATTCATACCAAAGAAAAACCCGTTGAAGTAAAATACGTTTTGCAGAAGTTAATGAAGTTAACATCAGCATCAACTAATTTCTTTTCGATTTTAAATTGATCATTAGTCGGAACAATAATTGCGACTTGAGCGCCGATATTCTTCTTATCTTTTTTAATAGCACTTAAGAAAAGATCGTAATTTACTCTTACGTTGCGACTCTCTCCAAAGTTTTTCGCCAGAAGAGTGTGTGCCATTTCGTACACGTTTTTTGAAATCATGTTGTTTTCAAAAGCATAACGGCAGGCCATATCTTGTCCAATCGTCACGGCAATTCCATGTGAGATACCATAGTTTGTTGCTGATTCAACAGCATGACCAAAAGTATGCCCATAATTCATGATGTTTCTAATACCAGTATCGAATTCATCCACTTCAATAATATCTTTTTTAATAAGAAGAGATTTGTGAATGTATTCATTCATAGTCTCTTGAGTGCTGACAATTTTTTCGTAATCTTTACTGATCGCTGTAAGCTTTTCAATTCCACCAATTCCATGAACCTTGATCATCTCTCCGATTCCGGAAAGCACATCTTTATGCTCAAGCGTTTTTAAAAAATTAACATCGATCACAATATGATTAGGCGGAGTAAAAGTTCCCATTAAATTTTTAATACCGGCCACATTGATAGAACTTTTTGAGCCGATACATGAGTCTGCTTGGGCCAACAAAGTTGTTGGATAAAAAAACCAGCTCATTCCTCTGAACAATGTCGATGCGAGAAAACAAGTGATATCTTGAATAACTCCGCCACCAACGGCTACAAGGGTGCAATCGCGTTTCACTCCCAATTCGGCCAGCTTCGCTGTGTATCCTGAGAAACAATCGAGATCTTTATTCATCTCATTGGCTTCAATGATCAGTGATTTTGCTTTTTTTAAAATAGGAGCAAGTTGCTTTTCGTAAATTTGCGAGATGTTTTTATCTAAAATAAAAAAAGTCTTATCGTTTGCAAGACTCTCCATATTTTGAAAAACATTATCAACGAATTGAACTTTATAAATTC
Organism: uncultured Bacteriovoracaceae bacterium; assembly: GCA_966211875.1. Lineage (GTDB taxonomy): Bacteria > Bdellovibrionota > Bacteriovoracia > Bacteriovoracales > Bacteriovoracaceae > Bacteriovorax. The sequence continues at coordinate 237,612 of CBIHNP010000004.1, forward strand.
CACGATGAGACTTAATTGCAATCTCTGGAAGCTGACTAGACACTTGTGAACCCACCATCAATAAGAATATTTTGAGCTGTAATAAAAGAGTTCTGTTCGCTACATAAGTAAGTTACTAAGTTAGCAACTTCCTCTGCTTTTCCCAATCGTTTCATGGGGACTTGGCTTGTTAAATTTTGAATGTCTGCTTCAGATAAAACTGTTCGAGTTAATTCTGTATCAATGAAGCCTGGAGAAACAACATTGACGAGAACATTTGAAGTAGCGTAATCCGCAGCGAGGGCCTTACTCATTCCGAGTACGGCAAATTTAGATGTCGAATAACTTGCACGCTTTTCTTTTGTCACGTGTCCGAAAATTGAACCCAAACTTACAATCCTTCCAAAATTTCTTTTGGCCATCTTTGGTGCAAGCGCACGACAAAGACGGAATGGACCTTCAACATTGATCTTTTGAATTCTCAACCAGTCTTCAGGATTGATATCGCCAAAAGTATCAACCTTATTAATGCCGGCATTGTTTACCAGAATATCGATTGAGTATTGGTCGAGCTCTTTCAAAAAATTTTCTACTGATTGGTCATTGGAAAAATCGACAGATTTGTAGATCGCATTGGGGTGATCGATTGAATCACTAGTAGCACGAGTGCCGGTATAGATAACCTTCGCACCAGAGGCAAGAAGAGAAAGAGCAATCGCTCTTCCGATCCCTCTTGTTCCTCCGGTCACAAGACAAGTTTTATTCTCTAAGCTGATCAACATAAAAACTTAAAGTTTTACGATGCGGTTGAAATACGATCCGATTAAATGATCTACAAACATGTGTACATCTTCAACTGGTCCGTATTCTCCCTTCGCTGTTTGCACGTGAATTTTAATATCACTCAGCTCGCGAAGTTTTCCACCATCAAATCCAGTAAGGCCCACAATTTTTAAACCTTTCTGTCTAGCGTACTGAACAGTGTGAATAATATTAGGTGAATTTCCAGAAGCTGAAATCGCAACTAGAACGTCGCCTGGATTAGCAAAGTTTTGAAGTTGTTTTGTGAAAATATATTCGTATCCATCATCATTACCAACAGCTGTCATGATCGCAACGTTGTCAGTAAGTGCCATTGCCTTGAAAGGCTTATCAGTTACTCTCGTTCCGATAGAGATATCATTTGCAAAGTGAGACGCAGTTGCTGCACTTCCACCGTTTCCGATAAAAAAGACGTGAGCTCCGCGCTCTCTTGCATCCAATACAGTCTCAATCATCTTTCCGATTTCGTTGTAATCAAGTTTCCCTAAAATTGTAGCTAGGTAAGCACTGTATTCTTTTGCAAAGTCTGCAGGCTTTCTGTTTGCCGCAAAGATTTCATCTAATTTATTTTGCATATATTCTCCACATTAAATGCATTAAGTTGCTATTGAGACAAAATATCGTACCCTATCAAATTAAGATTATCTAGTAATGTTAAAGCGAGACGTCCATTCATGATCTGCAAAATAGATCTTGTAGACCATGTCCATTGTCTTCAATGCGTCTAAGCTTGATCCAGAACGAATTGTTTTATTGTTCACGATTGCATCGGCAAACTCATTGATTTCGTCTTCCCATGAATTGTCTTTAATAAAAGTCGTTACTTGCTCGCGAGGGTTACCTCCATCTTCATCTCCACGGTAAACAACTCGAAGTGCTTCTTGACCGTAAGATTTAGAGCCAGAAAGAATTCCGCTTAAAATCAATGTCCCTTTTGTAAGGGTAATATCCAGACTGAAACGGTGTCTCCATTCTGTTGCTGTTGAGTGTAAGAATGCAACGACACCTTTTTCAGTTCTCATAAGAGCGTAGGCGTTGTCTTCTACATCGTGATTCCAGAAACTATTGCTTACATAACTGTGAAAATCTTTAAATTCCCCAGCGTAAAGTCTCATGAGGTCGACCATGTGAATCCCTTGATCCAACAAGATTCCGCCTCCAGCGATATCGCGTTTTGATCTCCAATCAGATTCAAATGAAACGATAATTGATTTTCCGTATACCCCGCGCATGTTGATAACTTCGCCGAGCTCTTTGCTTTCAATGATACGTAACGCTTCTTTCACCGAATCGTGGTAGCGGTGATTAAAGCCGTATTTTAATTTTAAATTTGGTCTAGCTGCCTCTACTTCGCGAACTCTTTCGATATCACGCGGAGTTCTTCCTGGTGGTTTTTCACAGAAAACGTGAAGTTTTTTTTCCAAACCAAGAATTGTTACTTCAGCAGCAACGTCGTTCGTTAAACAAACGAAAAGAACATCAAGTTTTTCATTCGCAATTAGGTCTTTATAGTTGCTATAAAAATTGATTCCTTCCTTGTAAACTCCTTGTCCTTTAAAAGTCTGATCACAAACTGCGACGACCTGAAGGTGGGGATTTATATCAATAAACTTATGGCGTCTTTTTCCAACTACACCATAACCTGCAATACCTACTTTAAGTTTTGTCATTCCTAATCCTAAATTCTGTAAAGATTCGCAAGCTCTTCACTGTGCTCGCCTAATCTTTTCGATTCATATTCTTTATCTGGTCTTGTTGTTTTACTTTCTTCATTTGAAACATAGAAAGAATGCAACAAGCTCAAAGTGCTTTTGCAGTCTTCAAAGTTGATTGGAAAAGACTTTTTCCCTTCGTAGTGAGCAACAATGTCGGTGTACAATTGCTTGTGTCCGTTCCCGTATACGCACGATGAAAAATCTTCAGAGAAATCTTTTGTTGCTGTTTTATCCGGAGTGAAGATTTGCAGTTCGTTTACTGCAATTCCTCCAATCTGAGCTAGACCTTTTGAACCAACAACTGAAATCGAAGCTTCAAAATCATCTGGTCTCGCTGCTGTTGTCACTTCAAGAGTTCCCACTGAACCGTTTTTAAATTTTAAAGTTGAAACACAAGTATCTTCAACTTCAATCTTGGACCCAAATGTTCTCATAAGAGCTGTCACTTCTTCTACTTCTCCACCGATGTGACGAAGTAAATCGATGTGATGAATCCCTTGATTTGAAATTGCTCCACCATCCATTGCAAACGTTCCTCTCCATGGAGAAAGATCGTAATATTTTTGTGGACGACACCAACGAACTCGCACTGTGATAATTTGTAGGTCGCCAAGCTCTCCGTTATTAAGAGCTTGCTTTACGCGTTTCACGGCAAGGTTGTAACGATTTTGAAAAACAGGAAAAACATTCACGCCGTTTTCTTTGGCAAGTGAGTAAGCTTTTTTCAAGTGAGAGAGTTTTAAAAAAGTTGGTTTTTCAACGACAACACTTTTTTTGTATTTAACGATAAACTCTTCTGCGTGCTCAAAGTGCATCCCAGAAGGAGTCGCAACTGTTACCAGATCAATCTCTGGATGTTTTTCAAACATCTCGCGATAGTTGGCATAAACAGGAACACCTAATTCTGTTCCGTACGCTTGTGCTTTCGCCAGGTCCATATCAGAAATGGCAACAAGGTTTAGATTTTCATTTGCGTGAATATTGCGGCAATGGTGACCTGCAATTCTTCCTGCTCCAACAACTGCTACGTTAATTTTTTTCATAATACACTTCTTATTTTATTAATTACTTTTTCAAATTGTTCTGTTGTGCCAAGGCTGAAGCGAGAGAATCCTTCAAGGCTCTTCACTTCTGGGAATTGCATTTTGTATAAAACAACATCTTTCAGGGCTTGATGAATTTTTTCTCTGTGGTTCCCGAAATTCACATGAAGAAAGTTTCCATGTGTTTCAGTTGTCACGAATCCCATTTTTTGAAGATGGTCGACAAAATATTTTTTCCCAATATTCAATCTTTCTACTGAATCCATGACTTCTTTTTCATGATCGAGAAGTACATAAATGAACTCACTCGAGAACGTGCTCACTTCATACATCGCTCTATTTTTGTGAATCACTTTCATCACTTCAGGATGTCCGCCCAAGAATCCCACTCTGATCCCTGCTGCTCCCCAAGCTTTTGAGAATGTTCTGCAGACTAACAAGTTAGGATATTGATCGACGTAATTTAAAAGCGTCTGGTTGTAGAAATTAAAATAAGCTTCATCAACAAGAAGAACACTACCAAGTGAATGAGTCAGTTCAACTAACTCTTTCATTTTTTCAGGAGCAACGATTGTTCCTGTAGGACTATCTGGATTCGGAAGACAAACTAGTTTTGGTTTTTCTTTTTTTATTAAATCGAAAAATCCCTGAACATTAAAAACCGGACCAGTTGAGCTTGCTTCGTATTCGTAAGCAATGGCCTGTGCTCCATACATTTTCGAGTACACTGGGTACATCGCAAACGTCGGCGAAGTGTGAATCACTTTATCACCAGGATTAACAAAAACATCAAAGGCCACACGAATTGACCCATCCGACCCGTTCGTCAACAAGAAATTATCAGCTTTCATTCCTGTGAGTGTTGCAAGTTTTTTATAAATCTTTGCGGTCTCAGGATATGTGTTGATCGCATAAGGTTTTACTTCTTTAAGAAGTTCATTCAACTTTGCGTTTAAGATGGGATCTAAATTTTCATTTTTATCCAACCATAATAACTCTTCATTGCGAGAAATATCTTTCGTCCAATCCGGACGAGTTAATGTTTCATCTAAGTAAGAGCGCTTTGCTGATTTTAAAAAATTATCTACGTTCATAAATTTGCCAACGAATTAATATTTGCTCACGTAAGGATCGTTTTTCATTCCGTCTTCAACTTTCAAAATATCTCCCGGATTATCAACCGAGAAAGATGGTCTTGCTGGGTACGGAGCAATTCTTTGTTTCATTTCGTAATCAAACATACGATTTGAATCGCAAGATTCTTTTAGCTCTAGTGGTGATTCTGGAAGCTGAGTGAATTTTTTTAGAGTATGCCATCTGAAAGCAAAGATTCCGTAAATTCTTTTTGCTCCTAATTCTGTTGAAAATTTTTCACACCATGGAATTGGAGAACGTGAAGTATAGAGAACATCGCCTTTTAAGTTGTGAACGATTTTTACTGTATCTTTGTGTCTGAAAACTTCTTCGTCTACGATGTCCATTGCAAGAACAGTACAATTCACAGTTGCATCTTCCAATAATGGTTTTACAACAGCATCGATCATATCTGGATACAACATTGGTTCATCACCTTGAACACAAACAACAATATCGTTATCTTCTAAATTTGGTTCAAACTTTGGAGCAGCTTCAGCGATACGATCAAGACAACGAGTGTGTTTGTCTGAAGTCATGATAACGTCCCAGTGTTTTGATTCTCCAAAATCACTGATTTCTTTATCACAAGTTGTAAGCGCTAATTTCGTCCACTTCGGATACATTTTTGCGCGAGCAAAAACGTGTTCAATCATAGGTTTCCCTAAAATTTTATAAAGTGGTTTACCAGGAAAACGAGAAGACCCCATACGGGCTGGAATTAATCCAATGACTTTCATATAAATCTCTCAAGTAAAAAATTAATTTTTTTACTTAAGTTATAAGTTTTAATCTCCTAAAATAAAAGGCAAAATTACGTTAGAATTGTTTTTTTATTAGAAGATAAAACGAGATGGATAAGAAAGATTTTATTGCAGAATACTGTAACATCGTGGATCAGTGCCATGGACAACGTCCTGACAAACTTTGGTTTGCTACGTGGATGTCCTCAAAGTCACCTTATTTCGATTTTCCCAAGAGATTTGAATTGTTTTGGAAGACAAAAAAGCTCGATTCCTCTCTCAAATTCGAACAAATTTTCTTCTCTTATCTGAAGCTTGCACCTACTCTGTTAGGTATTGCAGCTAAAAGTTTCTATGTAAAACGTGTTTTTCGCAAAGAGCTCAAAGCGCTCTCGCAAGATGTTTCCTATACGCTTCTGAGAACATTTTATTATTCTCCTCAAAGTCGAATTGTGGATCCCTTCTGGGGGGAATTGCTCTCGGAGAACTCTGCGGCAAAAGAAAATTTCCTTACGATTTATGACCCAATGTTCCCAATAAAGCTTTGTCGGGAAGCTTACGATCCGCAAAAAAACAATTTCCCTTACCATGCCTTTTTGCCCATTGGAGCCTTGGTAAAAAACTATTTCGCTATGGCCCTCGAACTTTTAAAAAATCCTCGTTTTAGAGGAGATTTTCAAGTGAAAGGAAAAAATCTCTCAGACTTGGTCAATAGCTCTTACAAGCAGGAACTCGTGAGCCCGGCAACTTTAGTGTCCCTAGCCTACTATGAATCTTTCTTCACAATTTTTCATTCGTTTCAAATTAAAAAAGCGCTTCTTCCCTTTGAAAGCAATCCTTGGGAGAAAATGTTTCATCTGGCCAAAAGAAACTCTAAGAAAAATTTTTTAACTGTCAGCTTTCAACATTCCACTGTGCAACAGGGGGCTACAAATTATTTTCTTTCAGCCTACGAAAATAAAAACCACTTTGTTCCGGATCGCATTTTAACGACGGGAAAATACCCAAAAGAATTGCTCAGTTCGTATCCTCATTATCACAATTTACCATTGGAAGAAGGCTGCGCTCTTCGCTATCGCTATTTGGAAAAATACACTCAATTAAAAAATTTAAATTTCTCTTCAATCAAGGCTCTTGTGATTCTGGATGGAACTGAGGATGCAGGCGAATTAGTCGACGTTATCAAACAATTCATTAAGAACTGCTCTCCTGAAAAAAACCAAATTGAACTTTTAATGCGCGAGCATCCCAATATGCCTATTCTCTCTCGCAATGAAGCCCATTCGGAGACAACATGGTCCATCACAAAAGAATCATTGGAAACGAATCTCCAGTGGGCCAATGTCATTATCTATTCGGGGTCAACCGTGGCGCTCGAAGCTTTAAAAGTAGGTATTCCGGTCATTAATTTTCAAAACGGACTCTTCAATTATGATCCACTTTTTGATTTGCATAAGTTCAAATGGAATATCAAAAATCATCTAGACCTTTTTGGTGCACTTAAAACGTTGCAAACTCTTTCATCAAATGAAATTACCGAACAGGCGGAAAGTGCAAAAAAGTTTATCGACAACTACTTTTCTCCCTGCACTCATGAAAATATTGAGAAGTTTTTAAGCTGATTAGTTATTTTATTAGAAAAACTGTAATAACATAATTGAATCTTTTAAAAGAACTATTTGGGAAATTATACCAATGAAAAAGTTGCTCATTACCGGTGCTGGTGGTTTACTCGGACAATATCTTTGCAAATATTTTGCAAAACAATACTCTGTAATTGGAACTCAATTCAGTGTGCAAGTGCCCCCATCCGCTTTTGCAGCTGTTGCAGTAGATTTATCGGATCTCTCGCAAACAAAAGCTTTGATTGAAAAATACCAACCGGATTTTATCGTTCATACAGTGGCGCTATCCTCTGTTGATGAATGTGAAACTTCTCCTGAAAAAGCTTTTGAAGTCAATGTAACAACGACTAAAAATCTTCTACAGTCTCTTCAAGGAACCAATACAAAATTCATTCAAATTTCAACTGATCATTTGTTTGATGGTGAAAAATCCTTTTATACAGAACTCTCTTCTCCTCACCCGCTCAACGCTTATGCTCGTACAAAACTTGATGCTGAAGAAAAAGCGCTGAAGTATCCAAACTCATTGGTACTGAGAACAAATTTTTACGGTGGTCATACCGTAAGAAAACCTTCTTTTAGTACATGGATTATTCAAGAACTCATGAAAGAAAAAACAATCACAATGTTTGATGATTCGTTTTTCACTCCTATTTCCATTGAAGGATTGGCACAAAATATCGAATTGCTTTTATCTTCAAATCTGACTGGACTTTATAACATCGCAAGTGCCGAACGTCTGAGCAAGTATGAATTTGCTCTGCAATTGGCAGAAATTTTCCATCTTCGCTCTGACCTCATTAAACCGGTTCGCATGGCCGAATTAAAACTAAAAGCTTTAAGACCAAGAGATATGTCTCTTTCGATCGAAAAAATTCAAAGAGATTTACCAAGTTATGAAGCTGAAACAATTAAAGCTGGTTTATTAAAAATTAAAAACAATCAGCTCATCTAGGATCACAATACATGTTGGATGCCGTTTTAAAAAAATTTCCGATTCCAAAACATTTTGACCTCGCTCTTTATGGTAGAGGTTTAGCTTCACTACTTGTCGTTTGTTGGCATGCTGGTTGGTATATGCGAGATGATCGTTTTGCCAGACGTTTTATTGTCCCAGGAAGATCTTCTGTTCGGATTTTTTTTGCTCTTTCTGGCTATCTGCTTACATTTGGTTTCAAGCATAAAAAATATAATTTTAAATTCCAAAATCTCAAAAAATTTTACAGCAATCGTTTGTTGAGAATTTATCCTATTTTTGCCTCAATTAGTTTTATAAGTTTGTTTTTAACTCTCTATTACCGTCATGTTGATCTACCGTTAAATTTTTATTTCTTTGTTAAAAATTTATTACCTATTCAATATACACATGGATATGTATTGAATGGAGCTTTCTGGACACTGGGAATTGAACTTCAATTTTATATCGTGTTTCCCCTTCTTATTTTTTTTCAATTGAACAAAAAACTTTTTGTTCCGATTGGATGCTACATTTTGTTTTGTGCCTGGTTACTTCTCTTTAAAAGATTTGATACCGATTTATTAAATGACTCTCGCAGCTTATTAGGGAATTTAATGCATTTTCAATTAGGGATCACTGTTTGCTTTGCTAGTGAAACTTTGAAGAAATGGTTTAAAAAGATTAAATTTTTATCGTATATAGCGATGATTGCTCTCGCTCTCGCACTAATGGCGAGCAATAAATTATATCGCACAAACAATCAAGAATTTCTCAGCTATCGAGGAATCGTTTTAATTGATATTGTCAGCTTTTGTATTCTAAGTTTACATATTTTTTACGAAGAACGCTTGGTAAAATCTACACTTCCAAAGTTCTTTGCGATTCTGGGAATTCTTTCTTATGGTATGTATGCTTGGCATCCGGTTATTCAAGAAAATATGACTACTCTATCGAATAACATCCCTTTTGTTCTTTTCATGAGCACTCTACTGGCCACATGCACATACTTTCTCATTGAAAAACAAATGCTAAAATTTAAATCGTAGGAAATAATGAAAACGACTTTTCTCTATAAAATTCACTCTTACAATTTAAAATTAATTCGATTATTAAAGTCGAAAAATATTCTTTTTTTAAAGAATGATTTTTATGACACCGGGACTATAAAAGAATCCGCTCATCTTTCTCAGCTTGATGATAAAGACAATATCGATTTTTGGATTCAAGGTTTTGAAACAGCCCAAAAAAAAGCAAAAGAATATTATGAGCAATCATTTCCTTTAAGAGAAAGAGAGAAGTTAAAAAAATTAGATCTCTATAGAAGTTACCTGGAATTTGAAGCAAAAATACTCGAGGAAAACCAAATCTTCACTGACCTCGTAGATACACAAAAAAAGCCAATACAAATCTCGAAGCCGTTCTTAGCCCATCCTCTTTTTGAGAAAAGATTTGTAAGCGACATTTTCACTTACGCTGATAAAATTAAACATTTTCTTGAGGCACAAAAAAAACTGGCAACGCAAATTGCTTTTCTTATCGTTTGTCTTTTTCGTCCGCAATTAAAAATTCAAAGTTATAACGGCTGTATCCGCGGAGTCACAGCATCTGAAATTCCAACGAACGATATATCGCTTAATTGTTTCTGGATGGAGGATGACAAAATCATTCCCGAGAATGAAACTTTTTTTTATTTTTGTGCTAGAGACTTCAAGGCAAAACTTCAAGAACTCAATATTCGACGTCCAGTATTTACATTAATTGAGCTCACTCAATCGTTAAGCTTTTCTCAAAAATTTTCCATACTTTTAAAAACGACTGGTTTATTTTTTAAAAACTTTTTTAAGTTTAATATGATCGACTTCTTCTTGGCAGATGCTCTTTATAAAAGCCTCATCTGGAAGTCTTTCTCTTTAAATACAAACCTAAGATGGATCGCTACATCGATTTCTGAAAACTGGCCTTCCCCTGCCGAATTTGAAGTTTTACACAATTTCAATATTAAAACCATACTCTGGAGCTATAGTCTCTATGGTTTTAGAGCGACTACAAGTAAACCATTTGCTAATAAAAGTTTAATTATGTCTTTATCAAATTATTCTCATATTTTGATGTGGACTCCGGAAATTAGTGAACTACATGAAAGAGATGAAATTAGGGTTTTCGATATCGACTGGAAAAAACAATATCACATTAGTAATCCCATTCTGAATGGACGAATGGGACATTTAAAACTAAATCAAAAATCGGCGTTGAACAAATTGGGAATTGAATTCAATTCGCAACAAATTTATATTTCGATTTTTGATCTTGTGGCATGCAAGAAAAATTATCGTCTCTCAAGAGCAATTGAGCCTTATATGACTGATGTTTGTCAGGATGCATTTTATGAAAACTTAGTCTCTATCTTAAAAGAAATGCCTAATCTGACTTTTCTTTTTAAGCCCAAAAGAGGAATTGCATCAAACCTTCATCTTCCCAAGCTACGCCAAGACATCATTGATCAAAAACTGGAAAAAGATCTGCTGAAAAGAATTATAGTATTAGAAGAGAGCATTGACCCATTTCTTGTAATAAAAGCATCACACCTGGTAGTAACATCATTTTTTACTTCTCCATCTGCAATCGCACAGAACTGGGGAATACCATCCGCTTATTTTGAACCAACTCATCAATATAGATATACTGCTTCTCGTGAATTGAGCCACATATTACTAGGTGACTCAAATTCACTTAAAGAAAAAATTAAATTAGTTGAAGCTAAAAAAGATAATGAGATAATTTTTAATGACTATACTGAAAAGCTTAAAAAAACCTTTTCTAGTATTCTGAATTAAAAACAAAAATTAGTAAGAAGCCATTTTATTATAAGTATCAAGCATGTTTACTTGTTGTTGGATACTACATAAACGAGAACTATCTTTGGCCATAAAAGATTGTACTTGTAAAAAGAGACCTGGTTTAAATTTTTCATCCATTGAATAATCGCATTCTACAAATTCAATCGCCACACTTCCGCGTTTTTGAATTTGCAATTTTTCCATAGGGCGGAAAATTAATCTGTGTTTATTAGTTAGCATTTCAACACTCCAGCGCCCAGCACTTTCCCAGTTGGCCTGATAATTAAATAAAGCTCCAGTTTCACTTACTCCTGCTCCTGAAAAAATAGAAGCGCTTGGATGCCAAGAAAGATGTCCACTCGTAAAAGCGGAAATTTCCTTAGGTCTTCCTCCCATATAAAAAGCTAGATCTACAACGTGTGTAGAATTCGCTAAAAACATTTTTTCCTTAACTCCTGGAGCATAAGGAACATTTTCAATGACATGGCTCCATTCAGTAAATTCAAAATTAAAAGAATGAATTCCTCCATCTTCTTTTATAATTTCTTCTGCTTTTAAAACCGATGCATAAAATCTTCTGTTATAGGCTACATAAACATTTGCATTCTTTTCTAAGGCTAAATTTGCCAAACGTTTAATTTCTTCTTTATTTAAACCAGCAGGTTTTTCAACAAGAATATTTTTAATTCCAAAGTTAATTAGCAATTGAGCATTTTCAGCAAGGACCTCTACGCCTGTGCTTACGATCGCGTAAGAGCAAACCTGTGGTTTTGTCGCAAGAAATTTTTCTAATCCACCAACAACGACATTTTTTCCAGTCGCATTTTCAAATTTTTTAGCTGAATCCACACCTCGTCCAATGACGAGAGTTTCTTTTTTTAAAGCTCCAAGAACTTTAAAATATTCTTGTGCCATTTCCCCTGAACCGATAAGCCAAACACTATCCATAAATTCCTCTAAGTAATAGGGCAATAATTATAATTTCCTTGCTCAACTTTATTTAAATGCTCAATGAGACAGTTAATAAACGGCAAATGAATTTTCATCGCTTCTTCATATGTTGGTAGATCACATTTTTCAGATTTTAAAATTTCGGTAGCGATCTTATCTGTCAGTTCACTTTGATAATGAACCAATTTTAAAACCTCTTCTTTCCATTCCCAGTTATTTTCTTTTTGAGCAATTCTTACCCATCCTTTTGCCTCATCAATGATCACATTCACATTATCCGAACAAATCATGGCGCTCAAAGGAGAAACTTCATCGTGGCAAAAAAGATCAAACGAATGAGCTCCGAATTGCCCACTCAATGTTCCGGTAAATTCAATAAAGCCTGCTCTTTTAGATGGCTTTGTTTTTAAATTTAACCTCTGACTATTTAGCAAATATTCATTTTGCCCAGATAAAAAAGCAACGAGATCAATATAATGAAGACCATTACATCCCAGTCCCCAGTCTCCGCCTTGTAACTGATATGAAATTTGCTTAGATCCGCTCAAAAGATTTTTTAAATTTTTATAAAAAGGATACGTTCTGAATGGATGGTTTACCCATGTTTTAACATTTTTCTTTTTTAATAATTCATCTATTTTTTTATAGTCTTCAATTTTTTGAAAAAGAACTTTTTCTAAAACAAGATTCTTAACATCACAAATTTCTAACAACTCTACTAAAATATTCGCGCGGATATTAGCGTTCGTCGCAATGATAGCCAAATCAATTGTTTTCGAAACTTCTTTCATTGAACTGAAATAGTTAATTGATTTGATATTTGAATTTTGTGGCATTTGTTCAAAACGAATTTTTGCTGTTTCTAAAGATACTGCCGTTGGATCTACGATTTGAAGATTTACAGGGAAATCTACTTTAGATAAAGCCTGCAAATGTCTACTGCCGAGCTGGCCAGCGCCAATAAGGACGATTGTTTTCATAACTCTCCCAATAACCTAAGAATGAAATCCGCGAGCTGGAAATCCTTATTTAAAAGTTTTTTATAAAATTTTCTAAAATTGCTAAACCAGTTTTCCCACTTCTTTCCGGATGAAATTGTGCTGCTGCGATATTATTTTGAATTAATGAAGAAGGAATCATTACTCCTTCGTAATTAACAAAAGATGAAACTGTATCTATATTTTTTGGAGCTACCATATAAGAATGAACAAAATAAACACTTTCTCCATTCTTAATATTCTCGAATAAATTCCTCTGCCCATCTACTCCGTTAGGCTTTGAAATTTCTAGATAGTTCCACCCGACATGAGGAACACGTCTCGTTTGCTCAGGAGAAATGTATTCAGGAATCTTCACAACGTTTCCTTTGATAACTCCCAATCCTTCGTGTTCTCCAAATTCTGAACTAGATTCTAAAAGAAGTTGCATCCCTAAACAGATACCGAAAAGAGGTCTTTCTTTTATATTAATAAAATCTTTTAATGCTTGATCAAGGCCGGCCTGTTGAAGAGATTTCATCGCGTTGGCATAAGCCCCAACGCCAGGAAGAATTATTTTATCAGCAGCAAGTATTTTTTCTGCTGTATTAATGACCTCAAATGGATAACCAAGATATGAGACTGCTCTGGTAACATTTAAAATATTATTGACTCCATAATCCACAATGGAGATAAGCTTTTTTTCCACGTTCTATTACATCCTCGTTTTTATACCGTGATTAATTAATTCAGTTTTTAAATCGAGAATACTGGCACGTTTATAATGAATGAGATCAGCAACTGCAAATGCAGAAACATCTGTTTGCTCAATGAGATCGGCTCCATCTTCTATCTTGCCCATTCCCCCCGAAGCAATAACGGGAATCTTTACAAGAGAATTTATTTTTTCAACTAACTTAACATCAAAACCTTTTCTTGTTCCTTCGCGATCAACTGAGGTTAAAAGAATTTCCCCTACCCCTAAATCAGTTGCCTGCTTGACCCATTCGAGAACATCAAGATTTGTGCGCTCTCGTCCCATGTCTGTATAAACTTCCCATTTATCATTAGAAACAAATTTTGCATCAACAGAAAGAACGACAGCTTGTGATCCGAATTGTTTTGCAAGCTCGAGCAATAGTGCTGGTCTTGCGACAGCTGCAGTATTAATAGCAACCTTATCAGCTCCGGAGCGGAATAATTCGGCAGCATCTTCAACGGAGCGAATTCCTCCACCTACTGTAATTGGAATAAAAATATTATCACTAGCTTTTTGAATGAGAGCTGAAAGATTATTTCGACCGTAAAGTGAAGCGACTGCATCCATAAACACTAGTTCATCTGCACCGTCTTCATAATATTTTATGGCATATTCATTGGGGTCTCCAATCACACGAAGACCCTCAAGCTGAACACTCTTAATTAAATTACTTCCCTTAATATCTAAACGGGCAATAACTCTTTTTAAACTCATGTAGTGGCCCAAATTGGTTTTTTCAGAACCCATTTATTATCTTTCTTTTCCCATAAATGATCAGATCGCCAAGAGTCTAAAACATTTTGCACATCTTCATCTGTGATGTTGCAATAATCTAGGAAAGTCTGATAGTGCTTTTGAGGAAACTCTCCATCAAACTTTTTAACAAGTGCAATTCCTTCTTCACGAGTAATTTTATTATCTCTAATCTCATGTGCAGAGTCTGAAGTTGTTCTACCTATTCCGAATTTAATATAAGCAAGATAATAATGAAATCCATCGATAGCATCATCTAAGCTGGCATACTTTGAGTATGTCCCTTCAGATCTTTCAGGATTTGGATTAAAGCCTGTATGCTCTTGGCAATAGTAGAAGTTTTCTTGAGGATCCCAAAATTTATAATAACCAAAAAAATGAATCGATGTTTTATTCTTTTGAATATCTTCAAATTTTGGGGCCATGAATGGTCTTAAATCGTTGGCAGAAACTCCATGTTCAGTCCAAAACTCTGGCGGCAATCCAGAAAAATAATGTTTGTCATGGTCTTGAATATCACGGTCAGGCCTGAAGGCATTTTTCATATCGCCTCCATACTCAACTTCTCCATTTTCTCCATAAAAGATTAATGAAATTTTGTGATTAACAGCGATTTGCAATGGAAAATTTGTCTGACCATAAATGAAAGGTTGAAATGGATCACCTAAGTGAGAAAAAGAAAGTTGTGTCAACTTGCGTGTCACTTTTCCATCTGGTGTTCCCAAAATATTTGTAAAACCTGATCCAATAAAGGCATCAAGATTTCTACGACCAATTTCAGTTGCTTTTAATGGGGCCCATGTAACAGTAAGGGGATTCATTCCATACTTGTATTTGAGTTGATGAGCTACAAAGCTTCCATCCTTCCCACCACTACAAGGAACAATGACATCGAACTCGCCATTATTTTTTCTGTGTTTATTACACAATTCGATTAATTCCTTCTCTCTTTGATTCCAGTCAATTTTTTCTCTTTTATAAACAGCGTAATTACATGCTGAACATACTCCATGTTCATCAAAAGTAATTCTTGGTCTCTGATTGGAAACTGTACACTTTACGCAAAACTTTACTTCTTTTGGAAGATTGTATTTATTAACAACATCATGCTTCATTAAAAACCTCTTAATTCTTGTGATTGCTCGACATATTCTACAATTTTAACTAATCCATGCATATATCTTATTGGGGTGTATTCACCTTTTTGTAAATGGCAAGGGCCCTTTCAAAATCCTCTTTGTAATCTATATCAACGGAATCATCCTCTTCCATAATATAAGGAACAGTGTCCTCCATTAAAAAGGACTTTTCTTCTATTAGGGCCTCTTTTTTAGAAATATAAATTGCTCCATTAACTCGAAGCAGAGGGACATCAACGAAAGCCTTAGAAACTAAATCTGTTAATTTAAAAAATTTATTCTGATCATAAAAATAGTAGAGAGAAGTTTTTTCTTTATTTTCGCAAAAAGAAACGCACGTAGACGCTTTAGATTCCTGAAATAAACTGTAAGCTTCTTGGATATGTTTTGAAGTTCTCAAAGGGGAAGTTGGCTGTAATAAGAAAAAATTTTTAAATTCAAAATCAATTTTATTAAAATAATCTAAAACCACATCCAAGGTTGTTGTTTCATCTTGAGCCAGTTCTTTTGGCCTAATAAATGAAAGAGCTCCCCATTTTTTTGCTTCTTCAGCTATTTTTTCACAATCAGTGGAAACAACAATGACATCGAAAATATTTGCTTTTTTAGCCTCTTGAATAGTTACGCCTATGAGTGACTGACCTCCAAAATCTAATATATTTTTGTTAGGTAATCTTTTTGATCCACCTCGGGCCGGTATAAAGGCAATATTTTCGTATAAATTCATTTCTCAATCTCTTTTTATAATTTGTCTGTTTTAAAAATCTCGAGAAATTCAGTATGGGCCCTTTCGTAATCATCTAAACGACCTATATCAATCCAATACTCATAGAAAGGATAGGCTCCCACTTTTTGATCTTTTTCTATCAAGTCTTCAAAGAAAGTGGGCATATCATAATAGGTATTCGTTGGTACTTTGTTCAATACTTCAGGATTTAATACATAAATTCCTGCATTAACAAAATAACGTCGAACTGGTTTTTCTTCTATTTTTAGAACGCGATCTTGATCCGTAACAACGACCCCAAATGGTATCTGGTGTTCATACTGTCTTAAGCACATTGTCGCCGCATTTTTGTTACTAATATGGAAATCAATCAGATCACTGAAATTTATTTTCGTGAGTAAATCTCCATTCATGACAATAAAAGGCAGATCGTTTGATTTATATAGAGAGAGGGCCCCAGCTGTTCCCAATCTAGTGTTCTCTCTCAAATAAGTAATCTCTATTCCAAGATCACTACCATCTTTGAAATAATCTTCTATTATTTCTGATTTATAATTAACAGCAATAATAAATTTATAAAAACCATGTTCTTTAAAAATTTCAATGATCGTTTCGAGAATAGGTTTTCCACCAATTTTTAGCATTGGCTTAGGGCAATCCGCTGTTAAGCTCGCAAGTCTTGATCCAAGTCCTCCGGCCATTAAAACAACGTGATTATCTTTTTTCTCTGCTTGAAATAGTTCCTCTAGAGTTACAATATTCGTAATAATATTTTTTTCATTCACCAAGGGAATACGGCGAATATCATTTTCTTTCATTGTTTTAATTATTGCAGCTCGAGACATGTTTGATTTAAGCGTCTTCGGCTTAGTGTTCATTACTTTTTCGACGGTATCTTGAATTTGTACTCCGCGAACAAGTCCACGGCGAATATCACCATCAGTAACGGCCCCTAAGAGTTTTCTTTCATCATCAACAACAGCAATAAATTGTGTTCCTGAATTGTTAAGAATTTCTAGTGCAGACACAATTGTATCATTCTTTTTTACTAAAATTTTTTCCCAATTTTTCATTTAATTTGATCCATCAAAAAATATTTTAAAAATAATTCCTTTAAAATTTGTTCTTTTAATTAACTCATAAATTTTATGAACAGAGTTTCCTTCACCATAAATGGACTGAGTTTGACTTAAGCTAGACTGAAATTCTGAAGAAAGTGCTTTAGTAATTGCTGCCTTTATTTCAGTTTTTGTTCCTTCACAATGAATAATGTGTTCACTTTTTAGACGTCCTTCCTGGCGCAAACCAATATCAACAACGGCTTTCTTTAAAAAAGGTGCTTCAATAATTCCACTTGATGAATTTCCAAGAATCAAATCGGATTCTTTCATCATTGATAAATAACGAAGATCTCCCAGATTTGTAAAACCTTTAACATTCTCTGGAAATTTTTTTATTAAGCTATCCCATTTTTGCTGAATATCAGAAGAATAGGCATCTGAATTAGGGAACGTAATAAAAAGATTTACGTCTCCATTTTGTAAAATTTCTTCAAGAACGTCTGTTAAGGCCGTCACTTCTTTTAAAGATTCAGCTGCATCCAATGTAACTGGATGAAAAGTGCAAAGAATATTTTTTTTATAAAAATGAATTCCTAAATTTTTTTCTAATTCTGTCCTGCTCATGAAATTCATTTCTTTAATTCTATCAAGTCCTATAGCTCCGACCACATGGACTCTCTCTGGGGTTTCTCCCATACGAATTATACGTTGGCGATAATCTTCATGAGAACACAAGTGAAGATGTGACATTTTTGTTATTGAATGCCTTACAGCTTCATCGACTACACCTAAGGTAGACTCTCCTCCGTGAATATGAACAATTGGAATAGAAAAAATTGAGGCCGGCATACAAGCAGACCAAAGTTCATAACGATCACCTAAGACAATAATAAACTCAGGATTTATTTTTTTATAAAGATTACTGAACTGTTCAATCCCTACGGCTAGTGAGTGCGTGATATCTTGAGGTTGATCTCCTTCAATTTTAATATCGACTTCAACAACATTTTTAATCTTATCTTCGTGAATAAGATTGATTGTCTTTCCATGTTTATCTGAAAGATGAGTTCCTGTAGCTGCAAAAAAAGTCTCGAAACTATCGTCTTGCTGAAAAAGCATCGTTAGCTTTTTTAAAAGACCATAATCAGCTCTTGTTCCTGAAACTATTATAATTTTTCTTTTCATAGTTCGATCAACTCATCTTCTTGGTAATTTTTTGAAGCTTTTTTTCCAATAATTTCATACCACTTCATTGGATTGATTCCATTACCAGGTCTCTTTACAGTGAGATTGTCTGTAGTAAAAATCTCCCCTAACGAGATATTCTTCTTTGCGACAATTGACTTGCGTGCAACCTTAATATTTTTTTCTTCTCCTGCGCTAGGAATCTTCTCTGAACGACCTAAGGCCTTTTCAATATTTCTAATTTGCGAGATAAGAGTTTTAAATTCATCTGGAGAAAGAGAAGCCTTATGATCAGGTCCTGGTAAATTTTTATCCAATGTAAAATGCTTCTCAATTACAGTTGCTCCTAAAGCAACAGCTGCAACTGAAACCTCTACACCTGGAGTATGATCAGAATATCCAATTTTAACTCCCAATTTTTCTTTTATTGTTTTCATCGCATTGAGATGAACATCTTCAAAACGTGTTGGGTAATCTGTATTACAATGAAGAACAGTAATCTTATCTTTGCTTGTGCCTGAATTAACTACTACATCCACTGCTGCTTTTACTTCATCAAGATTGGCCATTCCTGTTGAAATAATCGTTTCTTCATTGCACTTACCTATAAACTCTAAGTAAGGAAGGTTTGTGATCTCCCCTGAAGGAACTTTCCACAACCCCATTTTAAGAGTTTTTAAAAACTCCATTGCTTCAAGATCGAAACCTGTCGAAAGAAAACCAATATTTTTTTCACGACAGTATTTTTGTAATTCAATAAAATCTTCAAACTTCAACTCAAGACGTTTAAGCATCTCTAATTGTGATTCTTCTTTTTTTGTATTCTGAACTTGATACTCGGCCATTTTAGCTGTCGAGGTAACAAGTGATTCTGCTTTGAATGTTTGAAACTTAACAATATCTGCTCCTGCTTCTGCAGCAAGATCGACCAGTTTTTTTGCTAACAGAATGTCACCATTGTGATTTACACCGGCTTCTGCAATGAAAAGAACTTTACCCACGATAAAAACTCCCTGCTTGAATGACTGATTTTGTCGAAACAATAATACCTTCTTTCAATACGGCATTACTTCCCACGAAACTTCCTTCATTAATCTGACAATTGCCATTCACAATAGCCGCTGTGGAAATATGGCAATGATTTCCAATTTGAGCATCATGTTCAATCAAAGATTCTGAATTAATAATACAGTTTTTCCCTACAATAGCTGCGGCATTAACAAGAACATCGTGAAGCAAAATTGATCCTTCACCAATCTGTGCATGTTTAGAAACGTAAGCTCGAGGCGAAATCACTATTGCCATATTGGCCTTTTGTTTTTTTAAATTTTCGAAAATGGCGATTCGAATATCAGGAGATTTAATTTGTCCGACAGTAATTAAAAAGTAGCTTTGTGAAGAAATATATTTTGCGATGTCTTCATCGCTTCCAACGATTGGATACCCGAGAACATTCTTTCCAATATTTTCTTTTTTATCAAAGATACCTTTGATCGTGAATTTGCCTTCGAGTTCGATGACGTCAATACAGGATTTACAGTGTCCACCACCACCAATTAAATACAATTCTTTCATCGATGAATCCTTACACTACTCGGTAAATTAACAATCGTATTGACGTAATGTTCAGCATTCGTCATTGGCATCTTTACAGAATTGGCAAATGCAGGAAGCTCTGTCATCAATCTCCAAATTGGTCTAGTCATTACACCATTGCTATTTGAAAATTCCAAAAATTCATCGCGAGCTTGTTTATTCTCAAATTGAATAGCATTCAACCAGAAATTCGATTTTGTTTGAGCTGGTTCATCAATGAAGCGAATATTAGTGTTCGCAAAAAACTTTTTATATTGAGCTGCTGTTTCTCTTTTGTTTTCTAAAAATTGTGGCAGAGTTTCCATCTGAGCGCAGGCCATCGCTGCATTCAAGTTTGGCAAACGATAATTGTATCCAACTTCATCATGGTAAAATTCCCAGCGATGAGGTTGTTTTGCAGTTGTCGTAAGGTGTTTTGCTTTGTGAGCTAGAGCTTCATTATTTGTAATGATCATTCCTCCACCACCACAAGTAACAATCTTATTTCCGTTGAAACTTAAAATTCCAACATCGCCTTTTAAACCTGTATGTTCACCGTGATAAGTACTACCAAGTGATTCAGCGGCATCTTCCACTAGAGGAATTTTATATTGCTTACAAAGTTTTTGAATTTCATCCATTTCAACCGGATGACCAAAAACGTGCATTGGCACACAGGCTGAAATTCTTCTTTTTGTTTTTTTATTAATTGCATGATCGCCGACAACTTCAGCGTTTGCTTCTAAGAATTCCGCTAAACTTTTTGGCGACATTCCCAAATTGTTTTCAGCGCTATCGATAAAAACCGGAAGAGCTCCGATATAAGAAATCGCGTTTGCCGTTGCTACGAAAGTTAAGGCTTGTGAGAGAACCTCCGTCTCTCTTTCAACACCAACAAGAATAAGGGCCATATGAAGAGCCGACGTTCCATTCGTTGTAGCAATTGCATACTTTGCTTTTGTGTAAGCACACATCATCTCTTCAAATTTTTTAACGTACTCTCCAACACTCGAAACGAATGTTGAATCAATACAATCATTCACATATTTTTTTTCGTTCCCTTGGAAAATAGGCGCATGAAGAGGAACAAAACTTTCGTTTGGATAAAGAGTTTTTACAAAATCAACGATGTTTTTATACATTGTAAATATCTACCTTGTAGCGTTTTAAATTTTCTGGATTAAGGAACCATTCGATCGTTTGCTTCATTCCTTCTTCAAGAGTGAACTTAGGCTCAAATCCTGTCAGACTTTTTACGAGAGTGTTATCACACCATAGACGGTGAACTTCTGAATTTTCCGGACGAATACGAGTTTCGTCTTTCAATAATTTCACGTCATTTTTATTCATAATTTTTTTGATAAGATTGAAAGTATCTTCAATTGTAATTTCGCGGTTTGAACCGATATTAACCGTCTGACCAATTGTTTTTTCTGAAGTCGCTACTTTCAACATTCCCAAACAAGTATCTTCAACAAAATTGAAATCTCTCGTTGGAGTGACATCTCCCAATGAAATTTCTTTTTTGCCAGAAGCGATTTGAGAAATAATTGTTGGAATAACTGCGCGGGCCGATTGTCTCGGACCAAATGTGTTGAATGGACGAGCGATTGTCACAGGCAATCCGAATGACAAATAAAAACTCATCGCCATTGCATCTGCACCAATCTTCGAGGCACTGTAAGGTGACTGAGGTTGAAGTGGATGTTTCTCATCGATCGGAACGTATCTAGCGGTTCCGTAAACTTCACTCGTCGAAGTGTGCATCACTCGTTTTACTTTATTTTCAAGAGCGGCTTTACAAATATTCAGTGTTCCTGTCACGTTCGTTTCAACATAACTCTGAGGAGCTTTATAAGAAAAAGGAATAGCGATAAGAGCGGCTAAGTGAAAAACGATATCGATGTCTTTAGTAATTTCGTTGCAGAAAAATGGATCGCGAATATCTCCCGTCACAACTTCAACTTTTTTCAAGTCTTTAATTGTTTCGAGCCATCCCCAATCGTTAAAAGAATTGTAGAGGGCCAGAGCTCGAACTTGATATCCTTCACGCACTAACAATTCTGTTAAGTGTGAACCAATAAAACCATCTGCACCTGTAACTAAAACTCTTTTCACTTTAATTCCTCTTTATTTTATTTTTGCTAAATTTTTAAACAATTCATTTTTTTCTAACAATTCAGTGTACGTTCCGTGATCTGAAAGATGACCGCGATCCATGATATAAATTGTGTGACATTCTCTCACTGTACTTAAACGATGAGCGATCATGATAATTGTTCTCTCACCAACCAGATCATTGATTGATTCCATGATTTCATTTTCAGTTATGCTATCCAATGCACTTGTCGCTTCATCAAAAACTAAGATTGTCGCTTTGTTGTAAAGAGCACGAGCAATTCCAATACGCTGACGTTGCCCACCACTTAACTGAACTCCTCTCTCTCCCACTAAGGTGTGGTACCCATCTGCTTTGCCCATGATAAATTTATCGAGCCTTGCCAGACGAGCAGCTTCTTGAACTCTTTCCAGATTAATTTCGTTTGCAGGTACACCGAAAGCAATGTTCTCTAGAAAAGTCGCATCTTGCAGATAAACACTTTGTGGAACATAGCCAATTTTATTTTGCCACTGTCTAAGATTTTCTCCACTCAGCTTTTTCCCATCGATGAAAATTTCACCTGAATTGGGAGTCAATAATCCTAAAATTAAATCCACGAGTGTCGATTTTCCAGAACCAGATGGACCAACAAGCGCAATGGACTTTCCGGCCTCAATCGTCAGATCGAGGTGATCGATCGTTAAATGATTTGAATTCGGGTAAGCAAACACGAGATCTTTAATTTCAATTTTGTTGTGAAAAGGAAAGTCTTTCAATGCTCGCAATTCTTCATTCGTCGGAAGAGGTGGAATGTGCTGACTCTTAACGATGTCATCAAAAACGATATCGAAAGAATAAATATTCGATTTGATCAATGCGACAGCATAAAAAGCTTGTTGCAGGGCCGGAATCAATCTGAGTCCAGCAAGAGCAAACAATGAAAGCATCGGTAGAAAATCAACTAACTGATTTCCATTTTTAATCAAAACGATTATGGAAATAATGATTCCGCCAAAGCCGATGATTTCCAAAAAGTAACGAGGCACGAGAGGAATAACAGCATTCTGCGTATTCAAATCAGCACAGACATTCATATTGTCATCAAAACCATGAACGTAAAGATTTTCTTTCCCAAAAAGTTTTACCTCTTTGATTCCCCCTAATCCTTCACTGACGATTTGATAACCTTTTCCAGACAAGTGGCTCAGCTCTTTTCCGTTGTTAAAAATCTTTCTGCGAATAAAATAGTAAACAGCAACGTAACTTCCTCCTAAAAACATAGAAGAAATTAAAGTCACTTTAAAATTTACATAGAAAAGAGCACCGACGATAAAAATAATCGTGACGATTTTTGAATTGAAACTCAAGAACTGCAGAATAACGTTGTTGGTAACTCGAACAACTTCTTGAAAAATATTTTTTGTTAAATTCGAACTATTGCTCTCAGTATGAAAAAGATACGGTCTTACCAAGTAACTTTTAAAAAGATTTACGGAGATAGTGCGACCGACTTGAAATCCGAAATAGTTCATGCACCAGTTAGTGATAAGAATAAAAACGTTTCCAAGTAAAATGATGAGGAAAACCGCATAACCGAAGGCTACGAGAAAACTTGCGCGTGAGCTAAAGCGCATCGACGTATAGAGTGTATGTAAAAAAGCATTTTTAGTCGTCATGTCTTTATCAACGACTACAGCCATAAAAGGAGCGATTGATGCCACTCCGAGCACTTCCACAAGAGAAGAGAAAACGACCAGGATCTGTAAAAAAAGAAGTTTTTTAATTTGACGGCTGTCAAGAATTTTTAAAATCTTAGTAAAATATTTCAATTGCACACCTAACTCAGTCGCCGCTGTTCACCATTTGAGAATGAGTAGTATTAAACAGGATTGAATAATAAAAAGCAATGTCACTTCTTGGCAGAACTTTCTGAATGAAGTATCGTTTTGCATAAATATTTTGCGAGGTATATCGTGTACTCACTTACTGGAAAAAGAATTCTCGTTACGGGTGGAACCGGCTCAATGGGTAAAATTCTTGTTCGCCGATTATTATCGGGAGAACTTGGAATGCCTGAAACTGTTGTTGTCCTCTCGCGCGACGAAGCAAAGCAATATGACATGCGCGCTTCTTACATGAACAAAATCGTCGGTATGGATGACTCTGTTTATGAAAACTTCAAAAAGCGTCTTCAATTTTGGATTGGAGATGTAAGAGACTATCGTACTGTTTGCAATGTTTTACGTGGAATTGATGTCGTTATTAATGCGGCTGCAATGAAGCAAGTTCCAACATGCGAATACTTCCCTTACGAAGCCGTTCAAACAAACTGTCTTGGTGCCTTCAATATTGTTCAGGCCATTAATGAACTTAGCCTTCCTGTTGAATGCGTTGTCGGAATTAGTACTGATAAGGCCGCTAAACCGGTCAACGTAATGGGAATGACTAAGGCAATCCAAGAAAGAATTTTTACATCTGCAAACATTCTAAATAAAAGAACACGATTTGTTTGCGTTCGCTATGGAAACGTTCTCGCTTCGCGCGGTTCTGTTATTCCTCTTTTCCACAAACAAATTCAGGCCGGTGGTCCAGTTACTGTCACTGTTCCGGACATGACTCGTTTCCTTCTCAGCCTAGAGCAAGCTGTCGATACAGTTTTCGCTGCATTGAAATTTGCTGAAGCTGGAGAAACTGTTATTCCAAGAGCCCCAGCTGCCACTGTTATCAATATCGCAAAGGCCCTTGTTGGCGATCGCGATGTTAAAATTGAAATTACAGGAATTCGCCCTGGGGAAAAAATGCATGAGATCATGATTTCAGAAGAAGAGATCAATCATGCCTTAGAGAGAAATGGTTATTATATCATCAAATCGATGCTGCCAGAACTAAACGAAGGTACTGTAAAAACAAAAGCTCTTACAAAAGAATTTAGCTCAGGGGATTGGGTTCTTGATATGAAAGAAACTATCGAACTTCTGAAGAAACACAATTTACTTAATCCAGATTTAAGCAAAGAAGTTGAAGGTGAATTGCTTCGCTAATTAGCGAAGCAAGCTCCTATTAAATTATTTTTGAAATCCTACCGATTTTTGAACTTGATTGAAGGCGATCTTTTTCCACCCCATCACGTTCCCTTTAAACATATTAATCCTTCTTGAATCTCTTTTTACGATTCCCAAAAGAAGATTATTGATACTCATCCAAAAAATTCCCCAACAAACATAAAGAATGTTGAACGAGTTTTTAACTCTCGCAAAATACCACCATGCTACAACTAACCATTCACCCATTGGCTTCATTTTAGCTGGCGCAGCTTCTTTGTGATGGTGATAACATTTAGCCCCTGCACAGATCGCCAATTCATATTTTCTCGAAACGCGATAAGAAAAATCCAGATCCTCGCAATAGCCAACACCAGAAAACCACTCATCGAATTTGAATTCTTTTAAAATTTCAATATTCCAAAAAGTAGCTCCCCCATAAACCCATTCTGTCTGAATTGATTCGGTATATGGACGAATAGGTGCCGCTGCCCCTGAAGCTGTTACTCTTCCTCCTGGAAAACGATCGAGCAACATAAATTCTCTCAAAGGATTTTTCTTTAAAGCTCTCTGGTCATTGATGCGTAAACCAACACCTTTCACTTGGGTCTTTTGCTGAATAAATTTACTTAGATTTAAAATACAATTTTCTTCCAGCTCAAGATCATCGTCCAAAAAACCTACCCATTGTGTATCGGGACTCAAATGAGAAATTCCAAAATTTCTCTGACGAGTTAGTCCTGGAGGTCGCACATGCCAATATTTAATAGGGAGTGAATTCATGAATTCATCTGCAACATTTTTTACCGGGTTATCAGAACCATCAATGATTAAAATTTCACGAAATGAAAAATTTTGAATTGTTAAACTAGTCAACAGCCTATTCAAGTCAAAAGGTCTATCTTTGGTACATACGATAATTGAAATATTCATTTTTAATTCTTTGGTTGGATTGCTCTCTGACAATCAGTATCCTAAAGTTATACTATAATGGCTACGATTTTTAGAATGATTTCAAAGGCAATATATGCAAAATCTATTTTTAGCAAAAATTTTAAAAGATCAAAATGAAACTCTGATTTTCACAGATGGAACATCCTATGCTCTAATGAGTTCTTTCAACTCATCCATCAAGACGTTTTCAGATTTTTTAAATTTTGTTACAGACTTTAACGATCTTTCGTTAATTAAAATGACATTACCTCTTCCTTCAGATTCAACATTTCTTCATATCATTGAAGACCAAAATATTTTTGCTACCGGATGTTCTTTTGAATGGAACGAAGAAAAACTACAAAAGACCGCTGATAGCGATCCTTATAAAAAAATTTATCAATCTGAACGATCAATGTTTTTCTACAAAGGATCTAAAAAGAATCTTTCTCTTTTTCAAGGGAGTATTGGAATTAGACCTGACTCCAACATTACAATTCCAGAAGCTGAGATTGTTGTTGTTTTTAATAGTTCAGGAAAAATTATTGGATATACACTTGGAAATGATGTTACTGCTGTAGATATTGAGAAACAGAATCCACTTTATCAAATGCAGGCAAAATTCTACAAGCATAGTGTTTCTCTTCTGCCTCTTGTTGCACTCAGATCAGAACTTCCAATGACTCATCTGAAGTGCAAGGTATTTCGCAATGGAGAATGCATTTCTGAAACGGGGTATTCAACAGAATCTTTTAATCGCGATGTTAAAGAAATTGTCGATCAATTGATGAAATTAAAACTCACACAAGAAGGTGGATTCCTTCTTCTTGGATGCGGAAGCTCTTATCCAAAGGACAAAGGTCTTATTCCAAAAGATATTGTGAGAATTGAAGCTGATTTTATGCCAATTCAATTAGAGAATTTTTGCTCTCTTATCTAGTGATGTCAGAGCATACAATGGCATAATCAAGAAAAGATTCGCTCCCAACGTAAACGTTGATTGAGTTAATCCCCCAACGATAAAAACAACAATCATCGGAAGACCTAATCTTGCGATCAAGTCATTGCGTTTATAAACTTCAATAAACCAATAAACTAACCACAACGTGAAAAATCCAAAACCAAGAATCCCTGTTGTCGATAACATTTCAAGATAATTACTGTGAGCATGCCCACAAAAATTCTGCGCCTCAATGTTGTATGTCTGTTTTATTCTCGGACAAACTTTCTCAAAGTTCATGTACCCTAGACCAAAAATAGGACGTTCTTTAAAACCTGCCCACGCAGCTTTCCACTGACTGACTCTTTCAATATCCGATCCTGGACGAATAACGGATTTACCAGCAAGTTTATAAACTCCTCCACCGATAACAATCAAGGCCAGGAGACTCACAATGAATAGCTTTGTCTTCTGTCTGAAGAAATAAAAAGGAAGAGCAATAAAAAAGGCTAACCATGCACCTCTCGTGTATGTTGTATACAAACCAAGCAAGTTGATTACCCAAGCAGCATAAAGAAAATTGAGATTGATATATTTTTTTGCTTCTTCTCTATAAAGAATTAATCCAGTCAGAAGAACCATAAAGAATGCCATGTTCTGAGCATAATTCATCAGCATCCCAAACAGTCCGCCATTGCGATCAACGAATCCAGCTTTAAATTTTAAAAGATTGTATCCGAAAAAAAGTGCTCCCATCCCAGAAAGACTTGCAAGAGTCGTTGTTCCAACTAAAGCAATCAATAACCATGAGATTTTTTTTGTACGCTTTTCAGATGATTTGATTTGAGCAAAGTATGCGCTCGTTGGTGCAATTGAAAGAAGTGCTAGAAGATAATACTTCACTCTTGTTAACGCCGATTTTTCAACAACGATATCGAGATTCAACACAATCGACAACGTAACCGCAATGATCATTCCCAGAAGAAACCATGAACTTTTTGGCCAATTTTTGTAATTTGTTTTATTAAGAAAATAAAGACAAGGGATTGCAATAAAAATGTGATAAAGCGCAGAGAATGTTATTGATGTAAATAATCCCAATGCTAACGCCATGAGCGCAGCATACGTCAGCCACATAATTTTTTTATTTTCCATAGATCCAGCTCTCTTGTTTAAGATAAAATCTTACGACAATTTAAGAGATAAATCTAAATTTCTTGTGAACTTTTCCAACATTTGCTCTGATTTTTCCCAGGAACCGCAGCATTCAGGACTCAAAGAAATTGTTAAAGTAGCAATCATCTCCGATTTAAGTCCAAGCTTAATCCCATGAGCAATCGATTCCATATACTCTTTACTAAAAAGTTCAAATTTTTCCGGTGAGGCTGAGTAGAAGTAATCCAGATCAAGATTAACAATCCATGGAAGCTCATTCACATATCTTTTCCCGCTAAAAATTTCATTAAGAACTTTTGCGAGATCGTATGGCTTCACTTCCTCCGACAATTCTTTTTGCGAACCAAGATGATGAGTTGCCGAGATCGTTTTTCCAACCATTGTTGGATAATGGCGAAGAAAAACTTCAATATAATTGTCCCAGCGAAAAAGCGGCATATTGATATCGCTTTGCCAGGCCGATCGATAACCCTCCAGTGAAAGTGACCATAAATCGTGATTAAAATTTTTCAAGGCCGATTCACTCATATCGGGATGAGCATCGATGTGAAATAAATTGTAGCGCTTACCTTTTTCTAAAATTTGAAACCAACACCAAAGCGCCAGACGATGATTGTCCATGACAAAAATATTTTTATCCTGCCATAAAACATTGTCCTGACTTGATGCAGACTCGCCTCTTTTGGTTAATGGAATTAAAAAGGTCACGGTAAAATCTCAACTGAATAGGTAAATTTAAATGTTCCGCCCATCGCCAGCGTCTGAATTCCTTTCTTGGTTTCCAAATTCTGATCATGATCGGTGTCATCACCTACACCATACCACGGTTCAATGCAAATAAAAGGGACGGAATCCTTTCCCCAAAGTCCAAGAAAAGGTGTGTTCGTTCCATGAATGCGAATGGTTTCATGACGTTTGTGGTTGATTAAATCGATATGAGCAGATTTCACATCTTTTAAAATGAGTGCATCGTTAGCAAATAAATTTTTAGTAGGTATGAGAACATTTGATTCGAACGCCGTAAGATTTTTCCAATTGATAAGTTTATTTTCCAACTGAAAATATCCGCGTTCTTTTCTCTCAAAATGTATTTCGTAATCTTCCAAATTCGCCGTCACAAAAGCGGGATGTGCCCCAATGGAAAAATAAATATCCTGGCGATCCACATTTTTCACAGAATTAGAAACAATTAATTTTTTCTCTTCCAGACGAAAATTTACCTGAAGTTCAAAACAAAAAGGATATTGTTTAAAAGTTTCTTGAGTAGCTTCTAGAAAAAAAGTGGCTTCTGTAGAGCCACACTCTGTGCATTTAAATTCCCAATCACGAGCAAAACCGTGTTGAGCCATCGAGTATTTTTTCCCTTTCAAGTGGTATTGATCATCTTTTAGTTTTCCAACAATCGGAAAAAGAAGTGGCGAAGTACGGTTCCAAACTTTTCGCTCTTGTTCATCTTGAGGATGCCACAAAAGTTCTCTATGCCATGATTTAGCAAACAGACGTTTCATCTCCGCGCCAGACGTATTTATCTGTACAACAAAATGACTATTTTCTATCTGATACCAATCGGACATTGATCCCCCTTATATTTATGTTACAATCTCCTTATAAGAAGTCACTTTGAAAAAATATGAAAGTTATTGAACACCTGAGCAAGGCCAAAAATCCTCTTTTTAGTTTCGAAATCGTTCCTCCTCCAAGAGGACGTTCAGTTCAAGAAATTATCGATATCGTTGAGGCCCTCAATGTCATCAATCCTGCATGGATGGATGTTACGGCCCACTCTTCTTCTGCTTATTACAATGAAAAAGAAGATGGCACTATCGAACGCAAAATTTATAAAAAGCGTCCAGGTACGATTGGCATTTGCGGAATCATTCAAAATCGTTTTCGCATCGATACTGTTGTTCACTTGCTCTGTCTCGGATTTACGAAAGAAGAAACTGAAGACGCACTTCTCGAACTTAACTTTCTCGGAATTCACAACGTCCTTGCTCTTCGCGGAGATGGACCAAATTATAAAAAAGAAATTTCAAAAAATCGCAGCACGAACATTTACGCTTCTGATTTAGTTGAACAAATTAAAGCGATCAACAACGGAATCTTCCTCGATGAACTTGAGGGCGGGTCTAAATTTGATTTCTGTGTCGGCGTTGCCGGTTACCCGGAAAAACACTTCGAAGCTCCCAATTTAAAATTAGATATTCTCAATTTAAAACGGAAAGTCGATGCTGGCGCTGATTACGTTGTCACTCAAATGTTCTTTGATAACAAACACTATTTCGATTTCGTGAAGGCTGCCCGCGATGCTGGTATCACTGTTCCAATTATTCCTGGAATTAAAGTTTTAAAAAATGCCACTCAACTGGTGAGTGTTCCAAAAAATTTCTACATTGATTTTCCTGATCAACTTGTAGAAGAAGTCACAAAAGATCCAAAAAATGTTGCGGCCATCGGAAAAGAATGGGCCACTAATCAAGTGCAGGGATTGCTCGAAGGTGGAGCGCCTTGTGTACACTTTTACATCATGAACGACACAGGGACGGTCGTTGATATCGTAAAGAAGTTTCAAAAATAATGAAAAAGAATGCAACTCTCCTCGAATTAGAAAAGACATTACAAAATAAAATTCTCTTTTTAGATGGTGCCATGGGTACCATGATTCAAACTTATAAATTACAGGAAGAGGATTTCCGTCACGGTCATTTTGAAAATCATCCAAAGGATCTGAAAGGAAATAATGATCTTCTGGTCTTTACTCGACCTGAAGTTATCAAAGAAATTCATACGCAATATCTCGCTGCAGGCGCTGATATTATCGAAACAAATACTTTTTCCGGCACACGTCTCGCGCAAAAAGATTACGATCTCGAACACATTGTTTACGATCTCAATTTTACCGCAGCGAAAATAGCAAAAGAAGCTTGCGCGGATTTCATGAAAAAAAATCCTTCACGCAAATGTTACGTCGCCGGAGCTTTAGGCCCGACAAACAGAACAGCCTCTCTTTCCCCTGATGTAAACAATCCTGCTTATCGAGCAGTAACTTTCGATGAACTCGTCGACAATTATTATGAACAGACAAAAGCGCTCATCGAAGGCGGCGTCGACATTCTTTTACCTGAAACAACTTTCGATACACTCAATTTAAAAGCGTGCATCTTTGCGATTGAAAAATATCAAGATGAAGTAGGAATTAAATTTCCTCTCATGCTTTCAGTAACGATTACTGATGCCAGCGGAAGAACTCTCTCTGGTCAAACAGTTGAAGCTTTCTGGCACTCTGTTCGTCACGCAAAACCACTTTCAGTAGGAATCAACTGTGCTCTCGGCGCCAAAGAAATGCGTCCGTACATAGAAGAGCTTTCCAAAATCGCTGATTGTTTTATTTCCTGTTATCCGAATGCCGGATTGCCTAATCCACTTTCACCAACAGGATACGATGAAACTCCTTTGAAAACTGCTCAGTTTGTTGCTGAGTTTGCTCAAAGTGGTTTCATCAATATTCTCGGTGGATGTTGTGGAACAACTCCTCCGCATATCGAAGCGATCGCTAAAAAAGTTAGCCCGCTTGCTCCTCGAAAAATTCCCCATCTAAAAGCAGCGACAAAACTTTCCGGCCTTGAACCTCTCATCATTGAAGATGTTCCGGGAAAACCATTTTACATGGTTGGTGAGCGTACAAACGTCACAGGTTCTCCCCTCTTCGCAAAACTGATCAAAGCAGGAAATTTTGACGAAGCTCTTTCCGTTGCCCGCCAGCAGGTGGAAAACGGAGCAAACATTATCGACATCAACTTCGACGAAGGTTTGCTCGATTCAAAAGCTTGCATGGTCCACTTTCTGAATCTTGTTGCCAGTGAACCTGATATCTCCCGCATTCCTGTCATGGTCGATTCTTCGAAATGGGAAGTTCTCGAAGCTGGATTAAAATGTATTCAAGGAAAAGCGATTGTGAATTCTATTTCCCTCAAAGAAGGTGAAGAGAATTTTTTAAAACAAGCCCGCTTGATTCAACAATACGGCGCCGCTGTCGTCATCATGGCCTTCGACGAAAACGGACAGGCCGCTGATAAAGATGAAAAAGTACGCATCTGTAAACGTGCTTACGATCTTCTCATTAAAAAATTAGATTTTGACCCACACGATATTATTTTCGATGCCAACATTTTAACTGTGGCCACAGGAATCGAAGAACACAATTCTTACGGCGTGAATTTCATTGAAGCTGTCAAAGAATTAAAACGTGTTTGTCCCGGTGCTCTCACTTCCGGTGGTGTTTCCAATCTTTCGTTCTCATTCCGCGGAAACAATATCGTCCGTGAAGCGATCCATTCCGTTTTCCTTTTCCACGCGATCAAAGCTGGACTCGACATGGGAATCGTAAATGCGGGAATGCTTGCCGTGTATGATGAGATCAATCCAGTTCTTCGCGAAAAATGTGAAGCAGTCGTTTTAAACAAACATCCAAACGCAACTGAAGAATTGCTTGACCTCGCAGAGCAATTAAAATCAACAAATAAAAAAGAAGAGAAACACAAGGAAGAATGGCGCGAATTCTCTCTCGAAGAACGTATTGGCCATTCTCTTGTGAAAGGAATTGACGCTTATGTCGACGAAGACACTGAAGAGGCGCGCCAAAAATACGGTCGTCCGCTCAATGTCATCGAAGGTCCATTAATGGAAGGAATGAAAATCGTCGGAGATCTTTTTGGTCAAGGAAAGATGTTTCTTCCACAGGTCGTAAAATCGGCGCGTGTAATGAAAAAAGCCGTAGCCTACTTAGAGCCATTCATGGAAGAAGAAAAACGCCAGAATGCCGCTAATACGCGCGAACAAGGCGTGTTCGTTATTGCAACCGTTAAAGGTGATGTGCACGACATCGGAAAAAATATTGTCGGTGTTGTACTGGCCTGCAACGGATACAAAGTAATCGATCTCGGCGTTATGGTTTCTTGTCAAAAAATTCTTGATGAAGCGATTAAACATAAGGCCGATATTATCGGTCTCTCGGGACTCATCACTCCCTCATTGGACGAAATGATTTATGTTGCCAAAGAAATGGAACGTCAGGGATTCAAAGTTCCTCTTCTCATCGGTGGAGCAACGACCTCGAAGGCCCACACAGCAATTAAAATTTCTCCTCACTATCAAGCTCCGATCGCTCACGTGGGAGATGCTTCGCTCGTTATCGAAGTTTGCAATAACTTATTAAGTCCGGAGAAAAAATCCGCTTACGCTTTTGAACTCAAAAATCTTTACGAAAAAATTCGCGAAAAACATTTAAGCGGACAAAATGGCAAATCTGATTTGATTTCATATGAAGAAGCTCGCGCTCATTCTTTCCCAACCAATTGGGATGAAATAGAAATCGCGAAACCTTCACGCACGGGCGTTTTTACTCTCGATATCACTCTTGAAGAAATTGTTCCCTATATCGATTGGTCTCCGTTTTTCTGGACGTGGGAATTAAAAGGAACGTATCCAAAAATTTTAGGAAATGAAATCTACGGTGCCGAAGCTCAAAAACTTTTCCACGATGCTCAACTCCTTTTACAAGACATCGTTCAAAACAAACGCTTCAAACCAAAATCTGTTGTCGGAATTTTTCCAGCATACGCTAAAGGCGACGATGTCATCGTCGATGAAAAGAAAACTCTGCACTTCCTTCGTCAGCAAAAAGAAAAAATTGGCGATGACGGCGTTTACTACTCTCTCGCCGATTTTATCGCTCCAGAAAAAGCGATGAATGATTTCATCGGCGGCTTTGTTGTAACAACCGGACACGAAGTTGAAAGTTTCGCCAAAACTTTTCAGGATAAACACGACGACTACTCGTCTATTATGGTCAAAGCGATTGGTGATCGCTTTGCAGAGGCCCTTGCCGAACTCACTCACAAAAAAGTGCGCGAGATTTTCGGTTACGGACTAAACGAAAATTTATCAAACGAAGAACTCATCAAAGAAAAGTATCGCGGAGTACGTCCTGCTCCTGGTTATCCAGCTTGTCCTGATCACACTGAAAAACAAATTCTCTGGGATCTTCTTCAAGCGGAAAAGCATACAGATGTCACACTTACAGAAAACTTTGCGATGAATCCGCCAAGTTCAGTCTCGGGATTCTTTTTTAATCACCCAGAGGCCCGTTATTTTAATGTAGGAAGTCTTGGAAAGGATCAAATTGAGTCTTATGCTAAAAGAAAAGGAATGGACAAGGCCCTCATTGAAAAATGGCTTGCTCCAAATCTAGGCTATGAACCAACCTAAGGTTTTCAGAACATTGGAAGATGTCATCGCGGAAAAAGGTGAAGAGTGGCGTGCGCCCCTCAATTTCGCTCGCACAACTATTCCCGATAAATTTTTAAGCGATAAAAATCTTATTCGTTTAACAAAAGGCAGATGCACGATTCCTCACCTCGAACTCATGGTGAAAATTCTTTTTCAAGACTCTAAAGAACGTCCTGTCGGCATCACCGGCATCGATCAGTTCTTCTTTGTAGTCGATCGCTCTGAATTTAATTTGTTTGATTGGCTCGAGGTTGTGACTTTTTTTTATAACTGGCTCGAGTCCCACGATCGCAAAACTCCGCTTCCAAAAATGCTTGGCTATCTTCAGTGTTGTGAAGAGTCTCCCGAGAATAAAGACATTCAAAGAAATTTCATGGATCTGGTTAAAGAGATGCTGGATCAGCATGGGTTCGTAGGCTAACCAATTATTAAAATAAAAAAGGCTCCCGAAGGAGCCTTTCTTATATTATTTAATACGCTAAAAGCGGAATTATAATAATTAGTGAGCAGCAGGAGCTGGTGCAGCTGGTTGAGCAGCAGGAGCAGCTTCAGTGTTTGCAGCAGCAGGAGCAGCTTCAGTTCCAGCAGCAGGTGCAGCAGGAGCAGCTTCAGTTCCAGCAGCAGGTGCAGCAGCAGGAGCAGCTTCAGTTGTAGCAGCAGCTGGTGCAGCTTCAGTTGTAGCTTCTTCTTTCTTTGAACATCCGAAAGATACAGCAGATACGATAAGTACTAGAGCTAATAATGTTTTCATCTTTATTCTCCTTAAATTACGTTAAGATGACAGTTTACGCGCACAATGTATGAGCTATAAATTTTTACTACTAATGCGGTATTTAAGTCAACATTTTCAGTAAAAAATTTTAAGAGACTCACTGCGGCGTCACAGGAGAATTTTTTAGACGGCTTGTAAAACTCCATCAACTAAATCGGAATACTGAGATAGTCCCCAAATAACGACTCTCTGTTCATGCGTTTTTTCGCGTTCAGGTTTCATACGACGTGAAGCCTTCACTCCAGTAAAAAAACTCTCTAAACCGGCCATATGAGAGCGTAGAATGACTTCTTCTTCTCTCGTTAACCACATTTTTTGAATTTTTAATTGAGGCTCCATACTTGTTTTTTTCTCTTCTCCTTTTGTGAAATACTGATTCACTAAGGAAATAAAAAGCTCTTTGGCTTCTTCCTTCACATTGTCGTCGCGATTTACTTCGCTCAACCATTGAAAGCAATTTTCTTTATCGATTGAGTAAGTTCCTCGAGAATATCGAATAATATTTTTCATAATGAGATTGGGAAGAACATTGAGTAGAAGTGAATGTTCTAAATTTGTGTCAATGATGAGCTCTTGTAAATTTCTTTCTTTTTTTGAAAGTGATTCAATGATGATTCTCTCAATAATTAATAATCCGTCTTTCATAATTCTGTTCCTTTTATGCTAACCGCTGAGTTGCTAAATGATTTTTTTCTGAAGACATTTGTTTCATCTTCCAGATTTCTAATTTTCTTCTGAGGTAAACTTCGATTTCTTTGATCGCTTCAGGTTGAAGCTTCAATGAACATTCAAAAGCTACAGCTTCAACAGTATCTGTTAATCCCATCTTCTCTTTCACTTTTTGCTGGAAGATTTGGTATTCTGAAAGCTTCATTGTGCTTCCGTTAAAAAGTCTGAAAACTCTTGTTATTTGAATTCCTGTGTCCGCTGAAATTTTTTTCAGCGTTGGGTTGCGATTAAGCAGCATGTATTGCCCTAAAATAACTTTTTGTAGTTCCATGTTTTCTCCTTTTGTGTTCTCTGTGCTCCTTAAAAGCAGAGAACGTGCCAAAAAAAAGATTTGCTAACTCACTAAAATTAAAAATAGATTACATTCCATTAATGATATGGTTGTTCTCAATCAAGAATAAAGTGTTTTAAAATAAGAACGGTATGCACTTAAAAATCGCCTCTTCTAATATTCGTTTCGATAATCCCCAGGATGGAATTCATGCCTGGGATAATCGAAAAAATCTTCTGCAAAAAATCATCAATGATTTTCATCCTCACATTTTAGGAACGCAGGAAGGAAGAGAACAGCAAATCAAAAGTCTCGCCAAACTTCTTTCGCTGAAATTAGTTGAAGAACATCGCAAATGGATTGATGAACGCATGTATCCCTGTCTCTATATCAATGAAGAGAAAATTAAACTTCATCAGAGCGGAGATGTTTGGCTTTCGGAAACTCCTTATGTGAGTGGATCAAAGTCTTTTAAGAGCGCTTTCCCGCGTCTCTGTACATGGATGCATGTAACGTATTTAATAAATGATTGTGATTATTTTGTCGTGAATACGCATCTCGATCACGTTCTTGCAGAAACGAGAATACAACAAATCAATGTTCTCATCGATGAAGTCAACAGATTGAATACAAAAAATCTTCCCGTTATTCTCATGGGAGATTTTAACGATTCTCCATTGAGTGAAGTCAGGAATACTATTTCTACACGATGGGGATTAAAAGATCCGTGGTTTGAAATGAAGTTGCCGGAAGAAACATCTCACCACGGCTTCAAAGGTGAAACCGCTGGTGGAGATCGTATTGATTGGATTTTAGTTCCTGAGTCTTTTGCCGTTGAAGATATTCATTTAGAAAAAAATTCATTCGAAAATATTTTTCCTTCTGATCACTACCCTCTTTTCGCGACACTCATTCCAAGATGAAGATAGGTTTCAATTCCCTTTTTTGTGTAATCAAGAATATCTTGTGATGGGGTCCATTTTCCTTTTTCTCCTACGACGATGACAGTTGAACCACCGAAGAGGAAATAGCCTTTTTCATCACCGCGTTTGAAGCTGTCGCCTTTCACTAATTTTTTTGATTGAACAATTTTGCCAACACAAATTGCACCAACTTCGATGTAAGCGAGCTTGCCGAAATTTTTTGTTTCAACAATCGTCACGTGTCTTTCGTTCGTGATGAGAATATCTTCTTTCGCTTTAAGAGCGATTGGATTTACAGAGTGAAGTAATCCTTCAACACGATAATCATCGAGGATGATTCCGTCATCTGGATAGTGAAAACGATGGTAATCCACCGGGCATAAGCGTGCGAGTAACAATGGTCCATCTTGAAAAGTATTTTCCCAAGTTGTATTTGCAAGAAGCGCTTTTGGTTTTAAGTAAAAACCTTTAACAGGAATTTTTTCATCATCATGAACAGATGTATAACCGTAGTAACGTGCTTCGCTGAATGCGGCCATCTCGTCTGGTGATTGAACAAATTCTCTTTTGCCTTGTTTAAATCTGCGGATAAAAAATTGATTAAAACTTGAGTAAGGAGATTCATTATTTCTCCCTTCTTCAGGTAAATAATCTTCCATTGGAATGTTAAAATTCTTTATGAATGGTGCAATCTTACTTTTGCTCATTGGTGAACTTTGTAAGGCACCGTAAAGCTTGCTAATCGGAGCCTTGCACATAATTGTCGAAAGCGCTTTTCCCGATTCACTTTGATAAAGCCACTCCACCATTTTATCACCGTAAACTTTTTCCTGGTCCATCGACTTTGTTACACGATTATAAAAATGAATTTCCATTGGTTCTTCCTCTTGATCAAACTTTGTTCCAGGATTATACCTATAGAGAGCATTAGTCGCAAGGAGGAGTTCGATGAGAGGCCTAAGTCTCATTGTTTTATTGAGCATCTTATTTAGTCAAAATGTTTATTCAGCAGCGTCTACAAAAACAGAGTTGAATATGCTGTTAGAAAACGAACGCAATTCAATCAGCATTTTTCAAAATGTGGCAGATTCAGTCGTCAACGTTTCAAATATGCGAAAGGCACCGCGCTCTATGTACGACATGGACGCCACAGAAGTTGAAGCTGGAATGGGTTCAGGTTTTGTCTGGGACAAAAGCGGTTACATCGTTACCAACTATCACGTTGTCGATGGTGGTGATTCATTCTTGATCGCATTCAAGGACGACAAAAAACAATATAAAGCGAAACTCGTTGGTGCAGATCCAAAGAAAGATGTCGCAGTTCTTCTTTTAACTGAAAAACCAAAAGATCTTCGTCCAATCGTTCCTGGTGATTCGAAAACTTTGCAAGTTGGGCAGAAAGCACTCGCGATCGGAAACCCGCTTGGATTTGATCACTCGCTTACGACTGGAACAATTTCCGCTCTTGAAAGAAGCATCAAAGGTTACGGTGGAGTTTCGATCAACGGCATGATTCAAACAGATGCTTCAATCAACCCAGGTAACTCAGGTGGGGCATTACTTGATTCACAAGGAAGACTTATCGGGATCAACACAATGATCTTCAACGGTGCTGGTGCAAGCGCCAGTGCTGGATTAGGATTTGCGATTCCTGTCGATATCGTTAAAGCAATTGTTCCTCAACTTATTAAATTCGGAAAAGTGATTCGCCCAGGATTAGGTGTTGCTGTTCTTGAAGATTACTATGCTGCTCGCTTCGGTCTACGCGAAGGAGTTATGGTTAAGTACGTTGATCCAAAAGGACCATCGGGAAAAGCTGGCCTTCGCGGAATTACCCGCAATCGTTTCGGTGAATATTTTGTAGGTGATATCATCGTTGCAATCGATAATAATTCAGTAAAAAATTATGACGATTTATTTTCAGTGATTGATAAATACAAAATCGGTGACACGGTAAAGGTAAAATACGTGCGAGAAAATAAAGAGCACATTGTTAATTTAACTCTTGTACAAATCTAATCGTTATAGAAAAAATGTTTTTTAAAAGTTCCGGCCGAAGCCAATTCGGTCGGATTTCCCACCTGAAAACTTCCTTCTTTACCCATTAACCAAATTTGATCTGCATATTTTTCTGCTAAGTCTAAATCATGAGTACTCATGAGAACGGCAACGTTATTTTCTTTGGCAATTTTTTTTAGCAACTTCATTAATTCAAGTTTTGATGGAATATCGAGATAGGTTGTCGGCTCATCTAAAATGAGAAGTTTTGGTTCTTGGGCGAGAGCTCTTGCGATTAATACTTTTTGCTTTTGGCCGTCGCTGAGTTCAGTGAAAAATCTTTCTTTCAGCGATTCGATTCCCGCTTGTCTCATCGTTTGCGTGATCACATCGTGATCCTTTTGATGAAGTTCTCCGCTCCATCCTGTGTAAGGAGAACGTCCAAGAGCAATCAACTCATCCACACGCAAAAAATCCACATGAAATTTTTCAGTGAGAACGATGGATGTAAATTGTGCGAGTTCGATTGGAGTGTAATCGCGAACACTCTTTCCTTTAATTTTGATTTCACCAGAGATTGCCGGGATGAGGTGAGAAATTGTTTTTAGAAAACAACTTTTTCCCGCGCCATTTACTCCCATCAAAACTGTAAGTGAGCCCTCGTTTAATTGAGCAGAAATATTTTGTGCAATGATTTTTTTAAATCCGATCGAAAGATTATTGATCTCTAATAAACTCATATTAAGCACTCCACTCTCTTTGGCGATAGAGATACAGAACAATCACCGGCGCTCCGATTAAACCTAAAATGGCATTTACCGAAATCGATAAACTCGGAGTGAAGACCAAAATTGTCTCGGCAACTAAAGCGAGAATTGAACCGATAAAAAAAACGGCCGGTAGAATCACATTGAGTTGAGAACGTTTTAAAAATTGTCTCGCTAAATGAGGAGCGATGATACCAATGAATCCAATTGGACCACAGAAAAGGGTAACGACTGAAACTTGGAAAGCGGCAAGACTTACGAAAATCATTCTCATGCGTTTTACGTTTGCTCCCATACTTTTTGCGTAGTTTTCTGAAAGCATGAATTGATTGAGCGATTTCACTAAAAAGACAGTTGGAAAAAAAGCAATTAATGAAAAGATAAGAAAACGCGGTATTTCTGAGTATGTTACGTTTCTAAAACTTCCCATTCCCCATACGAGATAATTTTTTAACTGTAAGGCCTGACTCATGTTAACGAGAATAGAAATTCCGCTTGAAGCAAAGGATGAGATGAGTAAACCGACAATGATTAAACTCACGCGCGACATATTTTTATGAACGAAAAAAATAAGTATGAAAAAAACGCTGAAAGCTCCAAGGAAAGACATCAGACCCATTCCCCAATCTACAACAGTTGAAGAGAGTCCAGCTGCGGCCATCATCCAAAAAGCAACGAACAATGAAGAGCCAGAACTCACGCCGAGAATATCAGGGCCTGCGAGTGGGTTTTGAAAAAAGATT
This sequence comes from uncultured Bacteriovoracaceae bacterium, assembly GCA_966211875.1. Taxonomy (GTDB): domain Bacteria; phylum Bdellovibrionota; class Bacteriovoracia; order Bacteriovoracales; family Bacteriovoracaceae; genus Bacteriovorax. The sequence continues at coordinate 278,278 of CBIHNP010000004.1, forward strand.
TGCATAAGAAGACCAGAGATTGCAAGAAGTCCTCCGGCAAAAATGCAGACGAGAACTTTTGGCAAACGTAGCTGCATAATTAAATTTTGATCAAAGTTTAATCCACTCTCGCCATAGCCTAATAAAAAAGCTCCGAGGAGTACCAGAAGAAAAAAGAGAAAAATATTTTTTAAACTCATAATGGTCGATACCAATTCAATTTATAATTTTTAAAATCTTCCGGATGAAAGAGAGAGGAAAGATCGCGAAGGAGTAAATCCGGTCTTTGCATCGCTGTTTCCCAATAATCAGAAGCCTTGCTCTGATTATTGATAAGATTGTTGTTGTATACACTTTTTGCTTTAATCATCAAATAGCGCTGATCGCGAGAACTTACTTCCTGGCGTTCCTTTGCAGACTCCCACATATTATGAGTGAGCCATACATCAGGTGTTGGCTTTTTTTGCATGATCTCTTCTAAACTAATTTTTTGAGTGTTAGCAGATGGTCGGGAGAATAATAAATTTCCACCTGCATCTCTGATGAGTTGAGCAAGATCACTCTCACCTCCACAAGTCACCCAAGAGCCGGCCTGAATATCTCCGACGAGTACATCTGTCTTTTTTCTTTTTGCGTTTTCAGTTTTTAGTTTTTGATAATCGCTATCGATTTGATTAAATATTTTTATCGCGTCTGCTTCGCGGTTATAAAAACTCGTTGTGTAGACTAACCATTCTGCACGGGCCAGTGGAGATTTCTCTTCGAAGTCTTTATTGATCACGACAGGTAATTGCAGTGAATGAAAAATTTCCTTTTGATGAGTGCCGTTCAAGTTTGAATCGTACCCCATAATAAGATCTGCTTTTAATACTAATAAATCTTCAGGATTAAATTTGTATGAAATTTCTTTAACATTATTCAAATTAAATTTTTTGCTGACGATGTATCGCTTCCCCTGAAAAGCGACCAGGCTCTTTTCTTCATTAATCAATTCGAGCGCCGGCAAATAAGTTGTCGACATAAGTGCGACTCTTCTAACAGGAGTATGAACAATACCTTCTGTAAATTCACAGTTTAATTTTTTATCTGTGAGCAAATAAGATTCTTTGTCGACATGGACAACTTTGAACTGTTGAAAATAATCAATTGAAAAATGTTGAGCATATTTCGGATGATAAGATTTTATTGGAGCTTTAAGATCGCAAACCGCTGCTTGCAAACTTATAGTAGAAAAAAAAAGAATTAAAGTGACTACACTTTTCATCTCTCGATTTTAAGAGCGAAAGAATTTCTTGTAAAGAACCAGGGCACTTAGTATAGTAAAGGCACAATTGTTTTTTTAAAGTGAAGTAAGGTGAAATTCCTTCACTGTCCCGCAACTGTAAAGTCAGATCCTTTTAAAAAAACCTAATTAATCCCGTGGAGGAATTTATGTCTTTTGATGTATCGGCGAAGCTTTTCCAAAAATGTCTACCAGCACTTCTTTTACTTAGTTCACCCGTTTATGCAGATGATGTTATGGTCATCACAGCTGACAGAATTAAATCGAACACTGACAAATCTACAAGTGATGTAAAAATTATCACTGCTCAAGATATTCAGAAAACATCGACGAAAACGTTGCCGGAACTTTTAAGTAAAGAAAGTGATTTGAATGTTGCTACTTCTGGGCCAAATGGCTCAAACGCAAGTTTATTTTTGCGTGGAACGGATTCTTCTCACACTCTCGTTGTCATTGATGGAATCGTGATGAACGATCCAAGCAATCCGAATCGCCAATTTGATATTGGAAGACTCAGCTTAAATAATATTGAGAAAATTGAAATCCTCAAAGGATCTCAAGGTCTCGCTTACGGATCAAATGCTATTGGTGGTGTCATTGTCATCACGACAAAAAGGGCGAAAGGAACTGAAGCTTCGGGTGAAGTTTATGGCGACTTTGGAACATTCAACACGGTCAATGCCGGAGGAAATGTTCAAAAGAAAATCGGCATAGTGAATTTTTCTTTTGGCCTGGATGCCATGAAGACGGAAGGTTTTTCAGCAGCTGACATTAAATTTAATCCAGGAGCTGAAAAAGACGGAGACAAGAGAGTAACTCTTGATACAGGCATAGGTGTTGATCTTTCTAATTCCTACACTCTCGATGCCAATATTCGTTTTGTTCACAATAATGCCGATCTCGATAAAGGTGGAGGACCTGGGCAAGATGATCCCAATGATACTCAAACAGAAGAAGAGTTATATACAAAACTTCAACTGACAAAAAACTGGGAATCAGGAAATGCGGAAACAAAATTTTCTTATAATCGTTCAAAACACTATCGCAATTTAGATATTGTTCCTGATTCAAAAGACCCGACTTCACGCTCGACTGTTAGCAAGGGCGAGATCAATGCGTTTGCTTTAAATCACACTTATTTTATTGCTGAAAATCTCACCCAAAATATTAATTTCGATTGGCAGAAAGAAGAAGATCAATCGAAACACTCTAATCAAAACACGAGTGGCTTTTTGTATCATCAATATGAACTTCCAACGAGCATCTTTAACTTTGGTATTCGTTTAGACCACAACCAAATTTTTAATGAGCATCTCACTTACAAAGCAGCTGCCGGTTACAAAATTACTGATGGACTTTGGAAAATTTCTTACTCAACTGGATTTCGCGCTCCTTCTCTCAATCAACTTTTTGATCCGGTCACAGGAAATCAAAACTTAAATCCGGAAACAAGCCAAAACACTGAGCTTGCTTTTGAAAAGCGCTTCAGCGAAAACGTAAAAAATATTTCTGCGCTCTTTTATACAAAAATTAAAAATCGATTCAGTTACACACTTAACCCGTTTAAGAATATCAACCATGGGGCAGCTGAAATTTCAGGCTTTGAAGAAACGATCAATGTAAATTGGACAAGAAATTTTTCTCACAATCTTTCTTTTACACTTCTCAAAACTCAGGATCTTTCAACCGGAGAAAAGCTTGCCAGACGTCCAGACATCAACGTTAAAAACGTTTTTACTTATCAGTTAGGCGATCAGCATTTTTTTAGTTACGAACTTTCATTCATTAGTCAGAGACTTGATGTCGATAACAATGGAAACACTGTTCGCGATAATGCCTACCTGATTTCAAACGTGAATTATCGCTATGTCGTTACAAAACAGTACGAACTTTATTTGAAGATTAAAAATTTACTGAATAAAGACTACGAAGAGATTTACGGATATGGAACGGGCGGACGAGCTGTTACCCTCGGCGCCCATTACAATTTTTAGATCATGTTCGGGTCCATTGCGTCTCGTACACCTTGTGAAATCAAGTTCAACAATGTGAGTACCGAGAAAAGCGCAAGAGACGGATAGAATGCCAACCACCAAGCGATCGTGTAGTTCTTTTGTGCTTGCGCAAGAAGTTCACCCCAGCTTGGTGTTGGTACTTGAAGTCCAAATCCAAGATAATCGAGGGCCGCAAGACCTGTAATTAAACTTGCAATCGTAAAGGGAGCAAAAGTAATAATTGGGGTCATTGAATTTGGAAGAATGTGTCTAAAAATAATTTTAAAATTCGAAGCACCCAAAGCATGAGCAGATTCAACAAATTCTTTATTTCTATTTTTTAAAAACTCTCCGCGAACATAGTATGAAATATTGATCCACGAGAACAAACATGTGATCACGATCAAAAGAAAAAGTGATGGTGAAAAAATCGAAACGAGAATAATCAGCAAGAAGAATTGAGGAACCGTACTTAAAACTTCAACGAATCTTTGTCCTAAGAAGTCTACCATTCCTCCGAAGAATCCCATTGTTCCTCCAAGAACTGTTCCAATGACTAAACTGATAAACCATACAGACACGGCATAAGTGATACTGTATTTGAAACCATAAAGAACTCGCGTGAAAACATCACGACCTCTATCATCTGTTCCAAAAAAATTTTGTGTTGTTGGTTTCGAAGGATAACCTTCTACTTTCGTATTACTTTCATACGGATCCCACTGAATTGGTGGCCAAAGAGCAAAATCTCCCTTTGATGAATCCAACTGCAAATGACGATAATCGACATCCATTGTGTCAGTGATGCCGAAAACATCGGCACTATAGTCTTTGAATACTGGAAAATAATAATGGCTATTCGTTTTCAAAATAACTGGGCGGCTATTAGCAAGAATAGGTGAAATAAAAGTCGCAATCAAAAAGGTCAATAAAATGATTGATGATACAACACCCGCTTTATTTTTTTTAAAAACCTTCCAACGTTTTCTACTTAATTCATTCTGAAATACAATATTTGAGATCATTCGAAATCAATCCTTGGGTCTACAATTACATAAGCGATGTCACTGATAAGATTTCCGATTAAAAGCAGAATACTATCAATGAACATAATTCCCATGATGACATTATAGTCGCGCTGTAAAATGGACTTATAACCTAAAAGGCCCATACCATCTAATTGGAAAATACTTTCAAGAAGAAGTGACCCCGTTAAAAACACAGCAATAAATCCACCGAGCCCCGTTACGATTGGGATAAGTGCATTTCTTAAAGCATGCTTTAAATAAACCGTTTTTTCGTCAAGGCCTTTTGCTCTCGCTGTTCTGATATAATCTTTTTTAATTTCATCCAGGAGAGAGTTTTTCATGAGCATCGTTAAAACTGTGAATGATCCGATCATGTAACAGATCAGTGGTAAAACGAAGTGATAAATGCGGTCTCCTACTTTTCCCCAGAATGAGAGATCGAAGTAATTGTCCGAATACAATTCTCCAATCGGGAACCAATGAAAGAAGCGGCCTCCGGCAAAATACACAATAAGAAGAATGGCCAGCATGAAATCCGGAATTGAATAGAAAACTGCAAGAATAAAACTCGTAATATGATCAAAAGTCGTTCCGTGTTTCACGGCTTTTGATACTCCAAGGAGTACGCTGACTAAATAGGACATAATCAATGTGATTACTCCAAATTGCAGCGACACTGGTATTTTGCTTGCGATAACGTTTAATACTGGTTCTTCGTAAGTAAAACTTTCTCCGAAATCGAGATGAGAAATATTCTTTAACCAAATCCAGTAACGAACGTGAATGGGTTTATCGAATCCGTATTGTTTCTTTAGTGCTTCAATAACTTCTTCTGAAACAGCACTGCTCTTTCCACTGCTCCCACCTTCGTGACCAGCGCCGCCGAATTTCATCTGCTGAATTTTTTGTTCAATAGGAGAACCCGGCGCGAGGTTAATGATGGCAAATGAAATAAGAGTGATCCCAATCAACGTTGGGATCATTATTAAAAGACGTCTTAAAATATAGTTAAACAACTCAGGCCCCTCTTATGGCTTTGCCAGCCACCAGTAATTTGTACCTGTGTCGTACTGATAAGTGTCCTTCTCTCTCCCCATGTGTTTTGAGTATCCATAGTACTTATACTTTGGATTGAACATGAAAAGGTAAGGAACATCTTCAGCGATCATTTTATAAACTTCTCTGAGTTTTTTAACTCTCACTTTCTTATCCATGATAACTCTCGCTTCATCGATAAGTTGGTCTACTTTTGGATTTTTGTAACTTACGTAGTTTGAACCAGCGTTAGCGATTGAATCCGAGTGCCAGATTTGTTTTGGATCCCAGTCAACGTCTCCACCACTCCAGCTAAGAGCTGCGGCTTCGTATTTTCTTTCGTCGATAAGTTTTAAGAACGCGTTCCACTCGATGAATTTAACTTCGATATCTACACCAGCTTTTTTAGCGTCTTCTTTGTAAAGAGTAAGATATTTTTCAAGATCTTTACTTGGGTTAAGAATTGTGAAAGTAAGCGGAGTTTTCTTTCCATTAATCTTTTTTGAAAGAACAGTTTCTCCAGCTGTTTGCTCCCATCCATCTTCTTTAAGAAGTTTTAAAGCAAGTTTTGGATCGTATTCAACTGGCTTCACTGATGGATCAGCGTATTCACTTTGTTGATAAAGTGGACCAGTCGCCGGAAGTGATCTGTCGTATAAGAATTTTTTAATCATCTCTCTTCTGTTGAATAGGTGGTAAAGGGCCACTCTCGTTTTCTTAGAAGAAAGAATTGGGTTCGTTAAGTTAAGAGCGATGAATCCGTATCCACCGTCTTGTTTGTTTTGAATTTGAACTTTGAAAATATCTTTACCCCATTTTGGACCATTCGTTTTTTTCATGAACGACTCTGTTCCAAGTTCAAGATAATCAAGATCCCCGTTTTCCATTCTTTGAATAGCAACATCGATTTCAGAAATAAATCTCATGTTAACCGTATCGAAGTTATAAGCTCCTTTTTGATTAGGATCTGTTTTTCCCCACCAGTTTGGATTTGTTTTAAGAACAATTCCTTTTGCGCGGTCAAGCTCTTGGAGCATGTATGGACCTGTACCAACAAGAGTCTTGTTAAGAATTTTTTCTTGTTCTTTTGAAGGATCTTTATACAAGTGCATTGGAACAATCAAAAGGCCAGTTGAGATAACGTTGAAGTTATCGAAGTATGGCTTCGCCACCGTAAACTTAACTTTATTGGGTCCAACGATCTCTACTGACTTGATATTTTCGAAGTACGATTTTTTTGCAGCCGTTTTATATTTGTTTGATGGATCCATGATTGCATCGAAACTGAACTTTACATCTTCAGCTGTCAGAGGTTTTCCATCGTGCCACTTTACTCCGTCGCGAAGAGTGAACTCAAAAGACATTCCGTCTTTTGCAATTTTCCATTCTTTTGCAAGTAGTGGTTCGAACTCATACGTATCGATATTTTTAGTAAGAAGAGTTTCCATTACTTTTGCTTGAACAAGAGAAGCATAGTAATCAGTCGATGAAAGAGCATTCAAAGTTGGAGGAGCTGAGTCCAACTGCACTTTAAATGTTCCACCTTTTGGAGCTTTTAAATTTCCCAATGGGGCCGCAAAAACTTGCGAGCATAAAAGAGATAAAACTAACGCGTAAAGTTTCATAGTTATTCCACCTTTAAATTTGATCTGGTAAGTCTAGAATAGATGATTTCAATGATCAATTATTTTCAGTTATTTTTTGAAGTAGAGATTGGTGTCTAAAGACCACCGGTCGAGTGTAAGATTTTCGTCTTTGATCTTGTACTGCTCAAGCTTTTGATCGATCTCATCCCGTCTTCTTTCTAAATCTTTGTAAGATCTTACTGCGTAAGTCTTGTCTTCATCGAGCGCATGTAATTCTTTCTGCCATTCCTGGTCCAATTTATCGCGCAAAGCCTGATAACGCGCATTGATTGCATTCACTCTCTCAACATGAGCAGTGATCTCTTTGTTTTTAATATCCATCTGACCAGCAACGGCTAAGCGCTTCTTTAACAAAATCGTTACAACTTCACGGCCCATCTTTACATTGTTCAAGAGATCTTCGCTGTAAAATTTAAAGTAAGCACCAGTTGTGAAGTAGAGATATTTTTCACAAGAGGCCATCTCTGGAACTTTTACAAGAAGGTAATCACTTGTTCGCGCGACTAAGTACCCTTTACATTTTTGTGTTGTATTTTTCTCATCCCAGAACTCGATTTTATCTTTTGGATTGAGATATTTGATATTGTCGAAATCGACTTTTACTCGCACGACAGAAATGTCTTTGTTAATGCGGGAAATTCTTCCGGAAAAAAATCCTTCTTCAGATAGCTCTGCTCTACTTCCAAACGAAAGTACGCTGAGTGCGAGAATTGATAACAGAGAAAAGATTTTCATAACACTATTATCTCAAGCGAAAAAATTTCGTCTAGTAGGTGGAAGATTATACTTGAGATGATTGCGAGGTTATTTATATTTTAGCAGATAAAAATTATTGTCTGCTTCATTTTGATAGACGAGAACTTCGTATTGTCCAAATTGATTCACAACCTCTTTGAGAGGACGCTTATCTTTCAGGATAAGAAGATTTCCTTTCGTTTTAAATTTTTTAAATAACTCTCCATCGCGACTGATGTTATCGCTCATGAGAATATTCACTTTGCTGTCGAGTTCATGTGCTTCAAGAACCCCTTTTGAGGAGAAGAACGCTTTGAAATTGGCATCAATCGGGCTCGATGTAAAATAAGCATTTTCTTTTCTTCCTTGTGGAATATGTTTCGCCACTTCAGTCCAGAACAATCCTAATGAATCTTTGGCAAGTGCACTGTCGCTCTTTGCTGTATGGGCAGTTTTGATTCCCGAAAGGGCCTCATATCGTCCGGCCGGAATAGCTTTTCTCGTTTGAGACAGTGCAAACGGAATAGAGAGAACCATAACTAAAAGAGTGATGTTCTTAAGTTGCTTCATAAATCCTAATTATCGTCAGAGAAGATGGTTTCTTCAATAGTTGGTGATGGCGTTTCTTCCGTTGTGAATTCTTCATGGGCCTGTTCTGCAACTAGTCCCATTTCAACGTCAATGTAGAGATTGAGAGTTTCGTAAAATTTTTCAAGTTCACGAATGTGGCCGTGAAGACGATCTTCAACTCTATTTGGCATGTCTTGTGTGTGGTTCAAATACCAGCGCATCTCATCCACTTTCGTATAGAATTGATCGAGACCAGCGAGAACCTCTTGTCCGCATAACATCAGTTCTTTAATCGTTGTAGTGTCGTAACGATTTTTAAAAACTTCCGGAAAGTGATCGCGGGTTCTTTTTAAAGAAAATTCATACATGTACTCCGGAGCGCGATACTTAATTCTCTCGAAGAGACGTTTAGCATCGAGCTTTAGAAGCATAAGCATTCGTTGAGTGTCTTCACTTATTTTTACTTTCATATTTTATGATTCGTTTTCCATAGAAGGAAGTTTCGCTCTTCTTCCGCCCGGCCATTCCGCTTGCATGTTGCGGTCGCGGAAATAATCTACAGCCACTGTCATCGCCACTTGCTTTAAATTTTGTGGCAATTGAAAGTAACGATACACATTTTTATTTTCATATTTTGCTGCCCCATCGATCTCTGAAAAAGAACTGATGTCAAAAAGAGCAACTCTTCCTGCAGCCAGAGCCGTATCTAAAAATGTTTTTCTGATTTGATTGAAGGCCATCGCTGATGACAAATCATTTCTGATTGAGATCACATGATGCTTTTTATTTTTGTCGATGACTTTTAAATCATCAGCAGAAATAGGAAGCAAACTGATGTTGATTTTGCTTAACACGTCAGCGAGAAGATAGAATCCACTATCGAGTTCGCTTTTAGTTTGAAGATAAAAAATGTAATTTATAACGGGTGTATTTTGTTCATTCATGCCATTTTTATCGGCACTTTTAAAACAAAAATTACTTTTTTAATGGCCGACAAAAACTCTTTGTTTCTTTCTTTTATTTGCGAAGGCAATTGCCAGAAATCCAATAAGCAAAGATCCGACAAAGTTCGTTGCTCCATTTGAAGGGCCACCAGTTTTGTTGATGTCCTCAACTGTTCCGCAAGTCGGGACAATACTATTTTTTTCTGAGCTCGAAGCTGAGTAAGGTGAAACATAACCCGTCGATTGGCGTTTGATTGTTTCATCAATAACAGCATTCACACCTTGAATGTCATCAGGCTGAAGAGTTGTGAAAGAAGTTAAATTCGCGGCCATAACAGTATCGGATGAAGAGTGATCGAGACCAAGAGTGTGACCGATTTCGTGGAGAATGGTTGTTTCTAAAGCATTACCAAAGTTTTGTCTCAGGTAACTCAAACTTCCATTCAGGACAATGACTGTTTGTTGAAAGTAAGTTCCTTGATTATAGCGAATTGTGATCGCTAATGTTTTGCTTGGATCGTAACCCGTCTCTGCACCAAAATTGTCTGACCAGCGAATATAATTTCCAGAATATGAAGTTGATGTTTGAACGGCTGAAAAATCCCAAAGATTTTTTCCCGAAGCATTTTCCCATTGAGCGACGGCTTTGTTTGTGAGTTGTTCTAACAACGCTCCGTCGTTTGGATCTGTAACAAATTTGCTCATTTTTATGGGGAAACTTTGCCAGTAATAGCCTTTTTGAAAGTCTTGCGTGAAGGTGTATCCGTGTGCTTTCGGAGACAATAAAATGGCCATAAGTAAGAGGGGGATAATACTTACGGCCGATTTTTTTGTGTGTACCATTTTTTACTTCCTTGTAAAAAAAGAGTCACTTAATACTGAACCCGTATTCCATCCATGGAAGGGTTTCGTAACTTAGCTTTGTTTTTTAATTTCTAGTTCTTTGAAAACAATGTTGCCGAACAAAGCCATTCATCGCGAGATTCTACAGTATAGATCTCGCCGCTTTTAAATTGCACTGGCCCGTCTTTTACAACCTGGATTTTTTTAGAGGAAATCTCATTACCCTTTAAGTTCTGGATGACTTGAAAACTGACTTCGACTTTTGGAAACATTCCCGATTGAACGTCTTCTACATCAGTAACTGTCGCAATAAATTTTTGGGGACAAGAGACTCCGAATTGAGTGGTCCCGAACGCCGTCATTGGACCAAGAATTGTAAATGCTGCCAATGAAATGTTGAGGGCGACCAATCCTAGTCCTTTCGTTTGCTTCATCCTAAAGCTCCTAAAAATTTAAAATCATCCTTGAAAATCCTTGAGACCAATCCTTGATCTCATACTTAATACAATTGCAGAGTCCATGCCATATCGTGCCCCTATGTAACACATTGATTGGCAGAATCCCTAGGGACGAAAGGGCACCTGATAACCCAGTTTAGGTGTCAAAAGAAAATGTCAGACGACAATTTTTTGACCCTACCAAACAAAAATATTCAAGTTTTTTTTCCTATATCCGACTAAAGTAGCATGAAGAAAATATTATTTATTATTCTCGTTTTATTTACTCAAGTCGTATCCGCAGAGATTGCTCTTTACACATCTGAATCAGAAACACCTCACGCGATTTCTGAAATGGGCGATATTCTGGAAAAATTTACAAAAGAGTCTCCGGATAAAAACATCGTCTTTTATGTTCACGGTCGCAATCACTACATGGAAAAAGAATGGGATAAACTTTCGGTCCTTGAGAGTTCCTATAATGTAAAAGTTGTCATGCTTCACTGGGATGCATGGTCTTCATTTTTATCAAGAGCTGTTGCCAATGCCGATCTCACGGCAGAACCACTTGCTCAATCGTTTGTTGAAATCAGAAACTTCAAAGATACTCACCGCGATTTTTTTGCTTATCACTCAATCAACCTGCTCTGCCATAGCATGGGAAATTTAGTGCTCAAAGATTTCACTGAAAAATTTATCGATCAGGATCAATACAACTTAGAAACGCCATTGTTTGAAAACTATATTTCAGCGAGTGCAGACGTCCCTCTAGTTGATCATCGTTTATGGTTGTCGCGTTTTAATCTCGCAAAAAATAAAAACGTTGTGATGAACAATCGCGATATCGTTCTTCTACTTTCTTACGTTCTTGATTTAAAAGATAAAGATCCGTTTCATTATAGATTGGGACTTGGATTTGATAATTATCCTGGAAAACGCGACGATATTAAAACTAAGCTCGTTCCAGAAGCAACTTATATTGATCTCTCTGGAGTACTTGGGTCTCAACACGGTTACTACATGCCGAAGACTCCGGTCATGCAAAATGTTTTTTCAAAACTTCTGAATGGTGGAAAATTTAAAATGGCCGCGGAAGAAGAAAAGTTTTTGAAGATCAAAGTGAAAGACACCAACAACATCGTCTACGTACAGGACAAGTAGAAATAAAAAGGGGCCTTTCGGGCCCTTTTTATTTTTGTCTTCTAAATGTTACGTAACTCGTTCCCTGTGTAGACTCAATTTTTTCCACCAGGTTATTGTATTTATCAATACGGTAGCTGGTTAAAAAACGAGTCGGATAATCCGTAGGAACACTACTGCCATAAACCACTCTAAGATCGAGAATGAAGTCTTTCTTCGTAAAACTCGATTTCCCGTAAGCTACATTTTTACCATCTTGTTCAACAATTCTTTCAACACCGTCAGCAATCAATGTTGTCGAACTTTCCGAGTCCGTCCAGACAAGTTGCGAGCAAGCTGTTTGAACAATCGTTAAAAGCTCTCCATCTTCGTCTTTAAACGTTCCGGAGATATCAGGACAGGCAAATGTATTTAGAGAAAAGGTGAGCGCGATAAATGCCAATAGCAGTTTCATAATTATTGCTTAATTTTGATACGAATATTTTCTTTGAATAATGACAGCTGAATTGATGAGATTTCGATTACGCATGCAACGATCGCGATGCAAATTCCTGCGCTTAAAATCATGTCCATAAACCATCTCCTTTGATTTAAAGTACACCATCCGTCGTGTACCAAGAATCTAAGATATTTAATCACCCGAATCCATTTTCATGCAACGAAAAAGCACTACGTCTTTCTAATATGTAAGAAATGATAAGATTTCATGCTTCAACGCTATAATTTTTACTATGAATGCTCATTAAGACTGGAAGCTTAAGCTCCCTACTTTACTCGATGATCGACGTTCGTCTCTTTTCCATCCTTTCCATGGGAAACCGTGACAAGGTCATTTTGCTTATTGAGGTATGACTCACTCCAACCTGAATCGCGATCAATATCGCCATTCGCGTAAGTCGTTTCTGATCTTTGTTTATTGATGAGACGATCATTTTTCCATTCATAACTTGAATAGATTTTTACCGTCGCCAGAACTTTTCCTTCTTCAACAACAACGTCGTATTGATTTACTAAATATTCTTTTCCATCGATAGAATTGTCGACAGTTCCTTCATCATAGATAAATTGAATGTTTTCACATCCGCTTTGTGAAATCGAATAATATGTTCCGAATTCATCGTTGACGTATTCACCGGAAAAATTTGGGCAAGCGTAAGCAGAAAAACCGATCGACATAAATGCAATGGCAATTAATGATTTCATCTAAACTCCTATTTGATTTCTTCAAGGCCTAATGTATTTCCTTCTGAATCCCAAAAACTCACAAACAGTCCACTATCGCCTTCGCGCTTTGGTGTACCTACTTTTACGTTTTTCGATTTTAGATATTCGAATGTTTCATTGAAATGTTTTGTATCGAAATAAATGATTGTGCCAAAACCAACATCTTTTCCGTTTGCTTCAGTCGGATGCAGATCGAGCCTCAAATTGTTTTCTTTGTGAAATAAGCTCGCAAAAAACTCTCCATGCTGAAAACGAACAGAGAAGCCGAGTATGTCGCGATAAAAAGCAACTGCTCTTGAAAGGTCGTGAACATAAATCATCGGATGATGTGAATTGAATTGAAACATATAAACCTCGCTCTAAAGAAATTAGAACACGAGGAATAGTATCTGAAAAATGAAAAGGGAGTCCGAAGACTCCCTTGTAGAAAATTTAAGCTTTAGTAGAACGAAAATTTAAAATTTGTCTCAGTTCCTAGGTGAGTCTAAACTTTGAGACGGAGGCGTACTTAAGTACGTCGCAGTCGAAAAGTTTGAGGCTCAACGACGGAGATGGGGCAAAATTTAAATTTTTACATCATGCCGCCCATTCCACCCATACCGCCCATTCCACCACCTGGCATTCCCATTGGAGCATCAGATTTTGGAAGTTCTGCGATCATTGTTTCAGTTGTAAGCATTAGACCTGCAACTGAAGCAGCGTTTTGAAGAGCTGAACGAACAACTTTAGTTGGGTCGATGATTCCTGCTGCAACTAGGTTTTCATATTTTTCATCGCGAGCGTTGAAACCGAAATTTTTATCGTTGTTTGCTTTTACGTCATTAACAACAACTGATCCTTCAAGACCTGCGTTTTGAGCAATTTGTCTTAGAGGTTCTTCAAGAGCGCGTTTAATGATTCTGATACCGAAGTTTTCTTCTTCGTTGCGACCTTTAAGATCGTTTAGAACAGTTGAAGCGTGAAGTAGAGCTGATCCACCACCAACAACGATTCCTTCTTCAACAGCTGCGCGAGTAGCATGAAGAGCGTCTTCGTATCTGTCTTTTTTCTCTTTCATTTCTGCTTCTGAAGGAGCACCAACTTTAATTACAGCAACACCGCCGTCGATTTTAGCTAGTCTTTCTTTTAGTTTTTCTTTGTCGTAGTCAGAAGTTGTCTCAGCGATTTGAGTTTTGATTGCTCCAACGCGAGCTTGGATATCATTCTTGTTTCCGTTTCCATCAACGATAGTTGTGTTTTCTTTGTCGATAGTGATTCTCTTAGCTGAACCAAGAACGTCTACGCCTGAAGTTTCAAGTGACATTCCCAATTCTTCAGAAACAACAGTCGCACCTGTTAGAGTTGCGATATCTTTTAACATTTCTTTTCTTCTGTCACCGAAGCCTGGAGCTTTAACAGCTGCAACTTGAAGTGTTCCGCGTAGTTTGTTTACAACAAGAGTTGTAAGCGCTTCACCCTCGATATCTTCAGCGATGATTAAAAGTTGTTTTCCTGATTGAACTGTTTTTTCCAGAAGAGGAAGAAGTTCTTTCATTGAACCAATTTTTTTATCAGTGATAAGAATAATTGCATTGTCGAATGCAACTTCCATTTTTTCCGGATTATTTACGAAATACGGAGAAAGGTATCCACGATCGAATTGCATCCCTTTTACTACGTTAAGTTCTGTTTCAGCAGTTTTTGATTCTTCAATTGTGATTACACCGTTGTTTCCTACTGTAGACATTGCTTCAGCAAGTTTTTTTCCGATGTCGTGATCGTTGTTTCCAGAGATTGTTCCAACTTGAGCGATCTCTTCTGAAGTTTTGATTGGCTTAGACATTTTCTTAAGCTCTTCAACAACTTTTGTAACAGCGAGATCGATTCCGCGTTTTAGATCCATTGGGTTGTGACCAGCAGAAACTAGTTTCACACCTTCTTTGTAAATTGCTTGAGCAAGAACAGTTGCCGTTGTTGTACCGTCTCCTGCATCTTCGTTAGTTTTTTGAGCAACTTCTTTAACCATTTGAGCACCCATGTTCTCAAATGAGTTTTCTAGTTCAATTTCTTTCGCTACAGACACACCGTCTTTTGTGATGTGAGGAGCACCGAAAGATTTTTGAATAACAACGTTGCGACCTTTTGGTCCAAGTGTAACTTTGACTGCGTTAGCAAGTTGATTAACACCGCTTAGAATAAGTGTTCTTGCGTCTTCTGAATATTTTAATTCCTTAGCCATATATATCTCCTAGTGATTTAAAAAAATAAATTAATGTAGAACGCCCAAGATCTCATCTTCTTTCATGATAAGAACTTCTTTTCCGTCAACTTTTACAGTTGTTCCAGAGTATTTTCCAAAAAGAACAACGTCGCCAACTTTTACATCAAGGTTGCGAACTGAACCGTCTTGTAGTCTGTAGCCAGAACCAACAGCAACGATTTTTCCTTGTGAGGGTTTTTCTGTATGAGTATCAGGGATAATAATCCCGCCAGCTGTTTTTGTTTCTTCGTCTATACGTTGAACAACAACGCGATCTTGTAATGGTCTTAGTTGCATACTTCCTCCAGTTAAAAATTTTATACTTCAAAGTGGTATCATATTTTTGGGCGTCAAGGGTACATTTTAAAATTTTTTTAGAAATAGACTTCAGCTTGCGTCATTTTGGCGTTTTACGAAAATTCCGCTATGATTTGCCCGTGTATTGAATCAAAAGCGAGGAGCGAAATATGGTGACGATGACTGGGACTTACGAAGGCGATAAACACTGCGAACTTATCCATGGACCTTCTCAAAATAGGATCCACACCGATGCCCCCAAGGATAATAACGGACGCGGAGAAGCTTTCTCTCCCACTGATCTGGTAGGTGCTGCTCTGGGAAGCTGTATCGTTACGACAATGGCCATTTACGCTGAGAAAAACAATATCGACATGCGAGGCACGAACTTTGAGGTAACTAAGAAAATGCAAGTGTCTCCAAGAAAAATTGCAGAACTTACGGTGGTTGTTACTATGCCGGCAACATTGACGACTGATCAAAGAAAAACGCTCGAAGAAATCGCGCACACTTGTCCGGTTACGAAGAGTTTGAATCCGGATATTAAATTGCCGGTGACTTTTATCTACAAATAAAAATTAGAAATTGCACTTATTGAAATGGCAGCTGCCTACGACGTCACAGTCGTTGTGGTGGCTGCAACTTTTCCCGCTCTTTTCACATCTGCCGTAATCACATTTATCTAAAATTCGACAATCGCTATCATCATGACAAGTCATTCGCTCTGGACGGCGGCTTTCTTCCAGAATTTTTGTCTGCTGTTCGAGTGCTTCTTTCTGCTGATACGATCTTTCACCCTCGATAAAACCTTTGGTGAATTTTTCTTGAGTTTCTGATGGGCAAATTTTTGGAAGAGGGTGTCCTTCATTTCCCACGATATACCCATTCTGAAATGAACAGTATTGCGCTAGTCCTTTTTGATAACCGAGATCGTAATCTTTGCGATCGAGCTGAACTCCATATTCGCGACATACGTTTTCCCAGTGTGAAAAATTATTTATCCATCCTCTGTTCGCATCACTTTCTCCGTAAGAGGCCCAATCTGTAGTCTTGCATTCTTCCACACTCATACTCGAGCAACCTACAAAAACAAAAAGACAAAGCATGCATAAAATAATTTTCACACTCATTCCTATTTCAAATCGTACCAGTTGATTCCGATTCCCATATCTACTTTGAGCGGAACACGAAGATCGACAACATTTTCCATTCCATCGCGAACGATTTCTTTCATCACTTCCAACTCATCTTCTTCCACTTCAAAAATAAGTTCATCGTGCACCTGAAGCAACATTTTTGATTTCAGATTTTTCTCTGTCATCACTTTATCAATGTTGATCATCGCCAGTTTGATAATGTCGGCAGCAGTTCCCTGAATCGGGCTATTGATCGCCATTCTCTCCGCTTGCGCTTTGATTGTTCTGTTTTGCGAATGAATGTCTGGAAGAAATCTTTTTCTTCCATAAAGAGTTTCTGCGTAACCAGTTTGTTCCGCTTTATCTTTCAAGGTATCGAGAAAAGTTTTAATCGAATTAAAACGCGTGAAATATTTATCGATGTACTGTTTCGCTTCTGTACGAGAAATTTTCAATGCGGAAGCAAGACCGAATGAAGATTGTCCGTACATTAGACCGAAGTTCACGGCCTTCGCTTTTGCGCGATCATTGCTTGTTACCTGAGTTAAAGGAATATCTAAAACTTCCGAAGCTGTCTGTGCATGAATATCGATATTGTCCTGGAATGATTTAAGCATTGTCGGATCTTCAGAGAAGTGTGCGAGTAAGCGCAATTCAACCTGGGAATAATCGGCAGACAATAAAATTTTTCCTGGTTTTGCGATGAAAGCTTTACGTACTTTTTCTCCCATCTCGCTTCTCACTGGAATATTCTGCAAGTTCGGATTCGTCGAAGACAATCGTCCAGTTTGTGCAACTGTCATGTTGTAATTGGTATGAATGCGCTTTGAAGTCGGATTCACAAGTTCAGGCAAAGCTCTTACATACGTCGAAAGAATTTTTCCGTATTCGCGATGTGTGAGCATTAATCCAGGAACTGGACTCATATTCATTCCATCGAGTTCTTCGAGAACGTCAGCGTCCGTTGAATAACCTGTCTTTGTTTTTTTAATCACTGGCAATTGTAGTTTTTCGAAGAGAAGAACTCCAACCTGCTTAGGTGAATTGAGATTGATCTCTGCCTCAGCAATCGCAAAAATATCCTGCTCAACTTTTTTAATTTCATTTGAAAGTTCAACTTCAAATTCGCGCAGGTAATTGGCATTGAGAGAAATTCCCGCACTCTCCATTCTCGCAAGGACCGGGAAAATCTTCAAATCGATCGTGTTATACACTTCCATTACTTTCAAAGACTCTAAACGCTTTTTAAATTGCTCAGCCAGGTGGAAAATGCTTTGAGCGCGTTCAGCATTGGCGATGTGTTCATCGAGACTCAATTCTTTTTGCAGATACTCTTTCATCAAAATATCAAGTTCGTGACGAGTGCTACTGTTAATATTGAAATGCGCGAGTGAAATATCAAAACCTTTTGCTTTGAAATCTAATTTTTGAATGATTGAGTAAACGCAATCACGCTTGAGGTTATCACTCATAATTTCAATTTCAGGATTGGCCCAAATTTTCTGCACAATTTGATTTGTAAAATTATCGTCAGCTGAATAAACGGTTTCACCGTTCGTCGTAAAATAAATGCGGCTGATCTGACGGGCATAAATATCGTCACTGCTGTAAAGCACATATTGAGCAAAAACTTTTACCTCTAAAACGCCGGCGATGATTTCATCGTAATTTTTTTCATCAACTTCGATTACCGTTACATCTGGCGCTGCTGCCGCTTTAAAAAGCGTACTGTCTGGTGGCGTATTGTCTTCGCCATTTCCGCTCACGAGCTTATCCGATTCACGCGATAAGTGGTATTGAAAACGCATTTCTTGAATTTTTGTGATCGCCGATTTGAAACCGAGATCTTTTAGATAATTTTCCAACTCTGGCGTCGGATAAAAATGAATTGCAGTCTCTTCGCTGTTGTGTCCGAGTACAACATCTGTTGTAATCTGAACAAGTTTTTTTGAAAGAAGTCCTGCCTCTAAATGGTCAGTGAAAGCTTCTATGACTTTTTTTCCTTTCAACTGATCTTTGTTTGCAATAATGTTTTCAAATGTACCGAATTCTTTTAAAAGTTTTGCAGCACCGACAGCGCCAATTCCTTTCATCCCTGGAATATTGTCGGATGTATCACCAACGATTGAAAGATAATCGACGATTTGTTCCGGACGTACACCCATTTTTTCTTCAACATCATCCGGTGAATACAATTTATCTTTCATCGTATCGAGAAGTTTTACGTTCCCGCCTACAAATTGCATAAGGTCTTTATCACCTGAAGCAATCCAGAT
Organism: uncultured Bacteriovoracaceae bacterium; assembly: GCA_966211875.1. Lineage (GTDB taxonomy): Bacteria > Bdellovibrionota > Bacteriovoracia > Bacteriovoracales > Bacteriovoracaceae > Bacteriovorax. Next base: position 297,083 of record CBIHNP010000004.1, read on the forward strand.
TTCATCAAATTGTTCTTTCCACTGCACGCATGCTGAACCAATGATGTCATCGGCTTCAAAATTTTCATGCGAAAAAGTTGGGAAATTCATTTCTTTTATCAATCTATCGATTAAAGCAAACTGTGGGATAAGATCTTCCGGTGGTTCACTGCGATTGGCTTTGTATTCAGAGTAGAGTTCATTTCTAAATGATCCGCCCTTCGTATCGCGAGCAAGAAAGATATGTGTTGGACGATGATCCGCTAAAAGTTTTAAAAGCATTGTGAACATTCCATAGACCGCATTTGTAGGCGTTCCATCCGGAGCATTCATTGGACGAATAGCGAAGAAAGCACGAAATATAAAGTTTGAGACGTCGACGATAATCAGACGTTTTTTATCTGTAGACATAATTATTTTTTCCTTGAATTGTGTAGGCTAAAAATAACAAAAAATTTTAGAATTAGATAGTGGTAGTCTTCGTTGCGAACCAACTGCTTTTTCTATTCTTGACTCCGACGAAATTATCGTCGTTCGCCATTACAGAAGTGTCGGCCATTACGTCACCTAAGCGATGACCTGAATCTAAATTGTAGAGTAAATAAAGTTCTAAACCAACGAGAGCAATTCCTAAAATTCCTCCGAGAATCCATCCCCAAAAAGGAACAATGGCAAGAACGAGTGGAAGAATAAAAGGTAAATTGCGAATGGCAGATTGTTTGTATGAACACGGTGAACCGTCTTCAAGTGACTTCACTGCAAAGCCCATGAAACGTTTACCGGCTGACTGGCCATTGTTCATCCCATCAGAAAGCGCGATGTAGACAATGCCTAGAATCAGTCCCACAGGATAGAATAAAATGGAAAAACAAAGTACAATGAAAATGTCGATGGCCTTAGCGATAAGGCGAGTTAACTTTGCGACACGAATGGCTTTTTCAAGAAGATACTTTCTATCCATAAATCAATCTTAGTGACAGGCCATTGAAAAGCAAAGCACAAAATTTTTAGGTTTCCAACTACTGAATGACTTGGGTAGAATGGAATTTAACTATAAAAGGAGTCCGTTATGGGATCAGTGAATAAAACAGACGTAGCGCATTTTGAAAATGATGTATTAAAAGCAAGCAAACCAGTTCTAGTAGATTTCTGGGCTGAGTGGTGTGGACCATGTCGCGTACTTGGACCAATACTTGATGAAGTTGCTAAAGAATTAGGTGAAAAAGCAGAAATCGTAAAAGTTAACGTTGATGACAATCCTGAGTTAGCTCAGAGATATGGAATCCGTGGTATCCCAACAATGATTTTCTTTAAAAACGGACAAGCTTCTAAAACTCTAGTTGGAGTTCAAGGTAAAGACGAAATTAAAAAATCACTAGAAGAGATGGCTTAATCATGTTTATCGCTGAATCGCTAGCTGACGCACAAAAAGTTTTAAACTCTTTCATTGGTAATTCAACTAATGTTGAAAATATCAACTCTGCTATCAACTTGATGGTTGCGAGTTATAAAAACAACGGAAGAATTTTTAGCTGCGGAAATGGCGGTTCAATGTGCGATGCTATGCACTTCGCGGAAGAGCTGACGGGACGATTTAGAAAAGAACGTGCACCTCTTCCGGCGATGGCCATCAACGATGCTTCTCACATGACTTGTGTTTCAAACGACTATGGTTATGATTTTATCTTCTCTCGCTACATAGAGGCGTGGGGAAACAAAGGCGACGTTCTGCTCGCAATCTCTACTTCAGGAAATTCTCCAAACGTTCTTCTCGCTGTTGAAGCAGCTAAGAAAAAAGGAATGAAGATTGTTGGTCTTCTTGGAAAAGGTGGCGGGAAATTAAAAGATATGGTCGACGTTTCTTTGATCGTTGATTCGAATGTCAGCGATCGCATTCAAGAAGTGCATATCAAGTGCATTCATATTTTCATTGAAGGAATTGAGAGATCTCTTTTCCCTGAGAACTATCTTTAATTTTTAAACAGCGAAAGCTCCCATCAGAATTAAAAGAGCAGCTGTGTTAGTGAAAACTAACCATTGTTTCGAATGAGTTTGTTTGTAATGAAGAAACGAATCGAGCAAAAAAATCTGTGCCCATAAAACAAATCCAAATTTATAGACTGTCATACGAGCTGCATTTGAAACGTTAAATGAATCGAGTGCAAATGGCAGCGAAAAGAGAACTAAAAATACAGCAGACATAATCAAACGAGTCACTCGTTCTTCGTGATGATAAAGAGTCGTCGCTGGTTTCGTCATCTTGTAAAAGAGATCGTTCAAGAACAGAACAAAAATAAAGACGATCAGATAATCATCGAAATCGCGAAATCCCACAAGGAACTGGAAGAGCATCAAAACGCTAAAAGAAATGAGCAAGGCCAATTTCAACTTGGTCAGATTCTTGGAAATCGATAGATCTTTCAAAGACAATAATAGGCTCATGAAGGTAGTATAAACGATAGTCTTGAAAGAATTAGAGTTAAAGATTAAGTCGTTGATTTATGGTGTTCCCTCTGCTCGTTTCAGAGGGAACATATGCCCTAAAAGATGGCCACTACTAAGAGAATTAACGAACGCGCTCAATTCCTTTTTTAATCTCTACAGTGAAGGACTTGCGGTATGGGAGACGATTCGTAAAACGTTTTTCATGAATCGGAGAAATAGAAAGATCATTTGGAGCTCCCGTATCCCCTTCGATGTTCAGATCATCAAAATCAAATTTTTCGAATTGCTTGTAAGTGTAGACAACTTTTTTATTTCCAACTGTCGTCTCTTTTCCTTCAACGATTGTGTCTTCTGCAAAAACGTGAAGAGAAGCAAAAATTAAAGTAAGTGCTAATAACATTTTCATAATTAGTTCCTGATAAATTTATCTACTCGTTGAGCATAATCTTTTAAATCAGCAGTTGTTGCGGCAGTTACGTTTCCTAAAACAGTCTGCGCGTCCATTGGACGATTCGAAAGTTTCAGTGCCACTGCATAGTTTAACCCAACCCCAGGTTTTGCCAGTGTGGCCTTATCAAACGTTCCATAAATTTGAATCGCTGTTGCATAATCACCCATTAATAAATTGGCAGTTGCAAGAGCAGAATTCACTTCGATGTCTTGTGGACTTTTCTTTTGTAGTCCCTGGAAAATAGGCAGTGCTTTTCCAACAGTACCAAAGTGCAGATAGAGTTCTGCCAAATTATAATTTGGAGTCACACTAAACGTGCTCATGTCTGAAGCTTTTTTGAAAGCTGCTAATGCCTTTTGATATTTTCCTTGTTTCACGTAAACAACACCGAGGTTATTTACCGGTGGAACAAATTTGTTATCGAGGTCGCGCGATTTATTGTAGAAGAGAATCGCTTTTGCGTAATCGTCCTTTAAATAGAAACATGTTCCAAGCTGGTTCCAGTAACTCGTATTATTTTTGTATTGATTGTAAAGATCGTCGGCCATCTTGAGTGCTTCATCAAATTTATTTTGGTAGCACTTGATATTCATCTTCGTTAAAACATCGTTTGCCTTTGACAGTGTTTCTTCCAAACGAGCTGCCGGCAAACTTGAAAGAGATTCTTTAACAAGAGCATGGCTTGCTTCTTCAGATGAAATATCGAATTCATCTTTGTCGGCTTGATATTTCGTCTCTGTTTTTTTATCGAAGTTAAGTTGATCTACCCAACTGTAATCATCTTCAGGCTTAACTTTTTCATCAGCTGCACTCTTTCTGTAATTTTCTGTACTCGCACAGGCCGTGAGCAGCAATAATAGAGGTAATAATTTTTTCATTTTCCACCCGCCTTATCCATCAAGGCAGCTCCGTTTTCGCTATAAAATTCCGGAATAAACGATGTGTTTTTAACCAGGAACCAGGCGTTGTCTGACGAAAGAATATTTTCTTTCTCAATTTTCTTAATTGCTGTTGCTCTAAAATCTTCCGCTTGTTTCTCTAAAGGCTGAGCAAGTTTCGCCATACTCTTTTTAAACGAAGCAACGTATTCTGGAGATTTTCCTTCCGGAGAGAAATTAATAATCTCATTGCGAAGTGATTCGTGTCCGCTTACGAGGTAACGGTAAGCGCGAACGATACCAATCCCCGATCCCATTTCTGCAATAGAAACAGCTTCAGTTGTAATGCGGTCGAGTTGAGCAAATTTACTTTTCAATGTTTTATTGTATTCAGCTTCAGGGAAAGCGAGCTTGCTTGAATTTAATTTTTTCAACTGCTCTTCTAATGCACCTAAACGAATAAGAGAAATGGCATCCAAGCCTTCAAGCGGAATATCCATCTTTTGCTTTTTTGCGTTGTCGTAGTAGTACATCATACGACTGCGAACTTTTTTAGCATCATCGACACGCCCGATATTTTCCAATTCGTTTGCAAGAAGCGATGACGGGTAAATCAATTGCGGCCACATGTCTTTTGAAACTTCGAGCGATTTAATGATGTCGTTAAACGAACTCCACTTGCTTGAAGCCGCAAGTTCATTTAAGTGATCCAGATATGCTGGAAGAATAACCTCATTACCCAATCCGCATTTTGGAGCTTTTGCGAGGAGGTTTTTACTCTTCTCGAATTGCTTTTCTGCCAGATAAATAACGTTCGCATTCTTAAAGAAAACGCGTTTGTTTTTTGAATCAGTCGAACAAATTTTGTCGAAAACTTTTTCACTCAAAGTTGCAGACTCTGTAAATTGACGACGCTGGAAAAGATCTGTTGAAAAAAGAATATAATCTTTTTCAAACTTTGCTAAGTCAGCAGCACTCATCATGCTCGCTGAACGATCTGCCCATGCATACATTTGTTTTGAGTCACCTGTTTCATAGAAAAGAACGGCGATATTATATGCTGCTGTTTTTTTCGCTTCAGCATCACTGTCCGGTGCTTTGTAAATTTGAAGATAACCGCGAAGGGCTCCCTTCTTATCTCCCTTCGTGCTCGCTTGTTCAACTTTTTCAAACTGCATTCCAAGCACAAGTGTTTTTACTTTTTTTGCATACTCTGGATTAACTTTGAACTCACCGGCATCAATACGTTTTACCCAATTATTAAGTCCAGCTTTATCACCCGAATCTTTATAAGTGTCCATGATACGCGCAAGCATTTTTTCCTGTGTATCTGTTTCATTCGGAAAAGCTGCTTTGTAGTTCAATAATGTTTTTTCTGCCGCAGGAATATTCTTTTTATCCATGTGAGCTGAGAAAAGGCGTTGATAAACAACGTTCGACTTCTCACCTTTTGGATCACTTGCAAGGAAACTTTCGTAAGCGGGAATCATGTACTCATCAACTGTTCCCTTCTTAACATTTTTCCCCAAAGAAACCATGAGCGCATTGCTTGCTTGAGCTTCAGTCTTTTTATCATTGTTCTTTTGTGAGCGTTTGATCGCTTCAGCATAGAGGGGAACTGCTTTATCAAATTTCTCGATAGCAAAATACGTCTCACCGGCATGGAAGTAATCTTCCTGCGATTTTGCCGGATTTAATTGGGCATTGATCATGAAATATTCATTGGCCGCTTCCGCTTTTTTATCGCGAATATCACCCTGGTGTTCATATGTTTTTGCAACCAATTGTTGTTGAATGAGAGCAGACATTTTTTGAACATTGTATTTTAATGTTTCAATTTGTTCTGCATTCAAATTCCCCTTCGAGAATTGAGCTGCCAACGTACGACAAGCTTCAAGATGTTTTTGATCTTTACCAAATTTCTCATACAAACTTAAAAGTTCGACATCGAATTCTGTTTCTTCTTTTTCAGTTTGTTTGAATTGAAGTCCGTCACTCAAAGTTTTTTCTGCAGCTGCAAACTTCCCTTGAGTTTTTAAATAACGTCCTACTTTCAACATAACTTCTGAAACGCTCTTTCCGTTCTTTTTATAGAAAGCAATCGCTTCATCGGACTTCCCTGCTTCTGTGTAAAAGAAAGCAAGGTCGCGTTCGATACTCTTAGACATATCGATGAATTTTGGATTTTTAGAAAGCTCATACGACTCAAGCATTGTCGAAATAGCTTTATCGTATTTCCCCATCTTGAAATAACTCCAACCTAAGTTGAAAGCATCTTTCGTCCACCATTTATCGCGTTTTGTTTTTAAAGCAGCTTCATAAAGATTCATCGATTTATCGAAAGACCCTTTGTTGAAATAAATTTCAGCAAGTGCAATTCTCGACTTATCAGCAACCATCGATCCGCTTCTCGATTCATCGAGAGCTTTTTGGAAATACTTCTTTGATTGTTCTTCTTGTTTAATGTCTTTTGCGTTGTAAGCAAGGATGTAATACGCATCAGCTCTATCTTCAAAACGTGGGAATTTTTTTAGAAGAACAAGAACTGTTTTTTGTGCCTGTTCAAAATAACGACGAGATTCTTTGAAAGCATCGTCCTTATTTCCTTTCTCACGTTCTGCAGCCGGGATTTCCAGATATTTTTGGTTTTCCTGATCTTTTAAAAGACGACCTTTCTCGAGGAGAATTTGAGCCATACGAAGCATGAGGTCCGGTCTTTGCGCCCCTACTTGTTTATTTAAACGAGTTACTTCGCGAAGTTCTTCGTCTAAAACTTTTAAAAGTTCACTTCGTCTTTGTTCAACATCGGCGCGGGCAATATTGCTCACAACAATTGTTGAGAATAAAAAACTTAGACATAAAAGGAAGCTGATTTTTCTTTTCATAAATTACTTACATTCTGATTTGAGCGAGAAGACATAGTCTCCTAATTCATCGGCCCAAAATTCTCCGTTAAAAGTCCAAAAGTATTGTTTATCAGTTCTTTTTAAATGAGCGATATTTCCTCTCGCACGTCCATCTGTATTGCGGAAAGATGTATCTTCATACAATTCAGTTTTTCTCTTTGAGAGAACTTCCAGCTTGATATAACTCATGTCCTCAAACGCTTTTACGATTTGAGCTGCATATAATTGCAGTTGTCCACGGATATAACTTCCAATGAGATTTCTTTGCATATTAAGTGCTTCTCTCAAGTTTTCGTTGAGAACTGCTCTCATTTTATCGTTGTTCACTGATTTCATGCGCTCGATTTCATCGCGACCGGAATTAAATGAACTATAGAGTTCCAGGTAAGCTGGATCGCGAGCAATTGAAGCTAATGCTGTGTTAAGAATATTATTGTTTCTGATCTTTCCATCGTTGTGATCTTTCACAAGTGAGTAGTAGAGTTTGTAGTCTTTACCCATAGAATCGATGTATTTTTTATAAACATCGTAGTCTTTTTCATACTTCGTATAGAAAGCTTCAACTGTATTTTTCGAATCGTCCCACAAACAAAGTTCCATATAAGAGAGTGCTTTCAGAACTTCCACTTCCGGATTGAAAATGTAGTTAAAAACAGGTGCTTTATACGTAACAAGCTTTCCAAGAGTTCTGTTGTAATCTTTTAGATAGAAACTGTTCCAGGCTTCTTCAAAAAGAATTTCCGGCCAGATGTATGATGATTTTTCCAAGTCGAGGTAGCTTGAGTAAGCTGCATCGAATTTCTGAATCGCAAACTGAGAACGTGGAATACCAACAATACAGTAGTCTCTACTGATCTTTAATTGTCTCAAGCGATCTTTGTTCTTTTCTTTTTTTATGTGATCTTCAGCTACGTCCACGCACTCTTTAAAAACGCGTGTTGCCTGGTCTTCTTTTTTGCTGACAGAATAAATACTTCCTTCAAGAAGAAGAGCAAATGGTTTTACCGGGTGCCAATCTTCGATGTTTTTATCGAGGTATTTAATCGCTTGATCGTATTTTCCCTGACGGAATGCTTTTCTAGCAAGGATGTAACGAATCGTCGGTGCATTTGATTTTTCCAGAATATTTGTTGGAAGGACTTCAAATTGTTTTACACCAACTTCTGTAACAAGCTGGTCTACAACTTTATCAACAGCTGCATCGTTTACTCTATTTGTAGTCGCCAGATATTCCTTTAAAAAAGGAATCGAGCTGAAATACATTTTCTCTTGAATCAACTCCGAAACCATTTGTGGGTATTTGCTTTTGTCCCCACTCTGGTAAATTCTCCACGCGCCTTGAATAGAGGCTTCAGCTGTCCCTAAGGTCATCGCAGCCAGCAGAGAAAGTGATAAGAATGACTTCTTCATGTTTCTCTCCTAATTAAAATGAATATCCTAAAGATACAGTCGCATCGTAGTTCGTTTTCATTGAACTACCTGAAGTCGAAATATTGTTTGCGCTATAAAGAACTGATGTTAAATCTGTGCGGATGCTGAACTCTTGGCTTAGATAAAATTTAAGACCAACTTCCCAAATCACACCACTGTGACTTTCTGCTGTTTCTACATCTGCAAGAGCTGCACTTTGGAATGCAAGCTTATTGTTTTTTTCTTTTAACTGAGCATAACCAACACCGAAGATCCAATCCATATAAACGATTTTATTAAATGTATTGATCTTGCTGTAGAACGGCGACCATAGTGCCATGATCCCCCAGTAATTATCGACGATTCTTCTAAATGGTGTTGTACCTGTCCCCTGAACACCAGAGCTTCTTACACCTTTTGCAGTGTCGTTTTCTTTACCTGAGTTTTTAGAGTAAAGACCTTCAAACCCAAAATCTTCAGTGAAGAAATATCCTGCTCTTCCTTGAATTGCTGTTGAGTTAACAAAAGCTCCGGAAGTTGTAATACCACCACCAGCATTGAGGTGAACATGTCCTGCTTTTCTGAATGTTCTATTTTGAAGAACGTAAACTTCTTTGTCTGGATCGAGCCACGAGAATTCGTAAATGTCTTTTTCGCTAGCAAAGAGTTTTGTTGATAGAGCAAGTGAGAGTAAAACGAACAGGGACAAGAGTTTTGATTTCATACGCATCCTACTTATTAAAATCATCATTCATACACTGAATTGAATTACTAATGATTTTAACACAGACCAGATGGCCCGCAACTAGTTCGCGATTTTGCCTCTCTTTTGGCCTTTTTGACAGATGGATGAGTACTCACATTTTGAACAATGAATTGGATTAATCTGATCGAGCGACTCAGTTTTTTTCCAGTATCCAAATAATGTTTGAGTAATTTCGTTTAATGAGATCTTCTTTTTTATAAGATTTTTTTGGTCAACATAAAGCAAGGCCATTTCGATTTCGGTATCCGGAGTAAAATGCTTAAGATTTCCGTACGCATAAGCGTAGCTCATCAACTGAAACCAGTAACTCGTTTCACTCTCTTCATCGCGCGCGCCTGTCTTAAAATCCCAAACAACAAGCTCTTTTTCATTGGAGAAAATGAGATCCGGAGTTCCGCTGATCATTTGCCCGAAAAAGGAAAATTTAATCATGCGCTCGCTGATGAATTCAAACTTTCCATTTAAGTCTGCCGCTTGTTCAAAGGCCCAGTTAATTTTTTCTTTTTCTTTTATGGGCAGTTGATCAGCCGTGATTTGATTCAAAAATAACTTGGACAAATACCCGTGAACTTCTGTTCCACGTTTTTTTGATGAGTAAAAAACTTCTTCTGCCATTTCTTCATCGCTGATTAAAAATGATTGAGGAGATGTTTCACCTTCAATTTTGCAGATATTTTGTAAATAGAATTTGAATGGACAGTCGGCAATACTTGCCAGTCTCGTCACCGACAATTCGGCAATTGCACCAAGGCCATTGTGTTTTTCTTGCGCAAGCATTCCTAATGAATCTTGTTGCATGAGTGAGATATCGACTCTTCTTTCATGCGTATTTTCCAGAACTGCTTCTTGTTCTTCTGTAAGCATCAAGCGCAGTGCTTGAATCCAGCTGTTGTCATAAAGGAATAAATCCTTTGGTGCTTCTTTTACAGTTGCCCACAAATTGGCAAAAGAAAGATTTTTCACTGCTCGCGTACAAGCAACATAAAGTAAACGTTTGCTCTCTGAAAAATCTTTGAGTTTTAAAATTTCTGATTCCAAATGATAAAAAGGAGATTTAAAAAATTTCTTTTGATCGAAAGATTTTTTCCATTTAAAGCTGTGAGGAAATTTTCCAACGTGATCTTTCATTCCGTTATAGCGCCCGTTTGTGTGAATTCCTCCCAATAGAACGGCATCGAACTCCAATCCTTTAGAAGCATGGGCCGACATAATTGTGATGCGTTTTTTTCCTTCAGCACTTTCACCGCTCATCATCTCACAGGCATAATCCTCACCTTCTCCGTTTTTGAGGAGATGGTAGACGCCTGCAACATCTTCCTTAGTGAGGCGACAGATCGCATCGATCACTTCTGCGTTTTGTGCGTGAAAAGAATTCGAAATTCCAATTGAAAAGATATATTTATGGAAAGCAAGTCTCAATCCAAGCAGTTTGAGATCAAGAAAAAACTGTTCTACTTTATCAGCAGAAAAATCTGTGACATTTAAGACGCGAAGAAGAGTTTCAAGAAGCAATGTTGTCGCTGCTCTTTTCTTTTGATCGTGTTGATTTAAATAGAGTTCAATTAAATACAAAAAGAGATTGATCAAAGGATCATCAACAAATTGAATTTTAATTTGTGCATTGAAGGCCGTATCGTTCGCCAAAAACAATTCTAAGAGAAGTGCACTTGGCTTGAGTTTGCGATAAAGAACGCAAATTGATTGATAATCCGGATTTTTTAACAGCTCTTGAATCTGATCATTGAGAACTTTTGCTTCCAGTTGATCAAGATCGTGATCATTGCCCTCACCTTTCACTTCTGTTTTTAGCGAGACAACAGTTCCAGTTGATTTATTGCTTGAGGGAACAACTTGCGCTTCCATTTGAACGCTGTGTGGATCGTGCCCCTCGAACTTAAGTCCAAGAGGAAAAACTTTTTCAAAAAGTTCGTTATTATAATTAATGATCGAACTAAACGATCTAAAGTTATTTTTTAAGAAATAATTATTTTCTGCACCCAAGAGTTGAGCACAGTCGGAAAAGACCTGTAGCTCTCCTCCCCTGAATCCATAGATTGCTTGTTTTCTATCACCTACACAGAATAATTTTTCCGGATGACTTCCAATAAGACCTTTTAATATTTCAAATTGAATGTATGAGGTATCCTGGAATTCATCGACGATAAAATAAGAATAGCTCTCTTGAATTTTCTGAGTCACTTCTGGGTTCTTCAACGCTTGAAGTACATAGTACTCCAAATCTGAGAAAGAAAATCCGTCGACATCAAAATAATGAGAATCGATAAACTGGAATAATTCAGCGATCGTTGTTACCCATTTGCGATAAGTTTCAAACTCACTCGTCATCGCTTTTAGGTCTTCAACCAGATCTTTCAGATCATCTTTTAAGTCACGAATATGCCCGAGGGTTTCTTTTTGAACAGAAGAAATTTCTTTTGAATTTGTCGGAGGGAAACGCGAAATCGTTTTAAAGAAATCGCTATAGGTTGAATAATTTTTTGCACTCAGTTTTCCCTGAGCTAATAAAACTTCATTAAATTGAGTCAGCAATTCGTACCATTTTTTCTTTTCTTCCTTAGCATCGACTGCAAGATCAATACTCTCTTCAAAAAGATCACTGTATCCTTTCACTTTTAAGAGTTCGGTAAAAAATTGATCGATCTCTGCTTCTGCACTTTGAGGAATTTTAGGATTGGCCCATAAAACTCGAAGTTCAGGAGAAGAAAAAATTTCAATCATCGCAGAAAGAAGCGGTCCACTACTTGCGAGAAAAAGTGGGTCAAGTGAAGTTCTCTTCTGCATAAACCATTTATCAAATAATTTTTGAATTTTATCTTGATGCTCAATTGAAGAAACGAGATTAATTTCTGAAGGGAAATCGCTCCAGTACCCAAGTCGCAACAATCGATGACAGAACCCGTGGATCGTCGTGATATTGAGAAACGAAAGATTTTTTCTTACGAGTTCCCAATAAGCAGTCTCTTTTTCGTCTCCAGAAAGTTCTGCTTCAGCATGGAGTTCTTCAACTTTTCTCATCATTCTCACCGACATTTCGCCGGCTGCTTTTTTTGTAAAAGTCATGAGAACAATTTTTGAAAGTCCTGAACTGATTCCCTTGTTCCAATCAGCTTGCGGAGTTTTTTGCTGAATATCTTTTAAAAGGAAAATGAGATGTTCAATAAGAACAAATGTTTTCCCCGATCCTGCACCAGCGGAAAGAAGTTTTCCTCCAAAGTGGAAAATCGCTTTTTCTTGTTCTGGATTTGGAGTTCTCTTTTGATTGGAGATCATTGCAGGCAACTCCCCTTATCGCAGAACAATTGCACTTCACAGAAATCGCAAATCTTATTTAAACGAGGTTGTCCTTTAAACGTTTTTTCCGTTTTGAGATTTTCAATATTCTTCAGCATGAGCGCCTGAAAATCATCCAGGATTTTTTCGCTGAGTAAAGGAGACTCTTCTTCGTTATAAACTTGAGACGCCTCAATCTCAGATAAATTGAGATAACCCCACGTATGAACCGTTTTTTGCTGATGACGAATCATGATGAGGAGATAAATCCAGATCTGCACTTTATCAAAAAGCAAAGTATCTTTTTTAGAACCAATGGCCGCTCCCGAACGTTTAAAGTCAAAAAGGGCCACATTATTGCCTGGCAAATGAACTAAACAGTCAATTGAACCAACGATGCCCCATGGATTTTCTCCAAGAGCTTTTTCAAATTCAATGCTGATTGCGTTTTGAGATTTTAAATACTCAATTAAATATTCAATTCCGTTTTGAGTGTAGTGAACAAGTTCGAAATAAGTTGTGAGCTTCGATTTTTCGTTGAGTATGATTTTATGTTGAGAGATAAATTCATTCAAAGCAGTTTCACAAAGCTTGCGGTGTTCACTTGGGTCAAAAACTAAAGTTTCGTTAATTCTTTTTCCTAAAAAATAATTCTCAATAATTTTATGTTCGATCGTTCCCATTTCATCTGCAGCGATCTTTAACCTTTCTTCCGGGCGATGGTCAATTTTCTCTATATAAGAAAAATAATATTTTCTCGGACAGTCGATAAAAGTTTGTAGTCTTGAAGCTGAGAAATTTTTAACTGCATAAGGACCAGGTTTAATCTTAGCCTTTAGATAATCCCTTTTTTCTTTCAATTCATAATCGACTTCTAATGTGACAACTTCCAGTGAAAATTCTTTAAGAATTTCTCTCCAGGCAAGATCGACAAGTTCTAATCCTTCTTCAATCAACAAAATATTATTAGCATCAGAGAGTGTCTGCATCAGTTCACTTTTTAAATAAGCAAAGTCGAGTCCCGATCTTTTTAACGGAGCAATTACTCGCAAGGCTTCAATCATCTTCTCACTATATTTACTCTCACCTGTTTTAAGTGGCCCATAATGAGAAGTGGCAATCATCGCCAGTGGATAATCATTTTCTTTGTAGGGAAGTTCATTGAGATCTAGCAGGCGTGTTTGCGGCTGCACCGTTAAAGAGGCAAGTGATACGCGAGGTGAATTAAGTTCAAGAATCATCTTGAGAACTTTAAGTGCAAAACTATCTACCGATGTTTGAAACTCTCCATAGAAAGTCAGTGCATCAGTGAGTAAGAGAAGAATTTTATAACGAATATAATCTTCGCCCTCTAAAGCCGATTGTTTTTTCTCTTCGATCAATTTATTGATCTCTTCGATGAGAAGAGACTTTTTTTCAAGAATTTCAGAAAATTCTTCAATTAGCTTTTCGCGTTTAATGCTAAAAAGATCTTCCGGCGATTTTAAAAATTGTCCGTGCGAATTCACTTCTTGTTTAGCATTGAAACTCACGTGAGGGCTTGCAAGCGCGATATCAAATTGCGGAATTTGCTTTTTTAAGGCATTCAAAACAACATTCAATTTGTTTTTCGGAAAATAAGCGATTTTCAATCTTCTTTCTGGTGTTTCCAATTGAACATCACTTTCCGGAACCAACCAACGAATCCAATCCGTATTCAACGTTTCTGTATAAACTTCTTTCGGAAAAAAGACGTTCACTTCTGTTTTTTCTCCGATGGTTTTCAGCATATCAATCTGAATTCCACTTAGATGCTTAAAACCGATAATCCAAAGCGGACGATCAATTTCGATTTCAGAAAGTAATTGATAACTTTTATGTTCATCAATCAACTTTTCGTTTTCCAGAAAAGTCCAGAAAAGCAAAATAGATTTCGTTGTCACCGGATCGATCTCTTTTAAAAACTCAGAGAGCAATTCCAGGTTCAAAGAAAACGAACGCAGATCTGTGAACATCTCGAAGGATTTAAAAAAATAATGCGATTCTTCTTTCGGAAAATAATGACGCCAGACTGACGAAAGCCTGAGCATTAATTCTGCTTTATTCGAGCGTTTTTGATTTTCTTTTTTTAAATAATCAGTGACCCACTTCGAAATCGTAATGATTTCTGAATCGTCCGGCATAAGCCTGCGAAGGCCATCCGCTACGAGAGGACTTGGACAAATGATGAGCGGTTTTGCAGAAACTTCTGCCAGCGTGAGATCTTCAATGGATTGGTAAAAGATCACGTCTAACAACGCTTTTCTCCAAGACAAAATGAACGGTTTTTGTTAATGTCATTTTATGCTTTCAGAAAGTCGATTGTATAGTTTTATTGATCAAAATGCGGGCTTCACTGTGCACTTCTTTGAAGGGCAAAAGTTGATTCAAGACCTCGCTGTTATCCACGAAAATACCGGTGGCGGATTTCAATATTTCCGCGATGCCGTTCTTTCAATTCAGCCAATGATTTCTTATCTAAAACCAGGTGAAGGACTCGGTGTTTACATCGACTCAGATGAGCCTTATTTCAGATTGAAAATTGAGATGAGCGAACAAGGGCAAATGCGCACGTTGCTTTTACCTGAAGACTTCAATCAATTTCCAAAAAGCATCACTGGAAGATGTAGAGTTGTGAAGACAATTCCAAACGAAGCTCATCCGTATACTTCGATCATTACCCTCGACAATATTGGTTTTCATGAAATCGTAAACAGTATTTTGAGAGAATCTTACCAGCTAAAAAGTGAAATCTTTTTAACTGATGAAAGCGATCAAAGTGTGATGGTCATGAAACTTCCGGTCATCGACATCAAAAAAGTTGAAACAAACTACACGTTGAGCCTCGAAGAATATTGGGCAAAAATCAAACCAAGTCTCGATGCTCTTTTTGCAAAACACACAGACGATTACCAGACAATTCAAAAACATCTGGAAGATCAAGGCTTACTTCTTCTAGGTTCAAAAGAAGTAAAGTTTAAGTGCTCATGCTCGAGAGAACGTATGGTTCAAGGTGTTCATTCAGTCATCAGAGCAAGTGGTATCGATCAAGTTTTCGCTCCAGACGAAAAAGAAATCGAAACTAAATGTGATTACTGTAAAACGAGTTACTTGCTTCTAAGAAAAGAATTCGAAAACTAAAGCGGATTGATCAAATCCCAATCAAATTTCTTTTGTTCCGGACGATAGATCACTCTTTTTAACATTTCAGATTCTTCAAACAATCCACAGAAATTTTCCGACATCGGTCCTTTCGCAAGAACAGGCGACATGAGTGTAGCGTTCTTATAAAGAATATTTTTTCCTGAACGTTCAAACTCTGCCCACTCTTTTCCTTCTTTCGGGAATTCGATATCCATTGATTCCGCTCCTGTAACAAGGACAAGAACATCGTCACGCTTAAGCGAATTAATCCAGCTAATGATACGTTCAACTTCCTGCAAAGATTCTTTTGCATAAGTAATATCTTTTTTCTTTAAGGCTTTGAAGAAATTAAAATCGCGAATAAGGAAAAACGTCTGAGATTGATCTTTGATCATTTGTCCCCAAAGCGTTTTAAAATTATTTGAAATACTCGAGTAACATAAATTTTTTTGACAAGATTTATCGTAGTAAAGACCCGGATATAAACTTTCTTGAATTGTCGCGAGTGAATCCTGATAGTGAAAAGCTTTTTTACCTGTTCCTTCTAAATTCGTGGCATCCGGCCCCATTCTGTAAAAACGAACCTTACTCGTATTCACCACTCCAGCTTGTGGACATTTTAATCCGCGCTCTAAACTCATATCGTCAGTGGCCCCATTTTCAAACACGCTGGAAGTATATCCATTTTCCGTGAGATAATCCCAAACCGGTCGAGATTCAAAATCCTCACATTGTCCTTTGATATTTTTCGATCCATTTACTTGAGAAAGAAAACTTTTGTTCGCATCCGGTCTTAATTCATAAAGATTAAAATTCCACATTTTCCCAGCGCAATCCACCTTCTCCAGGCTCGTTTTATAATTTACGTCGGGAATATTAAAGCGCAAAAGAGGAATATGTTCTTCTGAAAAACCTGCAATCTGAAACCAGATAATGTGGTGGGGACGTTCTGAGTAGGCGTGCTTTTCCATATTCAGAGTTTGAACGCGAGCACACCCGGCCAGGGCAAAAAATACGACGAGAAGGTTAAAAATTCCGAGCTTCATCATTTATCTCAAATTAAAAAAAGTGACTCTTTAGTATTATGCCTTAATTAGCTAAATTTCTCATTTAATTCTTTGCGATTCTCCACTATCCTATTAGTAGGATTAATTTGATAATTGATAAAAATACTCAGGAGAATTTATGGGAGATGTAGCGACGCTCGCCACGAGAGAAGTGCTGTGGAACATTCCACACGTATTTAAAATATTAATGTACACACTTTTCTTTATCAGTACGGCGATCATGCTTAAGGGAATTTATAACAAAATTCAATTCGTCACAAAAGGTGGTGGGGTTGAAGCATTGGAAAATGTAATTCCTAAACAGCCAAATCTTCTTAGATTTTTCCACACAGTGTTCTTCACTGGAAAAGTTCCGCGTTTTAAAAACGTAGCGATCTTTCACGGATTGGTCTTCTACGGATTTCTGATTTTGTGGATTACAACAGACGTTGTTGCGATTCACGCCGATACTCCGCTGAAAATTTTTCAAGGAAAAACTTATATCATTCTTTCATTTCTTGCAGACATTGCGGGATTGATGGTTCTTGCCGGAATCGCATTAGCTTTCAAACGTCGTTACATTGAAAAGCCAGCGTATCTTTCTGCAACTAGACCTAATCAGGAAAGATTCATGTACGCAATGCTTGTATGGCTTGTTGTTGCAGGTTACTTGATTGAAGGTCTACGTATCGTTGGTGTTCACTTCCCTATCAATGAAATGCACTGGTCACCAGTTGGATGGGTTGTCGCTCTCGTTCTTTCGAAACTCAATTTCAACGATATGACTCTTGCTTATACCTATAGAACATTGTGGTTCCTTCACATGGTGAACACAATGGTGTTCATTGCAAGTATCGGTTACTCAAAATTTTCTCACATCATTCTTCTTCCCTTTGCAGCTCTTGTAACTCCAGCAAGGAGAGGTGGTGTTTTAAATCCAATGAACTTTGAGAATGAAAACGCTGAAACGTTTGGTCTTGGAAAACTTTCTGAACTTACAATGAAAAATAATCTAGACCTTCTTTCGTGTGTTGAGTGCGGACGTTGTACTCAAGTATGCCCGGCAAATCTCGCTGGAAAAATTCTCGATCCAAAAAAGATCATTACAAAAACTCGCGATCTCGCTTTTGATACAATGGCAAAAGGAGAAAAAGACGCTGAGATTTGGGGAGACACTCCGATCTTCGCTTCAAACGAACTTGATGCTTGTACAACTTGTGGTGCTTGTATGGAAGAATGTCCCGCAAACATTGAACACGTTCAACTCATCATGGAAGCAAAACGCTACAAAGCACTTACTCTTGGTGATATTCCTCCAGCTGCTGCAGACGCTGTTAACAAAATTAAAAATCAGGGTAACCCATGGGGGATCGCTCAACACGATCGTTTCAAATGGGCCGATGGTCTTAACGTTCCAGTGATCGAAGCTGGTAAAAAAGTTGATTATCTTTACTACGTTGGTTGTGCAGGTTCATACGATGGTTCAAACCAAAAAGTTGTTAAAGACACAATCGCCATGCTGAAAAAAGCGGGCGTAAGTTTCGCTGTTATGGGAAAAACTGAAAAATGTAACGGTGATCCTGTAAGAAGATTTGGTGATGAATATTCATTCTATGAAATCGCCATCGAAAACATCGCGAACATGAGACAGTATGATTTTGGTAAAGTTGTTACTCACTGTCCTCACTGTCTGCACACAATCGGAAAAGAGTACGCTAAGTTTGATGATGGTCAGTTCGAAACAGTTCACCACACTGAACTTCTCGCTGAACTAATCGACACTGGAAAACTTTATCCCGAGAAACCAGTTAACGAAGAACTTACTTTCCATGATCCATGTTATTTAGGCCGTCACCACGGTCAATACAATGCTCCTCGTGCTATCTTAAATTCTATTCAGGGAATTAAGATTAAAGAAATGGCGAGAAGCAAAGATAAAGCACTCTGCTGTGGTATGGGTGGTGGAAACATGTGGTATGAACTTCCAGAAGGAGAACATATCGCAAACAACCGTCTGAAAGATATCGGCGAGAAAGAAGTTAACAAATTGGCTACAGCGTGTTCTTATTGTATGATTAACTTTAATTCGTCTAAAGCTCATGTAAAGGAAACGGAAAACCTTGAAGTTGAAGACATCGCCTCTATTCTCGCTAAATCAGTTTTGTAAGATCATAATCCTTACAGGCCTTACTGCTTTTAGCAGTAGGGCCTTTTCACAAGACGAAAACCCCGGCATCGTTGAAAGTTTAGAGCGCCTCTTAGAAGTTCACAAAAAACAATTCGATCAAAACAAAACCAAAATTCAATCGAACTTAAAAACTGTTGAAGATCTCACGACGTTAAAAGATGTTCAACTCGATCCTCAATTTGTTCGATCACTCATTTTCCATTCCGATGATAAATATCTTCGTCTTGCTCAAAAAGATGAATGTAAATTTCTCTCGAGCCTGGAAAACAATTTACTTAAGACAGCTGATGGCGATGCCACTAATATTCTGATCGACTACAAAGGCAAAGATAATATTATTGAAACAGCTTCAATACCACGTGATCAATTCTTCGATCAGATTTATAAAAAGAAATGTTTAAACAATAAAGAATTCTCAACTCTTTTTAGCGACGCTAATTTTCAAAAGACAATCGAAGGAATTAAATTTTCTGTTCCTAAAAACAGTTCTCAGTGTGAAGTGATTCACAAAGAATGGCTGGATAATTCATTCACGCCTTACTTATGCCGAATTCAACAAACAATCAAAAAATCAAAATCGCAAAAGACTGTTGATTTTTACAAAGGCAAAATTCCAGTCATGCAAAGGACGTACATGGATAACCTTTGCAACAACCTCACATCTCCCGCCCTCTTCTGTGAAAATTATTTAAAGAGCGATGTGTGGAATAAAATTATCAATGGCGAAGCTCCTGTTTATAAACTGAGCTACAAATGTCAGAATCTTTTAAACAAAACTGAGATCAATAATACCGATCTTCGCAACTGTGCTGCTAAGTTACTAAGTGAACCTGCAATTTGTGAAACAAAAGGAAATCATTTCTTTCCTGCGGATTTCCCTCTGCAAAACTGTAATGCGATCTCTGATGCTCTCAATAAATCAAAACTTATTACGAATTATCACGATTGCCCTGGCAACGTAGATAACGAAGCACTCACAAACATTCATCGTCTCGTTAACCACTTTGCTCCTCGAAAAATTGCAACGAATAAAGAAACATGTGCTGGTGAAGCAAGTTATACTTTTGCGAAACTTAACTTCGATATTAAACATGAAGAAGGATGGCCGCTTAAAATTTGTTATCTCAATCGCGTGAATAACAAAGAAGCCTGCGTGCCTTATATTCCTGGTTCAAGAGAAGATGAACCATTGAGCGAAGATCAAGTGATTGCCAAAATCCTTTATCAGCAAAAAGGAGCGCCGTCGAAAACGAAATGTAAAATCGTAGACTCAAAAACATATAATCCTTTGCGCTCGGATTTTAAATTTGGTTGCTTCATTGTTTACAGCGCTGAAACATGTACGACTTTAACATGCGATAAAAAAGTTATCTGGGAAGAAAAACCACAAGAAGACATCAAATTCACTGGAAAACCTGTTTTTGATTATTTTCCAAGTGCTTTTGTAAATGAACGTTATTCATTTACAAGCATGATCAACGAAGTAAAAGGCACTCAAGAAAGAACAATTAAAAATCTTACTGATATGAAGTTCTATCTGGACAAAATTCCAAATGGAATCATTCATGGAGTTGGATGTGTGGAAGATTTATTACCTGATGAGTTTGAAAGAACAGTCATGAATCAATGTCATCCAATGCCTTTTATCGTTGATGGGTACACTGTAAAAAATGGTGAAACATGGATTATTTTCCGCGCAGCGATTGATGATCTTCATTCTCCAAGACTGGTTCAATGGCATAATATCTTTAATGGAGTGAGTGCTTATCGCGAACTTCACCCTTTAAATACATGGACACTTTATGGAATTAAAAAATAAGGTTTTCATCATTTTAGTTTCTCTTCTGAGCTTCAACTCGCTTGAGGCTAAAATTGTTTTGCCTGAACTCATGACAAAACAAGCGATCAACAATATTCGCTTCCTGTCTCAAGACGGGAAATTTACTTATTATCAGAAACGTTCCGGAAGTTTGCTTTTTTCGACAAACTATAAAGTCAAAGAAATGCTTAAAAGCGGAATTGGAACTGAGTACACTCTCTTTGCAAGTTCTGCCCGTAAAAAAATTGTGATTCAACAAAATCCAAACTATCACACGTTCTATTCAATGCGAGCAAAACAAAAACTTTTTATCGCAAACTACGGTGATAGTGTTGCTAAAGAAATAGGCTCTGGAATTTCGCCTACACTCCTCTTAAATGATAATTGGCTTTCTTATTACGATTCTTATGGAAAAATAATCACATTTGAGAACACCACAAGCGCTGGACTCACTTTCTCGATCAAGCTCAACAATCGAATCAATCCTTATTTCATTCCTCAAGTCGTAATGAGCGATGAGAATACTATTTATTATACCGACCTCAGCGAGACGGGGAACATCGGCGTTTTAGAATTTAAACGCAACACTTCCAAGAGCGAAATTATTTTCAAAGCTCCGACAGTGATGATGAAAGCAGAGATTTGCCTCTCTGGTGACAATCTCATCCTCGGCACTTTTGGGATTCACGGATCAAAAGAAGGAAGTGCGATTACATCGGCAGCTCTCCCTTTAAAAGACATTAAAGATTTTTCAAAGCGTGAAACTCTCTATAAATCTGAACTCAATGATCTCGGCCATCTCGTCTGTGATTTTGATAAAGACAATATCGCTTTCATAAAAAATTATGGAAATTCGAACGTCCCAAGCTACGATATTGCGAATTTAGAGATTGGAAAAAAAGCAGTCACTCCTCTTTCTGAATTTAAAACAATCAGCAACATCATCAATATGGATGGAACTCTACTTACACAGGAAAAAGGAAAATATTATATTGTAAAAGGTGAATCCGATTACAAAAACGTCGATACACTTAAAGCAAAGCCAGATGCAACTGTTAAGCCTAAGACACAGGCCGATGCCGAAAAAGAAGTGGAAAAAGAATTAGATGAAGAACCATAGAGATGAGTAAAGTAATTTTGCTTTTGTTAATTTTAGGATTGCCAGGAATCTTGCCCGCACAAGAGCAAGAAACGCCTCCTGCTATCACAAAAAAAATTCAAGGTTCAAAAGAACTTCCGCTCGAACTCAATCTTCTTATCGACAGTCTACAAAAAACGAACAATGAAAGCCTTCTTCCCATCGTTCTCAATATCGATTCGTATGCCCGCCTTTTAAGCAAAGAAGATATTTTCCTCGTAGGAAAAATTGAAATCTATAAAACATTGCTTAAAACAAATGACTATTTTCCGAAAGCAACCGTCGATGGCGATTCGATTAAAACATTGCGCGATGGAATTAAAAAAGCGACCGACCCATTTATCTCATGGTTCTTGAGCGCACTTCTTCGCGACTGCGAATCACTTATCAATACTCCAAGTTTCAAAGATTATTTGTTGCAAAAAAATAACGGTCGCCTTGAAAAATTAGAATTCAAAAAAATCGATAAAAAAGTTCAACTGCTTTATCGCTGGATTTCTAAAGTAAACCCCGATTCACCGGACTTCCAGGAAACGCTTCGAGCTGAACTCGTCCCCGTGATGCTAGAGAGCTTGAAGAACATTGAAGAAAGTTACTTTCTCATGGCCATCAATAATACCGGGGCCACTCCTCCGGCGATTAAGTCAGTGGCCGAATTGAAATTTTTTAGTCTAAAAGAAGTTAAACCGGTTGCTCAAAAACCAGCGAAAAAAGAGAAAACTGTCGACGATATTCTCGCTCCCATCACGGATGAAGGGAAAAATGAAGAGACTGCTCTCCCTGAACCAAGCAGGGAAGATTGGCTCAATGACGACAACGCTCCAACGAACCTCAAAAATCTGCCAAAACCAAGTAATGACGCCGACTGGCTACAAGACTTTTAACCCTTTTTATGTTAAATTTTTCCTCTGAAAACACCCCTTTTCTAGGAAAGACTCATGGCCCTCAATAAACAACCTTACCGTGGAACTCGCGACTTTTTTCCAAAAGACAAACGCGTGCGCGATTACCTTTTTTCGGTAATGACTAAAACAGCAGAAAGTTTTGGATATGAATCATACGATGGACCTCTTCTTGAAGAAGTCGAACTCTATAAAGCAAAATCTGGTGAAGAATTAATCAACGAACAAATTTATTCTTTCACAGACCGTGGAGAAAGATTTGTCGCGATCAGACCAGAGATGACTCCAACACTTGCTCGTATGGTTGCCCAAGTTCATCGCGAGTCTGCAAAACCACTTCGTTGGTTTTCAATTCCTAATTTAATGAGATACGAAAAGCCACAACGTGGTCGCGTTCGCGAACACTGGCAATTGAACTGTGATATTTTCGGAACGCCTGGACGCTTAGGTGAAGTTGAAATTCTTCAAGTTGCAACTGAACTCTTTTCAAACTATGGTGCAAACAGCTCACACTTCGAAATTCTTTTAAACGATCGTGCGATCGTCGATGCTGTTTTTAAAACGATGATGAAAGCAACAGACGAACAAACATACCGTCTGTACAAAATTGTTGATAAGGCCAAAAAAGTCGCTCACGAAGCTGTTCAAAAAATGGTGAATGAAGTGGGTCTTTCATCAGAAGCTGAAAATATTTTTTACAGTTATCTACAGTTGTCCACATTCGATGCTGTGGAAAACTTTTTAACAAGAAATAATCAGGGTGCGATCGCTGAAGCGTTTGCGAGCTTTGTCACTTTAACAAAAAAAGCAAACCTCACTGAGTATTTAAAATACGATCCAACAATCGTTCGCGGTCTCGATTACTACACAGGAATCGTTTTCGAAATTTTCGACAAACACCCTGACAATCGCCGCGCACTTTGTGGTGGTGGCGCTTACGCTAACCTGCTTCAAATTTTTAATGAAGATCAACTTCCAGGAGTTGGTTTCGGACTTGGTGATGTGACGTTAAGAGACTTCTTAGAAGTTCACAATCTTCTTCCAAACCTCGACATTCCGACAAACGACGTCTTTGTCACATTCCAGGAAGAAGATGGATTAGATGCCACTTTAAAACTTGCTCAAGCTCTTCGCAAAAACAATTTAAAAGTTGTCACAAGTTTAGAAGCATTAAAGTTTAAAAAGGTTTTCCCTACTGCTGAGAAAAAAGGCGTCAAGTTCGTAACGTTAATGGGAAGCGAAGAACTTGCTCAGGGAAAAATCCAACTTAAAAACCTGGCAACAAAAGAACAACACACTTTAGATTTAAACAATATTGAAGAAATTTTAAAAATTATTAAGGCTTAACTATGACGACAGAATTATCTACAACGTACGATTCAAAAAACGCTGAATCAAAATGGTACAAAGCTTGGGAACAAGGAAAATACTTT
Source organism: uncultured Bacteriovoracaceae bacterium (assembly GCA_966211875.1). Lineage (GTDB taxonomy): Bacteria > Bdellovibrionota > Bacteriovoracia > Bacteriovoracales > Bacteriovoracaceae > Bacteriovorax. Next base: position 320,897 of record CBIHNP010000004.1, read on the forward strand.
AAACCAAAAAAAGGAAAGGCCAACAAGCCTTACTGTATTATCGTTCCACCACCAAACGTAACCGGAAAACTTCACGCGGGTCACGCACTCGACGTTACAACTCAAGATTCACTTATTCGTTTTAAAAGAATGAAAGGTTACGAAACTCTTTTCCTTCCAGGGCTAGATCACGCTGGTATTTCAACTCAATCTGTAGTTGAAAAAATGGTTTTTGAAAAAGAGAAGAAAACTCGTCACGATTTTACTCGCGAAGAATTCTTGAAAAAAATCTGGGCGTGGAAAGAAGAATACGGAAATACAATTCTCGATCAGCAACGTGCTATGGGCGCAAGCTGTGACTGGGATTATTTAACATTCACACTCGATCCAATTCCAAACCAAGCTGTTAAAAAGTTTTTCACTGATATGTATAACCAAAAACTCATTTATCAGAGTGACTATATCGTTAACTGGGACCCAGCTCTTCAATCAGCTGTTTCAGACGCCGAAGTTGATCACAAAGATGTTCAAGGTTTCTTCTACCATATCAAGTACGCAATCAAGGGCAGCGATCAATTCTTAGAAGTGGCCACAACAAGACCAGAAACTCTTTTCGGTGATACAGCAGTTGCAGTTAACCCAGAAGACGAAAGATACAAACACCTGATCGGAAAAACAGCGATCATCCCTCTATGTAACAGAGAAGTTCCAATCATCGGCGATGAACACGTTGATCTTGAAAAAGGAACTGGATGTTTAAAAGTAACTCCAGGCCATGACTTCAACGACTTTGAAATTGGAAAACGTCACAATCTTCCAATCATCAATATTCTTAACAAAGACGGAACTCTCAACGAAGAATGTATGGAGTTCAAAGGACTGGCAGCAAAAGTTGGTCGCAACGTTGTTTCAAAAAAATTAGAGGAGCTTGGACTTCTTCTAGATAAAAAATCACACATGCACCCGGTTGGTCATGGTGAGCGTTCTGGTGTTGTTATCGAGCCGATGATTTCAAAACAATGGTTCGTTAACGTACAAGAAATGAGTAAACGTGCAGTTGCTGCTGTCGAAACTGGTGAAACAACTTTCTATCCGAAAGAATGGGAGAATACTTATTTCTCTTGGCTTCGCGATCCGAAAGACTGGTGTATCTCACGTCAACTTTGGTGGGGACATCAAATTCCGGTTTTCTATTGTGACAACAATCACCAGTGGGCAAGCGAACATAACGAAACGGAATGTCCGACTTGTAAGTCGAAAAATGTTCACCAAGACCCAGACGTTCTCGATACATGGTTCTCATCAGGACTATGGCCGATGTCGACTCTTGGATGGCCAAACGAACAAGCGATGAAAGAGAAGAAGTTTGATACATTCTTCCCTAACTCTGTTCTTATAACTGGTTTCGATATCATTTTCTTCTGGGTTGCCCGCATGATGATGATGTCGATTAAAACACAAAACAAAGTTCCATTTAAAGACGTTTATATCCACGCTATCGTTCGCGATAAATTAGGAAGAAAAATGTCGAAGTCACTTGGAAACGGAATCGATCCATTTGATATGATCGAGCAATACGGAACAGATGCTTTCCGCTTCTCTCTTGCGAGTGGTGCTGGTTACAACCGTAACATCAACCTCGATCCGGAAAGAATCGGTGGATTCAGAAACTTCATCAACAAAGTTTGGAACGCATACAGATTTATTCAACCGCACTTAGATGCAGGATCAGCGACAATCGCTGATATGAATAAACTTGATCACCACGAAAGATGGATTCTTGCTGAATTAAATACAACTGCAAAAATCATGAACGACTCAATGGAAATTTATCGTTACGACGATGCTTGTGCAGCTGTGTACTCATTCGTTTACGACAAATACTGTTCATGGTTCATCGAACTTTCAAAAAACATTTTAAATGGCGACAACGTTGCTGTTAAAGCTCAACGTGTTTCTGTTCTTAAATTCGTTTTCAGAAAAATTCTCGCACTTATGCATCCAATTACTCCATTCATCACGGAAGAACTATGGTCGCACTTAAAAGAAGCAAACGAAGATCTTCTTATCGCTCAAGAATATCCTGAATACGACAAAGCTCTGGAGTTCACAAAAGATCAGGAACAAATGAACAAGTTCGTTGAAGTTGTGACAAACATTCGTAACCTTCGTGCAAGCGTAAACATTAAACCGAAAGATGAAGTGAATGTTGAACTTTTCACTGACAACCAGGACCTTGTTAACTACTTCCGCGCGAACCTGATTAACTTCCAGGAACTCGCACGTGTAAAAGATTTAAAAGTTGGAAACAAAGAACTCAACCGTCCAAACAAATCGATCATGAATATTACGACTCACACGGAAATTTTCGTTCCGCTTGAAGGTGTTATCGATTTAAAAGAGCAGATTTCACGCCTAGAAAAAGAACTCGCAAAAACTGAAGTCGATTTCAAAAAATACGAAGCGAAAATGAATAATGAAAACTTCATGAAAAACGCCCCAGAAAATGTGCGTGAAGAAGTAAAACAAAACGTTGCTGAACTCGGTGAAAAAATCACTGGTTTAAGAGAGAGCTTGATTCAATTCAAGTCGTAAGCGGCAACTTTTTCCCGAACTTTTCACTCTCTTTTCCATTTTCTTTTATTTAGACATTCACATCCGATAAGGTCCTATTGAGAATAAATCAATAGGGCCTCTTATGAAAAAAACTCTCCCATATTTTTTACTTTGCGCTCTCGCCCTTACGTTTTTCTATTCCGTGAATCACATCGAAAAACCTTCGCGAACAATCGCTTCAGAAGGAAAAGGTCCGCTTGCTTGCCTCGACGTCGTTAAAAATTTCTTCACTCCTGAAAACAATAAGGCCGTTTACGAATTAAAATCACTACTCACAACACTCTCCAAATACTCGTTTAAAGCAAGACTTGATACGCTTGAAATTCTTGGCAAACTCAATATCAAATCCAATGAAGTCAGAAGAAAATATGCTGAGCTTTTAAATGAATCATTCAAAAAAAAATTGATCTCTCAAGCAGACCTGGAAAAACTTGTCGCGAAAAATGAATGGACCAAAATAGGAAAAGACAATATTGTTTACTCTGATCTCCTGGAAGATTTCGCAAATCCAGATGACGTAAAACTTCTTTTCGAAGGCAATGCCAAATTCTCTGACACTCTTTTAAAGTTAGAACTTAATCAATACGAATTCAATGCTCTTAAAAATTTACCTCTAGAACTTCCTGACGAAAAAATCGAAAAAGCGATTTCTTATATTTCTTTCGTCCGTTCTTTGAAAATCGAGGATCGCTCGCAAGCCGTTGAACATGTCGGAGACATTATCAAAGGCGAATACCCAAATCTTCCTTTCGTAAAAACATTTAAAAAATATCAAAAAGATATTGAGAATTTTATCGCGAAAGAAAAAGCTGGTGGTGCAACTGACGAAGCTGCTTTTGAACGTGGAAAAATTTTTGAGAAACTCACATATGGCTGTCACGCCAAAACTGTTAACGTCGATCGTTTAGCTGCTAATAAAAGATTTATACTCACAACCATTTCTTTAGAAGTCGCAATCAGTAGTGGCTCTTATTTCTACAATCACAACGATCAAAAACACGATTTCGAATGGTACAAAAAATTCTCTTTCGATATGTTGCTGGATATTGGAAACATTTTGATCAGCTCGCACATTACAACGAACCCGGGTAACGAAAACACTTATAAGATGATCAAATATTATGTTGTCGGTGCCGCTTCAAGTATTCCACCTGCAATCAGTTATTCCAAAATGTTTGCAAAGAAAGATGCTGACGAAGAAAAAGCCTACAATGAAATTTTGCAATCGCCTGAGTTCAAAACAAAACTCAACGACCTCATCTCATACCTCGACAAAGACGAAGAAAAAATTCGCCTGCAAGAACTCATGGTTCCGATTGAAGACAATCGCGCGAATGAAAAAGGCATGCCAACAGATGCTGAAACAAAAGAACTTCTTTCTAAGGCGCTCGCTCGCGAACTCTATGCTAAAAACCAAGGCGAGTGGATTCACACTGGTGACGTAGGAATGGATCGTTATGTTTTCGATCGCATTTGGGGAACACAATCAGCAGTGAGAAATATCGGCGTGAATCTTTTGATGTACAATGCTCTTTGCATGGGAGAATTAAATCCGAAAAAAGCTTATGCTCTCGCACTCACTTATTTCATCGTGAATAAAGCACTCTTTGATCCGACTTATAATTATCTGAGAAGAAAAGCGATCAACCAATAAAAAAGCCCTCATTCGAGGGCTTCCTTATTTTTAATTATCTTTTTTAACGTAATTGCAGTTCTTATAAACTTTATCGTTCAGATACACTCTCATGATCATGTATTTTTCACTCTCACGAATTTCTGATCTGTATTCATCCTTCCCGGACTCTTTATAAACAACAGCGCCATCTGCAGTTTCATTAATGTCGAGAAACATTTTTTTTACGAGCGGGAATTGCTTTAAAACAGTTTCATAGCTCATCTCATCGAAGATATCTTCACGTTTCTTATCAGCGTCGTATGGCGCCACCTGAAAGCCGTCTTCTTCAAAACTAACCATAAGGACAGAGGCGATTTTTTTATTTGAACTAGAGGCCATAAAACATCTTCCAGGAAGTGCTTTTCCTACGTGTGGCAGAAAGTCTGGAAGTTTAGCCGCTTCATATGTATTAGAAACAGATTCAAAGTCATCTGCAAGCGCAACAGTGCCGGATAATAATACTAAAAAAAGAACTAATATTTTCATAATCAAATCCTCAAATTGGGAGGCTCATAAAACCACACTCCCCTCTGAGAATCAACTTAATAAAAATTAAAAAGGCCCCAAAAAGGGGCCTTCATTGATTACATTTTCATTGTGAAAAACTAAGCAATTTTAAGTTTCTTTTTTAGCTCTTCGAAAGTTTTTTCTTCGCGAATTGCGTACATAAGATTGTTCTTAATTTGAGAATTTCCTGAGTAGTATTTTTTTACTGTCTCAACGTCCATTCCTGCTTGAACAGCGCTTTCTTCGATTTTTTTGTTGAAGTCAGACTCTGAAGTTTCGATTTTAAATTCTTGCGCTAGGTGATCAAGGATCAATCCTGAACGAACTTGGAAATCAGCTTTTGTAGTGATGTCTGAAGCCCATCTCTTGAAGTATTCAGCAACCATTGCATCGTTGAATCCTTGAGACTTAAGGTTTTTCGCTAGATCGTCTTGAAGATATTTTTCTTGGTTCTGAACAAGAGTTGCAGGAACGTCGAATTTATTTTCTTTTACAAGCTTCTCAAGAATTTCTTGGTGAAGTTTTTCGTTAGCTTGTCTTTCTTTTTGAGTCGCAAGTTGTTTTTTGTTTTTATCGTTGAAGTCAGCAACTGATTCGTATCCGAATTCTTTTGCTAGTTCATCGTTAAGAGCTGGGAACTTTTTTTCTTTGATTTCAAGAAGCTCAACTTCGAAAGTTACTTTTGCGTTTTGAAGTTCAGTTGCGTGGTAATCAGCTGGGAAAGTTAAAAGAATGTTTTTCTTCTCACCTTTTTTCATTCCGATCATCCCGTCTTCGAATCCTGGGATAAATTGTCCTGAACCGATTTCAAGAAGGTATTCTGAACCTTTCATGTTTTCTGGACGAGATCCATCTTCCTTAACACCTTCGAAATTGAAAACTGCGAATTGTCCTTTTGCAAGTTTTGTATTTGCATCAGTCACTTCAGTCATTTCAGCTTTTGATCCAAGGTAGTTCTTAGTTAGTTTATCTAGATCGTCTGCACTTACTTCTACTTTGTCTTTTTTGAATGAGTATGAACCGAAGTCACCAAGTTTGATTTCTGGGAATACTTCAACAACGGCATCGAAGCTTACGCTTTTTCCTGAATCGTATTTAACGTTTTCGAAATTTGGGTATCCAACAGTTTTTAGTTTTTCTTTGTTCACAGCTTCGAACAATTGAGTTTGTACGAATTGGTTAAGAGCATCTGATTCGATTTGTGGTCCATAAACTTGCTCTACCATTGATAGAGGAGCTTTACCTTTTCTGAACCCTTTCATATTTGTTTGCGCTTGTTTTCTAACAACAGCTGCTTTGATTTCTTTTGTAAGGTCTAAAGTAGCAAAGTTAAATTCTAATTTCTTTGTGCATCCGTTGACGCTTTTTACTGTGTAAGACATAAAAATCCTCTTTGAAAAAATAGTTCTCCCAAAGTATTAAACAGGGCCGTATTTGTCAATGAAAAGCGGGGTTAAAAGAGGCCCAAAGGGACCTTAGTAGTGCACTTCCATCAGGTAAAGTCCCTGAGGAGGAGCAGTCGCTCCCAGACGCTGTTTGAGAGGAGAATTCAACGAATTTTTAAGCTCTTCCAGGGTAATTTTCCCTCTTCCAAGGCTCCAAAGAGCTCCCATCATGAGGCGCACCATTTGTTTCAAAAAGCCATTTCCTACGATGCGAAAAACAATATAATCCTCTAGCATGTGCCCAAAATGGCCGGAGCCTTTGTGATAAATAAGCTCACAGCTTAAAATCTTTCTCACCGTCGTCTCTACATCTGTCCCCGTACATTGAAAGTTGATAAAGTCGTGTTCACCTTCAAAAACTTTGCAGCCTTTTTTCATCAGCTCAAAATCCAGATCGTAAGGAAAAAGTGTGACGAGATCGTGAGCAAAGGGAGAAATGCTGTCGCGATTTGTAAAAACATAATTATATTCTTTCGACTTCGCACTGAAGATTGGATGAAAATCCATCGTTGTTCTTTCGACGTTGATCACACGAATATCGTGAGGCAAATGAGAATTAATTGCACGAAGAAGACTTGCTTCAGGAATATCGACAGGAATTTCGATGCGAACGATTTGAGCGAACGCATGCACGCCTGTATCTGTTCTTCCCGAACCGATTGATCTTATTTCTTCTGATTTAGAAATTGTTTTGAGTGCACGATTCAACTCTCCTTGAATCGTCTCTCCCTGAGATTGAACTTGAAATCCAAGATAGTTTGTCCCTTTGTATTGAAGGGTAATCTTATAAATATTCAAACGTAAAACCAATTCCGAATGATGTTCCAGAGACTTTTATCGGGTCCTGAAAATGTGAATAGTTTTCATAACGAACTTCAAGGTTCATACAAAGATTTGTTAACTTGCTTTCATTAAAAAGTTGATTTGCGAGACGATCACTCATTCCCGTTAAGTTAAATTTAAATTGAGCATTGGCAAATTGACCGTAGCTCCATTGCATTTTATTTTTTCCTTTTTCACCGGCAGAAATATCATCTCTGCTTTGATAAAGAACGGTTGCAGAAGGTCCTGCTGTTCCTGAAATTTTAAACCAATGATAGATAGGAATTTCTATACCGAGACCAAGATCAATAGGAATTTCCCAAAGTCTAAACGTCGTATCACTTCTTTCACCTGTAATGAAAATCCCGCGACCGCTGTTATAACCAATACCACCACCTAAACTCCAATATGTATTTACGTAATCACGTCTGAAGAAATACTGATCGCTTCTCACGTAAAGAGCTCCCCCTTTAACGTGCTTGTATCCTTCGCCAATAGTTCTATTGATAATGTCGTTTTGCGATTCGTACGAATAATCGTTTTTGATATATGTGATATTAAGGGCACCACTTGAATGCTTGCGAAAATTTTTCGCCATATCTTTTTTATCAAATGTTAAAAAATTATCACTATTTTCATACGTTCCTGGTGTCGTGTAACCAATATCTTCCAGACTTTTTTTAGCATCGTGATTGATTTGCATTTCACCTTGTTGTGTCTGAAAAAGATAATCGGGCCCTGAACTTTTACTGATAGGTTTATTGTCGACTTCATCCCCTTTTGCACTTTCTACAATATAAGGATCTGTCTCTTTTACAGGTTTTACTTTTTCTAATGAATCTTCAACATCGGCCCCTGATGGAATTTGTCCGAGGTCTGTGGCGTGGGCGAAATTTAAAGAAACTAATGTTAAAACTAAAGCTAGAAATCCATTTCTAGAGTTCATCATTCTGATTGTCTCCGCTTTCATCATCTTCTTCGCCCTTCCATTGGAACATATTCTGAAGAGCACCTTTGTTTTTAATGAAGTAAATTAAAGAAGCAAATACATAGATGTTAATCAACAGACTGATCATAATCTGTTCTTTAACAGCTGTTAAAATTCCAAGCATAATGATGATAAAGAACACACGCTTTTTATGACGTTTAACCCATTCTGATTTTTTGAATGAGTTAAAGGGAATGTTCGAGATCATGAGGAATGAGAAAAATAAAACGTAGGGAACAAGAAATGGAGAATATTCATTGATAACTGGAAATTCGATTGAAAGTAAAACCAGACCAACCATCGCAAGTGCACCGCTTGGAATAGGAAGACCTTGAAAAAAGTCTGAACTCACTTTATCGATGTTCGCATTAAAACGCGCGAGTCTCAAAGCACCACAAAGTAAAAAGATAAATGAAGTAATAAGACCAACACGGCCTAGATCTGAAAAGAATCTATTATAGACAAGAAACGCCGGCGCTACTCCAAAAGAAACAACGTCAGAAATAGAATCGAATTGCTCACCGAAAGATGATTGAGTATGAGTCATGCGCGCAACACGTCCATCAACTGAATCAAAAATGGCACCTAAAACAAGAATCATTGAAGCCGCATAGAACTCGCCTTTCCATCCCAAAATAACAGAAAAAAATCCACACGCGATATTAAGTGCAGTGAAAGTGTTTGGAAGAAAAAAAGCTAAACGTCTTGGCGTATTCAACATAACAGAAAACCTTTTAAATATTATCGGGAATCACTGCGAAGATAGTTTCTCCGGCAGTTACTTCATCATTTGTTTTTACTAGTATCTCATACTTTTTTGGTAAATAAAGCATCACCGTTCCACCAAAGGGAAAGTATCCAATATTCACTCGGCGCCCACCGCGATCTCCCGGCATCACCATGAGTTCCGGCCAGAGACCAACCTTACATTTATAAAAGGTTAATCCCACACTCTCCCCACGATTATCAAGTGCAAGACTTACACCTTTTCCTTCTTTGGCCCCGAGTTCTTCAATTGCTTTTTTCAAGCGGAAAAAAGACTGACCTTTTAGTACAAGTAAATTTTTAATCTCGCACGAAAGAGGAAGAAATATTCCCATCTCTTTCCACCACGGTATCATGATTTGAATTTCAATAAGCTGTTCGCCATAAAGTCCGTGAGAAACATTGTGTTCGATGTGGATGACCTTTCCATTGGCCGGCGAGAAGATAACTCCTCTCGTTGTCATCGGTTCATCGCGAAAGTCATTTCTGCTTTTGCGAAGAACAACGTAGAGAATGATGTAAGCAATGATGAGAATAAGAAGAAGTTTGTGAAGTCCAAAAATCCAGAAGAAGAAAAAAAGAATAACTGCCAGTGTATTAAATTTTGCAGGTAAATACGACTTAAGCATAATTAACGAAACTCCTCTTCAAGAGATCTGAAATAGTAAGGAGGCACTCTTAGACTTTCTTTCACAACATAGGAAAAAAGTTTTTGTGATTCATTTTTAATCAACTCTTTCGTCGTCGTTAATCCTGCCAACGATTCATCAGTTGTATCCAATCTGAATCCATTTTTTTTATCTTCAATCGCATAAGATTCTTTAGCGACTAAATGCCTTTCTGTTTGATCTCCATCCCAATTGTAGATGAAAACTTGTCCTTTGAAAGCATTCGTTACCCAATAACCTTTTTCGATTCCACAAAATCTTGGAACATCAAAATGGTAAAAAGAAAAAACCGGCATCTGGCTTAATTCAAAAACCTGCGCGATTCCTTCGCTCAAACGCATCCCCGTATAAGAACCCGGGCCGCTGGAAACAAATGAACGCACATTTTTTATTTCGAGATTGTGTCTTTTGAGTAGATTGAAAATTTCGTGATGAATAATCTCTGATGGTTTTTTTTCATCGAGACTCATATATTCGACCCATTTAAAGTGTGAATCTAAAAGTCCAATTACAAGTCCCGATGTACTGTCTACAAACAATGAATGCACTAAAAAAACCTGCTAACGTCGTTGAAGATCGCTCCCACCATCAGCATCAAAAGAATTGATAGACCAACTTGTTGAGCAATTTCCATTTTACGACGTGAAAGTGGCCCGCCATTAATGATCTCAAGAGCGATAAACATAATGTGCCCGCCATCCAGAACTGGAATTGGGAACAAGTTAATGACTCCGAGGTTTACAGAAATGAGTGCCATTAGTTGAAAGAAATAAGAAAATGAAGTTTTGAAAGAATCGTGTGCGACTTTTCCAATTGCAAGCGGTCCACCGATTGTTTTCAGTGAAACTTGATTCGTGACAAGTTTTACAAAACCATCAACAGTCTTCTTCACTGAGTCCCATGTGCGAATCACTGAATATTTTGTTGACCCAATAAGGCCTTTTGATTTTGTGTGAATGAAATTTACTTTTTGAATTTCGATATAGCTGTATACGCCAAGAAGACGAAGTGTTTTTCCTTCTTCTAGAGTGACTTCAGGAGTAATTGTTAATTTTTTCGTTTCACCTTTCGACCAGATCTCTACACTCACATCTTTTTTGTCGTAAGTTTGAAGTCTGCTTCTTAGGTCTTCGAAGCTGTAAACTTTTTGTCCTTCCAGACTTGTAAAGACATCACCCTCTTTGATTCCAATATTGTCAGCAGGTGAATTCATTTTGATACTTTTTACCATCAAGTCGATTGTGCGATATCCTTTCGACTCAAGCGATTCAAGCAAAGTTTTAAGATCAGTAAAGGCCACAGGGATTTCAACACCGGCGTTCATATCTGTTTGAACAGTGTCCGCTGAAGTATCCTGATTAGGGAGAAGTGGATAAAGATAGGCCATTTTTACATTTGGTATGCTCGCCATTTCTTCAATAGAATTTTTTAAATCAACTTTTCCTTTCTCAAAACTTAAAACAAAACGTTCTGCTTTTGAATTTATTAAATAGGGCTTTCTTAAAAATGGCGGATACTTTAAAACTTCCTCAAAGAATTTATCGCCTTTGAAATTCACAGATAGTTCAGTGAGTTTATCCTGACGTTTTACTGTCAGTGTTTTAATTTCACCTTTTCCCTCAACCATTAAATCTGTTGGATTATAAACTTCTGTGTCGTTTACTTTTGTAAGAATATCTCCTGTGCGAAGACCAGCTTTGTACAAAGTTGCATCAGAGGGAATATTCCCTAATTTAATTTCCGGAATACGCTCTCCAGAAAGAAGCAGAGAAAAGAAAATACAAAATGCTAAAATAAAATTTGCGAGCGGCCCACCCATGACAATCCAAAAGCGCGCGAACTTTCCTTGATGAGTAAAACTGTATTGTCTTTCAGACTCAGGAATTTCATCTTTGTTGAACGGATCATCACCAAACATTTTTACATAACCACCCAATGGGATGGCTGAGACAGCGTATTCAGTGTCTCCATATTTTTTCTTGAAAATTTTTGGGCCAAAACCAATTGAGAAAACTTCAACTCTTACGCCAAACAATCTAGCAAAAAAGAAGTGCCCTAGTTCGTGGAAGAAAACCAACGGACCAAGGAATAATATAAAAATACCGATTTTTTCTAATAACATGAAAGCCTCATATTCGAACAATTTAGAGAGGGAAATGGCGTCCTAGATATTTTACAACAATCACGAAAAAAGGCGATAGAAAGATAAGGCTGTCTATTCTATCGTAAATACCACCATGTCCTGGTATGAGATTCGAACTATCTTTAATCCCGAATTCTCTTTTTATTTTTGATTGAATTAAATCCCCTACTTGTGAAATAGCTCCACAAACAGCAAAAATAACCGAGTAATACCATTGGAAATCGTGAAAGAAGAAGTGCCAAAAAAGTGAGCCAAAAACAGCTGCAGTGAACATTCCACCAAAAAAACCTTCGACTGTTTTCTTCGGACTAATCTCTGGCCAAAGTTTTCTTTTTCCAAAATTTTTTCCGAAGAACCACGCTCCAGTATCCATGCTAAACGTGATGATGAGAAGCAATCCTAAAACTTCACGCCAGAAATCTGTTTCAAAATGAATTCCGAATGAGAGAAGAGGAAGAATCGCAATAATGCTGATCAATCCAGGATTTTTAGCACTACTCTTTTTCATGAATCCGTCAGTGAGAGGAATCCTGAAAAGATAATAAATAAGGAAAAGATTTAATAGAAGTGCAGCGATTGTAAAAAAGCTGCGAGAAAAATGAGCATTAAAAAAAATATTTAAAACGAGAAAGAAAACCCCAAAAAAACCTAAAATGTATTTATAGAAAAAATCTTTGCGTTTTAATTCTGCAAAGTTCACCAGGAGTTCATCGATACAAAGTAAGCTCACTAACAAAACAAGAATCAATGCTGGAATTTTTCCTGTCGCCACTGCCACAACCACAAGGATGGCCATAACTAAAGCCGATGCTATTCTTTGTTGAGTGTTTGTCACCATTACCCTCGAATTAATCTCTGATTTTCGCGAGCAACGATCATATTTGTTTCAAGACTTGCAGTTGGAGCGATAGCTCCAAATCTTCTTTCTCTTTTTGCGACTTGTTCGATGATGAATCTGAATTCAGTGACTGTAAAATCCGGCCACTTTGTTTCAGTAAAAAACATTTCGGCGTAAGCGATTTGCCACAACATAAAATTAGAGACGCGATGGTCTCCACCTGTTCTGATAAGAAGATCCACATCTCCAAGATCAGGAATCATCAAATAGTCATTGAGATCATCTTCGCTCATTTCTTTGCCAGGATTCGCTTTCATAAAGCGATTAACGGCATAAGCGATTTCCGAACGAGCGCCATACCCGAAAGCAAAAGTCAGTTTCAATCCAGTATGGTTAACTGTTTCTGATTCAAGTTGAGCAATAAGTTTTTTAGTTTGTTCCGGAAGATTAGAAATATCTCCCATAATTCTGAAGCGAATATTATTTTTTAAAATTCGCGCGCGTTCTTTTTTTAGAAATTTAAAAAGAAGATTGAAAAGAACTCGAACTTCCGTTTGCGGACGACTCCAATTCTCAGAAGAAAAAGCATACATCGTTAAAGCTTCGATACCTAAATTATCCGCTTCTTCAACGATTGTTGAAACCACTGCAGACCCACGAACGTGTCCCCAGACTCTAGGATGTGAGCGTTGTTTTGCCCAACGGCCATTGCCGTCCATAATAACAGCGACGTGTTTTATATTGTGACTGAGTGGTTCCAATTTTTCCCTACTAGATAGCTAGAACTTCTTTTTCTTTAGCAGCTACAACAGTATCAACTTCTTTTGTGAACTTGTCTGTGATGTTTTGAATTTCAGTTTGAATTTTTTTCGATTCATCTTCTGAAATCAACTTATCTTTTTCTGCTTTTTTAACTGCATCGTTTTGATCACGACGAGCATTTCTGATGATAACTTTTGTTTCTTCACCAATTTTTTTGATTTCTTTCGCAAGATCTTTACGTTTATCTTCAGTCAAAGCTGGGAAGTTAAGACGAACTAAGTTTCCATCATTCGTTGGTGTTACACCAAGGTTCGCTGCGAAGAGAGCTTTCTCGATTGCAGGAATCATTGTTTTGTCGAATGGCTGAATTTGAAGAAGACGTGCTTCTGGAGTTGAAATTTGTCCCAATTGATTAATCGGACTCATTGATCCGTAATATTCAACTTGAACACCATCAAGAATGTTTGCTGATGCTCTTCCTGTACGAACTTTCGTCAATTGATGTTTTAATGAATCAATTGCTTTTTTCATTGAATCGTTAAGTGATGTTTTAATTTTATCCATCATAAGAAAATCCTTTTTATTTGTTAGTTACAATTGTACCAGTGTTATCGCCCATTACTGCGCGTTTGATATTTCCTTTTTCAAACATATTGAAAACGAGAATATCGATTTCGTTATCCATACAAAGGCTGATAGCAGTTGAGTCCATCACCTGCAGTCCTTGGTTAAGAACATCCATAAACTTTAGTTTATCAATTTTTACAGCATCTTTAAACTTCATTGGATCTTTATTGTAAATTCCATCAACTTTTGTTGCTTTCATGATGACATGAGCATCAATTTCGTTTGCACGAAGAGCCGCTGCTGTATCTGTTGTAAAGTAAGGGTTCCCTGTCCCAGCTGCGAAGATAACAACACGTTTCTTCTCAAGGTGGCGAACCGCACGTCTTCTGATATATGGCTCAGCGATTTCTTGCATATCAATCGCCGTTAAAACTCTAGTATTGATTCCATGGCGTTCAAGTGAATCTTGAAGCGCGAGTGAGTTGATAACAGTTGCGAGCATCCCCATGTGGTCAGATGTCGTTCTGTCCATTCCCTTAGTTGCTCCTGCTACTCCACGGTGAATGTTTCCACCACCGATAACGATAGCAATCTCTACTCCCATCGCCTGAAGTTCTTTCACTTCTCCAGCGATCGTATTTAAAACTTCTGCTGAAATTCCGTGCCCTACATCTCCGGCCAGAGCTTCACCTGAAAGTTTTAAAAGGATTCTGTTGTATTTCATTGTGTATCCTTGATGTGTGTAAAATTAGAGCTAAAAAAAAGGGGCCTTATAAGCCCCTTTTTATTTTTGAATAAATCTTAGTGTTGACCACCAGTCATTTTTGCAACTTCAGAAGCAAAGTCATCAACTCTCTTCTCAATACCTTCACCAAGGTTGAATTTTACAAATCTTCTTACGTCGATTTTTTCTCCAACTTTGATTGTCAGTTCGTTGATTAGATCTTGAACTGAAATGTCTGGGTTCTTAACGAATTTTTGATCAAGAAGACAAACTTCAGAAGCAAGCTTCTTCACTTTTCCTTCTACGATTTTTGAAATCATTGCTTCTGGTTTTCCTTCGTCTTTTAATTGAGCAGTGTAGATTGCCACTTCTCTATCAACGAAAGCTTGGTCCATTTCTGATGATCTTACGAACTTTGGATCAGCAGCAGCGATGTGCATAGCTACGTCTTTTACGAAAGTGTTGAAGTCTTCAGATTTAGCTACGAAGTCAGTTTCACAGTTTACTTCAACCATTACTCCCATTCTTCCACCGTGGATGTATGAACCGATCGCTCCTTCAGCGGCAACACGTGATTGTTTCTTTTGAGCAGCTGCAAGACCTTTTTGTCTTAGGTAATCAACAGCTTTTTCTAGATCGCCGTTAGTTTCGCCAAGGGCCTTTTTACAGTCCATCATTCCGGCACCAGTTTTTTCTCTTAGTTCAGAAACAAGCTTTGCAGTAATTTGTGTCATATATTTTCCTTCAATCTTTAAAAGTAGTTCTTATTCGACTCTTATTCTTCGTCTACTAGGTCGATATCTTTTTCGTACTTGCTGATGATTTCTTTTTCAAGAGCAACATCGCGACCTGAATCTTTACCTTTTTCAAGCTTGTTGTTTTTCTTAGCGATAGCCATACCTTCAGATACAGAGTTCGCGAAGTATTCTGTGAACATAGAAACAGACTTGATTGCATCGTCGTTTCCTGGAACAACATAATCAACACCTGTTGGATCACAGTTTGTATCAGTGATAGCTACAACTGGAATACCAAGGTTGTTTGCTTCTTGAATTGCAATTCTTTCGTTGTTTGGATCGATAACGAAAAGAGCTCCTGGAAGCTTTCTCATTTCTTTAATCCCACCAAGAACTTTTTCAAGTTTAATAACTTCTTTCTCGATGTTGATTCTTTCTTTTTTAGTTAGAAGACCGAAATCTCCTGTTTCTTTCATTTTTTCTACTTTACGAATTTTATCGATCGATAGAGCTACAGTTTTGTAGTTCGTAAGCATTCCACCTAACCATCTAGATGTAACCCAGTTTGCACCACAACCTTCAGCTGCTTTTGCAACTACTTCAGCTGCTTGTCTTTTTGTTCCTACGAAAAGAACAGGTTTACCTTCTCCAGCAGTTTTCTTTAGGAAATCGTATGCGTTTTTTGCAAGAGGAATAGTTTTAGCAAGATCGATAATGTAGATACCGTTCTTCTCACCGTAAACGTATTTCTTCATTTTTGGGTTCCACTTTTCAGTCTGGTGACCGAAGTGAGCGCCGGCCTCAAGAAGGCCTTTAAGAGATAATTCTTCTGACATAGTAACTCCGTTGGTTGATCGAATTGTCTGTGAGCCGTTTCATTAATGTCCACGGACCAACTTTTCAGACAACTGAAAATTATTAAAGAGATATGTTGATAACATACGCCCCGAAATTGGGCAAGTGCTATGAGAGTTTTCCCAATGAAAAACTCTCATAGAATTGTATTTACGCTTAAGCTTCTGGTCCCATCAAAACCTTTCTCGGCTTCGATCCTTGAGCTGGTCCAACAACACCTTTTGCTTCCATTTCTTCAATTAAATTTGCTGCACGGTTATAACCCACACCCAAACGTCTTTGAAGCAATGACGCACTGGCTGAACGATGTTCAACAACAACTCTTACTGCTTCTTCATATTTATCGTCGCGCTCGCTTCCGTTATCGCCTTCGCGAACAACAGCGCTTACCTCTTGTTCTTCTTCTCCACCGTTTTCTAAAAATTCCATTATGTGTGGATTAAAGACTGGCGCCATTTCCGCCAATTTCTCCGTCAACGCTTCGATTTCGTCTTCTTCGACGAAAGCAGAGTGAATGCGCGTCGTATCCACTCCTTGCTTGTAAAGCATATCCCCTTTACCAAGTAGTTTTTCCGCTCCCATCGCATTCAGAATCGTTCTCGAGTCAGTTGATGAAGTCACGCGGAAAGAAACACGCGTTGGAAAGTTCGATTTGATAAGACCAGTAATTACGTCTACTGAAGGTCTCTGAGTTGCAAGAATCAAGTGAATCCCTGCTGCTCTCGCCTTAGCGGCCAGACGACAAATATGCGTTTCAATCTCTTTCCCTTTTTGAGTAAGAATTAAATCCGCAAACTCGTCGACGATTACAACGATATATGGAAGTTCATAAGTATCCTCTGTTGAGTACTCATAAAATCTTCTGATTTTATCCATCGTTTCAGTCGGAGCACGTTTTAATTTGTGATTAAAACCTTCAATGTTTCTCACCCCAAATTCCGACATGATTGAGTAACGTCTCTCCATTTCCTGACAGGCCCAAAGAAGTGATGTCGCTGCTGTTTTTGCTTCAGTAATAACTGGCATCAATAGATGGGGCAGACGTGCATAAAGTGCAAGTTCGAGTTGTTTCGGATCGATCAAAATCAACTTCATATTGTTTGGCGACTTTTGAATCAAAAGCGAAACAAGAATTGAGTTGATGAAAACCGACTTACCAGCACCAGTAGATCCGGCAACCAGCATGTGTGGCATCGCTGCCAAATCAACAACCACCGGCTCACCAAATGCATCTTTCCCCATTGCAAGAGGAAGCTGATGATTTGTATTCGTGAAATCTTTCGAACTAATAACTTCATCAAGGAAAATAAATTCACGCGGATTTCTTGGAACTTCGATCCCAACAGTTGTTCTTCCTTTCATTGGGTAAACCATACGAATTGGTGACCCAGAAAGAGCGAGCGACAAATCTTCCGCCGTTACTGTTAATCTCGAAACTTTTTCCCCAGCTCCGAGTTCCCACTCGAAAGTATCAACAACTGGTCCTTTTAGAACGTTGATGATTCTTCCCTGAATTTTAAATTCTCCAAGCTTCACTTGAATTTTTGTGATGATATCGTGGAAATACTTATCTTCCGGTTGAGAGAATTTCTGCTCACCTTTTTTATGAGCCCCTACTTTCACCAGGTCGTAATATTTATCGTCGTTAAATTTATTTACGACTGGAATTTCTTTTAACGCTAAACCAATTTGTGATTCATCAACGTATTCACCGTCATCGTCTCCACAAATTTCTTCTTCGAATTCCTCACTCTCTTCCATTTGCTTTTGAGCTTGAACACTCGTAATCACCACTGGATAACTTTCTTCCGAAACTTCTTCTGTTGCATTTTTTTCAACGACAGCTTCAGGAGCAGGAGGCAATTGAATTACTTTTTGCTCTTCTTTTTTAGCAGTCATCGGAGCAGTCGCTGCAACTTTCGCTGTGGCTCCATTTTCTTCAAGAGCTTCTTCGTGGTGCTCAAGTTCTTTCGCACCTTTTGCTTCTGCTCGAGCTGCGATTTTTTCTTTTAATAAACCAAGATATTTCTCTGTAAAGGCCTGTGCCTTTTCAGTTGGAGTTTGCAGATCAACTCCTCTAATTTTCGCCGTAACAGTTTTCACCTTTTCAGTGAAATCACCTCTAAATGCTCCCCACGTGAAAGCAATTAAAGCTCCGGCCCAAAGGAAAAACGAAACAAAGGGAGAAAATGTTGCTGATAGAATTTGATAAAGGCCCGCACCCAAGAGTGACGGTTGTAGATAATAAGCAGTCCATACACAGAACACACTTAAAGTAAGGACATTCAAAGCATCGATCCAATCGGCACGCTTTGAAAAAAGAAAAACATAGAATGAAGTGAAGATCGCACAAGGAATCAGAACCCACGGCCCTGAATAATAATTAACGAAATTTAAAAAACTAGTTCCATAATAAGCAAAGAACCCAGGTGAAGACGTGGAAGATATCGTTAAATAATTATCTGGCAGCGCATCCCGATAATAAAAAACAATAAGCGTGGTAACAGTTAAAAAGAAAAGCGTGAACAGTTCGTATTTAAGTATTTTTGCATTCATACTTAAATTCTAATTCATTTTAAATTTTTGGGAATTGAAAAATAGACATAAAAAAACCCGAGACGTGCTCGGGTTTTTATAATTTAAGAGGGTGCATTGACCTT
>CBIHNP010000005.1:0-288298 GCA_966211875.1 uncultured Bacteriovoracaceae bacterium
TCGCAAGGACAAGCAGCACTTAAGCTATTGGGTTGATTCTTACTCTTTCTAAAAAACTTTTCTATAAGGAAAGGCGTCCAGTATGGACGCCTTTCTTTTTATATCGGCCTTGCCCGAACTCTAATACATAATTCAATTTTTTAATTATTTTCTTCGAAGTAAAAATGCTCTCGCATTTTTTCGGTCAAGAGTATGGACGCCTTTCTTATTTTTGAAGCAAGAAGTTTACGATTTGTTTTTGAGCATCCTTTTGAATCGGAGCAATCTCGTTATCAATTTCATGAAGCGAATTAGGATAGAACACTTGTTTAAACGAAGGTGCAATTTCTCCTAAACGATTGGCTCCTTTTACAGAATTTACATAAGAATCATCCGCTCCAGAAAGAAGAACGAGTCCTTTCACTTCGCTATTGGCCGCTTGAAATCGCGCACTCATTGAAGTGAGAATCAAATCGGTCGCAAAATCTTTGACATCGAGAGGTGAGCGTGGACGAATACCGTCGACGTGTGGATTGTATTCTTTCGCTGAGTAGCGCTTGCTCGTGAGCGTCGCCACAGTGATGATATCGAAATCGAGTTGCCAGATATCTTGTTCACCCAAAATAACTTTTGGAACAATTCCAGGAGCAAGAAGAATAACTTTCGAAGAACTGTTATCAATCGCTGTTAAATAAGCTGCAAGACCGCCTGTCGACCAACCCATGATAATTGGTTTTTGATGAGTGTTTAATTCACGAGCATAACGTTTATAAATCATTTTTCCCAGGCGAGGGATGTCTGTAAGACGTGTGTCGTTCATTGATCCAGTCGATCCGCCTTGTCCCATATAATCAAAAGCGATGACCCGAAAACCTTGTGCTGTTATTTTTTCAAAAAGAGGACGATGATTTAACATCGAATCAGCGAGACCCTGGAAATAGAGAACGTTTCCTTTAAAAGAAATAACAGGGGCCTCTTCCATATATCCTGCGCGAATTTTAGCAGTGACATCGGCCTCATCCGGAGAACTCCCAAAAATTGAAGTCACAGGATAAGTCACATGTGTTCTATAAGGAAGCATTTCACAATGGGTATCTGAAGCGAGGCTTTTCCATTCTTTCGTACAGTCTAAGGCGTGGGCCGAAAATGCCGTCATCAATGTGAATGCGAGAATCAATGTCTGTTTCATCCCTTCCTCGTTGTATTCCTAAGTTATGTTGTGGTTTTAGTTTATCCTCAGTCTATGTCCTTAGGGGGATTTCTGAAAAAATTACAGGTCTTCAATAAAAATTGTGAATCTGGGGTATATCAGTAGAACTTATGAAAACAAAACTATTAGCTCTATTCACGATGCTTCTTTTAACTTCTGCTTGCGGGAAAAAATCGATTATTGAAAAGGGCATGCTAGGAACCGGAACTGAATCATCTGAATCGACATCAAAAGAGATTGCAGCTCTTGAAGACGAAAAAGTTGATGATCAAAATTGTATCGATAACAAGTTAAACAAAGACCTGGACTCAGGTGAAACAATTTCAAAATTGAGAGTGAATAACGACATCACATTTTGTAATGGTGTTCGCGTTCGTCTGAAATTCTATCTTTTTACTTCTAAAAAATATAAAGCTTATGGGTATGTCATAAGTAATTCAGGTGTAAAAACGTGTATTTCAGAGGCTACTGATCTCACTCATAAATACGTGGTCTCGTTTTTAAAGCTTGGTAATTTAGGTGAACAGGGTGTTCTTCAGGGAAATCACGGAATCAAAATTCTTCTTGGTGGACATGAGTTTGATGAAAACAAAGAACTTGTGACGAACAAAGTATTTCCTTACGTGCGTTTAGGCAGCTGGGGGAATTATACTGGAGAAATGGCCTTCTTTGAAAAAGATAAACTTCAATGTCGAGCGATCCAATAATCTGAATCACTCGACATTAAAATTCTAACCGAAAACTTTTGCTTTAATCGCAGCTTCTCTTTTCATCAATCGATCCATGTAGGCCTCGAGAACTGTTCCTTGAACAAGATACTCATGTGCACCTGGAATGACAGCTCCCAACATAATATCGGCAACAGAAAACCCCGTAGGCAAAATATAATCTTGCTTGGAAAGAACAGGAAGAAGAGCGAGCTTAAAAATCTCAGATTGTTTTTTTACGTACTCGCGGGTTTCTGCTTCTTCTGCCGGTGTATTCATGTGAGTGAACATGCGGGCGATAACCGCTTCTAAACTTCCCACTGAAAAGATCATCCACTTTGTGTATTCAGCACGAAGTTTCACGTCTTCCATTTTTGGAGCGAGTGTACCGTAAGAATATTTATCTGCGAGATACATACACACGGCCGCCGATTCACTGAGAACAATATCTCCATCGACAATCGTCGGAACTCTTCCCATTGGATTGAGTTTTCTGTACTCAGGTGCATCCATATCGCCATTTTTCTTTTTCAAGAAATGATCCTGGTAGGGAACTTTCATTTCTTCTAAAAGCCATCTCACTCGATCAGAGCGATCCTGGTAGGCCATACTGTAAAGTTGAATTGTCATATTTGTTTCCTAATTAAAAAATAGCATCGAACCACATTTTTTGAGCGCGTTCATCACAATCCGATTCCCAAACGTGACGAACTTCCAGGTAGCTCATGATTCCTTCGCTTCCCATTTCTCTTCCGAGTCCTGATTCTTTGAATCCACCGAATGGCATTCCTGGATTCAGAAGATGATACTCATTGATCCACACAGTTCCTGCTTCAAGTTGCGAAGCTATTTTGTGAGCGCGAGCATGATCTTTTGACCAGACAGCTCCAGCGAGACCGTATTTAGAATTGTTTGCCAGCTCAACAGCTTCAGCTTCTGTTTTAAATTTAGTTACACCAACAACCGGCCCAAAAATTTCTTCCTGGAAGATTGTGTGTTTTGGAGTGATTTCAAAGGCCGTTGGTTCAATGAAGAAACCTTTTGCGAATTCACCATCTGTTTTGCGATTTCCACCAGCGAGAAGTTTTCCTTCTTCTTGTTTTGTTTTTTCGATGAAACCTAAAATTGTTTTCATTTGTTTTTCAGAAACAACCGGGCCGTATCCTGCGTTTGGATCAGTCGTCGGTGCTACTTTTACATCCTTGATTCTCGCTAAGAATTTTTCCATGAATTGCGGATAGATCCCTTCCTGAACAAGGAGTCTTGTTCCTGAATCACAAGCTTGTCCTGAGTGATAAAGGAAAGCGTAAAGGGCACCGTCAACAGCAATTGATAGATCGGCATCATCTAAAACGATGTTTGCTGATTTCCCACCAAGTTCCATTGTTGCTGTTGTAATATTTGGCGCTACTGTTTTTAGAATTTCTTTTCCAACTGCAGTTGAACCAGTGAAGGCCACTTTTTTAATTTCAGGGTGAGCAAGAAGAGCGCGGCCAACATCTGCACCACCAGTGATGATATTGATTACGCCGGCAGGAACTCCTGCGTCTCTGATAATTTCAGCGAGGATTGCTGCTGAAGCTGGAGTTTCTTCTGCAGTTTTTAAAACTGTCGTACATCCAGTTGCTAAAATCGGTCCCAGTTTCCATCCCGCCATAACAAGAGGGAAGTTCCACGGAATAATTTGAGCACAAACACCAACAGGTGCGTATTCGCGAGAGTTGATTGAGAAACCAGCGCGAGAAGCCGCTTCATCTTTTACAGAAAGTTTTAAATCTTTTGCGACTTTGCTCATCACTTTGAAAAAAGCAGCAGTGTTGTGAACGTCGGCCTTTGCTTTTCTTAGAGTTGATCCAGAGTCTCTCACTTCAACATCGACGATTTCTTTTGCGCGTTCTTTAATTTTCTCAGAGATCTTTAAAAGAAGATCAGCGCGATTTTCCTGAGACATGTTTTTCCATTCAGGATTGGCGAAGGCTGCTTTTGCTGCTGCAACAGCATCGTCGATATCGCGGTTAGAAGGAACGTGATATTTTGCAACTTCTTGTCCGTTAGATGGATCGAAAGATGTCTTGATGATTTTTTCGCTCGAGTCTTTGAATTGTCCGTTGATGAATAATTTAATTTCCATTTTTAGTCCTTATACAAGTGTGGCTTCGTTTTCTTTTTTGATTCTAAGTAAGTCGGGAAGACCATCGTGTGGTCCCATTTCTCGCGTCGGATGATTTTCCCAATAGTCACCGCGAGCTTCTAGTTCTTCATTGCGTTTTTTGTGAAGCGGATAAAAGATTTTGTTTTCTTTTTTTGATCGTTCACCACCGACGAGTAATAAACAAGTGTCGTCAGTATTGTTCATAAATGTATGAGCGATTCCAGTGCCTGCAGGAAAAGCGACAAAGTCTCCCGGATTTAAATCGTAGAGATGTCCATCGACCCAAACTGAAGGATTGCCTTCGATCACGTAAGCAAACTCTTCTTCTTCGCTCTCAGCATGCGGCCACGAAGTTCTTCTTCCTGGAGGAAGTGTTTCAACGTGAACACCAATTTTTGTGAGACCTAATTTTTTTCCGACAGGAGCACCGATCGAAAGCAGTTCATCACTGCCAGGATAAGCGGCATCGTCAGCATCCATTAAGTCGCGATAATTTCCAATAAAGCTCGGGCGGTTTTCAGACATAAATCCTCCGCAATTTTATTTGTAAGCAGCTCTTAAACTTGTGATGTGTCCCGGTTGTAAATTTCCGTGGCGAGAGCACATTAAATTATCTGTATCGATCTCATAGTAGATCATTGCTTTTTCATTCGTATCGTAGAACTCGAGATAACAATCGACGAATCCTAAAACATGGCCGTATTCGTGGCGAATCGTCCAGCGTTGATCGTAACTATTAATCGCGTAGTCACCATCCATCGTAATCGTGTCGCCGGCGATGTCGTTCACGTGCGCAGTCACTCCCGATTGAAATTGAATATGAGGAATCGGATCTTTCGATGAATCTTTGAAATCGAGCAGGAGATTAAAGCCAGGTCCTTTCCATTCGTCTTGAACATTGTCGGCAAGCCATGCTTTTACATCTGTGCGGGCCGGAGCAAGGAACGGAGTGAAAAATTTTGTCTTTTCATCATTCCAATAAATTTCCGGTCTCGTTTTTGGAATGGCAAAGAAACTGTTGTATTGCTTTTCACCGTATTTGTTAAAATCAGTGTAGTAATCGAGTGCGCGATTGGCGGCCAGATCTTTTGTAAGTTCACTCTGGCAATCGACATCTTCAATATTTCCATTGTGGCACAAACTTAAAAGCCATGTTGAATATTGTTTTTTGTCTGTTTCACTTAAACCATTCCAGTTCGAAAGTTTTGTTTCTAAGTCGGGAATTGCTTTGAGAGCAATATAACCTCTGATGTCCCAGAGAGAACGGGTCTTATACCAATCAAGAGAATCTTTTGAACCACTCCATCTCACCGTGTGTTGGTAGAGCACGTCGATTTGGCGAATGGTTTTGATAAACTCTTCGTCTGATAACGGCGCTTGCGACGGAAGATCTCCCGTTCCAGTCACAACGTTAATCACAAGAGGTGAGAGTTCTTTTAAATATTGATTGTATTTATCGATAAGAATTTGTGAATTGGTTTTCATCGGATCATTCATTGGAACGCCTTTTGAAACACCTTTTGCAGTCATGTCGAGTTTGTTGCCATCAGTACGCATGCTGTTGATTTTATCAAGCCACGCGAGGGTTCTCTTCCCAGTCGCAAGAATTGTTTGTAGTCCTGCAAGTTCAGCCTCGAGCTCTTTTTCCAGATTTTTTTCTGATCTTTGATCGCGCAGAGTTTTTTCCACTCTATAAATTTCGAGTTTGTTAAAACGGATACCGTCTGGGCCTGGATTACTAAGCGCGAAGGCGTTCGTTGCGATAAAGAAAAGAAATAATGCTTTCATTAAACGTTCCTGAAGCTCACTGCGATTCCTTGGCCTACACCAATACACATCGTAGCTAAACCTTCTTTAATAGTTTTATCTTTTTTCATTTGATGAGCGAGAGTTGTGACAATTCTCGTTCCTGAACTTCCGAGCGCGTGACCGATAGCGATTGCACCACCGTTTCTGTTTACTTTACCTGGATCGAGTTCAAGACCTTTGATACAGCCGAGAGATTGAGCGGCGAAAGCTTCGTTCAATTCAATCGCATCGAAGTCAGTTACTTTTTTGTTGTAACGTTTTAAGAGTGTCTTCACCGCTTCAATCGGTCCGATCCCCATTACGTTTGGATGAACACCGCGTGTAGCAGCACCAGTCACTTCCATCATCGGAGTGAGATTGTGTTTTTTCATGAACTCTTCGCTCACTAGAAGAAGTCCTGAAGCTCCGTCGTTCATCGGGCTTGAGTTACCAGCTGTCACTGTTCCATCTTTTCTGAAAACAGGTTTTAGTTTTGCGAGCGCTTCCATTGTGGAGTCGCCGCGAACACATTCGTCTTTGTTGAAAACGAACGAATCTTTTTTTATCTCAACTGTGTATGGAAGGATTTCATCGTTGAAGTCTCCGCGATCCCACGCTGCCGCTGCTTTTTTATGCGAGTTCATTGCGAACTGATCTTGTTCGTCTCTTGAAATTTTGTAGAGTGAAGCCACTTCTTCCGCCGTTTCTCCCATTGTGAAAAGCGGAAACATTTTTTCCATTTTCGGGTTTGGAAATCTCCATCCCAAAGTTGTGTCATACATTTTTTGATCGCGTCCGAAAGCGTCTCCTGCTTTTGATAAAACGTAAGGTGCGCGAGTCATGCTTTCAGCTCCACCGATGATTAAACAATCGGCAATTCCCGCTTGAATGCGAGCGTAGCCATCTATTAAAGCATCGAGTGAAGAACCGCAAAGACGATTCACTGTTGTTCCTGGAACATCGAGAGGAAGTCCTGCGAGAATAACCGCCATACGTCCTACGTTTCTGTTGTCTTCACCGGCCTGATTAGCACAACCAACAATCACATCGTCGATTAACGTTGGATCGAAGTTGATTGAGTTTTTAATGTCAGTGAAAACGTGAGCGAGTAAATCATCCACTCTTGCAGTCGATAATTTTCCGTTCAATTTTCCGATAGCTGTTCTTTTGGCGTAAGCGATATATGTTCTTCTCATAAAAAATGTCCTATAGATGTTTGAAAGCGTGCAATTTTAATTCGGTCGACAGGCGATAACGATCATCGCGAGTGACAGTGTGTAGTTCTTCTAAAAGTTGAGCGACATTGTGTAGTCCAATTTTTTCTCCCCATTCAATCGGTCCGAGCGGATAGTTCACGCCGTTTTTCATAGCGAGATCAATATCTTTATCGCTGGCAAGATTTTCGCCGAGAGCGTAATACGCTTCATTGATAATCATCGAGATTGTTCTTGGGTAATGGAAAGCAAGTCCTAAGTTTTTGTGTTCGACTGCTTTTAAATTCATCGTTGTTGCAAAAGTATTCAACTGATCGCGAACTTTTTTGTCGTTTTCATCTCGCAATGAAAATTCAAAAGAAGCTGCCGGTGAATAGAAAAGAGTTGAAACAGCACCGATCACTTGTGGAGCGTATTTGAAGATCCATTCTCCCCAACAAAGAGTGAGGTCGGTGATAATTGGAGCTTTCGTCGTCTTCGCAAGTTCTTTCACGAAAAGAAATTTCTTTTGCGTGCGAAGAGGTGAGAGGTCAATCACGAGTTCGTAAGTTTCGTATGTATTAAGCGCTTCATCGATCGTGCGAACTTGATAGTGCTTAATGAGTTCCATGTAATAAGGGTGGTCGGGGTGAGCAACGACCATGATGTTATAGTTCATAGTGATAAAACCCCTTTCCTGATTTTTTGCCGAGTCGTCCTGCGCTTACCATATCTCTTTGCAGACGATGTGGTTTAAAGCGCGCTTCATGGAAGAAGGCCTCATAAACTGATTGAGTCACACTGTAGTTAACGTCGATGCCGATTAAGTCCATTAGTTCAAATGGCCCCATTTTAAAACCACCGACTTCTTTCAATACAGTATCGATTTCGCGGCACTTGTCCATGTCGTATGTTTCAGCAGATCTCAGCGCTTCACCGTAAAAATTGCGGGCCACGCGGTTGACGATGAACCCTGGCGAGTCTGAACATTCACATGCCACTTTTTTTCTTTCGTTAAACCAATTGATCAAGAAAGCAGAAATCGCGCGGTCTGTTTCCATTCCGTTGATGACTTCGACAAGTTTCATGATTGTCGCCGGATTAAAAAAGTGAAGACCGAGAAAGTTTTTCTTTCTCTCTAAACTTAAGTCTTGAGCAATCTGAGTGATAGGGAACGACGACGTGTTTGAAGCGAAGACAGTGTACTTGCTCATCACTGAATCGAGATCGGCAAAAATTTTTTTCTTCGCCGGCAGATCTTCAATGATTGCTTCAACAACCAGATCAGCGTTGCCATCGATTTGTTCGAGTTTTTTTACGCTGAGATTTTTTTTGAAAGTTTCTACATCGGCTGCATCCATTTTTCCAGACGCTGCTAATTTATCCCAGCTCTGGTGAATGCGATCGAGACTCATCAATGCAAAATCGTGATTTTGATCGACCATCTCGACGATGAGATTTTGTTGAGTGAACCATTGAGCAATTCCTTGCCCCATGGTTCCAGCTCCAATAACAATAACGGTATTGATTTTCATATTAATTAATTCTTTGCATCTCTTTGTGGTTGATCATCTTCACTGTACGTTGGAAGTTTTAATCCCACTTCATCGCACATTTCCTGAATTTCTTTGACGAATACCGCGCGGATTTCTCCGTTCGTTCTTTGTTTTAATCCAAGGTTTACGTAAAGATCGTTTGAAGCGCCTTTTGTGTTACCAAAAACATTCATTACTCTTGGCCACCAAAGGTTTAATCTTTCTTGCAGGAAATCTTTTTGAGCTGGATCTTTTGCAAGGATCTTGACCCATTTATCTCCGTGAGCAAGGTGCATAACTTCTTCTTTGTAAATTCCTTCGATCGCTTTCTTCCAAGGCATATAGCTTGAGTTGAATGTGTCTTGAAGTTGGTGACCAGCGGCTCTGTCCATCAGGAAGTTGAAAAGAATATAATCAGTCCAGTACTTGATGTCGTAATAGAAAATGTTTACACGATAGTCGTCTTTCACTCTCTTGAAGCCGATATTGATTTTATCTTCGGCCATTTTAAAACCGAGTTCCGTGTTTTCTGTGTGCGTTTTTGTATCTTGTCCCAATTCGTCTAATAGGCGATAGATCACAGAAGCGTGTCTCATTTCGTCTTTTACCATTTGAGCAACGATAACTTTTTCTTGAAGAGTTGGCGCTTTCTCAATCCATGGCATATATCCAAGAGCTCCAGAGTATTCTGAATCACCTTGCATCCAAAGAAGGTTTAGTAAATGCTTGCGGTAGAACGCCGGCATTTCGTCGTTAGCTTCAAACGTTTTTCCGTTTTTGATGTCTTTGAAGAGTTGTTGTTCTTCTGGTGAGTAAGTGTAAGTAGCAGCTGTCATATCTAGTCTCCTTTTTATTACTTTCAATTCTAGTCGGAACTCTAATTGCAATATTTTTCTTTTTAATCATTCAAGCGAAGTAAAAATGCTCCACTGGAGCATTTTTTCCGCCTAGTTTCCTGTAAAGTTCGGTTCGCGTTTAGCTAAGAAAGCAGAAAGCCCTTCTTTGTAATCCGCACCATTTCCTAAAAATCTTTGCGCATACATTTCACGTTCCATCGATTCATTGAATGATGAATCGAGAGACGCTTTAATATTTTTTTTGATCATCTCAGTTGAAAGAGGTGAGAGCTTGCTGATCGCCATTCCGTATTCCATCGCGAGTGCCATAACATCATCGCCGATTTTATTCACAAGGCTTGCAGCGAGCAGATCCTCACTCGTCAGCGGATTGCCGAGAAGAAAAAATTCCATCGTCTTCTGGTATCCAAGTGCACGTGAGAAAATATAAGTTGATCCAGCATCCGGAGCGAGTCCGAGTTTGCTGAAAGCGCCCATGAATTTCACACCTGGTTTACTTACGATTAAATCGCAAGCAATTGCGACTGAAATTCCAGCACCGGCACAAACTCCATTAACAGCAGCGATCACAATTTTTTTAGAATCGCGAATAGCATTCACTAACGGGTTCCATTCTGTTTGCAGAGTGTGACCTAAGTCCACCCCGCCGTTGTTGGCCTGAACACTGCGATCGTTTAGATCTTGTCCTGTACAGAACGCTTTTCCTTCGCCAGTGAGAATGATCGCACGAGCGCCGTCGCTTTTATTTGCTTCACGAATCGCCTGAACAATTTCCATTTTCGCTTCAGCGTTCAAAGCATTGTAAACTTCGGGACGATTCATCGAGATGATCGCCACACGATTTTCTTCTTTGTACGTTAAATAGTTAAATCCAGTCGCTGCCATTTTAGTTTCCTTGGTATTCCGGATTGCGCTTTTCCATGAAAGCTTTCATTCCTTCTTTTTGATCAGCAGATGAGAACGTCAGATAAAAATTTCTGCGCTCAAAATCCATTCCGTCTTTTAAAGTCATCTCAAAAGATTTATTGACTGCTTCTTTTGCCAAACGAACAGCAACCGGTGCGCGGTCTGCAATTGTTTTTGCGAGTTCAAATGTTTCTTGCAGAAGAGTTTGAGCAGGAACAACTTTAGCGACTAGTCCCCAGTCGTAAGCCGTTTGTGCATCGATCATGTCACCAGTGAGAACCATCATCATCGCTTTTGATTTTCCAATCGCGCGAGTGAGGCGTTGAGTTCCACCAGCTCCGGGAATTGTTCCAATTTTTATTTCCGGTTGAGAAAATTTTGCATCGTCGCCGGCGATGATAAGATCGCACGACATCGCAAGCTCACATCCACCGCCAAGAGCGAAACCGTTAACGGCACCGATGACTGGTTTAGTGATGAGCCTTAACATTTCCCATGTTCTGAAACGTTGATCGTTGATTTGATCGATAGGTGTGGCCGTCACCATTTGTCCAATGTCAGCTCCGGCAGCGAATGCGCGTTCGTTACCAGTGAGCATGATCACGCGCACGTCAGGATTTTTATCGAGCATCAACATGCAATCGACAAGCTCTTGCATGAGATCAGTTGAAAGCGCATTTAAAACTTTCGGGCGATTCAAACGCACGAGAGCGATGTGCTTATTATTTTTGTAAGGATATTCTAATAAAATATTTTCCATACGATTATAGTTTAATCACTTCTTCTTCAGCAAAGTGAACTGAAACGATGTCTTTGTAGTTTGAGAACGCATCTTTTCCTGCGGCCATGTTTTCCGGAGAACTCATCGCTGTTTTGAAATCATCTTTTGAAGCAAAACAAAGTTCAACGATTAGGTGAAGATCGCTAGCGCCACGTGGGCCACCAGTAATTTTGTTCAAACGGATTTCTTTTGTCAGCGGAACTTTTTTAGCAAGCTCAGCATGTCCTTTGTACCAGTCAGCAAAAGCGTTAACGTCAGCAGGAACTTTGTAGACAGCAATCATTTTGTACATAAAACCTAATCCTTGTAATTTCATTGGTAAAGTCTGAGAATGGTAACATTAACATTGACTCTTTATCAAACAAAGCAGGACCTTTTTGAGAGGAAAAACATGGAATTATTGCAAAAGATTTTAGTAGGATTTGTGGCCTTCTTACACTTGGGATTTCTCTCTCTGGAAATGTTTTTGTGGAAAACTCCAACGGGACTAAAAATCTTTCGACTTGACGCTGAGTTTGCAGAGAGAAGTGCCGTCTTAGCGGCGAATCAAGGGCTTTATAATGGGTTTTTAGCAGCTGGACTCATTTGGTCATTGTGCAGTAAGAATGTTGAACAAGCTTTTGCTCTCAAAATATTTTTTCTTACATGTGTGTTAGTTGCGGGGATCTACGGCGCATTTACTGCAAGTAAAAATATTCTTTTTCTTCAGGCCTTGCCGGCAGCGATTGCTTTGATAGTGGTCTATTTTTTCAGATAAAATAAAACGGCCTCACTGAAGTGAGGCCGTTGAAAATCTATTTTAAATATCCGCGTCTCATCTGATCCAATTCGATAGCATCAAACAGTGCCTGGAAATTTCCATTTCCAAATCCCCAGTGATTTTTTCTTTGAATGGTTTCGAAGAAAAGTGGACCAACATATGTGTCTGTGAAGTTTTGAATTAAATATCCTTCGGCGTCTCCGTCGACGAGAAGCTGACGTTTTTCAAGCACGTTTAAATCTTCCTGAACAGTGAATGGACGAGTCGGGATTTTTTCGTAATACGTGTGAGGAATATTTAAAAATTTAATTCCTCGTTCCTGTAGATCGCCCACTGAAGTGATAATATCTCCAGTCATAAGAGCGATATGCTGAACCCCCGGCCCTTTGTGAAGATCGATAAATTCCTGCACTTGTGATTTAGAATTTTCTTCACCCGGTTCGTTGATTGGAATGATGACTTGTCCGTTTGCCAGCTGAACTACTTCTGAAGTGAGTCCCGTTTTTTGTCCTTTGATATCGAAGTAGCGAGTGACTTTCATGCCAAAAATTTGTTTGTAGAATTCCACCCATCTCGCCATTTCACCTTTGGCCACATTGTTTGTGAGGTGATCAATGCGGGAAAAACGTTGAGCGAGCGGACGCGCTTTTGGATCGTTGTCAACTTTGGTAAAATCGTGACGGAAATATGCTCTCGGACGTTCAATGAATTCGTTTAAAACGTCTCCGAATCCTTGAATCGATCCGAATTTATAAGTGCCGTGTTCGTTTGTGACTGTTTGTAATGGTTCGCGAAGTTCAGCCCCTCTGCGAATCGCTTCGTTCATTGCGTGTTCGGCATTTTCTACAAGAAAAGAAATTTTTGAAACGCCTTCGCCGTGAGCTTTAAAATATTTTTGGGAGAAGCTGTTTGGATTTGGATCTGCGACGATGAGGAAGCGAATTTGTCCTTGAGAGAAGAGGACAGCGTTTTGTTCTTTTTTCTCGTAAGTTTTTTCGAAACCAAATTTATAGAATGTATCTATCGTGGGAGTTGAAAGCGAATTTGTACAAAATTCTAAATGATCGATACCTTCAATCCCTAACGGATTTTCTTCATTAATATGTGAACTATTTGACACAAGTTACCTTCCTTGTTCGAGTAAATTGAATGAAAATATCAGCAAATTTAATTATTCAAATTAAAACTTCTTAGACACGAGAGAGCAACATAAAAATGACTGCAGCGGACACGACCCCAGAACATACAAAGATATTAAACGGTAACGAACTTATTATCCAAGGCGCGCTAGAGGCGGGATTTCATTTATACACAGGGTATCCAGGATCTCCTTTAGCTGATTATTTTAATATCCTTTACGAGAAAAAAGAAGAATTTAAAGCTCGTGGATTACGCGTGGTCATTGCCAATTCAGAGGCGAATGCTGCTGCAATGGCGAGTGGAGCAAAACAAGCAAATAGAAATGCATTAGTCGCGATGAAATCAATGGGGCTTCACGTGGCCGCCGATGCGCTCTCTGTTGGAAATTTTGCGAATCCAGGAACAGGTGGAGTTGTCGTCGTTGTCGGAGATGATCCGTGGTCGATATCGACTTCGAGTCCGGCCGATTCACGTTATTTATTTAAACATCTGCATATTCCCTTTTTAGATCCGTCGACTCCGGCAGAACTCAAAGACTGGATGAAAATCGCCTTGGAGATTTCACAGAAAACTTCTGTGTATCAAGGTCTCTTGCTTACAACTTTCATGGCCGAAGGTGGTGGGCGTGTTGCTGTCGGTGAAGAAAAGAAAATGTCTCACGAACTTTCAACTCTTGATCCGGCAACATTTGATCTTTCAAAAAATGTTATGGTTCCACCAAACTCACTTCGTGCAGACGTGGCGATGATCAACGATCGTTTCCCGAAAGTGTACGACGTTTTAAAAGAATATAATCTCGATCGCGTGTTCGGAAATAAGGAATCAAAAATTGGTTTCATCACATCGGGTGCCGTGTTTGAAATTTTAAAACACGTGCTCGACGATAACGATGCCCTCAATCGCTTTTCTCTCTATAAAGTAGCGGCACCGTATCCGCTCGTTTCAGATCTCTTGGTTCCGTATCTAAAAACTCTGGAGACATTGATCGTCGTTGAAGAAAAACGCGGATTTTTAGAAACAGAAATTTACGAGCTTTGTTCTCGTCACAATATCAAACTCCAAATTTTCGGAAAGAAAATCGAAAGCGCTGAAGGTTTCCCAACTCACGGTGGGTTGAACTACGAAATCGTTCTCGATCGCGTTTCGAAAGTTTTCACGACACTCGGACTGTCTGCTTGTCACGTACAGGAAAAAGGCACAACTCTCACTGACGTACTTCCTCGACGTCTTCCAACTTTTTGCCCGGGCTGTCCGCATAGAGAAACATTGTCGCTCTTAAAAGATTTGCGCGCGCATTTGAAAAAACAAAATATCAATCTTCTTTCACACGGTGATGTTGGTTGTTATTCACTTTCTTTTCTTGAACCGTTCAAAGAAATGCACAACCTCTCAGCGATGGGGCAAGGGGGAGCACTCGGTGCCGGCGTGGATTTATTCACGACGAACCCATCTGTCGTCCTTATGGGAGATTCGACTTTTTTTCACTCGGGGATTACTGACATCTCGAACTCTGTTCAGATGAATCACGATATCACTTATATTCTTCTCGATAACGACAACACGGCGATGACCGGTCACCAATTCACTCCGCGCACGGGAGAATCAGTAGAAGGATACAAACGTCCATCACAAGATATGCTCAACATGGTGAAGTCGATTGGAGTGACTGAAGCGATTGAAGTGAATCCGAGTGATCGTTACTTCTATCAAAATCTTTTGCGTGAAATGGTCGTGAGAAAAGGAACGAAAGTCATTATCTCAAATAAAGAGTGTGGTCTTACTTTTCACGGTCGCAAAAAAGCGGAAGAACGAAAAAAATTCTCAAAGAATGAAACTCTCGATGTCGCTCGTTTTTATCAGATCAATACGGACGCGTGTGAAGACTGTCGCGCATGTGTTGAGATGACTGGATGTCCGGGGCTTTCGCAAACGTTCGATGCTTACGGAACAAAAGTGACGATCGATCCGCAAATTTGCGTGAGCGATAGTTACTGTACAAAAATTAAAGCATGTCCGAGCTTCGAGCTCGTTGAAGTCGCTGACTATCATCCGAGTTTATACAAAGAAAAAAATACAGAAGTAAAATTGGAAGCACTACCATTGCCAACAATTAAAAAAACGTTGGACGATATCGCTCGCGGATCAGACTATCGTTTAGTCGTGACGGGAGTAGGTGGTTCAGGTGTAACGACAATTTCCCGCGTACTCGCAGAAGCCGCTCGTGAAATGGGCGGACGATCAGATATCGATTTTAAATTCGTCGATCAAAAAGGTCTCGCACAAAGAAACGGAAACGTGACTTCGCATCTCGCCCTTTACAAATTAGGAAAGTCGCACGCACAAATCACTCCGCTTGGAGGAGCTGATTTATTATTGTCGCCGGATCTTCTCGATGGTTCTCAACATCTTTCGTTCGTGAATAAAAATGGCCATGTGATCCTGGACCAAAAATTCCAGGTGCCGTTATCGATTCTTCTCGATCGCGGAGTCCAGGCAGAACCAGTGAATGAAACCACATTGCAAGCAAAACTAAAAAATCTTCTAGGCGAAAGACTCTCTCTTCTCCCAATGAAAAAAACATGCGAAGAAGTTCTGGGAAAAAGCGTCTACGCTTCAGCAATGATTTTAGGAGCCGCTTTCCAAAAAGGTCTATTGCCATTCGAACTAAAAGACTTAGAAAACGCTTTCGCCCGCACAATGAAAAAAACAGAACTACAAAATAACATGCTGGCCTTTACATTAGGCCGCTCACTCGCACTAGGAAAACAGCAAACCGAGACGGCCAACCGCCAACTGCCAACGGCCAACATTAACTTGCTTACTTTATCAGTTAAAGAAAGTTCTTTATTGAACGGAAGCAACTTAGCTTCTCATTTCACCGAAAAACTAAAAGAGCTAAAAGCAATTGCTCCAACAATCGACGAAGACCATCTCGCTCAATATCTCCACGACTTGATGATTTTCGATCGCGGATTAAAAATCGACGAGTTCATCACAAATACAAAAAAGTTAGTGAGTTCATACGACGAAAAAAATCTGCCGATGGCCATTCGAACTTTAGCAAAAACATATTTCATCAAAGACGAAGTTTTTATCGCGCACATGATGGTTTCTCCGATGAGAAGGGCCCACGATGAAAAAGAATATAAAACACTTGGAAAAAGTTATAAGAAAACTTTCATCAATCGCCCGAGCTTTGATATCGGCAAAAAGAAAGTCGAGTTCGATTTTTCTCCAAAACCGTGGATGTTAAAAGCGATGAGACATGCCCGCTTCCTGAGAACAATTTTGCCGGAGTGGCACAAAAATGAGCGTGCGATTTCCCTGGGAGTTAAAGAGAAAGTCGTTAAGGGAGGCTTGAATTATTCAGAGCTTAAGGCCCTGGAGAACATTAAAGGATACAGAGATGTTCGTTATGAGAGCGCTAAGAATCAGATTTCCTATTAGTATGGTAAAATAAAGTGATGATGAAGTCGTTCTTATTAACAATTGTTTTCCTTTTTTCACACGGAGTTTTTGCGGAAGACTCATGCGGAAAATTACTGAATGCTTTGTTAAAGTTCGACCCGCAAACAAACAAAGCGACCTTTGATCAATTCTTTTTTACGTCAGAAGATTTTTGTGATCACGGAATAAAAGAATTGAACGCTAATGTCGATATTCAGTTTTTTGATAAAAATCAAAAAATTATTTATGAGAAATCTGTTTTCATTAATACTTACGGGATTGCAGAATTGCTGAATAAAAAAGAAATGAATTTTGCAAAAAATCAGATGATCAAAGCTCCTCAATACCGAAACGTAAAATTTTCATTGAAGGGAGCACCTGAAACAATTGTGAATTACAAAATTATCAGCAAAGCAGATCAGAAAGTTTGGGGCGAAGGAGCGGTGAAATGAAAAGTTTGTTAATGCTTTTTCTTTGTACCTTTGGAATTTCGAATGCCTTTTCTTATACGATTGCGATTTACACGGATCAACCTGATTCATCGAAAGCAAATGAGATTGTTAGCCTCTTTAAAAAAACATATCCATTTAATCAATTCGAAATTAACTACGAAGTAAAATCAGTTGCTGCAGACCAATTAAACTGTCACCCGATGAATGGAATTGCCCGCAACCTGGGTTGTGATTCAGAAAATATCGCTCGTGATGCTGCTTCTCACGGAGTCGATCAAGCGGTTATTGTTAAAAACGTATCTGAGTACGGCGGAAGCGGAGGAAGCATTCCCGTTATCAGCGTGAATTCTCCTGCACGCACGATCATTCACGAATACATGCACGCACTCGGCTTTTGTGACGAATACGAATACGCAGAGTCAGAAGCTCCTCTTTACTGTAATGCCGGTGGGGCAAATATGGCGATGATCGAGCCAAATCCAAATGGCTATTCAGACGATGCTGATGCCAGAAAACAACACATGGGAGATATTCCTTGGGGACAATTGATTCTTCAAAAAACTCCTATCACGCACGGAAATCAGTTGGGTACAGATTCAGTTTCTTCAATGTATGCAAATACCAATGGGACTAATGAACCTAACAAAATAGGCGCTTCTGTCGGTCTTTATGAAGGTAAGAGATGCAATAAGATGAATCCACCTAAGAAGAACTGGCAACCGGGTGGAGAATCGACAATTATGGAATTCGTTGATGCGGGCCTTGGTTCCGGAAATGAGCAAATTGTGGCCAAAATTCTTGATTCTCGCGGAGTAAAAAGAAAAGAAATTTCTGTAGAAACAACACCGGTCTCGGTGAATGATTCTAATAAGAACAAAGAATTTGATTGGGCAAATACTAAGACTGATGCAACTTCAACGACGGCCAAGTAATCTCCTGGCCGTCGATCTATAATCTTTTCACGTTCCTCCATAAAATTTTTGGGCACGCTATAATCCCCTCACATTTTTTATTTCAGAGATCACCCGACTTTTTTGGCCGGTGATTTGCTATGAATTTATTTAATTAAACTCCACCAAAAAAAAGGATGATTTTTGGAGACGAAGTGACATCTATTCAGTGTCGCTTTGACCCCATTGATTTGTTTTTTTTTGTTTTGGTGGCAAATAGGATTGTAAGGAGAGAGACGGCCTATGAAGTTAACAAAAATTTTATTGCTGGCGATGGCATTAATCGCAGCACTGGTATCGCAATTTAGTCTGGCGATAGCAGGAGAGATTCCAGGCTATATAGGGCAACAAAGTTTCAGACTCACGGATGATCCTCAGTTAAGCGATCTCACAAGACGCGCTGAAGACGCAAAAGTTGAAGTCGCACGCATCGATCAAACGAGAGCGCAAATCCAGGATCAGGTCAATCGTATGGCCCGCGATCGCGATGCAGCTGTTTCTCACATGAACGATCTTCAACGTGCTATTGATGGAGCAAAGGCAACGAAAGCTTCACTACAGGCCAAACTGGATGAACTGAATAAAGATCCAGCGACAAACAAAGATCAAATCTCGCAAATTCAAGCTCAGATGTCCGCTCAAGATCAACAGGTCGCTCAGCTTTCACAACAATATGGTGCGAGCAAAATCGAACTTGGAAATATCAATGTTCGTTTAGATCAATCAAACCACGATCTTCAAGTAGCAACACAAAATACACAAACAGCAATGGCGAGACTTCAACAAGTTTCTCGCGACAGAGACTCTTATAGACAAGACTTGATCGCTTCAATTCAAATGATCAACAGAGAAGGAGCGAATAGAGGACAAGTCGACGGAACAAACGATGGTGGCGCTCTTGCGACTCGTTTAGGACAAGACAGTGGTTCGCGCGACGGTAACAACGACGGATTAAATCAAGGAACGCTTGATGGACAAGATCGTTGGTATAAGCGCGGAGCTGATCAAGGTGAACGCGATGGTTCTGCTCGTGCACAAACTGATGGTCAGCGTGATGGAACAAATCAAGGGACAGCAGATGGAAATAGTTCTGCTGGTTCTCGCGAAGGACGTGTTGCCGGATTAAAAAGAGGTGACGCTAGTGATGCGGCTCAAGTTGGTATCGCTCAAGGGAAAAAGGCCGGAATGGATCGCGCAGTAAGAACTGGTGCGGTTGATGGAAATAATAAAGGTGAAAACGAAACTGTTCAAAAATTTGAATCAGGAAACTTAAATTCAATTTCTGTTAACGGAGCTTTCGCTGGATCATTCTCAAGAAGATCTCCTGATTATCCAGGAGATTTCAACGGACAAAGTTATAATCCAAATGTCTGGAACTCACGCGACGTTATGAAACGCGCTTACGCTGACGGATATGTAGATCAATACCGTCAATACACTCGTTACGAATACCTTCGTCGCATCGATGGAATTTATAATTCTTCTTACGACGGATACTATGCTTCTGCTTACAACCAGGCCGTAAACCGCGATTACCCTGCTTACTACGACCAGGGAAGAAGAGAGGCAGATGCTCGCGCATACAATCGCGATTATCCGGTTGTTCGTGCACAAGCTTACCAAGTGGCGTTCGCTGCTGCTGATTCAAGTCCAGCAAGAACATCTAATGAGTACAAATCTTCTTATAAGTCTTCTGAGCTAGCAGCTTACAATGAAAGATATGAAGCTATCAGAAGTGCAAACTTCGATCGCACAGAACTTGATACATTCAACGCAAACATCGCAGCTCAAACTGAGATCTACCGTCAGAAACGTATTGGTGAAGTAACGACTGTTTATAACAACAATGCTGTTCTTGCTTTCGTAAGTTCAGAAATGTTTGACGGTGGTATCAACGGTGTAGCAAAACAAGACGGTGTTTACCAACCAGGTGAAACAACTCTTCACACTGTGACTCTTAAAAACTTCGGTATGAAAGACGCTCTTAACGTTTCAGTAAAACTTGATAACGGTGACGTTGTTCAATTACCAACGATTGCTGCTAGAAGTATCGTAAAAGTAGTTGGTGCTGGTAAATCAGCAATCGCTGCAAACGCATCGATTGGTTCAACAGCGAGAACTTCATTAAGTGTTATTTCAAAATTAACAAGTGACGATGCTGTTGAAGCTGCTCACTACGATTCAATCGGTAACGGAATCTTAAAGTCTGCTGATCAAAAATCAGTACGCGTAGCTTACCCG
The DNA here is from genome assembly GCA_966211875.1 of uncultured Bacteriovoracaceae bacterium. Taxonomy (GTDB): domain Bacteria; phylum Bdellovibrionota; class Bacteriovoracia; order Bacteriovoracales; family Bacteriovoracaceae; genus Bacteriovorax. The sequence goes on from CBIHNP010000005.1 coordinate 20,099, forward strand.
CTTGCTCTTTCAAGCTTGTCGTTAAGTTCACAACTTCTTAAAGGTGTAGCGAACAAATTAAGCATCACTGTAACAAACAATTCAAAACGCGCATATGCAGGAGAAATGAAAGTTGCAGTTCTTGCGAACTCTCAATCTCAAGTCGTTTCAAAAGATTTCTCTGCGATCAGTTCATTAACTGCTTCATCAACTTTAAGTGATGCAGAAGTTTTAGTAACAGACGAAAAAGATATCTACCGCGATCTTTCTTTCTCAGCGACGATTACTCAAAACGGAGTTACGTTGGGTGTACTTGGATCTGATCTTGTGACAATGGCGAAAGCTCAATACGCAGAAAAAGCAAAAGCTCCGGTTATCGTAGCGAACTCTGATAAAAATCTTGATGCTCTTCTCGATGCTCTTGAAGCAGCAGGTGGAACAGAAAACGCTTCAGTTCTTGATTTAAGTCTTTCGACTCTAAACTCGTCAACTTTAGCGAACGGTTTATCGCAAAAAGTTCTCCTTATCGTTGATGACGAAAAAGGATCGAACATCGCTACTCTCAACACGTTTGTTGCAAAATCTAAGTCATCTGCTTTCGTTTTCATCGACGAAAACAACACTGGATTAAAAAATGCACTTTCTTTAGCTGCTTCAAAGGATGCTCAAAAACTTCTATGGGATAAGAAAACAGTTGTATTTACAAATCCACATAGAGCGGAAGGAGTTCTTAAATCTTCGGCGATGATTCAATCATCACTTGCTGGATTTACAAAAGACATGGTTCTTGCGAACGACTTAACTCAATCGGCGACAGATCTTGTGACAAGAATGAAATCTGAAATCAACAGAACTTCTTTCTTCACACCAAGCAATGCCATTAAAATGTACTCGCTAAAAGCAATGGCCGAAATTCTTTGTATCAACTTTGCTTACGATAAATCAGGAAACATCTTCAATCGTGACAAGAAATGGGCAGAGATGGTTTCTAACGACAACACGCTTTTCATCAACGTTCTAAAAGCGGCCAGCGCTGGTGACGTTAACGAAGCAAAACTCTCGGTTGTTTTACCTGCAATCTCTTTGAAAGATACACTTTCAAATGCAATGGCGAACGCTGATGGAATTTCTCGTGCGATGATGCCAAAGATTACGAACGCAACTAACAAGGTCCTTGGAGATATGGAAGATAGCTTCAAGAAAAGTTTGAAAAATTTCAACAAAGACCTTTATAATAAAGCGTATGATCAAGCCTCAATTCATCGTCCGTTCTACATCGATCCGCCTTCTCAACCAGGGAATTAAGTTTATATGGTGGCCAGGAGTAATCCTGGCCATTTTTTTTCTCATTATCGCGTCTTCTGTTTTTTCTGCCGAATTAAAAATGGCCGTGATCGACACGGGATTTTGTCCGGAAAAACTCAAAGTTCCACCTCAAGTTAAAATCGAAAAATTCACAGATCTCACACCTGGAGTGAAGATTGATTGCTCGAAAGGAGAGTTGGAGCCTTTGCGCTTTCACGGACAACTTGTACTGCAGGAATTTCTCAACAACTACACAAACAAACAAGAGTTGCGTATTTATCCGCTCGTCATTTTCAATGAACGCGGAGATCAGAAAAAAGAATATTGGCTTTCAGCGATTGATTTCGTAAAAAAAAATAAAATCGATTTTGTTCTCACTGCCGCGGGTTTTATTACTGAAGAACGTTTCCTCGTGGAACTTCCAGGCGTATGGTTTGTTCCTTCGGGAAGAGAAATTCCCGAGGTCAAAGGAAAAGTGGGATTGTTTCCACAGTACATGGCCCCGAAAAAAAATCTTTTTTTGATCGGCGATTATTACGATGGAAGGCAAGTGCTCTATGATCAGGCTTTGCTCTACAAAACTAAAATCGATTATTATTTTCCAGCGGGAGCAGGGAAGTTTAAAGGAACATCGAAAGCAGTAGCAGAGGCAGCGGCGAAAGCTTTGAATCTTTGCCCGCTTTCAACCATTCGAGGCTGTTTAAAGAAAGCGAGCAAAGAATTTTACGATGGATTAAGTCGTACGAAAATTCCTACTTATTAGCTTTTTCAGGAAGAGCAGCTTTGCAGTTTTCACTGAGCTGATCTTTTTTCGATTCAAGACATTTTATTTTTCCACCATGTCCACGAGGCGCATCCTTACATAATTTTTCTGCATCTTCTTTACAGTTTGTGATGATATCTTTCATTTTCTCTTTTCTTTTTTCTTTTCCTTCTGCCATTTTTTCCGCACAGGCAGGAGAAAGTTCACTTGTGTGTTCTTTCATACATTTCATCATGGCCCCTCTGTTCTTTGCCGAATCTGAACAGAATTTTTTGATGTCTGAAGTACAAGGATGATTTGCAGCATCTTGTGCGAAAAGTCCGAAGCTAGTCAGAATAGAGACGACGAAAAAAAATACAAGATTAATCGTTTTCATGGGATTCCTCCATAAGGGTTTACATGGTAAAATTGTAAACGCACAAAGAGGGATTGCAATGAGAGAATCAGTATCAGCGGTTTTTGTAACGAATTCGAAAGTGTTTTTTATCAAACGCCAGGATTACTTGTCCGTTTTTCCCGGATATTATGCCACTCCCGGCGGAAAGGTCGATAAGACTGACAGTGAAGAAGCCTTGGTTGGCGATATCTGGCCTACAAGTGTTCGTCCGCAAATTTTGCACGCAGCGATTCGCGAGATGAAAGAAGAATTGAATTTCGACTTGCTCGAAGGAATTCAATCGGGCGAAGTTCTTGCGATTGAAGATATCGGCATTGCGATTACTCCTGAATTCAATCCTTACAGATTTAAAAATTATTATTTGAAGATTACTCTTTCACATGAAAAAGTTTTTGATCTCGATCCGAGTGAAGCTGAGTTCGGAGAGTGGAATACTCCGCAAGGTTTACACGACAAATACAAAGAAGGTCACGTGCTCGCGGTTCCGCCTGCGATTACTTTGTTAAAAACGTTCAGTGATAATCCAAAACACAATACGCCGATCAATATGACGTTACCTCACGATCCGGAAACGGAAGTGCCGATGATTGAATCAATTCACGGTGTACGTCAGTTCCTTCCGCTTTCAAACACATTTCCTCCGGCCAATAGAACGAATTCGTTCATCATCGGCGATGGAGGAGTGAACGCGCCCAAATTTTTGATCGATCCTTCACCGAAAGATGAAAATGAATTGAGAAAATTTTTGAAGTCGATTGATAAAGTGGGATTCGATGAAATTTTTCTCACGCATCACCATCCGGATCATTATGAATTTTCTGCGGACATTGCCCGCCAATACAAAGCAGGCATTCGGCTTTCAGCAGATACACTTGCTCGAATTAAAGCGCGCAGTGGAGATCATTATTTCGACGGCATTTCGATTACGATCATGAAAGAAGGCGATATCCTCACGCAGAGTTTAGGTGAAGATGTACGCGTGTACGAAGTTCCCGGCCACGATGAAGGACAGCTCGCGCTTGCGCCGCTTTCGATGAAATGGTTTCTCGTCGGCGATCTCATTCAAACAGTAGGGACAGTTGTTATTCAAGCACCGGAAGGAGATATGAAAAAATATTTCCACACGCTTGAGAGAATCATCGCGCTCAAACCAAAAAATTTGATTCCTAGTCATGGAATCATCATCGGTGGAACTCATAAGCTGGAAGAAACTTTGAAGCATAGAAAACAACGTGAAGAACAAGTTCTTACTTATTCACGTGAAGGAAGAACTGTTGAAGAAATGCTTGCGGCGATTTATCCGGGACTTGAAGCTTCGCTTTTGCCGTATGCTCAGAGACAGATTGAAGCGCATTTGAAGAAATTGCGTGAAGAGCATCGTCTTTAAAAATCCATAAATGTTATAATTTAAATATCAAGATCAATAACTCGAGTGTTAGTTAATCGTTCGTGGGCCGTTAAGGATTTTTCATTGAATCTAGCGTAAATGATTCCTAAGCCTAGGGTATATATGGATATTAAAGAAAAAAAAGATCTCGTTACCGCTTTAAAAATTGTAATTTCTTTTTTTGCTTCATCGATAATTTTGATCTTGAATAAAAATTTTCCGAAAGTATTTCTTTGGCTAACTGTAAGTATAGTCTCATAGACGACGTATACGATAAACATCGTATAAAATTTGCTTGGATATCTAGGAAAATAATAGTCGTACATATTTATGATTAATCCAATGAGAGATAAATCGAGTGATTTTGCCGAAAATCTTTTTGCCCAAACAATATTCATGCATTTATATCCTAATAGATTAACTTTCGAGATTGAAAATAATATTTTAAGTTTTGAGTTACTAATTTAAAGCATTGCTCTTTATTTTTATCTGATCCTCGAATTTCGTATCCTGATACCTGGATCATTTTGTCTATATTATTTGAAGTCAGTTTGTACTTATAGAACTGCAGATTTCTATTGGAGATTATATCAAGACGATATTGTGGAAGAGGTTCTGTTGTAAATTCTGAGAACGCAAGATCTTGATAGTGAATACAGTGATCTAAATGAATATTTTTATGATTACTTACTTCGTTTAATAATGTTTGTGCTTTCTGATTAATTTCTAATGTGTTTGCCGATGAACTGAAATGTTCTGCAAATTTTTCTTCATTGATATCTAAAACACCTTGTATATTTTTATATTGAAAAAGATATTTCCAAAAATGATTATCTTTTGTCATATAAATGGTAATGGCTTCATTCGGTGGAACTAGATAGATCTGAGCATTTTTATTAAAAACCTGATCATCAATGTAATTAGGAGAGAAAAGACTAATCATATTAGGGTGATTCATCAAAGAATTTTCATTTCTTATTATTGCCATGACTGACTTTGAATAATATGTATGGTGAATATAATTTTTCGCGAACGGCTTAGAGAGAAAATTTTCCGGTTTTTCATTATTCTTTATAAGACTTCCATAAAGAGTATTAAGAAGAATGATGATTAAAAAAATTAAATAGGGAATGGCATAATTTCTTACGATCTTCATATTATTTGTACATCGGTTTAAAGATAAAATTTTGATTAAGTCTCAACGAAAAGAATTCTTCTTCGCTTTTAGGATGCATGTCGAAGCAGTATTCGTTCTTTTGATTTAAGTAAAGCTCTCCTATGTTTTTAAGATAAGGGTTATTGCTTTTAGCATAATCATATCTTTCTTTGATGCCCTTAAATATTTCGTTTTTATTTGAGGGATAAATAAGTTTGGGATCTATAACTCTATTACCTTTTTCCATGATGTTCTCGCAAACAGTTTCCTCTTTTGGGAAATTCTGTTTGAAGATAGTGATATTATTCTTAATAGGATTCAAAAGTTCTTTTTCAAAGAGTTCAACTGGCAAATTGAGAATTTGATTATTATATTGAATTTGGACTAAAACACTTTTGGCATAAAGTGAGTAATCGTCATATTTTTTAATTTTATACCCTTTTATTATAATTTCATCGCCTGAGTTGAACTGATTTAGCTGACGGATTTTCGGCTGCTCAATATTAGACATTATGGTGTTATCCCAATAGAGACTTCCAAAACCGTTATAGATGAAAAAAATTTCATCCTCGTTACCGCTATAATAATTAAAATTGGGAACAATGATTTTTTTGCCAATCATTTCCTCAAAATATTTTTTTGCAAAAGAAATTCTGTCTTCACGAGATCCTGTGTATAAGTTTTTATCTCTACGGTATTTCGCCAAAGAATCTTTTATGTCCATTTTGAATTCTTTATTGAAAGCTAGTGGAATAGCCATATCAAGCAGAGTCAAAAGTATAAAAAAAGAAAAATGTATTCGTCCTGCCATTCAAATCTCTTGTTTTTTAATTTAATTCTAATGATACCTGAAATAAAAAAAATGTATTTTAATTTTTTTAAAGATAATGATTAGTTGATGTCTTGATTTTATTTTAATAATTTTAGAAAAAAGATGTACTACTAGATTTGATGTGGGCTTGCTCTACCACAAGTCTGCTGGCATTTTTAATTAAGTAGCGCTCTCAGTTCCTGTCCACAAACATCTCATGACCTGATCTAAATCATGCACAAAATTTTCATTTTATCCGATACTCTAATCAGAAAGAAACCAAGGAGGTAAAATGAGAGTGAGATTCTTCAGAAGCTTATTTTCGAGGACTAGGAAGTTTCGGAGCTTAAGAGAATTGGATTGTGTATATTCTAATAGAGATGCTCACGACTCGGTATGAGTTAAAGGTATTAACCACTTCAACAGAGCAAACTTAGATTACACAATAAAGTTTAACATTAAAATTGTTTTGATTATTAAATGATGGGCCGAAAGAGAAAACAAAATACTGAGTCTCTTTCGGCCTTTTTATTTTCGATCTATAAAAAACTGTCCTGATTAAACGTCTTCGTCTCAATCGAAACAATCGCAAAATTCAAATTTTCTTCAGCATTATAAGACACAAAACCTTTCGTGAGAGATTTCATCTCAAACCATTGCCAGACGACATTTTGAGAATGGCCGGAGAAAAAATCCTGTCTTCCTTTTTCTGTGAAGGGGAGAGATTTTTTTGAAAGTCGTTCCAATAAAAAATGATCGAGACCTTTAAAGTCTGCACTGGCGAGAACAAGATGTTTTGTTTTGAGATAATTCACGTTGGCATTTTTAGCATTGTAGAGAGTGAAATGTTTTAAATCGCGTTCGATCTTTTCTCCAAAGTCTTTTGTGATTTCCTGTCCATCTTTATTGGTATCGATCAAATTATTAATCGAGTTTTCGCTGAGAGGATAGACGACATTCACGACATCAAGTTTATCATTCTTAAATTCCAGATTAAGAAAAATATTTTTTTGCGAATTTTCTTTGCAAAGGACTGTGAGAGTAGATGTATTTCCGGATGGTAAATTGGATTCAGGACTTAATTTGAGTTGAATGACTTCCAGCGATTTATTTTGCATGATCTGTGAGAGTGTCGTCGATGAACTAAAAGTCGCAGCAGCTGGAATATTGCTAAGGATAGGATTGACCATCATTGCGAGCGCATAATTGAGTGAAAGAATTTTGCACAGGAGTGTGAACATATTTCATAACGATAATCCCGTTCGGGCCCGTGAGGATTTCGGCCGGATTACATCTGTATGAGAAGAGCATTACTTTAATTCTTGCATTTTTATTACACCATTACATTTTGTAATCATGAGGGAGCACACCTTTACACTTGAATAAATTCTACGTTAGAAGTGATCATCTTTCAGGGGAGTTTTTATGGTGAAAATGATCGCTTTAATTTCTGTTTTCGTCTTTGGCCTTACACATGCAATGGCAGATGAACCGTTGGCGTCTAAACAAATCCTAAGCTCTAGTGAGAAAAATGAAGTACTGGAACTCATTGATCACGCTTGTGCTGATAGCTGGTGTTCAGGGGATTATAACTATAAATTTTCTGCATTTTCCTGCAATGATACGACTTCAGTCTGTACTCTGACTTTTAAAATCATCGATCGCGATGCTAAGCCTGGCGAACCGAATTCTGTAAGTAGAAGATGCCTTTTCACAAAAATCTCTTCGGTCAACGACATCATTCAGGGCCATAACTTGGCTGAAGAATTCTACGATAAATTAAATTACTGTGTGAGTAATCGCGAATCCGGCACTAGAGAGGGTAAGTAATAAAGACTTACATTAGTCACATTACAAAATGTAATTAGGTATTTCTCTCGATCTATGTTTATCTTCTTATCGGTTAATTTTCCTTGGGAGGAACATGAAAAACCTGAAAGCTTTTATCTTCGGATTATTGCTTTTTTATTACTCAGCATCTGCACTCGCAGTAGATGTTGTTGGGAATGTTCCTCTGGATCGAAATGCAAACGCTGCTTTTATTCCAACAAACGTTCGTCAGGTCCCAGAACTGTTTATTTCTCGTGATCAATACCTCATTTCTTATAACAGAAAACATCGCCTGCTTAATTGGGCCGCATGGAAAATTGAAGAGTCCGATCTCGGACATGTTGGCCGCACGAATTCCTTTGAGGCCGATGCGGACCTTGAAACTTATTTAAATCGTTTTTCGGAACACGCAGTGACTCCTCAGGACTATCAAGGCACATGTTTTGATCGTGGCCATCAAGTCCCTTCTGCCGATCGCGATGATTCTGTTGAGAATAATCATATGACTTTTATGATGAGTAATATGATTCCTCAGACGGCTTATTTAAATAGAGTGATCTGGGAACACTTTGAAGGTTATATTCGCGATCTCGTCAACACTCAGGGGAAAAAGATTTACGTTGTGGCCGGCCCTCTATTCGATCAGGATTTCGGGACGATTGGAGAAAAGCAGGATATCCCAGTTCCTTCAAAAGATTTCAAAATTATTTTTATTTTAAATAAAAATCAGACAGCTGCTGATATCAACAGCTCGACTGAAAATATCGCTGTCATCATGCCTAATATTCTAAAGAGCGGAAAAAAACCTTTTGAAGACAGACAAGAGCTTTGTTCAAATAAAAATCTTTCCACTGCAAACGATGTCACGGCCCCATCGACGATGGACTGGACTCAATACAAAACGACAATCGCTGAAGTGGAAAGACTCTCAGGATTCAAAATGCTTACTGTAAAGAATCAATTGAATACTCCGAGTGCTCCAAAAAGACCTAAACGCCCGAGCGCAAACTAAGCGAGATTTTTTTCAATCATCTTTCTTTGTTTACTCGAAAGTTGTGACAGACATTTTTCAAAATCTTTCCCTTTCAGTTTCCACAGGCCAATAGACCCGCGTATGGGAATGGCTTTTTTTAATTTGATCATATTGTCGAGAACGAACCCGTATTGACCTTCAAACCATGTCTCTGTTTTTTTAGTGACATTTTTATCGCCGATCACGTCTGTGATTTCAGCAAAGCCGATGATCGCACCATAATCGACATCGTCGGGATCAATTTCAACAGCGTAATTTTCGCTGAAGTAGTCATAGCGATGACGATCGTATTTAGAAGAAGCGTGAATGGCGATGAAGCCGCGTTTATTCGTTTTCCATTCGCGATTTTCGACATTTTTAATTCCGCTGACGATAAGTTCGCCGGAAGGTTGAATGATAGAGAGTGAACTGATTTGTTTCATGATGAATCCTTTTTTTCGTTTGGATTCGAAAATGCAAGGTGAGCAAAGAAAAGAAAAATTAAGTAAGCGGAAATAAAAAGGGGAGTTGCGAAGGAAAATTATTTTTATTTTTCGCAGTTTAATTTTTTAACGATATTTTTTTCGTTGGCAAAAAAAGAGTCGAGTTTCAGAGGAGAAAGCGGTTTACACTGACCGCTGATGGAATCATTACTGAAACCGGTTTGAATTGAGGCCTTATGTTCGCTAACATCATAGGAAGCACTTTCGCCGAGAATATGTACGCGCATATTGACGAAGCCTTTCGACTTCATCTTGCCGCTTCCGTCGTCCTGGTTAGAAGTAAAATGTGATTCTGAAGTATAAGTACATTCGCTGCAATCGAGAATAAGTGTCGGGACATAATCACCTTTACCGGACTTGCGGAAAGTCTTGATGATGTTGTCGTCAACCGCTCGCACGCTTGATGATTCATCGAGAAGCATGACACTTTCACGGGGATCTTTCGCCATTTCTAAAAAAGCACGAGTTTGAATCGCACCTTTTTTCTTATCACCAGAAGAGATTTTTTCTTCAGCATTTGCATCCTTGGCAATAGCAATGAAATTTGTACCAGAAGGTTGCTCAAAAGTGAGATCAGATGTTTTTTCTCCGTCACTTTTAAATCCTTTTTTCACCTGTCCGCAACCAAAACTCAGATTGAGTTTTTTAGCGCTGACAGGAGTGTTGCTTTCATCTGTCGATCTTTTTTCGAGATCGTATGTCCATCCTTCACTCAAGGCATCGAGATGAACTCCCGTGTAGCTAAGTGAATGATTTGGACGACGATCTTTCTGCGTTTCCTCATCTTCAGTTGCAAAATGGGCGAGACCTGTTCCGTACACAGTCGCTTTTCCTTTTGAGATAATAATTCCAGTGCGTTCTTCAAGACACAAACCGATCATTTTATTGTTGTTGAAATCTTCTGTCGCTTTGGCCATCGCTGAAAGCAAACGACCTAAACGTCCGCGCTCTCCACAGTGAGTATCGACAATCATATTGTCAGCGACATTTAAAAAATCATTGTGAATGCCTGAAGTCTTTTTATGAATTTCGTCGTTCAGTAAATCGCTGTAAGCATCGCTCATTACTTCTTTCGAAGAAAAATCTTTTCCGCCAGTGATTGAATACTGGGCGAGTCCCATCGTTCCGGAACTTGTTCCACCGATGGCGCCATTGCGTTTTTCGAGATTGATTATTTCTTTATGAAGGAGAGTGTCCTTCCAGTATTGATAAGCATGCCCCTGATTTCCTCCGCGAAAAAAAATCACGTCCGCATCTTTTAAAGTCTTCACCAATTTTGGATTGTTTGCTTTTGCACGCGAATCAACGACGAGATTTTCAGAAACGTCTGCGCCCATTGATTTGAAATAATCCACCATAAAATTGGTGTCTGGTTTTTCCAGAGAGATAACGACTACTTTTATTTTGTGGTCGCCGTTGGTATCGCCGTTCTCTACTAATTTCCTGTATAGCGGATAAGACCAGTCGGTTTTTGCGTCGATATCTCCTTCAGACCCTCCTCCTGCAAGCATAATAATTCCGTCCGATGCATGAGCAGTAAGGCAAAAAAGAGAAGCAATCACGAATGTTGAAAGAGAGAAATTTCTCATGGAAATCTATCGGATCTTTTGAAAAAAATTTTAGATTACTTCATTGGCGCAACTGGTATCCCCATTTCTTTAGCGCCATATTGATAAACTGTAATGTCTTGTTCATGTTTGTCTGAAACTTTAAGTACACTCAGTGACCATGGAGGAAGATCCATCTCTGTGACATTTTGTTCATTCGTAAATTGCAATTTCATCGTGTGAGAAACAGTGTCTTTGTTGATGATAAAAACATTGGTTCCATTACTTGTTTTTACCGCGTACGAATTGACGGCATCATCAAAGGTATCTGAGGTTACCAAAGTGTCTCCTAAAAAATAATTGGTGAAGAGAGAATAGACGTTGTAGATCGTTGTCTTTCTGGAACCGTCGATCATGGCCCAGCTGTTCGAGACGTCTCCGCTTTGAAGAAATGAATTGATAAAAGCATCGAGCCCTGCTGTGGCCGCTCGTCCGACAAAGTCTGCAAGATAGAGCGGACGAACAATCGGATGATATTTAATTTTATCCATGGAATCTACACCAAATTCAGTCACGCCCAGTTTTACGTTGGGATAATAGTGTTCGCTCCAGTCTTTGAATTGATGAATGATGTTGGGAGTTCTCCAGCGACGTGAAGAACGATCATACAAATTGACGTAGGTTTCAGAGTCCCAGACGTTGACTGATTCGAGCATCGCATGAACGTCCTGATTGCCTGACTCATCTTTGATGATACTAGTTGGATCATTAAAGTCTTTTCTAAAAAGTGCATAGTAATGAATCGTTAAGTAATCGAGCATTTTATATCCTTTCGGATTGCGAAGAGGATCTTTTTCAAATTCCGAAAGGCGAGAAAGAAAATAAGGAACAAAATCTTTGAAAGTTCCGTTACCGTAAGAGCAGGTAATAAAATCCGCCTGATTGTAATCGATAATACAATCGGGCAAATGATTGGTCTGCCATCCTGTCCATCCCGTGTTGAGTTCCGGTCCCCACAGTTTTATGTCATTGGGATTTCCAGAAATTTTTTCCTGTGCTTCTCTCATTGCGACAGCGTATTCGATATATTTTTTTATATAGTCATCAGCAGAAGGAATATGAATATCGTTAAATTCTTCTGAGTCGAACGGTTCATTACCCATCATGAAATTTTTTAATCCAAGTTTATTTTTTCCGTTTAAGTAAGTGACAGCATCGGCCGCATGTTGAGCGTTTGCAGTGTTGGTAAAAACCAATCTGCCGCTTGAGTTACTGTCAGGTTGCAGGCCCAGCATATTCACTTCAAACATGGCATCGACCTGATAACCTTTTTTAATCATCTGAAGACGATCGATGAGAGAAGCATAAGCGAATTGAATCTCGTTATTGTTATAATAAGCATTGTATTCCCAATTATAGAGAGCATGAAGATTTCCTGCCAGTTTGACAGCTCCAAGATTGAGAGGAGTCACGAGTGAAGAAGGAGGTAATCTGGAAAAACCATGAGAATCGGCCCCGTAAAAACTTCTCGTAATTTTTTTTGAGGCAGCAGAAATTTCTGTTTCGATCGAAACAGTTCCTTCGATAGTTTTTTGTATTGTGTTTCCGAAGGGAAGGGTAAAAGTAAGAATGGAGTCTGCTTGTGCATGGAAAGATAAAAAGATCAGAGAAGTGCATACCAGTTTTTCTATGGCAGAATTCATAAAATCTCCTTCTACGAATATTCGGGCCATAATGCTGAAAAAAAATCGAAAAAAATAATATAGAAAAGCTATGAGATGGATAGAGATAACCTGCGATTTTCATCGCAGGTCATACTAAGAAAGAAAATCTAGTGCGCTTTTTCTGCTGCTTTATGCGGAAAAATGAGAATGCAAAGTAACATAAATCCAAATAAGGCCCCGGTTGCGCTATAGCGACTGAGTTCAAGTCCGCCTTTTGCGATTGGCTTGTCGAGGAAATCACCTACAACGGCACCTAGTGGACGCGTAAGAATGAAAGCGCCCCAAAAAAGAATCGTTCGCGAAGTTTTTGTTGTGTAATAAAGTGCGACGATAAGAAGAAGGAGTCCGCCGAAGATAGCTGTACTTCCCAGGTAACCAAGTCCAGCTGAATCAGCTGTCCAGTCTCCGAGAGCTGTTCCCAGAGTTTGCGAGAACATGATTGTTACCCAGTAAAAGATTTCACTCTTTGGATTGCTGACTGAATCAACAGAAATTGTTCCCATCGTTTTATACCAAACGAAAAGAGAGATAGCGAGAAGAGCGAGTAGAAGTGATGAGCCTCCAGCGTAGCCGATGCCAAGTGAGCGATCAACAAAGTCTGCCATTGTTGTTCCTACTGTCGTCGTCGCGATAATAGTGATCCAATAAATGATTGGATTAAATTTTTTGGATTTAATTTGAAAGCTGACTGCGACGATAAAGATCGCTGCAAAAATTAATGTACTAGTGAGGTAACCAAGATTCATCGACATCGAAACAGCATCTCCGCCTGTTTCACCGAGAGTTGTCGCTGCTATTTTAATGAGCCAGAACACAAACGTGACAGCTGGAACTTTACTTAGATTTCTTTCAAAAGAACTTTTTTCCATTCTTAACTCCATTTTTATTTCGGCTACATTTAAAATTCAAACATAGACGAAACGAAATTGAAGTAAGAATAGTATTAAAACTTTGCAATGTTCGGGAAAGGTTGTGCAACTAGCTAGTTCTTTTTACCCTCGATAATTTTTTCCACGCACTCCGGATTGAGAAGAGTCGAAGTATCGCCGATATTAGCGATATCATTTTCAACAATTTTGCGCAGAATCCTTCTCATAATTTTTCCCGAGCGGGTTTTTGGAAGTCCCTCGACAATTTGAATTTGATCCGGCTTTGCAATCGGGCCGATGATTTTTTCAACCGTCGCGCGGATTTCTTTTTCCAGTTCAGTTTGAGGTTTGTTGTTGTCGAGTACAGTAACGAAAGCATAAAGACCCTGGCCTTTAATTTCGTGCGGAAAACCAACCACTGCACTTTCTGTCACAAGTTCATTTTCATTGATAGCTTCTTCAACTTCTGCTGTTCCAATTCTGTGTCCTGAAACGTTGATGACGTCGTCCACTCGGCCGGTGATGCGGTAGAAACCATCTTCTTCTCTGCGGGCACCGTCTCCAGTGAAGTAGAGTCCCTTATAAGTAGAAAAATAAGTTTGTTTAAAACGTTCGTGATCGCCGTAAATCGTGCGCGCTAAACTAGGCCATGGAGTTTTGATACATAAATTTCCAGAGGCCACCATCTCCGTTTGTTCAACACCTTTTTCGTCTACTAAAACAGGAACAATTCCTTTCAGAGGAAGAGAGGCATAACCAGGACGGAGTTCGGTAATTCCTGCGAGAGCAGAAATCATAATTCCTCCCGTTTCCGTTTGCCACCAGGTATCGACGATCGGACAACGTTCTTTCCCGACGTATTTGTAATACCACTGCCAAGCTTCTTCGTTGATTGGTTCACCAACCGAACCTAAAACTTTAAGCGATTTCATCGCATATTTTTCCGGCGCTTGATGGCCGAATTTTTCGAGTGCGCGAATTGCAGTCGGAGCTGTGTAGAGATGAGTGACTTTGTGTTTTTCTACGACTTGCCAGAAGCGTTCATGATCTGGATAGGTCGGAACACCTTCGAAAATAATTGTCGTCGCTCCATTTAAGAGTGGTCCGTATGTGACGTAACTATGGCCGGTGATCCAACCGATATCAGCTGTACACCAGAACACATCAGTTTCTTTAATTTGGAAAACATCTTTGAAACTGTTTCCGATGTGAACCATGTAGCCCGCAGTTGTGTGCAGCAGACCTTTTGGTTTTCCCGTCGAGCCCGATGTGTAGAGAATGAAAAGCGGGTCTTCTGCATCGACTTCAACAGCTGGACAATGAAGGTCAGCATCTTTAATTAAAACGTCGTACCAGTAATCGCGGCCAGCTTTCATTTCGATTTGATTGAATGTGCGTTTGACAACCAACACACTCTCAACTGAAAGTTGGTTCTCTTGTAAAGCTTCGTCCACCATTGATTTGAGTGGAATGACTTTGTCTCCGCGATAAGCGCCATCGTGAGTAACGATTAATTTTGCTTTTGAATCTTCGAGACGACCGCGAAGTGAAAGAGGTGAGAATCCACCGAAGACAACTGTGTGAACAGCACCAATGCGTGCGCACGCGAGAATTCCCATCATGAGCTCAGGAGTCATTCCCATATAAAAACAAACGACGTCGCCTTTTTTAATTCCTTTCTTCTTTAAAAGATTGGCAAAGCGACTGACACCCAAATGAAGTTCACCGTAAGTGAGAAAACTCGATTGTTCATTAGGATTATTTGGTTCAAAAATTACTGCTTTTTTACTTCTGCGTTTTTCGAGATGGCGATCGAGACAATTCTCAGTGATATTTAACTTTGCACCGTTAAACCAAGTGACATTCACATCGTGAAAATTTCCACGTTGAAGTGAATCCCATTTTCTTTTCCATTGAAACGTATTTGCGATCTCACTCCAATACGTTTCTTGCTCTCTCGAGAGTACTGTTTCGTCGTTTTGTTTGTTGCTCATATTATCGTCCTTAAAAATAAATAAATTAAATAAAAATTCCTGATAATTTTAAATCACTTGAGTTGTTACTGACAATTTTTTATGGCGCTTATTTTTAAAA
This sequence comes from uncultured Bacteriovoracaceae bacterium, assembly GCA_966211875.1. Lineage (GTDB taxonomy): Bacteria > Bdellovibrionota > Bacteriovoracia > Bacteriovoracales > Bacteriovoracaceae > Bacteriovorax. Next base: position 35,476 of record CBIHNP010000005.1, read on the forward strand.
AAGAGCGAGAAAAGCGTTGTAATTAGCCAATACTAGGAACGAAGCCCTTAAGAGACTCGTTTTCTCAAGAATAATCCTTAAAATCCGATAAGATCGAGGCTCGGGAGTTTTATGGAACGACTATTATTGTTACTTACTTTATTCATAACATCATCATTGCTGAAGACTGCTTCGGCCGATGACAATAATTATGGATTGAAGATTAAATTTGATGCAGATCCAACTGAATTCTTTTCAACAAAGGTCGATGCTTCAGCTCCAGCATTCTCTTTTGGCACTAAATCGAGAATAGGACCTACGAAACCGGACGCTGTCGATTGTCAGACGAATAAAGGCGAAACAAATTTTGGGCAAACAATAAAAAATTTTTCAATCACACTAGAAGACATCGGAAGCGCGAGTGCGTGTCTCGGAGTTAAAGAAGGAATAAACGATCGTTTCTCTGTGAACAATTGTAAACTTCTCACTGAATGTGCGACCGGCAAGATGAAAAAAGATAAATCATCTCTCGCTGGTTATTTTGGTCTTCCAAAAATGATGGCCGAAGATTATGTCAATCTACAGCTGCAACAAAATCTTAAAGATATGGAGAAAACAGAGGCCTTAAGAAAATTCGCAGAGAAAAAGTATGGAAAAGATTTTGCACCTATATGTAGAAGCATTTTTGATTACGATGCAACTACTAATGATAAAAATGTATGTGATAAGAGCGTAATGGATAACGGATTTGCCCGCTCTCAAAAGAAATGTAATATCGTAAAACTTTCATGTTTCAACTCTGGGTTTGATACATCAAAAGATTACGCAGGATTTTTAAGTTCTTTCAAACCAGCAAGTGAAGATGAAAGTTCATTCCAAAGTTTCTTTGCGACTAAAACTGATAATCAAGTAAACGATTCACTGACGAGTGATAATGAAATGCTGGACGCTCTGGCCGCAATTATCAGTGGCAATGGAAAAACTAATGATAAAGTTCACGATGTTTTTGCCAAACTTTTCGAATTAAAAAAACAAGGAAAAATCGATCCGGTTTTTGATTTTGGGGATGACTACATCAGTGATGAGTCCAGTATTTATAAGAAATCGAGTCACTATAAATTTCTTGCGAAGGCCCTTACAAAACATATGGATATGGCACAAGCGCGTGATCTGATTGAAAAATATCGTCGCGATTTTGCCAAAGAAAATTTAATTAATACATGCCCAAGTATCCCGAGCTATTTTGATATTTGTTCTGTGGCAACGGAAGTCTATAAATCAAAACGTGCTCACATTCTTGATAGAAAAGGCAGCGCTTTGATTTTCAGTAACGATATGGATGATGACCGCTATCTTGAAATAAAAAATCTTTTTCCTAACAGCGTTCACTCAAAGTTTGATTATTCGATCGTGATGGATGCCAATCGTTGTAAGGCTTTCGATTTTCTCGATGTCGCTGAAGATATGTCTGCAAAAGTTCGCCAGATGATGAATCCTTATGGAGATCCGCTCGGGGCAAACTTTACGCAGAATTTTTTTGCCACTAATCTTGGGCAAACGTCGTACTTTGACAATCCTTACTCTCAGTACGCAAAAATAACTCGCCCGAAAGACGATGATGTCATCAGAACGACCAAACCTCTTTTTACGATGCCGGACGCCGCAATCAGCGGCAGCAAACAATTTGTCGGGCCACCTGTTTCTGCAGCTAATTTTGATAAAACTATTGCAAAAGGAACAGACGATTTTTCTGCTTCATTAGGAGCGGGAATAAAGGATACGGCAGCTATGATGGCAGCTCCATCAACGGGAAATCAGGCCATCGTGAACAGCAATTATGTATCATCAAATTCTTTTTCTAATTATGCTGTAAATACAACTGAACCTTCGACAGGTGCTTCAACAAAAACGGTTTCAACAACAGCATCGGCAAATGCTTTACTCAATGACCGCATTACTGCACTTTCAAAAAAACTTGCAAACAGTGAAGACAGTTTAGCCCGCATTCGAGAAGAAAAAGTTGAAGCACAAGCAGCAAAAGAACATCAGGAAAAAGTTGATGAAGAAAATAAAACGATTGCGGGATTAAAAGAGCAGTTGAACGATTTGAAAACTCAAACGGGTGCGAAATCAAATAATGAAACTCTTGTCGCTCAAAAAATGGCGGCTAAAACAAAAGAAAAATCTTCAGGGGGGATAACGAGATCTCCTGCGAGCGAAAGCTCTGATGAAGGTGAGACTCATGTTGCTTCAACAGCAAGAGCTGTGCAAGATAATGGACCACAAAACACTGCTCACTCTGCAGGAAATTATTCTTCAGGTGGAAGTGAATCAGCTTCTGGAACAGGAACACATTCAGCTTCTGGTGGAAACATCTCGAGCGGATCACTTTCATCGGGATCTGGATCATCTGCCGGAGGTTCAGGAATCGTATTGACAAAAGTCGACAGCGTTTCAGATGCGGCCATTCAGGATAAAATTTTAGAATTTAATAACGGTCAACATTTCTTTATTCAAGAAGGAGAGATGGTTCAAGAGATCGTTCCTGTGATGAAAAACGGAAAAATTCTTTTAGACAACGATGGAAAACCGCAATTCACGAGAGGAAAAGCGATTAAGAAAGAGAAAAAAGAGGCGAGAGCTCTCGCTGACGAAAGAAAACCGGCAAACAACGATGCCGCTGATTTAAAACGTCAAGAAGAAGAACGTACACGTCGAGAGCGTGCAGAATATTTAAAATTAAAAAAATTAACAAATGGTATTCTTGAAAGCAATAACTAGGTAATTATGAAACGTAAAAAGCAAACTCATTTTTTATTGTTGGCCGTCGTCTCTTCTCTTGTCACTCAAAACAGTGTGGCCGGAGTTTCTTATTCTTCTCCTTTAGTGGGCGGAGAGACAATCCAATATACGCCGGTACCTAGAAATGCAAATGCAAATTCTCTTTTTGTCGATGAACAAAAAAAGTATGATGCCTGTAATACACCGGATCTTTTACAGCTAAAATCTCAGGCAAGATTGATGAAACTTTTTACGAACGTTGCCTGTTCGAGCGTCGGAACATTTGTTTCGAGTGATAAGTTGGATATCAATTATTGTGAAGCCGTTAATAAATGTAATAGTGTAGAGTCGGGAGATGTTGACCAGACATTAGATAAAGCGACGAGAGATTTTCTTGAACAGGAAGCCATGGATTATCTGATTCGTGAAAACGTTAAACAAGAGATGACAAAATATACAGGGAGAAATGCTTTAAAATTTAAAACGCTTTTGAAGTATACAGACCATTTGCCACCTGAATTTAAAAGTAAAATAAACAAATGTGCGGGCAAGGAACTTCCTGCTCATGATGAATGTATTGCCAATTCACTTTGGGATTCAAAAACAAAATTCTACATGACAGAAAAAAGTTCAGGTGACGTGACTAATGAAGTGCAAGGTTATGAGAAAGGTCCTCTTAGTGGTTTAGAGGAAAAGACGAGCAGTACATCCAGTTCATCGGCCGCACTTCCTGACCCTCACTTGGCAAATGCCGTTGCAGCTCTCGCTAATAACAAAACTCTTGCAGAAGCTTTTGCCAGTTTCAGTGCTGACGATCATCTTTCTATCGTTGATAGATCATATAATAGTCTTAATCCAGCAGAAGATATGGTCCTGCAAACCATTAAATCTGACCTCACAGATGCCACTACAGGAAAACTGATCGTTTCTCCGGAAGAAGCGAGAAAAAAAGTCATTGATACAATCGTAAAATATACGGCTTCAAGACTTGTCATAAAAGTTGATCCGATTTTTAAATACAGAACCTCTGCTCAATTGGAAACAGATCTAAAAAGCGCTTTGGAAAATATCAATTTCACAGCAGAAGACTTTGCCGTTAATGAAAAACTCGTTATGAAAGGTTTAGCGAATAAGATCAATTCTGTGCGATTAACACTTGCAAATAAATATATTGCTGATGATTGCGGTCAATATTCAACATCAATTGGTGATGTTTGTAGCAATCTGACAAACCGTTTAGGATCTGGCCGCATCGTTGACGTTTTAAGCGAGAACAAAGATACAATTTTTGAAAATATTTATGATTACTATAAAAATTCCAACGATCGCGATCGCGAATCGAAAATCGCTCTTCTTAAAAAAATAATCGATGGAAAAAGTGGAGGGTACCAAAAATATCTTTCATTCATGATCGAAAAGAAAGCCTGTGTGGAAAAATTTAAAGGTGATTTGCAGAATACAGATTCAAAGCCGACACTTACTGATCTTGCCAATAAAAAAAGAATTGATGACGAAATGGAAGCCGCTTTCAAGGCCGACCGTGAAGCAAAAACGAGAGTCGTAAAAGATGCGATCAGCAGAAACACAAATCTCCAAGACGATTTGAGAAGAGCTGGATTGAGAACTTCTGACTTAAAGATCGAATCAAATCGCGATACTTTATCAATCGCTTCAGGGGGGAGTTTAGCAGGACCTGCTGTAAACAGAGGAGCGGAGTCAATCATCGGCGCGCATTCTGATGATTATATCACTGCGACGAAAGGATTGCAGGACCAAACTGCAATGAATACGCATCCTCAACAACAAGTCAGAAATTTTGACCCAATTGTTGATTCAACGATAACTACCAATGCTGTTGGAAAAGCTGAAGAGAAAAAAGCTCGCGATGAGGAAGATGATGTCAACGCTCAATTGCGTTCACGTCTTGCTCAGTTAGAAGGAAAAGAAAAATCTCTTTCTAAAAAACTTTCAACTTCAAATGAGGAAGACAGCGATGCTAAAAGTTCGGATGAACTTCAAAGTCTTCGTCAGCAAATTGAAGAACTCAAAAAGTTACAGACAAAAAATGCAAAAGAAAGAGAAGAGGCGATCGCTCGTATTTCTGATACGCCGACAGTCGCTTCGAACTCATCAAGCAACGACAACCACGAACTCGTAGTTAATAGTGGTTCACAAAACGCGCATTCACAAAATACTAACGGTGACAGTGATGCTGCCGTCGCAGCTTCTCATAGCAACACGGCTTCGACTGGGAATGGGGGCGATTATGCCGCCAATGCTTCAGGAAATGCTGCTTCACACTCTGCAAGTTCTTCAGGATCAAGCGGAAAAGGAAGTTCTGAGAAATCAGGAAATGGGATAGTGCTTACAAAAACCGGTGAAACAATGATCGATCCGACGAGCATTATGGATAACCCGAACGAAAAAGATATTGTAAGCACACTTGAACTCGGTAATGGTCAACCATTTCTCATTCGAGAAAATGGAGTTTTAATGAAAGTTTCGGTTGAACTCGACTCAAAAGGGAAACCAAAAGTGAACAATGGAAAGATTGTTTACAAGAAAACAAAGCTGACAAAAGAGCAACAAAGAAGTGTGGCCCAAGAAGTAACCAACACTCAAAAGGCCATGAAGGAAGTCAGCAACGAACCAGTGAGACTTTATAACCTTAGATCGCTTCTCCATGATAAGGTTAAGGCTGCGCAGTAAAACTCGCTTTATTCTTGCTACAAGGCTTTAAAATTCTTAAACTAGGAGGGCAATTATCCCCCTAGTTTAAGAGGAAAAGAATGGACGCTATCCAGTCTCATGTTGATGTCAATTCAGCAGATTTTAAAGAAAACAGAAATTATCATCTCGCACTCAAAGCTGAGTTAGTTGAAAAACTAAAATCGGTGAAAGCTGGCGGTGGTGCTGATCAAGTGAAACGCCATCACGATCGCAAAAAATTTCTTCCTCGCGAGCGCATTGAAAAAATTCTTGATGAAGGTTCTCCCTTCATCGAACTCTCAAGTTTAGCTGCTTACAAACTTTATGAAGACGATGTTCCCGGCGCTGGTATGGTGACAGGAATCGGTCGCGTTCACGGAGTTGAATGTTTATTCGTTGCAAACGATGCCACTGTAAAAGGCGGAACCTATTTTCCAATGACGGTGAAGAAACATCTTCGCGCGCAGGAAATCGCTCTCGAAAATAATTTGCCGTGTGTTTATCTCGTCGATTCGGGAGGAGCCTTTCTCCCTAAGCAAGACGAAGTTTTTCCGGATAGAGATCACTTCGGCCGCATTTTTTATAACCAAGCTCAGATGTCTGCGAAAGGTATTCCGCAAATCGCAGTTGTTCTTGGTTCATGTACAGCGGGTGGAGCTTACGTTCCAGCTATGAGTGATGAGACTATTATCGTAAAAGGTAACGGAACAATCTTTTTAGGTGGCCCTCCGCTGGTAAAAGCAGCAACAGGTGAAGAAGTGACAGCGGAAGATCTTGGTGGGGCCGACGTTCACACGCGCATCTCTGGTGTGTCTGATCACTTTGCCGAAGACGAAGAAGAAGCGTTCATCATCACAAGAAACATCATTGAAAATTTAAATTTTAAATCGCCAGGAATTGTTCAGGGCCTTCGTTCTGTTGATAAAGAAGTGAAAGCTCCGTTGTACGATATAGATGAATTGTACGGGATCGTTCCAAAAGATACTCGTAAACCATTCGACGTTCGCGAAATCATCGCACGTTTAGTAGACGGAAGTGAGTTCCATGAATTCAAAGAGCGCTACGGAAATACACTTGTGACAGGTTTTGCACGCATTCACGGTCAAGATATCGGAATCGTCGCGAACAATGGAATTCTTTTTTCTGAATCAGCACAAAAAGGCGCACACTTCATCGAGCTCTGCGGACAAAGAAAAATTCCTCTGCTCTTTTTACAAAACATCACAGGCTTCATGGTCGGTCGCCAATACGAAAACGAAGGGATCGCAAAACACGGAGCGAAGATGGTAACGGCCGTTTCAACGGTACAGGTTCCAAAGTTCACTGTGATCATTGGTGGTTCATTTGGTGCCGGTAACTACGGTATGTGTGGACGCGCTTACTCGCCACGTTTCTTGTGGATGTGGCCGAACGCTCGTATTTCCGTCATGGGTGGAGAGCAAGCGGCGAAAGTTCTTTCAACAGTAAAACAACAAGGTCTGAAAGCTGCCGGCAAAAAAGAAATGTCGGCGGAAGAAATCGCAACTTTTGAAAAACCAATTTTAGATAAGTATGAAGTAGAAGGATCGCCTTATTATTCATCAGCAAGATTGTGGGATGACGGTGTCATTGATCCAGCTCAAACGCGCGATCTTCTCGGGCTTGCGATTGCTGCCTCACTTAACTCTGGCATTGGCGAGAGTAAGTTTGGCGTGTTTAGGATGTAATATATGCTTTATAAATTAGATATCGATTCACGAGGAGTAGCAAAGGTCACATTGAACAGACCTGAACTCCATAACGCTTTTAACGACGAACTCATCGGAGAGTTGATTGCGTGTTTTAAAAAACTGGAAGCAGATCCAAAAGTTCGCCTCGCTGTTTTAACGGGCGAAGGAAAATCTTTTTGCGCAGGCGCTGATCTCAACTGGATGAAGCGCATGAAAGATTATTCGTTCGAGGAAAATTTAGAGGACTCACAAAATCTTGCTGAGCTTTTTACAGTGATCAATAAATTCTCAAAGCCGACGATTTGTCGCATGAACGGAGCTGCTCTCGGTGGTGGTGCCGGACTTATCGCTTGTTGCGATTATGTTATCGCAGAAGACACAGCAATGATCGGCTTCACTGAAGTACGTTTAGGACTTGTTCCTGCGGTTATTTCTCCCTTTGTTATTGCGAAAATCGGTGAGACACAGGCCCGTGCAACTTTTATGAGTGGAGCGCGTTTTAACTCATTCCGTGCAATGGCGATGGGGCTTGTTCATCAGGTTTCTTCATTTGATAAAATTGATGAAGACACTGAAACAGTGATTAAAGAATTTTTGATGGCCGCACCTGGTGCTCAAAAAATTGCGAAAGAACTTGTCGAGATGGTTGTGAGAAAGGCCACGATTGAAGAAGCGAGAAACGCCACATGCGAATTGATTTCCAGAGTACGTGCAAGCGCTGAAGGACAAGAAGGCATGAGTGCTCTGTTAGAAAAAAGAAAAGCGAATTGGTTATAGCGAGAAACGATGATGAAAAAAATTAAAAAGATTTTAATAGCAAACCGCGGAGAGATCGCTCTCAGAGTTATTCAGACAGCGCGTGAAATGGGAATTCAGACAGTCACGCTTTATACAGAGGAAGAAAAAGGTTTACCTCATTGTACTGCTGGAGATGAATCTTATTGTTTGGGAAGTGGAGCTTTAAAGGAAACTTACCTCAATCAAAACAAGATCATCGATATCGCTAAAAAGGCAGGAGCGGACGCCATTCACCCGGGGTACGGCTTTCTCTCTGAGAAATCTTCCTTTGCAAAACTTGTAACGAGTAGTGGACTGACTTTTATCGGGCCATCACCTGAGTCGATCGATTTGATGGGTGATAAAAAAACATCGAAAATTAAAATTCAGGAATTGGGAGTTCCTTCTATTCCTGGATACCACGGCGACAATCAAGAGATGTCTCACTTGATTAAAGAAGCAAAACGCATTGGGTATCCTGTGCTTGTGAAAGCTTCTGCAGGTGGTGGTGGGAAAGGAATGAGAATCGTCGAAAACGAAAGTGAATTTGCCGCTGCTCTTGAGGGAGCAAAACGCGAGGCCATGAATGCTTTCGGCGACGATACAGTTCTTCTCGAAAAATATATTACATCACCTCGTCACATTGAAATTCAGGTGATGAGCGACAGTCACGGCAATCACTTCCATTTATTTGAGCGCGAGTGTTCAATTCAACGGCGTTATCAAAAAATCGTGGAAGAGTCTCCAAGCCCTGCTGTTTCTCCAGAGCTGCGTGCGAAGATGACGGAAGCGGCGATCAAAATTACAAAAGGGATCAACTATCTAGGTGCGGGAACAATCGAATTGATTCTCGATACTGACGGGCAATTTTATTTCCTGGAAATGAACACGCGTCTGCAAGTTGAACATCCGGTAACGGAAATGGTAACGGGTCTCGATCTCGTTCGTTTGCAAATTCTTGTCGCTCAAGGAGAGAAGCTTCCCTTTGAACAAAAAGATATTAAACAAACTGGTCACGCGATTGAAGTGCGTTTGTACGCCGAAGATCCGGACAATAATTTCCTTCCGAGTATCGGAAAAATCAAGCGCATCGGTTCGACATCACTTCGTCACACGCGTCTGGATTGCGGATACAAAGATGGAAATGAAGTCACGATTTCTTTCGACCCGATGTTGGCAAAACTTATTTCATGGGGAGAAAATCGCGATCTCGCTGCCGATAAATTAAATCTCGCGCTCAACGAAGTTGTGTTTCTCGGAGTGAAAACGAACCGCGATTATTTAAAACGTATTCTGACGTTGGCCGAATATCGCGATGGAAAAACGTACACTCACTTTGTAAAAACATATGAAGATAAATTAAAACCAAAAGCAAAGACGAAAGAAGAAATGGCCCTTGCGATTGCCGCCTCACTTTTTAATAAAAAGAAAACGGAAGCAACCGAAGGCCCTGCTAAAAAAGCAGATGTTTGGTCGAGCTTAAGTGGATTTAGAAATATTTAGTAATTTAGGAATAGATAGAGATGAAAAAACAGTTTGTAATTGATGATGAGATTGTAGAAGTAGACATTTTGGAAGAAAACCCAAAGTTCGTTCTCTTTAGTTTAGACGGTGTTGAATATTCGGTTGATTTAGGAAGTATTCAAGACGGTAAAATGGTTTTGAACCACAAGGGTAAAAATCGTCCGGTCGTTTTAGAAGATGTTCACTATGTAGTCGATGGACAGGAATTTGAAATTTCTGCTCCAAAGAGAAGTCGCACGAAATCGAAAACGGTCGATCATGGGCAAATGAAATCGCCGATGCCGGGAAAAATTTTAAAGATCCTTGTCAAGGAAGGGCAAGTTGTAGAAGCGGGAACGCCAATTCTCGTGATGGAAGCAATGAAAATGGAACACACGATTAAAGCTTCTAAAGCGGGAAAGATCGAAAAAATTCATTTTAAAGAAGGCGAGCAGGTCGCCGGTGGAGTGGAGTTAGTAAAATTATGTTAAATCATCTTCCAAAAAAGGTTCGCATTGTTGAAGTTGGTCCACGCGATGGACTTCAGAATGAAAAGTCGATTGTCTCACTTGAAGACAAGGTGACTTTTATTAAAAAGCTCAGCTTTGCAGGCCTTACGGAAATTGAAGCAACAAGTTTTGTTCGCGCGGAAAAAATTCCGCAAATGAGTGATGGAGGAGAACTCTATTCTCATTTAAAGAACGATCCAGCTCTGAAAAACACAAAACTTATTTCTCTCGTTCCCAATATGAAGGGGATGGAGAATGCACTTAAAGCAGGTGTAAAAGAGATCGCCGTTTTTACAGCGACTTCGAATACATTCAATCAAAGAAATATCAATGCGACTGTCGATGAATCGCTTGTACGTATTGAAGAAGTGATGAAAGTCGCAAATGCAAACGGCATTCGCACGCGCGGATATATCTCGACAGTTTTTGGTTGTCCTTACGAAGGAAAAACTTCGCTGGAAGAATTAAAACGTGTCGCCCATAAATTGCAGGAGTTCGGCGTTTACGAAATCTCACTCGGAGATACAATCGGAATTGCAAACCCGAGACAAGTTGAAGAAGTGATCAACTTCATCACAAAAGATTTTAAAAAAGATTTCTTTTCTATGCACTTTCACGACACACGTGGAATGGCCGTCGCTAATATTCTCACATCGCTTGAAATGGGAATGACGAGTTTTGATTCGTCGGCCGCTGGTCTTGGAGGATGTCCATATGCCGTCGGAGCTTCCGGAAATGTGGCGACTGAAGATCTTTATTTCCTTTTCCATTCAATGGGAATTGATACCGGCATCGATATGAAAAAGTTATCAGAGGCTTCAGCTTTTATTCTTTCGAAACTGCAAAAAGAAAGTGCATCGAAATATTTGAAAGCTTATTTGAGTGCCAATAAATAACTTTTTTCTACCTCAGGAAAAATTAATTTTCATTTTCTTTTCATTCTTCACGCTAAGTTTAAAAATGGCTTAATGAGGTTTTGAATGAACATTGATCAGACAATCGAGAAATTGCAGTCTCCCTTTTTAACAGATGACTTTGAAAATAAATTTATTAATTTTCGTGCACTTTTTGAGGCCACTCCCTCACCATATCTTATTTTAAATTCTGCATTCACTATCATTGGTGTTAACGATGCTTATCTCACGGTCTCGCAAACAGAGAGAGATCAAATTTTGGGAAAATATATTTTTGATGTTTTTCCTGACGATCCTGACGATCCCGAAGCCAAGGGAGTGAGTAGTTTGCACGCTTCTCTTGATAAAGTGATAAGAACTCTCAAGCCTGATATCATGCCTGTTCTAAAATACAATATACGTTCACCTGAAGGGCGTTTTCTCGAGCGCTACTGGAGGCCCGCCAATTTCCCAGTGCTCGATGATCGGGGAAAATTAGTTTACATCATTCATTATGTAGAAGACGTTACGACCGTGACTCAAATGCGCGAGCGCGCCAGTCAATCTGAATTGATGAATTTGCAATTAAAAGAACTGCAGGTTTTTTTAGAGTCAATTTTAGAAAATATTCCCAATATGGTTTTTGTGAAAGACGCTCGCGATTTAAAATATATTAAATTTAATAAAGCGGGTGAAGAACTCTTGGGATACACCCAGGAAGAATTAAAAGGTAAAAACGATTATGATTTTTTTCCAAAGGAAGAGGCCGATTTTTTTACGGCGAAAGATAGAGATGTTTTTACCAATAGAAAAGTGGTCGATATTCCCGAAGAGCCGATTCATACGCGCTATAAAGGAGAACGCATTCTTCATACAAAAAAAGTTCCGCTTTTTGATGAACAAGGAAATCCGCTTTATTTGATTGGGATTTCAGAAGACATCACTGAAAAAATAAATGTGATTGAAGCAAGGCTCGCTCAAAAATCAGCAGAGGAAATGGCAAAAAGAAAAATTGCTTTTCTCGACATAGCTGCCCATGAATTGCGCACACCGATTACTTCGCTTCTCTTGCTCCTTCAGTTGGCCGAAAAACAAGTCGGACGTGGAAAAGAAATTTCTCCAGATTTGCTTGCGCGTTTGCGTGGTCCGGCCAATCGTTTAAGTCGCCTCGTGATTGATTTGTTGGATATGTCGAGAATCGAAAGAGGATTGATGGTTCTCCTTTCTGCGCCTACTGATATAGTGAATCTGGTCGAGAAGTGTCTGGACGATTTTCGCATTCTCGCTCCAACCCGCAATTTTGTTTTTGTGAAACCGGAAAATTCTCTTACACTTGAGGTAGATGCTCTTCGTATTCATCAAGTGCTCACCAATCTTATCGACAATGCCGTTAAATACACTACGAACTCAGTTGAAATAAAATTAGAAGACATAGATGAGTTCGTTATCATTTCTGTGATTGATCACGGTCCTGGAATTCCCCAAGAACAGCTGAAGAGTTTGTTTACGGCCTTCACGCGTGGAAATTCAGATGCTACGATTCGCGCGAGCGGACTTGGCCTGGGTCTTTCTGTGTGTAAAGGAATTATCGATTTACACGGAGGAAGTATCGATGTCGACAGCAAGGAGGGAAAGGGATGTGTTTTTAGTTTCAGACTGCCGAAAAAAAAGGCTCCCCAATCAAATGAAACTTCAAAGACGACCTCAAATTCATTTTCATGAATCCTCCATTTGTTGTTTAGAGGGAGATCATTTATCATATTCCTAAGTTTATCTCGAAATCGTGATAAAATTCAGGAGTGAAATTTCCCAATGACGGCCAATTTTTATAATCAAAACATCCCACACTTGCAGCTTGCTGTAAAAAACACTCACCAACTTTGGATTACGCTTAACAATCCGGACCAAATGAATGCGATCACGATTCCGATGATCGATTCACTTGTGAGCGTTTTAAAACACGCAGATTTCGATAAAAACATTCGCGTGATTGTTCTCACGGGAGCGGGAAAAAGTTTCTGCGCTGGCGGTGATATTAAAGCGATGGAAGAAAAATCGGGGATGTTTGCAGGGGAAAGTAATGAACTTCGCCTGCGCTACATGCACGGTATTCAACAAATTCCACGTGCGATCGAAGAAATTTCTACACCGATGATTGCGCTTGTTAATGGAGCTGCTATCGGTGCCGGATGCGATCTTTCGATGATGTGTGATCTTCGAGTCGGTTGTTCGACTTCTAAATTCGGCGAAACTTTTACTCGCATGGGCCTTGTTCCTGGTGACGGTGGAACTTTTTTTCTTCAAAGAGTAGTGGGTTATTCAAAGGCAATGCAGATGTTTTTAACGGCCGATCTTCTCGAAGGACAAAAGGCCCTTGAGTTCGGATTACTCAATTTCTTATTCGAAGATTCAAAAGTTGTCGAAGAAACAGAAAAACTCGCAGACAAAATTGCGTCTCTTGCTCCTGTCGCTCAAGCAATGACAAAAAAAGCGATGAAGATTTCTTATCTTCACGATCTTCATACTTCACTCGATGCTCTTGCTAGTTTTCAAGGAATCACTCAACGAACGAGTGATCATTTTGAAGCACTTTCTGCTTTTAAAGAAAAACGAACACCAAAATTTAAGTCAGAATAAAGTTTCGCGTTCTAAATCGTTGACATAATAAAATGAAACGATGGACAATTTAATTAAGAAAAAAATTAAATGGAAACTTGGGGTGACTTGAGTGAACAGAAATGCATTTGTTGTATTCAGTTTATTCATAATCTCAGGAATGATGAGCGGTTGTTCCAATTTAAGTTTTAAAGCGGGTGGAAGAACTCCTTTTAAAATTGCGACGGAAAAAAACAGCGATCACTCCCTGGAGATGGAAGGAAGCGCCGACTTTTTTTTCTGGGGATTTTCTCCGGGAAAAAGCACGATCGACTTAGAAGATGTTGATCAAAAGTTAGGTCTCACGCGTCCTTCATTCGTCACAATCGAGCAAAATGTAAGCTGGAAAAATGTTTTTTTTACCGCGATTACATTGGGACTTTATTGTCCACTCGATTACAAGATCAAAGTTCTCTCCGTAAAGGAGGAGCTATGAAATTCCTTTTACTTTTGTTGAGTCTTTTTTTCGTTTCTTCCTGCGGTTCTCTCAGAGTTTCTCCACTCGGATGCAAAAGTCCAGGGTATTGGGGAGACGAACCAGAACTCGGGAAAATGAATCGAGAAATAAAAGTCTCCGACAGCTACTTGATTTGGAATGCAGATTACGAAGTGAAACTCAGAGATCTGCTTAAGGCAAATAAGATTGATTGCGCTGACGTAAAGAAAATGCGCATAGAAATCAAAAGCGTCTTTTTCGTTAAACGTGAACTAAACGTATTTATCACAAAATAATTTTCAAGGACGAAGTCATTGGCCAGGGATTGGCACCAAGGATGGGGATTTAGGGCCAAGGATGGCCCTCCTTTTTAGTTGGCCGTTTGCCGTTTACAGAAAATGGTTAACTGATAACCGCTAACGGCCAACCGTCAACTGTGTTACGCTGCCGAAATAACCCCCATATTAGAAAGTCCCTTCGGAATATCAAAAACAAATTTAGTATTAGGACAATCGCGATCAATGAAAAGTTGACCGTAGTGAGATTCAACAATCAATTTAGAAATAGAGAGACCAAGTCCCGTTCCTTTTCCAATTTCTTTTGTTGTGAAAAAAGGCTCGGTGATTTTTGTGAAGATCTCATGTGGAATTCCGGAGCCGCTGTCAATCAAGGCAAAACGAATGGTATCGCCCATGTCTTTTACTTGCAATCTAATCCATCTCTCGTCAAGATTTTGGATAGCATCTTTGGAATTTCCAATGAGGTTTAAAAGAATTTGTGAAATCTGAGCGGGTCTACAATCGACTTCGAGAGTAGGATCGATGTGGTCGATAATGAGATTGATCTGATGATTTTTTAATTTTTCCGTACAGAGTTCTAAACTTTCATTAATGAGTGTGGAGATCAGTGTACTTTGAAAAGGGTCTTGAGCTCCATCGCGTGCAAAGGCCTTGAGTCCTTTTACAATTTTTTCTATTCGAAAGCTGGTGTCGATAATTTTATCGATTCGCCTGATAGCATCCATTTGATCAATTGGATTTCCGCTGTCTACTTTCTCTCGCAAGTTATCAGCATGGGCGATTATGATCGTCAGAGGATTATTAATTTCATGAGCGATTCCCGATGTCATTTCACCAAGCGTGGCCATGCGAGAAGAGTTGATCGTTTTTGTTCTTAGAGCATCGATCTCTTGATTCCTTTCAACAAGTGTTGAAATATCTTCAGCGCACATAACGATCATGCGCTCATTAGAAGAAATTTTTTGAAGAGAGAATTTAAAGTGTGTGAGTTTTCTTTCAATGAGCAATGATTGATTAAAATGAGCACTATCGTCTAATCCTTTAATAAACTGTCCCATAAAACTCATGAAGCTGTATGTATCAAAGAATTGAGAGAAATGTTCTCCCACAATTTGATTTTCAGTAAGATTAAAAATTTCATAGAACTTTTTATTCGCACCTATAAAGTTAAGATCTTCATCAAACCACGCACTAGGCACTGGAAGAAAATTTAAAACGAGAATTGATTCACTATTAATTTTACTCATATAACCCATTATATCGGCGGAGTAGTTAAAAAGTCTTAGCCTAGTAAATTCAAGAGTTGCAGCTAAATAATTAAAATTTTATTGATACTAAATTTGCCCACTCTGAGAGGCGCTCTCGAATTTAGAGAGCGCCTTTACGCGAATACTATACCTCTTCAAAACTTGAGTGTTCGTAAGAGGGAGTTAGTTCTTTTTTCGGGATTGAACGTTTCGTAGTGTTCAGAGGACGAGAGTGGGAGCGAGGCTCTTCTTTCTTAATATGATCGTGAACATCTTTTGCGCCGTTAATTGTCGCGATCAAGTGCCCGACAGACGATTTTAAAAACTGTGCTTGAGAAGAGAGTTCGTGAGCAGCATTCGAGGCCTGTTCACTCGCCGCTGAGTTTTGTTGAGTGGCATGATCGAGTTGTCCCATCGCTTTACTGATTTCGCTAATCCCTGCAGATTGTTCCTGACTGGCATTGGAAATTTCAACGGCCATTTTAGAAACGCTTTCTACATTTGAGACAATCTCACTTAAAACTTCACCGCATTCTTGAGCGATATGTGTTCCGCTATCAATTTTGGTTTTTCCTTCAAGCATAAGTCTTTCTACGCTTTGTTTTGTGTCGCTCACAATCGTTTCAACTTTTTCAATACTGCCTTCCAGGAGAGCTGTGATTTCCGTTGCAGCGTTACCACTCATCTGTGCGAGATTTCCGACTTCTTCTGCAACGACAGCGAATCCTTTTCCATGTTCACCGGCGCGAGCAGCCTCTACCGAAGCATTGAAAGAAAGCAATTTGGTTTGAAAAACGATTTCGTTAATGATTTTTGTTTTTGCCCCGATTTCTTGAATCACTTTGACAATATCGCCAATCTGTTGATTGCTGTAGCTGATTTGTTCCATAATACTTTTATTACTATTATTGATTTCTCCCATTGAAAGAATCATGTGGTCTACCACATCCTTTCCTCTTTGGGCCTTCGTTTGAGAAGTAGCCGAAGTAGAAGCAACATTGCCTGCGTTCTCTGAATTTTTGGCGATCATCGAACTCATTTCTTCAATAGAGGCTACAGATTCTTCCAGGGAAGCGGCCTGTTCAACAGAAGATTGGGAAAGTTCTTGAGCTGTAGAAGCAATCTGGTGAGAGGCGCTGGCCACTTCCCCTGAGCTTGAACCTAAATCTTCGATGAGTTTTTGAATACTCACTTTGATTTTACTTAACACGATGTAGGCGAGAAGAACTGAGATAATGGTAGAAATAAGTGTGCAGCTAATGCCAACCATGATTGCCTTTTGAACTTCATTATGAGCGGCCACGGAAGCGGCACTGGCTTCTTTCGTTCTCATATCGCGAATTTCATACAAGGCTTTGCGCAGACCTTCGAGGTATATCTGGGCATCAAATAAAAGTCTTGTTGCTTCAGCATCTTTGTTTTTGAGTGCAAGTTCGCGTGCCTGAATGACTTGCTCATGCCAGCTTGCCGATTGTTTTTTGAATTCTGTTAGAAAACTTCTACTTTGTTCGTCAGTCATCTTCCAGAGTTTATCAACTAATTCATCCTGTTCTGTTTTTGCTTGTAAAAATTTAGTTTTAATTTTTTCTAATTTTGCATTATCGTTTTCTAAGATAATGTCTCTGCTTGCGATCGTCTGCAATCTTTGTTTATCGACAATGTCACTAATTATCTTTCTTTGTTCAAAAAGATTGTTTGTAATTAAATCGAGAGTTGTACCGATCGCTTTTATTGAAACAATTGAATAGGCCGTTGAAAGCGTTCCGCAGATGATAAGGAATGCCATGATCGCGCCCACTTTTTGATAAAGACTCAAACTACTCAATTTCAAATTTATCCCCTTTGTATTAGTTTCTCTAATTGGAAGTTTTGTCGGTGAATGGTCTATAAGTAATGAGGGAAAAAAAATCTGCTGGTCAGAAGTACTCTGTTAAATTAGTATTAAGATGAACGCTAGAAGAGAAGCCTTACAGAATGAGAAGTGAAAAATTCTTATGCCTGATTCTTTCATATCATCCATTTTTGATCCTCCCTTTTTAACAGTTGTGATCCTCTTTTTTAAGAATAAAAAACGAATTCTTTTTATAATGACTATTGTTTTTGTCTGTTAGGAAAAGAAGTCGATTAGAGGTCAAAAAACTGTGACAAATAATTCATCGTTAAAGCGAAAGCGTCTTGATGATATCTATGAACTTGTAACGATAAAAAAATTGGAGAGTGCCCGAAAAAAAATCGAGAGATACCATTCAACTTTTAAATTCAAAGAGCATGATAGAGAATCGTCGTTGTATTATACAATTCTTCTTCAAATGTCTTCGACGGTGTTGCTTGAAAAATTCATGCTCAAAAAACTTAATCTACAGGTTCTGGAGAGAAAAAATTTAAGTTTTGATCCACAGTTGAAACTTATTATTACAGCGCGAGTACTTGCAAACAGAGGCGCCTACGAGTCCAGTCGCTATATTCTAGATAATGTTTCAATAAAAAAAGAACACTTTCACAATTCAAGTCAAGGTCGTTTGTATTACTACGGAATGGCGAAGGCCTATCTTTACAATGGGCAATTAGAATTTTGCCTTCACGCTTTAGAAACGTATAAAGAGTTTTTAGTTGATGTACACGATATGTATTGCTACCACACTTTGGCCTCGCTCGTTTGTTGTTTCCAAGAAAATAATGAAACAGCAAGATCGCATTACGAACATTTACTCAAGTTAAAAGAAGCTGACCTCGATCATTTAAGGATTTTATCATTTGCACTTTCTGTTCTTGAACAAAAAAGCACTGATGTTGAGTATGATGAAAGCGAAAAAATTTACAAGGCTTCCTTGAGTGAAGGGCATCGCTTAATTATTCAATATTTTCAATTGAAGCATTTATTGCAAGTTCAAGACGCGGAGAAAATTCGTCTTCATATCGCAAAAGTGATGGCCGATAATGTGAAAACCAACACGGAATTTTTTTTACTCAATAAGCTTATAGAAAAAACGCTTAAGGAGTATCAGGACAAAGTTACAAGCAAATTTTTTTTCGTTGAGACAGGATCGAATAAGAAAGAGGAGTGCGATTATTTTGCAGTTGAGGTCTGCGACTCTCAATTGGACTTAGTGGGAGGAGTCTATATTCGTTCTGAAAAAGTGATCGTCTTGACCGAACTGCAAAGTCGATGCCTGTACTATTTAT
Source organism: uncultured Bacteriovoracaceae bacterium (assembly GCA_966211875.1). GTDB lineage: Bacteria > Bdellovibrionota > Bacteriovoracia > Bacteriovoracales > Bacteriovoracaceae > Bacteriovorax. The sequence goes on from CBIHNP010000005.1 coordinate 54,156, forward strand.
TTATGGCAAAGGAGCAGGGAATTTTTTGGATGAAGCTCTCTGAACTTCTCTATGGGGTCAATTTAAACACAGAGGCTTCATTTGAAAATACGAGAAAGCTTGTTACGAAATTAAAAAGACTGGGATTTTCTCTTTTTTATACTAAAGGGCGCTATTATTTTAGACAGATCTTTCATTCTATTCTCCTGCGAAGAGATTATCTTCCGATTGATCAGGTTTTCTATTTGGAGAGATGTTTTAAGAACCACTTTACTTCGGCCGATATTGCTCAACGTTTAGGGCTCAAAAAATCTATGGCGAACAAATATGCGCGCCAATGGGTTAGACAAAAACGAGTGACCCAAGTGTCGAATGGAAAACAAAAAATTTATAAGTGTCGGACAAAATGATCTAGTCGTTGTCGAGTGAGTCCAGGAGATTGGAAAAAAAACTTTTTTTGTAATTGTCGGCTTCCTCGACTGTGAGATGCCCGAATGTCGTGCGATCTTGTTCGATAAAAAGATTTTTGTCAGCGAGATCGTGTAGAAAACGCGATTTGCTTCGAGGTGTGTCCTTTCCAAAGAGCTTTCTCTGCTTACAGTAGGTCATGATAAGCGATTCCTGAGCGCGTGTAATCCCCACATAGCACAGTCTGCGCTCCTCACTAATATCTTCCCCTTGAGAAATCGTTTTTTTATGCGGAAGAGTCTCTTCTTCAATTCCGACTAAAAAAACATTTTTAAACTCGAGTCCCTTAGATGAATGAAGAGTCATAAGAGTCACTTCATTCTTTCTGACATCGCTATCGCCCTCTTCATCTTCGAGCTTGTCTTTGTCTTGTGAGTCCTGGAGAAGAAGTCGCTCAACAAAGTTTTTGAGGTTGGCGTTTTCTTTATAGTAAGTCGTAAAACGATTGGCCGACTCGATAAAGTGCATAACATCGTTACGACGACGTTCAACTTGTTTGGCGTTGTCGTATTGTTTATCGATAAAATTCAAATAGTCGATATCTTCGATAAGAAGGCTGATCGCCTCTGATAAAGACATCTGATCGAATTTGGTTTTGTACTTGTTGATCAATTCTGTGAATGTTTTGATCGCTTGCGAACGTTGAGGATCGATCGCTGGATATTTCTCTAAAACAGAGAACAGCGGAAGATTTTCCTCTTCCGAACGTTTTAAATATTTTTCGAGAGTCGCATTTCCGATTCCGCGGTTTGGGATATTGAGAATGCGTCTTAAGGCCATTTGATCACTTGGATTTAAGATCACAAACAAATAGCTCATGAGATCTTTAACTTCTTTTTTATCGTAGAATTTCTGGCCACCGATAATTTGATACGGAACCTGACTCATGCGCAGCTGATCTTCAATTGGCGGAGCTTGCGTATTACTTCGATAGAGAATCGCGATGTCGCCTAGGTGTCCGCCTCTTCCCTGATGGCGAACGATATCTTCGACGATGACTTCCGCTTCGTGATCAGTGTCTCCCATGGCCCAGAGAAGGGGAATGTGTTCACTTCTTTTCTGACTCCAGAGAGTTTTATCACGGCGTTTTTTATTCACCTTGATGACGTTGTTGGCGAGATCGAGAATGCTTGAAACAGAACGATAGTTTTCTTCCAGTTTTACGATTTTCGCATTCTGGAAATTTTTTTCGAACTCGAGAATGTTTGTCACGTCTGCACCTCTGAAAGCGTAGATCGATTGGTCGTCGTCACCAACGACACAAAGATTGTTGTGAGTAGAAGTTAAATGCACGATGAGTTCAAATTGCAGAGTGTTCGTATCCTGATACTCATCGACCATGATGTATTTAAATTTTTCAGAGTATTGTTTTGCTACATCCGGATTTTGGCGAAAAAGTTTTAACGTCAAAAATAAAATATCGTCAAAATCGATCGCATTAAAAAATTTCAATTTCTCTTGATAGTAGCGATAAGCATATTCCGTCGCGTGCGAATACGGATCTTCCGGATTGAAATGGACTGAATCAGCAAAGTCGTTTTCATGAACGCCGGCATTCTTTAAAAAAGAAATTTTAGCGAGCACATCTTTTTGATCGAATTTTTTTTCTGCGTGATAAAGACGAAGGGCCTCGCGAATAATCCCCACTTGATCAGATTGATCATAGATCGAAAAATTTTCGTGATAACCAAGCTTCGTAATTTCTTTTTTCAGAATGCGCACGCCGAGCGAGTGAAAAGTGAGCAGGGCAATTCCGCGTGACTTGCGTGCCCCCAGGAGAGTGTGTACGCGCTCGCGCATTTCCTTTGCGGCCTTATTGGTAAAACTCACCCCCAGGATCGAATCTCCCTTGATTCCCAGGTTGTCCACCATATGCGCAATTCTATAGGTAATCGTGCGGGTTTTTCCTGAGCCGGCCCCAGCGAGAATAAGAACAGGCCCCTCGACCGTTTCGGCCGCTTCGCGCTGTTTGTCATTGAGTCCGCTTAAAGAAATCATAGGGGAAAACAGTACTAAAACTTATCGACTCTTGCTATAATTTTTCCACCTAAATATTATTACCACAGTCTCAATTGACCTATGTGTGCCTACTTGGAGAATTCTATGGCAAAAAAGAAAGTCGAAAAAAAATCTAAGGCAAAATCTGCGCCGAAAAAAACGGCGAAAAAAACTGTAAAAAAAGCGAAAAAAGTTGTTGCAAAAAAAGCGGCGACTAAAAAAGGTGCAGCGAAAAAGCCAGCGAAAACGGCAAAGAAAGTTGTTGCGAAGAAAGCTGCTCCAGCAAAAAAAGTTGTTGTCGCAAAATCAGAAAACACAAATAAATCTCTCGAAGCTTCTCTCCTGGAACTCATTCGTGTAACGAGTGCAGAACTTCCAGATGACGTTCAGAAAGTGATTCTCGAAGCTCTAGAGCGCGAAGAAAAAAATACGACAGCTGAATACGCGATGAACATCATCAAAGCAAACATCGATCTCGCGAAGAAAAAATCACAACCGCTTTGCCAGGATACGGGAACAGTTCTGTTCTACGTTTCTCACCCGGTGGGATTTGATCAGAATAAATTTACAAAAGAAATCCAGAAGGCCGTCGTTGTCGCAACGGAAAAAGGTTACCTTCGTCAAAACTCTGTTGATTCACTTACAGGTGAAAACTCAGGAATGAACGTAGGCCCTGGTCACCCTTCAATTCACTATCACCAACACAATAAAAAAACTGTCGAAGTAAAATTGATGTTGAAAGGTGGAGGATGTGAAAACGTCGGAGCTCAATATTCACTTCCACACACGGCACTCGATGCCGGACGCGATTTAGACGGTGTTCGCAAAGTGATCCTCGATGCCGTTCATAAAGCACAAGGAAAAGGATGTGGACCTGGAGTTCTTGGTGTGTGTATCGGTGGAGACCGCGGAGCAGGTTACATCGAATCAAAAGAACAACTTTTAAGAAAACTCGATGATAAAAACGATCACAAGGATCTTGCCGCTCTTGAAACGGAGATCGTTGAGACGTCAAACAAATTGGGAATCGGACCTATGGGATTCGGTGGAAAGACAACTCTTCTAGGTTGTAAAATTTCAGCGCTTAACAGACTACCAGCTTCGTTCTTCGTCTCAATCTCATACATGTGTTGGGCGTACAGAAGACAAGGTGTAGAACTCGCAGCTAACAACACAATCAAGACTTGGCTTTACTAGAGGTTTAAAATGAAAAGATTAGAATATCCTTTTTCACATGAAGCAGTTCGCGAACTAAAAGTGGGAGACATGGTTCTCATCACAGGAAAACTTTTTACAGGAAGAGATGCTGTTCACAAGCGTCTGCACGAAGGTGTAAAACCTCCTGTTGATTTGAACAATCAAATCATTTACCACTGTGGTCCGGTTATTCTCGAAGATAAAAAAGCGGGAACGTACAAAGTAACGGCTGCGGGACCGACAACTTCAATTCGCGAGGAACCTTACCAAGCGGAAGTCATGAAAGATTACGGGATCGTCGGTGTGATCGGTAAAGGCGGAATGGGAGCAAAAACCCTTGCCGGCTGTAAAGAATACGGTTGTGTTTATTTTCACGCTGTAGGCGGAGCTGCGCAAGTATTGGCAGAAAAAATTGATTCAGTTGATAACGTTTACTGGAAAGATCTTGGTTCTCCGGAAGCGATCTGGGAATTGTCTGTCACTGATTTCCCTGTTGTTGTCACAATGGATGCACACGGAAATTCTCTGCATGCAAAAGTGGAAGCAGCCTCAGCTGAAGAACTAAAAAAAGCATTAAAGGAATAACTTATGAGTGAACTTTTATGGACGCCAACATCAGAACGAATTGAAAAATCTTCGATGAAGAAATTTCAAAATTTTATGAAGGTGAGCGGCGATTATAAAAAGTTTCACGAATTTTCAATTAACAATAAGGCCGTTTTCTGGAACGGCCTTTTTGATTTTTATCAGGTCGTTTACGAGGGAGATTTAAACCCCGCTCTAGGTGAAGAGGGTTTTAAAAACTACACCTGGTATAAAAACGTTCGTCTCAACTTCGCGGAAAATTTATTGAAAGCGGGAAGAGCGGACGACATTGCTCTCAATTCTCAACACGAGTCCGGCAATAATCGCAAATTCACTTATCGCGAATTGCGCGAGATGACTGCGAGTCTTTCTGAGTACATTAAAACAACTATGAAACCGGGAGATGTTCTCTCGGCCTATATGCCGAACATTCCTGAAACTGTGGTTTCGATGCTCGCTACTTCTGCCATGGGAGGAGTGTTTACATCGACGAGCTGTGATTTTGGAATCGCAGGAGTGCTCGATCGTTTCACGCAATCAAAACCAAAAGTTTTGGTGGCCGCTGTCGGATATGAGTACAACGGAAAATACTTTGATCAACATGAACGTTTGAGAGAAATTGAAAAAAATCTTCCGGGATTAGAGAAAATTATTCTCGTGGATTTTTTAGGGAAGGGAATTGACTTCACAGGTTTTACGAAAGCCGTGAGCATGAAAGATGTTCTCGCTAAAAAAGCAGAACTCACATTTCATCGTCAGGCATTCGCAGCTCCTCTTTACATCATGTATTCGTCGGGAACGACAGGAAAACCAAAATGCATTGTTCATGGACAAGGAGGAACGCTTCTTTGTCACCTTAAAGAACTTGGACTGCACTCTGATCTCAAACAAGAAAAGAAAATTTTCTTTTTTACAACTTGCGGATGGATGATGTGGAACTGGCAAGTCAGTTCACTTTATTTTGGCAGCGAAGTTGTGCTATATGAAGGAGCGCCCACTCATCCTTCACCTGAACATTTTTTCAAAGTAATCGATCGCGAAGGCATTCATCTCTTTGGAACTTCTCCCAAGTTTTTAAAAGTATTGGAAGATACAAATGCGAATTTAAATTCTGATTTTAAAACGCTTGAAGTGATTCTCTCGACGGGATCACCACTTCTTCCTGAGCAATACGACTTTGTTTATAACAAAGTAAAAAACGACCTGAACCTCGCAAGTATTTCCGGTGGAACAGATATCATTGGATGCTTCATGCTTGGAAATCCTACGATGCCTGTGTATCGAGGAGAAATTCAATGTCTTGGTTTAGGTCTTGATATCGCCGCTCTCGATGATCACGGCAAAGCAGTGATTGATCAGGAAGGAGAACTCGTTTGTCGTCAAACATTCCCGAATCGTCCGATTTATTTTTTAAATGATGAATCGAAAGAAAAGATCAATGCTGCTTATTTTGATCAAAATCCGGGAGTGTGGACTCACGGCGATTTTGTGAAAGTCACAAATCACGGAGGCGTGATTGTTTACGGTCGTTCAGATGCGACGTTAAATCCAGGTGGCGTTCGTATTGGAACAGCTGAAATTTATCGTCAGACAGAAACTCTGCCATTTATCATGGACTCTCTTTGCGTGGGGAAAAACCAGAATGGTGACGTGGATGTCTGGTTGTTCGTTAAATTGAAAGCAGGCGAAGAGCTGACTCTGGAACGCAAAAAGCAGATTAAAGAGCTTATAAAGAAAAATACGACTCCTCGTCACGTGCCTCGTGAGATTCACGTGGTCGCTGATATTCCATACACTCGTTCAGGGAAAAAAGTAGAACTTGCTGTCGCTAAAATTATTCACGGAAAACCTGTGACAAATATTGAGGCGATTGCGAATCCGGAATGTTTGAAAGATTACGAAGCGTTTGTTTAATTCGTTTATCTTAATTTGTTTCTTTGGTGGCGCCGTAAATTTTAGCATGCAATTCCTGGTATTCTTCAGGAGTTGGATCTTCGTGATAACGGTTTTTAAAGGAAGCGAGTACGCGTTGGAACTGTTCATCTTTTAATTGTTCTTCCGTTTTTTCTGCAGCTACACCGGCATTGATTGATTCAGCGAGCTTCGCAAATTCATCCATAAATTTTTTCTTTGCCTCATCGTTATTTTTATCATCAGTTTCTTCTTTGTCTTTCTGGTATTTCTGATAATAGAAATAGAACCCGACACCGAATGCGACAGGGCGATAAACTTTTCTCAAACGTTCGTAATTATCGATGGCGTTTTGATTTTTAAGTTCTAAAACCAATTCACTTTGATGTGCATCTAATCCGTCGAGAAGAATTTTTTCTAAAAGTTCATCTGAAATCTTCACGCGATCAATAAACGGAAGATCGTAGGGAATAACAAAGTAGCGCCACAATCTGAATTTCATGACACGTTTAACGTAGTAACCTGCGTTTTCTAACGTCGTGTACTTTTCTTTTTCAGGAATTCTTTCGATCACACCTTTGAGTCCACGTACAAGCATATCTTCTTGCAGAACTCGAAGCATGTGTTCATTCATGCGCACAGTTTTATTTTTAGTGAAATAATCGAGGAGTGAAAGAGGCGGCCCTTTCAAGATAAGGAAAAAATCGGAAGAAAACTCAGCAAGATTTTCGCGAGTGATTCGTTTACTCAAATCGAGGTTCTTAAAAAGTTTTTGGACTTTTTTAAGTTTGTAGACGTTTAAATTTTCAATTTCATCCTGAATCGAAGGAAGATTATGGAAATAAGAAAAACGCAGTTGAATCGCTTCAATCAAGGCGAGTTTTTGTTCGATAGTTACAGGATTGGTTGCAAGCAGATCTTTGTTTTTGTCTTTGTAAATTTCGAGCAATCTGAAGTATTCGTTTTCATCAAATTTTTCAAAATCTTTTGCGCTTAAAATTTTATTCCAGATGGAATTTTTAAAACGATAGTGCTTGAATTCGAGAGCTTCTCGTTCCGTTTGTGCTCTCGCGATGTTGTTGGGAATTTCTTGTTTGATGATAGATGTGACGATGTCATTGCAATCGCCACTGGCGATCTCGCGACTTCCTGTGAAGCTCATATCAATGTCTAAACTTTTAAGGCCTACAAGGGCCAGAATTAAAAGTAGAGCAATGTAGATTTGAAACGGCTTAATCAGGAAATCCTCCGATTAGGATGACTACTTAAAAAGTAGTCTCTATTTTATCGGAGTTTCGCGCTCGGTTTTTAATTATTTTTTCTTTTTTTTGTGAATGAAATAGTTAAATTATTTAGAGCAGAATTGGGCCGCATGAACTTTGTACGATGGGACACAATAGTCTACCCATTCGCCTTTATCGTAAGTCGAATAGCCAAAAAACCAGACAATTTTGTCGTCATTACTGTTTAAAAGATAGTCACCTGCCAGGACGTCCGGATTCACACTATTGACGGAGTAGCACCAGCCGTGGGCACGCATTTTTGTGTCACTCAGAACTTCGATGGAATCAAGGCCCGTAGGCGTGTTTAAAATGGAATTAAAGCCGGCATCACTGCCGATATAAGGGATTTTTTGCTGATCAAAAATGGTTACGCTGATTTTTCCTACGCTCGTTTTCAAATCTTTCACGTCGTATGTCCCACTATTCACCGGAGTCGCCGAACAAGGTCCAATTACTTCGTATGTCACAGCAAAAGTTTGAGAGGCAAAAAGTGTAAGAGTGAATAGCAGTAATGATTTCATAATTAATGATCCAACTAAAATACATGGCCTTTTTTTAAAGTCCTGAGATAATGGACTGAAGTAACTTTTAAATCAAGGAGGATTTATGGTGAATGTAAAGAATTCTCTGCTTGTGATTGCCTTTACACTAATCACATCAACTGCAGCAAATGCAGGCGTATTAATTGAGCCACATCTAGGCGTAGCACTACACGGAAATGCAGATTACGGATCGTCGACAACTTCGTATAACGGTGGTCAATACGGTCTTCGTCTTGGTGGTGAGTATTTAGGTTTTATGGCTGGTATGGATTACACGCACTCGAGTTTTACGTACAAGACAACAAGTTCGGCAGGTGCTGTTTCAAACACAGATAAATCGCGCAGCCAGCTTGGACTTTTTGGTGGATATAAATTTCCAATCTTAGTTCGTGCATGGGCCGGTTATTACTTCACAGACAAAACATCAGATCGTACAGGATCGAATTTTGAAAAAGGTCACGGAACAGAACTTGGAGTAGGTTTCACTGGTCTTCCATTTTTGAGTGTCAACTTGATGTACAGAATGTCGAGCTATGACACAAATAATGCAGGAGATTTTTCTCCTTCTCACGATTCAAAAGAAGTTGTTTTGGGAGTGAGTATACCGTTCGTGCTTTAAAAATTATCTGGCGATGATACCGCTATTGTTTACTTCGGGCAGGGTTATACCTGCCCCGTCAGATTTTACTTTTTCATTGAGCATTTTATCCCAGGTATCGATCACAAAACCTGTATCAGAATCAACTAATGCGCGAAAACTTGAAAGATTTCCGTTTTTAAAAACATAAGTCACAATCACTTGCTCAACGTATTGTCCTTTTCCGTTTTGAACGCGAATGATAGGGAATTCTTCTTTGATCAAAACTTTTGTATCTTCTCGTTGAAAACGAAGAAGATCATTTCCCAATGTTTCTTTCCAGTCGGAACTAACTTTATTGATCATTTCAAGTTCTGTTTTTTCGTCCTGGTAATCATTTTTATCGATATCACCAAGAAGAATGCGGTCTTCACGCAATTGATAAGCGCGATCTTTGGGAAGATCTTTTTTTGCATCGAAACCTACGTGATCTGATTTTTCCTGAGCAATACTACGCTGAGGATTCGGGGAAATCCTCGCTGAAAATAATTCCGTTGAAGTTGTAGTGTGACCAACGACTTCTTTATTCGATTTTTTTTCAAATGTTTTCCAATCTGATCTTTTCTGAGAAACGACGGCAATAGGATTTCGTTTGCTGTAATAAGCAATCCCCACGGCGATAACAGAAGAACAAATGAATAAGCTAAACTTTTTTATTTTCATTAATCAGTAATTGGTATTTGCAGGTGAATAATTTTATACGGAGTAGGTCCATTGTATTCCGTATCTGTATAGTCATAGTTGCTTCTGTTTGCATCGTGATAACAGTCATCGCAATTCGTAAAGCGGACTCTCAATCGGCAATCGATGACAGTTCCTGGAGGAATTTGTTTTGAAACTTCAAATAAAAGGACATTTCCCCAGTTTAATTTAGGTGTTCCGCTGGCGGCCGTGGTCATCGTTTGCGACCATGTCGATTTCGGATTTAATTTCGAATAGTGAGCTTGATCGGCCCCTTTGATTGCACGAATAAAACAGTTTTTATCATTCGATGGATCGAGACAGAGAGAATTATCCAACGCCATATTTGAACGGAACGCACTTTGCGAAATCCATTGAGTTGAAGATGTTCCCGCTGCCTGCATAAAACAGACTGGTGCAAAATCTGTCGCTGCAGTTGCAGATGTTGTCGGACATGGAACTCCACCTTCAGAGGCGAGCGGCCACTGATCGTTGGCACGAGTTGTACTGAAGAGACATGGATTCCCATGGAGATCAGCATGGTTCCAATCGTTGGCAAGAATTTGAATTCCTCCCATCGTTGAATTTGAATTATTGTAAAGGTTGAGAGCAATCCCTACAACTTCACCCGGGCTCACTTTTCCGTTGTTGTTGTTAAAGCCCAAGTCACTTGGTGTTTGAGCAGAAAGAGATGTCGTGATAATACCGCCTGCTTGCAACGAAGTGAGTGCAGACAAAATTGTCGCCTGATCATCGATTACGTAGGCTGAACTTGCGTTTGCTGTCGGATCGAGGATCAATAAATTTTTTGAGATGAGAACAGATTTTGTTCTGTTTGTTGAACTCACTACTGTGTTCGTCAATGTAGCAGGATTCGACTGGTTTCTGTTTTCGTTATACGTTCTGAAAAGAAGAAGACCGTACTGGTCGATCAAACCTTCAATTTGATCTTTGGTATAAATGCTTCCGTTACAACGATTGAGCAGCGGATTTCCGATGTTGTTTAATAAATTTTTTGCAAACGTTTGCATGAATGTGCGGTAGTTAATTGGATTAACAGTTTTAAACCAATCTGCAGAGTAAGTAGGATTTAAATTGATACGTAAATTGTTTGTGATACTTTGAATTCCGTTGGCATTCAAGTCACCATGTTCAGCAAGTGTTTCAGTAATTAGATGGACAACGAGATCACTCGCATCTCTTTGGGTCATTGAACATTTATCTTGTAAGTCAGTCACAAGAGCGACGAGGTAGTGAGAAATAATCATTCCCGCATAGTGAACATCTTCAAAAGGAATGGTTGAATAGTTTGGGTTGTAATTCAGATAAGTCGGATAACTTAAACGTTGATCGGACGCAGTCGAAACTCCTGCAACGTGAAGTGGATCATTCTCTGTCATTGGACGAGAAGCTGCGAGAAATCTACCAGCTGCCCATTCAGCAAAGTGAGGTCTTCCGTTAACGTAATAACTATAAAAGTCAGAGAGACCTTCACCGATTGATCCGGCCTCATCGTAATTTAAATTACCCATGTCTGAATGACTACCAACTAAAGAGTTTCTGATGTTAAGTTGGAATCGTTGAAAGAAGTGTCCCGTTTCGTGATAAATAACGGTGCTATCTTGTGCCCAGAAAACATTGGCATGATTAGAAACATAACCAAAACAAAGAGTGAGAGTAGCGCGATCAAAATAAGAGTTGTCCTGAGCATCGCATTTTGAATAGGCGATAAGTGGATTTAGTGAAACGTTATATTGAGGAGAACTCGGATTCAAAATATAGTTTGGAGAATAAGTAGAAATGGGCGGAAGCGCTGTTTTGTAATAAGGAGTTGTTCCAAAATAAGCGCGAGAAAAACTTGTCGCGAAATTTGAATAAAACATATTAGAGACTTTATTCAAATGATAAAACGTATTGACTTGAAGAAATTCTGACGTGCTCGCATCATATCCCCATTTTCCATTGCTGGTTTGAAGAGCAGAGGCGGCATCTTTGTTCTCGCGAACTTCAAAACAATAATCCAAACCGTAACAAGACGTATTTCCTTTTAAGAAAGAATTCGTTGTAATCGTATCAGTGCTTAGAAGTTTATTTAAATCATACGAATCAGAAAGACTCGCATTCTTAGAAAGAATGATAGGGTTATCCGCTAAAATGCGACCTTGGTTAACAGCGACACTTGTTGAAACAGCACTTGAGTCTCTCGAACGTAAACTTGAACCGACACTCGGCACACACGACGAAAGCACCAGCGTTGCCAGTGCGATCGGAAGAAATTTAAATGGTGTTACCGTTTTCGTTTTCATCTATTTCGATTTTCCAAGTGAGTTCATAAATTGTTGGTCCCAACTGTTGATATCGAAACCTGAATTTCCTTTTGCCACTGTTGCGTTACTTTGCGTATCACATTGTCCGACAGATTGTTCTCCGAGTTTTGTGAGTGCAGCGACTTGTGGATCTTCTGGAACTGATGGTGCGCCACCAGATTTTGCATAAGCAAGAGAAGTTAGAGCGTCAGTGAGAGCATCGAATTTTTTCTTGTTAGAAGCAGCGTTTTCTTTTGCTTGTTTGGCCGCTGAAAGTTTGCCATTTTTTTCATCAAGAGTTGGCTTTAATGCCGCTTTTTTAGTTTCATCTTTTTCAGCATCATAGGCTTTTTGAGCAGCATCAGCAGCTTCCTGAGCAGTCTTAACGGCAGAATCAGCATCGGATGCTTTTGATCCGTCAGCTTGAATCTGATTTAGTTTCTTACAGACATCAGTTGTAGAACTTCCTCCTGCCAATTCAGAAACACTATCGAAGAATGAAGAAGAAGCATCACTCAAATCATCTGATACATCAGAAATGTCAGAAAGGTTTCTTGCTTTTGAAAGTTTATCTTTGTCATCAGAAGAGAATTTATCACTAACAGCTGAGATAAAATCTGAATCTGTTTTTCCACCATCAGATCCACAGATAGAAGATAGTGTTACTGGTTTTGTTTTTTTACCTTTTTTACCAGTTTTGCTTTTTGAACTATCAGTGTCTGCAATTTTTCCGACTAACTTGTCACAATTAAGTTTAGTTTTTCCGGTTGCTGTTCCATCGAGACAGCTCGCAGGAAGAGAGCTTAAGGCATCGCTTTGGTTCATATAACCATCACAAGCAGAAGCGTACTGCTCAGTAATACTCAATGCCTGATTTGTTAAGCGTGCAGAAATCTGGTCTGAAAGATCCGCGAGATCTTTTGCTTTATTACATGCACCCACTGGGTTTTGGCTGATGCTATTATATTTTTTACAGAATTTTGCAACGTCGGCATCTTGCTTCGCTTGATTCTTTTGTCCTTCTTCATTGAGTTTTGCGATCGCTCTAGAAGAACTATCAACTTTGTCTTTACAGTCTTTATTCAGGTTCGCCCAACGATCTTTTTGATCTTGCATAGCTTGCTTTTGTTGACCGATGTATTCTTTAATCGAATCATCAGCAGCGCTCTTTTGCATTTTGAACATTTGTTTTAATTTTTCGATCTTGTCCGGCATTGAAGCACTACCGTCGAGGAAAGAAGCGAGGTTACCGTCTGCAACCATATCTACGCCATAAGTATCTCTCTTCATTTCAGGCATTGCTACGAACATATCTTTTGGAATTTCAAAATTCGTTCCAGGGAATTTTGCCTGAACCATTTGAACGATATTCGTCACTGCAGCTTTTTGTTGATCGTAAAGAGCATTTGAACGGGCTATCATTGCAGCTACGTTTGCATTAAACGTTTTTGCAAGATTTTCCATTTTTGTTTTTCTTGCCTGCACTTGAGTATTGGCCTCAGCATAACATCCCTGGATTTGTGAAGCACAAGTACTTGCTTGAGAAATACAGAAAGTTTTAGATGAAGAATCCAATGTTGATTCAGAACATGAACCAGATTTTAGGGCAGCTCCTCCACATTCCAGAACTTGAGAAAGGATTGAAGAAGAAATTTTCGAAGCATAGCCGTCGTTTAAATTTTTTAATTCTTGAAGAGCAGCTTTTGCACGAGTTACTTTGTCTTGGTAAGAAACACCTTTTGTTCCCTGACTCGAAAATGTATCGTCTTGAGTATAACGTTGTTCACACTTATCAATCGTTTTCATAAAAAGATTGTAAGGAGAGTCAGAAACAACGTTTGAAGAAGCATCGTTATATGTGATCGTCATTCCTGGATAGTTTGCTTCAAGGGCCTTGATCTGATCCATTTTATCTGACATCATAGCGCTTGAGTTTAAAATTGTTTGAAGAGCGCTACGATATGCACTCACAGCAGAACCTGTAACGAACCCGCTGTTTCCAGATTGTTTAATACTTTTTAAAATTTGATCTACCGGAATTGCAACACCTCTGTCATTTCCAGTCACACAGTCATTGATATATTTTTTCTTGAAGTAATCGTTTGCTCCGGCCATGAATGAATTCATATCGACAGAAAAATTGCTGTCTAGTGGAGGAGCAGTGTAACCAACTTCAGACAATGTCTTATCGATGCGGGCCTTCGCTGTCATGTACTCAGCTTTTTGTTTGTCCATTTGGTTTTTAATTGAAGCACCAAAAGCAGCCGCAGCTGAATCACTCTGTGGGATGTATCCGTTATTGAGAAAGTTATCTACACCATTTGCACTGATTGAAGAAGCAATCTTCGCAGTCTCAGCGCGGATGTCTGATTCAAGTGTACTTTTATTTAAATTGAAATCAGCAGCACTCTTATTCACTGAAGTTAAATTTTGAAGAACACCGTTAAGACCACCGTTTGTTGTTCCACCTTTTAGAATATCTTTTCCTATAACTGACTGACAGCTTTGTGAAAAGTATTTTGAGAAATCTTGCGTTTTCGATTTTAGATTTTTATTTCCGCCAAAAAGTTCTTCGTTCATTGTATCCATATCAGCTAATAACTTTTTGTTGTTGTCGCGGAAAGTTTGTTTGTCCTGGTTAAGTCTATCTTGAAGACGTTGAAGACTGTTCATCATTTCTGTGAGCTGAGAATCAAGTGCTTTTTGTTTGTCCTCTAGACAACGAAGACCAATTGGATAACTTGCATTCGAAGCTTCATTCAACATTTGATCGTAGTAGTTCATCCAACCTTGAGCGATTGATTCATATGTAATCATCGAGCTGATTTGATTTACATCAGGAGTAGCACTGCTACATGCATTCACTGGCATATTTGACATTGAAGCGGGAATTGAACACTCTGGAAAATATCTTGCTTGACCAGCATAACAAGCAGTACCGTCTGCTTTACGACATGAAGGACTCAACTGCGCCATTAGTTTTTGGTTTGCAGCTGCCGAGATCTGAGCTTGCATCATCTGTTGTTTTTGTCCAAGGTAGTTGGCGTAAATTCCAAGCGCACCATTGGCCAAACTCAAAATATCTTTTGCCTCAAATCCATTATTAGTTGCGGCCATCGCACTATCGATAAAAGGATTTTGCAGCAAAGAACCGATGAGCAAATTGATCATCAAAACTTTTAAGGCCTTGATAAGTTTTTCGGTTTTCTTCATAAAAATTCATTCCATTAAAGGTTAGGATAATTCCTTAGTCTTTTCGGTCTATTCCTAAAAACTGTGAGTAATTACCCTTATTTTAATGCTTGATTAGATTAATCATGCTCTTTTTACTTGGAAGCTCGTAGGAGTAGTTTGGGTTTATGAATAGATACTCATAAATCAGATAGTTAATAGCGATTCACCCAATAAGAGTTGTCGGGTAAACAAAAGGCGGGAATGGCCATTTTTAGTGGCAGTTTTTAAGAAAATGATTAGAGCCTAAGGAAGTAATACGCGAGTCCTACAGCAATACGATAGAGAGCGAAGGGTGCAAGTGAAAGCTTCTTTAAAACGGCAAGGAAGCCTTTAATGGCCGCAATAGCAACGATGAAAGAAACGATAAAACCTACGAAAAGTTGGAAGGCATCTCCCGCATTGAAACTCGAATAGGATTTTAAAAATTCATACGCAGTTGCGATCGTGATAACGGGAACTGAAATGAGAAAAGAAAAATCCGCAGCTGTTTTCACATCAACTTTTCTCAGCATCGCTGTGACCATTGTCGCTCCCGAGCGAGAGACACCAGGAATCAGAGCGAAACATTGAGAAATCCCAATTAGAAAAGCATCTTTGTAACTGATTTCATCGACAGTTTCGATTGTCGCTTTTGGTTTAAATTTTTCCACCACGAGCATGATAATACCAACGATGACGAGAGAAGAGACAACGACGTAGGGATTAAATAAATGGGCCTTGATAAATTTGCGGCTCACGTATCCGATTGCCAACGTTGGAACGATCGCGATCGCGATATGAAGAGCATTGAGACCTTTTTGATTTAAATTTTCTCGAGTTTCTTTTAGGAGTTCCATCAATTTTCTTACGTTGATGAAATCCTGAAAACGAGTGTGATAAAGAAAAACGACAGCGAGGATCGCGCCTAATTGAATGATGATGTTAAATGAAGCGTATTTCTCCTGATCTAAATGCATCAGGTCCGAGGCCATGATTAAATGTCCTGTCGAAGAAACGGGAAGAAATTCCGTCAGACCTTCAACAATTCCTAAAATAAGTGCCGTGTACAATGCTTCCATTCATTCCTCATTATCATTTATTTTTTGTAATATTATGAAAGGTGAGGGCGTGAATGTAAAGAATTAGAATTAATTTGAATTACAAGAAATGACTGTCAGAGTTCCAGACGTATCAGATGAACCGTTTGCAGGATAACAGTAAGCATGAGTGTTGAGTTTTAAACCCGAATTGTAGAGAGTGAGAACTCCGTTAATATCGTCTGAAGTAGTTGTTCCTTGAAGGAAACGGAAAGCACCTGAATCAAGTTGTTCCTGTCCTGGAGTTTTTAAGCGGGAAACGAGTAGACCAAAAGCAAGTTTTCCAGAAGCACACATACTTTTTTCACAAGCGAGTTGAACAACGTAAGAAGGATCTTTGATGTATCCGTTTTGATCAATCAGTGATGGACTCAGTTTTTTTGCTTCAGAAGAAACATAACGGTTTGTGTAGACGCTGACGTCGACAAAATCAGGCAACTGACATTTATTTGTTTGCGAGTTGATTACACCTGTACAGCATAAAGCAGGATCTGCACCAACGGCCATTGTTGTTCCCGCTGGGAAACAGCCGACAACCTCATCTGCCTTGAAAATTTGTTTCATCGATTGATAGTTAGTCGTATCGATGTTTGAGTAAAGGTGTTTGTTGTCTGTTGAATTGATATATTCAGATGCGTTTGTAATCGCGGCCGCTGCATGTTCAGTATAAAGATTCATTGGGTATGCATAATTTGTTGAAGAGTTTACTTGAACGCCGGCATTTACAAGTCCATCGGGAACACAATTACTACTTGAGTTACCAGGATAACAAGCCGCCTGGTTAGTAGGGAAAGCACGACAAGAGAAATCACCTTCACCAGTTGTCGTTGCGTATTCTTCTGATTCAACGGCGATTTGCGGAATTCCCATCAATTCAAGTTTAGCAAGAATGTTCATAACACCTTTTGCTTTTCCAGAATATGGTGATGTCTGAATAAGAAGACAGCTTGGATCATTTAACGGAAGACCAGCGCATGTCCATTGGGCCGCATTTGGATCTCCTGACGGCAACCAGTTCATACATCTGAACATTGAAGTATTGAAAGTTTGCAGACGAGATTTGTCCCAAGTGTGGTTACCATTGGCAAAATTTCTTACCCATTCACCGCTACAGCTTGTTCTTTCAGCATAAGCTGAGAATGTTTTAAATTGATTTGTTAAGACTGATGTATCAATACAACCGCCAACAAGAGAACATTGATTTGCAACAGCTGCAGTCAATAGTGGATAGTTTGTAGGATCGTTCTTGTAATCTTTATAAAGAGTCGCTGCACGAGTATAGCGTAAACGATTCGACATATTGATATCAACACCGGCGATTTGTGACATATTAATAGGAAGATTAGAGTCGCTGCTTGGTAATGAAATCGTTTTACCGACATCGCGACAACAACGGTTATTGAAAGAGCTGTAGCTTGAATCGCTCTTCGCTGTCGCTTGAGAACAAATCAATTCTTCTTGCCAGAATTTCAATTCGTATTTGTTGATGATGTTCGTAACAGAAGTGTCATCGCTGGAAAGCATTTTCATTTTTGTTGCAATGACGTTTGAAGGAGCACAATCCAGATCCGTAAAGCAGCTTGCTCCTGGAGCGCGCATACATCTATTTTCTGTAAATGTTTGAGCAGAAATTGGAGTAGAGTTGTTCTTATAAAGCGGGAAAGAAATTCCTTTTGTATTAAAGATCGAAGTGAAAATATTCAAGGCATTTGTTGAAACAGATTGAGTTGCAGAGCTGTTAATCAAATCAGCGTTGTGAGAGTTAGATGATGTTGGATCATCTATCTTCGCATAAAAATAATTATTCGTGCTGTCCATAACCGGACAAGCAGCAAGATATGTATTCACTCCCGTTACTGGCGTAGAATCTTTTCTGTATGTCATACCAGCATTAAGAATTTTATCTCCAAGAAAATCAGTGTCAGGAGCTGTCGAATTTTGAGCGACGAATGTATCAGCTTCAGGAGTTCTTCCCGGAATACAAATAGCTCCGAGTCTGTTGCTATTAAAGTTTCTGATCGATTCTGATCTGATAGTTTCACTACCGTTGAAATCCATCGGACGGCCAGGAACTTTTGCTCCCAATCCAAATGAGTCAGTAGTATCATCCGTTCTTACTTTACCGTAACGAGAAATTCTATTGTTAAAGTTTGGATTGAGTGCTGTATTACTGTTGTTCGAAATCGATTGACAGTAGTTGTTCGAGCTACAAGTATGCAGCGATTGATTTTGTGTCTGGTTGAAAGTTCCATTTAAGTTGATGGCGCTTGCTAAATAATTTGGAGTACAGGCAGCTCCACGTCCGCGATACACGCAACGTTTTCCCGAAGTCGAAATTCCTAAAATACTGATGAGGCTGTTGTCATCGCGAGTAGCATCCGGGATTTCTTTTCCGTTGTCATCAAAACGCGGCCACGTTGTCGTGATGTCGTTAACAGTAGAACAGACGTAGTCCCAACCTAATGTTGTTGCACAATCGTTATCAGTCGTACACTGATGGAATTTCTGGCAGTCAGCACCGTCTGATTCAAAATCAGTTGTGACCATATTTGATCCAACAGGATTCAAAGTTCCGTCGTTGATTGTTACTGTATATGTACTTTCGAGAGCGAGATCACCAAAAGGTCCGTTTACTGCTAAGAAAAGTTTTGTACTGTCAGCTTTGATACGTCGATTTGATCCGATCGCGAACCATTTCACACCATCGAACGATCCGATAACGGCACCGTAGTCAAATCCATACCAGTCGTGTTGATAACCGTTGGCATAAAGGAAGTGTTGAGCGCGCATGCGGTTCATACGTTGTGTTTGTGGATTTGAATCGATTGTATGAGTCCAAGGAATCATCGTCGCAGGAACAAAACAAGCGCGTCCGAAAGACATATCGTCTGCGCGAATTCCACTTGCTGCTGTACGATCCGTTCTCGATTGCAGTGGAACGATACCACCACCAAATTGAGCGAGAGGGAAGAGTTTATTTAACTGCGAGTAATAATCGTTACCACATTGAACACAGTTCGAATAAGTTCCGTTGTCTACATAGATGTCGTAAAGTTTTCCTTTCGTCACAGGAATTTCTTTTGCAGGTTTTGCAGAGTTTGTTGTGTACGAAAGCGATCCGTAAATTTCGTTGAATCCAACATAGTAATCGCCGGCCACCGGATTTGTAATATCGGCCACGTTACTTGGATTGAGTAAGTTATCTTTGCGGTATGAGAAGGCCGTTCCTTCTTGAGCAAGTGTACTCCCTGTCACTGCTGCTTGAGAAACACCACTTTGATCGAAATAACGAACAGGAACTGTTTTTGAACTCAAATAAATTGTTTGAGTCAGTGGAGGAGTCGGAGGGATTGGATCAGGATACACACACGAATAATCAGTCACTGTTCCCGAATCATTTTTTATAGGTGCAAGAGCACAGTTTAAATCAGCACACGAACATTTTGTTTTGATCGTGTTGAGTGCGGCCAGTTTTGAATCCATTACGTGATTTGTTCCAAGGTTAACAAAAAAAGTAATCTTTACTTTTTGTGTATCAAAAACGCGAAGTCCGCCAGTTGAACTTGGATAGAAAACAACAGCATTTCCTGTTGGACTCAAATCCCAATCTGTTCCAGGTTTTTGTGTGACACCGTCAACTTCAACTGTGATTGTTTTATCTGTACTTGCATAATAAGGAAGAAGGAATGTATTTGATGCCGGAAAGTGATCTGTTACACGTCCTCTTCTATTAAGAGCAAGTGTGTCTCCACTCGATTGTTGTCCTTGGACATAATACTTTTCGCATTTTCCAAGTGTCGAGTTGAGTTGAGTACAACTTGCATCGATTTTGTAACGGATAACTAATTTTTTAGAAACAGCGCTACTCGGTTTCGATACAATTGTAACTTTTGTTCCTGTCGCATTGTCATCATTGTGATGTCCGACTAACTGGAAATAAGGTGAGAAGCTTATTCCATCAAAGATTGCTGATTCTGAAGTAATTTGATCATAATCAAAAAGGGTCACTTCACCATAAGAAATATTTTGAATAGCGATCAGTTGATTTGCAAGCGGCGGAGTATAAGTTGATGTTGGTTGATTCGTATAGGTATTGGAAAAACTTCTGTCGTCAATACCAGCGTAGTAAGGCGTATTGATTTCAGCATTATCAACAGTCGTCGTACAAATCCCCATTTCACCTTCTAACTTTGTCGTACAGTTATAAAGGTCAGTCAGAGCTTGAACTCTTGCAGCTGCATCCGTTGTCGGATTTGTTGTTGGTGTTGTTGGCGTCGTACCCGAGCTACTCGAGCATAAATAATAATATTGAGTATAGTTATAAATATGACTTGGGTTATTCAAAATATCAGCGAGGGCCTGAATATAATCCGGCGATGCTGTATTCACCCCGTCTTTTAAAGCACGATCTTTTACACACTGTCCGAGACTGCAGCAATCGTAGTTTTGCGCTGTACATTCTGCATTTGTCACGCATGTTTTTCCAACAGGTGTTGCTGTCGCTGGTTTGTTTGTCAGAGAGTAAGCAAGCTGTTTTGTCGCCACTTGAGTAAGAGCAACACCACTTTGAGAGTAAAGTTCAAGCGACAGACTTGTAAAACTTGAACTGACACAAGAACTGCTCGGACAAAGAGCACCAAAATAATAAGCAGGAGTGAGTGTCGGATAAAGCGAATAAAGCTTGTTGATCACACCTGATTTTTGACAGAAATTTTTATTAGTTGTTTCATCGCTTGGAGCAAGAGTGTAGTAATACTCCAGAGAGTTAGTCGTGTAGTTATAAACAGAGTGAGGAACTGCAGCTGTTACAATAATTTGACCAGGCAATGCAGCAGTAAAACGTCCTGTTAAACATGAGATAGTACTCGTTCCATTATTGCGAATGTAACTGTCGACATCTTTCCCGCGAAGATAAAGAACGTCAGCAAAACTAATGTCGAATGAAACTGTTGAAGTATAAACAGTCCCGCCGTTTTGAATAAAATTATTTCCAGTAGTGAAAGTAGGAAGTGTTGTTGTTTTATTCGTTGTTGTCGTTGAACTCGAAACAATTGATTTGCGGGCACTCGATGGCGATTTAATACATGCTTGCAAAAAAACGAGTGCGCACATCAACACCAGAGTGTTTGATACTGAACCGAAAAAAATTGTTTTCAATTTTTTTTCTAGCACGCGTTTTCCTTAACTAAATCCCCGTTTTCTTTTCCGTGAATATTTGAGTGGGGCCCAAATCTTCTCGGTATTCTATGGTTTGTGATTGATTTTATTTTAAGGCCTGGGCAATTCTGTCTTCTTTAATAGTGGAGTTCTAAGCTCTTTCATGATCTTAGAGGGGATTTTCCTAGGCGGTTTCAAAGATTAAGTGCCTTAAAATTTTGGCTAAATGAATTTAACGTCTAAAAAAATCGACTTTTGAAATTGTGGAAAAAGTATGGAAAGGACGTTCCAAAACTCAATCTGGATTGTTTTCCTCAAGTAATTTTAGATTATCCCCGATAATCGTAAAAGGCCTGGGGAGGGCATCGAATGAAATTCACACACTCACTTTTTCTTTCGTTTTTTGTAATCGCTTCTTTTTCTGTGAAAGCTCAGGCCGCAGATGAAACCGAGTATAAAAATATGGAACAGATGATGGGTGCCGTTCGTTTGGAAAAACGTCAGGTCGAGAGCATGCTCGATAAGATGATCATCTCCGGAAGAATCAGTGCAGAGGAGGGCGCGAAAGTAAAACGCGAACTCGCCAGCGTAAAAGAAGACGATCTTGAAAATCTAAAGATGCAGGCGATTGCTGAAGTTAAAAGCAAACATCGCGCACCGGCCTCATCAGATCATTAATCGCTAATTGAGTTTTCCTTCCATCAATTCCAATAAAGTTAAAAAGGCCATATCAGAAAAGCGTTCTTTTCTTCTGATGCGATCGCCAGGAAATTGAAAACTGCGCGCACCGTTTGCCGTCTTACTCGCATAACCGATCACGACAGTTCCGACTGGTTTTTCCGGAGAGCCACCACCTGGCCCCGCAATTCCTGTGAGCGAGACAGCGAAATCAGAATTAAATTTTTTCAAAGCACCAGCGGCCATTTCCGTTGCGACTTCAATGCTGACTGCTCCCACTTTTTTTATCGTTTCCGGTTTTACTCCGAGCAATTCGCTCTTTGCTTCATTGGAATAGGTGACGGCACCACCGAGAAAAACTTCCGACGAGCCAGAGAGATCAGTGATCTTTGAAGACGTGAGTCCGCCAGTGCATGACTCAGCAAAAGCAAAAGTGATTTTCTTTTCGCGTGCGCGATTAAAAACCATATCGACGATCGATTCATTTCCGTATTGCCATACGTGAGGTTTGAGTGGAGTTCCTTCAATCAATGTTTTGATGTCGGTCGACTTTTTTTCAAAATCTTTTTTTGTTCCGGCAAAACTCACGACGATATCAATTCCGATGGTGTGGGGAAGTGAACTCACTTTTCCAAAGTTCTCCAGATCTTTCCAGAGAGTCGGGCAGAGTTCAAAGAAAATTTTTTCTTCGGCAACTCCCATCGTACGAATGACTGTCTGATGAAATTCCTGCAATCGATCGCTGAAATATTTTTTGATAAGCGGATAAAATTCCACTTCGATCATTTCGGTAAATTCGCGGGGAACACCTGGTCCGGACATGATTAACTTTTTTCTATTTGGTTCAAAATAAACAATGCCCGGAGCGAGTCCGCGAGGATTATTAGTCGCGATGAAATCTTCCGGAAAATGATGATAATGATTGTGTGATGGCGTCCACGTTCTTCCAAATTGCAGATAATTTTTTGTCACGATATCGGCGACGTCCTGGCGCTCAACAAGTTTTTTATTGAAGAAGGAAGCAATTACATTTTTTGTTTTGTCGTCGAGTGTTGGACCAATTCCTCCCGACGTAATGACTATGTCACTTTCATTGAGAGAATCAGTGATTGCTTTGTTCATTTCCTCGACATCGTCGTGAATAAAACGAAGCGCTTTGAAATTGAGTCCTTTCTTGAAAAGATATTTAGCGAGAAAACTTCCATTCAAATCAGCAGTTCTTCCGCTTAAAATTTCATCACCGATTACGATCATTGAGACATTCAATTGTTCCATTGGGGAAAACCTCATTTTTGACGGACTTTTAGTGCACTTGCGACTATGAATTTTGACATATTTTAGTTAAACTTAAAACTTAGGTTCCAAAAAAAATAAGCAGACAAAAGAATGACAAAAAAAGTGCAATTCACGCTCGATTACAATGCTGACGTCGATCAGTACCTGGACGAACATTTTCCAGGGCATGCTGATTATCGCATTATCAATCAGGCCCTCGATGCCCGTGGTGCTCAACGCGGAAAAGTTCCTCGTTACACTTACAATATCGAATTGCTTTTGGCGGGAGAACACTTCGAAGCTCATCGTGAAACCTTCAAGGATCTCGGTGCCTTCACTGATAAACCGATTATCATTGGGGCGGGTCCCGGTGGATTGTTCTGCGCTTTACGTTTAGCAGACTACGGTGTTCCTTCGATCGTCATTGAAAGAGGTGACCGCGCTCACTCTCGCATGATTCACATTGCGAAGTTTTGGCGTTACGGAGAATTCGATCCGGAAAATAATGTTTGTTACGGCGAAGGCGGAGCAGGCCTTTTTTCTGATGGAAAATTGATCACGAGAATTAAATCGCCTTTCGTTCAATACGTAATGAATCGCTTCGTGGATTTTGGTGCCCCCAAAGAAACAGCGTATATTTCTAACCCTCATTTGGGATCAAACAAAATCCGCGCGCTCATTAATCAAATGACAGATTACCTTCGCTCAAAAGGAACGGAGGTTCGCTATAATACCCGAGTGGATCGCTTGATCTCGGAGAATGGAAAAATCATCGGCGTTGAACTTTCAAACGGTGAAAAACTTTTTTCAAAATACGTCGTTCTTGCGACAGGGCACTCAGCAAAAGAGATGTATCACCATCTGCAAGACCTCGGCGTCGAGATGAAACAAAAAGATTTTGCGATCGGCGTTCGCATTGAACACCCGCGCGAACTCATCGATTCCATCCAATACGGAAAATTCGCAGGCCTTGAATTAGGGGCCGCTCGTTATCGCTTGAGCTACGAAGACTCGCACACGAAAAAAGGAACGTACAGTTTCTGTATGTGCCCTGGTGGGTACGTTCTTTCGAGTGGAACAGAGGCCGATGGAATCGTCGTCAACGGAATGAGTAACTACGCACGCAACTCGCGTTGGAGTAATGCCGCTCTTGTTGTCAGCGTAAAAGCAGGCAACGATTTCGATGAAAATAAACTTTTAGCGGGACTCGATTTTCAACATGGTATCGAGAAAAAAGCGTACGAAGCTTCGAAACAAAATGCGAGCGGAAGAGAGTTGCCGGCGCAGACGCTGAAAGAATTTATGGAGAATAAAATATCCGCCAATTCTGCTCCAATAAAAACATCTACACCTTCGGGAATTGTAAAAACTTCTATCAGAGAAATCTTACCTTCATTTGTGACTAAACATTTGGAGAATGCTCTGTTAAAATTTGATGAAAATTTAAAAGGCTTCGTTTCTGATAAAGCGCTTTTGATCGCGCCTGAAACCAGAACGAGCGCACCCGTTACAATATTACGTGACAAAGAGACAATGGAGTCGACGAGCCATCAGGGATTATTTCCTTGTGGTGAAGGGGCCGGACACGCAGGAGGAATTACTTCTGCAGCAGTGGACGGAGTCAAAATCGCGATGTCTCTTCTTAAAAAAGAAAAAGGATTTGAACTATGAAATGTAAATCACTCTTACTAGCAGCTCTTTTTGTGTCAAATGCATTTGCAGCTCTTCCTGAATATAAAGCTCCAATGATTCTTGCGCGTGCGAATATCAACGACGGGTACAATCTTCCCCCAATGAGTTTCTTGAACAACACTTCACCGGTGATTAATGAACACGGTGACGTTTCGTTTAAAATTATGGCGGTTGAAGGTGTGAACACTCAAGCTCTTTGGGTGAAGACTGCACTAGATGAAAATGGAAAAATCGTTTACGTGGCACCTGAAGATCGTTTTCTGACTGAGCCGGAAAAAATCAGCGAGAATGGAAAAATCGCTTTCAATCTTTACGATGAAGGTGTGACTGATGGACTTTTTTCTCTCGATACAAAAACGTTGAAGATTGATCAAGTGCTTGCACCAGATAATCTTCCGATTCAATATTACACTTACCCGCAAATTCAAAATAACGGTCATATTATTTTCCGCGCGACGGATGATAACAGCGATCGCATTTATTACGATTTCAATGGAACTAAACTTAACAAGATCATCGCTGAAGGCGTGGAGAGTTTAGGAATTAAATCTTCATACCTTTTCAAGCCTTCGATGAATGATAACGGCGTAATCGCTTTTAAATCGCGCATGGGTGAAAGAGGACAATGGGATGAAAGCAATCCGGATTCAATTCTGATACTTTCTCCAAGTGCTGATCCAAAAAATCCGGCACCAAAAGTGGTGAGCATTGCTCGCGATAAAGATTCTGATCCGCATTCGCCGTTTTTAGGATTCGGCAATTCTGTGTCGCTGACGAATCACGGTCTCGTTGCTTTCATGGGCGTGCAACTTGATTCAAAAAAATCAATCGTTCTTGCTCGCGACGGTGTTTTAAAAACATTAGCTGTTGAAGGGGCGAACAATATTTCTGAAATTGAAATGTTCTCACCGAAAGCAAATGATCAAGGTCAAGTGGCCTTCCGCGCTCGCGATATGGAAGGGAAACGCGGAATTTATCTCGCAGACGATTCTGGTGTAAAAAGAATTATCGGGGAAGGCGATGAAGTAAATACTGACGTTGGAACAGGAAAAATTCTCTACAATCCAAACTATCCTGGATTCGGTGGAGATATCGATATGAATAATCAAGGTGAAATCGTTTTCTATTGTTTGATCGTAAGTTCACCGGACAATAAAGAACTAGGCTCTGCCGTTTTTAAAATTTCTCCTAAAATCTAATTATGTTGTACTCATCAAAAGATAAAATTGAAAAATCCTACGACGTCATCGTCGTAGGTGCCGGTCTCGCGGGAATGACTCTCGCAAATAAAATGGGACGCGATGGCCGTTCGGTTTTACTTTTAGAATCTCATAATAAATTAGGCGGATTCGCAACATGGTTTAAACGCCAGGGCGGAGAGCACATCTTCGACGTTTCATTGCACGGATTTCCGGTGGGGATGATCAAGACTTGCAGAAAGTATTGGAGTCGTGAAATCGCCGATCGCATTCACCAGTTGAAATCTGTTCGTTACATCAATCCACAATTTGAAGTCGAAACAGATTTCACGAAAGAGCATTTCATTAAAGTTCTGAATGAAAAATTCGGAGTCTCTCTTGAAACTGTTGAAGCTTTCTTTAACGAATTGGCGAATATGAATTTCTATGACAACTCACAAATGAGCAATCGCGAGTTGTTTGAAAAATATTTCCCTGGAAGAAATGATATCACTCGTTTTCTTTTAGAGCCGATCGTTTACGCCAACGGAAGCAATTTGGAAGATCCGGCGATTTCTTACGGAATTGTTTTTTCCAACTTCATGAGCAAAGGCGTTTATATTTTCCAGGGCGGAACGGATACGATGATCACGATGATGAGAGATGAACTCATTAAAAACGGCGTCGATATTCAGATGCAAGCGCGCGTGGAAAAAATTCTGATCGAAAACAATCGCGTAGCTGGAGTTGTTGTCAAAGGACATGCCATTCATTCGAAGTCAGTGGTGTCTAATTCCAATTTAAAATCGACTGTACATAAAATGGTAGGTGATGAGCACTTCTCGAAAGAATTCGTGCAAAAGACGGATGCCGTTCGTTTAAACACATCTTCATGCCAGGTCTACATGGGAATTAAAAACGGCGAGACAATTCCATTTGTCGGAGATCTGGTTTTTACAAGTGAAGACAAATCTTTTTCAACTGATCTGATTCTTTCATCAAAAGTAGGAAGTCAGACGTTCTCGGTTTATTATCCGGACACGCGTCCGCATTTAGATCCAAAATACGCCGTTGTTTCTTCTTCGAACGCGCGTTTTGAAGATTGGATCAATCTTTCAGAAGAAGATTATGAAAAACAAAAGCAATACGTGATTGAACGTGCAATCGCGGGCCTTGAAAAAATTATTCCAGGCGTGCGCGAGAAAATTGATTACGTCGATGCGGCCACACCACTTACAGTTCAGCGCTACACGCTTCATGAAAAGGGAGCGAGTTTCGGAACAAAATTCGAAGGGCTTGAAGTATCGATGAACATGCATAAAGAAATCGATGGACTCTTCCATGCAGGATCTGTGGGAATTATTATGTCGGGATGGCTAGGAGCTGCCAATTACGGTGTGATTCAGGCACACGAAGTGGATAACTATCTTACTCGTTTAGAGAAGCAGAATACCTAAGTAAAAAATCATTCCATTCCTCGTGTAAATCCATCTCGTTTTTTAGAGTGTAAAATTTAAGAATTAACGAGGAGGTAAGTATGGTTTTTCAAAATTCAGACAGATCTCATCAAACAGAACAGAAGATCCGCGATTTGGAAAAAAGCGTGAAGAAAGGTTCTGCCAAAGGACGTTCTCATTTCAATTCAAAAAATCTTCAAAAAGAAATCAACACTGAGCTTAGAAAATCTCCAGTGACATCGGAAGAATAATCAATGAACAGACTTTCATCAAAGGTGAAAGTCTGTTTAACCTAGTTGCTTTACTCGGGTACTTTTATCAATTCAAAATTAATTCTCCATAAAATAAGTCAAATACTGCCCAATTGAATAAAATGGCCTAGGTATAAGATAATTATTTATGGCCAAAATCTTGTGCTCAGTAATTTTTTTTTGCTTTTCTTTTTCGCTGTTCGCGAAGGATTTCTATTTTCTTGATAACGATAAAACATGCGCAGTAAAAACGGTGAAAGAGGGAAAACTTCAAAACGTCGACGTTTCAGACATTCCTCATCTTCCTCTCTATCCAAAAATTCTTCCACACCATCCGGGGATCGTTGCGTTTAAAGTAGACGATACAGTTTATCTCGCCCCTGACCACTGTTTTATCAGTACTGACAAAGATGATTTAAAAAAAGAAGTTGAAAGAAAACCATATGTAAAAAAACCACCTCCATCTGAAGTGGAAAAATTTCGCACGCAAAAATATTTTTTTGAAGTCGATCTCGGGACGTTTTCTATTGGCGATAAAAAAGCAGTGAGTGGCGATTACAACAGTGTTTTTCCTTCGCAGACAATCAATCCGACGATTTGGGGAGCAGCTGATCCAAGCAATTACAAAGCGAGTTCACTTCTCAATTTTTCTTTCGGTATAAAAAAAGATTCAGAAAAATATTTGATGTTCAAACTTCGCGTTCTCAATGGACAGAAAAAAGATACGCTGGAATTAACGGATGTGAATTCCGGTTTATCAGAAGAAGGAACATGGACTTATTCCGATACGTTCTACAATTTTTATGTCGGTTATCGATGGTTATATTTGATCGAATCGAAGTGGAAACCTTCGGCCGGAATTTATCTCGGTCTCTCGATGATGAAAACATCTCTCACTGACTCAGATGTCACGGTCGAAGGGAGTTCAATTGGTCCAGCTGTTCTCGGAGAGTTGGGGTTGGAATATTTATTCAATGCTCGTTATGGAGTCGGTGCTCACTTTGGTTATGAGTATCTCGGCAAACGTTCCATCAAATTTAAGAATACAGATGAAGCACAAAATTTTAAAACGGATCTTTCGTATAACAATACTTATTTTTCTTTAGGGCTGAAGGTTTATTTTTAGCAAAGAGTGATTTATGAAGTTTTTATTTTTTGCTTTTTTATTTTTACTGGCTTCCTGTAAACCAGCAGCGGTGACTCAGGGAAGTGGATTTACTTTTAATCGTCCTGGTGGCGCGCCGATTTTGCCTTCAACGGGAACATCGTTTACATTGATTTCACCAAGCTCGACACCTAATTTTCTTTCAACGCTTACTTTTTCAGTTAATGGTGTTGTTGAAGGAGAAACAGTAAAAATTTATTCGGATGCGAATTGCTCATCTGTTGTCGCAAGTGCCGTTGCGAGCGGAACGACTGTTAATTTCACAAGAAATTCATTGAGTGTCGGGATATATCGTTTTTATACAAACAGTACGAACTCAAACGGAACAAGCAAATGTTCAAGTAGTTCTTTGCTTTACAATTATCTGGGACCTGCCGCGACTTTGGCCTCATCTCTTAGTTTATTTTCCCCGGCCTCTTCACCTGATACAGATTCGACACCGACATTTCTCTTAACCGGAGTTGTCGTTGGTGAAACAATTAAAATATTTTCTGATTCAGCTTGTACTGTTTTAATGGGAAGTGCGGTTGCAGCGGGAACGACTGTTCAAGTAACTTCAAAACCGATTGCGCCATCCACCGTTACATATTATACAGCGACAACTAACAGTGTTTCGACAAGCAGTTGTTCAAGTTTCTCCACTTCTTATCAGTATCTCGGTGTTGCCCCAACAACGGCATCATCGATTGTCCTTACAAATCCTTCAGTGACACCTAATTATTTATCCACACCGACATTTACAGTTTCAGGTGGAGTTGCTCCTGGTGATACAGTCAAACTTTATAACGATGCCGGATGTACGACGCTGATTGGAAGTGCTGTCGCGGCCGATATAAATGTCTCTATTACAACATCAGCTTTTGCTGTTGGCTTAAAAAGTATTTATACCAAATCAACAAATATCATTTCAACAAGTGCGTGTTCCGGTGCTTTAACGACTTATAACTACCTCGGAACTTCTCCAAGCATTCAGGTTTCATGGACTGCCAATCGTGAAACAGCAGTGAATAAAGCAGGAGGAGGTTACAAAGTTTATTACAGCACTTCTCCGGGGGTAAATATTAGTACGGCCGCTTTTGTTGATGTTCCCTATGTTGCGGGACCAACTTCTCCGACAACAGTGACAATCGGAAATTTATTGGTAGGGACTTATTATTTTAAAGTTGTCGCTTATTCAGCGTTGAATATCGTTGGTGGATCTGGAGGAAGTGCGAGTGCACCTTCTGCAGAATTTTCACTGGCCATTCCATAGGAGAGATTATGTTGAAAGTTTCATTTTTTCTTTCATCATTTTTAATTTTGATAAGTTCAGCTCATGCCGGACAAATGAAAAAATATCATGGAAGAAGTTATGTCGATGGCGAAATCCTGGTTAAATATAAAAGCAATACAACTTCTTTTTTTCAACAACAGTCTATTGAAAAATTCGGCGCTAAAAGATTAAAGCGAATTAACTCTCGTGGATTATCGCACGTAAAAATTTCGAAAGGGCGCTCGATGGAAAGTGCACTTGCAGAATTCAAGCAAGACCCTGATGTTGAATTTGCACAACCCAATTTCATTTACAAAATTTCAGCAGTACCAAACGATACATACTATTCTCGCCAATGGGGATTAAAAAATACCGGACAAACAATTGTGAGCACAGGACTTGGTGGACCAGATACTCCATGGTCTGAAAACAATCCGGGCACGGCCGGAAAGGACATGGGATTAGAAACGGCATGGGACACAATTACAGATTGTAGTTCAGTTGTTGTTGCTGTGATTGATTCGGGAGTGAATTACAATCATAACGATCTCTCTACAAATATGTGGGATGGGGGGGGGACTTATCCTAATCACGGTTATGATTTTGTCGAAAACACAACCGATCCAATGGATAAAAACGGACACGGAACTCACGTCGCGGGAACAATCGGTGCAGTTGGAAACAACGGTGCAGGAACAACTGGTGTGTGCTGGAAAGCAAATATCATGGCCGTGCGAGTGATGAATGCCATTGGAGAAGGAACGTCAGCAACAATTGTTCAAGGAATTGATTTCGCCGTTGCAAACGGAGCAAAAGTCATCAACATGAGTCTTGGTGGTTCAGGAGTTGATGCCGCTCAAAGTACGGCGATCACGAATGCTCAATCTCACGGTGTTCTCGTTGTTGTGGCGGCCGGCAATGACGGTGAAAACAACGACAGTGGATCAACGCCGATGTACCCGTGCAATTATGGCAATGATAATATTGTTTGCGTGGCCGCTCTTACTCAGAGTAATGCTCTGGCTTCATTTTCAAATTACGGAACAACGAGTGTGGACGTTGGCGCTCCAGGAGTGAACATTGTCAGTACGTGGCCCGGTACTTCAAGTGTAACGACAAATGTTCTCACTTCAGGCTGGTCGACTTCCGGATCGGGATGGGGTTATAAATCACTCAACTTCGGATCAGCGAATCCTGCTCTTGTGAACCCGACAAACTACGATCATTCTACAGCAAGCTATGCCAACAACGCTGACGATCGCATTTGGAGAGCGTTTAATACATCAGGAGCGATTTCTTCTGTACTCGATTTTTATCTCATGCTCGATTCTGAATCGGGTAAAGATTTTGTGACAATTAAGGCGAGTAGTTCTTCTGGTGATCCAATACCAACAGGAACAACACTCGAATCATTTGCAGGATCAACTGGAGGAAGTCGTTATCCTTTTTCTTATGATCTCACTCCTTATATCGGCGCGAACACAACAGTCGGATTTAATTTTACTTCGAACGCCAGTGGAACAAGTTTTGGTACAAACATTACACTTCTTTCTGTAACGAGTTTGTATCCCAATGGTGTTACATACAATGTGATCAGCGGAACATCGATGGCCTCTCCTCATGTCGCTGGTCTTGCTGCAATGTTGTTTGCTTATAATCCCAATTACACTTACACGGATGTAGCGAACTCAATTAAAAAAGGCGGAGTGAGCGTCAGTGCACTTTCAACTGTGACAGTGACAGGAAAAGCGGCGAATGCAACAAACTCTCTGGCGTACATCAATGCTCCAACTGGTGTCACTCTCTCGAAAATTCCTTAGGAAAATATGAAAATTATTATTTTATTATTTTTTATTGTGATGAATGCGAATGCTCTCGAATCAAAAGTTCCTGGAGAGTATATTCTCACGACAAAAGAAAAAATCTCAACTCACGATTTAGAAAAAATAGGAAACGAGACACCCGCTGTTCGCGAGATCGGAAAGAATCGTTATTTACTTAAGTTCAAACACGATCCAGGAATGGAATCGCTCAAAAAAAATTTAAAGAGCGATTGGATCATTCAACCCAATTTGAAATACAAAATCATGGGCAAACCAGTAAAAAGACCTCAATGACACACGACAAATCCCGTTAAAAACCTTCTCAAAGTCCCTCCTCAGAGCTAAAATTATCCATCTTTTCAGAGGGAAATTTATGAGATTTGAAAATCAAACAGTGATTGTGACAGGTGGTACACGTGGAATCGGACGTGGAATTTCAGAAGCTTTTTTAAAAGAAGGAGCGACTGTTATCGCGACTTACGCCGGTAATGATGGAGCTGCCAATAAATTTCTGGAAGAGATGAATACTTCAAAATTAGTCGTAAAAAAATGTGACGTTCGCGATGAAGCGGCCGTAGAAAATTTTTTCAAGGAACTCGAAACATCTCATCCAAAAGTTGAAGTGCTTGTGAACAATTCCGGAATCAGAAAAGATCAAGTGACAGCGATGATGTCGATGCTTGAATGGAACGATGTCATCAATACAAATCTCACGGGAACATTTCTCATGAGTAAACATGCCGTTTTAAAAATGATGGGGAATCGTTACGGAAGAATCGTAAACATGTCATCAATAGGTGGAGCACTTGGACTTCCCGGGCAAGCAAACTATGCGGCCTCAAAAGCAGGACAAGTAGCGATCTCAAAAACTCTCTCGAAAGAAGTCGCTAAACGCGGAATCACTGTGAACAATATTCTTCCAGGATTCATCGACACTGAACTTCTTGCTGATCTTCCGGAAGAACAAAGAAAAGAATACATGAAAGATGTTCCAATGAAACGCTTCGGTCGTGTAGAAGAAGTGGCAGCAGCTGTTCTTTTTCTCGCAAGTAAAGAAGCAAGTTATATCACTGGAGCAAGTTTAGAAATTTCCGGAGGACTTTAATGTCATTCTCAGCGATCACTGATCTCATTCCTCAACGTCCGCCGTTTTTATTCGTCGATAAGATTATCGCACGTGACGAAAATAAAATTAAAACGACATTGAAACTCACAGGTGAAGAAGATTTTTTTAAAGGACACTTTCCTGGAAATCCGATTATGCCGGGAGTGCTTTTGCAAGAGGCCCTTTTCCAGACAGGTGCAGCTCTGATGGCCGGAAAAGCTGGCGGAGGACTCGGTGTTGTGACGAGAGTTCAAAACGCAAAATTTAAAAACATGGTTCGTCCTGGTGATGAGCTGGAAATGGAAGTGGAGCTGACGGAATCTATTTCTAATGCTCACTATATGAAAGGAACAACAAAGGTAGCAGGGAAAACAGTGCTCGTAATCGAGTTTGCTGTGGCGAGTGTGTAATATGAGTTTTTTAAATTTAGAAAATAAAATATTTCTCATTACTGGTGTCGCAAATAAAAAATCAGTTGCGTACTATTCGGCAAAGACGCTTGAAGAAAACGGTGCTGACTTGATCTTCACAGTTCAAAACAACGATATCAAAGAAAAAGTCGAAAAACTTTTTCCGGGTAAAAAGATTTATCTTCTGGATGTAGAAAGCGAAGACGCCATTAAAGAATTTGGCGTTCAACTAAAAAAAGAAAACATTCATCTGCACGGATTTCTGCATTCAATTGCTTTCGCCAATTATTCAGAAGGAATGAAACCATTCCATGAAACAAGATTAAAAGATTATCTTCAAGCGAGCACAATTTCTTCGTTCTCATTGGTCGCGCTTTCAAATGCACTGAAGGACTGTCTCGATACAAACGCTTCGGTTGTCACGATTTCCATTTCAAATACGAGAGCGACAAATTACGGCTATATGGGACCGATTAAAGCGTCTCTCGATTCAGCTGTGGCCTTTCTTTCAAAATCATTTTCAGCGACGACAGCTGTGCGTTTCAATGCTGTTTGCTCAGGTCCGCTTAAGACTTCGGCGTCAGCAGGAATTCCCGGCTATATCGAAAACTATCTGTACGCTGAACAGCTCACAATGAGAAAACGCGCCCTCGAAACTCAAGAAGTGGCGAACTCAGTTGTCTTCTTATTGAGTCCTTCTTCGAGCGGAATCAATGCGACTGGAATGTTGGTGGATGCCGGAATGAGCGCCAACTACTTTGATGAAGCAGTTGTGATGTCCTATTCCAAGAATAGCTAAAAAGATCAGTTAAGTTAATTTCTTTAAAATAAAAATTAAACAGATTAGATAAAGAACGATGGCCCCAAAAACCATAGAGAGAAAGATTTCTCCTTCGTGTGCTTTTGAGTCCTGATATTCTTTGTAGTATTTCCCGACGATCGTCATTTCCGCAGCAATAGAATTATCTTTATTGAAGCCTTCAGTGAGGCGATCAATTTCTTTTCCGCGTTTTAAAATCGTATCAATTGTCATCGCATATTTTTGAACGACAGGATTAGGCGCATTGGCAAAACCTAAAATCTGTCCAAGAATTTTTCGATCCTCTTGTAAACGAGCTTCGTTATCGCGATTTGTACTCGTTACATAAAAGAGAGCATCGACCACACACTCGCGATAGAAATCGCGTTTATCGACCTCAAATTTTAAATTATTTTTTTTAAGTTCGTTGTAACCCGGATTGAGGGCATCGACAGCTATCCGCAGATCTTTAAGGGCCACCTCAAAGGCCAGAGTGTCTTTTAATTTTTTATCAAAGTAATCGTGAATTTTGTTGAGCGAATTCGTGAGTTCCAAAGTATTTCTGTTCACATCAGAAATGATGTTGAGAAGTTCTTTGATACGAGTAATTTCATCTTCCAGGATCGATTGGTCCGCGCTTAAATTTTTTCTCATCGACATGACAGTCGTATTCAACTGCAAATCCGTGTAACGAAGTTCTTCAAAATCGACTTTTCCGCCAGGTCCGGGTGAATCGAGCAGGAAGAGGTTCTTATAAAACAAGAGCCCACTGCTGATAGTGAGGAGAAGAATCGATGAAATCAAAAGTATAAGTCTGGTTCCTTTCATAGATAACATTCTAGCAGCTTGCAGAAGGTTGAGGAATATTTCTGGCACTTTTTCCAAGGGAGAACAAGGCCAAATGTTCAAAACTAAAACGGTCAAGTATTCCGTTGGGGATGCCGATGAGACTCTATAAAATGCAAACTATGAAAGTCTTCATCCATTTATTTTCTTTAACTCTGGTGGGCCTGTTTTCTACAGCTCATGCAGATACATCTGGATTTAACTATCTTAGTGTAACGGATACGTCCGCGCTGGCCAATGCGTATTCGGCCAGTGGGATCGCCAATACCGTCAATCCTTTCGATTCCAATAATAGTTTGTACCAGCAAATTCTCGATGAGATGAATGCAGAATACCAAACGATCGGGCAGCGTGAAGCAAAACAAGTTCTTCAAAACGGCTCAACTTCTATTACCGGTGGATTAAACAGTATCGGATTTAATTACACTCGTCCCTTCATTGATTTCTCCATTGCCGTTAATCGCAGTTTAGCTCCGGATCTTTTTGACGATAAACGCTGGATTGTTACAGATACATTTTCTATCTATATCGATGCTTCAAAAGTTCTGGGAAATTTAAAAGATAAAAAACTTATCGATATCAGCGAGAAGAATTTAGGCGCGTTTGCTGGAATCGTTTTCAAGCGTACTTATACGTGGGTTCACTTCGCCGCTTCTTATGAAGAAGGATTGGGAACACATTTTGAAAAACTTTTCTTGCCGTTTACCGCTCTTGCTTTCAACAATATTGCAAAAATGCAGGCAAACGAAATCGTAACGAAAGAAGATTCGATCTCAGCAGAGGCCGGAGGACTTGTTACGGCCCCTCTTTATACGACAGGAGTTGTAAGTATCAGCGGTCAAGCGGGAATGCTCGCAAAATTTCAACAGCTCACAAAAGTGGAAGTGTTCTCTAATCCAAAAAGTGCAACTCAACCACAAGACGACATTCAAATTTCTTATGATAAAACAAAATCTGCCCTTGCCGGAGTTTCTCTCGCTATTCAGGCGGACTTTCTTAAAATTTTAAAGATCACACTTCTTTCTTATGATTTCTCTTATGAGCTTTCCTCAAGCTACAAAATCTATATGGATTTTAAGCAAGTTGATTTGTTAGAAATGTTGCCGACAAGTCCTGTGGCGATGGAGATTCAACAAGTCTTAAAAAATCGTGAAGGGGACTTAGATATCCTTGCTCCTTATATTATTTCAGAAGAAAAGAAACTCGCTCAGACGGTTAATCATAAATATAACTTCCTATTGTTAGGTGGAACAAAAACATCGCAAACTCAACAAATCGAAGTAACTAGTGAAGGAAAAGTAAAAACATTTTTCCGTCACTACTACGAAAAAATTAAATATACGGAAGATCTCGTTTCACGTTTATTTGCAAGTGTCATCTATGCGATCACAAATACAGAGGCGAGTGCTGCAAAACTTGCGAGCGATACAAAACGTGTGACGATTGAATACGATAGTGAAAAAAACCTGCTTGAGAATCATGAAGACTTAAACATTGAAGACAGCACGAATACGCAAAAACTTTCAATGTCGTTTACAGCTGAATTCATGACGAAAAAAAGTACAGGATTTGGCGGGAAAAAATATCGCGATCGTGCAGTGTACTTACTTGAACACTATTCAGGTGTAGATCCACTTGCGGTAACAATGGTTCAAAGCGAACACTTGCGTGCACCATTCTTAATCACCGGCCAATATCAGGTTGATACAAATGGAATTCGCCACTTGAATGCTTTGAGTGTCGGAGAAGTTTTCGATAATCTAAGTGCTCTTTGCGATGAATACCCTCGTACATCATTCTTTAATTTTAGAAATCTTTTTGATAACTGCCGTCGCTCGCTTCAGAACGATTATATCGATTACTATAAAGATCTTTCTCACGAAAAAGTGACATCGACGAGTATTGATCAGTGTGAATCAAAAGCGAAAAAATACATTTTTTCGAGTGCTAAGAAGCGCGCTTTCTTAAAAGATTGTCTTTCAAAAATTACTTATAAAGATCGTGCTGACTGGGTCGAAATCCCATTGTGGCAGTTAAAAACATTTACAAATAATATCGTGAACAACTCCAACACTAAAGTCGATTACTATAATCTCTTTGGTATACAAAATGTTTTCTTCTACGGAAATTTCAATGCAGTTACTGAAGACGGACGCGACTTCACAACGAGCTTCCACGAAGGAGCGTTTAAAGGATTGGGTGTTGTCGACAACTATATGAGAGTGGAGAATTTAAGAGCGCCCTCTTCAATTGTCGTTGATCAATAGAGTCAATCGAGTGTTTTATACGTCGAAGTTATAAGTCTTATTTAAAATTTATCTAAATCAATTCTTTGCCATTGCCCACTGAAAATTTCAAACTAGTGGGCATGAAAGAATTCATCCAACACCCACCAGAATTAAAAAATCAATTTGCCGACGATGACCTGTTGAAGAACTTTCTCACTCATAAATTACCGGCAGAATATCACGACGAGATCTTTTTAGACTTCTCTCGTTTTGGAGACAGAGTCATCGGCGATGTTTTGCAAATGGCGAAAAACGTCGAGGAAAACCCTCCTAAACTCATTCAATACGATCCGTGGGGTAATCGTATCGATGAAATAAAGTGTGATCGGAGTTGGAGTGAACTTCACAAAGTGAGCGCTGAGGAAGGAATTGTTCGTGCCGGTTACGAGCGCAAATACAACGAATACTCACGTCTCATTCAATTCGCAAAACTTTATCTCTTTCATCCTTCGAGCGCTTTTTATACGTGTCCACTTGCGATGACAGATGGAGCGGCAAAACTCATCGAACTTTACGGAGACGACTCTCTCAAACATCGGGCGTTTCAGCATCTCACTTCCAATAATCCTGAAAATTTCTGGACGTCCGCTCAGTGGATGACTGAGAGATCAGGTGGCTCTGATGTTTCGATGACAGAAACGATTGCCAGAAATATTGATAACGAATGGCATCTCTTTGGAGTGAAATGGTTTTGTTCGGCCGTGAATGCTCAAATGTGTATGTTGCTCGCTCGCATAGTAGATGAAAAAGAAGAGAGTGTTGAAGGCAGTCGCGGACTTTCACTTTTCTATATTGAACTCAAAGATAAATCTCATTATGAAATTTTACGTTTGAAAGAAAAGCTCGGCACAAATGCACTTCCAACAGCGGAAGTGCGATTGAATGGAGTGAAGGCGAAACTCATTGGTGGTCCAGGTGAAGGCGTGAAGCTCATTTCATCGATGTTTAATGTGACGAGAATTTATAATTCAGTAACATCAGTTGCTGCTTTAAAACGCATTCTCACTTTGAGTTTGAATTACGCTCACAAACGTCGTGCTTTTCACAAAGAGATCAGCGAACATCCATTGAGTGCTCTTGTGCTTGCGCATGCACAAGTAGATTTTCATGCTTGTTTTCATTTGACGTTTATCGTGGCTGAACTTTTGGGACTGGACGAGGTTTATAACGAAAAAAATAAATTAGGTCTTAGTCATGTTGAAGTGAGCAAAGTGCTCCGACTTCTTACTCCTGTTGTAAAACTTTATACGGCAAAAAAAACAATGAAATGGAGTAGTGAACTTTTGGAAGTATTCGGTGGAGCTGGTTATATTGAAGACACAGGCATTCCACGTTTGCTCAGAGATAATCAAGTCTTCAGTTTGTGGGAAGGAACGACGAATGTTCTTTCCCTCGATCTTTTGCGGGCGATGAAAAAAGATTTATCATTTGCTCCGTTTTCAAAATATATTCAAAAGAAATTGAGCAAGATAGAATCGATAGAATTAAAAGGTGAAGTGCGAATTGTTTTGTCTGCACTTTTACAGTTGAGTGCGATTTTAGAAGATGCGGCCAATGAAGATGAAATTGCAATGGAAGGAAAGGCCCGTGATATCGCTTTTAGCATTGGGAATATCGCTGCCAGCGTGGGAATGCTTGAGCTCGCTGATCAATACAGTGCCCGCCATAATACCCAATCTATTGTGAAGATTTTTCTGGAGAGAAATCCTTGCCATGTAGAGAGTTTTGATCAAGATGTTTTCTTTAAAATGAAATCTGTTTTTAAGCCTATATAATTCCTTATCTTAAACAGGCTTTTCTGAGTACTGTGAAGCTTTCTTCATAATTTTCTTGAATTAACAATTTCTTAGGCCGGAGGAATTTGAGTTTGTTTTAAAATAGGGCAATGGAAAAAAAATATTCAATTCTCATTGCAGAAGATGCTCCTGTTCAAGCGAAAAAACTCCAATATGTTTTGGAGAAATTTGACTACCATGTAAAGTGGTGTGTAAACGGCAAAGAAGCTTTTGAAGAGTGTCTCAAAAATAATATTTACTCGCTTATCATTTCTGATTATCAAATGCCGGAAGTGGACGGACTTCAATTTCTCCAATTGGTAAAGGGGGAAGAGAAGTTGAAAAAAATTCCTTTCATTTTACTGACGACAATTGAGGATGAAAATGTTTTCTTTAATTCTTTACAGTTTGGAGCAAACGAATTTTTGAATAAACCTTTTCGAGCAGAAGAACTGAAGCTCAGAGCAAAGAATCTTATATTGCTCTATGAATACCAAAAACTAATTGAAACAGAAAATATTGGTCTTACAAATGAGCTTCAGGAAAAAAATAAAATTTTAAAAGAAAATTTTGAAAAGCTGGAAAAGGCCCATAGCGATCTAAAAAATTTCCAGGAACAATTAATTCAGTCTTCAAAGGCCATTTCATTGGGAACTTTGGGCGCAGGAATGGCCCATGAAATAAACAATCCTCTCACCATTATTCAAAACTACAATAAAAAATTGAACAATGCTTTAAGTGAACAGTCTTTTGACAGAGAGAACGTTCAGCATATTAATTTATCCATCAATAAGGCCGTCACACGTATAAAAACGATCGTTGAACACTTGCGCGAGTTTTCAAAAGAAGATTCTCGCGATGCCAATAAAATGACCGAAATTAAAATAAATTCTCTTCTGTATGATCTACGCGATTTCTATGGTGGATTCATCACGCGTTTTAATATCGATATCCGAGAAAACTTTAATGCTGAAGAAATTGTGATTAAAGGTTTTAAAACGCCAATGGAACAAGTTCTTCTCAATGTCGTTCACAATGCTGTTGATGCTGTAGAAAAGAATGATGATAAAGTCATTGAGCTTGTGACTTATATGACAGATCAGCATGGTGTGATTGAAATTATAGATAATGGACCCGGAATTTCTCCGGAAAATTGTGAAAGAATTTTTGATCCTTTTTTTACGACTAAAGAGATAGGCAAAGGTGTTGGTTTAGGTTTGAGTCTGGTTCGCAATTATATGAACGAATGTCAGGGAATTGTGGAGTTTAAAAGCATCCCTGGAAAAACGAGTTTTATCTTAAAATTCAAGAGAGCATAAACATGAACGATGAAGACAAGGAATTTTTAGAAAGTTTGCGCAAAGATTTTATTGAGGAGTCAGCTGATCTTCTCGAAAAATGTGAAGAGAGTCTGCTCAATTACGAAAAAAGTTTTTCAGAAAATTTTTACAATGAATACATGCGTACCTTGCATTCGATCAAAGGATCGGCACGCGCTGTGGAGTATGATTCTTTTGCTTCAACAATTCATTTGACTGAAAGCCTTGGGCAAAAATATAAGCAATCTGAGTTCGTAGAAAAGTCTCTTTTTTCATTGGATGGAATTAAGGTTGCTTTAGAGCTTCTAAAAAATAATAACGGGCAGGAAGCAGAGATTACATTACGTGGCCTTTCTGAAAAAATAAAATAAGAATCAGAACCGAAAAAAAATGAACTGGTTTAGTATTCGCATAATCTTCAGATCGAATTAAGATTGAAGTCTCGTCGTTCTTTGTTAAACTAATTTTCATGAATAAAGAAAATAAAAAGAAAGTCTTTCTCGTTATTTCGGGAAACTCAGAGCGACTTGATCAAATTTCCGTAATGCTCAATGAACATTATGAGAAGCCTGTGATTTATTCAGCTCCTTCAGGAAATGTAGGACTTCTTAAACTCAAAAATGCTGAAGTTGATATTGTTGTGATTGATTCTGAACAACACACGCCTGATAGTCTTGAAACGGTTGAGTCCATTTTACTGCAACATTTAAGTCCGCATGCTGCGATTATTATCGTTGGGCACCCGCCTGAAGAAGAAAAATTTGTAGATGAAATAGTCACAGGAAAAATTTCTTTTATTGAAGAAGAGTTGAACAATCTGGAATTCAATCAGCACCTCGTGAGAGGCCTGAACTACAATTCTCACAGAGGAGAGGCCAATTTTTATCTGCGCTTTCTCGCTGCCGGAGATGTTCTTATCAATGAAGGTGAGGTTGCTGACTTCGTTTATATTTTAAAGAGTGGTCAGCTGCGCGCTTATAATATGCATGAAGATAAAAAAATTATCTTAGGTGAGATCGAGGCAGGAGAGTTTGTCGGCGAGATGGCCTATATTAATCACGAACGTCGTACGGCCTCGATTGAAGCGCTGACCGATGCACAGTTAATTGAAGTGCCTATTGGGCTCATTGATAAGATTTTATACAAACGTCCGAGTTGGACTCGCGCCCTCATTCAAACACTCTCAAAACGTCTAAAAAATGTGAATAAAGAGCTGGAAAAAGCTTAGTAAAGAATATCACTCGGCATAATAGTCGCGTGTCCAGTATCAGTCATATTATTAAAACTCAAATGACCTAATTCTTTGGCAAGCTTCTCTTCGAGTGTTGCCCAAACTTTGTATTCACTTTCTTTTGGATCGTGAAGAACTTGTTTCGCAAGCGGAGTTGCGGCCTCTGCACCTCTCACAATTCCTTCAGTAAGTGCGACAGTGTAAAGTTGTTTTGGATCAATTTCTTTTCCATTGACCATGAGATGTTTTTTAATTTTACCTGAATCATCTTTCTTTTCGACGACAGTGATGCCGGAGAAAAGAAGTGGTTGTTTAAAGTTCATGAGAATGTTGAATACCGAACGCAGCCACAGACCTTTTACTTGAGTTGTGTAAATGCTCCATCCATATTTTTGAGTGATTTCAAAAATGCGGGGGAATGAATTGAAGATGTCGCGTCTACTGATATCACCAACGGGATAATCGTCAGCGTTCATGAAAGGAACATGAATTCCAATATCAGCATTTGTTTTTTCTCTGATGGCATCAGTGATAAAATAGCCCCATTTGCGGAATCCATCTTTATCGCCGACAGCGAGATCAGAATAGCCAACTTTTTGTTCGAGCCATTCTTTGCCGTAAGATTTATTTAAATCGTCGTTACCTGCTTCAATCAATTCTTTAATGTGAGGGTCGTACGCTTCATACTTCACCGGGATCAATTCGTAAGAAACGATTTTGAGCGGCTGACCTTTTTGAAGATCAATAACCAGGCGTCCGAGGTATTGCGTATGCATTCCGGCCTGAACGATGGGAACTTGTCTCAACTGTTTTGTGAGTCCGTAGGCAGGTCTAAAAAGCGCTGTATGTGAGTGACCACCGATAATGAGATCGATGTATTTCGTTTGCTCTGCAAGAATAACGTCGCCGTAAGTTCCGAGATGAGTAAGAGCAATGATAAAATCGTTTTTGCGATTCTTTAAAACTTGTTCATAGTATTTGGCCGCTTTGTAAGGAGGAGTGATTTGTCCGCCATCGCCAAAACGCCATTTGTAAAAAATCTGATCAGTCGTGAGTCCAAGGAACGCGATTTTGATTCCATCGATTTCCATTTCTTTGTAGGGAGCAATTTTGTTGTGAATATTTTTAAGCTGTG
The DNA here is from genome assembly GCA_966211875.1 of uncultured Bacteriovoracaceae bacterium. Taxonomy (GTDB): domain Bacteria; phylum Bdellovibrionota; class Bacteriovoracia; order Bacteriovoracales; family Bacteriovoracaceae; genus Bacteriovorax. The sequence continues at coordinate 96,889 of CBIHNP010000005.1, forward strand.
GTCCTGCAGTGATGTTCGCAAGAATGAAAGACATCTTCATGTCCATTTCGCCTAAAATTTTATCGAGCTCAGTCGTACCCATCAGATAGTCGTGGTTTCCCAATGTACCGAGGTCGTAACCCATTTCATTGTGGATTTGAAAAACTCTGCGGCCGCGATTGGCCATGTAGTTAAATGTTCCCTCTGAGAAATCACCGGCATCAAGTGTTAAAGTTTTGACACCTTCTTTGGTCGCTTTGTTTTTATAAAAATCGATGAGGGCCTTCATTTCGGCCATACCACCGAGGCCGTTGTCGTGAATTGTTGGTTCAAGATACGAGTGAGTGTCGTTCGTATGGAGAATCTGGATAAGAGTCGCCTGTGAAAAGCGAGGAGCAGAGAGAGTCACTAACAAAAGTAATGAAAGGAAAAAAGTGTTCATTAGAAAATGATACGTGCTTCTTTATCGAGAAGTAAATATTACAATTAAATTAATCCCGTAGGACCACTTTTGATCTATCTTTACTATGAAAATGATAAAAAAGATTTTCTTATTTTTTTACTATCAGTTCATTAAGCAAACTCAATTCAAACTCACTTTGAAGTATGGTCTCAATCATGCTTATTATTTTTTGAGACCAACGAAAGGGAGGTTATATACAAGATGAAGCATGAAGCGAGAGAGAAAAAAGTTGCCCTTGTGCTTACAGGAGGAGGCGCCCGCGCTGCTTATCAGGTAGGCGTATTGCGAGCTATTGCAGAACTTCCTCATCTGAAAAAAAATCCTTTTTCTATTATCTCTGGTTACTCCGCAGGTGCGATTAATGGAGCATGGATTGCTGGTCACAGAGGTCATTTTAGCGAAGCGACCCGGAGTTTGTGGGACACTTGGGCCTCACTTACACCAGACAAAATATTTGCAACAGATATGCTCTCGCTTGGGAAGATCGGAATTCGCTGGATCAAAGATCGAAGTTTTGGTGCTTTTCTAAAACAGGAAAAACAAATCACTTATCTTTTAGATACAGACCCTTTAAGACGATTGATCACAGAGAATATTGATTTTGATATTTTGAATACCAAGATTGAGAAAGGACTTTTTCACGCAATTTCTTTTTCAGCAACAGATTATCGCACGGGACATTCAGTCGCTTTTTATAATGGACATCAAGACATAAAAGACTGGAAAACTTTAAATCGCATAAGTGTGCGAGCGCGAATTACTTCAGATCATATAATGGCCTCATCGGCCATTCCCATTTTTTTTCCTCCAGCATCACTTGGAGACACTTACTACGGTGATGGGATGATTCGTCTGAATTCTCCTCTCAGTTCCTCTATTCATTTAGGGGCAGATAAATTACTTGTGATTGGTATTCGCGGTCCTAGTTCGACTACGAAATCAACAAATGTTGAAGCAAATCCTATTTCCGTAGGTGAGATCATGGGAACGATCTTGAACGGATTATTTTTTGATTCATTGGATTCTGACTTGGATAGAATTGCGCGAATTAATAAAGCGATCGGTTCACTGACGGCAGAGCAGAGAAAATCTCAACCTTACCACTTACGTGAGATTCCCGTTTTGCCTTTAAATCCTACGAAAGAAGTTGCAGACATTCCTCAATGTGAAATTTCTCGAATGCCTCTCACTATTAATATTCTTTTGAAAGGTATTGGTGTTTCAGGAGGAAGAGCAACTGATCTTTTAAGTTATCTTGCTTTTGAACCAGCTTTTATCAGGTCTCTTCTCGATTCAGGATATGAAGATACGATGAAGAGAAAACATCATATTCTAGAGTTTTTTGAGGCCACGTAAATTTTCAAAATATCAATTTAAAAATAACTTTTTAAATTTTTAATATTTAAAAATAAAAAGATAATCCAAAGAAAATTCTTCATTGATAAATTTAAAATCAATAATTCATAACAAGTGTCTTTTTTCTTTCCCGTTTTTATTCCCTCAATAATAATTTTAGAATGAATAAAAAAAATAAAGGTTTCACACTTGTTGAAGTGATGATCACGACAGCAATCATCGCCGGTCTTGCTCTTGTTATTATGCAAATTAACAAGATGGTTTCTCAATCAAATGCAACGATGAATGCAAATGTAGACAGCATCGATTTAAAAAGAAATATGATTGCTGCTTTGATGGATAAGAATGCATGTGCAACAACCTTCAATGGAATAAGCATAGGACAATCGTTAACCAACGTAAAAAATTCTGCAGGAGGAATTGTTTTTACTGTTGGTCAGAGTTATGGCGAAGGAAAAATTAAACTCACAGGACTCGTGACATCAGATCTCAATCAAGTCGGATCAGATGGATTGAGAAGTGTTGTTTTAAACGTCTCTTATTCACGAACTGTCATGGGGAAAACGACGAATAAAAATTTTCCCGTTAATTTAAGAGTTAAAGCAGCAGGAGCGGCGAGTCCGATACTCGATTGTTTTTCAGATACCGATGGACTTGTTTTAACGGCAAAACAAGAAGCTTGTGCTTCTCTCGGTGGAGTCTGGGATTCTGCCAGCATCACTTGCACTCTGCCTTCATGTCCTGTCGGGCAGATTTTACAAGCGTTGAAACCAGATGGAACAGCTGTCTGCAAAAGTCCAAATTGTGTAGCTCCACAAGTCTTTCAAGGATTCGATGGATCTGGAAATGCGATTTGTGTTTATCCGAGTCCAGTCTATCAATGAAAAAATATTTTTTAATCATTCTTTTCGCTCTGTTTTCTTCTTCTGTTTTTGCATGGACTGAAACAATTCAACCTGGTGTGATTATCAAGGCCGTTCATGTGAATGAGCTTCGAAATGTTATTAATTTAAAACGCACTTGTTATGGACTCACTCCTCGCACATGGATAGATGATCCTGTCATTGGTGGTACGACGATTATTAAGGCCGCTCATATTCAGGAAATGAGAAATGCCGTGAACGATATTTATACCAGCTGTTCGGCCGGCCTCTGTACAGGGGGAAGTGGTGTCTGGACGGGAGCTAATGCAACCTGGACGGACACGAATTTATCTGGTCTGCAAATGAAGGCCACTCATATTTTACAACTCAGAAATGTTTTGAACACTATCACTTGTACTCCTTATACGTATGCATGGCTTGCTGGTAGTACCGGAGCCTGCACAGGTGGATCAGGGACATATTCTTATTCTGCGTGGAGCGCCTGTGGTGGTGGATATTCGTACTGGAGATCAGAGAATTTTGGTTCCTGTTCTGCTTCTTGTGGCAGCGGAACAAGGCCTTATGATTATAATTGTTATTATTCTCCCTATTCAGGAACACAGACTCGTTCCGGAAGTTGTAATTTTAATGCGAACTCAGGAACGGCCACGAGAAGTGTTGTCTGTCAGAGAAATGATAGTACTATTGTGAATGATTCCTATTGCAGTTCTACTCCAAAACCTCCGACGACAGTTGCTTGCACTCCGAATAATCCGGCCGTCTGTGGAAGTCCCGTTCTTTCTCAATCATGTACACCTGGTAACGGACGATGTGGAGGATACAGGACATCACAATACTGTTATCTGGGGGCCTGTTGTGCCTCTTATAGCGAAACGGTTACGCAGAATTTTCAAGCAAGATGTGACCCTTGTACTCCAATTAATGCCGATGAACCTTATAACTGTTACTACTCTGCTGCAAACTACTATGGACAGGTGGTCACAGCTACATGTTATCCCGGACTCGTTTACTATTGTTCTGCGAGTGGGGGGTCACCCACAAATATTAACTGTCCGACTCAGCCGACTGCTATTTCCAGAAGCAAAACGTGCGGATACGATGGACAGTTTCACTAAAAGTTGAGTCTAATATCGACACGACGATTTTGTGCACGACCTTTTGATGTACTGTTGGTCGCAATAGGATAGAGATCTCCATAACCAACGGCCTTTATTTTATCGGTCGGTAAAACATTTGTGGAAAGAAAATAATCTTTAATCGTCTGCGCACGTTCTTGTGAAAGAAGTCTGTTAGCTGTCTCACTTCCAACAGCATCCGTATGACCTTCAATGATCACATTATTACTTCCCAAATTTTTTATCACCTTCTGAACTTTGCCGAGAACCGCGAGATTTGATCCTTTGAGCATTGCTTGTGCACTTGGAAACTCAATTCCTTTCAAGTGAATGATGAGCGTATTTCCGCGTTCCTCTAATTCAGCTTCACTCGAAGAAAAAAGTTGCTCTGCTTGTGCCATTTTATCGCTCATTGTTTTAGAGGGAGAAGCAACAGAGCTTTGAGTGAGGGAAATTCGATCAACGGTTGCTTGTGTGTCCGCAATTTGTTCAGAAGAAAGAGTTTGCGTGGCCGCCATGTCGCGAGTGACTCTTAAAAGTTGATTGGCGTTGTCCGTAACAACTTGAGCGCGATTTCTGATTTCCTCTACATTGTGACGATGATCATTGATATATCCCAATGTTTCTTTGTAATTTTTTAGTGTCGTTAAATAATCGGATGTATCGTAAAACTTTGCACCTTCTTTTATTGCCTGAACGAGAGCGATTCGGGCAGTGGCGAGATGTTGATGCTTAATCGCTTTCAATTCCAAATCAGAATACATCGCTTGAAGATTTGCACTGGTTCGACTTATTCCTTGAGTTATATTATTTTCTAAATCAGAAGTGAGACTTAAAAGTTGTTCGTCCGCTTTTTTGAAATCCGAATTAAAAAAGGAATCGGCCCCGGAATCAAGAGCGAGTCTTCGTGCTTGAATAATATCATTCAGTTTTGTACGGGAAGAGCCGGCAATCGTTTTTGCTTTACTCAAAAAATCGTTTGCCATGGAGATTTGCATGCTCATTTGTCTCGAAAGATCGTTTTGTTGATTGAGGGTGCTTCTCGCTTTTTCCAGATATTGACTGGCCATTCTGAAATTGCGGGGAGCGAGAATATTAATTTGATTCGTGCGCGAGTTGCTGATGTCAGTATCGAGAGATTTAAAATCCTGAACGATGCTCTCCTGCGATTGTGCGTGAACATTTGTTAGTTGAAATAAAAAAAGAACTGCAATAATGCCGGAGACGTTTTTCATGAATCCTCCTCGCGAATGCAAATATTATTTTATTGCAGAAAGAGAGGAGTTTTAAAAATAAATAAATCCTATGCCGACTATAACGGTTATCAACTTATCGTCCGCATCTTTTCATGTAAACTTTAAGAGCATCTCTGATTTCATCAGAAGTGTATTCTTTAGTTCTCGCAAGATTTCCAAGTCGGACCTGCAGATCGGAAAGAGATTGATTCCGCGCACTGGGATTCTTTATTGTAGAAAAATAATTTTCAATTAGGCCGGCCAGTTCTTTGTCCTCATCTTTTCCCAAAGTATTGATGATTTTGTTGACTGGATTTTTCGAGGTAAGAGTTAATTTTGCAGCACTGGAAACTCCCAGACTGCTAAAGACCGCACTCAATCCAGCGACAACGATTTGCTGATTGCAAGCACTGACATCGAGAGCGAGCGAGACTTTCTGCTCCTGCATTTCACAACTGAGAGCGGACTGTTGTTGATTTTGTAGAACTTGCAATTTGCTTTCACAGACGTCTGCTATTTTTCTCATTTCATTTCCTGCGATAGCAACATCACCACCCGCCGTTGCTAGAACGGTAGCATTTTTAACTTTTGCTAGTGCAGAAGCGGTTTTAATAAGTTTTCCTCCTTGATAGAGGAGCCTTGCACTTCCAATGATTCCCATTGGAGTGAGTGCTAACGCTGTATTGAGGGCCACATCATCTAAAATTTTGTTGGCTTCATCTCGGTTTTCTTTTGTCGATTGGAGACATGAATAGAGTCCTTCATAAGGCAAGTTTCCCGTTGGACGCCAATCCGGTGCTGTTTGCGCCAGCGTTTTCTCCACATCAGCGCAACTAGAACTTGTCCCTTCGATGCAGCTTTCAGCTCGACGAAGATTTTTTAATTTTTCTGCGACTTCATTTCTTGCCTTTGTGAGCTCAAGTTTTAATTGTTTTTTTATTTCATTATCTCTTCTTTCACCATTGATCTTGTCTAAAGAAAATCTGAGAGATGAATTTTGAATCATTGGATAAAGTGCATAAATATTTTCGAGAGCGAGCTCAACTTTTTGAAGTTCTTTTGGATCACCACCTCTCGTTTTCAAACGTCGTCTTTCTTTTCTTAAGGCCGCAACTAAATTGAGAGCATTTTTGATTTCATCGACCTTTTGATTAAAAAAACTATTAGATTTGGAAACAGAACATTGTGTGAATGATCTGCAAGACTCGGCGACGGAAGGAATATGATAGAGAGAACAATCTTCTGTATTATCTTTGGAAAGCATCCTGTCCAATTGAGATTGGGCCATGAGCATGTTTTGATACCCATCTTTTAACTGAAGTGTTTTATAGACAAAGGTGCTTGCTATAAATTTTTTAGCACGGTTTTTTTCGTCAGCATTTAGTCTCGTTTCTTTAAATGAATCGACACATTTTTTTGCCTTATCAAGTATATTCTTTGGGACTTCCTTAAATACAGGATTGGAATTTATTTTACTGATAAGGAGAGACTCTGAAATTTCTCCCTGACTTGATTTGCAAGTTTTGTCGGGAGTTGAGACTTCTCCGTCACTGACTGTATTGTTTATCAGTCCAACGAGACCACCTTTATAATTCTCACTTAGCAATTGATGAAAAAAAGAAGGACAGGAAAAGTATTCTTCATTTTTGCAAGCGGGTACTTTCGGTTGCAACATCAAGTTGATGGTCGCAGGAGAATCAATGGCCAGGGAGACAGCATCAATCATAGGTTCTGCCGAATAGGAAAGAAAAGATAAACTCATTAAGAGGAGAGTGGTGAGGAATTTAATTAACACATTTTCCTCCTAATGCTTGAAAGAGATTTGTCCATTTCCCTTCTTTCGCAGGATTATTTTCCAGAATCCCCAATTCGATCATTATATTGGCCTCGTTCTTTGCGCTCACATTAATGCTGGAGCGGAGAATGTCTGCACCCTGTTTTGATTGAAAGAAAAAAGTTTTCAGTTTTTTTGTTAAATTTGGATCATCTGGATTTATTTTTTGTCCAAAGACCTGTTCGTATTTATCAATTAAGCGATAGGTTGCAAACTCCTCCAAATATTCCGTCAGTACGCCACTTGCTCGCAAACTACTTTTTATCTTTTTTATTCTTTCACGATAATTGGTGAAGAGAGTTGTTTCTTTGCTATAGCGACTTTCCATCTTTTGCAATAACTCTAATTTCTTTTGAAGTTTTTGAATTTCATCACTTCCTTTTCCTTCTGCGAGAGCAGTTTTTAATTTATTTTCTACTCCCTGACTTTCTTTCCACGGAATCTTGGCCATTTCTTCTGCAGTCACTGGATTCATTCCGCGTTCTGTCCCGTCGGCCATTTTTTCGATATTGTCGATTAGTTGAACTTTCCACTCGGGGAGTTTGTTTCTTTGAATGAATAATTCTCTTTCTTTTGCATCGATGTGGTTGAGTTCATCAATGATTTTACGATCCGCTGGAGTCATATCTTTAAAAGATTTTCCATAAAGAGTATAGAGCTCGTTAATGATGCCTTTGTCGCGATTGTATTTTTTTAAAAACTCAGCACTGGTATTAATTTTTGAGGCATCGTGATTCTCGATGAAATTGCGTATTTCAGTTTTTAGTTGATTATCTAAAGTGACATTGTCGGGTATGTTGAAAACGGGTTTCCATTTAGCAGGATCAGATTCAATCTCTTTTAAAATTCTATCAGCAATGATTTCTACGTTGTCGACGTGATTTTTCATGTGCATATAAAAGTCATCAAGCGTGGTGACGTATTTAGTGGAGTCTTGGGCAAGACTGAGACTAGTGAAACTTAAATTTAAAAAGAGAATTAAAAGAAAATTTCTTATCATACTATTCCACCCAGACGGATTAATAACCATCTGGCTTATCGATTAGTATTTTAAGTTCATAAATAAAAAATGATTAAGATAATGTAAAGATTGATGAAGTGTTACGGCCACATTAAAAAATAAATGAGACGCCTCAGAAATTAGATTTCTTTCTCAAGCGAAATCGCTTTCGCCTGTTCAATTGAAAGAATACTCTTCACTTCCTGGTTTACCTGATTCTTTTTGTCTTTGAAGTAACTCACGCCATATTTCACTTCAGCTGATTTTGAAGTCGCTTCCATTTTTAATTTGTAATCGTAAACAGAAACACCAATATCAATTCCCATCGAACCTGAAGGGCCTATGATCATTGCGAAGTTTGAATCTTTAAATTTTACGTTGTCTCGATTTGATCCCGACGAACGTCCGCCACCTAATAAAGCGATTCCAACATTCACACTTGATCCGTCGAATTCTTCAAACAGTGATTCAACTTTTTTTCCTTCCAATTCAGAGAAGACACCTGTTTTAATATCATTGTCACTCGAGCCACCGAACTGACGACTCTTATCGATACCGTTAATTTCAACTGTGAGTTTTACTGGAATAATGATTTCGCGGCTTACATAAGAGCGTTCACCACGAAATTCTTCAGCGACTGCGCGAGAAGATCCGTCGAACATCGCTGCAGAAAAAATATGAAGTTCAAAATTTCCGGACCTATTCTTCATTAGACTGGCCGTTTGATAATTGTATCCACGATCTTTAACTTCATCTAATTTCACCATCGCTGCGTGTGCGCTTACAAAAGAGCTCATTAAAAGAAGCAAAGCTAGTTTTTTCATTCTATCCACCATAGTTAAGTCTATAGCTTCCAGTTTAGGTGAAATAGGCGAGGTATAGGATCCTTTTTGAAAAAAGGATAGAGCTGTCTATTTTTTAGACAGTCCTTCTGATCCCTTCTTCGATACTAATCGCGGGTTTAAAGCCGAGATCGCGTTCGAGGTTCTTATGACTAAAATAGTGTGATTTCCCCAATTGCAGGGCCACAAAACGAGTCATAGGCGGATGGACATTATAAATTCTAAACATCTTTAAAAAACATTCGATGATAAAACCAATGCGATAGGCAGCTGCTACAGAAATTTTTTTCTTAACAGGTTCAAGTCCCGCACGAACTAAAATCTGATTGGTAAAATCCCACAATTTAATCGGTCCCTGCCCAAGAAAATAAGCTTTCCCTGCAATCGGATGAGTCGAATCCAAAACCTGGAGCGCTTTGATGTGAGCATCGGCCGCATTCTCCACATAGGTTACATCAACAAGGTTTTCACCATCACCGACAATTTTAAGACGACCTTTCTTGCGCGCTTCAAGTACGCGAGGAACGATATTCAAATCACCAGGGCCAAAGATAAGATGTGGACGAAGAGCAACCGTTGCGAGTTTTTCTGAATTCGCTTCGAGAACTTTTCTTTCGGCCATCGATTTTGTAGCTGCATAGTGAGTGAGATATTCTTTCGGATACGGAGTCGATTCATCGACACCACAAAGATCATTTTTTTCAAAAGCTACGCTTGGAGTACTCGTATAAACGAGTTTCGAAATTCCCAACTCCTGTGCGGCCTTTAAAATATTTTCTGTCCCAACGACGTTCGTATTGTAAAACGTTTCGTAACGTCCCCACATACCGACTTGAGAGGCCGTATGAATAACGGCATCCATTCCAGTAAGCGCATTTTTTACATCAGAGAAGTTTTTTAAATCTCCCAGACGTTCCTTTACACCAATGTCTTTTAATTTTTTATAACTGGAACGAGAAAAACTATAGAGTTCATACTCGCCGGTCGCGGCCAGCTTTTGAGCAATAGAAAATCCTAAAAATCCTCCGGCCCCGGTGATGAGAACTTTTTTTCTATTGTTCATGCTCGATACTCTCGATTTCTTCTTTTAATTTAAGGCGATCAATTTTGATATTGTGGCGAACGTCTACCGGAAACGAACGCGAGAGATAAATTTTTTGAATATCTTTTGTGTGAGGATATTTTTTAGCGACAGCAAGAAGCTCACTTTCAAAAATCGAACGACTTTTTCCAGAGAGATATTGTCCGTCTTTTCTTTCAATCACGATTGCTGGAATTTGTTTTCCCGGTTTTCCTAAACCAACAAGCGCCGATCTTTTCACTGCCGGATGTTTATTGAAAATCGCTTCACAGGGAATCGGGTAGAGCTTTGTTGTCTCCGTATCTACTTGATGAGTCTTTCTTCCACAAAACCACAGCTGGCCTTTCTCGTCTATATAACCGACATCGCCCATGCGATGCCAGAACGTTCCTTCAATATCCATAATTTTTGTTTCACGGTTTTTTTCAGGAAGATCGAGATACTCGCGAGTGACCGTTGGTCCGCGAACAATAATTTCTCCAATTGTATTTTTTGGAAGAAACATCTCATTCGTGATGTTTTCAATTACATCATTTGTCGATTTTATAATTTTGATTTCCATTCCCGGTACCGGCAAACCGATGCAAGTACCGCGACCTTCATCACTCAACGTCGCCGTATTTCTCAAAATAAAATCACCTGAGATATTCGAGACTGGAAGAGCTTCTGTCGCCCCGTAGGGAGTGTATGTCGTTCCATTGGGAAGAAGCGATTTAAATTTGAGATGTAATCTCGTCGCAACCGGCGCACCAAACATAACAATGTATTTGACACTTGGAAGAGTGATGTCGTTATCGATACAATAATCAGCAACACGTTCCCAAATCGCAGGAGAGCCTGCAACAAACGTCGGTTGTTGATCCATAATATTCTGAACAAGTTTTTTCGGATCGCAATTTCCAGGTTTAGACGGGTCCATATCAGGAATACAGCTCGTCATTCCCATCGCAATTGTAAAAAGCGAAAAGAGCGGAAAACCCGGCATATCGATGTCGTGCATAGTGAGTTTAAAAAGTTCCTGCAAAACATTTGTCTGGTGATGAAAAATCGAGTGCGTGTACACAACTCCTTTTGGAGTTCCTGTTCCACCGCTCGTAAAAAGAATGGCAGCTGTTTCTTCGCCGCTAAATTGCACAGGAGTCATACTCTGAATTTTTTCTTTTTTAAAATTCGCAAGACTCTGCATTTTACCCCAGGTGAATTTTCCATTCGTCACATTGAACTTAACGGACTTAAAAGCATCGGAATAAAAATATTTAATGAAATGAATTTCTGCTTCTGAAATAAGCGCGACTGGGTTTGCTTCTTTAATACATTTAAGCAAATTCTTTTTCCCCATTCCCGGATCGATAAAAACCGGAACCACTCCCAGTTTAAAAAGAGCGAATGTCATTGCAGGAAAATCTAAACTTGGACGAAGAAAGAGGAGAGTCTTATCGCCTTTTTGCAAACCCATTTTAGAAAGCGAAACGGCAAATTTATTTGAAAGAATTTCGAGTTCTTTAAAAGTCAGTGACGAATAAGTATAAGTCCCGCTCGCAGCATGATACTTCGGAAAAACCACTGCCGGTTTATCGGGAAAAATCTTTGCATTTTGCGTGAGGCGCTCAGCTATATTCACAAACTAGTCCTTTAAAAATTTTTCAATTTCGTTTTGAACGGCGATCTTTTCATCTTCGATCAAATAGTGGCCGGCCTCTGGATAAGTCACGGCACGCGCTTGTGGAAAAAACTCCAGCCATTTTTTCTGGAAGTTCATCGTGAAACAAAAATCTTTTTCACCCCAGAGTAAAAGTACCGGAGCTTTAATTGTTGTGAGTTTGTTTTCGATGTCTTCAAGCGTTTTATAAGTTGGATGAGCTGCACTCATCGGGATATCTTGAACGAATTTCGCCGTAGCAATTCGCGATTCAAATGTATCGTAAGGAAGAATAAATCCTTTTTTCACAAGAGGAGAAAGTCCTTTCTTTGTCGCCATTGTCGTCGCAGGTCCGGCAAATCCATTAAATCTTCTGATAAACCATTCACCGACCGGATTTCTTAAAATATTAATTCGCGCAGGAATCTCGAGCGATCTAAATGCGGCCGTATTCATGATGACCATTTTTTTGATCAGGTGAGGATAGCGAGTCGCAAGCCCCATGCCAATCGCGCCACCCCAGTCGTGCACAACGAGAGTGATATCTTTCAATCCAAGTTTTTCAACAAGCGAACAAACATTGTCGATATGATTCTTAAGTGTGTATTCATAATCCTGCGGCTTGCTCGAAAGCCCACAACCAATATGATCAGGAACGATCACTCGATAGTTCTTACCTGAAAAGTATTTCGCAAGATTGCGATAGAAAAACGACCACGTCGGATTTCCGTGCAACATGAGAATGACTTCGCCTTGTCCTTCGTCGATATAATGAAGTTGATTTTTTTTCACCTCAAAAAAATGAGAAGCAAAAGGGTATTCGTTTTTTAATTCAGCAGGAATAGAAGTTAGCATTGTACACCTAACATGATTGATGAAAGTCCAGAGCCAATTCCGAGCAGGGCCACTTTATCGCCTTTTTTAATGAGACCATCTTCATGGGCCAGCATAAATGTAATTGGCAGAGCACTCGATCCGGTATTGCCTAGGAATGGATATGTTTTAAAAGTTTTAATATGAGTGAGTTCGAGAGATTCAAACGTCAATTTTTCGTGAGCGACACCCACTTGGTGAGTGAGGACAAGATTAGGAGTATCGTTTGTCCACGATAGCTCGGCCTTCATTTGTTGCCATGTCGACTTCGCAAGATTCACTCCGTACTTTAAAAGTTCTTCGGAATCAGTTTCCATGACGAGCGAATGAGTATTTCCATCTCCACGACAAAGATGATTCGCACTTGAATCCGTTTCAACTGCTCCACCAATCAAACGAGGTGATTCAGGAGAAAGATCTTTGTGTGTAATTAAAAACGCAGTCGCCGCAGAACCAATTGTAAGATTCGCGATATATTTTTTAATATTTTTGCGATCAATAGAGGGATTAGAAAGAAGTTCATTAATTGTCGATTCAAGAAGAGGCCCGCCATTTTCTCCACTGACTATTAAGGCAGTTTTGATCTGACCGTTCTCAATCATATTTCCGGCAACAACAAGGGCGTTGATCACACCAAGACAAGCATTGCTTAAATCAAAAATCATCGCACTTCTAGAAAGATTTAAATTCGCGTGAACAACTGAAGCCGTTGCAGGTTCTAAAAAATCGCGACAAACAGAAGCGTGGATAAGAAGATCAACATCGCTCGGTTGAATTTTAGATTTTTTAAAAAGATCAGTCGCCGCGGCCGTCGAAAGATCACTCGGTTTAGTTCCAAGCGGCCACGATCGTCTTGCCGTGATTCCTGTCATGAGTTCAAGTCTTCCTTCCGGAAGTTTTAATTTTTCATAAAGGGGAGCGAGACGCTTCTCAATTGCATCACTTGATACAATCGTATCCGAAAGCGAGTACCCAAAAGATTCAATCACGACGTTTTGAAATTTCATGCCTCATGTCCCCTGGGTTGATCCTTGTAGAACGTGAAGGTTTGCCATGGAAATCCCCGAGAGCATCGAGCCCACGATTCCGAGAAACCCTTGATCAGTTCCACAAATATAAAGTCCATTCACAGGTGTCGTTCCATTTCTCGATTTATCAATCGAGCCATAGACTGTCCCACCAAAATGGTTAGTGTATCTTTTAATTGTCGTCGGTGTGAAAATATCTTTGAAAAGAACTTCGTAACCAGATTGTAGTCCGCAGTTCTTTAAAATAGTCAGAGTCTCATTATAAACGCCGAGCTTTTGCTCATTATAAGTCTGCTTTGATTTTTGAAGTTCATTATTCCACAAATCAAAATTCGCGATGTTTGTCACTCGAAGAACACCTTCTTCGTAATCATCGTGTTTAAAGTTATTCGGAAAACACACAACAGCACTTTCGCGATCAAAAAGCGTTTGCGGTTTTTGATAAAGATACTCAGGGCGATTGTTATAAAAAATAATCGTCGCATCGATCCCGAGATCGCGCGGTTTTTTATCAGTGATAAGAATACTTTCAGTAAACGAAAGATTTCCCACGCGAGGTGAATAATGTTGATCGCGATCGACCACACTCATCGTTTCTGGAAGTCCCATCGATGAAAGAATCTGATCGCATTCGATAATTTCGCCATCATTAATTTCAACAGCAGAAACTTTGCCATCACGAGTGATAATACGAGTGACTTGTGCTTTGAATTTTATTTCTCCGCCACATTCGCCAAGGCGTTTTAAAAGCAGATCGATGATCGTGCGAACACCGCCCTCAGGACGCCCAAACCCTTCGAGAAAAATACTTTTGAACATGATCACGAATTGTGAAAAGTCCATGTCGTTTTCCCACGCACTTCCGTAAATAAGAAGCGGACAGAAAATCATTTCAACGAGCGAGTTCTCTTTAATGAAGTTGCGAACGACATCTTTTGCCATCACTGTTTCATTATCAAGTGCCACTTCATTGAAGTTTTTAATATGTTCAAGCAAACGCATGAATCCATCGATCTCGGATGGAAACTTCGTGCGAATCTCTTCAATGAGTACTTCAATCTCATTGGTAAATTTCAATGTTTGATCGGGAAATTGGATGAGTGAATAATTCTGCGGATGAATTTTAAATTCTTCGTAGGGAATACGAAGCTGCTTCATCAATTTATTAAAAGGTTTACCGCGATCGCTTGGGCTTACAAAATTTGTAAGCGCATGCAAACCGACGTCAAACTTTCTTTTTCCGCGGGCATAATAAGAATTAAGTCCACCAGTAATAGTGTGTTTTTCTAAAATCAAAACTTTCTTATTATACATTGAGAGCCGGATACCAGCGGCAAGTCCGCTCATCCCGGCCCCAATGATAATTGTATCTACTTTCTGATTAGACATTAAATTTTGGAGCAAGATATTCTACACACGAGCTCATAGAAGCTAAACGTGGGTAATCTTCTTGTGGAACTTCGATTTTGTGGCGTTTTTTTAGTTCCATTACGATATCAAGGAAGTCCATTGAATCAAGATCAAGTTGATCTCTTAGAGCAAAATCATCTTTAATTCCTGTTACATCGTCATCAAGAGCGATATCAGCGATAATGTCTAAAACTTTTGTTCTTACTTCTGCATTACTAAGCATTCGAGTTTCTCCTAACTAATCTATTTTGTCTTAATATTTACTCACGATGAGTGTTGAGTTAATTCCCAGCATTCCAAATGAGTTATTTAAAATAATTTTTACATCGTGACTGATTTTTTCGCCGTTAACGAGACCTCTGATCGCACACTGTGGATCGAGATTATCAATTTTTTTACAAGGGTGAATATAGCCATCAGTAAACGAGGGAATATTTCCTGCAAGTTCAAGTGCTCCGGCCGCGCCCATCGCGTGTCCGATAAATCCTTTTGTCGCATTCACGTGAACATTTTTGTGTTCACCGAAAAGTTTTTCGACGGCCTGACATTCTTGAATGTCCCCTTGAGTTGTTCCAGTGGCGTGCATGTTGACGATATCAACTTCGTTAATTTCGATGCCGGCCTTTTTCATCGCCATTTGCATACATTCAATCTGTCTTTCTGTATTCGGAAGAACGAAGTCAGAAGCATCAGAGTTCGAGTGGTATCCGATGATTTCTCCGTAAATTTTTGCATTTCTTTTTTTCGCATCAGAGAGTCTTTCAAGAACGTAAACCGCTCCACCTTCAGAAACAACAATTCCGTTTCTGTTGATATCGAGTGGGCGAGTGGCAAGAGTTGGATCTTCGTGTTCACCTAGTGCACCTTGCGCTTTAAAAGCAGCAAAGATACCAAAAGTTTCTGTCGACTCAGAGATCCCGCCGGCAAACGCAAGATCAACTTCGTCTAATAAAAGTTGCTGAACACCTTGAATGATTCCTAAATTTCCAGCGGCACAGGCAGCACCAATAGTGTAGTGAGGTCCAGTGATCCCGAGATTCAATGTCACTTCTCCCGCAGGATTGTTCGCAACCGTTCTTGGGTTGTGATGGTGAGACCAGAATGAAACATCTTTATTATGAGAGTTATACAGATCGTGAATTTCATTTTCTGTTTCAACGTTTCCGTGCTCAGTGATTCCCAGATAAACACCAACGCGATTTTTATCGACAGTATTAAAATCAATTCCCGAATCAACGAGTGCTTCGTTAGTCGCGTAAATCGAAATCGCACCTGCGCGCGTTCCGCGTTTTCTCATTTTCTTCGGCTGATATTTTGTTTCATCAAACTTGCAGAGACCAGCGGCCACCTTTCCCATGTGGCGAATTTCTGTGTGGGAAATTCCTGAACCATTGTTAAGGAGTCCATCTCTGAATTCAGCGAGGTTATTTCCCAACGGACTTGTTAAACCAATTCCAGTGATCACAATTCTTTGGTTGTCTGCTTTCATCTTTTAATTCCTACCCAATCCTTTAAAATTATTTTTTAACTTTTCCGTGAAGTTTTCTTTCAAACTATGTGTAATATCCGAGAGAGGTCCCGCTGTTGTCGCAATCAAGTCGAGTGCCTTCGGCAAACGCTTAACGATCGCATCGTATTGAGCTGAATGTTGTTCGTAATGTTCACGCGATTTATTTTGCGCAATCGTGATGACAAAATTCATGACAGATTCAGCGATCTCACATGTGCTGATGATCGATTGCATACGTTTTTTGCGTGCAAGATTTTGTTCACCTTCCGATTTATCCAAAACTCTTTGGGCCATATTTTTGAAATCGAGAATGTATTCTTCTTCACGTTTTCTAAACACACTCGCTACGATGCTGAGTGAATCTTCTTTGGCCGTGTGAACTTTTGCTTTTGAGTTGTCGCGCTGATCTCTAGAATCTCGCGTTTCAATGGCCCCAAAATGAGCAAGGGTTTTTAACGAAAGTGAAACCGCACTTTGTGAAAGATTAAGTGTCGATTCAATTTCTTCAGAGGTGAGCGGTTTATTTGAAAGAACGAGCAGACCAAAAACAGATCCATCGATGCGTTTAAAGCCGATACGGGCAAAAAACGTTTCGAAGTGCGGCAGCTCTTTTAAAATGTCGGTTTCTACCATCGTAGTGCCTGAAAAAATTAAGTTATTACAAAAATATAATATTTAGAATATTTGCGATTTGTATTTAGAATGTCCAGAAGAATGTTACACTAAATGGCATTAGCACTTTTATTTAACAAAACTTTTACACATCGGAGGAAAGAATGGATTCAAAAAATTTACTACTAGCGGCAGCGCTTTCAGGACTAGCTCTTACGGTATCAGCAGCTGACACAAAAACAGCAACGCCAGCAGCAAAAGACGCTCAAGCAGTAGAAGGGCAATGTACAGGAGTGAACTCATGCAAAGGAACATCTGCATGCCACAGCGATAAAAACGCATGCGCTGGAAAAAATTCTTGTAAGGGAAAAGGATGGATGAAAACATCTGAGAAGGAATGCAAAGAGAAAAAAGGAACTTTTAAGAAAGCTTAATATCGGTCGCCAGTTGGTCGTCGACGGTTAGCAGTTTGCTGTTAACCGTTGACGGAAAACTGCCAACGGTCAACTGTTAACCGAAAACGGTTATCTACCCATCATATTCTTCAACATCAGGCACAGTATTAGAGTCACTCTCATCGATAATTGTCGGAGGAGTAGCCCCACCTGAAGTTGGAGGGATGATTGTTTCTGAATCATTTGGCATATCATCTTGCGCTTTTACTTTCATAGGTACTGAAACCGCCATAAAAGTGATGAAAGCGATGAGAGAAATACGAGTCAAGTATTTTAATTTAAGCACAAAAGCCTCCGTTCATGTTCCTGATATTAGTATATCACCTTGATGGATTCCTTAAAACCTTAAAAATTTCACCAAAGGCTTGATTTTCTAGTGATTATTCTGAAAAATTTAGTCTAATATATTACTGTAATAAATTAGTATAGGACTTATTAAAAAGGATGGCCGGTTTTATGGGCGGATTCAAAGACGAATTTGATGATATGGAAGAAGAACTTGATCTCGATAGCGAAGGCGAAGAGGGCGAGGATTTTGATTACGATGATGACGGCGAAGGCAAGTCTGGCAAAAAAAATAAAGGTGAAGGTTCGGGATTCAATCGCGACAACTACTATCTTTACAAAGATAAACTAGTTCAACTTTCTGGAACGATCAGACCGAAAGAGCGTTCGAAAGAAGGAAAAGTTATTTCGTTAGATTTTAAAACTGACGAAAAAATTTATAGCGTAGTGATGGATGATATGGGGAAAAAATTAACGAACTCATGTTTTCAAGAATTGCTTGTTACTGGTCTTGTAAGCAAAGTAACAGACAAAGAATACACAATCGCAATTAAGACTTATATCTAGACTTTCATTGTAAACGAATCAAAATGATGAAAATTGGGCCTTGAATCGGAGTGAGTTAGGGCCCAATAACTTAAAGCACCTTTTTTGTCTTTTATCACACTTGTCATTCCAGCTTTCAATTCAGTTTTCTGATCGAAAAAACCCGGTGGAAAAAGTTCTTTTCTAAGTTCAACGACAATAAAATAATGATCGAGTGAAAGAAGAATTTCTGTATTCGGACGACTCATAAGTTCCCACTCTTTAAGTGGATCACCCTTTTTTGGAAAATAAAAACAGTTCCATTCAAAGTTCGGTGAAAAATTAAATTCAACATATTCACCGTGCTCATTTTTCAGGAAAAATTCAAAACATGTTTTTTCCCACAATTTCACCAATCGTTCTTTGTTGGGAGTTGAACTTCCAAGATCAATAAGAGGAAGTCCTTTCTTAATACTGAAACTTAAAAACAATGACTGATCATTTTGGTTGAGTTCACCATTGATATGAATGGCAGGAGCTGTCGTTTTGTCATAGGGAATAAGGGAAAATTTTGCCATTCAATACCTCTTTTTCTCAGTTATTGGATTTTTATTTTTTTATAGCCGAAGAGTCACAGTATGAAAAAGGCCATGCTTTTACTATTCATCACGACTCTTTCCTTTAAGCTTAACGCTTTTGATTTTTTCGGCAAATCAAATAGTAATTTAACTGAAGAACAATTTCATCAATTCGAAAATAAACTCAAGCAGAAAAAAGAAGAGATAAAAACCAATCCCAAAGCGGATTTCACATACAATTTATTTCGCGAAGAAGAATTAAAAAACGATCAATCGTGTCCAACTTGTCCAAAATATCTATTGCTCACAGATGAAATTAATAAAGTCGTCGACAAAATGGCGAAAGATCCGAAATTAGCAACGAGTGATGAACTTCCCGCAAAAATTAATCACTTAAAATTTCTTTATTATGAACAAGGAATTCATGAGCGCGACGGAGGGACTCACTGTCAACGCTTCAGCGACCTCACTCCTGATTTGAAACCTATAAAGTTTGACGGACAATTTAAATTGCTCGCAGAAGATACATTGAATTTTAAAAACATCACTACGATTCAATATATGAATCCAGATCTCGACGAAGTTGTCTATTACTACAAAGGACAAAACGAAAATGATAAAGACATTATTGTTCAAGCGATCATGACAAGAAACGGAGGGAAATTCCGTTACTATCGTTATACTCCGACTGAAAAAGAAGTGAATCCGTACAATCTTCCCGATATGACTAAAACTTACGGGCCAAAGTATGAACCGCGCCCGGCAGACAATTATACTTTTAAAGATAAGGCCGATGCACCGGCACCGCAATCAACGACTCCAGGGACTGCTGCTGTAGGGACTGAAAATTACAAATTAACTTTCAAGGCCGAAGTCGAAAAAAGAAATAAATGGATTCCGAAAAATATTCATTTCGTCGAAGGAAAAATAGATCAGGATCTTTTCGGTGATGTGAAAATTAAGGCCAATTCAGATTTATCGGCCAAAGGAAATCAGGCCCATCTCGCTCTTAAAAATGGAGCAAGTGATCTCGTTGTTCTTGATGTCGATACAAAGCTTAATGGAAAAACAGAACACAAAGTGACGATTCCGTTTTCTGTTCGAGTTGTAGAAGATGTTCCAGAGATTAAAGGGGGAGTGGAAGTCGGAAGTCACGCTCAAGTTTTAAATCTTAATCTCACTGATAAAAACGTGGTTTATGCTCACACTGAATTCAGAAAAAATACGGATTCTGGTCGGACGAGTTATGTGATCGCACGCGATATGCAAATTGCTCCTAATGAAGCCGTCTCTGTGGCCTATGGTAAAGGTGAGGATGAAAAGCGATATGCTTCTTTAAGACACGTGAAGAACTTAAAAAATAATATTACTCTCATTCTCGATGCCCGAGTTGATCAAGATAAAAAGGTGACCGTCATGTACCAGATGAGCGCTAAATTTTAATCGTTAATTTCCAAAAGAATCGGACAGTGATCACTTCCCAAAATTTCCGTTTGATGTTCGACATTTTTGACTCGAGAAAGTAGTCCTTGGGTCGAGAAAAAATAATCTAGACGCCACCCGATGTTTCTCTCGCGACAGTCTCCGCGATACGTCCACCAAGTGTATTGTTCAGGAATGCCAGGATGAAAATGGCGGAAAACATCAACGAGTCCGCCTTCAACCATTTCATCCAGGAATGCACGTTCATGGGGAAGAAAACCAGTTGTCTTCGAATTGCTTTTTGGGTTTGAGAGATCAATTTCTGTGTGAGCTGTATTCAAATCACCTGTGATGATAATTTCTTTTTTTGTTTTTTTGTGAAGATCATGAGCGAGGTCGACAACTCTGCGAGAGAAATCGAGTTTAAAATCCACGCGGGAATGATCGCGTTGACCATTGGGAAAATAGCCATTCATCAAAATCACTTTGTCGAATTCAGCGTAAATCAATCTTCCTTCATCGTCGTAATGTTTTATATCAAGGCCGCGTTTTATGTTGAGCGGTTTATTTTGCGATGATTTTTTAAACAACAATGCAGTTCCTGAGTAGCCTTTTTTTGCCGCCGGAAAAAGATGTGATTCATAGTGCTCACTCCATGTGTTGAGTAAATTTTTCACATCTGATTCATGAGCTTTTATCTCTTGAAGCGCAATTACATCGGGCATGTACTGCATAAACCACTTGTCAAAACCCTTACTTGAAACAGAGCGTAGTCCATTGACGTTCCAGCTTGTAAATATCATCTGTCTATCCTTTTTTTTGTTTACATTTTTTTTTTTATTTTATTTCAATATTTATTTAAGTTCTCTGTAATTAATGTTAAGGTATTCTAAAGATTCCAAACTTAAGAAGTGGGAAATCTATCGTAATTTTTAAAAAACAATGAAACCAATTTATAAAGGAGAATTACATGAGATCATTTAAAAACATAGCTACACTCGTTCGTACTAAGAGGATTGGACACCCAAAAAATTACTCTCAATCAGATCTTTCACTCTTATTGGGATACAAAAACGGCCAATTCATTTCTAACGTTGAACGTGGTCTTTGCAATGTTCCTCTAAAAATGATGAAGAAAATTTCTGAAGTTTTGGATATCAACCCTGAAGAGTTAAAAACAGCGATTCTAAAAGATCACGAAGAAACTCTTACAAATTATTTTAATAAGTCTGCGCCTGCTAAAAAATCAGTTGGCAGAGATTTAGAGAACGCAGAAGTTATTTAATTATTTCTTTAGACTAAATTTTTGTATTTCAAATAATCATCTAATGTACCAACACTTTCTTCTTTATCTTCAACGTAATTAGCGACTTTTTGAGATTGAAGAAAGTGGGGGTCTTCCCACTCTGTCTCTGGCGGAGGAACATCTCCTTCCACCGAAATTTCGTGATTGTTCGTATAGATATTATCGAAACGCAGGCCGTTGTTACGCTTTTCAAAAAGCGTGCGCGCCTCTGGCGCAAGCTTGCTTTCGAAATCGCGAATATCGTTAAGCGTATTATAAAAATTGCGTTCTAATTTATTTTTTTGCGCAGGATCTGCTCTGTAAAACAGGTCGTGATATTTTCTTCTCGCGATTAAATGCTGATCGAGAAGATTTAAATATTTTTCGTAAATGCGCTCGAGGTTAATTCCACCTGGATGGTTTTGGTGTTGTTGCCCTTGCTGGCCTTGTCCTTGTGATTGGTTCGGATTTCTCGGACGATTATGGCTTCTATGACGGCGGCGATTGTTATTTCCTCCGCCTTGGCCTTGATTTTGACCTTGAGGTTGTCCACCTTGTGCTTGCTGCCCAGCTTGTGCTTGCTGCCCAGCTTGAGGGCGGTTCTGTTGTCCTGGATTTTGGTTATTGCCTTGACCTTGAGGGCGACGTCTCTGGTTATTGTGATGACGACGATTGTTATTGTTGCTTCCGCCGCTAGTCTGGTTACTATTTTGGGGACGGTTGCCGCCTGAAGATTGCTGTTCGCTCATTAACTATTCCTAAAAAGTTTTTTTCTCTAACGCCATTATTAACTTTATCCATTTTAAGTCAATTCGCAATTTACCATTCCTTCAGATTTCGTTAAGATGCTCCTGTCTTTTATTTATTTGTATCACCAACAATTGGAGTAATTATGAGCGCAAAAAATCGCGTAAAAGTTGCAGTGACTGGGGCCGCTGGTCAAATTGGATATGCTTTATTATTTAGAATCGCTTCTGGACAAATGTTTGGACCGGAAACTGAAGTAGAACTTCAATTGATTGAGCTTGAAGCAGCTCTTGGTGCACTTAAAGGTGTAGCAATGGAACTAGACGACTGTGCGTTCCCGCTTCTTAAAAAAATCACATGTACATCTGACTACGCTGTAGGATTCAAAGATGTAAACTGGGCCATCCTTGTTGGATCAGTTCCTCGTAAAGACGGAATGGAAAGAGCAGACCTTCTCAAAATCAACGGTGGAATTTTCACAACTCAAGGGCAAGCTATCGCTGCCAACGCTTCTAAAGACGTTCGCGTTTTTGTTGTTGGTAACCCATGTAACACAAACGCTCTTATCTGTATGAACGCGGCTAAAGGTGTTCCATCAGACAGATTCTTCGCTATGACAACTCTTGATGAAAACAGAGCGAAAACTCAGCTTGCACAAAAAGCTGGTGTAGACGTTACTGCAGTTTCTAACATGACAATCTGGGGTAATCACTCAGCAACTCAATACCCGGATTTCTTCAATGCTAAAATCAACGGTAAATTCGCGAACGAAGTGATTTCGGATCAAGAATGGTTGAAAGGAACTTTCATTGAAACTGTTCAAAAGCGTGGAGCTGCGATCATTAAAGCTCGCGGTCTTTCATCTGCTGCTTCAGCTGCAAACGCTGTTGTAGACGGTATCTACCACCTTACTCACGATACTAAAGCAGGTGAGACATACTCAATGTGTCTGGCTTCTGAAGGACAATACGGAGTTGATAAAGGTCTTATCTTCTCGTTTGCTTGCAGAACAGAAAATGGAAAACTAAAAGTTGTAGACGGTTTAAAACTGAATGAGTTTGGAACTGAGAAATTCAACTTAACTCTTAACGAGCTTCGTGGAGAACGCGATGCTGTTAAAGAACTTGGACTAATCTAAATAATACAGATGAACTGTTGACTGTTGGCCGTTGTCGGTTGGCAGTCAACGGTTATCAGTTAACTGTCATTGGAAAACTGCTAACGGCCAACAGTGAACTGCCAACCGTTAAACAGTTTTGAAATGCATTCGTTAAATAATTTCTTGCGGTTTACAAGTCGATTCTGCACCAGAAGCGAATTCAATAACAGCTTTTGAGTGATTAGACTTCAAAAGTACATCAGTGTTTTCTCCTTCTAATTTAATCCATCCTTCAGCATTTTGTTCTTCAGAAACAGTTAATGAAAGTTCTTCTGTTTTTGGGTGAGCTGAGAGTGATGTGAACTCAAGAGAATAAGTTGTTCCAGTTCCAGAAATCGCTGAACGAGAAACGATTTTTAATTTTGGAGCTGGTGCACCCATTAAAATGTGTCCGTTTTTCGCTGGTGCTGAACAGTTAAGAGTTTGGATCATGATCGCAGCATGTGCGCTTGATCCTAGAGTTAAAGCAAGAACTAGTAGAGTTGTTTTCATGGATTTTTTCCTTATGGTTAATGAATGGCGTATTCATAGACCAGAAAGAAAAACTTTGGCAGTGCCAGTGGTAATTTCTACAGTCAAATTAGATGAAAATTGAGGCAGGTAATTGTCGTGTAAGAAAAGATTCGGGCCCTCACGAGAAGGGATTGCGAGGGCCTTAATCCTTGGCCTATTGCTGACCTCTTACAAATTGACGGTTAATTTCTTTGTTATTTGATCGGTAATCAGGAGCTCGCTTTACTGAGCTTTCTTGCTCTTGAGCGACAGTTCGCGATGTGCTCGCACAACTAACTAAAGAAAATGCCGTGATCAAACAAAGAGCTACGCTAAACAATGAACTCATAGAACCTCCCTGTAAAAAACGCAAAGAAATCTTTTCTTTGCTTACTTCTTACATTTGCGAGGAGCGTGCCAATGTTTTTAGTGTCGAAAAATCACCGAGGATTTAGCTTTTTTGGCCTTTATATTCGTCAACGATCTTAAAATAGCGAGTTTGCTCTTCGATCGTCAGTGGCCTTATGGACTCTACATTTTTTTTACGGATACCTTTTGACCTGATCAATTCGTCACCTTGGCGAATCTTTTTTGTCAGTTGCTGGCCGATGATTTTAAGCCATGTGGGAAATTGTTCACTCATTTCTTCTGTGGCAATTTTGATGAACTCTGTATCTTCTGAACAAAGAATACTGGCGCTTCTTGGTTCATCATCAAAGAAAGAAAGTTCTCCGATATATTCACCTTGTCCTAAATAGGCGACGGGAATAATCTCGCTTCCTTTTTGAACGAAGACCATGACTTTTCCTTTGCGTATTATGTAGAGATCATTTTTATCTTCGTCAGCAAGAAAGAGAATTTCATTCTTCTTTAAACTTATTGTCTTTGCCATAACAATCCTTCGTTAATCGTTCACACTTAATATTTTTTTCAACGTTTCTTTGAGTTCTGCAATCATTGATTGATAAAAAAGATTTTGCGGGAAAAGGTCGTCGCTAAAAAGTCCTTCTTTTGAAAGAGAAGCGGACATGTATTGATCGAAGTCGATCACAGTGACTTGTCTTCTTTGAGCTTCAGCTTTCATGATGGCATTGTAGACGGCATTCCCGCGCCAGTTGCTGCAGTCGAAGACAGTGGCCTTCTGAAAATTTTCTCTCGCCGTTTTGAGATCACCTAATCCGAGACTTGATTTTCCCAGGAGATAAAATGAGCGGGCGTTGCTGTAAGTTTCATTTGCGAGTGCTTGGGCCTCGGGAAAAGCTTTTTTGAAATTGCCTTGATTGATCATCGCTTCGATTTCTTGTTGGTACTCAATCACAGTGTTTGTCGTTGAGTCCGAACATGTTTCTTTCGGCGCAACTTCTAAATTGAGCGGAGTCGTGATGATGACCAACGTACTTTTTTTATCTTTAATGAGATCGATCATCTCGCGCATTTCATAGCTGAAGAGTTTAAAAGAGATTTCTTTCTCGTTCATTCTCTCCATTCCGGGAAGGCGATTGTTGTATTCTTTGATGGCACCCAATTCATAATAGTGCATTTTTTTGTAAAACACTTTTGAGAGCCACGGAAAGGTGATGATGAGTGAAATAATTCGTTCGTCATCGTATTGAGAAAAATTTTTGAAGATAGCTTTTTTGTCCGCTATCGAAAATGTTTGCTCGTAAAGTTCAGAACTCGCCCCGTGATAAATAATAATTGACGGAAATTTTTTCAAGGATTTTAGTTTAAAAAGTGTTCTGTGCAGTCCTTCATGAGGTTTAGCCCAGTTATAAATTTTCGGCGCTCTTTTAAAATTTTTTGCCAGTTCAGTTTCAATCTCGGGAGTATAATTGTTAAGCGCCTGGGCCATTCTGTCGCCGACAATGAGAATTTTCGCGCTTTCAGCGTCTTTTAGCTCGGGTGTGAGGGCCGCAACTGCATTGGCATTAAAGGTATAAGGGTAAGGCGTAATAAGCGTCTTTTTGGCAGAGAGAGACCAGTAGAGGTAACCTCCGGAAAGCAGAATTAGCACCAGAATCGAGAGAAAAATCTTTTTGATCATACTTTGATTGTATCAAAAACTCTGGTATCTAAAAGAAATTAAAAAAGGGAAAATTGCTATGAGTTACTGGACACCAGAATTATTGTCGCCGGCGGGCAGCTTGGAAAAGCTGAAGGTCTCTGTTCTGTATGGAGCGGACGCTGTTTATTTGGGCGGACAAAAATTCGGGCTTCGCCAGGCCTCAGATAATTTTACGTACGAAGAATTGGCGGAAGGAGTGGAGTTCGCTCACTCGCGCGGTTCATTGGTCTACGTTGTTTTGAACAGCTTTCTTCACGATAAAGATCTGGAAGAGCTTCCGGAGTTTTTAAAACTTCTCTCTGAATTAAAAGTTGATGCCGTTATCGTTTCCGATCTCGGGGTTATCGAAACAATTAAAAAACATTCTAATTTGGTCATCCATTTATCGACACAAGCTTCGTGCTTGAATGTAGAGTCGGCGAAGCTTTGGCAAAAGATGGGAGCGCAAAGAATCGTTCTCGGCCGTGAAGTCACGATTAAAGAAGCGGCAAAAATTAAACAAGCAACAGGTCTTGAGATTGAAATGTTCGTTCACGGTTCAATGTGTATGGCGTTCTCAGGAAACTGCGTGATCTCAAACTATACGCAAGGCCGCGATTCAAACCGCGGAGGTTGTGCGCATTCTTGTCGTTTTGAATATTCGATCGACATGGGACTTAATTCAGAGGAGGCCAAAAAGGCTTACTTCATGAGTTCAAAAGATCTGGAAGGGATTCGTTTGCTTCCAGAGTTCATCGATGCTCGTATTGATTCTTTGAAAGTTGAAGGACGAAATAAAAGTCATCACTACGCGGGAACAATTTCGAAAGTCTATTCTGAAGCTCTTCGTTATTATCGCGAACACGGAAATTTTTTATCGTCGGATATGTTGTTGTGGGAAGAAGAATTAAGAAAAGTTTCTCACCGCGATTATACGACGGGAAGTTTGGACCACTATGCGGGATCAGATTCAATTTATAATCAACGTGAACACGACGACAACGAGTTTGTTGTTTCAGGAATTGTTCTTGAAGCTTCTGTCGGACAACACTTACTCGTTGATGTTAAAAGTGCTTTTCTCCCTGGAGAAACATTAGAAGTCATGCCGTTTAAAGGGCAGACACAAAAACTTTCAGTCGATTTTTTAAAAACGCTTTCAGGGGCTGATCTCGTAAAATCAAAACCGGGAAGTGTCGTAAAAATTCCTTATATCGCCGGAGCGGAAAAATTCAACATTATTAGAAAGGCGGTGAATCCATGAGACTCATCACTTTCATTGAATCCGTTCACGAACTCAATCAATTTTTAGAAACAAAAAATGAGCCGCTTTCATACGAACTCATTCTTGGTTGTACTGAACTTTCTCGTTATTCAAAAACGACAAGAGAAGAACTTTTAGAACTCATCTCACTCGCTGGAAAAAATAAATTACCTGTTGTTCTTGAATGGGATGCTCTCAATCAGGAAGAAAAATTTCTGGAAGCTTGTATCGTTGTCGATCGCCTTCCTCTTCACGATGTGAAAGCGATTCGTGTGCAAGATCCGGGCGCAATTGAATATGTGAAGACAAAATTCCCGTGGTTAAAAATGCAGGTGGTTTTGGAAAACGGAAATCACAATCTCGTCGGGCTTCAGAAATGGAGCGAGTATTTGGGTGAGCAATGTGAGCGCCTCGTCCTTTCTAACGAGCTTTCAAAAGAAATGCTTCGCGAATACGCTAAAGTTCTAACGACGCCGATTGAAGTACAAGCGTTCGGTCGCATTCTTCTTTTCTATAGTCCACGTCTTCTTCTTTCTCCGTTGGAAAAAGAATCTATGACGAAATCGTGGATTGAAACAAGCGGATCGAGTGAAGAAAGTCCGCACACTGGATTTCCGCTTATCGAAAACCGTCACGGCACTTTTATGTTCAATGTAAAAGATCTTTATCTGCTTGATCATCTAAACGAACTTTCCGAAATGGGAATTCAAAATGTGAGAGTTGATCTGCGTTTTGATCAGAACTTCTCAAATTATCTTCCGCAAATGATTGCTCTTTTCTCCGGCAAAAAAGCGGAGA
Organism: uncultured Bacteriovoracaceae bacterium; assembly: GCA_966211875.1. GTDB lineage: Bacteria > Bdellovibrionota > Bacteriovoracia > Bacteriovoracales > Bacteriovoracaceae > Bacteriovorax. The sequence continues at coordinate 124,801 of CBIHNP010000005.1, forward strand.
GTGAACTTGAAATGAAAAAGAACCACGTACGTCCTTTGATTAAAGGTTTTTACAACATCAATAAGACCGACGTTCTTTTTACAAAACTCAAAAACAAACGCACGCAAAGAGTGGATGAAAATTATCTTGGCGAAGTTGTCGATGTCGAACGCGATTTCCAACTCGCATTGATGATTAAAGTCGAGGCGCCTTCAGATCTTTCACAATACGATCTCAAAATGATAACTCCGGAAGGAAAGGATAAAGTTCTCTCTCCGCAATGGATGAAGACTTCATTAGGAGAAGAAGTAAAAAGTGGAAAGAAGAATGACCTCATTCTTATCCCGTATGCAAACGGAATCACCGTCAAAACTCAAATCTACCTTCAGAAAAAGGGCTAGCTGACATTCAGTCAGCACAATTCAAGTGTAAAAATTATAGGAATTTCACAAACTGATTTTATTTTCAGGTAAAACTGCTTCGAACGTTTTTACAACAACGAGGGAGAGACCATGAATAAAAATAAACTCACATTAGGACTAGGGGCCTTATTACTTCTTTGTAATATGTCCGCTTATGCTGATTACTACAACAACGGGCCGAGAGGTTACATGGTGACATGTACAACTTCATCAAACGGTCTCAATTTCCAGGAGCAAAGCTTAGACCATATGCTTGCTCAAACTCAAGCGATCAACAGTTGTACACAGGACTCTCGCACGGCAAACGACGAGTGTAATGCAAACGTTGCCTGTAGTGACGATACTTATCAACGACCGATGATCTCTTGTGAAACATCTTCTAATGGTCTTCGTTTCAATGAGCAAAGCCGCGACAGAAACGTAGCAGTCAATCAAATCATCAGACAGTGTACAAGTGATTCACGTACGTCAAACGACGAATGTAATGCAAACGTTGCTTGTAACGATACAATGGCCAATCCAATGGTGTCTTGTTCGACAATTTCAAACGGATTAACTTTCACAGATCAAAGCCGTGATAGAAACGTTGCTATCAATCAAATTATCAGACAATGTACTCAAGACTCTCGTACATCAAATGATGAATGTAACGCGAACATCTCTTGTGACGACAGTATGCCTGCTCCGATGATTACGTGTTCGACATCATCACGCGGATTAAGATTCAGTGATCAGAGTCGTGACAGAAACGTAGCAATGAACCAGACAATCAATCAGTGTACTCGCGATTCACGTACATCGAATGCTGAATGTAGTGCAAACCTTTACTGTGATAGCGGAGACCAATATCCAAATCCACTACCGCCAACAAATCCGTATCCGAATCCATATCCACCAACTAACCCTTATCCAAATCCGTTGCCGCCAACGAACCCGTATCCAAATCCATACCCACCAACGAACCCATACCCAAATCCTTACCCTGTTCCAGGGCCAGGACCTGGTCCACGTCCTCAACCACCAGTTGAGTTATGTACGATCTCTCGCTTTGATCCAGCAGGAATGTTCATTCAAAGCTACAGAGGCAGAGGATGTGACGAAGCTAGAAGAATGTGTGAAATGGAATTGAGAGGAAGACAAACTTGTCGCTAAAATAAAAATGAGGGCCTTCGCAAGAAGGCCTTTTTTTATAGAGTGATTACGTAAAAGACGACATCAATTCCGCCATTCTTAAAAGGACGCGATTTGATGATGTGAAATGATTTGCTGCTTTTTAATTTGAAATCTGCAGGAACAATCATTCCCAAAAGTTGCGGACGAAATTTCTTTTTTATGCTTTCAATGATCCTAAGAAAAAAATCAAGCGTGATATCAGTGCCGACACGAATACCGTAAGGTGGATTCATGATCACCACTGGATTTTTCATGTTGTGAATTTTATCAGAGAAAACATCTTCAACTGCAAATTGAATATCAGGGACATTTGTTTTGGCGAGTTCAACGATTTCCGAATTGATATCGAATCCAACGAATTCATCAAAGATCGTTTTTTTATTTTCAGGAAATTCTCTGGCAAAAAGGGCCGCGCTGTCGATGGCAATCGGCATATGCAAAAAAGCATAATCGCGTGCGATTGTCACATTGTTACTGCGCTTTGCTTCGAGAAGAAATGTTCCAGAGCCCGCCATCGGATCGATGAGCGTATAAGAACTTTCTTTTAAGTGCGAAGAAAATTCAGTGAGCAAGAGTGCTGCGAGATTTTCTCTAATTGGTGCAAGACCAGTGAGAAGTTTTTCTCCGCGAAGATGCAAGCGTTCACCAGTCGTATCAATGCTGAGAGTGCAATGATCGTCTTCTACGCGAAAGTAAATTTTGGGAAGGTGTTCACCTTTTAAAATTTCTAAATGATCCAGATAACGTTTCTTAACTGGTTTGTGGCGATAGAATTGATTCACACCATCTTGTATGGCCTTCTCAATTTTTCTCGAATCAAAAAGTCTGGAATTTTTAGAAGCGCATTCGACTTCCGGAGTCTGCCCGATCATCCAATAGTGCCAGGGAAACTTCGACATCTTTTGATAAAGCTTTGGAAAATCGCGACACTTAAATTCTGCGAGACGAAGAAGAATGCGGGTAGGAGTTCTCAGAATGCGATTCAAATTAAAACCGACATGCATCGGACATTCGATTTCAATTCCACCGGGAATAACGTCCACAATCGTCAACGGAACTTCAGCAAAATGAAAAGAGAATTTAGTTTCGAGTTCAATGCGACCAAGGTCTTCCAGGTGCATCGGATAGATAAGAAAAAAGCGGGCGTTGTCGACTAAATTCATTCCTTAGTTATGAAGGCATGGGCAGCTTTTGTCACGAACTAACATTACGGCCAGATTAATTATTTGCAAATTACTTGCAAATGTTCTTTTTTGTGATTATCGTATCTTTGGTACTCATATAAAAAATAAGGAGAAAATATGAAGTCAGTTTTAGTTGTTGCCCTTTTTCTCATTTCAGCGGGAAGCTTTGCTCACGAAAAATCATTGGGAGCTCACGAGCACGGATCAATAAAATTAGGAATGGCCGTAGAAAAAAACGTAGCTGATATCGATCTTGATGGGCCAACAGAATCATTCATCAGTTTTGAATACCTTCCAAAAACAGCAAAAGAAAAAAAGATTTTCAATGATGTAAAAGAACTTTGGGAGAAAAAACTTTTTACACTTGTTACGTTCGATAAAAAACTTGATTGTAAAATCACTGAAGCAATTTTCAAACAAGTAATCGATGAAAAAGAAACAGCTGAAGAACAAGCAAAAATTAAAGATCCAAAGAAAAAAGAAGAAGGCGTTCACAGTGACGTAGAAGCAAAAGCAAAAGTGACTTGTGCTAAAGATATCGCGGGAACTGAAGTGGCAATTTCTCTTAGAAAACAATTTAAAAATATTAAAAAGCTAACAGCAGAAGTTATCAGTAACGAAACAAAAAGTGTGGAAATCACAAAACCAGTTCAATCATTTAAACTCTAGAGAAAGGGGCGAATTTGCCCCTTTTTTTATGTCTGAAAAAATAAAGTTATAAGTTATAATTTCTTTATGGCAAAAGAGAAAACTGAAATCAAAAAAACGAAAGGGCAAATCACACGCGAGAATATTCTCACTGAGGCCCTGGATCTTTATTCTCTTCAAGGTGTGCAGAATACACCTTTCCAAAATATCGCTGATCGTGTGGGAATTACTCAAGCGGCCCTCTATAAATATTTTTCAGACCGCGATGAACTTTTAAAAGAAGCGATTCTCTTCGCCGCAGAAAAAGGGCGCGAGTTTTTTAAATTGAAAGAAAGCGATGAAGTTCGCTTTAATGCCCAGGAAAAATTTTATTATTATATCGAGAAAAATTTAGAGTGGGCCGGACATGGAAAACCGTTTAACATCGCTTTTCTTTCCGTTCATTATTTTGCCACTCAGATTGAAATCATCGGAGACGTTCACAAGGAAATTTATCGTGCGCGCACAGAGCGAATGGCCTCTTTGCTAGAGGAATTGATTGCTGAAAAATTCGTCAAAGTAAAAAACAAAGACGCTGTTGTTCTGTCTATGCATAATTACCTTTTAGGGGAAATGCTTGAAGCTTTTAATCGTCCTCGCCATGAAACAAAACAAGTTCGTTCAGAGCGAGTGATTAAAAATATCGAAAGTTTTCTGAAGTAATTATTTCTTTGCTTGAAGTTCTTCAAGCTTCTTTGCCACGCGGGCAGAATCTAAAATCGGATCGACGTCTTTTTGAATATCGCGAACGATGAGGTTTGGATCGATAATGAACGTCCATCTTTTTGCGTAGTTCACGACCGCCATTTTTGCATCGTAAAGTTTTGTCACATCGGCCTTGTCGTCAGCGAGAAGAGTAAAATTCAGATTGTGATTTTTATGAAAGCCGGCCTGTTCAGCAACTGTATTCGTGCTGATACCGAAAACGTCAGCGTTCAGTACGCGAATCTTTTTGATATTGTCTCTGAAGGCACACGCTTGAGTCGTGCATCCTGGAGTTTCTGCTTTTGGATAGAAGTAAAGAACAGTCCAAGTGCCTTTTCTTGAGGCCAGATCAAATTCTTTTCCTTCTTCTGTTTGCAGTTTAAAAGTTCTCGCTGGCTCATTGAGCTTTACTTCAGTTGCAGCATAAACAGTTGTCGTTAAAAGTGTCAGTGTAATCAATAAAAGTTTTAGTGTTTTCATAACTAAATTTTTATCCACGGCCGGAGCGTTGGCAAGGAAATAGAGGTGTTTTTTCCCTTGGACAATCGGAAAATATGCAATGGGATTGCAAAATAACCTGTTCTTTTTTCACAAAGAGGAGATTCGCTGTCATTTTTCCCCTTAATTTGCTAGTTTGGCCCCCATGAAAACCTCAGGAACCCTGACAATAATCCCCACTCCACTGGCAGAAGTTGGAGTGCTCGAACCCGTTGCGCACGCTCTTTTGGAGAGCGCTTGTTTGAATGATTTTGAAAATTCTGTTTTCGTCATCGAAGATTTAAAACCCGGCCGCAGAAGATGGCTCGGATTTAAATTGCCTCGCGAAGCTGTTGAACATTTTGTTCTCTACAACGAACACACGGCCGCGACTGCAGCAAAAGAATTACTCGCACAATTGAAAGCGGGAAAAAATGTTTTTCTCATGAGCGACGGTGGTCTTCCTGCTTTTTATGATCCGGGAATTGAACTCGTAAAAATGTGTCACGAACAAAAAATTAAAGTGACGTCGACTCCGTTTTGTAACTCTGTCGTTCTCGCACTTGCGCTGTCAGGACTTAATCATAAAAAATTCTGGTTTGAAGGATTTCTTCCACTCGACAATGCTGAACGTGCGGACGTGATTAAAAAAATGATGAGTGCAAAACACACGAGCGTTCTCATGGATACACCTTATCGCTTGAAGCGCGTGCTTGAAGAAATGCGCGACCAATGGAATGGAAATAAAAAAATTTTCCTGGCGATGGACCTAAATGGTCCAAGCGAAGAATTGCGCACGGGAAGCCCTACGGAGCTCTTAGGGAGCATCCAGGAGTTTAAAAGGGAATTTATACTGGTTCTTTCTGAATAATCTCAATAGGATAGTCGTCTAAAAAGACATGACGACTAAGGGTGTTCGTGATAAGTATGGACTCTATGCAAGACATTACACAAGAGGACAGAAAAAAGGATCATATCGATCTGGCGAAAAGGGCGCAAACTGCACGCGCTTTAGTCGACAATCGTTTTGATTACGAACCTCTTTTTAATGCTCATCCAAATTCAGAAACAGATATCTCTCTCGAATTTTTAGGCAAAAGATTAAATGCACCTCTTTGGATTTCCAGTATGACAGGTGGAGTGGGAGAAGCTCGTCACATCAATCAAAATCTTGCGCGCGTTTGCCGTGAGTTTGGTTTGGGAATGGGGCTTGGTTCTTGCCGCACGCTTCTTGAATCAAATAAATTTTTTAACGATTTTAATCTTCGTCCGATTTTAGGGCCGGATCTTCCGTTATTTGCTAATCTCGGCATTGCTCAAATTGAGAAAATGCTCGCAGCCGGCGAAGAACAAAAAATTGTTGAACTCGTAGGAAGTCTCGATGCTGACGGACTTATCGTTCATATCAATCCTCTGCAGGAATGGTTTCAACCTGAAGGTGATCGTTATACAGTTTCTCCTCTTGAAACACTTGTGAGACTTTGTTCTCTCGTAAAAACTAAAATCATTGTGAAAGAAGTCGGGCAAGGAATGGGACCGAGAAGTCTTCATGCTCTTCTCGAACTTCCTATTGCGGGAATTGAACTGGCCGCTTTCGGCGGAACAAATTTTTCGAAGCTTGAACAAATGCGCTCGAAGATGAATATCTCTGATTCGGCAGCAACGCTTGCGAATGTAGGGCATACAGCTGAAGAAATGGTTCTCACTCTCAATAAACTACTCACAGAAAATTCTCAGTATCAAAATAAACAGATTATTATTTCTGGTGGGATTGAAAATGTTCTCGACGGTTTCTATCTGAATGAGCTTTGTCAGTACAATTCAGTGATCGGTCAGGCGAAGAACTTTCTTACTCACGCAGAAAATTACGAAGAGCTTAAAAAATTTGTCGCTCAGGAAGTGGCAGGACTCAAAATGGCAAAAACATTTTTGTCATTGAAGTCTGGGAACGTGGAGCAAAGATAATGAAAGAACCTATGAATGGTTTTTCTAAACTTTCGAAGTTTGAAAAAGTAGATCTTGTTGTAAAAAATTATTTTTCAGATTCAGACTACGCAAGAGCGCAGTTTAAAAAATTCTGGAATGATGATCCTACGACTCAAAAAATTCTCGATGAGTTCAGTGAAAATACACTGACGAATTTCCCGGTTCCTTTCGGAGTTGTTCCGAACCTTCTTTTAAACGGAGAACTTCTTTGTGTGCCGATGGCGATTGAAGAAAGTTCTGTTGTGGCAGCTTCTGCTCGTTCAGCAAATTTCTGGCTTTCACGTGGAGGTTTCCACGCTGAAGTGATCTCTACAACGAAAGCGGGTCAAGTGCATTTCATCTGGAATGGCCCGAGCGAAAAACTTTTCCATTTCTTTGAGAGCGTGAAGGAAGAAATTATCGAGGAGACAAATCCTCTTACTGAAAACATGAAAAAGCGCGGAGGAGGACTTCTCTCGCTTAACTTGATTAATAGAACAGCAGACGAGCCAGGATACTACCAACTCGCAGCTGAGTTTGAAACATGTGATGCGATGGGGGCGAACTTCATCAATTCAGTGCTCGAACTTTTGGGAAGGGCCTTAAAAGAAAAAGTTGAAACAGCTTTCAACTTCACAGCTGATGAACGCCAGCTACAAGTCGTCATGGCGATTCTTTCAAACTATACACCAAACTGTCTGGTGAGAAGTTATGTTGAATGTCCAGTCGAAGATCTCGCTGATCCAAGCTTTGGAATGGATGCATCCGAATTCGCAGAAAAATTTGCACGCGCGATTCGCATTTCGAAAATCGATGTGACGAGAGCGACAACTCACAATAAAGGAATCTTTAACGGAATCGATGCAGTTATCGTAGCGACAGGAAACGATTACCGTGCAGTAGAGGCGTGTGGACATGCATACGCTGCTCGCGATGGACAATATCGCGGACTTTCAGATGTTACGATCGAGAATGGCAAATTCAGATTTACATTGGAAATTCCACTTGCAATTGGAACTGTTGGCGGACTGACATCACTTCACCCGTTAGCGCGTCTTTCTCTCGATATGCTCGGACGTCCGGACGCTAAAGAACTTATGAAAGTCGTTGCAACGATCGGCCTTGCTCAAAACTTTGGAGCGGTCAGATCACTTGTGACAAGTGGAATTCAAAAAGGGCACATGAAAATGCACTTGATGAATATTTTGAATCACCTTGAGGCCAGCACGAAAGAAAGTGAAGCGGCCAAAACTCATTTTGAAAACGAAGTTATTTCATTTAAAGCTGTAAGAGAATTTGTCTCTAATTTCAGGAACTATGTCTAATGAGCGAAATTAATCTGAATCAAATTAACGATGCCTTAAAAAAATCTTGTCCGGAAAAAGATCAATACTATTTCGGTCACGGAAAACTTCTCCTCACTGGAGAATACTTTGTTCTAGACGGTGCTCTCTCGCTTGCTCTTCCCACTAAAGTCGGGCAATCGCTTTCAGTAAAATATTCTCCTTCATTTTCACCGACTCTTTCGTGGAAATCTTACGATGTTCACGGCAATTGCTGGTTCGATTCGAAATTTGAATTCTGGCATTTTAAATGTCTCGATGAAAAACCTTCTGAAGAAGCATTGTTCCTGCAAAAAATTCTTCAACAAGTAAGAAAACAAAATTCTCACTTCCTGCGCGACGACGTCGATGTAAAAGTTGAAACGCGTTTGGGATTCCCGCTTGATTGGGGATTAGGAAGCAGCTCTTCACTGATCTATAACATCGCTCAATGGGCCTATATTTCGCCGTTTGAACTGCTTTTTAAAACTCACGGTGGTTCAGGATATGATATCGCTTGTGCTCAATCAGATGGGCCGATTGCTTACAAAAAAACAACGAGCGGACCAAACTGGTCGCCGATTTATTTTTATCCAAGCTTCAGAGAAAATCTTTTCTTCGTTTATCTCGGTAAAAAACAAAACTCTCGCGAAGCGATCAAAGATTACTCAAAGAAACGTCCTTTCGCTCCAACACTCATTGCAAAGGTCACTGAACTCACAACTGAGTTTTTAAATGCCCAAACATTAAAACAATTCCAAGCTGCAATCACGACACATGAACAGTTAGTCGGAGAGGCGCTTGAGATCATTCCGGTGAAAGAACGTTTATTCTCTGATTTTAACGGCGCAGTTAAATCGTTGGGAGCCTGGGGAGGCGATTTTGTTCTTGTTGCAACTGAGATGAGGCTTGCTGAAGTCAAAGAATACTTCAAAGGTAAAGGTCTCGAGGTTGTTTATGGGTACGAGGATCTCATCACAGCTCCGGTAGAAACGATGTCGAAAGATTCAATTAAAATGGGATTCTCTAATCACCTGATCCACTAAGAAGCTCATATGAATTCGTTGTATAAAGTAGAATGGACGTCGCCTTCAAATATTGCTCTTGTCAAATACTGGGGCAAGTACGGTGTTCAGTTGCCGCAAAATCCTTCGATCAGTTTCACACTGAAAAATTCTGTCACAACTCTTTCAATTGAAATTTTTGAAAGTGAAGCTCCCACGCTGGAATTTTTTTTCGAAGGAAAACCTAATTTAAAATTTCAGGAAAAAATTTCTAAATTTCTCGCAGGAGAGATTTTTCGTTTTCCATGGCTCTCTCATCACCATTTAAAAATTGAATCGAAAAATACATTTCCTCATTCTTCGGGAATTGCTTCTTCAGCTTCATCAATGAGCGCTCTTTGTTTAGGGCTGCTTTCTATCGATGAAAAAATGTCGGGAAGAACACTTTCAAAAGAAGAATTTTTTAAACAGGCCTCAGAGCTTTCTCGTCTGGCCTCAGGATCAGCGGGAAGATCTGTTTTTCCTCGTATGGCCGTTTGGGGAGTAAGCACTGCTGTTCCAGGAAGCTCAAACGAATATGCAGTGGAGTTTAGCGAAGCTCATCCGATGTTTCACGACTACTGCGATTCAATTCTCATCGTCGATGCCGGGGAGAAATCAGTTTCAAGTCGCGCCGGCCATTCATTGATGGAAAACCATCCGATGAAAGACGTGCGCTTTCAAATCGCTCGCGAAAATATGATTCATTTAGTGGAGGCCCTTAAAGCAGGTGACATGGAAAGCTTCATTCGAATTACAGAGGAAGAAGCGCTTACACTTCATGCTCTCATGATGACTTCTCGCCCTTCTTATATTCTTTTGCGCCCGGATAGTTTGCGTTTAATTGAAGAAATTAAAAACTTTCGCGCGACTACGAAAATTCCGGCTTGCTTTACTATCGATGCTGGCCCTAATATTCATCTCCTTTATCCGAAGTCCCATGAGGTGGCCGTTCGTCGTTTTATCGATGAGAAATTAGCACCAGGACTCGCGGGTGTTATTCACGATGAAGTGGGGATGGGCCCGGTAAAAACATATGACTCAAAATAGCACTGAAAAAAAATTCTATTCGAAAATTATTCTCTTTGGAGAATACAGTGTTGTTCAAAACTCAATGGCGCTCATTACACCGTACTCGCTTTTTGAAGGGAAGCTCACTTTTAGAAGAGACAATACGGCGACGATCGATCCCGAACTCAAAGCCTTTTCACTTTATCTAAAACAATTGATGGATAGCAATCAGCTTTCTTTTCAATTCGATCTCACATCTTTTGAATTCGATATTTCTCAAGGACTTTATTTCGACTCGACGATTCCGCAAGGATACGGCGTAGGAAGTTCTGGAGCACTTGTTGCTGCGATCTTTGATCGTTATGAGCAAGAAACAGATAAAGGTGATTTAAAAAACGATATCAAACGTCTGAAAAATATTTTTGCTCAGATGGAATCGCATTTTCATGGATCGAGTTCAGGTGTTGATCCGCTGATCAGTTATTTGAATTCACCGATTCTTATCAAAAATAAAAATGATCTCGGTGCGGTTGCGATTCCAAAATTTTCGAAAGGAAAAGGCGGGATCTTTCTTCTTAATACAAAACGTTCGAGAAAAACTGAGCCGCTTGTGAATTTGTTTTTAGAAAAAACTCGCAATGAAAGTTTCTACAACCTTTGCGAAGATGTTTTAAAGCCGATCACTAATCACTGTATCGACAACTTTCTAACAGTAAATATTGATCTCTTACTGAAAAATTTCAAATTGCTTTCGGCCTTTCAATATGAACATTTCTCACCGATGATTCCAAAACTTTATCGTGAACTTTGGAGTGAAGGGCTTTCGTCGAACGCTTATTCGCTTAAGCTTTGTGGTGCTGGGGGCGGTGGATTCCTCATGGGCATCACTGATGATTTTCAGAAGGTGAAGCGTGTACTCGCGACCCACGAAATTAGATTACTTCTTAGTTTTTAGAAAACTTATCGTCTCGAAAATGCCTCATCTTCGTCGTTGCTCTGTCGCGCCTAGAATCTGAAGCATTTTGGAGACGATAGGAATATTTTAGGGAGATTTAATTGCGAAGCTCTGCTGTTTTTTCTTTGTATTCAGCGGGACTCATAAAGCCTTCTGTTTTGGCGTAGTCTTTTGCATGGACTGTGGCATTGAAGAGTTTTTCTTCGCGCTCTTTTGCAACCTTGTTGGCTTCTTCGTAAATGCCGTATAGACCGCTTTTTGCTTGCATGCGGGCGATTGGAGCTTGGTTGAAAATATTTGTCAGGATTGCGCACGCATCTTTATCGAATTCACACCATCCACCTAATGCTAGAAAACTTTCTTTGCCGAATTCTGTTCCCGAAAGAAGAAGTGAGCGAAGAACGTTTTGATTAAGGAAGGGGCGTAGGAAAGAAAATAATCCGCAAGTAGGAGTGAGGCCTTGAGAAAGGTGATCGAAGCAAAACGTTGCTTCACCTTTTGCAATTCTCACGTCTGCAGCGAGAGCGAGTTCCAATCCCACACCGCGAGTTCCTTTTTTCATGTCGACAACAACAGTTTGAGGAAGGCAGAGGAATGTTTCAGCAATAGTGCTTACTTTTGAAAATAGTTTTTTTAATTTGTCTTCAGAGAGAGTTTTGATTTCCGATGGATCAAAACCTTGAACGAATTCTTCACCGTAACTAGTAATGAATAAACTTTGCACTTCAGAGTGAGTGGCAGACCAAGCGAGAATCGATTCTAATTCAAAGAGAGTCTCAGCACTGAGATAGTTTTTTCTAAATTTAATTTCCAGGGATTTTGTAGGGATGATAAGCGTTGTTGCGAGAGTGTTGTAACTAAAGATCGGAACTCTTGTGAGTGCTTTCATTAAACCTTCCTTGGTTGTCATTGTGAATGTCGAATCTGTTCACGGGAAAAATCCTTTCTTCCCTTGAAACTATTCTTTCAGTTTTTAAAAAACTATGTCAAGCATCGATGATTTTGTTTTTTACAATGTTGGATGATGATAGAGAAATTGGTTGGCAGTTAACGGTTGGCCGTTGGCCGATGGCAGTTGTCGGTTTAAGACAACTGCCATCTATTTTCAGTAGTTAAGAGTGTTTTTTATCGTGTTCAGCTTCTAAGAATCGCTCAGCTCTGATCGCTGCCTGACAGCCCGAACCTGCTGCCGAGATCGCTTGACGGTAGTACGGGTCCTGAACGTCACCACATGCGAATACACCGTCTACCGATGTATCTGGATGCCCGCCCATAGTCTTGATGTAACCGTGGTCATCAAGAGCAAGCTGACCTTTTAAGAATTTTGTATTCGGCTCGTGACCGATTCCAAGGAAGAAGCCATCAGTTTTTCTTTCTGTGATTTCGTTTGTTTTATTATTGTGAACTTTTAATCCCGTTACACCAGTTGCATCGTGGATAATTTCTTTTACTTCTGTATTCCACACAACTTCGATTTTTGGATTGTTCAGAGTTCTTGTTTGCATCGGTTTACTTGCACGGAAAGAATCTTTTCTGTGAACGAGATAAACTTTTTCAGCAAAGCGAGTGAGGAAGTTTGCTTCTTCAAGGGCAGTATCACCACCACCAACAACGTGAACGATTTTATTTCTGTAGAAGAAACCATCACAAGTTGCACACGCAGAAACACCTTTACCGATCAGTTGCATTTCGTGGGGAAGTCCCAAGTATTTTGCTGAAGCACCTGTTGAGATGATCAAAGTTTCGGCCAAAAATTCCTGGCCGTTTTCACACTTAACATGGAACGGGCGTTTGCTTAGGTTGACGTCTGTGACTTTTGTCGAAAGGAATTCCGTACCAAAGCGTTTTACTTGGGCACGCATATTGGCCATGAGGTCCGGCCCCATAACTCCTTCTGGAAATCCAGGGAAGTTTTCTACGTCTGTCGTTGTTGTTAATTGTCCGCCCGGCTCGTGTCCTTCGATGACGATAGGGTTAAGTCCCGCGCGAGATGTATAGAGGGCCGCTGTATAACCAGCAGGTCCAGATCCAATGATGATAACTTGTTTAGTTTCCATATGGGTCAAATCCTTTTGAGTGTGATTTTAAAAGAATGAATTACTCAGTTAAAGCTTTGAAAGCAGCGTCTTCTTCTTCTTTCATTTTCACTTTAAGCTTGATTTCTGTCGGGCGATCGTCTTTTTCCGGGTGCATTTGGTAGTACGCTGAAACAGTCGTTAGTTCACCAGGATTTTCAGCTTCTTCAGTTGTCTTGAAAGTTTCACCAGTGATTGTGCACTCGTATTTATAAATTTTTTTAATCTTCTTTTTCATAAGAATCCTTGGGCATTTTTAGGAATAAATTACCTCTTAGTTATAGATAAAAAAGAGCTTTGAAGCAAGGATTTCCCTCATGTGTGCAGAGCGTTTTAGGTGCTAAACTGAATGTATATGAAAATTTTAAGTTTAGTCATACTTCTTTTGACCCTAACCCTAAGTGTGCGTTCGTATGCTATCGGCCTGGATGAGGTGACTCTTCTGGACATCAGTTCTTCGGAAAAAAGCATTGCGATTGATCGCGGAGCTTTGGAAAATTATTCGGACGGCTCTTATGCCAAATTTTTTATCCAGGTTGGCGATTTTAAAATGCCAAAAATCTTTTTAGTCGCCGAAGGAAAATTGGTTAAAAGTTTTCCTAAAAAATCGTTCTGGTATTTGAGTAAAGTGCATTTGCCAAAATTAATTAAGGCCGGAAATCAATTGCTCGTTCTCACTTCCAACGAAGTGAAGGAAGGCAGAACGTTCACGCAAAAAGAACGTCATGTTGTTGTATCCGATGAATACTCGAGTGTTGAAGACTATCTCGATAAAAATAAAAACAATGTTCCCGACCGTTTGATTCAGGACCTTGATGCCTATGAAGAATCGGACAAACTTTACGAAACAAAAAAAGTTCCAGAAGCTGATCAGCTGGTACAGACATATGAAAAATTGAGAAAAGAGCCGGGAAAAAGATTCAGCGATGATTACAACGACGACGCCGAAGTTAAATATTTTGTCGGAAATCATCAGGTAAAATTGGCAGATATCAAAAATGCTGAAGACAAAAAACTTCTCGATTCCATTGCTGATGGATACGTACAGAAAACAAATTCTCAAAAATACGGACTGATGAATGGTGTGTATAAGGACCAAAAGAAAACATACGATCGCGAAATGAACGATAAAATTACCATGACCTCGGTATACGACAATGAAAAAGAAGCGGCCCGCGCCCGCGAAATCGTCGATCCGAAGGCATTGGCCAAAATTAATCGCGACGGACCTCTGTGGTCGGCGGACATGGATGACAAAACTCTTCGTCGCTATTTTATCCGCACAGGTTTGGAACACGAAGAACGCAGAAAAGAACTCGCACTCAACGAGCTCGATGGAAATGAAATTCTTTTTCACTACATCGGCCCGGTCAGTGCACATACGACGGACGAAGATCCAAATTATCGCAACCTAGGTTATTCATTTGGGCTTGCTTATGATTTACACCTTTCCCGCACGAGTAAAAACTTAAAAAACTGGTCGCTGCAATTTGAACTGGAAAAAGGTGTTGCTGATTATGATATCGGTGGACAGAATGCCCGCGGACAAGAAGGTGCTTATGGTGCCTATGTAAATTATTATTTTGTAAATAATCCACTCACTCTCAATTCATTCATCGTACTTGCCGGACTTGGAATAAAAGCGGGCACAATCGATATGGATAATCCCACGCTCTCAAAAAAGTATTCTTATCAACTTTTAACATTGCCTGCGATGCAATTGATGACGAAGTATCGTTTTAGAAGTGGAGATCTGACAGAAGATACAGTGAATGTAGGGGCAAGTTTCAATGCCGGTGTGATGGTGGATATGAAGCGATTGTCGGTGATCGATTCTTTAAGTGACAATATTGATGGCAAAATTAATATGACCGACATAAAATATCTAATAGGATTAGGTTTTTATTTTTAGGATGATTATATGCTTAAATCTTTAGTGATGGTAACAACACTTCTTGCGGTAAACTCATTACACGCACTGGAAATCGATGAAAAATTAACTCTGAGATTTTTAAAAGTTTCTAATTCTAAAAAAACAATTCTTATCAATCGCGGAGCTGAAGATGGTCTGGCGGTTGGAGATCACGCTAAATTTTTTATCACATCAGGAGTGATCGCTCGCGGTGTTGTTGAAAAAGTTTCTCCAAGTCGTTCAATCTGGTCTCTCTATCGTGTGGTTGAACCAACGGAAGTCGTCGATGGAAAAGTTCTCAATCTAAAAATTTCTTCTCCTGTAAAACTCACAGAGGATCCTTCAAAAAGTATGAAGACCGATGAAGTTCCAGCGGGAACAGATAAAATGGGAATGAAAGAAGGTGACGAAGTCGAAGCAGCCACTCCTATGCTGAACGATGCCGATCAAAAAGAATTAGAAGGTATGGGCATCGAAGACGCTACTCCGAAAAAAGAAACACCTGCTAAAAAAGAAAAAAGTTCAAAGAAAAAAGAAACAGTAAAAGAAGTGAGTATGGAAGAGGTTCCTGTCGGAACGACGAATACTTCTAAAAATTGGGAAGTGTGGGGAACAGCTTATTTAAATGCTCTCACTGGCACAGTTAATAATCCAAATAGCACGAACTCTTCAACCGGTGCTTCTGCTTCGAGTGTTGATTTCTCCGGTGGAATTGAGCGCTATTTCACAAACTCAGATTCATTCTTAAAAAACATTTCAATCACTGCTTTCGCTCATAAACGTACTTCGGAAGTCACTCTTTTTCCCAACACATCAGTAAAAAACAATATGGACTGGACGGAATTCGGTGGAGCTCTTTCTTATCACTTTTACAATTCAGCGGCATCAGTGGGAAGAGTGATTGGTTACGGAATTGTCGGTGGAGGTGCGGGATCAGTGACGTCGACAGATACGACAATTGATGCAACAACAGGTGCGGAAAGTTCAAGCCCTACAAAAGGAACCGACAATTTTTTTATGGCCGGTGTAGGCGCCAAATACATTCTTAGCAACGGCTTTGGAGCGAGAGTGACATTAGATTATTATCACGCAGGTGAAAGTTACACCATCTCTGGTACGACTGAAGACACGACGATCACGAGAACACTTGCTGGTCCACGTATTCAATTCGGCCTTTCTTACAGATTTTAAGGTAGGGGATTTAATTCATATTTTTTCATAATGGCCTTATAAGTCCCATCTTTTTTCATTTCACTGAAAGTCTGTTGCCACTTCTTAATGATCTTAGGATTTAGATCTTTTGAGGCACCGAGATACTCATGAAGAATTGTGAGCTCGAGTCCGACTCGAACGTCATTGACGCCTAATCCACCTTCTTTGAAATATTTTCCTCGGCAGCTAAAAGGACTGACCCAGGCATCGATGCGCCCTAGCTTTAACTTTTTTACATTTTGAATATCAGTGGTCGCCACTTCTGCATTCGTAAATCCCATTTCCTTTAAAAGTGGCTCGGCAACAGAACTTGCAAGGAAACCGACCTTTAATTTCTTTGCTTCTGCAAGATTAGAAATATTAACTTTGGAATTTTTAAGTGTAACGAGAACATAAGGATCATCGAGAACGTGCACTACCCACGAATATTTTTCTTCTCTCTCTTTAGTTCTTGCGAGAGGTATGAGCGCGACATTTGAATTATTTTCGGCCTCAAAGCGTGCGCGGGCCCATGGAACAAACTCAATTTTTGCAGGAGCGCCAAGGCGTTTTGAAATTTCATAAACGACATCGTAAATCGCACCAGCTCCTCCAGTTGGGGTCTGGTATGTATAGGGAGGAAAATCGACAGAAAGAAACTTGACTTCATTCGCATGGACCGAATGAAGAAGGCTTACTATTGAGAAAAATAGCACGGATAAAAATTTGAACATTTTTGCTCCTCAGATCGATAAAGATTTGTCTGTTTAGCAGATTTATTTAATTGAGTCCATTGTTAGAGATAGATTTATTAGGATAGGCCTTTTATCTCTCCCTTAAGTTTGATCATCATCTATTATATACAACTATGTGTTTAAGATATTTTAAAATGATTTTCTTATGCTTTGTTTTAGTAATGCTTGAGGCTTGTTCAACTCAGCCCTCATGTGGAATTGTCTCATTTAAAATTTTGCCTTCTAGTAAAGGGACATGCTCCAAAAATATTGATCCAGCTATAAATAACGATCTGCTTAACTTGTTTGCCTTAACCAAAAAAGAGGAAGAGGTGAAAATGACAAGCCAAATTTATTACGAATTCTCCTGTGACAATCAAAAAGTAAAAAGATTCATATTGTTTTCAAAATATCTTTATTCAATAGCGGAAGATTTGAAATTGGAGGCTTCATTAAAAAATAAATTGGTTTTAAATTTATTGCCGAAAATATGTCTGGGGCAAATTGATCTTCAGGATAAAGGAGATTGGTTCACAACTAAGGTACAGGAGAAGAAGATCCGTTTGGACGAGAATTATTTAAAAAATATAAAAGAATTATCCTGTAAAAACAAGGTCTATACTGAAGTCACAGGAATCATCAAACAATACAAGAAAATTTGATTTTAACTATCAAGTGTCTATATTAATTTTAAAATCCCCATATTTAGCAGAGTCTCTTTGAATATACTCTTTCTCCTTCCATTGTTTTAAATAGAGGGATGCTGTAGAGGGTTTAATGTTCAATTGTGTTTCGACATCTTTTCGATTAATCGATCCTTTTTTTGTTTTAAAGAGGAAAATGAGCGGACCTAAAAAACTGTGATTGCAAGGAAAGATAACATTGAATTTATTTTTTTCGAAATTATAAAAATAAAAATTTTTCTTACGATTTATATGAATTCCCATTTTATTCAATTCGGCAACGAGGTTTTTTAATCTTAGATGTGCACTTTCATAAAAATAATAAGTGCCATCAAACATTTCATCGATCAAATATGATTGATGAGCGCCAAAGCTTCCACAGCCAAAAATAATTCGGATTAATTTAATTCTTAAATCAGTGAGAATCATTTTCACTTGTCCGTTTTCAGTGATGATGCCTGAATAAAAATCGATTGTTTTTTCAGTGGAATGAATTTCGAAGTAATTTTTCAAAATAATATCATTTTTTGTAATCCACCAACAGTCATCTTTTTGTGGAGTAACGACGTTCTCATTTTTGTGGAGAGGATATAAATACGGAGGTTGTTCAATATAACGATTTCCCGCAATGTAACTTAGAGTTGAGTTGATGGGGACACATCTTAGAAAAATATGATCTTCTTGAGAAACTTGTTTAGAGTCAATTTTATTAATTAAATGAATAGCGCCATGTCTTTCGTGGACAAGATTTGCATACTTCAGAGTTTGTTTTAAGTAGGAAAGAGCTTCGGAATAATCTCCAATCAAAAATTTTACTTGGGCGATTAAGAAAGAATGTGAAGCCTGAAAAGTAGGAGGCATCAGATGTTTATTTAATCTTTCTTCGATTGTATGGCACTCTTCATGTTTCAAATAACCAAATAGTATTTTTGTTTTTAATTCGTGGAACGTTATTAAATATTGGAGCACTTCATCGTTTTGAGCGTTCTTAAAAAAATCGTAAAAGGCCTCAAGATCGCTTGGCTCGAGATGGAAAGAATGTTTGGCCCTGAAAACTTCAAGTTTAAACTGATAATCTCTCAATTCAAGTTGTTCAGGATAGGGATAGTTTTGTTCTATTTCTAATATGCTCTCGTATTCATCAACAATTCTTAAGTTGGAAGCAGCAATATTATAGAGAGCACGCAAAACCTTTTTATCGAAGTGTTCTAATTTAGTTTCAACGACACTCAATACATTTTTTAAAATTCTGACTCCAACATTTATCGATTTGACCCTGATTTTAATTTGTGCAAGATAAATTTGTCTCTTTAAGCTCTCATCGGATTCATTTATTAATTTATCCAAGGGAATTTCTTCTTTGAGTAAGGAGAGGGCTTTTTCATTTTCATCCAGGTTCATCAACATGCCTGTAACAAAACTTTTTTCAGCTTCGGATAATTTCTCATATTTTTTTGAGTATTGAATGAGCAGGGTTTTAGTTGTTTGAAAATCTCCAGAGAGATATAGGGAGCGTATTGTATCAATCACAATGAATCTCTTTAATAAAATCTCTTGTTCATTTATATTGGTTTGAAGCAATGAGAATAATAAGCGTTGATGAATCATCATGAAATAAAAAAGGAGTGATCTTGATTCTATTTTAAGGATAGAAAAAATAGAATGCCTTGTTTTTTTAACATCTATTTTTTTCTTCAATTAAGATTGTTATGAATGAAACATTATTTCTTCATTGTTGCAATTGTGCTTTTTGGTCAATCAGGTTCTGCGCTTGCAGACGGGAAAATCCCTGGGCAATTATCATTTTCAATTGGTTCAATTTCTACGACCTATACTGAATCAGAAAGCAATATCAAGGCCACTGATGGTACGACATCTGCGACGACTGCACCTTATTCTGGAACGGCTTCATCCATGCCTCTCGATGTAGAGTTTGAATATTTTCCCAATCTCAAACGTTCTTATTTTGCGAGAGTCGGAGGACCTATAATGGCCTCAACTCCAGACCGCTATTTTTATCTTTTAACCGGAATGAATTTTTATTTTTCATCAATCGGCTCACCTACATATGTTTCAGATCAAAGAGTAGAGATGAAACTAGCGCCCAAGTTCAGGTATTATGCAGGACCAACTTTAGGGGCCGCTTATTTGGTTTATAATACCAAGTCCGAAGTTAAAAACGATGTGATCGTTGAATTGGGCGGGCAAGCCGGAGTGATTTACTCTCTTAACCCGAAATGGGGAATAAGAGCAGAGGCCAATATCACTAGAGGAATAGGTGCTCTATTAACATCAATGACGATGAAGATTCTGTTGGGAACAACCTACAATTTGAATTATTAATTCTATTTTTTCTACCTTACATATTTCTTTAATTTAATAAAATTTCAAGGGCAATCACCGAGAAAGAGTTCAAGGAAAGGTTTATGTATAAAATCTTAAAAATATTTTTGATTGCTTTGTTGAACACAACATTTTTATCGATGTCTGCAATGGCCGATGAGTTGAAGTTAACGACAGATCCTATCGAAGCAAACATCTACATCCGAGATTTTGGTGGAACAGTTAATAATAAGGTTGGGAAAACTCCTTTTACTGGAAATATTCAAGAGCTTGCTGGAAGCTATTCTAAGTCTGGTTTTTTCATGTTGGTCATTGAGAAAGATGGTTATTTAACTCAATCAATAGTGATGTCTGATTTATTAAAGAGTGATCTGAGCATAAATGTAAATCTTGAGCCTATCCAAGATTTTACAAAATATAAAAATGTGGATCGATCAATCAATGAATTATTTGAGGCCCAAAGATTAATTCGGGCCATGCAGTACGATGATGCCTTGGAAAAATTGAAAAAATTAGAAGATGAAGAAAAAAACCTTTCGATTGTTCCTGAGATGATAGCGAGTACTTATTATTTAAAAAAAGAAATGAAGACGGCGCTGGCCTGGTATAAAAAGGCCTATAGAGTAAATCCTGAAAATAAAGATGCTTTCATGATGAAAGCCTATTTGGAAAAATCAATAGGGACTGATAATGACAAAGGCAAATAAACTCATCATTCTGTTTTTCTGCTTTTTCTCTTTTTCGATGTCATCCTTTGCCAAGGGAATTGACTCTTACGAAGGGATTTCTCCTCTGGAGTGGCAAATTGTCAAATTACAGGAAAGCATTGAAAAGAAAATTATTAAATCATTAAAGCCAGTCATTAAAGAAGATGATTATATTATTGAAGTCAAAATCGGCGCAGATAAAGACGCAGTTGAAAGTCCTACAAGTAAAAATATCACCAAAACCAGACAAGCTGCCAAAGTAAAATTTACAACATCAGAAATGCAAAAAGATGGCGATGATTATGTTGTCTTTAATAAACTCGGTTTGGAAGCGCCTGTTTACGGCGATGAGCCTGTTGAAATTCAAACGTCAGATGCAGAGCTTTCACAAAAGGCCTTTATTGAAATCAATGATCGCTACAATCTTTTTAAATATCTTAAAACGATTGATATCAATCTGACATTTGATTCAGGTCTTTCAAGTAAAACTAAAGAAGTTATTCGCAAAGTAGTGCAGGGACTAAGCTTCAATATCAACGAAGTCGTTCCTCAAATCAATATCCAATTTCTGGATTTAAAAGCTAATCAAATAAAAAGTAAAGAAGAACTCGCAGGCGCAGGAGCGGGAGCTAGTAAACTGGAAGGAACTTTAAAAAACCAGGCCGAGAAGAAAGAAGCACCAAAGCTTTATGAGTTTTTTAAAAATCTCGATGTCATGATCGGTCTTATTCTGGCCGCAGCGATTATCGGACTGTCACTTTATCTGATTTCTAAAAATCAGTTGAAGGCTGCCGAAGATAAGAAGGAAGAAGAAAAACTTCCGGAAGAAGAACCTAAAGAAGAGATTCCAGAAGAAATTTTAGAAAATGAAGAAATTATTAACGAAGATGAGGACGAGATGAAATTTGATTTAACAAAAACTGATGCAGTTACTGCCAGAATCAATGAAGGATTGGAAAGATTGAGAAAAGCTCTGACCAATCATCATGATGATACAGTGTTGATGATTAAAGGATGGATTAAAACGAAGTCTCCTCATGACGTCAATGCTCTGAGTTCACTGGTCATGCTTTTTTCAGATAATGAATTGACTGATATTTTTAAAAATTTAACCCATGATGAAAGAGCAACATGGAAGGCCGTTCTTCACAGTGAATTGTCTAAGGAAGAAGTGTCAAATTCATTCGGTTATATCAGTAATAAAATAACAGAGATGATGATGGTCCCATCTCTTATCAATGATTATGAAACATGTGATTTGCTTTTAGGAATGTCTTCAAAAGATGCGGCTAAATTCTGTGAGGAAGATATTGAACTCGGAGTTGTTTTTACGAACGTTCTTTCTTCCAATGTTATTGGAGAAATGTTCAAAATTATTTCTCCTGATGTTGTGGCCGATCTCATTGATCGAAGCGCAGATTTTCAAGCTGATAATCTGCCAGAGTTGCTTCCTGCTCTAAAGGCCAAACTTGAACAGATAAAAGCAAAAAGAGAGAAGCCACCGTTCCTGAAAAGAATTTTTGATATTCTTCCGAGTGCTACTCCTGAAGTTGAGATGAAGCTTTATGCAACTTTGTTAAAGCACTTCTCTGCTGACGAAGTAAAAATGACGGCCATTAAAATTTTCCCTAAAACACTGGTGCCTGAAATTACCAGCGACGTCTTCAAGCAGGCCGTGGCCCTTATGCCAATGGATGTTCAGGTTCAATATTTTGCTTCTATGGATTCTTCAGTAAGAGATTCAATGTTGGAGAAATATGCAGCAAAAGGATCGAAAAGCAGAGAGATGATTGATGTTGAACTTTCTACGATCTTAAAAAATGAAGTGACATTAAGAAGATTGCAAAATGAAAAACGTGCCAAGTTAGAGCAGGAATTTGTTTCATACACAAGGCAGCTTGTCTCAACGAACCTCGAAGTTCAGAGAGAAGTGATTGATCAAATTGAATCATGGTTAACAGAATTAAATGGTGAAGACTCGAAAATTAAATTGGCAGCATAGACTTAGGATAAATTATGAATATTTTTTCAATGACCAGTCTTTTATTTATTTTAGGGGTCGTGGCCGCCGGAATTGTAACGACAATCACTCCCAAAGAATACCATATGTTTGCCGATCTTCCCGCGCTCTTTCTGGTATTGGGAGGAACATTGGGAGCGGCCGCGATTACGGTTCAGATTAACCGAGTCGGTCTTCTCTTGAAGGCCTTTTTTCTGAGACTGCTTAAAGGAAAGAGAATTTATTATAAAAATATCATCAAAGAAATAATGGAGCTTGCTGAAGAGTATCGTGGTGGAGCGACACTTTCATCGCTAAAGGAAAAATCAAAAGAACCTTTTATCAAAGAAGGATTTCAGATGATGGAAGATAATATTATAAAGGGAGAAGAGTTATTTGAGTTGCTGGAAGAACGAATCGAAAATATGCACCATCATTATTCAGAGGAAGCAAATCGCTTTAAAAATTTAGGGAAATATCCGCCTGCCTTCGGATTGATGGGAACAGTTTTGGGAATGATCGCACTGCTTTCCAATCTTGGTGGCGCCGATGCGATGAAGATGATTGGTCCGGCGATGGGGACCTGTCTGGTGGCCACGTTTTTCGGGATCGTTACCGCCAATGTTTTTATTCTGCCGATTGGAGACAGCTTGGCAGACAATGCCAAAGAAATAAATTTGAAAAATAAAATTATCATTGAAGGACTGCGTTTGATTAATGAGAAAACAAACCCGGTTATTGTCGCTGAAAAATTAAATTCTTATCTGCTTCCTAATGAACGACTTGATTGGAAAGAAATCGCTGCGAAAAAAGGATAGACGATGGCCCACGGTGAAGTTCAGCTCCATACACCTCACAAGGTAAAGAAAAAGAGGAAGGCCCATGCTTCACATGAGGAAGCTCATGAAGGTGAGGGGCCATGGATCGTTTCTTATGCAGATATGATGACATTATTGTTTTGTTTTTTTGTTATCATGACTTCATTTGCCAGTTTTGATCCGGTTGTCGTCGCTAAAAAAAGTGCGCAAGTTGCGGAGCATTTTGTTCCGGGAAAAATGGACGCAGAAAAGAAGGCGATGGAAGGACTTGGGACCGAAATCGGATCTATGCCGAATATGAAAGGCGTCGCTAAAGTAGAAGTAAAGGACAGCCAGTTGCAAGTCGTTTTTTCTTCTTCAATCATGTTTGATCAAGGCGATGTTGAGTTAAAAAAAGACTTTATTAAAAACGTCGATGCGATGATTGGCCTGATTAAAAGTAAAAATCCAGATTATCGAATTATTATTGAAGGGCATACGGATAATTCCCCCATTGCTGATCATGCTGCTTTCAGATCGAATTGGGAACTTGCCTCTGCTCGAGCGGCCGCAGTCGTAGAGCGGTTTGAATTTTATGGATTCCAGGGAAAACAGCTGGTCTCTGTTGGTTATGGAGATACGAGACCATTAGCAGAAAATACTGATAAACACGGCAACCCCATTCCTGAAAACAGAGCTCTTAATAGAAGAGTTGTAATAAGAATTTTAAAACCATTGAAGAGTAGCAAAGCTAAAAATCTCGGCATTGATACCTATTTTGATGAATCTGAAATTTTAGAAAAATAAATGACAAAGTTATTAATTGCCTTTTTTTTATTTCAAGTAAGTTTTTTTTCATACGGTCTTGATAAAAAAGAGACCAATGAAAGTGCCGAAGAATTTAAAGAAAGTAAAATTTTGCAGATTGATCCGGTCGATATACCAAATGAGTTACATGTTATAGATGATCAAATCACTCAAAATGTTGTCGATGTTATCATCATAACTGGAAAGCACACGGTCGCTTATGCCCAAAAAAGAGAAGAAGGTTACAATAAAAATTTTAAAAACTTTTATGGAATAAAAGTTTCAATTTATCCCATAAAAGAAGAATCAAACGTCTTTGTACTGAAACTCTTTTATTACAACTGGACCACGAATAAATACGATCGTACTCTTACAAAAAAAATCAGCAAATATAATGTCCTGAACGAGCTGCGAATGGCCTTGTATGAACTTTTTCTTGGGGAAACATTTGTTCGAGAGAACAGAGATGCTATTGAAAAGAAAAATTTTGACAGAATCCAGGCCGTGAGAAAAATGATCGAAGATCAAAGCAATAAAGACAAAAAAAAACTGGCCATGAAAAAAAAGCAGGAACAAAAAGCTGAAGAAATGGCCAAAGAAAAGAAAGAATCTGAAGAGAAGCTAAAAAGAGAGGAAAAGAAAAAGAAACAAAACAATAAAGACGATTCAGAACCTGTTGAAATGGACAATGCCGAAAAAGAAAAAACAAAAAGCAATGATGTGAATAATGAAGTTCAGACTGATCCGGTAGACATTGCTGATAAAGAAAAATCTGCAGATTCAAAAAGCAATAAAAAGAACCAGAAAAAAAAAGAAAAGAGTGACGTGATAAATGAAGGAAGTAACGAAGTCGCTGGCATTCCTCCTGAGATTGGCGAAGGTTCTTCAGTACCGAAAGAAATAACATTTAAATTTTTTACCGGTTTTAAAATGGAAACGGTCTCGACTACAGGAATTCTTAACGTAAAAACGAACCTACGTTATCTTAATCTCGGGGCCAACTATACGGCAGAATATAAAATATCAAGACCGTGGGGTTATACGCTTCAGATGAGCGCAGGTATACCGATCAAGAAAGATAATTATCAAATTTCGGTCGCGCGTTCATTGGAAGCAGGTGTGTTTAAAAATATTTTTGCGGGATTCAGAATTAATGGTGGTATGGAATACTCCTCTTTGCCTTTCGTTAATTTACCAACGCCGGGAGAAGGATTAAAGGTTATTCAGAATGATATTCTATATGCAAAATTGGGTATAGATTATAATTTAAAAATCAAAGAAAAAAGCATTGGAGCGGGGATAGAAATTTCAGAATCTTTGTTACAGAAGTCCAGCGTGAATAAAAGCATACAGACTAAAAGAAGTTCTTTCTTCGTAAAATCCGATATTACGGACCAGCACGGAGTGCTTTTATCTTTCTTTAAGACCCAGATTGACGGGCAATTTACAGGAAATTCATCAGGAGGATCTGTCCTCTATACTTATAAATTCGGGAATTAATTTCCATCAATTTTTCATGAATTAATTAAAGTATAATTTATGCTGGAGGATCTATGTCCAAAAGCAATCTTCGGAAAAAATTTTTTAGAGGCGAAAAAAAAATATCTTCTCAAATAGATGAAGTCGATGCGACGACTCAGATTGATTTAATTAAGTCTCGTCCCAAAAAAGAAGAATTGCCTCCACCTCTTCCGATGGAGAAAATCCTTTCACATCGAGATACTTTTATAAATGAGATTTCAAATAGTCTCAATCGCAATTTTACTTCAGTTTTATTCAATGAAACAAATTACGGTCTAGAGAATGCTCTACTGACTATTGATTGTTTGTTCGCAGTTTTGAAGATTATAGGCAATTTGGATTCTTATCTTTTTTTTAAAAAAGAAAGCGGTTGTTTGCTGGTTGATTGCAGTCAAAAAGACGTTTTTTTTAGAATTTCATTTGAAATAGAATATCCGGTTGATGAAAGAAAAATTAAAGAGCTCGCAGAGAACTTAAGTCAAAAGATTAATGTCTTTCTTTCTCCTTATGGAAGTCATTGCACGATACGAGAAACAATTGATCTCATTCAGCAGAAAAGACACCTAGCCTTTATGGTGACATTGAATCGAATCGAGTTATTTTCTTTGAATGAATCGTATGAACAGAGTGATCGTCAGGAAAGGAGCGCCGAAAATGTTCTTTAAAATATTTTCTCTTTGCTTGTTTATGATCTGTTTTGATTCATTTGCTGCGACAAAAGAGGCCGGCCTGTTTAAAGAAGATTTGACTGAACTTTATGCCGTTGCCTTTTCGAATAACTGGAAAACGGTGACATCAAAGATGGAGATGATTCTCGAGGATTATGAAAAATATCACCGT
This sequence comes from uncultured Bacteriovoracaceae bacterium, assembly GCA_966211875.1. Classification (GTDB taxonomy): domain Bacteria; phylum Bdellovibrionota; class Bacteriovoracia; order Bacteriovoracales; family Bacteriovoracaceae; genus Bacteriovorax. Next base: position 151,333 of record CBIHNP010000005.1, read on the forward strand.
CTTGATAAGACACTTGGCGACTTGGATTCATTGAAAGAATTTGTTTTGGCAAAAAAATTAAATCCTGCAAAGACGAAGGCCTTTCTGGTCGTCTATGAGACTGTGAAAACTCATGGCAAGGTAGTGTTAAATACGGAAAGAAAAATATCTTCTCCAGCTCTTCAAAAAAATATTCCAGCTCTTATTATTTACAAAGAGGAGCAGGTTAATCAAAATCGATTATATAAACTTTTAGGTGCATTGGGATTTCTTTTTCTTTTGTCAGTTTATCTAAAAAAGAAAAAAAAGAAGCTTCCTTTAAAAATCGAAGAACAAAAATTAGATTTTGAGGAGCAACTCGTAAGACAGAATGATATCGTTTGTTGGGATCAGGTAAAACCGGAGATCTATCGTCTTATTTTTGAATCAAAAGTTTTGTTAAAAGAAACAGCTGGGATTTATTTTCTAGATGATTTATTTTCAATAGAATTTTATTTTTTGACCGAGCATTTTTCCTCTGTAAACTTCCAAAAATTAAAAAAAATAATGGGTGAAAACCAAGGCGAACTGCTGTTGGTGACTGATTATAAAAACGTAAAATCTGAACATCCGACTAAACTAGTACTGAATTTTCCATTAAGTTAAATGGGGCCCTTTGATGAACCCCCATTTTTTAAGGAGCTGCACAAGTTGGATCAGTAATCGTTTTTGCTGTATTGGTTGGGCACAGAAGCACTCCGTAGCAACGGTAATAAGCGGATACGCCTGCATCAGTCGTGTAGTATGTTCCCTGATAGTAAAGATCAACGTTATCACCCCCAACAAGTTTAAAAAGTTGATCACAGGTCGGACTGCTCGTACATGTTTTCGAATAAATTAATTTCAAGCTGGCATTGTTGCCGGTTAATTTCGTACTGTCATAACCAGGAAAACCTGCAATAGTGCTTCCCGAATATAACGAGATATTTGTTTTGATATTGTAAGCAGCATCTGAAAGCCAGTGAGGTAATGTTCCTACATCGTTTGATGGATATCCTGTACTTGCCGTCGGAGTCGCGGCGATATAATTCCACACATTCGTGTTTGCCAATTGTTTAGTGATTTGTTTAGCAGCACCGACGACAGTTATACTGTATTTTTGAGCAGCACAAGCATTGATACCGTTAGTTCGACTTCCAGTATTGCTCAAAGTTGTTTTATCAACAAGAGCAAGGAGCGAGTGATTATATGTCTGACTTGTATTAGGAACCAGGAGAGTGAGTATTGGAAGATTAGACGGCACTGACATGTATGTTAAATTTCCGTATGTCGGATGAGCATAACTTCTAATGGCTACAATTCTGAAGAAATAATAAATTCCTTGAGAGAGATTGTTGATTGTGGCCGTATTGATTGCAGCACTGCTGGTCTCAAAATAACTTAGCACTGGTGTGGCCGTGAATCCGTAAAAGATATTATCCGTTCTCAGATCAGCATAATTGGTCGAATAATAAATGCGATATTTAGAAATATTACCGAAGGCCGAATTGTTCGGAGAGATTGTGGGCCATGTGAAAGTGACACTTCCAACAGAGGCAGAAGTGCTTACAGCTGAAACGTTTGAGAAAGCATTGGTCGTTGCAACGGTACGATTTGGCTCAATAAACCCTTTCATATGGACGTACATTTTTTCAGTCGATGAACGTTTATAGTTATAGAATGAGAGTGTGTAGACATAAGGGTTACATGAAGCCTGGATTCTTCCACCCATAATAACTGTTTTGCTTTTTACAGGAGCATTGTACGCAGAACAATTTTGGAAAGTGCTGTTACCGCTAAATTCAAATTGTAGCATACATTTATTCACGCTTGTTGCATTGAAACCTTTGTCGATGGCCGCGACTGAAGAGTTATTTTCATCATCTCCATAAAAACAATAACGGTTAGCTTTTATTGTCATTGTTGTGTTCGTAAAGATTGTGTTCCATGTACCTGCAGCAGGAGTTGGGTTCATTGCCAGGAATGAAGCCTTAATTGATGAAGTATTGTTGACCTGAATATTGGTAATAATTTTTGTTGTTGGAAGCGACGTCGTAATCATGTGAGTATCAGCAGCAGAATAATTGTTCACGGTAATCGGCCAGCTTACTGATTGAGGCAATGGCGTTGTCGAATTACTCCAGTCTGTCACTGATTCAGAACTGACTCCTGGAATTGAAACGAGAAGTTTTGCCGGATCAATTGCTGAAAATTGAACAGTGGAAGTTTGCGAGACAAATTGATTTAAATTAGAAGCGGTGTCATAAACCAGTCCGAGATAAGGTGAATAGAGATTTGCACTTGTACTTATCGGTTTGTATTTTACATAAAATTCACAGGCATCGTTAACTGCAACAGTCATATTTCCCGAGCACGTTGGATTTGTTCCCGAACCATTGCGTGTTGTAACTTCAGAAATTAAAGTTGTCGGAACATTTGGTGCTCCTAAAAATGCATAATTAAATTTTGTGGCCGCAGCTGTCCCGATATTCGTGACACGAAATAATTTTAAAGCATAGGCAGCGCTGCCTTTTACAGCTGAGAAAGCCGCAATTGAAGTTGTATCCGGTCCAAAGATAGGCGCATTGAGAGGAACATTGATCGGAGAGTTTAGTGTGTTCCATACTCCCGATGGCGTTTCTGTGACTGTGTTTGTGAGAATATCATAAGTCACATTTATGTCTTGGTATTCAACTTTAAATTTTGGAGCAGTGTTGACAGCTTCACCGTAAGCACACACGCGATGTCCCCATGTGTTTCCGATCTGATTGTTATAATCAAGTTCATAACAACGATAAAATGTTCCTGCGACCGTTGGTGCAAATTTTAATTTTAAAGGGACACTTTGTCCGCTGGCCACGTTGAGCGAAGGAAATGGCTTTGCGGTCAATCCATTATAACTGTAAATGGTAATTGGTGATCCGGCACTGACATCTTCATTCAGTATGGCAGTTTGAGCAGTACTACCACCAGTATTGTTGAAATTAAATTGAGCGTAGTTGACTGAACCGACAGGAAAAGTCCCTATGTGGAAGATAACATCGTTATGAACGATCCCAAGAGATTTGACGTGAGTAATGGCCTGGTAGGAGCTGGTAAAAAGATTGGTGACTCCTGCATTGAAGTAAGATGATTCAAAATAACTTTCAGGAATATTATAAGCGTTCAACGTAGAGCTAATCGGATAAGTCATAGAGACCAACGGATAAGTAAGGGCCGGTCGTGCAAGCAGTGCCGAAGTAGAAGGAGTTGGATCTCTTGAAATAATACTTGGAGCTGCATAAAAGCTGGACGAAACGTTCATGTCTTTTGTTTTATTTAAATATCCATAAGGGATCGCGAGAGGATCATCAGGATTTGCGTCTCCATCATAATAGTTAAACGTAATTAAACTTCCGCTCGAACCTCCACTATTATTTCTTGCCCAGAGATCAGTCGTACCATTGAGACCGACACCGAATAAGCGCTCATGATTTAAATAAGTCGTATAATCAGTAGTCACTCTTCTCATAATATTAGGATCTTTTATTTCAATCCCCAGAGCACAACTTTGTCCAGGAGACAAAAATTTAGAGGTATCAGGCGGAGTGGCCATCAAAGGAAGTCCGGCAGGAAAAAGAATATTGTAACAATCTTTAGTCGATGGAAGTGGAACTGTTCCCAATGGAATAATACGATAAGGCCATCCCTTTATTCCTGACTTTGGGAAAAAGTTATTGGTTGGATGGTGAGAGATAGCATAGATATCTCCCGTTCCCACATTTTTCAAATTAATAATTTGGGTGATCGTTGTTCCGTTAATCAATTTAGGAATTGTCAGAGTGAGAGGTTCAACAAAAGCGAGAAATCCTTTGGCAATGAGTTTGGAAATAAAATGAATTTCAATGTTCGCATTGGTCGCGTTCGTCCCATCGTCATTGAGCATACTCCCATCCAGATAATTAAAGCTGAACGTTTTATATTTTTTGAGCGGATTAGAAACGTTGTCGTACATATAACCATCTTCAATGGCCGCTGTCGATTGAACGGTAGGAGAAAGAAAATAACTAAAACTACAACTTGCACCTGGAGCAATATAGTCACACGATGAGTATTTAATACTTTTATAAAAAGCATTGATGTCATAGCCGAGATCAGTCACCTGGTGAGGTGAAACGGCACCGTCAACAAGTGAGGCCAAAGTCACGGGTGATTCACCGACGTTTTTCAGACTTATTTTATAATAAGTCGTCATTGAGGGATCTGCAGTTTTAGCAATTCTTCCCAGATCAGCTTCGTAAACAGTAGGCGAGTTAGGAGTTGTAATTTTGCTTGTCGATAAATATTGATCTTCAACAAGAATGCTGTCCAAAATAACTTTCCCGGCAGCGATAAAATCGCCGTTGATATTAAACATTTTATTTACTGTGACAATATTGGGTTTGTTGAGCCATCTACTGTCATAGGTTAGTGAAAGAAATGTATTCTTAAAATTATGAACGGATTGAGAACCCGGTTGATAGGTACGACTCGGCCAGTATGTAATATTAAAAAAACAACTGTCGCCAGTAGTAGAACCTACATTTCCGGCGACCTCTTTTTCAAAACAATTACTTGAATCCTGAATGATAAAAGGAAAATCATAAAGCGTTTTATTGCAGTTTAAAGTATTGGTAGTTCCTTTAGTACATGTCGTGTATACGTTTCCACTTGAATCCAGAAAGCTGAGCGTTTTCATGACTCCTGTATTGTAACCTTTATTTGTAATTTTAAATGATCGTAAGAGATTATTTCCGGCAACTACCTGGCCAAAATCAAGAGTGGAATAGTTCGTACTGAATTTTGCTTCAATCGTTGATGAAATAAAATTAAAGAAGGCATTGAGTTTGTCCGTTTTTCCTGTTGAGTCTTTTGTGAATGTCATAGAGAGTTGTCCTGAGTAAGTCGTCTCAGGATCAGTGTAATTATTGTTGAGTGGTTTATATCCAATAGTGATTTTACATTTCTCTTGTGGGGCAATCGATGCTGGACATTTATTTTCGATAATCCTATAGGCAGGATGAGCAGCAGGAGTATTTGTAAGAGGATAATTTATATTTCTAGCGGTCAAACCACCGACGTTTTGAATTTCTAAAGTTAAATTTTTTTCTTCGGGAATTGTTTGCTCGATAACACCAAAATCATATTTTGAAATATCGTTTGTAAAAGCAAGTGCTGCCGGCTCTCCGGTCAAAGCTGTGAGTGTAAATGTTTTAGAATCAGCATTGATGAGATTTTCATAGGTAAATAATACCGGAATTGTCGTTTGGCCGGCCTTGCGTGGAGTGAAAACTAAATTGTATGTGCACGTCTGGTGAGGCGAAAGTGTGTCGGTACATGTTCCTAAATAACCGGGTGATTGTGAAAAGCCTGAAGAGTCCGGAGTAAAATTAAAAGTTGAGAGCGTAGTCCCAATGTTCAAATTTAATTTTTTGATAGGATCTGATGAATTATTGGTAATCGTGACGATAATGGGAATACTGTCTGATCCAACAGAGATTTCTCCTAAATTAGGATTTGTTGAAAGTTGAAGAGTGACAGGTTCCAAAATAGCACTTGTCAGGGCCTCAACCACTTTACCTGTAGGCTTACAAGCAGAGATAAATAAGAATAATAAACATAAAATTAGCGTTCTCATTTTTGCCTCATTCTTAATCTTGGTTAATCATGATTGAACAGCGACTGCCGAGAAAGTACTGTTGAAAATGTTCGTATTCGTCAGAATATCCTGAAACAAAAACTGAATAACGTCCGGCCGAAGTTGTTGAACTTCCTCCTGTGTACATTTTAAAATTTGTCTCACGAGGGACAGCGTAACTAAATTCAACCAGTGAATTGGGAAACCCTGAACCGGGAACATGCGTGGCCATTTCAGCATAATTATCAGAAGGATCACTTGGATCAGCTCCAAGATTCACTCCTGAGATATAATTCATTGGCGTCGCATTTATTGAACTCGTATCAATACTGTCATGTTGATTAATTTCAGAAAGACCTGAGTTGGAGATTGCAGAATTGTTCGTCGGAAAATCCATGATGGAAATTCCCAATGGATTAACGGCCGTATCGTAAGCTTTAGCTGCTACGATTTTATCGGCCGTAATGAGAGTATTGTCTGATCCATTTGCATCACATCCTTGCTCACAAGTGAGAGGAAGCCCAAGTGTTGCTGAAAAATAATTTGAAGCACCAGTACTGTTGGTTAAGCTTAACGTATTATTTTTATCTAGTTTTGTACCAATATTATTTTGTCCAAAATCGAGAAAACTTCCGTCTCCATTGCGGGAAGAAAGAACGGCATCCTGGTCAAATCGTTTTGCTGTAGAAACGACCTGAGTGTTAAGCCCGAGATAATTATAAATGGAATTGAAAGTACCACCCGATGTATAATTTCCTGAACGTGCTCCACCTTTTTCAACGACCGAACAACTTCCGGATGAAGGTGTTGATAAGTTCCATGGAGTCACATTGTTTGGATCAAAATATTGGCTTCCATAGAGTACTGAGTTGACGATAGAATCAGGAATACCAATATACATTTTATCCTGACTATAATCGCAGAGTATCTCATCACCATTTGTTTCAGTTAAATTTCCAGCCATATCCTGAAGACCAAAACGACTCACACATTTTTCCGTGCTGTCATTGGCCGCATCGAGAGCAGAAGATCCTTCAGTAACAGAGGTGTGAACTCTGGATTCATCCGGGAAAAGCGGAGTGATTGTACTTCCTTTAAAATAGGCAGCTGTCCCTGTTAACGGATTTGCTGGAGCATCAATTCTGCTAGAAGAGTTACATCCTTTGTAATTAGAATTTTCAATGAATGTTCCGTTTTCAAGAGAGTTAATTTTATTACTGTCATATTGCTGAGGCCATGCGCCCGCAACAGTCGATTCTTTTTTTCTCATGAGACGTTTTGGTTTTGCACCATCGAAACTCATGAATCCCTTGGAGCTTGTTTCAATTCCGACGTTGACTTTATAAGAGTTGCAGATCGTATTGTATTCAACCTGATTAAGTCCTGTGAGACCCGGAAGCTTTGAGCTGTTTGATGTAAAAAGTCTCGTCATTGTTGTTTGCGAATTGTAGCGATTGTTTGTAATCAAATCTGCAGGAGGGGCCTTAACATTGGTTGAGTCATAGAGATTCGGATCAGCAAGAACGGCCGCAACTGTTTTAGTCGCAATATTGATCGGAGTACTACTGCCCGTCGGAATAATTTTATTGAAAAGAGAGTTTACTGAAATCCAGCGAGGTCTGTAATTTCCGGCAGAGTTTACATAGGGAAGATTGACTGTACAACTATTAGGGAAATGACCTCCGTTATAATTTAAATTTTTGCCATTTCCACCTGGATAGTTATAGGCAGTGTTGGTAAACCAAGCTGAGTTCCATCCTCCTCGCATATAGTAGACGGCCGCAAATTCAGATTGAGTGGGAAAGAGAAAATTGTTATCAATGTTGATTTGGGCACTTGGATTTCCGACGTTCGTAATATTTGTCCCCAGCGAAGTTGGGTCAGTACAATTCGATGTAATGTCAAATGATGGAGAACCTGGATAAATAAAACGATAAGTGATTACCTTCGAAGGATCAGCACAAGCAGTTGTACCACTTGCCGATATAAAACCCTGATCTCGACCGAAACAATCACCAGGGATGACCTGATTGTATTTATAATTCGTCGTCGGTGAATAAGCACCTTGGTTTGGTTCATACTCATTGGCCTGATCGTTGAAACAACCTTTAAAAGCATTCCCGTAAGTCGAGCGACCTGTGAAACTGAGTTTATTTCCACCAAAAGTTGAATCCGAATTATTGTAGTTTTGATCTCCTCTCGTGAACGGGCAGCTTAATTCAAAACGATCGACTAATAGATCTCCACCAAGGTCATAAACGGTACTTCCGATCGATGGAGTATTGGTTTTTCCGGAAGAAGCAAGTCCGTTGTAATCGCATGAATAATTTTCACCTTCACCTTTGTTGAGCGTTTTATCCATTTCAAGACATACAGTTCGATTGGCGATCATCCTGTGAACCAGGGCCATATTGCGAGGAGGAAGTGTGACTCTGATAATATGATGTCTTAAATTAGTCGCGGGATCGTAAGTTAATTCCTGGCCGTCGAAGACCGGAATAATTTTATACCAATAGATTCTGGCGCGATCTTCTTCACCGTTTGTGCCGGAAAACTTTACGGAATAATCTGTGAAAAAAACAATATTATCGTTCGTTGAAGCAAGATTGTTTCTTTTTTTCCAGCTGAAAGCTTTTGGGTAAACGAGTCCTGAGTTGTAACTTGATTGAAATTTATTTTTTGTACTGTTCGCTGTTAAATCAATCCAAGTCATCTGGTTGTCATCTGAACGATAAACTCTGTATCCATATCGACGTGCATTTTTAACAGGGGCAGGTGTTGCCTCAAGTGTGGAAATATAATTATTCATGCTTTTTGTGTTGTTGAAAAATGTGACATCTTTCCACGCAATTTTAACAATACCACTATTGCTGTATTGATTAAGAGGATTGGTGTCCTTTCCGTCTTTTCCACCGTAAACACCATCGAGATAAATTGAACTTGTTCTACTGAATGCAAGTGCATCAGTTGTGTCTGGAGTTCTATCGTCTGATTGAACTTTTAATTCAACCGGTATTCCATCATCATCCAGAGTTTCGAGAATATATCTTCTTTGTCCTGTCATTGAAACGGGAGTGAGTCCATCTTCTTTAGGGCCGATAGCAAAGATGTCTACCCATTCATTGAAAGTTGCTTTTGGAAGTGGCAACATACAATCATCAACATTTAAATTGAACTGACCAAAAAGTTTTTGAGCACCATTGTTAAGATAAGGAAGAATCCCTATCGAATAATTTTTTCCCGGAGTCAGATTAGCGATGTTGTAAGCGACGAGTGCACTATCGATATTATCGACCCACTTATAGGGAGAGGATGCATTGTTGGCCACATAAGCAGCAACAGCATCACTAAAACTAAAGAAGTCACTTCCTTGATTTTTTTGTTTGTAAAAAATAACAAATTTAGAATAGAGACCGCCGGTAGGTGTGGCCCATGTGATTCCTAAATCCTGTCCTGCTAACGTTGAACACGTCGGGTTTTTTCCTTGAAACTGAACAATATTTGGAGTTTTAATTTGCGGAGTAAAACATTTAATTACAGCGCCCGCTAAATTTTCCTGAACAAGATAAGGTGATTCAATGACTGGTACTAAAGATAAACAATATGTTCTGCTGCCATCAATCGGAGTCGTGAATTGAAGACTCGCTGATGTAAAAGTAGAGAAATCACTTAATGTTGATGGGAACGTGCTTGAGACAGTGATGCCGTTGCAAAGAGTTTTTCCAGAGGCAGCTGACGTTGTTCCATCGGTAGGAAGAAGCGCCGGTGAAGTATCATTCAGATTATTGTAACAATAAAGTTTCATTCTTGTTAAATAACCTGAAGAGGTAATAGGAGCATCGAATGTCATCTGAACTTCATTTAATTTTGTATCGTCGATCGGATTTGCAACTTTTAAAATTCCTGAGAACTGGGCAATATTTGTTAGGACTCTCGCTTGCATTAGTGCTGAATTAATTCTATCCGTTGAGACACAGAGTGCAGTTCTGCAAGCGAGAACTTTAATCTGATAATAGGCATAGGAGTCCAAACCGCTCAATCTGTAGTTAGTGGCCTCCGCTGGTTGCTGAATACAAAAAGCAGCGTTGTTAAGAATGACATCGATATCACTATCTGTAAGAAGATCACTCGTAGGAGCACCGGCCGCATTTGAATTGGCCACTTTTTTATAACAGATTCTATAATGATTAAATTCTCCTGCAGCTGGAAGCCAACTTATATCCAGAGCTGTTAATCCGGGTTCAGCTAATGGATGAGTTAATAAAACCTGTGAGCCGTTAAAATCGAAAACTCCGGCCGATGATAATGTTGTGATTTTGGCGAAACGTGTGTTCTCCTCTTTTTTATAGAGAGGATCAGTTCCATTATCAATATAACCTTTATGAATGGCCCTTACTTGAAAATAGTAAGTGCTCCCGGGATTTAATCCTGAGATTGTATAACTGCTATCTCTGTCCAATGCAGGAGGAGTGTTAACTATTGCCGGAGTGTAAACAGTAAAGCGATCTGGACCTGTATAATTGACGTTATTAATATTTGCGATGCCGCCAAGTTGTGAAATATAAGTGATTTGATATTGAACAGGATCTGTATCTTTTAAATTGATTGCTGTTCCAGTGATAGTAGCAGGATTCCATTTTACAATAACACTATCTCTTCCAGCTTCACCGGCGCTCAATGCGACACTTGAAATTCCCAAAAAGTCAGCGGTCTTATTATTAAATGTTGTTGCAGTTAAACTTTTATTTGGATCAAGTTTTGCGTCTGAAGTTACACCGGCCGGAGTAGCACGCATATTAAACGAATACGTGCTGTTTGTTTGCAGACTAGTTATTGTCGTCAGATAATTTCCACTGGAATTTAAAATCAATGAGCGGCTGTTTACTTTAATAGGAATTGGAGAGTTGTTGACATAAATTTCATAGACAATTTCATCGGCTCCATCTGCAGGACTAAATTGAAGTTCTATTTTGTCGTTGGAAATGGCCGTTGCTTTAATCAGACCGTTGAAGGATACAGCTGCCGCAGATGAACTTGAGTTTAATATATTGGTCGTTTTAAGATTTGAATCTTTGACAGTACCAATACAAGAGGCGATCGCAAGCGACAGCTGCAATATTAAAATAAAATTCAAAAATTTATTTCCATTCTTCATATTAAAATCCATCTAAAAAGAACATTGAAAAAAATTTGTGTTGTACTCACTTCTTATTGGTCCATCAATAGAGCTATAAAAAGTTAAAGTTCCAAAACGATATGTTGTCCCAGGTTGAAGTCCTGTCAATATATAAGAAGTCACGGTTGGGTTGAGTAGAATTCGGGTATATGAAGTATTGACCCAATCAACGGCATTTCCAAAACTAAAAGAAGGCTGATTATTTTGATAGAAAAGTTCAAAGTTAGAATAGATTCCCACTGCAGGAAGTGACCATTTGATAGTGGCACTCAATCCCAATAGATCGCAACTTGAAGCTCCCGTATCAATTCCAGGGAAACTTAATTTATCCGGTGCCTTTAACGAAGGTGTAATACATTTAGGAGTGATGCTTGATGTGTCTCCAAAAGTTTTTGATCCATCGTAATTGTAGCTATAAGGAACCAACATAAAACAATATTGATCTGATGAAAGTGGATCAACACCACTAATTGTGATTGTTGTATCTGTTTGAACATCAAAAGGAGCGACACTTAAGCCGGTCGTATTGGTGATATCTGAATCGTTTACGCTTAAAGGTAAAGTATTGGATGGATCATTGCCATAATAACGAATAATATATCCACTGATGTTTCCGGATAAAAAATTTGGAAGATCAAAATTGAGATAAATCTGGTCGAGATTCGTAAGACTTTTTGCAGGATCAATTGATTTGATTCCTTGAAAGTCAGCCACTCTTGGAGTTGTCGTTTTTGAATAGACTGGCGAGAGAACTCTTTTTCCCAATTCGCAATCAAGCGAAACACAAATGGCCAGAAGAACATCATAGTTAGTATTGACCTGAAGACCGGTAATGAGATTGTTTATATTTGAAGAAGAAGGAAACTGCAGACATGAGATGGAAGTGTCGAGGGATTCAGCGCCGTCACAAACCGAATCACCATCTTGAGTATTGAGATAATTGGAAATATTTGTTGAGCCGTGAACTGCATAGTAAATTCTGTAGTGATCGAAATTTCCAGTTGGAGCATTCCATGAAGCATTGAGAGCATAGAGTCCCGAGCTTCCGGGAGGAAGTGTCAGTGAAAAAGTTGAGTCATCAAAATTAATGCTTGAGAGATCGTTACTATAGGTAGAAATCTGAAGATAGTTTGTATTTGTTTCCGTGAGATAATTTTGATCGGAAGAATAGAGTGAGTAACCAAATTGAATCGCGCGAACTTGAACAAAATATTTTTTTCCAGGTTGAAGGCCACTGATAACAACCGAACGTTTATCACTTCCAGCACTGATTATTTTTCTTGTTGGTTCAACAAAAGAAGTATCATTCATACTTCCAGGATTTAAAACAGTTCCATCAATGACTGTTACTCTGTATTCAATAGGGTCAATTTCATCCTTATTGATAATCGAACCTTTTACTTCTGCCGGGATCCAAAAGGCCTGAATTCCAGTTGCCCCATCGGCCCCTGAAAGATTTCGAAGCTCAGAAACTCCCATAAAATTGGCAGTGAGATTCGAAAATGTTTTTGTCTGCATTAAGACAGTGTTGTTGCTTTCGACATTTGTTTTTACATTTCTGACTTGTACGGAAAACGAATACAGCGTATTAATCGTGAGGCCTTTAACGGTGTAGCGCAATTGTCCTTTGTAGTCAGGTCTTAGGGCTGTCCCATAGAGATAAATAGGAACCTGCAATCCATCATAGCGAACCACGTATGCGATAGAGTCAGCATCAAGAGCTGACTGCGGAAAAGCGATTTCAACTTTATCATTTGCGACCGCTTTAACAGACGTAATACCGACGTAGTCGACCTTATTAGCATCTGATGAGTCGCTGGCCTTTGTTGTTTCCTTGTTGGCATCTTTAATAGTTCCCACACAGCCAATAAGACCGCTTAAGAATAAAGTTATTAAAGTGGCAAATAAAAGTTTCAACATGTCCTCATTGCGAATTAATTTTTTGCAATTACTCGAAATTTGTATCGTCCTTAATTATATAAGCTTTATTGTGAGGAATTAGATTTGTTCAAAAACAGTGACCTGAATGTGATAAAGAAAAGAAGATTTCCCTATGGAAATTAAGAAAAAATACTCGAATAGATAGAAATTTTAGAAGCTCATTGAATGAGAAAAAATATCCACTTTTGACTGAAATGATTGTCCATTATCTATGGCGTTCTTTTCTATTTTTTCTATCTTTAGTTATTATTCGATTGGAAGTTCGATGATGAAGCGGGTATTTGGAGAATTTGTATCAATATAAAAATCGCCACGATGATTTTTAATAATGCTCATAGAAAGACTGAGTCCGAGACCCGTTCCTCTTCCCACATCTTTCGTTGTAAAAAATGGCTGCATGATTTTTTCCTGAATTTCTTTGGGAATTCCTTTTCCTGAGTCAGTAAATGAAATGAATAAAATATTATTTTTTCTATAGGCCTCAATTTGTACCCAACGCTCAGGAAGATGCTCAATGGCATCGAACGAATTATTGAAAAGGTTTAAAAAAACCTGAGAAAGTTGCACACGTCTTCCGGAGAGAGAAATCAGAAACGCCGGATTATCAAGATCTGTATGAATCTCTATATTTTTATTTTTAAATTTTTCTCCACAAAGAGAAAGAACGTCAGTCAGAACATCTTTTAAAGTAAATTGTGAAAATCCTTCATTGCTCGCATCTCGCGAAAGAGCGAGGAGTCCGCTGATAATTTTACTCACCCGATCTGTCGTCTTGTCGATTTTATCAAAATAGGCCTTGAGTTTTTCAGTGTCGGCATTGCCAGCATCAACCGATTTTCTCATGAGGCGAGAAGCTGTTCCGATGATTGTAATGGGATTATTAATTTCGTGAGCGATCCCTGCGGCCATTTCTCCGAGGGAAGACATGCGCGAAGAATATTCCATTTGTTTTCTCTGATCGAGAAGTTCTTGAGTTTTGTTTTCAATTTTTTGTTCAAGATCTTTATTTAAAAAATTGAGTTCGTTGTAAGAGCGATGCAGTTTTTCGCGCATTTGATTGATCGATTCAGAAAGTGTGTCGAGTTCATCGACCGGTGAGTAAGGATGTTTTTTGCGATTTAAAATTAATGGATTTTTTAAATGCTGGAAATCGAGATCTTTGACGAAAGAAGACGTATGAATCAAGTGGCGTGTGATGATGTGTTGAATGCTCAAGTAGATGAGAAAAGAAACGAGCAATGTTTTAAAAAACTGAGTGATAAAAATAATAAAAATGCGGTTATAAATTTTGTTCCAGAGCTGTTCGATATCAGCGTGAATGATGAGGTTTCCTAAAAAAGTTGCCTTTCCTTCGCGATCGTAATGGTAGAGAGCAATTTCACGGCGAATATTTTGATCACTCAAATGGCCAGAAGAAGAAAGTGAGCGTCCTTTGTATTCGATGCTTGCGTATTGGATTCCGGGAATACTGGTAATCCCGTCCAATTGGTTTTGAATTTGAAACTCGTTTAATTCCCAAAGAGAAGTGATGATACTTTTTGAATAACTTTTTTCAACTTGCGCGAGGCCTTTCTTAAGTGTGTTGATTTCCTGATAGTAATCGTAGCTCAGTTGAATAACGGTGATCGCCAAAGTAACAATAGAACTGATAACAAAAATCGTCGCAAGAATCTTTTGCGAAATGGACTTTGGTCTGAACTTGAAAGCGGACTTCATTCTTAAATTAACTCAATTCCCCTCACCATTTCGGGGAGGACTCTACTTATCTTTTTTTAAGGGCAAAGTATAGTATATCTCTGAATAAAGGGGCCTGATCTTAATTTGAGCTTAAAGAAAGCGCTGTATATCCTCTTCAGTGATCTTAAGATATTTTTTTAAGAGCAAAAGGTGTTCTTTAAAATACTGATCAAAGTCAGTCTGAGGAGCGCGTGCTGCCCAGCTTTTTCTACTCGGGATAGAGAGTCTTCGCTGGATGAGGTCGGCAAACGTTCTAGGGAGTTCTTCTTCACAGATACGAATGAGATCTTCTCGCGTCGGCAATTTCCATTCGAAAGGGATCACCACTGAGCGCTGGCGAAGGGGTTGGATAGTAAGGTCGCGATTGTAACCAATGCCGGATTTGTGGCAGATGTCACGACTAATATCCTGTCCCATCACTCTGAAGGTCGTGTATTTCCCACCGGCGATAACGTATGTATCGCTCATTGGTTGATAGATTTTGTGTTCGCGCGAAGTTTTCCCGCGGTCACCAGTTCCTTCATTTACGAGCGGTCTGATGCCTGCAAAACTCGCCAGGATATGATTGCGAGTCAGTTTCAAAGTCGGGAAGTAATCGTTGAGTGCATTGAGGAGATAAGTGATTTCGCTCTCGCTCGGCTTCACGTCGAAAAAATCGCCAACGGCTTCAACCTCAGTCGTCCCCACGAGGATTTGATCTCCATGAGGGATAACAAAAATCACGCGGTCCTCATTTTTTCCCGGTTCACTTTTTGGTGTCATGACAATCGGATGAGTGAGAGGAAGATCCTTGCTACTCATCCAAAAATGCGATCCTTTGGAAGGAAGCAATACATTTTTCCAATGATACATTGGAATAGTTTTTAAAAATTTATCAGTGAAAGGGCCGAGAGCATAGATCACATTATCAGCACGCACTTTGAATGTTTCATTGGTCAGTACGTTTTTACAGTGAACAATACTTTTTCCCTGATGTTTTTCTACCGTCAAAACTTCAGTGTAGTTCATCGCCGTCGCACATTTTTCTTTGAGTGCATCGAAGACTACTTCCAAAGTAATTTTGGCGTCGTCCATGATTCCATCGTAATAAACGCCGGCACCCGAAAGGCCACTGGTTTTGATGTTGGGAATATCGCTCGCAACTTCGTGAGCGTTTTTCATTCTATAGGGAGAGTTTTTAAAGCTCGAAAGCAGATCGTAGAGAAACATCCCTGCGTGAATCATCCACAACGGACGTTTCGCATCTTTGTAGACTGGAAGATAAAAGGGAACTTCTTGTGAAAGGTGAGGTGTTAATTTGAGCCACAAATTTTTTTCATGAAGGGCCTCAAACACGAGAGCAAAATCCATATTTTCGAGATAACGAATTCCTCCGTGAAGCATTTTTGAACTGCGTTCACTCGTTTGAGAAGAAAAATCGTTTTTTTCAATGAGAAGAGTTTCGATGCCGTGAAGAGCGAGGTCGCGGAAAATTCCTGCTCCCACAATTCCTCCACCAATGACGACAGTTTTATAAGTTTTCATATTTTTTATTCGGGCTTCACAACGGCCATAGTCGCGCTACATGTGAGCTGAAAGCAACCTTTTCCTTGCGATGTTTTTTCAAAAGGAAGAGAGCTGAGTTGGTAACTGAGTCCTAGAAGAGCATTCGCGCGTTCTTTAATTGCTTTGCCTTTTAATTGATCAAGCAAATCGACAAAGAGATGATCGAACGAACTTTGGTAATCGAGGAAAGCGCGTTCGCTGCTGAATTCAACATTCGCTTCAGTTTCATAAGCACGCATGGGAACCCCACTGCGCTTTGTAGACTGAACGTATTTTAAGCGCTCGAGTTCATCTTCATCGACAATCGCAAAACTTGTTTGCACGCCGATATATTTGCGAACAGTGTATCCTTCGAGAGAACTTGTCGTTGTCACAAGAACTTCTTTACCCGGAACATCTTCTTCGTCTTTGTGATAAGTTTCTGCTTTGTTTTGACGGAGACTGTCCTTTTTCATCAATCCCTTGGGATTGTGTTCGCCTGATTTAGACGGATGAACTTCATCTGAAAGCCCCATTTCTAAATCGCAATCATAGCGACGAAGTTTATGTGCGATAACGATCGCGCTGTACTCGCTGATCTGTGGAATGAGAAGGGAACCTAATTCCAAAGCGCGAGTTGTATCTGCTAAATTTTCTGCATTCACTAATCCGAATTCAGTGAGAAGAGCGATGATATCAGCACTTTCTTCCTGGTATTTGAGATTGCGGATGATCAGACTGAATGGGGGATTTCCGCCGCCCTGGATTTGTCCGTAGGAGAAGTTTTGAGCGAATGTTTTTACTTCGTCGAACTTTTCTTGGGAACTGTAGTCTGTTGGTGGTTGGGTGTCATCGGTTTGCTGTTGATCGAAGTCTGTATTTGTTTCTGGTAGAGAGGCGAAGAAGTCATCTGTTTGAGATTCTGCTTCGACTTCAGTTTCTGCTGCTTCAATATCATCGCTGCTTGCGAGATTGAATTCGTTGTCTTCTGTTGAAAGCTCGAAAGAATTTTCGAATGGAGATTCTTCTTGTGTTGTTTCTTCAAAAGTTTCTTCGAATGAAACTTCACTGCTTTCAGTTTCACCAGACTGAAAACCGTCATCTGATGACTGCCAACTGTCATCGGCCAACTGTTGACTGTTGTCCGTTTCTTCATTTGGTAATGCCGGAGGAACTTCCTGATCATCGCTTAATTCAGCAAGATCAACTCCTCCGGTAAGACCAGTTTGAGTCTCTTCTTTTTTGGGATTGAATTCCCCAAATTTGGATTCGAGTTCGGGATCTTCCTCGTGTAAAAACTCAGAGAGATCCTCGATTCTCGTTAAATCGCGTCTAGTATCATCGTCATCATTATGACCTTGACCCATTAAGCGTCTACCCCGTGACATTGTTTATATTTTTTCCCTGAACCACATGGACAAGGATCATTTCTTCCAACTTTCGCAGCTCCTCTTTGAATCGCTGCTTTGATCACTTGTGCTTCTTCTTTTCTTTGTTCTTCTTCAAGAAGTTTTTTGTGAGCTTCAAGTTGCGCTTCTAATTCTTCAGCGTGACGTCTTTGTAGCTCTTCAATTTCTTCTTTTGTGTAAAGTCTTACAGTGAAAAGATTCGATACGATTGAGCGTTTTACGTTTCCTTTCATTGTTTCGAAAAGACCAAAGGATTCTTTTTTGTATTCAGTAAGAGGATCTTTCTGAGCGTAAGCGCGTAGGTTGATCCCTTCTTTAATGTGATCCATTTGCAGAAGGTGATCTTTCCAATGCTGATCGAAGCTTGAAAGAAGGATTTCGCGAAGAGCGTATTTCACTTGTTCAGGTTCGTAAGCAGAGAATTTTTTCTCAATGATTTTTTTCGATACTTCACCGAAGTAGTGTTCAAGTTCACCGTCGTAAGATTTGATACATTCATTAATTGTTACATCGTAATCAGTATTGAATGTGCTCTTGAATCCAGATCTCATTCCTTCCCAGTCCCAAGACTCAAGCGGAACTTTTTTATCCGGACGATAAACGTTAAGGAGTTCTACTGCCACGTCTTCGATCATCTCGTTGACGAAACCTTGGTTGTCCTGATCATTTAAAATATCGCGACGGATTTTATAAATGATACGACGTTGTTCGTTCATAACGTTATCGTACTCAAGCAAGTGCTTACGAATATCGAAGTTATGTGCTTCAACTTTCTTTTGCGCTTTTGCAATCGCATTTGAAATCATTTTGTGTTCGATCGGTTCATCTTCTTTCATACCCAAAGTGTTCATGAGTCCTGAAATTTTATCTGAACCAAAAATTCTCATCAAGTCGTCTTCAAGAGATAAGAAGAACTTTGAGTTCCCTGGGTCACCTTGACGTCCAGAACGACCGCGAAGCTGATTGTCGATACGACGTGATTCGTGTCTTTCTGTACCAAGAATATAAAGACCGCCAGCTGCTTTTGTTTCCGGAGTCAGTTTAATATCCGTTCCACGTCCGGCCATGTTCGTTGCGATTGTTACAGCGCCTGGTTGACCTGCATTCTTGATGATTTCCGCTTCACGCTCGTGTTGTTTAGCATTCAAGACTTCGTGAGGAACGCCTTCTTTCTTTAAGTAATTCGAAATAAGTTCAGAAGTTTCAATGGCAATTGTACCAACGAGAACCGGTTGTCCTTTTTCATGAAGTTTTTTAATAAGCTCAGCAACAGCTTTGTATTTAGCTGCACGGTTTTTGTAGATGATATCCGCTTCATCGATACGGGCCATTGGAAGGTTTGTCGGAATAACGACAACGTCCAGATTGTAGATCGATTGAAATTCTTCCGCTTCTGTATCAGCAGTACCAGTCATACCTGCAAGTTTTTTATAAAGCTTGAAGTAGTTCTGGAAAGTGATTGAAGCGAGAGTTTGGTTTTCAGATTTAATCTGAACTCCTTCTTTTGCTTCAACTGATTGGTGAAGACCATCAGACCAGCGAGAGCCTTCTTTTAAACGTCCTGTGAACTCATCAACGATAATGATTTGTCCGTCTCTGTTAACGTAGTCAACATCGAGTTTAAAAAGTGCGTGTGCTTTGAGGGCCTGGTTTAAATGGTGAAGAAGATTTGAGTGTTCGATGTTGTAAAGGTTTTCGATTTTCAAAAGTTCCTGAACTTTTACGATACCGTCATCAGTAAACATTGCCGTACGAGCTTTTTCATCGATTGTGTAATGAACATCTTTTTGGAGTTGTGGAATGATGTCGTTTGCAACGTAGTAAAGTGATGGATCGCCTTCAGATGGACCAGAGATAAGAAGCGGAGTTCTCGCTTCGTCGATCAGAATCGAGTCAACCTCATCCACGATACAAAAATGGTGATCTCTTTGAACATATTCATCGAGAGAAAATTTCATGTTGTCGCGAAGATAATCGAAAGCAAATTCGTTATTCGTTCCGTATGTGATGTCTGCACGGTAAGCCACTTGTCTTTCTTCATCTGAGATTTGTGAAAGAATCACACCAACTGAAAGTCCAAGCCAGTTGTAAAGAACACCCATTTCAGTCGCATCACGTTTTGCGAGGTAATCGTTAACTGTAACAACGTGAGCGCCTTTTCCTTCGAGAGCAACGAGGTAGAGTGGAAGAGTCGCTGTCAGCGTTTTTCCCTCTCCTGTTTTCATTTCCGCGATTGATCCGTTGTAAAGAGCGATACCACCCATCAACTGAACGTCGAAGTGTCTCATTCCCATTACGCGTTTTGAAGCTTCTCTGATTGTCGCGAAAGCTTCAGGAAGAAGATCAATAGTCGGAGTTCCGCTTGCGATTTTCGCTTTTAGTTTTGGTGTCTGAGCTTTTAATTCTTCGTCAGACATTTTTTCCATCGTCGATTCAAGTGCATTGATTTTATCAACGAATGGTCTTAATTTTTTTAGATCGCGGTCGTACTTTGTACCAAAGATAAACTGTAAAGGGTTCATGCCTATTAGCTCCTAAATTCTATAAAAAGATGCTTTTAAAAATATGTGTCGTAAAAATTAATTTAAAATATAGTAAATTGGGTCAACGGGAGTGCCGTTGACACGAACCTCGTAGTGGACATGCGGCCCTGTCGAGTAACCCGTATTACCGACGATTGCAATGTGGTCCCCACGGGATACTTTCTGACCTTTTTTAGCAATGAGAGCAGAAGCGTGACCAAAGATTGTTTCCACGCCATAGCCATGATCGATTTGCACGAAATTTCCGAAACCAGGTTTCGGTCCTGAGAATGTAACAACACCATCTGCTGGTGCGACGATAGGTGTTCCAATAGGAGCACCGACATCAATTCCCTCGTGCATTTTAATTCTTCCGGCGTACGGACTCATACGTGGGCCGTAGTTGGAAGTTAAATGACCATTGGTAGGCATTAGAGTTGGAGTCGATCTGAGGAAAGACTCTTTATCGAGTAAGAATTGATCTAATTGATGAACGTTAACCTCAACTTCTTTTAAGAAGCCGATAACCACTTCGTACTTGTAATCGAATTCAGCGTAGAGTGGTGCCATTGATAAACTTTGACGAGTGAGAAATGACCATTCTTTCGTATAAGTGAGTCCGTTTCCCAGGCCAAATGAATTGGCGATTTTTTCTTCGTAAAGTTTTTTTGTCTCTTGGTATTTTTTGTCTTCTTCAAATTGCGCGAGTTTCTCGAGCGCTTTTTTTGGTTGAGTCTTGAAAACTTTGATCATCGATCCCGGAGAATAATCGCGATCCGGTTCTGCAATTCCACCGCTCACAATTTTTCCAGTTGGAGTAGGAGAGCCGGCATCGACCGTTGTCGCTTTAATTGGTTCAAGACCTGTGATCGAACGCAATTTTCTTTCGAATACGTTGATGCGTTCAAGATCTTCTGTGATCGAATTTAATTTCATCTGGAACAACTGAACTTGTTCTTTCAACTGACGGTTTTCAACAAGCAGATGTTTATTTTCGTAAACCTGAGAGAGAACGTTCCAGTAGTCGTATGTAAGAATTCCTAAAAGAACAATGAATGTAACAAAAAGAAAAATTAAACTTTTAAAAAGCAAGCGTGGGATCTTGATCGATCTCACTTCTTTATTTTTTTCCGGAATAATCATCAATGTGTAATAACGATCCAATGGAAACCCCATTTTTTAATACTAAAAAAAGTGCAAAGGAAATTGCAAAATTGCCTAGAGTAAATTGTAGTTTTTAAGGGGGGTCATGGCAACATTTTTTCTATGAGCATTTTTCGCTCTCACTGAGCGATAACAAGAATGGCCGTAATGTTATCTTGACCACCGTTATCATTTGCCTGGTCGATGAGCGCTTTGATGACTAAATCAGCGGCCGCTTGAGTAGCGACGGCAGGATCAGGAATGTATTTGTTGATTAAATAAAGCATGTCTTCGTCGCTGACTTTTCCGTGTAATCCGTCTGAACAGCAAAGAAAAATGTCGTTCTTATTTACTTTGTAGACAAAAACATCCACTTCGACGTCGTCTTCGAAGCCGACGGTTCTGACTAAAACGTTTTTTTGCGGATCGAGGGCCGCTTGTTCGCGATTGTAAACTCCGTAGTTAAGTTTTTCCTGCACGAGTGAGTGATCGCGAGAGAGTTGGAAGATTTTTTTGTGGTTGATCAGATACGCACGAGAGTCTCCGACGTTTCCGATGTAAATATTTTGTCCCTTAAAATAAAAAGAGACAATGGTTGTTCCCATTCCCACGAGTTCAGGATGGCTTTCACCAAAATTCTTTATTGAGCGATTAGATTCTTTGATCGAGCCAGTTAAAAGCAGCACGGGTTCCATGCTGAGATTTTTTCCGAGATATTCCGGAAGCACCTTGACTGCCATCTGCGAAGCGATATCTCCACCGTTATGTCCACCCATTCCATCAGCGACAACAAAAAGTTTGTTTTCCAAACTCATGTGATACGAATCTTGATTCGTTTTTCTTTTGCGTCCAATGTCTGTATTGCCCGAGGCAATTAGTCCCATATTATTCCTTAAAGGTTTGAACCACAGATTCGATACTAACATTCTCGAGGCCGGTGTTATTTTTGTCAACCATGAGTTTTCATCGGAAATAAGTGCAGTCTTTTTGTCGGGTTTAATGTTTTAGGAAATTTATTTTTTCTATGTAATAATTAAGAATGAAAATGAACTTTCATAGTTTTTGGGGGGATCAATGTCGAAGTTAGATATCAATAAATTCATGGATGAGAATTACAAAATTTCCGATTTTTCTCATCTTCACTGGAGCGGAACTTTCCAGCAATACTTAGATTTAATAAGCGAAAATCCTCGTATTACAAGAAATGCATTCCAACGTGTGCATGACATGATCATGGCGTACGGATCAACTCAGTATACAGAGTATAAAAAAGAAGTTGTTCGTTATCACTTTTTTGATGATCCAATTCATAACGGGAAAGATGCTGTATTTGGAATCGACGTTCACTTAATGAAGTTAGTAAACTTCTTCAAATCAGCAGCAGCTGGATATGGAACTGAAAAACGCGTTCTGCTTCTTCACGGGCCGGTAGGATCAGCGAAATCATCTATTTCAAGAATGATCAAGAAAGGTCTTGAGCATTATTCAAAAACAGATGCGGGAGCTCTTTATACATTCGAATGGTTCGACGATCATGAATCAGACATTCTCGGTGGACAAAAAGTTTTTCCTTCACCGATGCACGAAGAGCCGCTAAAACTTCTTCCAATCGAAGTAAGAAAACAATTCTTAGAAGAAATCAATAAAGGAAGAAAAGACGGACACAAAATTAATATCAAAGCTGAAGTTTGTCCGGCAGACAGATACATTCTTGATTCTTACCTAAAAAAATATAACGGTGACTGGAAAAAAGTTTTAAATCACGTTCGCGTGAAGAGACTTCTTCTTTCTGAAAAAGACCGTATCGGTATTGGTACATTCCAGCCAAAAGATGAAAAGAACCAGGACTCGACAGAGTTAACTGGGGACATCAACTACAGAAAGATCGCTCAATACGGATCGGATTCAGATCCACGTGCATTCAACTTCGACGGAGAGTTCAACATCGCTAACCGCGGTATCGTTGAATTTATCGAGATGTTGAAACTCGATGTTGCTTTCTTGTACGATCTTCTTGGGGCTTCTCAAGAACAATCGATCAAACCTAAAAAGTTTGCTCAAACAGATATCGATGAAGTTATTCTCGGACATACAAACGAACCGGAATTTAGAAAACTTCAATCAAACGAGTTCATGGAAGCTCTTCGCGACAGAACAGTGAAGATCGACGTTCCTTACATCACTCGTCTTGATCAAGAGGTAAAAATCTATCAAAAAGATTTTAACGCTGAAAAAATTCCTCACGTTCATATCGCTCCTCATACTATCGAGATGGCAGCGACTTGGTCGATTTTAACTCGCCTTGAAGAGCCGAAAAAATCTGACTTAACAAAACTTCAAAAGCTAAAACTTTATAACGGAAAAACACTTCCTGGTTATAACGAAGACAACGTCAAAGAACTTCGTAAAGAAGCGATTCGCGAAGGTCTTGAAGGGATTTCTCCTCGTTATATTCAAGATAAACTTTCTAACTCTCTCGTTAAGCACGGTCACGTTGGATGTTTAAATCCATTTATGGTTTTCAACGAACTTGAATCGGGATTAAAACACCACGGATTGATCAACTCACCAGAGCAGTTGGACCACTATAAAGAAATGCTGGCGATCGCTCGTCAGGAGTACGAAGATATCGTGAAAAACGATGTTCAAAAAGCGATTTCAGTTGATGAATCAGCGATTCAAACTCTTTGTGCGAACTATATCGACAACGTTAAAGCGTACACACAAAAAGAAAAAATCAGAAACAAATACTCTAACAAGTTGGAAGACGCTGATGAAAGATTCATGAGATCGATCGAAGAAAAAATCGATATTCCTGAGTCGAGAAAAGATGATTTCCGTCGCGAAATCATGAACTATATCGGTGCTCTTGCGATCGAAGGAAAAGTTTTTGATTACAAGATGAACGAAAGACTTCACCGCGCTCTTGAATTGAAACTTTTTGAAGACCAAAAAGATTCAATTAAATTAACGACAATCATTTCGAAAGTTGTTGATAAAGAAACGCAAGAGAAGATCGACGTTGTTAAATCTCGTCTTATCAAAAATCACGGATACTGTGAAATTTGTGCGACAGATGCGCTTAACTTCGTAGCATCTATCTTTGCAAAAGGTGACTCTGCAAAGTCGTAAATCTTTAATAAGGGATTTGAATGGATCATCCAATTAAAAGAGACCACGCACGTTTTAGAAAAATCGTAAAAGGTCGCATCAGAGATAATCTTCGCAAATACGTTTCAAAAGGTGAAATGCCGTCTCCTAAGGGAGACGGTACCTTTAAAATTCCAATGCCCTCAATCGATACTCCAAGATTTAAATTTGGAGATAAATCACAAGGGGGAATGGGACAAGGAAACGGAGAAGCTGGAGATCCCGTTGACGGACAAGAAGGCGAAGGGCCGGGACAAGGTCAGGAAGTAGGAAACCAGGCGGGAAATAAAGAACTCGAAGTGGATCTTTCTCTCGAAGAACTGGCAAGTATCTTAGGTGAAGAGCTCGCTCTTCCGCGCATTGAACCGAAAGGGAAAAAGGCAATGCCATCGGTGACGAATAAATATACGTCGATTGGTATGACTGGTCCCAATTCATTAAAACATTTTAAACGCACTTATAGAGAAGCAATGAAACGCCAGATTGCTTCAGGCTCGTACGATTTTCAAGATCCGCGAGTCATTCCTATCAAGCGCGACTTCCGTTACCGTGCTTCAGATGCGAAAGTTGAATTTGAAAATTCAGCTGTCGTGATTTACATGATGGACGTTTCCGGATCGATGGGGGACGAACAAAAAGAAATCGTTCGTACAGAATCTTTCTGGATCAATCTATGGCTTAAATCTCAATACAAAGATATTGAAGTCCGTTACATCATCCACGATGCAACGGCAAAAGAAGTCGATGAAGAAACATTTTTCAAAACGCGCGAGTCAGGGGGAACTTTGATTTCGAGCGCGCTGAAACTTTGTCGCGAAATCATTCAAACGGACTACGATCCGAGTGAATGGAATATTTATCCCTTCCATTTTTCAGACGGTGATAACTGGTCGGCAGACGACACAAAACTTTGTCTGGAAATTTTAGACCAGGATCTTCTTCCTGCTTCAAACGTGTTTTGTTACGGACAAGTAGAAAGCCGTTATGGTTCAGGACAATTTTATAAAGACCTCGTCGCTCGCTACGGCGAAACCGATGAGAAAGTGATTCTTTCTAAAATTAAAAACAAAGACGCCATCCTGGATTCGATTAAAGACTTTTTAGGAAAAGGAAAATAACTCATGGCCGATAGAACGAGACCGCTTGAAGGCGAACTTCTAAGAATCAGAGATGAGATTCATGCTTACGCTATCGAATTCGGATTGGATTTTCATCCGGTAAGATTCGAAGTGTGCGACTACGACACCATCAATATTCTCGCTGCTCAAGGAGGATTTCCCTCTCGTTATCCACACTGGCGCTTCGGAATGGATTACGATCAACTCTCGAAAGGCTATGCTTACGGTCTTCAAAAAATTTACGAGATGGTGATCAACACTAATCCTTGTTACGCTTATCTGTTAAATGCCAACCATATCGTTGATCAAAAAATCGTTATGGCCCACGTTTACGGTCACGCGGATTTTTTTAAGAACAATGCCTGGTTTGCAAACACAGACCGCAATATGATGGCCGTCATGGCAAACCATGGAACGAAAATTCGTCGTTATATGGAACGTTACGGACAAAATCGTGTTGAAGAGTTTATCGACAGAGTGAACTCAATCGAAAATTTAATCGACGTCGGGATGCTTTTTGAAACTCAGGAATTAAAACGCCAAAGAGATGAACGCATGATATTGGCGAAAGAAGAAATCGCTAAAACAGAAGATGAAAGATCGACAGCACTTAAATCTTTTATGCGTGCAAAAGAAAAAGCGGGAAGATCGACGGAAGTCAAAGAAGAAGTTCCTGCTGATCTACGCGAGAAGAAAATCTCTTCTCCTCGCGATATCATGTTCTATCTTTTAGAAAATGCTCCACTTGAAGAGTGGGAAGCGGATATTTTAGGTATTTTAAGAGACGAAGCGTATTACTTTCTTCCTCAACGTCTTACAAAAATTATGAACGAAGGATGGGCAAGTTACTGGCACTCTCACATCATGACAACCAGAGCGCTTAAAGCGTCTGAGATCATCGACTACGCCGATCACCACGCAGGTGTAATGGCAATGAGCAGACAGAATATCAACCCGTATAAAATCGGAATCGAGCTTTACCGCGATATCGAATATCGTTGGAACACAGGTCGTTTCGGAAAAGAATACAACGACTGCGAAGATATGGTCGCAAAACTCAACTGGGATAAAAAACTCGGTCTAGGTCGTCAGAAAATTTTCGAAGTAAGAAAAACTCACAACGACGTAAGTTTTATCGATGAATTCTTCACACAGGAATTTTGTGATCGTCAGCAGCTTTTCACATACAAATACAATCCGCGCACAGGCCGCAATGAAATTGAGTCGCGCGATTTTATGGAAATAAAAAACAAGCTTCTTAATCAACTTTCGAACTTTGGTTCGCCGGTCATTGAAGTTGAAAGTGGAAACTACCAGAACCGCGGAGAACTTCTTCTTCGCCACGTACACCGTGGAGTCGATCTCGACATCGGATACGCTTCAGATACGCTTCGCAATCTTTTTGCGCTTTGGAAGCGTCCAGTGAACATTACATCGAAGCAAGAAGATCAGAACATCACGCTCAGCTTCGATGGTAAGGAATTCAAACAACACAAATAAATCAAAAAAGAACTAGTAGACTGGCCTTCAGAAATCAGAGTAAAATAAATAAAAAATTATCAACTCGATTTTTGATAGGTCAGTCATGAGACTTGTGAATCTTTTTTGTCTTCTTGTTTTTCCCTCATTCGCTTTGGCAAACGCGCCAGCACATCCAATTGCTGAAGTGGTCAAGCTGAGAGGTGAAGCGACTCAGTTACCTCCAACTGCTCATTTGGCCAAGGCAATCAATCTCGGCGATAAATTTGTTGAAGATACTTCGATTGTGACAGGCCCTAAAAGCTTTATCAAAATCAAGTTCATCGATAACTCTGAACTCAATGTCGGTCCCGAAAGTAAAATCGTCATCACTGAAATGAAAAAAGATTCAGTGGGAATCATTTCTTTGCTCAAAGGTCGCATCAGAACAGAAGTTGAAAAGGATGCGAATCCAAATGGAAATAAATTTTTTATTAAAACAAGAACAGCTGCCCTTGGTGTTCGCGGAACGGATTTCCAGACGATCTATAATCCGGATAATAAAATGACATCCCTTCTCACATACAGAGGAGAAGTGGCGATGGCGAAGGTCGATGAAAAGACCTATGAAAAATTAGAAGAAGCCCCAGTTAAAGTTGTAGAGCGTGATGAAGTGACAAAAGATCCGGTCATCAAAGAAGTTCCGGCAAAGAAACTTGATGAAGTGGCCGAGTTGAATAAAATTCTGAGCAAACATGATACAGTCCTCGTTCCTCCTGGACAGAACTCTTTTTCTTCTGATTCATTGAAGAAGGCTTCACTTCCCGTAAAAATTTCTCCAGTGCAGTTGGAAGCGCTTAATAAGAACACTGATTTCCAGGAAAAAAACACAGCGAATTTAAAACTTGCAGACGCAAGCAAAATGAAAACGACAATCGCAGTTGCTGAACAAAAAGCTCCGCTTGAAGGTCTTTACAATGCAAAGACGGGAGACTTCGCTCCAAAATCGGGAGGCTTCATCGATTTGAACACTGGTCTTTATGTCGCTCCTGCTGACGATGCCAAATTGGATACGAAGAGCGGAGTTTACGTGGCGAACACTGTCGGTAACGTCGATGCTGATACCGGACAATACGTGGCCCCAAAAGGACTTACTCTCGACGCTAAAAAAGGATTCGTTCTTCAAAGTGAAGCAGAAAAAGCTCCAGAGCTTCTCGCTCTTAAAGAAGATATGAACAAAACAATCGCCCGTGATATCGTCGTGGGTGAACCAGTTGTTGAAAAAGAAATTCCTTTCAACGTCAATGAAAAATTTATTCGTGATCGCCTCGTCTTTTCAATCTGGGGAATGAGTCAGGAGATGAAATCAAATGCAAATCGCAGCGATATGCCATTTGTTGGAATTAAATCTAACTCTTCTGCGCGTTTTGCTTTTGAGTGGGATATGGCCACTAATAATCGTTTCTCTCCAACGGTCAACGTTGATTACAGCATTGTCAATTTCTCTGACGACAAACCAGAAAATGTATCTCAAGAATCAAAAAAATTAATGGGCCTTGCGTTCGGAACGAAATACGCTTTTTCAAAGAACTTAAACTTCTTTGGAAAATTCGGACTTCATCAGGAACACTTCTTTAATCAAACTGCTAACAGCAACAACAATGCCTATGATCTGCAAAGAATCGTTCTCTCGCGTTTAAGCGCTGGTGTGAATGCAGAATTTTGGAAAGGAGAGAAATGGTCACTCGACACAACAATCGGCGGACTTTTTACTTTTAGAAAACGTATCAATACCATTGTCGTCAATCCAGGCGGGGGATTCTTGTTGGAAATTCTTCCGAAGTATCGCTTGAAAGAAAAACAATGGCTCGGTCTCGGATTCAATGTTGAAAATCAGACGCAGAAAGTGGAAGGAGCAACGGGAACGAATTATTCAGATCGCAAGACGCATGGATTTGAACTTAAATACATGGCGGATATTTAATTTTATTTTACAACTTTCATGAGTTGGATACCTTCACTATCCAACTCTTCAATGTCTCTCTGATCAACTGTAATAGTCTCTTTCAGCGGCATAACAGGCTTTTTTTCTTTAAGCGAATCAATCGTCATCTCTTTATCACTGTAGACAAGATCATCACGTTTAATCGTCTTTCCTAAATTCTCCCACATCGTCATCTGCAATGAGATCCAGCAACTGATACCATCAAACGATCGACAGGCCTTTTCTGTGCTCTCTTCAACTTTGCGAGGATCAAATTTTTTCTCGGTCGCTCCTTGAATGAGCGAGACATAGCTGTCCATGATGTTGACTTCGAAAGGAGGTTCTTGTTGAAAATCAATTTTTAAAAGAGTGAGTTCTTTTTCTGCCTCCGCAAATCGTTTTTCGCGAATGAGGAAGGCGATACGAATGGCGCGTTTGTTTCTCGGATCGAGAGTGCGATTGACATTGTTGTCGAGCATTGCCAGACCATCTTTCCACTGACTCAAAAGCCATGCGAGAGGAATCGCGCGTTCAACTGAGTTTGTGGAATCTTGTTTTTTCTGAAGTGCTAAACGGAAATGACCGAAGGCAAGTTCGTATTCTTTATTTTGAAGGTTGATATTTCCTTTGATGTTTTCAGCATTGGCAGAATCAATATCGTCGATAAACGACAGTGCTTTTGCTTTGTCTCCTGCATTTCCCGAACGAAGATACATGAACGCAATAATTTCGCGAAGACGTTTTGACTGATAAGAGTTTTCAGGAAGAACGGAAAGAAGATTTAAAAGATCTTTTTCTTTGTTCAGATACAAACCAGTTTTAAGCCACAGTCGCGACATCTCATCATCAGACAGAGTCGATTCGGTATCGGTTAAAAGATTTCTCTTCACTCCATAACTGTCTTTAAGTTTCAGTTTAACCATTGTATCGAGCCAGAATTCATCGTTTTTCGAATTTTTTCCAGTGTAATACATACACATTTCTTTTTCTGTTTTCAGATCGTCGATGCGATTCACGGCCATGTAGTTAATCATCTTCAGCAAACAGACTTGTGGGTAGATCGTGATATCAGAAAGTCTTTTATCGCTTAGATAATCGAGTGAAGTTTTAAAATCGCCTTCGATAAAAGCGATCGTTGCGAGATAACGTTTTTTGACTGCAGAGAGTTTGCTTTTTTTATCGTTGATTCGATTGAGGTAGAATTTAGCTGTTCGTAAATCACCGCTGATCATTCTGGATTTTGCATGCAAAAGACTGTCGAGATCGTTTCCGATATTATAAGTTTCATTGCTGAGTGCGGACTCAATGTCGGCAGCATCGCTGAACTCGTCATCTTGAAACCAGATTTCTTTAAGTGTGGCCGCAGAGAGAACGTCCGCGTCTCCTGCATGAGTACTCTGAGCGTAAAGAGCAAACCCAAGCATCGCGCTCAGGAATAAAATGTTCACTCTTTGATAGATCTTTGATTTCATATTTAATTTTTCGGTTAAAGTCCCGATAACTTGAATATGTTTTACAGAACAGTTTTTCTCTTATTTCTTACTTTCGTAAGCACACAAGTGTGGGCGCTGGCCCCCATTGAGAGTTTGGTGTTGGGAAATTTTTCTGAGAGCTACTCCGAGAACGAAACTGATCCACTCAACTATGTTTTCTCCCGCGATAAATCCATGTCGAATGTGAGCAAGAGTTATAAACGCGAACTCGCCCTCTATCGCGGTTTTTATGAAGAGGGAAAAAACACACTTAATTATTGCAAGCAACAGCGTCCGATTCATTACGCGACAGAATGGGAGAAAGTGCAGGTGATGCGCTCGATGCTCTCTGAGATTCAATACATCGGTCTGGATTTAACGACGAGAGCGATTCCTCAGTATGCAAAGGCCTTAGAATTTACAAAAGACGAGTATACAAACCTCGTCGACAATCTCGTTGGAAATTATTGTTCAAATAATTTGTCTGTCATTTCGAAAAAAGAATTGCGCAATAATTTTCTGGTGAAGTTCGATCGCGATAACACTTTCAAACTTCCAACAGTCGCAGGCAATCCTTATTTTCCGGACAACCTCGACAGTTACCTTCCTCCGAAAACAGCATTGGAACAGGAATTCAAATACACTGTAAAACTTTTCCAGTCGATTTGTTCGTGGAGTGGAAATCCGACGAATGCGGGACTCATGGTACCCATTCTAAAAAATCCGACGCTCATGTCTTTTTTCACCCGCCAGATGAATAATCAGACTATCGACTGGAGAGAAGCGGAAAACGCCGTGTTCATGAAAGAAGATAAAAACACTGTTCAAGTGTGGTGTGATAATCTCATTTGTCGAAAAACCTTCAGAGATAATTTTTATAATAAAGTTTATTACTCTGTCGGAGGAACAAATCTCTCGGAAGATTTGCGCCGTCTGTATTGCAATGATTGGCAGACCATAGATTACAAACCGACCGAAAACGACGAGCGCATTGCCAAGATGATGAACTCGATCAGTTTTGATGAAGAGAATTTTATCAATTCACAATTTATCGCTCTCATTACAGGCGTTCCGGATTTTCTTTTACGTGGAGATAAATTCAGTCGCGGAGAAGACGTGCTTCGTTCGAGTGTCGACTTTACCTGGAGCAAATGGGCGAAGAATCAAGCGGAGGTTCAGGGGCGCGAACTGTATTTTGAAGAACCGCTCACTCTTGAATTAGTTGAGAGACGAATTTATTTCAATCCGGTTGTTCCAAAATATAAAGTGGCCTTTGATGTGAACCTGGGAGAGTTTGATCGCGTGACCCAGAGAACGGGAAAAGTACGCGTGAGCTTTATCGTGAATGTTCAAAAAAGTTTTCTCAATTACTATCGCGAAACTTTAAAAGAACTGGATCCGCGAAATACAGCAGAGAAAGAAAGATTACTTCGACGCTTTAAAATGCAGCTGACAAAAGATGTAAATGAAGCGCGCGAAAAATTTCTTATTCCCCCTTGGAAAGGTGACCTCGAAGGGTTGATTGCCGGCGAGCTCTCCGAACAAATTATGTCCGTTTCCGATCGCAGTTACAAAATGGAAACTTCTGGATTTCTTCCTATTCCTATAGAGTTAAATTATGGGGTTTTCGCTCTCAAATACATCAACCACCAGAAAACTGTTCAAAGTAGTCAACAAAAAGCGCAGTCGAAATAAAGCTCGACCTTTTCATGACAAGGTCCACGAGATGGAGTAAAATTCTTCCATGTCAAAATCAAAAAAAGAATCGACAACAAAAACCCCAAAGGCCGAAGTTATTCTTCCTGCAGTGATCAGTGAAAAAACTCACCACGATTTGGATATTGTCGACAAAGTTTTAAATCATCCGCATTTTCCGGCAACGACATCGTCAACAGATCCACTTACTCAATACGTGAAAGAAATCGGCCGCTACAAACTTCTGACAAGTGAAGAAGAAGAAGCGCTCATTAAAGAAATGCAGGAGACTGGTGATATCGAAGTGGCGAAGAAACTTGTTCTCGCGAACTTGAGACTCGTTGTAAAAATCGCTCTCGAATATCGTTCGGCCTGGCAAAATGTTATGGATCTCATTCAAGAAGGAAACATCGGTCTCATGAAGGCCGTTTCAAAATACGACAGCACAAAAGGCGCGAAACTTTCTTACTACGCGAGCTGGTGGATCAGATCGTATATTTTAAAATTCATTCTCGATAACTTCCGCCTGGTAAAAATTGGAACGACGAACGAGCAGAAAAAACTATTTTTTAATTTGCTGAAAGAAAAAGAACGTCTGATCAGCATGGGGATCACTCCCGACAATAAACTTATCGGCCAGAATCTTGGCGTCTCGGAAAAATCCGTGGCCGTCATGGACAAGCGCTTAGGCAGTGGCGGCGGCGAGCTTTCGATCGAAGCTAAACTGGATAACGATGGCCCAAGTTTAGGGGATGTGCTCACGAACCAGGACGAAATTCCTGTCGATGAACGCCTGAGCGACCTTCAGGGAGTCGAGATCTTGAAAGACCATTTGAAGAGCTTTCTGGACGATTTGAAAGAGCGCGACCGCGAAATCTTTGAAAAGAGGTTGTTGTCGGAAGTTCCTGCGTCGCTTCAAAGTATCGCAGACCAATACGGCGTTTCCCGCGAGAGAATCCGCCAGATCGAGGAGAGACTGATAAACAATTTAAAGGTTTACATGTCTGAATTTATCCGCTAAAACATCAAAACTATTAAACACCTTTTGCTCGGTTTGGATAATGTTATTCATGCTGGGTTCTTGGCGAGGAGAACAAAAAAATGATTACTCTAGCAGAATCAAAAAAAATCGTAGCTGAATTCGGAAAAGAATTCGGATCATCAGAAAAAGACTCAGGATGTACAGCTGTACAAGTTGCGTTGATCACAACTCGTATCAACAATCTTGCACCTCACTTCGCTGCTAACAAGCACGATTACTCTGGAAACAGAGGTCTTTTAAAGCTAATCGGACAAAGAAAGAGACTTCTTTCTTACCTAAGCAAAACTGATGAGAAAAAATACCAAGCTCTAATTAAGAAACTTGGTCTAAGAAAGTAAAAAAGACTTAAAGAAAAGGGAACCTTCGGGTTCCCTTTTTGTTTTTAGCAGCTAAACTATTACTTAGGAAAAAGACTTCGAAATTTTTGGGTGTGGATTTTGAAGGATATTTGAAAGCAGTGTTCGGTTAAAAAATTATAAAGACTTGCACCACTGTTTTGAATTATCTTTTAAAAATCTAGCTCATAAATCTAAAAAATCTTTTTCCATAAACCGCATCACCCTAGACTAATCTAGAGATGCTTCATGGAGATTTTATGGGATTAAACAACAAAAAAGAGTACAGCCTTAATTACGGTGGAAAAACTGTAACGATTGAAACAGGGCGTATGGCAAAACAAGCTGACGGATCAGTTCTCGTTAGCTGTAACGGAACACAAGTTCTAGTAGCTGTGTGTTCAGCAAGAGAACTAAAAGACGGGCAAGATTTCTTTCCACTTCTAGTTGAGTATCAAGAGAAATTTTACGGAGCAGGAAAATTCTTAGGTGGTTTCATGAAGAGAGAAAACCGCCCTTCGACTGCTGAAATTTTAGCGTGTCGTTTGATCGACCGCCCTCTTCGCCCGATGTTCCCAAGCGACTATATGTTCGACACTGTTGTTACATGTAGTGTTCTTTCTTACAACGAAGCAGGTGACCCTGAAGTTCTCGCTGGACTTGGTGCCGGTGCTGCTATCGCTATTTCAGACATTCCTTTCACAGCTCCAATCGGTCTGTGTAAAGTTGGTCGTATCGACGGTCAATACGTACTAAACCCAAATCACGCAGACTGGGCAAAATCAGATATCGAAATCGCAGTAGCTGCTTCTAAAGAAGCGATCCTAATGGTTGAAGGTGAAGCCCAAATCGTTCCGGAAAAAGAAGTTCTTGGAGCAATCAACTTCGGTCACTCAGCGATTAAAGAATACTGTGATCTCGTAGCTAAAATGCAAAAAGAAGTTGGAAAGAAAAAACGTGAGTACGTTTCAGCAGAAACAAACACAACTCTAAGTTCAAAAGTTGCTGCAGAATATTCATCAGCAGCAAGAGCAGCTCTAGCTGTGAACGATAAAATGGAACGTCAAACAGCTGTAAGAGCACTTACAAAAACTGTTGCTGACGCTATCAAAGCTGATCCAGCGGCTTTCGGATTCAAAGACGATAAAGGTGCATCTAAAGAAGCTTTCAAAGCAGTAGACGGACTTCTTTATGACATGATGAGAGCGGACATCCTGAAAGAAGGAAAACGTATCGCTGGAAGAAAACTTGATGAAGTTAGAAAAATTGAAACTGAAGTTTCAGTTTTAAGCGCTCCACACGGATCTTCACTTTTCACACGTGGTGAAACACAAGTTATGGCGACAGTTACTGTTGGTGGATCAACAGGCGATCAAATGCACGATCGTATCTCTGGCCTTACTTACGATAAATTCTACTTACACTATAACTTCCCTGGATTCTCTGTTGGTGAGGCCAAAGGATCACGCGGAGCTGGTAGACGTGAATTAGGTCACGGTAACCTTGCTGAGCGCGCACTTAAAGCAGTAATGCCACCACAAGAAAAATTCGCTTACACAACAAGAATCGTGTGTGAAGTTCTTGAATCAAACGGATCATCTTCAATGGGATCTGTGTGTTCTGGATCAATGGCATTGATGGATGCAGGTATTCCTATCGTCAACCCAGTTGCAGGTATCGCAATGGGATTAGTAACTGACGGAGCAAATTACAAAGTTCTAACAGACATTCTTGGAGATGAAGATCATTTAGGAGATCTGGACTTTAAAGTAGCAGGAACAAAAGACGGTGTAACAGCAATTCAGATGGACATCAAGATCACTGGATTAACTCCAGCGATTATCGAAGATGCTATCGGACAAGCGTACAAAGGAAGAATGCATATCCTTGGAGAAATGGCGAAAACTATTTCTGTTCCAAGAGAAGGATTCAAACCAGGTGTTCCAACAATCATGACGACTATGATTCCAACAGATAAAATTGGAGCTCTAATCGGACCTGGTGGAAAAAATATCAAGAAACTTCAAGAAGAATTCAAAGTGACAATCGAAATCACTGAAGAAGGAATGGTAAAAGTTCTTGGTGTTGATATGGACATTCTTAAAAATGCAATCAGCACAATCAATATGCAAATCAATGGACCAGAAATTGGTTCAATCTATGAAGCACGTGTTGATTCGATTAAAGAATACGGAGCATTCGTTGAAATCGCTGGTGGAGTTTCTGGTCTTGTTCACGTTTCAGAACTTTCTGATGAACGCGTTCAAAACCCTGCTGACTACATCTCAGAAGGCGACATGATTAAAGTAAAAGTTTTAGAAATCGACAAAATGGGAAGAATCAAATTGTCAGCTAAAGCTGTTGCTCCAGTTAAGAAGAAAGAAGGGAAGTAATCGCGATGATCGACGTAAAAGTAAAAAAACTTTCTCACTATGATGAAAGCTTTCCACTTCCAAGTTATGAAACAACTGGTGCTGCAGGCGCGGACGTACGTGCGAGCCTCGGCACTGGCGAAAAAATGTTATTAAAACCAGGGGAGCGTGTACTCGTTCCCACTGGTCTTTCTATGGAAATCCCACACGGATATGAAATTCAAGTTCGTCCACGTTCAGGACTTTCTTTCAAGACAGGTTTAATGGTTCTCAATTCTCCAGGAACAATTGATTCAGATTACCGTGGCGAAGTGAAAATTATTTTAGGAAACCTCGGAACGAAAGAAGAAATTATCAACCACGGTGATCGCGTAGCTCAACTAGTTTTAGCTCCTGTGACTCAAGCTCGTTATGTTGTGACGTCAGATGATTTATCTGAAACAACTCGCGGGGCCGGCGGATTCGGATCGACCGGGAAAAACTAATAGAAGAAACTAAAAAACATTTTGAGGGAGAGTGACTCGTGAGAATTGATTATAGCAAATCACAAAGTGCTGCTGAAGCCTATAACAAAGTAAAGTCAGTGATTTCATCTCCTGAATTTGCAGAGAAGATGCAGGTAAAAGCTGACGTCTCATACGACGATAACGATAAAAAAATTATTTCTAAAGGCCCTGGCTTCACTCTGACACTTAGTTTTTTTGAAAGTCACTGTGAAGCAGACATTGATCTTTCGATCATTCTTCGCGCACTAAAGCCAAAAATCATGGCGAAGGTCGAAGACCAAATCAAACGTAACGTTTAAGGAATTTATGACAGACTCAAATAGACCTACATTTAAAGTGACACTTAAACCTTCGGGAGAAGTTGTCGAGGTTGAAGAAGGAAAAAACCTTCTTGCGTGTTTACGCGAACAAAATGTTTATATCAAATCGAGCTGTGGCGGACACGCAACTTGCTCTGACTGCATTATCAAAGTGGTGTCGGGAGAAGACTATATTACTCCTCCGCCATTCAACGAACTAAAACTTCTTGGAAATGTGTTTCACATTACAAAAGAACGTCTTGCTTGCCAGACATGCGTGACTGGTGGAGACATCACAATCGACATTACAAAGCACGATAAAGCGAGTGATGAAGAAAAACTCAAGAGCAAAACGAATAACTTTTCTAAAAAAAAACAAATCAAAACGCACGTCAGAAAAGAAAGTGATGTTGCTGAAATAAGACAAGCTAAAGAGCAGGAACGCGCTGAGTTTGATCGCGATCAAAAACATAAAACAGAAAACTGGCAAAAGCACTGGGAAAAAGATAAAGATAGTGCTCCTAAAAAACTTCAAGGTGGAAAACGCCCAAAGTTTTTTGATACAGATAAAGTTGATTACGAGAAAAACGTATACACACGTCCTTTGTCAGCAGAAAAACAAAAGCTGCGCGATGAAAGAATAGCGAAAGAACAAGAAGAAAAAAGAGAAGAAAAAGAAAACAAAGTTCTTTCGGAAAAAACAAAAGAAATTTCTCAGTCAGATAAGGATTTTAAAAAATTTAGAAGCTAGGGGGAACTTTATGAAGCTACTAGGACTCATTGGTTTGTTACTGCTTTCTCAAAATCTTTTCGCTCTCAGTGAAACAAATTATCAAGCGGACTACGCTGCAAAGATTACTCCTCTCATTCACAAAATGGGCGAAGGCACTTTTGCAGGCGCTGAAAACGTTTCTATTCACTACCGTACATATACTCAAGCACAGGCCCAAAACTGTCTTGTCATTCTTCCTGGAAGAACTGAACCAGTCGAAAAATATGCTGAAGTCATTTACGATCTTCTGCAAACTCCTACGGGAAAAAATCTCGACTTCTATTTGATGGATCACAGAGGTCAAGGTCAGTCGGGAAGAATGGCCGCGACTGCTGACATGGGATACGTCGATCATTTCGAAAACTATGTGAAAGACATCGAAACATTCGTTCGTCTGCAGTATTTAGATAAAAAATGCGAACACAAATTTTTACTCGCTCACTCAATGGGCGCGGGAATTGCGACTGCATTCATTCTAAAAAATCCAAACGTATTTGAGCGCGTAGCACTTAGTTCACCGATGCTTAAAATCATGACGAAGCCTTATTCATATACAACAGCGCGTACGATTGTTGAAACACAAACTCTCGCTGGCCGTGGAGCGAAGTTTGCCATTGGACAAACTGGCTTTGATCCAAAAGCAACATTTGAAAAAAATACTTTTACAACAAGTCCTGAACGTTTTGTAATGGCGATGAGTATGTTTGATACTTATCCAACAGCAAAACTCGGTGGCGTTTCCAATCGCTGGGTTCTCGAAATTATGAGAGGAACAAACCCAATGCGCTCTCGTTATCATGAAATCAGTGTTCCACTTCGAGTGTTCAATGCTGGTCTTGAAGCGTATTCAGAGCCAAGTGAGATGGTTAAACTTTGTCAGGAAGCCGCTAACTGTAAACGTATTTATCTTGAAACTTCTAAACACGAAGTGATGATGGATAGAGATGTTAATCGTGGTGTTGTGATTAAGGAATTGGTTAAGTTCTTTGAATAAAACCGTTTAACCGTGCCCGATGGCCGACAACTGTTCCCGATACCGTCACCGTAACGGTTTACCGAGACGGTGACTGATGACGGAAACTGAGACCGGCCATCGGGAACGGAAAAACGGTTTCGAACTAATATCTCAAAAGTGTTTCCTTCATTTTTAACAAATCAGCTTTTCTCGAGTGACGATCGATAAGAATTTTTTGTCCGCCACTTAAAACACGCAGTTCAAAATAACCTTTGTTCTCAAACCCTTTCAGCTCATCTTTATTGTAGATCTTCGCCATGTTTGGTGAATCCATATAGTGATCAACAAGAAAAGCATCGGCGCTGTCGAGAGGAATTTGTTTCGAATACATGGTGATGAAAAAAACTTTGTAGACGAGTTTTAATTCGTTTCCACTTTTTTGAATTTGTTTTTCGTAGAAAAAAAAGCCAAGAAGAACAATCGGCGTTGCGATCAATGTGTATTTAACGAGCATTCCAAGGGCCATGAGACCTGGATCATCGTACGACATCAATTTATTAATGGAAGCGCGTGAAGCAAGCCACATGCTCGCTACAACGATTAAACAAGCAGCGAGATAACCCCAGAAGATCATCGGCAGTCCGTATGTTTTGAGAACAACGGTTTTTTTATTGTTGTCGTTGCGAATTTCCGTACGATCGCCTTCGTCATCACTCACTGGAAAAAGATACATTAAACCCATAGGAGATCCTTCATTTGCAATGCTTTTCTTATTATCTGTTAGTTGGCGCTATCATAGAAGTTCGTCCCCGGAAAATAAAGTTCAAATCGCAACAGGCGTTATAAAATCATGTGGTTGATTCTCATATTCCTTGCCGTGATTCAGAGTTAAACTCCAATTTCGTGGTATAATATTTAGTATGGTAGATGTCGTCTTAATCAGACCTCCATTCATTATTTCCGAGGACAGCCTTTCAAGTCATACAGGTGTTCCGCCGCTATCGTTGGCCTATCTCGCTTCTTTTGTCGAACAAGCCGGGTTGAGTGTGAAAGTCGTCGATGCCTTGGGTGAGGCACTCGATACGTACGTGCAAATTGCAGAATTCGAAGACACAAAAATTCTCGCGCAAGGCCTCTCGTTAGAGGAGATCATCGCACGCATTCATAAAGACGATCGATTCGTCGGTATCTCTTGTATGTTTTCTAATGAGTGGATTTATATTCGCGAGCTGATAAAAAAAATCCGTCGAGAAAGACCGAATACAAAAATCATTTTGGGAGGAGAGCATCCGACCGTGATGATGGAAGAAGTTTTCGAAGACACTCCTGAAGTGGATATCATTGTTTTAGGAGAAGGTGAGGAAAAGCTTGAAGAAATTTTGCGAAATGATCATTTAGAATCGATTGCTGGTATCGCTTTCAAAAATAGTGCGGGAACAATTGTCCGCAACGGACCTCGCACGCGCATGAAAAATCTGGATAAAATTCCATGGCCGTCGTGGGAAAAAATTCCGCTTGAAAATTATCTGAGTACGGGAAGAGGTTACGGAGTTCAACACACGCGTTCGATGCCGATGATTTTTTCCCGCGGCTGTCCTTACTCGTGTACGTTTTGTACGAATCCTCAGGTATGGGGAACGAGCTGGTATTCGCGTTCACCAAAAGATGTTGTGAAAGAAATTAAATATTATATTTCCCGCTATCAAATCACTCACATCGATTTTTTTGATCCAACCGCTATTGTCAATAAAAAAATCATTGTGGAATTTTGCGAAGAGATGATCAAAGAAAATTTGAATATCTCATGGGCCTTGCCGTCTGGAACGAGATCGGAAGCCCTCGATCATGAAGTATTATCACTTATGAAACGTTCGGGTGCTTTGCGGGTTCAGTACGCTCCCGAGAGCGGATCAAAAGAAACACTCACACGCATCAAGAAAAAAGTTAATCTTGAAAATATGTCTCGCTCAATCGCCGAATGTTCTCGCGTCGGCATTTTTTCCCGCGCAACGATTCTCTATGGATTCCCTGATCAAACATTGTACGAAGTTTTTGAATCGCTTAAATACATCACAAAAATGGCCTGTCTCGGTCTCAATGATCTTTCCGTTTTTCCTTTCGTTCCTTATTGCGGAAGCGAGCTCTATGCTCAACTTGAAAAAGACGGCAGCATCGAGAAACTTTCACAGAAGTATGGAAGCAAATATTTGTACTACACTTTGAACGTGTACAATCGAACTCGCAGAATCAAATCGTATTCACAACACATTCCCGATCTCCTCATTCAACCACTTGTCATCGGCAGCATTGGTTATTTTTATTTTCTTTCATTTTTAATGAGACCAATCAGGATTTTTGAATCTTTATTCAGAATTGTTAAACGCACGCCTCTCACTGGATTTGAACAGCTTGTGAGCTCGCTTCTTCGCGTGCATATTTTGAAGAAAAGAACAGTCGTTCGCTCTGAAAAAAAGTTGCAGAAAAGTCTCTCTCATTAGAGAATTTAAGAAACTTTTTTATCTTTATATTTAATTAGGTGATCACATGAAAGCTCCATACTCACTGTTTGAAAAATACCTATATCATTTTTACTGGATCGTAGAACACTGGTTC
The DNA here is from genome assembly GCA_966211875.1 of uncultured Bacteriovoracaceae bacterium. Taxonomy (GTDB): domain Bacteria; phylum Bdellovibrionota; class Bacteriovoracia; order Bacteriovoracales; family Bacteriovoracaceae; genus Bacteriovorax. The sequence goes on from CBIHNP010000005.1 coordinate 192,209, forward strand.
GGTCGTCAGGATGAACTGGGATATTTCGGAAAAAAGAGAAATGAACTTTCAGAAAAAATTATTAATCGTATTAAAACTGATGGTGAATTAAATATTTCTCCCATCGTTTATCTGGATAAAGACACTCCACCTGAAATTGTTATCAATAATTATATTATTCCAAGAATTCCTTTCGTCATTAAAGGGTTTGGAAAAGAATGGCCTGCTGTAAAATATTGGTCACCAGAATGGTTTGCTGAAAATTACGGCGATCTTGAAGAACCGTTTGTGACTCCGGATCTTTTAGGAAAAGATAAATACACTGAAACACCTATCAGAGAAATCGTAGCGCAAATTCAGAAGGGAAGTGCGAAATATTTAAAGCTCAGTAATATTCTTCACAGAGTACCTGAACTTTACAAACATTTGCGTCCGGAAGATTTTAATATTTACAAAAATTCTTTTGGCAGCGAAAGCTCCCGCCAGTTTTTTATGGGAGCGAAAGGAACACACACTCTTTATCACTGTGCTCTCAGCAACGTGTACTTCATGCAAATTCACGGAACAAAAAAATGGACTTTGATTCATGAAAAATACACTCCACTGTTAAATCCATTGATTGATCGTCAGCCGTATTTCTTAGCACCACCTGATCACAGCGATCCGAGACTTGAATCGCAAAAAGAATTCTTCTCAAAAATTCCAATGACTGAATTTACGTTGGAACCGGGAGATTTTTATTTCAATCCAGGATTCACCTGGCACATGGTAGAGAACACGAGCACGTCGATTGGAATTGGTTTCAGAAGAAATTCGCTGCGTACACCGTACCAGAATTTTTTATCTTCACTTATCATCATGACGGCAAAATATCCTTCTTCGTTTATTCAAATTTTTCAGAATAAAAAAGGTGTTTTCTTTCCGCAAAGATGGCCTTAAGTCTGTGCACTTTGAGAAGCGTGTAGCATCCCGATGACTTCGCTGTCGCTCACTTGAGGAAAGTTCAGATAAAACTGGGCGACGGCATAGAATCCTTCCGGCGTATATAAAGACACATATTCATCTACCATTGGTGTAATTCGTTTTGCTGCTGAAACGGATGAAACTGGTGTGGCGACGACAATCGTCTTGGCCCCAAGAGCTTTTGCTTCTGCAATTCCTCCAATCACCGTGGCCCCTGTTGCAATTCCATCGTCAACGATGATGACAGTTCGTCCGCGCATATCGACGGCATTGAGTCCGTACTGACTTTGTCTGCGTTTCAAAACATCTAACTGTCTTTTGGCTTCCGCTTCAATATAGCTCTCAGGAATTTGATAAAACTCATTCACATGAGAAAGCAAATGAATGTTTCCTGATATCCCTATTGAACCAATAGCAAATTCTTCATTGTCGGGATGGGGAATTTTGCGAGTGAGGATGGCCCCGAGTTCTGCACCTAAACCGTCAGCGATAATTTTCGCCATCGGCATGGCCCCGCGAGGAATGCCGGCAACTATGGGATTTTGATCCCGGTATTTGCACAACTTTTTGAGTAACTCGTTAGCAGCGGTTTCACGATCTTTAAAGTAAGTCATAACACCTCCACATATAGAGTAAGAGGTGCATAGACCGGGCCGGAAAAATATACGGGACTTAGTTATTTATTTGGCATTAAAACAAGCGACTTCTCTTCCTTGTTTCATTTCAAGCACTGGAACGTTTTGCTTGCATTCTGCAGTAGCATACGGGCAACGAGGTTCAAACGCACATCCCTTTGGAAGGTTGAGTGCAGAAGGAAGTTCACCTTTAATTGTCGATTCTGATTGCGCGTGCTCGCGATTAGTTTTCGGAGCACTCTCAAGCAAGATTTGAGTGTAGGGGTGAAGCGGATTATTGAAAATCTGATCGCGACTTCCGTATTCAACGACACGTCCGAGATACATAACGAGAATGCGATCTGACATATGTTGAATGACAGAGAGGTCGTGAGAGATGAATAAGTACGCGAGAGAAAATTCCTGCTGAAGTTCGAGCAAGAGATTTAAAACTTGCGCCTGGATTGAAACATCGAGAGCAGAAACAGGCTCATCAAGAATTAAAATTTCCGGATGAAGCATAAGTGCTCTGGCGATTCCCAAACGCTGACGTTGTCCACCACTAAAGTGGTGTGGGTAGCGTTTTGAAAATTCTTCCCTTAATCCAACTTTCTTCATCATCGCAAGAACTTGTTCATCAATTTCTTTGCGTGATTTTTGAGTGTTGATCACAAGTGGATCAGCGATAATATCGAGTGCTTTTTTTCTCGGATTCAATGATTGATACGGGTCCTGGAAAACCATTTGGATCGCTGAATGGAATTCTGCTCCTGTGAAACTGTCGAAACTTTTTCCGAGCAATTGAATATTTCCAGCTGTTCGCTCTTCAAGTTTTGTTAAAACTTTTGCGAGTGTACTTTTTCCACAACCAGATTCACCAACGATTCCTAACGTTTCTTTTCTTCCTACGTGAAAGTGGATATCAGAAAGCGCTTTGAGTTTCATTGTCGGTTTGAACATCTTTTTGATGTCGAACACTTTATCTACGGATTCCACTCTTAGTAATTCATTTGATTCACTCATAGGTGATCTCCTTTAAAAGGATGGATACAGCGAACAAGGCGGGCCTGTTCTCCGTGAAGAGCGATTGCATGAGTTAAACAATCACTTTGTACTTTTTCACAACGTGGATTGAATTGACATCCCGTCGGTCTTTGATGAAACGCCGGAACCATTCCCGGAATAGAAGGAAGGGGCGTTTTTGCTTTTCTCTCTACGGCACCCGGACGAGACGAAAGAAGTCCGTGCGTGTAGGGGTGATGAGGAGCTGCGATGATCTCTTTTGTTTTTCCTGTTTCAACGAGTTCACCGGCGTACATAACTTGCACGCGCTCACTGAATTCACTGACAACTCCGAGGTCGTGAGTGACGAGGATAACAGACATATTATTTTTTTCTTGAAGTGATTTAATAAGCGTAAGGATTTGTTTTTGAATCGTCACATCGAGAGCTGTCGTCGGTTCATCAGCGATCAAAAGTTTCGGGCCTGTAGAGATCGCCATCGCGATCATCACTCTTTGGGCCATTCCTCCAGAAAGCTCGAACGGGTAGGCCTTTAATCTTTCCGCAGGTGAGGTAATCCCAACTTGAGAAAGAAGTTCGATCGCACGCTCGCGCGCTTCTTTTTTAGAGCATTTTAAGTGGGCAACAATAGTTTCCACCAATTGATATTCAACAGTGAGAAACGGATTGAGTGCCGTCATCGGGTCCTGGAAGATCATCGAGATTTCGCCACCGCGAACTCGTTGCCATTCACTTTCTTTAAGCGCGAGCAAGTTACGATTGTTGAAAGTACATTCTTTCGCTTTAACGATCGCACTGTCACCTAAGATTCCCATGAGGGCGAGGTTCGTAATACTTTTTCCCGATCCTGATTCACCGACGACTCCCAACATTTCTCCTTGCTTTAAAGAGAAAGAAAGATCGCGAACAGCGTGAATCGGTTCCGGATTTTTATCCGACTTAAAATAAATATTTAAATTTTCTACGTGTAGTAAATCGCTCATAAATTAGTTCTGCTTTTTTAAGCGAGGATCGAGTGCATCTCTTAATCCATCACCTAAAAGGTTAAACGATAAAACAGTAATCAAAATACAAACACCCGGAAGGGTCACCATCCACGGGCTCGACTCGATAAAACTTCTGGCATCTGATAGCATCGTTCCCCATTCAGACATCGGAGCTTGGGCCCCCAATCCTAAAAAGCCGAGAGCAGCTACGTTCAAAATCCCATCTGAAAATCCAAGCGTTGCCTGAACAATCAAAGGTGCCATACAGTTGGGAAGAATTTCCACAAACATCAGACGAAAATTTCCTGCGCCAAAAAGTTTAGCGGCAGAAACGTACTGACGATTTTTTTCGACCATCACTTGCGCGCGAATAATACGAATAAAGTTTGGAATGGCAACGATCGCAACAGCGATGATCGCGTTTGTAATCCCCGGTCCAAGAACCGCAACGATAACGATCGCAAATAAAATACTCGGCAGTGACATGATGAGGTCAGTGAATCTCATGATAATTCGATCGACGAATCCACCGTAAAATCCAGCGACAACTCCGAGAATTGTTCCGCTGATAAGAGCGAGAATAACAACAAGAAATCCGACAGCGAGAGAGATTCTCGATCCATAAATGAGACGGGAAAGAAGATCGCGACCGATATCATCTGTACCGAAGAAAAATCCTGCGCGACCGCCTTCAGTAAACGAAGGAGGAAGTCTTAAGGCATCGGCAAAGACGTGAGTCGGATCGTGAGGCGCAATCACTGGCGCAAAAAGAGCGATGAACACACTGATGATAATGATGATCACTCCGGCCATGGCCCCGCGGTTTTTTTTCAATTCAAAATAGAGTTCGTTAAAAAATTGTTTCATAAATTTAGTTCCTCGCCTTAATTTCTCATCTTGGGGTTGAGGAAATAATAAATAATATCCACGAGAATATTCGTGAGAATAATGATGAAAGAGATGATGAGAACTCCGCCTTGAATAACAGGATAATCGCGCGATGTAATACTTGCAACGATCCACTTACCAATTCCCGGCCAAGAGAAAATCGTTTCCGTTAAAATCGCACCAGTGATGATTGATCCGAAAAGAAGAGCGAGTGTCGTAACGATCGGAACAAGAGCGTTTCTTAAAGCGTGAATATAAACCACGCGTGTCTTTGTCATCCCTTTTGCACGGGCCGTTCTGATGTAATCTTCACCAAGAACTTCGAGCATTGATGATCTCGTCATACGAGCGATAACCGCAAGAGGAATTGTTCCAAGTGCAATCGCCGGAAGGATGAGATGTTTAATCGCGCTCCAGAATGGTGCGAGTCCATCTGACTTGATGACTGCAGATTGAAGTGTATCGATCAAATAGAGTCCGGTAAAAACCGGAATGTCATACGTGAGTTCGATTCTTCCTGAAACCGGAGTGAGTCCGAGTTTAACAGAGAAGATGAGAATGAGAATAAGACCCCACCAGAAAATCGGCATCGAGTATCCTACGAGCGATGAGCTCATGAGGAAGTAGTCGAAAAATCCGTTGCGCTTGATGGCCGCATAAATTCCCATTGGAATTCCTATGATCGTTGCGAAAAATAATCCGACCATTCCAAGTTCAAACGTTGCAGGAAAACGTTCGATGAATTCCGCCCATACAGAGTTGTTGGAAACAATCGACGTTCCCAAATTTCCATGAAGAGCATTCTTCACGAAAAACCAGAATTGCTGAAGGATAGGCAAATCGAGTCCGAGTGAGTGTTTCATTTCGGCGTAACGAACGGGATCGACCCCGCGTTCACCAACTAAGTTTAAAACCGGATCTCCCGGAATCAGTCTGATCATAATGAAACAAATGAAACTGATTCCAAGGAGCGTCGGTATTAAGTCTAAAAATTTTCTGATAAAAAACTTCATTTTTATTATTCAACTGAAACGTGAGTAAATTTATCATGTCCAAGTGGATCGATTTTGTATCCCTTAACATTTTTTGCCATTGCTTTAAACACTGTTGAGTGTGCAATCGTTGCCCATGGGGCTTGTTGATTGAAAACTTGTTGTGCTGTTTTATAGAGTGCTGTACGTTTTTTTATGTCTGTTGTCGTTTTTGCTTCAACAACTGCTTTATTAAATTTCTGATCACACCACTTTGAGTAGTTTGATCCAGAAGCGATTGCTCCACATCCAAGAAGAGTGTTGAGGAAGTTGTCAGGATCTCCATTGTCTCCAGTCCATCCCATTTGAATCATCTGGTGATCACCCTGGCTTGCTTTTTTTAAGTATGTCGGCCAGTCGAATGAAACGAGTTTTACTTTGATTCCTACTTTTGCAAGATCGGCTTGCATTAGTTCACCCATTTTTTTTCCGTTTGGGTTGTATGGACGAGCTACGGGAAGAGTCCACATTTCCGTTTCAAATCCATTTGGAAGACCAGCTTTAGCAAGAAGAGCTTTCGCTTTTTCTACACTGTAATCATAGTCTTTAGTCGAATTGTCGTAAGACCAGATTGTTGGAGGAATCGGATTTTTTGCAATCACTGCGTTTCCAAGATAGATCGCATCAATGTACGATTTCTTGTTAAGAGCATGATTGATTGCCTGGCGAACAAGAACATTGTCGAAAGGTTTTTTCGTTACGTTCATTGAAAGGTAACCAACATTAAGACCAGCGTCCTGCATAACAGTCAGCTTAGGATTTTTTTTCATTTCAGCGATGTCTGATGGACTAGGTTCGTTTACGAACTGACATTCACCCGTCTTTAATTTCTGGTGGCGAACGTTTGCATCCGGTGTGATTGCAAAAATTAATTTGTCGATGTTTCCGTGTGTGCCCCAGTATTGTGGATTGTTTGTGAACTTGATCACAGAATCTTTTGCGTACGATTGGAAAATGAAAGCACCAGTTCCCACCGGGAAATTGTCGATGTCAGATTTTTTGTTCGCACCTGCGAGTTTCGTTCCGTATTCTTCAGAAAGAATATTCATAAAACTCATCGCCATATTCGCCAGGAATGTAGCATCCGGTTCTGAAAGAGTGATTTGAACTTTGTAGGGATCAAGAATTTTTACGTCTTTGATGATTTTTCCCATTTCCATTCCGTCGAAGTACTCATACTTTCCGCCGCTCACATCATGAAACGGATGAGTCTTCACACGTTGACGATCAATTGAAAACACGACGTCAGTTGCATTGAAATCGCGAGTGGGAGTGAAGTATTTTGTCGTGTGAAACTTTACACCTTTACGAAGAGTGAATGTGTAAACTTTTTTATCTTTTGAAATTTCCCACGAAGTGGCGAGCATTGGAACGATTTTTGTTGTTCCTTCTTCGAATCCAACAAGGTTGTCGTAAATTGTTGCTGACGTAGCATTCACTGATGTTCCATCAGTCACGAGCTGAGCATTGAATGAACTCGGTGAACCTTCTGAACAGTACACAAAGCTTTTTGCCTGAGCAGATGTCTGCACCATAGCAATAAGAGCAAGAGTCATAAAAATTGTTTTCATGAAAAAGGCCTCTTTTAAATAAGGTTTATTAAATTGGTTTGCAGGAAGATTAAATTCTCGATTACTTGAGATGTTTTGACAATTAATTTCATCTAAAATCATGAAATCAGAGGTAGGTGATAGTCTTTGTCAGATTTTAAACTGTTTATTTTTCTTAATAGTGCACTGAAGAGATACCGATAGTTCCTTTTGTGAATAACCTTCTTAATCATCATAGTATTGCTCAAAAGCTGACCTTTCTTACACTCGTTATTACAGTGGTCGGGACCGTCGCAATTTTAAGCTGTGTTTATTATTTTACCCTCGATTTGAACATGCGTTTTTTATCTAATGAATTGCAAGAGCGCCAGGCGATTATTGAACGCGCATACGTGGAGCCACTTTGGAACTTCGATCAAGTGCAGATCGAAGAAGTTTCGAAATCGCTTTTGACGAATAACGATTATACTTTTTTAACGGCCTTGAGAGTAATGGACCCTAGGGGGAATGTTCTCTTTCAAACGAACAATTCCAAGGATCAAAAATTTTCTTTTGAAGAGTATGCCAAACGCCCTTTTTCCAAGCTAGGTGTGAGCCAGGTGAAAAAAGATGGCGAAGTTTTGGGAACGGTTTACGTCATCTTCACTTCCGAAGGAATCATGAGTCAGTACAGAGGACTTTTGAGCAGCATTTTTCTCATTTCACTTTTGATCGTGAGTTTTACGAGCGTGTGGATTTATTTTTTCATGAATCGCCTGCTTACACATCCGCTTAATAAACTTCTCGATCATGTAAAAGATCTCCGCAATGAACAGTATGAAGCAAAAGAATACACCGGCCTTTCTCACGAATTGCAATTGATTGCAAACGCACTCAATTTTACAGCGACGCTTGTGAAAAAAAGAAATGATGATTTAAAAAATCATTCGGATAATTTAGAACGAATGGTTGCCGATAGAACGAGCGAACTCGAAAATCAAATTTTAAAAAACGTGCATGCTTCAAGGCTTGTGGCCGTAGGGGAAGTGGCCTCGGGAATCGCCCACGAGATCAACAATCCGTTAATGGTCATCAACGGACAGGTTTTAAAAATCAAACGTCAGATTAAAGAAGGGCATTTTGAAGAGATTGAACAACCTCTTTCGAAAATTTCTTTGATGAGCGAACGAATTGTGAAAATCATCAAAGGATTGAAACTCATTTCCCGCGACGGTCACAAAGATCCGATGAACGAATTTTCTTTTGCGACAATGATCGAAGAAATAAAATTGCTCACAGAAATGAAAATCAAATCGCTAGATATCGATTTCAGCGTTAATATGCCTCAAACCATCGATCACATCTACGGTCGTGAAGTGCAAATTTCCCAGGTGCTCGTCAATCTCATTAATAATTCGTTCGACGCTATTTCCGCTCAAGAAGAAAAATGGATCAGGATTGAAGTCCTCGACTTAAATGAAACCATTCAAGTGAGTGTGACAGACAGCGGGCGAGGAATTTCAAAAGACCTGCAGGACAAAATTATGAATCCGTTTTTTACGACGAAAGAAGTGGGAAAGGGAACAGGTCTCGGGCTCAGTATCTCCAAAGGAATCGTCAAAGATCACGGTGGAGATTTTTATTACAACAGTCATTGCCCGAATACGCAATTTGTATTTACAATTAGCAAATCAATGGGCCAACAAAAGGCCGCTTAATTTTTGGATGCTCTCAATGAAAAACTGGGTTTTATTTTCTTCGCTTCTTTTTGTTTCTTCACCATTACTTGCAGATCAGATTACTCTTACATCTGATCTCTGGTGTCCTTACGCTTGCGAAGCCAATGCAAAAGACCCGGGCTTCATGGTGGAAATCGCCAAAGAAATCTTTGAGAGCGAAGGTCACACCGTAAAATATTCGGTGATCAATTGGGCACGCGCAGTCGCAGAAACCCGCGATGGAAAATACAGCGGAATCGTCGGAGCAAGTCGCGCAGACGTCGCAGGTTTTGTCATTCCCACTGAACCCAGCGGGTACAGCTCGAATTATTTCTGGACGAGAAAAGATTCGGCGTGGACATATAAAGATGTGAACTCACTCAAAGGAAAAAAAGTGGCCGTGATTAACACGTACACTTACGGCGATGAAGTCGATAACGAAGTTCAAAAGAAAAATCCTTCTTATGAAATCGTTTCAGGAAACGATGCCCTTCCAAAAATTTTAAAAATGCTCGAAGCTCATCGTATAGAATCTTTCGTAGAAAATCCTTACGTGCTTTCATACGTTCTACGCGATCTTCCGGAATATAAAGATCACTTCAAAACAGTGAGCAAAAATATTGCAAACGATCCCGATCTCTTTATTGTTTTTTCACCAAAAAATCCTAAATCAAAAAAGTATGCCGAACTTATTTCAAGCGGCATGGCCAAACTGAGAAAAAGCGGAAAACTGAAGACCATTCTGATGAAGTACGGACTGAAAGACTGGAAGTAGTTCTTTGCTGCAATAGACAATCATCATTTTTCCCAAACATTCCCAAACATTAACAAATTCCTAACTAACCAAATCAGTTTTTCTATGTTAGAAAGCCTGAACATTTTTAATGAAGAGGTAATGATGCAACTATTATTAGTCGGACTGGCCTTGGCGTACATCATCGGTATGTACTTCTATTCGAATCCCCTGAAACATTCCAAAAAATTCATGATCAGAAGATTTATCAACTGGTTTCCACTAGGAATGACTTATTCGTTCATGTACATGGGACGTTACAACATCAACGTCGTTAAAAACGCTCTTGGAGATGGTCTCTCTAAAGGTGATTTCGGTTTTATCAGCGGTGTGGGTTTTACAGTCTACGCACTTTCTCTTTTTGTTGTCGGGCCTTTCGTTGACCGCGTTGGTGGTAAGAAAGGGATTCTGATCGGTGCGATCGGTTCATCTATCATGAACGTTGTCATGGGTATGTGTCTTTATATGTACATGAACAACAACCTCACAGTAAGTTTGGTTACAGCGCTTTCAGTTCTCTACGGATTGAACATGCTTTTCCAAAGCTTCGGTGCTGTTTCAACAATCAAAGTTAAATCTTTCTGGTTCCACGTGAGAGAACGCGGAACATTCGGAGCGATCTTCGGTTCACTTATTTCAATCGGTGTTTACTTTGCCTTCGACTGGGGTGAGGCCATCGCAAACGCTGTTAAACCTGAACCAGGAATGGCGCCGACAGCTCTTCACAATTTCTTGAATACAATTTTCGCACTTGAAGGAAGAACTGTTCCAGCTCTATGGCTAATCTTCTTCATTCCTGCATTCCTAATGTTAATTTGGGCCTTCATCGATATCGTTGCTCTTAAAGACACTCCAGATGACGCTGGATTCGAAAGCTTCGAAACTCACGATGCTTCTCACGGTGATAAACAACACCTCAACGAAGATAGTTATCTTGATATCATGAAAAAAATCTTCACGAACAAAATCATTCTTACAATCGGAGTTATCGAATTAACTTCGGGTGTATTAAAGAACGGTGTTCTTCAGTGGTACAAAATCTACGCGAAAGAAACTCACATGGGTGTTGAACACATTACAAGTCACTGGGGATTCTGGGGATGTGTAACTGGTATCGCCGGTGGATTTCTTGCTGGTTGGTTGAGTGATAACGTTTTCCACTCGAGAAGAGCTCCTTCTGCAGGTGTAATGCAAATTGCGATGTTCGTTGCTACAACTCTTATGGTGATGTTCATTTCAAGCAATCCATGGATTGTTGGTGTCGCTGCTGTTTCAATGATGTGTTCAGTAATTGGTGTTCACTCGATTATGTCGGGTACAGCGACTGCAGACTTCGGAGGAAGAAAAGCTTCTGGTACAGCAACAGGTGTTGCTGATGCGTTCTCATATCTTGGATCAGCGATTCAATCGTTTGCTCTAGGGATTTTAACGACGAAGTCATGGACTTACTGGCCAATGTTCCTTGTTCCTTTTACTCTAGTCGGGTTATACTTTGCCTATAGAATCTGGAACCACTTACCAGCTGCGACTAAAAAGTATCTGGAAGATGTAGAGAAAAAATCAATTAAAGTATAAAAGACGGAGAATTTATGAACCCAGCACAAAAAATGTTACTCGTATCATTTCTTTTGTTGGGTTCATTCTCTGTTCACTCTGAAATCAGAACTTATCAATCCACAGACAATACCGGCGAAAACAAATACGAGCGTATCAATACAGTCGAAAAATATCTTATAGATCTTTCTAACTCATTAAAGAGCATGGAAAGTAAGCTCGACGAAAATGCCAAAAAAATTCAGGCCCTCGACAGCACCATTAAAACGATCAAAGACAAACAAGAAGCAATGATCGCCGATTCGGAAGCAAAAAAGAAAAAAGAATCAAAATTAGGCGAGAGCAAAACTTCTCCAGCAGCTCCTGATTCAACAGAGCAATCAGAATTAGATAAACTAAAGGCCGATGTTCTCTCTCTTAAAAATCACGATATCGAAAGACTTAAAGTGAACCTTGAAGATCTTTCGGACACTGTAAAGGCGATGCAATCGACTTTGAGAACGCAAAACAAGTAGTTTTTACACTGTTCTCAAATGTAATCCCAAAAAAATTCTGCTTCTGATAATTTCCCCTAAATTGATTTAAGGGTGGAAAATCGTATGAAAGTCTCATTGCTGGCGCTGCTTTTTTTAGCGATGAATGTGCAAGCTGCACAGGTTTTGAAATTTGCTGACATGAAGCTTCTCAGTCAGGCAACGACAGCTCAACAAGTTTTTGATGAGGCCGTCAATATCGCTCCTAATTTTGGGATTAATCAACTCGATGAAGGATTAAAGCCCTACTTTAATCCTGCAAATGGAAAGAGTGAGTTGTGTGTTCCAACATCATTTGCCAATTTTCTCACATATCAAATGGGGATCACTCATAAGCTTCCCATTTCGACGAATGTACCAGGTGTATCAAGCGATCTTCAATCTATCGATGCCAATGCATTGGTTACTGATCTCGCAAAAAGATGCAAAACAGATCTTGCAACAGGAACAGCTTCCAATAATTTTATGAATTGTATTGGCGAAGCGATGCAAACTTATTTTCAAAAAGATGTAAAAGTAGAACGAATCAATCTTCCCTTTAAAGATCTCAATTTTCCTTCCTATGTAGAATGGAAAAATCGCGCTCCTGATTTAACCGATATTCAACAGGCCATTAAAAATGGCGACGTTGTTCTGGCCTCTGTGGCCTGGTATAAAATAGATCCGACAACGCAAAAATGGGTAACGACTTCCGGTCACGAATTTGTGATCTATGGTTACGGCCGTGAAAATTATTTTGAAAATAATTTGCTTCAACTTGCCGTTCTCGATCCTGAGTTCATCTGGAATATGACGAATACAACTTCTGACTATAATCTTGTCATGGCCATCAGACGCAAAGACGATCCGAATTCTTCTCTCTTTCTTGATGGAAGAGGATTTAACGGACAAGTCAGTAGAGGTTACTTGCGTTCACTGACAATCATTCATCTGTAATTTTTTAGAAGAGGCTTTCTTGTTTGCTTTCCAGAGCGAAATGCGGAACTTCTGAAAAATAATTTTTAAAAATCTTTTCTGCCATTTGAGAAAACTCAATAGTGTGGATATCATCCGGTTGATGAAGAAAAACAAACGGGTCCTGCAATCCCATTTCTTTCCATTGTAAAAGACGGCCGGCCCAGGCCTGCAGACGTTTTTCATCGCTTGCATCGAGATTGTTGCCAATCAGACGAATCATTGTCCATGGCATAGATAAAGAGGAATGAAGAACGTCTCTTCTTCCCGCGACGTCTGTGATGACGAGACCAATTTGTTTGCGATGAAGATAATCGGTGAGTGCCGGTAGAATAATTCCATTTTGGAACCAGCTTGGATGGCGAAGTTCTAGTGTGAGTTTGTATTCGGCCGGCCAGTTCTCTAAAAATTTAAAGAGCAGGTGTTTGTCCTGATAAGAGAACATTTCGTGGAACTGAATAAAACACGGCCCGAGATTTTTTCCCATATCATTGAGAAACAAAAGCCAGTGTTGCAAAAGCGTTTTGTCGACGAGCCCCATGCGACCGTGAGAAATATCTTTGTGCAATTTAGGACAAAAAAGAAAATGTTCCGGAACTTGTGAACGCCATCCCTTTGTCGTTTGCAGATCGGGAATGCGATAGTGAGTTGTATTGAGTTCAACGCAATTAAAGTTGCGTGAATAGTGATGAAGAAATTCTTCCGGCGGAGTTTTTTCTGGATAGAGTTTTCCGATCCACGTTTTCTCTCCCCAGGCAGGAGAACCGAAATAGAGAGTGAATTTATTTTCTGGTTTTATGCGCGAACTATTTTTAGGATCATCGTGAGGGAGATCCCAATGGACATTGCTGATATCTGCTAATTTTCCAAATTCCATTGGGAGAGTATAAATGAAAAAAAGACGAAACTAAAATTTTTTCTCAGCAGTTCCCATAAAAAGTTGGGTTTTGCTGTCGAGATTGTTTTCGTATTGCAATTTTAACGTCCAGCCATTGTTCGTTGTTCTTGCATAACCTGCACGAACATTATTCTCCATTCCCGGGAAGAAAGAAGGAGTGTCACTTAGACGAGTATTCCCGCTCACAAAAACTGAATTCTTATCATCTGTAAGAGCAGCTTTGAAGGAAGCGCTTTCTCCATAACGAGCAAGAACAGTCGCCACTTCAACAGAACCTTTTAAGTCTTTTGTGAATTGATGGTCGTATCTTGAAATGAGAGTCGTTGAATCGTAATTTAACTGATAGCTGCCTTCATCAGCGACGTTGCCTTTATCAATACGCCCTTTGACTTGTGCTTCAACTCCAATCTTATCTTTTGGAGAGAGATCCAGATCGTATGAGGCCTTGGCAAAAACGTTTGTACTTACATCGATTGTTTTTGCTGAAGATTTTGAACCATAACTTTTGTCTGTACTGTTTACATTGTTTTGCATGACTTCAATACTTGCACCAACACCTGTGCCGACAGTACCGTATTTTCCTTCGTACACAGTTGCTTTTAACGTCGATTTTCCGTAACCGTAAACGCCGGCCTCATCAATCGTGTAATACATTTTATCGGCCTTCGTTTTAAATCCGGCCCCACCGGCCTCGACATCGAGGTATTTGGAAGAAGCTTTTCCATAGAGAGAAATTCCGTCGATATTTTCACCAGTCGATGTTTTTCCGGTGAAGAGTGCGCCCTGAATATAGTCGTTTCCAATATAAGCTCTTTGCAGATTATAGGAACGAACAGAATCGCCTGGCGCTTTTTCCTGGTTCGTAGCATCTCTTAAAAGATTTCCGATTTCAGTAGGTACGCTTGCCAGTGGTTTTCCATTGCTGTCGTAAATGCGGTATTGCATTCCTACATTGGGAAGAGAATTGTTTTGATCTAAGGCCGCTGATCCTTTTCTTCCATCGTCCGTATAAAGTTCACCGTAGTTCATTTTGATAATGCGATTTTTGTCGTTGGGGTCAACAGCTAAAAGTGTTGCGTGTCCTCCACGATTGGAATTGTAAGCGACTGAATAAGAATCTTTTACTCCCAATGCTTTTAACATTTGCGATTGAGCGAGAGAGACGTCGCGACAAACTCCACCGGCATCTGCTGTCGAAAGATTTTTTAAAAGTGTTTCAATGGGGACAACTCCATTTTTTTCCGGGCCGTTGCCGATGCGGTCGTAGTTGTAATCATCACCAAATCTTCCACCGAGTTTTGCGACTAAAAAAACTTTTTCATCGAATGAAAGTGAGTCTTTTGATTTTGAGAGAATTGTTTTCCACTCTGTTGGTTTTGAAAGAAGGTCGTTATACATAAATTCAGAAGCGAGAGCACCCTTTGGAACATCAAGACCAGTTTCTTTTTTCAACATCTCTGCAAGCTTTGATGCATTTGTTCCGGCATCCGCTTTAGGATCGTATTCTTTAAAACGAGTCATGAGATTTTGCCAGCTGTAATTTCCCCAATAAGTCGAATAACCTTTTCCGTTCATAAAACTTCCATACGCACTGTCGGAATAACTTTTGCGTTCGATTTTTTCAAAATCAGAAAGAGCATTGATGGAAATGGCACCGATGCGGAAACTTCTTGCTCCGTAAGCTTTATTAATTTTATCTGTTGTAAATTTTTTTTCCGGACAATCCACTGAAGTCGTGTGTGATTTGTCCTGTTTATTAGCAGCGTATTCACCGATCATATAATCATTTTTTGCGACACCTGTAGTGAGATCAGCTTCTTGTGTCGTCAAATGAAAATGTCCGTCGCTTGGATATTCTTTCATCTTTGTTACGACATCCATGCTTTGATTGGAAAGCAGATACAGATTTTCTGTGTTGTCGGCCGCGATTAATTTTGTGCTTAAAAGGACCAGAGGAAGAAGAATTTTTTTGCGCATAATTTTGCTCATTGTTTAAATGATGTCTCAGCAAAATTTATCGGCTTTTCAAGGAGAGAAGTGAGAAAAAAGAAGTAGCAAGGGATGCCCCCTTGCTACGTGTTCCGAATTAATTAAATTAGTCGGGAATATAAGTTATTGAATTACAAATCCTACAAATTCTGAAGCATTGATTTCCTGGTCTTGAATCTTAACTTTGATGATATCTGAGATCTTTGGATCTGCAGTATTTTTCTTAACGACTATGCCGGAGCACTGATCAGTTGTGAGTACTCCCTCTGGAAGAACGAGTCCGCGAAGATTTTGTACAGAGACTCTCGATCCAGCTCCCGTCAATTCTCCCATCTGAACTTTCAGACCTTGTTTGATAATCGAATCGATTGAAACGAGACTTTCAGCGTGAAGAGTCGTCGACATAAGAGTTAGTGTGAGAAGAAAAATAGTCATTATCGCTTTCATTGAAGTACTCCTGCAGGTGATTCTTTCGTTGGGGTTAGTCCTAAGACGTCGCTTAAAACAACGGCGTAGTATGGGATATTTCCTTGAAGATTTTTATCATTCATTAAATCAAAAATTTTTTTCACTGCGGCCTTTTCGATTTCTTTGATTTGTTTGATTCCTTCTTCATTCATCCCTTCAGAGAGAGAATAAAAGAGGTTAAATCCTTGGGCCACATCACGTGGTTTGTAAAAATCGAGGAGCGAATGAGTGAGTTGGTGAGCGAGCGCGAGATCGACAGAAAAATTTTTTTCTTTGGCATGCAATCGATCTGAGTTTTCCAAATCAGCAACGATCTGGCCTTTATCAACCAGCTCTTGCAGCTTTTGCAGTCCGATCAATCCAAAAATATTTTTGATTTCTCTTACGCTTGTTCCACATTGGTTCGCTGCAAGTTTGTAGATCAAATACATCGTTTTATCTTGGAAAAGTGTATTGAGGTCAGTGCTCATTTCGTGTTGAGACGACTTCTCATCGAAGATAAATTGATCAAAAGAACGATTGAGTAAATCGGCGACAGGACCTTCAACTTTTTTCAAGAGTGCCGAAATCTTTTTTTCTTTTAAGAGGTAGGAGACGAGTGCAAGAACCGAGTGAGGAGCGAGTTCTCCCGAATCGCTTTTTTGCATTAATCTCCTCATGGTCGTGGCAGGAACACCACATCTTACTGAGAGTGCATTGAGCGTGAGACCCGGATGTTTTTCCAGGTATGTATTAGTCATGAGTCTTAGTTGATCGTTTACGCTGCTTTTATTTTTTTGTGAATTTTCATCTAATGATTCATTCATATAATTTGTTTGTAGCGAAGAATTTCCACTAACAAAACAAAAAACAGAAGTCGGAAAGAAAGAGTAAGAGATTGGCTTCATAATTTGAGTATTTTTTACAAGACTAGTGCCAGAGGGAAACCGTAGTTCTCCCTCTGGAGTTTCATAATGACACCAGTTTTTAGTTATTAGTATGGTCCAAAAACTATTGGCAAATCATCTGTGCTCGTCCACCTACGCGTACTACACGACAGTTTCTTCCTGGAGGAACTGGTGGTTGTCCGCCACCTGGCGCAGCTCTACAGATAGATGTATTTGCTCTGATGTGAATTCCACCTTTCATATCAGATGAGTCCATCGTGATTGTTCCCTGTGTGCGAGAATCTCCTGAGAGAATCTGACTTCCCAATTGGTGTTGAAGGTGAAGGGAAACACGATCGCTCGCTTGTCCCATTCCACATTGAGAACTGATTGGCATAACCTTTGTTGTCTGAATAAGGAAATCTTCTTCTTGATCGTTACTGATATTCATCCACGATTTTTCTTGGAGTAATTGGTTTTGTTGTGTGCGATCACTTCCAAATCCGCTGCTGCTGATAAGGTAACTTTTAAAACTTCCAGAAACACCGCGGTCGAGCATCGCATTTCCACGCATGTCATAGGAAATTTCGATCGAATCCAATTTTTGTCCCGCTGGCAATTTGATATCTAGAAAGACGTTACAGTTGAGAAGAGAAATACTTGTTCCTCCTCCTTTTGGATTGATTGGAGTGGGTACGTGTGATTCGAACCCCTGAAAGATAAGACTTGCAGAACTTAAATCTGGTGCTGTCGCAATTTGTGTAACATCAGAAGGACAACCAGTTCCGCCAACGCGAATATTTTGAAACTGAATATTTTCTGCCATTACATTAGATGCCGCTAAACTCATTAGTGCCAGAGCGAAAAAGTGTTTTTTGATATTCATAAGTATTATCCCCCTAGATGTAGAAATAATAGATAGAGAAGAAGATCACAATCCTAAAAGAGAATAATGAAAAAGAAGATCGCCACGTGGATGATGAAAAAAATGTTGATCGACCAACTGGCGATCAAACTCATTGCGTGTGTGTTTTGTTATTTCTTTTGAAAAAAAAATCCTTTAAAAAAAGATTAACGGAAGCATAACGCTTTTTAGATTGAATCAATGAAGAGGGGAAAACAACATGAGAAAGATGAATTTAAAAACTGCACTAAGCTCAGCACTATTAGCACTAACAATTTCTGGAACAGTAATGGCCGCAGATAGCATTTCGATTGGAATGCCGGCCTACGGTGGTAACGGATGTCCAGCTGGAACTGCATCGGCTGTTTTAAGTCCAGATGCTAAATCATTATCACTCATTTTCGACCAGTTTGTTGTTGATGCCGGCGGAGCGAACCGCAGTTTAGAAAGAAAATCTTGTAACGTTGCCATTCCAGTTCACGTACCACAAGGTTTTTCTGTTTCAGTTGTTTCAGTTGACTACCGCGGATACGTTTCGCTTCCAGCGCAAGCTTCTGCTCGTTTGACAGCTGAATATTTCTTAGCAGGATCAGCGGGGCCAAGATTTGATAAAATGTTTTTAGGTAAAACAGATACAGATTACACATTCAATAACCAACTGGAGATCAATGCTCAAGTTTGGTCGGCGTGTGGAGCTGATACAATTCTGAGAGTAAACGCAGCGATGCTGGTTAAAACAAATCGTTTCAACGATCAAGCAACAGCAACTGTTGACTCTGCTGACTTTAAAACTGGGATGTTATACCAGTTACAATGGAAGAGATGTATGTAATTTAGTCTGATATTTGAGAGAGAGAAGAGAGTAATAAGGGCCCGCATGTCGGGCCTTTGTTATTTGGGAAGTTGTAATCTATTTTTAATCCTGTTTTTCTTAGCATTTTCTATAATAAAAATCACCACACATGAAAAACTTAATTGTTCTCATTTTTTGTATGAGCTTATCTGCTTTTGTCTTTGCTGATGAAGAAAAAAGACCCGCTCCTGCGCCACCAGCGCCAGATGCCGGCCATTACGCTTTCGGTCCTTACGTCAGTTACGATTCAACTTACAATTGGTCTATTGGTGCAGCCGTCATCAAAGAATCAGAAAATAAAATGGTGGATACTTTTCATCTGGATTTTGAACGTTCATTAAAAAATTATCAGGAATTGGATTTTACTTATCGTCATATGTTCAATCCGAAATGGGGCGTGCAGATTGAATTTGATTACGATACTTTTTTTGATCCTTACTATGGAATTGGTCTCGATACAAAAGTCGGCGATAAAAAATTAATCGATCAGCATATTTTTACAACAGTCATCACTTCTCTTCATGAAGTGACTCCTTTTCTCGCTGTCGGCCCTGTTGTCGCTTTTCGTTCGCGCACGGAAAATCCTGATAAACAAGAAGACAAAAAACGTTTTTATGATGACCAGGAATCCGCTTCTTTGGGAGGGAAATTGACGTATGACACCCGCGATTCCATTCTGGATCCTCGCGAAGGAGTACACTTTGATTTGAATCTCGATTATATGCCAAAAACTCTTTCCAGTTTAAAGTCGCAACCAGGTTTTGCTCAGGCGAAAGCAGATTTTAGAAAATATACTCCGATCTATAAAACAGTTTTTGCTTCACGATTTGCAATGGGAGAAACGTTGGGACGTCCGAGTTTCCTCTATACTTATCGTCTCGGTGGTCCGGATTATTTGCGTGGCTATGAGGTGAATCGTTTTATCGGAAATCAATTTGCGATTATTCAACTTGAAGAGCGGATTAAAATCTACCGCGATTTTGTTACAGGCACGCTTTCTTATGAAACTGGTTCTGTCACTTCTAAACTTTATAATCGCAGACGCTCAAATACCGGGATTGGTTTGCGAGTGGCAATGCCGCCTGACTGGAAAGATAAACTCAGTGTGAATTTTGGTTTCGGTGACGACCAAAGCAATATCGAAATGGAATTCAATGAAAACTTTTGATCACTAAATTTCTGAGATCGGAATTTGAATTTCCGCCACTTCATTCGTTAACGTATTCAAACGGATTTCGTCGTAAATAGGAAGATCGATAATGAAGCTCGATCCTTTCCCAAGTTCGCTGACAACTCTGATTGTTCCTTCGTGGGCCGAGATGATATTGTGAGTGATATAAAGTCCGAGTCCTAATCCGCCGTAATTTCCGAGAGGAGCAAATCGCTCAAATCGTCCGAAAAGTTTTTCTAAATCTTCAGGGGCCATTCCAATTCCGTGATCTTTCACAATGATTTGAGCGACGGGAGTTTCTTCATTGAATTCTTCAATTGTCATTGAGATTTCGATTAATTTTCCAGCGCCGTATTTTTTTGCATTAGTAAGAAGATTAGAAAAAACTTGTTCCATGCGCAGACGATCCCAAAATCCTCTTATGTTGGGGGCAATATGTACTTTAAGTTCACAATCAACTTTTTTAAATTCTGGTTCTAATGCTTGAACGGTATCTTTCAAAAGTTGTGAGAGATCGAGTTCTTCACAATCGAGAGTCAAACGTTCAGCAGTGATACGGGAGACATCGAGTACTCCTTCGACTAGTTTAAGAAAACGCCTGAATTGTAAGTCAGCATCGTCTAAAAGTTTAATCAAATGTTCGCGTTTTTGATCATTAGTAAGAGCGTTGATATTTCTTTTGACGAGTTGTAATTGCATACGAATAGGAGTGAGCGGAGTTTTTAATTCATGAGAGGCAATTGAAAGGAAGTCATCCCGCAAGAGAACAGATTTCTCAGCTTCAATGCGCGCTTGTTTTTCCTGATTCAGCAACATCTCTCTGGCCTTTTCGAATTGCTTATTTTCGGTGACATCTCGGAAACTTGAAACACGTCCGACAATTTCATCACTCATTACTTGTGGCATAGAACAACGTTCGAAAAATTTTCCATCTTTAAATTCGATGATGTCGCGAAAAGTATCCCGGCTGTTACTAAAACATTCGCCAACCATTTCTGCAAATTTTTCAGGATAGACCAATTGTTTGGAAATGTATTCGACAACTCCGAAAACATTGCGGTTGTTGATGACTTCCTCCGGGAGATCCCAGAGTTCCAAAAATTTTTTATTGTAACGGCGAATTTCACCATCTAAAGACATGGCGACAATCCCATCAGCGGTTGCTTCTAAAGTCGCGCCGAGAAGAGAAAGAGATCTCGTGAAATCTTCCTGTACCTTTTTCATATCAGTGATGTCCACCATCACTCCGCGAAGTCCGTAAAATTTATTTTCTTTGTCGGTAACGATGGAAACAATATCTCTTAACCATTTTACAGTGCCGTCTTTAGCGACGAAGCGATATTCAAAGTCGTGAGGTTGCAATAATTCGCATTGAGCTTTACAGAAAGCGACGGCTTTATCGCGATCTTCGGGATAGATATGACCGGACCAAAAATGTGGCGTCAACCATTCTTTGAGAGGGTAACCGAATAAGCGTTCGGCCTGTTTGCTGACAAAGGTAAAATTGATGTTTTCATCTGCTTCCCAGACAATTCCATCGATAGTGTCGACTAATTCCTGATATTTTCTCAAAGTTCCTTTGGAACTGGCTTCAGCAATAATGATCTTTTTTTTAGCAACAAATTGAGAGAACTCGAAAAAAAAACCGGTGAGCAGCAAAACTTTGAAAAGAATAAAAATATTTGTATGAACTGTTTTATCCATCAGCTCTTTTAAAAAAAGATCATTCAATAAAATCCAGAGCGCGCTTATGAGTACACATCTGAAAATGATGTCATAGATATTGTCTTCGACGATAACTTGTTTGGGTTTTTCGATGACATTCATGTGGGTCTATTCACTCCGCAATAGAGTTCAACTTGTTTTAAGAGCAAATCGAGGTCAATAGGCTTTTTGATAAAAGAGCGGACTTTTTTTAAGCTGTTCGTTCTTTCTTTTTCAAATGCAGTAACGACGACAATGGGAATGGTGGCGAGTTGCATGTCGTGCCCAATGGCCTCGGCAAAGGCCCATCCATCCATGACAGGCATCATGAGATCGAGGAGAATGAGACAAGGAGTTTTCATTTTAGGAAGTGAGTCGAGCCCTTCTTTTCCATTAGAAGCTGTTTTGACAGAATACCCTTCCATCTCAAGAGCGATCTTTAAGGTATTGCGAATGCTTTCGTCATCTTCCACTATTAAAATTTCATTGCACTTTTGCATAGAACTCCTTTGCTTTTATTTAAGCAAGAGGAGGAATAAAAAGATACGGATGAAATTTAAATTTTGCTTAAATTCAATTAGGTTGTGTAAGCATAAATCACATCTAAAATATCTATACGTGGAACGATCATCCCTTTCGTCGTCACATGAAAGATGGCCTTTGGAATTTTTAATTCTGTGTTAAAGATCGCACGCAATTTAGGGTGTCTGATTTTATCTTCTTCCAACGTGTAGGCAGCACCTAAGATGCGCTCCAGTCTTCCTATAAATAACAAACAGTGATCGTTGAGTGTTTGCGGCAGATGTCCTTCCATTTTTTTGAAGTCGGATAAAAGATTGATAAGAATTTTTGAATGTGTCTCATAAATATATTGAGCAATTAAAAAATAAAAATCAGCGAGACATTTTTCCGGATAATTTTCCAGATGATCAGAAGCTAATTGCAGATTGTGATAGATAATTTGCGGATCGTGAATATCAAAACCTTTTTGCGCTTTCATGAGCGCCTTCATTCCCAGATAATAATCCTCTGAAGCTGTTTTCTGATTTTTCTTTCCTTTGATTTCTTTTTGAGTCGGGTTGTGAAAAACATCACTTAAAAGAAGAACATTATCGCGATAGACTTTTGGAGCTTCGCCACCGATGTAATAGGAGTGAGACGCTGTCGGATTCATCGTCATAACAGTTAAGCTGGATGGCGTGATATTATCCATCAAATAGTTTTCGTAATGGCCGGGGTGTTTTAATTTTTGTTCGTACGGTGTGGCCATCATCTTGATCAATTCAAATTCGTTCTGCTCTTTTTTTCCTAAAAAGTTTTTTATCTTCTTAGCGGCGATTTCTTCGCGCATAAGATTGTATTGATGAAATCCAGTTGGAACCAGATCTTCCTGATTGATACTTTTATTTTCGAGATGATTACAGAAATAAAGTACGCCTGTATCGGGAACAGTCAGTTCTGTTGCATAAAACTCTTTTCCCATCACATCGACGCCGAGAACGTCGCCGTTTTTAAAAGACATATACAAACACCAAGTCGTAATACTCTCATGAGTTTTTAAATACTCGAGCACTGATTTTTTATCATTGGCGTTTTTCACGAGATCAAAAATTAATTCGAAAATAGAAACGCCGTCTTTATTAAAAACATTTGTGAATTTCTGGTGGAGCGAAAGAGTGAGGTCTTCGGTCATTAAAGTAATTGAAGGATAGGGAATACCTGCGGACCCAAAACCGAATGTCTTAGGCATGCCTTTCAAATCGTAAAGAATTCCACGTTCTTTTAAATCGTATGAGCCTTGCAGTGGAAAATCTAAAATGCGCCCGTGAACAATTTCACTTTTTTCATTTCGCATGAAAAAACTCGAACAGCCAAGATTGCCTTTGATAAATCCCGGCGCCCACTTGCTCATGCAGCTCACGATTTCCGGAACCAACATCGTGTATGCACCTTCTTCGAGACTGATGCCGAGTCCTTCTGAATACGCTCTTAAGTGATTGTAATAGTCGGTTTTTTTGAGCAGAGAATTTTTGAGAACGACTTTTGAAACTTCTTCGATGACTTTATTTACCGGTTTCCACGGAGTCGCAAGCATGAGCTTAACGTCGCGGTGGACGTCTTTTGCCCCTTCGCGATCCATGAGCCCCAATTGATAAAAATTTTCGTCTATATCGCCGATGAGGCTTAAGAGGTCCATAAAGTTCCTTGTATGCGGAGTCTGTATGTTTGATATTGTAAGTGGAAATTTAGCGAGTAGCAATCAGTGGTTGAATATTGCAATGTTGTTGGTAGCAATGGGCAGAGTCTATCTTGAAATTATCAAATTTGATTTTGCAGAATTACCAGTGACAAAGGGAATGTTTAAAAGCAAAGAAGAAGCACAGAAATTTCATCGCAACGGACTTTATCTGTGTTTAGGTTATATCGTTTTATCAGCGCCGTTTACGCTGTTTTCCTGAGCGTGTTTCAGTCTGTCGAACTCGTCCTGATAAAGCCCGTCATACATCTCGATTAAACTCATTAAGTGTTTTTGTTTTTCAAACATTTCGATTGGGGCAATCTCATCGTTCTTGAAACGCTTTCTGATATAAATTTTGATCGCGGTCTTTTTAGAGTTCTTTTCCTTTCTCTTACGAGTCAGCATATTGTCGAGCTGATAGATTTTATTTAAAAATTGAGAATTCTGTTTCTTCTTCAATTGGAAAATATCCTGCTCTTTAATGCTGTTCCAGATGACCCACGGATCGATATCTTCGCGCAGAATTCTCGCGAGAGTCAGATAGATGGCCGGATCTGATTCGAAGTTATCACCCATGAGCACGAGTTCGTCGGGAATTCCCGTCATGAGTAAAATATCGAGCAAATGATTGAGCTTGTAGAGACCTTGCGCCTTCAAATCTTTTGTCGTGAGTTCGCCTTCAAGGAAACAAAAAAAGTGGCGGTAATCTTTAAGAAAGATTCCGGCCGAAAAAATATTATTTTTATAGAGCCAGTCGCGCATTGAATCTTCGTAAAAATGCGGTGAGGCCGAGAGAATGAACGGGTGATGGCCCATGCGAATATAGCGATGAAGAAGATTCACTGAGCTCGTCACTGTCGGATTCACATCCATTGGTCTAGTGAGCGAGCGATAAACTTCTTTAGTAGTTGAGTATTTTGTATCGACTAATGTTTTATCAAAATCGCAGATAATAATTTTTTTAGGAGAGTAAATGCGAAGTGGAATATAGGTTCCCAGGTGAATTTCGAGTCCTGGGCGCTTTTTCACTTCATAGAGCTGAAGGATTTCAATCTCTCCGCGCTCAGGTGTCAGCGGGATCTTAAAATTAAAATTTCCGAATGAATCTGACTCGAAAGACTTTTTATAAATCTCTTTCTGATCTTTTGTGACACCGACAATTTTCAGGGTGAACTGATAGGCGTTCAACAAGCGAAGTGCTTGCATCGGAAATTTGGGAGTGGGAATGTCGAGATCGAGATTTTGGGCCATCAGGTTTTCTTTCATTGTAATGGACGCTTTGATGCTGATTGAATCATCAGTCACTATGGCCAAAAAATGCACTAGATGGGGTCTTTTCATAATAGGGAATTTAAACTTATAATAGATTATTAGCTCTCATAAAAAAGTATAGCAAAAGGGAGCTTGCGATTAAAGGTAAAAGAAAAGGAAATTTATGGTAGCGACAGAGACAGTTTTTATTGAACACTTAGGGCAAGTTGATGCTTATCTCGGGATGGGAATAAAAATTGTCACAGGACTCATTCTGGGAAGCTTGGTTGGATATGACCGCGAACAGAAAATGAAAAATGCGGGGATTAAAACCAACGTTCTGATCTGTCTGGGGGCGACTCTCTATACAGCAATCTCAATGATCGGACACGATCAGGGTGGCGGGATCGATTACGACTCGGCCAGAATTCCAGCACAGATTGTTTCCGGGATTGGTTTCCTGGGTGCCGGCGCCATTATGAAAGACGGTGGGAATATCATCGGTCTGACGACAGCTGCGACAATTTGGGTTGTTGCTGCGATTGGTATGACGATCGGTTATGGTTTTCCGGTTGTGGCGACTATTTTTACTTTGACGATTCTTTCGGTTCTGAGACTCCTGGGCCCTATTTATCAAGGATTCGAGTCGACAAAAAACCATCGCTATTTTCACATTGAAATTCTCTCTCATGGAGATATTAAAAACTTCGTTAAAGAAATCGTTTTCAACAGCACTGATCGCATTGACGAACTTCACGAAGAAATTCTGGATAAGGAAAAAAATCTTCGTCACGTAGATTTTTATGTTTATCTTCACCCGAAAAAAATGCGTATTTTAGGTGATGAACTTCGCGACATCGTTCAAGTCGATAGATTGCACTACCATCAAATTGAGAGCAAATCGATTAATAGAAGTGCTGTGAATCTGGATGAATAACTAGAGTTTTAGAATTTTAAAAGTTAAAACGCCGTTTTCGTATTTCTGTGTGATTGATTTTGGATTCAAAATTTCTTTCGCACTAAATTCTTTGCTGTAAAGTTCGTTTTTAGTGGATTTATTGCTCGATCCATCTTCCGCATCTAATGAGTCAGAGTATCTTCTCGTTAAAGTCATTTTTATTTCGCGCCCGTGAACTGAGAGGTGAACATTTTCTTTCTCATGTTCAGGAACTTTTAAAGAGACTGAATAATCCTTTTCTGATTCGACCATACTCGGATTAAGTGTTTCTACGCGATAAAATTGATCGTCTGCTTTACTCGAGATCATACGTTTTTGAGTCGCCGATTGCTCAACCATTTTTTTCACGTCAGCATCGAGATGAGTTTTTAAATCGGCCAGAATCGTTTCATGTTCTTTCGCCATATTTTCATAACGAATCTGGAAATCTTTTTGTTTCTGGCTCAATAAATCTTTGTGGTGATTCTCGAGATATTGCATCTCTCCTTTTTGCACCATCATTTTTTCCGCTTCCAGGTTTTTCGCCTGTTGCATATCTTTATCAATTACTTTTTTGAGTTCAGTTTTTTGTAAGCGAACATCTTCTTCATGGGCCTTTACATCGGCCTCTAATTTAGATCTGTAGTCTCTATCTTCATCAAGACCTTTTTGATTGTATTGATAAGCGAGAGAGTTGAGTTGGGCCTTTGTGGTTTCTTCCATGCGGTTGCGTTCAATGCGGGCATGATCGGCGATTGTTGTCGTCGAGTTTTTTACTTGTGAATGAATTTGCGCTTGGTTTTCGCTGGCGTTTTGATATTCTTCGAAGAGATTGCTGGCGTGTTGTTCTTTCGCCGTTTTCATTTTTTCTTCGTGGTCAGTTTTCAGTGCGACTTCTTCAGTACTCAATGTTTTTTGAGTGCGTTCGAGATTATCTTTATAGTCTTTTAATTTATCTTCGTAGTCTTTTGAAGCACTCACCAACATATTGTCGTTTCTTTTGAGCGCATTGATATAACGTTCTTCACCTTCAGTACGAGTGGCCTCAAGTTTTTTTTCGTAAACGTCTTTTAAGTTTTCGATCTCAGTTTCTTTTGCTTTATTTTGATGGCGAAGACGTTCGTCGAGTTTTTGAGCGTATTCAGCAGTCCCTTGATTTACATCGACTCTCATTGTTTAGCTCCGGTTGTTGCAGCTGCGACTGGAGGAGCTTCATTTAATTCGCGTCCTTCACTGATAGAACAAACTGGTTGTTTGGAAGTATCGCCCATGCATTGCCATGAACGAAGTAAATTCACTTCGAGGGCCTCTCCGCCGCCGTGATAAGCGAGATAGGCCACAGGATTAAGTGTACTCGTAACAAGTTCTGCTTGATTTGTTGTGAGGTTTTGAACTTTAGTGCGGACATAATACTGGTAAACTCGGTATTCACTAAAAGCTAGCGTAGAGTACAGGAGAGTGAATAGAGTAAGAACCAGTTGTCTCAATTAATGGATCTCGGGTTTCTGATCGAGGATCTTTCCTTCGACTAATTTAAAAAACGCTTTCATAAAAAGTTTTCTATCTTCTTCTGCCATTGATTGTAACACGGTTTTTTTGTGTTCAAGCTGACGATGTTTAGAAACACGTTGAAAAAGTTTTTTGGCGCGAGCGCGCTCGAGGCCTGTGATCTTGTGAAATCTTTTTTCGTTCATTTCCGGTTCAGTTAACCATGACGAATGAAAGAGAGGAAAATGCCCTTGAGTTCCTAAATGAATAAGTGCTTTCATCGATTCTTCTGGGCGGTAATTGATTTCCAAGAGTATCCTCCAATAATTAGGTCTGCTCTAATAATGTTACTGGAAAATTTCATTTAATTAGGAGAGGGTAACTCTTTCCATCGATTCTCTTGAGATTCTGAAAACAAGTGTTTATCAAGATTTTGAGAAGAGTGATGAAAAAAATAATACCTGTTAAAAATACTCGGCAAACTTGGAGGGTGTAAATTTTATGAATTTGTGGTTATCCTATTACAAGGATACAAGAAGTATCCGCCTTATTATGTAATATATGGCCTGCAACCAAGGATTGGTAAATATGATGACTAGAAAAAAGACTAAGACGTTTTTAAGAAATTCTCTTCCTCTAATTTTAATCACTCTTTCAATGAACGCCCACGCACTTGTTGATTACAGTGAACCAGTCAACGATCCTTCACCCTCTAAAAGTGCGCCAGCTGCAAAAGCTCCAACGACTGCTTCAAGACCGATGAGTTCTGCGAGTGTAGGTGGATCAAGATCATCTCTTATCTGGAAATCAGATTTATCTCTTACAACTAATTATGAAGCTCTTCAAATTGATGGAAATAAATTTGGAGTGATTAATTTAAATACTCACGTACAAACACCATTTAACGTTTATGGTGATCTGACTTATTGGCAGGCCAACGGAACTGTTAATGGGAAAAGCGGATCGCAGAGTGGAAATCCAAAAGTTCTACTAGGATTTAACTGGCTTCGTTTCGGAAGTCCTGCTGATGAAGCTCGTTTTGATTTTTACAGTGGAGCGAAGTTCAGCGGATCAAGTGATCTCGCAAGCTCGCGCACAGATAAAATTTTCGGAGTAGAGACGACAAAACGTTTTGGAACTTTCGGACTTGGACTTGGATACGATATCACGCTGCCAGGAAATCCTGCTAAGAATGAAGATATGAGTTTAGGAAATATTCACAGAATTACAGTGAGTGGTGGCTGGATGGTTTCTAACGATATTCAATTTGAAATCGAAGCTGAAAATTTTACGGTAGGAAAAGCTGCGGATTCATCACGCGCAAACTACCTTGCAAAAGACGTAACTTTTTCAACTCTTTCACCTAAGCTGAACCTTACGATCATGCCGGCGGTGAATTTAGAAATGGGTGCTCGTTTTAGAATGAAAAAACCGAAATCGGATCAAGACCTGGCATCGGCGAAGTTGTTTGATCTTCACGGTGCTTATTCTAATTCACTTTTTGCAGGACTTAGCTTTAATATTTAAGAATGAAATTTAATAGTCCTCTTTATTTTTGTACCGAATGCAAAACCGTTGTCACTGAACTTGATAAATTGTTTTTTATCGAAGAACACTCGTCGAAAGGTTTTTGTTCAGAATCTTGTATTGAAGATTTTTACGCGCCTCTGATCACTCATTTTGAGAACCTCGAAAAGAAAACGCGAAAAACTCTCGGCATCGAAGAAGAAGGTATTCATCAAAAACATGACGACAAGGATCTCGTTGAAGAAGTTCTTTCGAGTCCGACAGAAGTCTGGCAAATTCAAAATGAATTGCGCGAATCGATCTATCATTACATCAAACATTTTAAAGATTACAGTGCGATCGTTGTCTGCACGGTCTATAACAAGCAAGCTTCATTCGTTTTCTTCAAAACAATCACTCGTTCAAAAGCTCTATTGGAAGAATTTAGAAGACCGGAAGAGGATGAAGGTCCGACACCACCAGAAGAATTAAACGAAGTTCCGGAAGAAAATTTCAGCGAAGAAGATTTTGAGTTCATGCAGCTTTTAGAAAGTAAAAAATCTAAATTACTTGCCGATCTTCTGCTGAAGAGAAAAGATGAAGACATTTCCTTTGAAGATTTTACGAATTACGAATCCTGTTATCAGGAATGTCTGGAAGCACCAGATGAAGTTTTTGAAACAAAAGATAACGAGGGTGACATATTCTTCGTCTACATCAAGTCATTTATTCAAGACGGGGCAAATTTCTTTTATATTATTTCATGCTTAAAAAGAAAGGACATGGAAACGAATGATGAAGTGAACGTCTTTCCTGTTTTAGCTTTTCCTACGAATGATATGGATCTGTATCGAGAATTCAGATCCGGCGTAAAAATTTCCGCCGGACCTCTTAAAAATTAATTTTTAGAATTGTTTGTAAACGTACTGGCCGACACTCTTGAAGTAGTTACAGTTAGTCGAGTTACCGATGTCTGCAATCATACTCATACAAAGTTTATAAGCATCGAGTGTATTGAAGTAGTTGTTGTAAACAGGGTAGTAACCGTATCCAGCAGCATACTTGTAATAAGTGCTGTAAAGCCAGCTTAAATCTTTAAAGAAGATAACACCTGTTACTGTTGCACTTGAATACTGAGCGTATTTAATGAAAGTAATTTTGCGAACAGATTTTGGATCTTTAAAGTAACCGCACATTGGGTTACCGATATAAATAGAGTTCGATCCATTGTTTGTCGTCGGGATAAAACAAATACTCACATCACCATTACTGTTTGTCGGAGCTGTCTTTAATTGAAAGTAAACTGAGTCTTTATCAGTTGAACTTTGGCAAAGAGTATAGTCGCCCAAGTGTGTACTCGTCGATTCAAATCCGCTGACTCCATCGCTTGCAAATTTGCATTGAGAAGCATCGCTTGGAATCGTCGTCGATGTTGTAGAAGTCGTTCCCGTTGATGTCGTTGTTGTAGATGTCGTCGTCGTACTTCCTAAATTCACTCCTGATGAAGTGCCGTTTGTTAAGCCTGATGTTGATGAATTTGAGAGTGCTCGTGTTGCTCTCGGGTTATCACACGATGCCAATGTTACGAGGAGGATAAGTACTGAGAAGATATTTTTTTTCATATGATCACACCTTTAATTGTGAGCTCGTCACTATTATTCATTATACTTATCGGCATCTCTCCAAAATAGTTGAGGGGAATATTTGCCTGATTAAGTTCAATTCCTTCTAACATAACTCCGTGTTTATCCGATAAATGGATCAATGATTAAAAAGTTTATAATCCTGACCGTTGCACTTCTGTTGATAGTGGTGATCGTCGCTCTCTTCGCAGTGGCCCCTTATCATATCTATACTCTGACATTGACGGAGGGAGTGGATACGCGCTTTTTGAAGATGAAACCAAGTCCTGCTGTTTTTTACGACGGACAAAGTTTTGCTTTCTCTCCTGTTAAAAATGAAGATAAAGCGCTCTATACAGAATTTCATTTTTCCAATTTTCTGATGCCGTTGCCATTTAATCACCCGATTTTTTCGATGATTCCAACGATTAAAATGGAAAGCACCGGGCCGCGATTGGGAGCGAGTTTTCTCGATGGAAAAAACAATGAACTGTTTTATTTCATGGTGGAGAAACCATATAAACTGGAAACGGTTTCTGATGATCAGAAATTATTTTTACTTCCAATTTTTAAAAATCATATTGCAAGGAAAAGTGATGCGGATGTTTGGCGAGATCTTTTTTATAAAAAACTTTCACTGCCATCTAACGTAGGAAAAGGTTTTTATGAATCGCTTATGGCGCTTAAATCTGTTTCCTACAGCGACCTGGTTTACAACCTATACATTCTTTATAACCGCACCCATTTATTTCCTAAAAACATTTTAAAAATTTCCTACGATGAAGCAAGCAATCACGGTCTTCTTGAATTGCCGAGCGAAGATCCAAAATATCGAGTGGAAAAACTTTTTGTCGTGGAAAAGGGAATGGTGTTTCCGATTCTCATCAGAACTAAAATTGATCATGAGGCAGCGGAAAATTTTAGGAACAGAATTTTAAGAGAAGTCACTTACAAGATGAGTGTGACGGATTCTGCTATTCCGATCTACGCTCAATACAAAGGGATCTCTTACGGAAAACGCATTGATCAGCAAGGGATGACATATTTGTATGCGGCCTGGTCGCACGATCTCACCAATCGCGACTATATCCGCGTGATTATTCTTTTCTTGGAGCGCGGGAAATCTAATTTAAAATTTTTAAAACCGTTTTATGAATATGCTTTTAAACATTTTGGTTCGAACCTTTCGTCCGACAACGAATTTCTGCTGGAAACGGCCGATGAAAAATTAAAACGTCGAATGAAGGAAGAATTGGAGGGCGAGATTAAAAAAGAATCTGATACCGTCGCTCCGAAGTTTGAAGGAAATTTCAGTTCGCCGGAAGAAAAAGTAAAATTCAATCTGCAAAAGGCGAAAGAAAATAAAACCAATTCAGATGATTCAGAAAAAATTCTAATCCAGGAATAACTATAATTCGATTGAAAGACCGATAGAAATATCAGCACCGGAAATCGTATGAATTCCATCGATCTCATTATCATTTAAGTCATGGAGAGTTTCCAAACGGAGAACTTTGTAGTGACGATAAGAGAGTCCGCCAAAGAGATGATATTTATTATTGGGAAAGAAAACAGCACGAACGCCAAAAGAAGGTCCCCACATAAACGAGCTGTCTCTTGTATCAATGGTGTTATTGATTTCTAACTGAGCACCGCCTGAAAAATCGACTCCACCAGTAACGTCCAGAAGAAAGAGCGGAGTTTTCATTACGGTAAATCCTAAAATCGGCCGTAACATGAAAATGCGATACTTAATATTGCTGTCGGAAATACTGTTATATTCAAATCCGGCCCCCCAAAACAACTTGGCAATAGGTTGACGATGAATAAAGGACAGACCGGCACCTAAATAACTTTGTTTTTCTTCACCACTAACGGCCGAAAAAAGATTTTTGGTATTTTCACCGCCACCGAACTGGTGAATATCGAAGTAGACAGAGTTGTTTTCAGAGAGCTTTTCTTCCGGTTTTGTGAGCACGATATCGATATTGTGTTCGCGGGGAGCGCCTCGTTTAGCACTTTGTAATTCCACCGATTCGTTTTCAAAATGAATGCTCTTGCTTTCGATGAACGCCAACCTTCCGTAAACTACTAAAGGCACGAGGTCCGGATTCTTTTTTCTGGGATTTCCAACAGTGATCAGCTTGTCGTTGGAGATATAGCCTAGAGGGCTATTCATGCTTTCATCGGAATAAACAACGGCACGCGGAACAATTACACGGGCCACGTGTGTAGTTCCTAGAATTTCGCTATTCGTTTGGGCTATTCCCAATAAGGGAGTGACGAATAAAAAAATACATCCTAAAATAAGACCATTCAATTTTCTTAGCATTAAATAAAGTATAAGGGGCATTCCTTGAAATTTCCAGGTAAAAGAAAAACTAAGCATTACTTCCCGGTCAATGAATCAGGACGTATTCCGTTTGATGTGGATTTCTCCGACAGAGGAAGTGTTTATTTGGTGGGGATCGATCAGTTGATCGTCGATATCGAGGCCAATGTTGATTACGACTTTCTGGAAAAATTCGGAATCATCAAAGGAGAGTCCGCAGTTCTCAACGATAAAGTAATTGAGGAAATTTATCGTGAATTAAAAGCGAGCAATGCCATCATCGGTGAGTACGCTGGTGGTGCCATTGGAAATACACTTCATAATTACAGCGTTCTTTCAGATTCCCGCTCAGTGGCCTTAGGGGCCATCTCAAAAAATATTTCAGTGGGCGATTACGCTTTCAAATACATTTGTACAACGAATTCGTTTGTCGATTTTTCTTACTTAAAACCAGTTGATGGTCCAATGGGACGTGCGTTCTGTTTGCTCACTCCTGATCGCGAAAGATCTTTTGCTATCGGAAAGGGAATCATGAACGAACTTTCTCCGGATTATATCCCTGAAGATTTAATCAAAGGGGCCGCAGTTCTTCTCGTTTCCGCTTATTCATTACGCGACGAAAGTTCATCGATGTATGCGGCCAATCTTGCGGCCTGCGAGTTTGCCAAAAAACACAATGTTCCTGTCGTTCTTTCATTGGGAACGAGCACGTTGATTAGTTCTCGCCAAAAATTCTTTCAGAACTTTATTAAAGATTATGTAAGTCTTCTTGCTATGAATGAAGAAGAAGCAATGGCCTTGATCGGTGAAAAAGATCCGCTTCTTTCGTGTGAAAAAATTCTCGATTTCTGCGACATGGTTTTAATGACTGTCGGGCCTCGCGGACTTTATATCGCCGCTCACGTCGACGATCAGTACAAGCGTGAAACAAAAGATATGATTCACTCTAAATCAATCGCTGAATACAACAAGTTTGAATATTCGCGTGCGATGAGAAAACAAGATTGCAGAGAACCGAAAAAAGTTTACACCCACATTAATCCTTATATGGGTGGACCTGGCGTGATTAAAAATACAAATGGCGCAGGAGATGCTGCTCTCTCTGCCGTTCTCCACGATATCGCTTCAAACGCTTATCACCGTCAGGTGACGCCGAATTCACCAAAACACGTCGGACGTTTTTTAACGTATTCATCTATTCACCAGGTGAGCAAGTATTGTAATCGCGCGAGCTATGAAGTGCTCAAGCAAAATTCACCACGTTTAATTAAAGGTCTTCCAGCTCGTGAAGAGAGTCTTGAAGAAGCTTACTGGGATACTTAGAAATTTCTTAGGAGTTAGTATGAAAAGGATTTTATTCTCACTTTTAATCATGTGTATGAGTTCAGCGTTCGCCACGGATTTAAATGTTGGTTGTGTGACTGAAACACCGACGACATCAATGATCGCTCAAACGAAAAACAGCATCGTTACATTTCTTCTCGTTCATCATTATGGAGTCAAGTTCATGCCGATTCATAACGGAGTCATCACTCCGAATGATTTGGGAACGCTTCAGGATCGCGCAAGCATCTTAGCTGATCTCGGCGATCGTTTAGAATTCACAATGCCTGCGAGTACATGCCAGGTTGACGGTCTTATGTTTAATTGTTTCGGTTCACAACCAACACAAACAATTGGCGGACACGAAGTACGTATCTGGGCCGCATACAGTTCGCTGATCGATGAAGCAACGATGTCGGGAGTCTATTCTTACGTAACGACGAATCTGGCAATTGAAGTGGATGGACAATCCTATTATCTTCCAATGAAATATGATCAGACAGAATGTTTCAAAGATTTTAACAAGAGCAAAAATTTAAAAAAGATTTTAAAACTTAGATAAAAAAGAAAGGCCCGAATCATCGGGCCTTTTAAAAAAGCGGACATTAATTTTTAATATCAGGAACCCATTTCTGAATGATGGTTTTTATGCGTCCTTGCTCATTCATCGCCTTGAGTTTTTTATCAAAAATATTCAGCAGATCTTGATTAGGGGATTTTTTACTGACGAGCAAATGATAGGAAGTTCCTTTAAAGAGTGCAGGAAGTTCGACAATTTTATCGAGAAAATTATATCTCTTCGCGATTGAAAAAACTAAAAAATCGAGCTCAATGATTAAGTCGCAACTATGAAGTGTGAGTAGAGAAATTTTGGCATTAATGTCTCTTGTGTAATTTATCTCTTTTACTTTTCCGGTCAGGTTCGTTTTCGCCCAACCATTGACTCTGTATTCGC
The DNA here is from genome assembly GCA_966211875.1 of uncultured Bacteriovoracaceae bacterium. Taxonomy (GTDB): domain Bacteria; phylum Bdellovibrionota; class Bacteriovoracia; order Bacteriovoracales; family Bacteriovoracaceae; genus Bacteriovorax. The sequence continues at coordinate 227,280 of CBIHNP010000005.1, forward strand.
AGACGGTGAAATCGTGTAAATCATCCAGCGACTTTATTCTTTTGAGTTCTTCCATGCGGGGATGACCAGGATAAGTAAAAGCGCGATAGGCATCCTGGAAGACTTCCATTTTACTAGGCGTTGAATAGGTTAAACGTTCTGGAGTGGCAATGGTTACCATTGCATCGGCATCACCTGTTCTCACCATATCTTGAGCGCGAATCCAGGGAAGCCCAATTAATTCAATTTTGGTGTTTGGATCGTTCACTGTAATTTCGTCCAGGGCCTCTTCTATAATGCTGGGGATGACGCCAATGGCATGTTCATCTACAGGAGTAGAAAAAGAAATAGGTTCATAGTCATTGAAGAAAACAATCTTGATTGTTTTAGCGAAGGTATTTGAAAAAAATAAAAGCAAAAATAAAACGAATAGTGCTTTCATAAAACAATTATTCCCCAAAAAAGGTGTGAGGAATAATTGTTTTCTTTTTTAAGTTATATAGGTTGAAGCTATTTAATTACCGAGTTCTTTTAAGCGTCCGGCAAGATCAACTGATTTGGTCAATGATCTTCCGATCACAACAAACTCTGCCCCTAATTGAATGGCCTCTTTCGGAGTGGCCACGCGTTTTTGATCCTGCGTAATATTCTTTTCAATTTCGTCTGCAAAACGAATTCCAGGAGTGACGGCCATGAGACGAGGATAGTGCTTTTTCACGAGTGCGATTTCGTGAGGTGAACAGATGACTCCATCAACTCCTGCTGCGTCTGCGGCCTTGAATAAACGCAAAAAAGCATCCTGCATATCTGTGATGGCAAAAAGACTTTTTAAATCATTTTCTCCAAGAGACGTGAGAAAACTCACACCCAAAATTTTACAACCGGGAATGCTCTTTTTTGCTTCACTCACAGCGAGTCTCAGCATTTCTTCGCCGCCACTTAAATGAATCGTGAGAAAATCGATCGGCAGATTTTTAAGCGAATGAATCGCACGCTCAACAGTGACGGGAATGTCATGTAATTTTAAATCGAGAAAAATTTTCTTTTTATAATCGCGATGAATTTTGTGAACGAGATCCGGACCGTACTTAACAAAAAGTTCCAGTCCGATTTTTACTGTCGGGAGAGTGTTTTCTTTTTTTGAAAGAAAAACATCGATTTCATCCAGGGTCATCTGATCTAATGCAACTATTGTCTGATTTAAACTCATGAATCCATCTCTTGTAGTGCCAACGGAGCAATGTCTGTATCGTGTGTTCCGATGAGTGCTTCAGCAACCGCGCGGATATTTTCCGGGCGGGTAAAACACGGAATCGCATATTGGATGGCCGAGTTTCTGATGTGCTCACCATCGTTTTGCGATTGCCCCTGGTTTTGAGGAGTATTGAAAACCATTGTCATGCTTTCGTCTTTTAAAACTTCCAGAATCGTCTGTCCGCCTTCTTCAATTCTCTTTACCATCTCACAAGGAATACCTTGTTTCTTGATGTAGTCGCATGTTCCTCTCGTCGCAACGAAAGTATATCCGATTTTATAAAGTGATTTGATATACGGAAGAATTGTATCTTTCGTACTATCAGCGAGCGAAATCAAAATTTTTCCGCGTTTGCCGAGACTAGGATAGTTACCTTGATAAGATTTCATGATTGCTTTTTCTTTATCGCGATCAATTCCCATCGTTTCACCAGTTGATCTCATTTTTGGTCCCAGAAGAATATTGTCCTGGATGAAACGATCGAATGGGAACGTCGATTGTTTTACCGAGAAGAAACCAGATAATGGTTGTTCTATGTTTTCAATTTGATCTCCAAGCATTGCGTCTGTGGCAATTTTTGGAAGAGAGATGTTATACGCTTTCGATAAGAACGGAAGTGTACGAGAACCACGAGGGTTCGCTTCGATACAATAAATTTTTCCTTCTTTAATCGCGAACTGAAAGTTGATCGGCCCTACGATCTCAAGTTTATTTGCGAGATCGCATGAAATCTTTTTCAATTCATCGTAATTCTTTTGTGTCAGAACAACCGGCGGTGTGATCATTCCCGAGTCACCAGAGTGGACTCCGGCAAACTCGATGTGTTCACAAACAGTGAAGCAGAAGTTGCCGAACTGATCGCGCACTAAATCCACATCGTATTCAATCGCGTTCTCAAGATAGTTTTCTACCTGAAAAATTGCCGATCCATCCTGCAATTGATCTTTAAACGATTTTGGAAGAACATTTAAATCTTCGTGTGAGTAGAAGATGTACATCGACTCACCACCGATAACAAACGATGGTCTGATGATTACTGGAAGACCAATGTCGATCATCGCGTTCACAAGATTTTTCTTTCCGCTGATTTCGCGCGAGCGAGTGTGAGAAAGTTTTGTTTCTTTCGTGAGTTCGTAGAATTGTTTTCTGTCTTCAGTCGTCTCGAGCATTTTCCATGTCGGACCGAGGAAATTGATTTTGAAAAATTCCGCTCTAAAACTTCTCTCTAAGTGTTCGCGCAGCTGAATTCCCGTTTGTCCTGAGAATGAAGCGATCACACCGAAAGGTTTTTCATTCACCATGATGTCGAAGAGGTCTTCTGAATAGAGCGGTGAAAGGTAGAGACGATTAGAACTATCGTAGTCTGTCGAAACCGTTTCCGGGTTCGAGTTGATCATAATCGAAAGAATATTTTTTTCACGCAAACGTTCACACGATTTTACACAAGAGTAATCGAACTCGATCCCTTGGCCGATTCGGTTCGGCCCTGATCCCAGGATCGCCACCGATTTTCCTTTGAGAGAAAGGGCTTCCGCTTCGTTTTCTTCAGCATATGTCGAGTAGAAGTACGGAGTCTCAGCGATGAATTCTCCCGAACAGGTATCAACTGCTTTATAGACAGGGAAGATCTTGTGTTGGAAACGGAATTCAAGAATATCTCTTTGTGATTTGTTCGTGAGAAGTGCGATGTGTTTGTCTGATAGACCAAGCTTCTTCATCGAAAGCATGTTTTCCGGATTCATGAAAACATCTTTTTCTTTTTTTAAACTCTCTTCAGCAAAAACGACCAATTCCATTTGCTCGATAAACCATTTTGTGATGTTCGAGTATTTGTGAATTTCATCAACGCTCATTCCCGCGCGTAAGGCCTCGAGCACAGTGAGAAGAGAAAGTTCATTTGCCGTTTGCAGACGTTTTTTCAAATACGCGCGATCCATATCGAGTGGCGTACTTTTTAATTGTGTGAGGCTCGGAATTTCAAGTCCCATTTCCAGAGCGCGAAGGGCCTTCAAGAAAGCTTCATTGAAACTTCCACCGAGAGCGAGAACTTCACCCACCGAACGCATTTGCGGGCCGAGAGTTTTGCTCGAACTCGGAAATTTATTGAATGGGAAAATGGGGATTTTAAGAGCGACGTAGTCGAGCGTCGGTTCAAAGGCAACCGGCGATGCTTTCGTAATATCATTTAAGATTTCTGCAAGTGTGTATCCAATAGCAAGAAGAGCAGAAATTTTAGCGATAGGGTATCCCGTCGCTTTTGAAGCAAGGGCCGATGAGCGAGACACGCGCGGGTTCATCTCGATGACTGTGATATCGTCTTCGTTATCCGGATTGATCGCGAACTGAACGTTTGCTCCACCGGCAACAACACCCATGTGTTTTGCAATCGTGAGAGTCATCGTACGAAGTTGTTGCATACAACGATCAGAGATCGTCATTGCAGGCGCAACTGTAATCGAATCTCCAGTGTGAATTCCGCATGGGTCGACGTTTTCAATCGAGCAGATGATGACTCCGTTTCGTTTTGAATCGACCATCACTTCAAGTTCGATTTCTTTCTGGCCTACCAATGATTTTTCCATCGTCACCGGAAATTTAATATCGCTTGTGAAAACTTCTTTTAGTTCTGAAGTAGAGTAAACAAGTGCGGCCCCTTTACCACCGAGAGCGAAATCGCGTCTGATGATCAGCGGGAATTTTACTTGCGCGTTTGCCATTGTGAGAGCTTCATCTTCGCTGTTAGCTGTGAAACGTTTTCCTGTCTGGTAACCGAGCTTGTCGAGTTCTTTCGCGAAGAGTGCACGGTCTTCTGTTTTCTTGATCGTGTCGACGTTTGCTCCAAGAAGAGCAACATTGTTTTCTTTCAGGAAATTTTCTTCTTCGAGTTCCACGCAAAGGTTAAGTGCTGTTTGTCCTCCCATTGTCGAAAGAACAGCGTCCACTTTTTCTTTTTTAATAATTTTTTTGATCGTCTCTTTTGTGATCGGCTCGATATAAGTACGTGCACACATTTCCGGATCGGTCATGATCGTCGCTGGATTTGAATTCAGAAGAACGACATCGATTCCTTCTTCTTTAAGAGCTTTTAGCGCTTGTGTTCCCGAATAATCGAACTCAGAGGCCTGACCAATTTTAATCGGACCTGAACCAATGAGGAGAATGCGTTTATACGGCGTCGGTTTTTTCAGACGGGTGTGCAGTTTATTGAACGGATAAAGTTTTTTCGTATCAACTGGAGTTGTGATTTTTCCATCGAGAAAATCTTTGATCTCCATAAAAAATTCGTGAGCATCGTGCGGCCCTGGATTGGCCTCAGGATGAAACTGCACTGACTTCACGAAGTGATCGCTCGATCCAATCCCTTCAATCGAATCATCGAAAAGGGAAGTGTGTTGAACATAGAGTTCGCGCTTTAAAAGATTATTGTCTTTCTTTTTATTGAAAGAAGCATTGTCGATCGCGTACCCGTGGTTTTGAGAAGTGATGACAATTTTATTTGTGACGTGATCAATGACCGGATGGTTAGCTCCACGTTGACCGAAAGGAAGTTTGATAACGTCGATTTCAAGAGCAGCAGCGATTAATTGATGTCCGAGACAAATCGCGCGTACAGGAACTTTTCCCTGAAGAAGTTCGCGAACAACTGCGATCTCAGCTTTAAAATTGCGAGGGTCACCTGGACCGTTTGAAAGAAGAATCAGGCGTGGATTAAGAGCATTGATCTCACTTGCTTTTACCGTGTGAGGAAAACTCACCATGGGAAAGCCGAGAGCTTTTGCCTGATCGATGATCGCTTGTTTGACACCGTAGTTGATGAGAACGATGGGATTAGCACCTTCTCTTAAAACGATTTTCTCTTTTTGAGAAACGAGCGGAAGATCGTCAGTGATGAGTCTCGCATTTTCAAATTCAGCTTTGCTCGGTGTTTTTTCACTGAATGTGAGCACTGATTTGTGCGAACCTTTTTTATGTCCAGTGAGATAACGAACAAGTCTGCGCGTATCGACTCCGGAAAAAAGAGGAGCGTCTAATTTAGCGAGCGCTTGATTGTAAGAGAAATTTCTGGCGATGATACAAGTGGCGAAGGAATTATGCGATTGGGCCACATTGATATTTTCGTTGGGTTCATAGTTTCCGATATGAGCGTTAGTGAAGATGATGTGCTGACCTAAAAACGAAGGATCGGTGATAGTCTCTTGATAACCACTCATTCCGGTAGTGAAGGCGGCCTCTCCCCAAATACCGTTTGTTAATTCTTTGTCATTCTTTTCGCGATTTACGTAACCTTTAAATTTCGTCCCGTCTTCGAAATGAAGATAGGCGATCGATTTTTTGAGAGAGAGATTAAAATTTTTCTCCATGAATTATTCCAATATTTTTATCGTTGTTGACTAACATAGACTGAATAATTGCCATTCTCATTGGAACGGAATTTTGCACTTGCAGGTAACCTTGATAGAGCGAAGATTTAATAAGGGCGTGATCAAGTTCTACGCCGATGTTCGCGGGACCCGGGTGCAAGACCGGAATCAGTTTGTTCATTTTTTTCAAGAGTTCCAAACTCACACCGTAGCGAGCATGATAATCAGCATCGCTGCTGATTATCGAACTGTCATGACGTTCTTTCTGAATACGAAGAAGATAAATGAAATCGCATTTCAAAAGTGTCTCATCGCGATTGTCAGACCATTCCACTCCTGGAGGGAGTGCTGATTTTTCCGGTAGAAAGTTTTTTGGTCCGCAAAGAATCACTTTCGTTCCAAAAAGCGGAAGAAGTTTTATCAGTGAATGTCCTACGCGCGAGTGAATATTATCGCCGAAAATCGCCAGTGTTTTTCCTGTGAGATCCTGGGCCAATTCTAAAAGAGTAAAAAGGTCGAGGAGTGCTTGAGTCGGGTGTTCGTTGACACCGTCACCGCCGTTGATGATTTTAATTGGTGGTGCCTCTTTAAATTCGCTCAACTGATAAGAGACACTCGATCTGAAAACGCAAAGGTTCACGCCTTGATTAAAAAGTGTCAGAAATGTTTCTTCTAAACTTTCGCCTTTTTTTAAGCTCGATGTTTCGGCGTTGAAGTCGATGTACATCGCTCCCAAACGCTGAACTGCTATAGCAAAAGAGTGTTTTGTGCGAGTCGAGTTTTCAAGAAAAGAAGTCGCAATAATCGGTCTTCTATACGTAAATAAATTTGATTCGCTGTCTCGGTGTTTAAATTTGGAAGAAAGGGAGAGAAGTCCGTCGATTTGAATTTTATTCAGATCGCTAATGCTTTCAAGTATTGAAGGAAATGAATTCATTTTCTTCCTTGAGCGGCCTTGCTACAATGAAAAGTAGCTAACCCCATTTTTAGTTTTAAATAGTGTCGTTCAAGTTATATCGTTTGAAAAGACTTATTTAAAAGAATTTCGAACGCCTAAAAATTAGACAAGACAATGAAAAACATTGACTACAGTAATCAAATTCAAAAAGAGGCCATTTTAAATGAATTCAAGGGCAATTTATTTGAATTCCTCGTGGCCCAAGGTCTCGCTCGCAGATCGAAGCTTGAAGATTTATTTCTTCTAAGTCTTCCCTATGAATTTCGCAGTCAACTCGCTTCTTACGAAGAACTTATCCGCACCCACGAACCAAGATTGTTAAGCAAATTGCCGGAGCTCGCAGCTCTCACGATTGAAAAAATCTGGAATGATGTCGGTCTTTCCCATTATCAATTCACAATGTGGAATGTGATTGGGAAAATGGTCGCGACGAACGACAATGAAACGTGGAATGAAACGGACATCGTCGGGACTTACAAAACGTCAGAGAATGAGGAAAAAAAACTCGCTTTCAGTTTAAAACTCACAAAAGATCACAGCTTCGTGAACACGAAAAGTGCAGGCGTTAAAAGTTTTCTAACAAAATATTTTTCTGCTTACGGTCCGGTTGTGCAAAAAATGCAGGACGAACTCAATGTTGAGGTCGATGAATCTTTCCTCAGAATGGGTCATCGTCTTTATTCAATAATCGATGCCGAATTCAAAGGAAGTTTTACCAAAGAGTGGAGTGATCACTACACGGAACTTCCCGGTGAACTCGATCCGGAAATGAAAGCAATCGTGCACGAAAATTATTATCGCGTGGCCTTAAAATTATCCGGTCTGCTTGAGACTTTGAAAAAAGAAAACTCAATTTTATTTTTTGATTCTTTGTATGCCCTTTGTGGATTTGGACATGAAGAGATTATTCAAGTAAATTGTTTTCATCAAAATTATGAGATGAAAGAGATTACAATTAAGAAGTTTTCGGATCTTTTTTTGAAAACAAACAAAGAGTGTACGCTTTTACCACTCAAGGAATTATCGAGTTCAGTCGATGTTGTCATGGGCGATCTCACACTTCAGGTGCGAGTGAAGCCAATGAACAAATTTACGACGGCAGCGTACAAGATCAATTGTTCGATCAAAGTGAAAGGTTAAGCAGAATGAAGAAAGCATTATTTTTAGACCGCGACGGAATCATCAATATTGATAAGACTTATATCTATCGTTATGAAGATATCGAGTGGGTCGAAGGCATTTTTGATCTCATTCAATTCGCTAATAAAAATAATTTTCTTGTTATTGTTCTCACAAACCAATCAGGTGTTGCTCAAGGCATGTATCAGGAAGAAGACATTCTCATTCTTCACAAGAAAATGAGCGAACATCTAAAAGGACTGAAACTCACTGTGGATGATTGGTTCTACTGTACAGAATATAACAGCGAACGCAGAAAGCCGCGTCCGGGAATGATGATCGAGGCCCAGACGAAACATCATATCGATCTTGCAAAATCATTTATGATTGGTGACAAACCCACAGATATTCTGGAGATCAAAGGTCCCAAGACTTTCCTTCTTCAAGGAAACTATGCTCTTGATGCCGTTTTAAAAAATAAGAGTGCTGAAGTTTTCGATTCACTCAAAAAAATTCAAAATCGTATTGAAGAAATTATTAGTGAGTGATGATTGCAGTAGCGCCTTTCATACAGTCGATCTTTCTTTGATGTTTTAAAATCGTTTCAGGACATTTTTCGCCGGTCAAAGTAAGTGCTTCACCGTTAAAACAGTTGGCGAAGTGAATATACTTCTTCCACGCATCCGATTTTGTCTCGTAAGTCTTGCGGGAGTACGACCATAAAAATTCTTTCGATTCCGTTTTCAAAAGTTCATTGGTCGGAATGCCGGTGATGGCTGAAAATTGTTTTTCGAATTCACGATAAAAAGACCACTGATATTCTTTGTATTCCATACTCGTAAGCCAACTCGGATTTGTATTTCCATGAAGCAGTCCGATCCCAGTGGTGATTTTTTGTGCTTGAACCGTATTCACGTCGCGGTCTTTAATGATCCACGCAAATTTTGTATTTTTCACGAAATCTTCGAGAACGTAAGTGTCACCCAGATCGCGCAAAACAATTCTTCCCGTTGGTTTCATATCGCGATCGAGTTCCACTAAAAAATTTTGAGCGTGAGGAGAATCGTACCATGATCCAGTCGCAGAAAAATATTCGGCCATGGCTTTTGCAAGCGGTTCATTTAAATGTTTTTCCCAATAACGTGCGGGATCAGTCGCTCCGTTTAGTTTAGCGATGCGTGCGCCCTCTGTTTCGTGCATAGCTGAGAAGGCGGGAAGGTAATAGTGTTCATCGTCGGGAAGATCGTTGAGTGATCTCATAATCATTCCGTGATCAAGTTCTTTGATTCCCATCGCGAGCGGTTCATCCATGATGACGAGTGTATCGGTCTGCATTTTAGGCATGACATCCTGAACGTAACGATTCATGTTTCGCACTTGTTTGGCATCAAACCACGTTTGTTTTTTATCCGTCCATTTTCCGCCGGTCTTATCCGTCGAAACTTTAAGTGAAAAAGTGGCGCCGTTGTGAGGATTCACGAGAATCATCGAACGGGAAGCTGTGAGATAACCATCAAAGAATTTTTTCGGAGTGCTGTCGAGATGATGTTTTTCGAGGAAGGCCTTAACTTCAAGGTGCCATTTAGAATCTTCCGGATTGATCATCCATCGAACATAAGTCTCGCCGTTTTTTGTGAAGAAGAGCGAATTTTTAATAGTGGAATCTAAGTTTGTTTCAAAATCCTGTTCGAGTAAACGCAGAGGAATTTCATAATGCTCAATTTGAATGAGTTCATCAGAACGCAGAGAAACGGCATTTGCTTTTGTTTCCCAATTGACGAGTTGTTTAGCGCTGTTTGAAATATGGTAGTCACCGGCGATGTGACGATCGAGCGTCGTCTGACAAGAAATCAGAGTAAAAGCGATAAGCGTGAATAGCGTTTGTCTTAGAAAATTCATCAGAGACTTATCGTCTGGAGCAGGAGAAGTCTTAAGAGAGAATGACCTTTAGTCAGTGTCTAAACTTTAGACAGTTCTCCCTCGATATCTCCCTTGAATGAGGTCTTATTTTCTGGCATTTCTTCTGCAACAGTACCCTTCTGAATCATCTATTTTTGGGAGCAGGCTCATGCCAAACAAAACCTTGTTGATCGCGGTCCTTTCGTTTTTGTCCCTGGGGACAGAATCGCTTTTCGCCCATGATCTTCCCTTAAAGATTTCGTCGAAACTTTCACCGATTCAAAACGAGGCCGTCAACCGTGCTCTGAATGAAGTTTCAGAACTTCTTCCTGCTAAATTAAAAGCGGGCCTTCCGCAAAACATCGAACTTAAAATTGAAAAGCTCACAGATCACCAGGGAATTCCCGCGGATATTTGTACACCGAAATCAAAACAAGTTCGCCCGTTTGTTTACGGTGAATACAATAAATTTAAAAATACACTCGTTCTCAATATTCCTGTTCTCTATGAACTTATCAAAGGAAGAGAGGCTTCTCCCAAAATTAATTGCCAACACAAATCGCTTTACGATCAGGCGATTTCAACAATGGTTCATGAACTGACTCATGCTTACGATTTTAATAATCAAAATATTTCAAGTTCGATTGACTTTATGAAACGCGCAGGATTCAAGCGCGGTCTGCTTAAAACGAAAGCAAAAAACATTGAGGCCATGAGAAGTGCCGATGTTTATGAAATGGTGAACGTTGCTGAAGCTTATGCTGTAAATATGGAATACTTTGCTATGGACGCTGAATACGCTTGTAGAAAACCCGCGATGTTCGAATATTTCAAACGCACATTGGAAATGGATCCATACCCAAATCGCAACTGTGCTGCTAATCACACCGTGATGTTGTCGACTGCGACGGGATTTTACCCAATGAAATTAGACCCGGCCCGCATTTATCGCGTGGACTATCTTCTCGCAGCTCCGGGAAAAGAACTCTCGAGCGGATTCGGTCACTCAATGTTCAGAATCGTGATGTGTGCTCCTGATCATTATGATCCGATCATGAATAAAATGATTCCAGCGACTCCTTATGGAAAAAAATGTCTGGATGATAAACTTTTTCACCTCGTTGTGAGCTATCGCGCGAACGTAGAAGATGCGACTTTAAATTATATGAAAGGAATGTTTGGCGGTTACCCTTCAATGCTTTTTATTCTGAATTTCGGCGACGTTTTAGATGAATACAATCGCGACGAACTCCGCGATGTTGTTTCTTACCCGCTCAGTTTATCAGCGAAAGACAAAGTAGATCTCGTGAATAAAATTTTAGAAGACCACTGGAACTATCGCGGGTCTTATAAATTTATTACGAATAACTGTGCTGTTGAATCTTACGATCTTTTAAAAGCAGCACTCGATAATTCGACATTGCAGACTCGTTCGTCAGTAAGTCCAAAAGGTGTGTTGGAAGATTTAGACAAACTCGAATTTCTCTCTCTTAAGAGCGGTACAGAAGAGATTTATAAAGCAAAAACAGAGGCCTTATTGCTCGCTCTTAGCGATGCTTATGGAATCAAATTAAAAGATCAGAAAAAAAATAAAAAATCTCTGCAGGATTTTATTGATCAGACGACAAGTGAGTCTCGTTTGAATACTTTTAAAAAATTCGCAGCGGAAAAAATCAATTCACCTGATTTGCATACACAGATGAGTTTAATGAAAGCGCGTTTGGTGAAAGCGTCTTCATTTTCTGTGATGGAACAACAAATTTTAAGATCGAAGACTGCGGATTTCAGAAAAAAAGCGACCGATCTTTTTACGAATTCGAAAGACGAACGAATCATTAAAATTAAAGAACAGAGTACAGTTGTTTTAAAACAAGATTTCGGTGCGCTTTCAACAACTGGTTACGGCGTTCCTCTTCCGAATGAAATGATGACGACTGAAGAACTGGATCAAAAAAGAGAGAGTTCTAAAGAGACGATTAATACATTGGAAGAGGCCATTAAAGAGATGATGCCGAATGAACTGGCCATTCTCGATAGCATCACTAAGAACATCAATGTGTTCAATGAAAATTCTCTCTCAATCAGAAAAATGTATAGAGAGAAATTGGAAAAATACATCCAGCAAGTTATTACGAACCTTACTCTCGACGATCAAGAGAGGGCCCTTCTTAGAGAGGCCCTGACAAACGATGAGAGTTTAGGAAAGGTGAGAGACCTTTTAGATCGCACTCTCGTGAGCGAAAAGGAAATTTTGGATGTTAAGCTCAGAAAGATTATTCAGGATACACTCGGCAATTAGATAATTATTACATATCCCGCTCGCCGTTTTCAGGCGGGAACCTGCTTTTTTGGAATCAAACTATCACCACTTTTTAGAAAAAGTGCCAAAAGGTTACTGGATTTCTCACCTCTCTCTACCAAACACTTACACGCAAACTAAAACTGTCGACTTTGATACATGTGAGATGTTACACCTGGATTTAAGAGATCAACTTGTGGATCTATTAGAGAGGGGAGAAACACAATGAAAAATTTTAAGACATTACTAAAAGTATCAATGCTATTTTCTTTATTAGCACTAGCTAGCTGCGGTGGCGGCGGAGGCGGTGGTGGAGGAGGAGGCGGCGGCGGAACTATTCCAAGCGGCGGAGGAGGATCAACTCCATCAACTCCAACATCTACTTATGGTTCATATACTTCACCAAATATCCTTGCTTCAGAATTCGTTTCAGCTCTTAACAGCGTAGACGGAACTTATTCATCAGCAGTTCAACTTTATACAAACGAAACACTTCGTTCTCAGCAACCAGGCCAGGAGAAATGGTTTGTTATCTGGGACGCGAAATACAGCGAGTATAAAGCGGTCAGCTTAAACTACGTTCGTACAATCGTTTATTACGACTATTATTCAAATAACAATGCCGTGGCGTCTGAGTTTAGATCAATTGAAAGAAGTGATATTCTTTCAGGAAACTACAATGGAGATCAATATGGAAATGATTACGAAGTTGTCGATTACCATTCTTCTACTGGCTACTATGAAGGAAGAAATTCTGGTTACCTATATGAAGATGAAGCTGGTTCAACGGACGTAAGTTTACTTGCAAAAGAGCAAGAAAAACAAAAGTTCTACGAAAAAGCAGCTCGCGTTTCATTCACTTACTCAGTTAGTTTAGAAACATCTATGTCGATGGTAACTCTTGGATCGAAAATTGAAAAAATGCTTTCTCACGGGAATGGCGAGTTAACTCAAGAAGACCAAGCAGCACTTCTGTCTGACCTTAAAACTCTTACAGGTGTAAGCGTACAAGAAATCGCAGCAGCAGCTCAAGACTCTAAAGCAAAAGAAGATGTTCTTGCAAAAATCGCAGCGAAGATCGGAACAAGCTCACAAAACTTAGAGCAAAAATTCCTTCCAGAAGTCTTTGGGGTGACTCTCTAGTACAAACTAGTAGAGATCTCCTTTGGTGTGAATATCTAGTGATGGGGCCGGTGAAAACCGGCCTTTTTGTTTTTAATTATTTTGAAAGAATAATATCAGAAGCAGCAATTAAAAGATCAACCGACTCATCATCAGAAAGACTTGAATCAAGATCTTTTGCCAGGTGAATTTTACTTTCTAAGAATAGACTCGCTACACCAGTCTGCAGATAATTTTGCGCTTCATTTTGAATACGTTGTGCTTCCGCTTTTTGATTTTTAGAAGAGGTCGCCATACTTGTCGCTTCAGTCGTCGCTACACCAAGTGCAGTCGTATAAATGGTTTGAGCTAATGTATAAGCAAGAGCATTTGTTCCCGTCTCAAGAGCGTAGGAATTGTGGCCCGTAATAAAAAGTGCTGAGGCCAATATTAATAGCTTTTTCATTCGAATCTCCCGGTCATAGAAATCTTGTAAGCAAACCTTAACACGCCCATAAAAAAGGGGTGAAATCCCTGTAATTTTTATCGTCTTTCGATGGGACGTCCCTTTTAAAAGCGGCCAAAGCGGCGATTATCTGGTAATTAGACTTTATCAAATGAGAATTTTCATAGTGGTTTTTGGTTTATGCAAACGAGAGCACTGACATTCGCGGATCGCTTTAGCCGAATTAAACTTCGCGTGCTGATTGTGTTTTGGCTCGTCTTTGTCCTCGCCGTTTTGAAAATGACAATGCCTACACTCACGTCTTACTATTCCATTTATAAAGCACAAGAAAGTTTTTATTCGATCACAGTGAAAGATGATCTCGCTCAATACACGCGAGTGACGACGATGCCGGAACATTGGGTTCCATTAGATAAAATTTCAAAGCGTATTCAAGGCGCGATCATTTCCAGTGAAGATGGAAAGTTCTACATGCATCCGGGATACGATCTCGAACAAATGCAGGGAGCGATTGATGAAACGTTTGTAAAAAAGAAAAAGAAAATGCGTGGAGCTTCGACGATCACACAACAACTCGTAAAAAATCTTTTTCTCACAAGAAGTCGTACATTCGGACGCAAAGGCCAGGAACTTATCATGGCCTTGATGATTGAAAAGCACGCTGATAAGAAAAAAATTCTGGAATCTTATTTAAACGTTATCGAATATGGTAAAGGCCTATACGGAATTGAAGCAGCTTCAAAATATTATTTCAATAAAAAACCGGCGCAAATTACAGCGAGAGAAGCTGCCTTCCTTGCGATGCTGTTGCCGAGCCCGACAAAATACTCAAAATCGTTTAAGACAAAAACTCTCACAACTTTTGCAAACCGTATGATTGCTTCCATACTCTTGAAAATGAGACAGGGTGGTTACATCGGCGAAGAAGAATACATCGAACAATTAAATTCTCATTTCTCTTGGGAGAAACCAGCGGTGAATACAAATACCAATGATGCCAAAGACAGTGAGGAATTTGGTGATGACGGCGCTGCTGTCGAAGGAAATGATATATGAACAAACCTAAACTTCGCGTTTTGATTTCTGATACATTCGATCCCTGGTTTAATATTGCAACGGAAGACTGGATCTTTCGCGATATGCTAGCTGACGATGAATTGGAAAATACAAAAATTCTTTTTTTGTGGAGAAACAATAATACTGTCGTTATCGGTCGCTTTCAAAACCCGTGGACGGAATGTAATACGGAAAAAATGGAAGCGGACGGAATAAAGCTCGCCCGCAGACAGAGCGGTGGAGGCGCAGTCTTTCACGATCTGGGAAATACAAATTTTACTTTTTTATCGGGTAAAAAAACTTTCGATAAAAGCGTGAATAATAAAATCATCACGAATGCGATCAACTCATTCGGACTTAATTCGTTTGCATCAGGCCGCAACGATCTTCTCGTTGAAACTAACGATGGAGAAAAGAAAATTTCCGGAAGCGCCTTTAAAGAAACGAAAGATCGTTCATTTCACCATGGAACTCTCTTAATCGATGCAGACATGAGCAAACTTGCTCAATACTTAAATCCCAATAAAAAGAAGCTGGAATCAAAAGGGATCACATCGGTGCGCGCTCGCGTAACGAATTTAAAAGAACTTAATTCGGAAATCACGCATGAAAATTTGTGTTCAAAAATTATTCAGGAATTTTTCAATCATTATGAAACAGAATGTGAGATAGAAGTTTTGGATCACGATTATCTTGCAAATATTCCGCGTTTAAACGAACATTTTTTAAAGATGAGCGATTGGAATTGGCGCTTTGGTGAAGCTCCGAAATTCAATCATCAAATGTCCGAGCGTTTCGCTTGGGGAACGATGGATGTTCACCTTGATGTACAACGTGCCCACGTCGAGAAAGCGCAAATTTTCTCAGATTCACTTCATCCTGAAATGATCGAACAACTCATGGCCTCTTTAGAGAATATTTCCTATACTAAAGAAGCTTTCCGCAGCGCTATTGCTGACGTCAGCGCAGAACTCCCAATGATCGAAGATTATCTTCGTGAATTCGAAGAATGGATCTTGAGAGAGATCAGCTAGAAAATTTAATTGAGAGACTGCTAACCTTTTATACGGAAGTTTACCGAAACATGAAGTTTCAAACTCACGCCAAAGACATTTGGAAGACCTATCTCGCGGATCGCTGGGTGATTTATACCTGGGGGACGTTTTCTGTTCTTCTGACGAACTTAATGCAAGTTCTCGCTCCAAAAAATATTGGATGGATCGTCGATTTCATGACGAAGAAGCCTGTTCCAAAAATGTTGGTTGGGGCCAATGACCATCAAACCTTTCTTATTCTTTTTGGAATTCTCGCTGTCTCAAGAATTCTGATTAACATTTTCCGTTTCATGTGGAGAATTACGCTTGGACGTCAAACACATTATGCGTGTGCGATGTTGAGACGTGATGTCTGGGATCACGCCCGCTATTTTAAAAAGGCGGATCTCGATCGCAAATTCACAAAAGGCGTTTTGATGAATGCGCAAGCTTCCGATACGAACAGCGCGCGTTTTGCTTTCGGATTCACACTCGTCGGCGTTGTCGATTTTCTTTTCTTAACTCTTTTTACGTTTGCAGCGATGGCGATGATTCATCTTCCGATGGCCGTTTTTTCTTTTCTCATTCTTTTATTCGTTCCGATTTTTGTGCGTAAACTTTCCGGACGCGAAGTTGAACAATATAGAAAAACGCAGGACGTGCTTTCACATTTCAACGATCTTTCTTCTCAAGCTGTTTCGACGATTAAATTGCAACGTTTGACTCAGACCGGACCGTTTTGGGAAAGACGCTTAATGAACGTGGCCGAAAGCCATCGCGCTGAAAAATTAAAAGGAATCAACCTCAATCTTTTTTATATTCCGGTGATGGGAATCGCGACAATTGTTTCTTACGTCGTTCTTTTTGTGATGGGAATTTACTATACGTTTAACGGCAAGATGTCGGTGGGAGAATTCATTTCGATGCAAGGACTGATTTTTCTTCTGCATGATCCACTCATGTCATTGGGGTTCATTGTTTCGGAATGGAAAAAAGGATTCACTGCTCTTGAACGTCTCTCTGAAATATATCTGCATGAAAAAGACGAGAGTCTTCTTGCGAAAGGAGCGACGATTGATGATCGCGAAACGGATGACGTTCTTTCTGTACAAGATTTAAGTTTTGCTTTTAAAGACTCAGCTCCGCTTTTTTCACATCTCAATTTTAAATTGAAGAAAGGCGAGAGACTCGGAATCATGGGGCCAATTGGTGCGGGGAAAAGTACGCTTCTTTCTATTCTCACAGGATTTAATCGCGAAGTGACTTCAGGCTCTGTCGATTTTTACGGCAAACCTTTTTCAGCGTATTCGCACAAAGAGTTGCGCTCATACATCGGACACGTTTCGCAAAAACCTTTTCTTTTTGCGGACTCAATTCGCGTCAACGTGGCGATGAACAACGAACTCACTGACGAAGAAATCTGGCGCTACCTTGAACTCGCGGGATTGAAAGATGACGTCGAACTCTTCGGCGACAAACTCGATACGCAGTTGGGAGAGTGGGGAATTAACTTATCAGGGGGACAAAAACAACGTTTGACTCTGGCGCGCGCTCTGGCCGCGAAACCAAAAGTTTTATTCCTGGATGATTGTTTGAGTGCAGTTGATACAATTACTGAAGAGAAAATTTTAAAAAATCTCGATCAACATTTAAAAGATGTCACGCTCGTTTGGGTTGCTCATCGCAAGTCGACGTTGAAATATTGTAATCACACATTTGAGTTAAGACCGATGATGGAGGGATTACAATGAAAGTGATCAAAAAAGTCTCTCGCAAAATTGTCAAAGACCATCGCCCGCCGGGAATTTTGAGTGAGCAGACAAAACAAGCTTATCTCATGGCCGATGACCAGGATGAGTCGCGCATAAGTGAAAAGGGATTGGGAGATTGGAAGTCGTTCACGATTCTTTTAAGATACGCAAGACCTTTCCGCTTTCAGATTCTTTCGGCACTCATGCTTATTTTTGTGAGTTCATTGCTCGCCATTTATTCTTCAAAACTCATGGGAGATTTATTGGAGAAAGGATTGCTCGCGCGCGATCTGCATAAATCGATTTGGTATGCACTCAGCATTTTGGGACTCGAGCTGGGAAGTATTTATTTCATCTGGACGGGAAGAAAAATTTTAGCGGACTCGTCATCTAAAGTGATTTTCTCCGTGAGAAAAAATCTTTTTGCCAAACTTCAGGAATTGCCGTTGCAATATTACGATCGCCAGCCACAAGGGCGTATCGTGACTCGAGTGACTCACGACGTAGAGGGAATCGATGAATTTTTTACTTCGAGTTTAGGGAATTTGATCTCGGCAAGTATGATGACGATGCTGGCAATCGCAGCAATGATTGTTTCCAACGTGAAGTTGGGAACGGTGATGACGTTGTCGATTATTCCTTCGATTCTCATCATGATCAAAACAAAAGATTTTCTCCGCAACTCCAATCGTCGCGTTTCAAAATTTTCTTCAGCGATCAACGCAAAACTTTCAGAATACATTAACGGAATGGACGTCATTCGCAGTTTTGGTCTGGAAAAATGGACGATGGATAAATTTTCTCAGACTGTAGATGATTATCTTTATGCTCAATTGCGCGGAAATTTTCTTTTTGCCTGGAGTATGCCTCTTGTTTCTTTCTGTGCAACGATTCCGCTTATCGGACTCGTCTGGTACGGAGGACTCGGAGTGATCAACGGCGTTTTCAGCGTCGGTTTATTCGTTTCATTCGTTCGTTACTACGAAAGATTTTTTAACCCTATGATGCTTCTTTCACGCGAGATTCACGTCGTTCAACAAGCTTTCACAAGCACTGAGCGTGTTATGAGTTTTTTGAACGAAGAAGATGAAGAAAAAACATTAAAAAATCTTGGTAACATGCAACCGAAACATCTGGAAGGTGATATCAAATTTGAATCCGTTCATATGCAATATTCTGTCGGCGATTGGGTCTTGAAAAATTTGAACTTCCATATTCGCCCGGGAGAAAAAATCGGTCTCGTTGGAAAAACGGGATGTGGAAAAAGTTCGACGGTTTCTTTACTGTCGCGCTTGTATGAATTTCAGCAAGGGGAGATTACGATAGACGATATTCCGATTCGCAATTTCAATCGTCACGCTCTTCGCGATCAGATCGGATTTGTCGCCCAAGACGCCATTATTTTTAAAGGAAGTCTGCGCGAGAATTTGTCTGTTGATGAATCAAAGTCCGACCAGGACCTAATAGATGCTTCAAAGACGACTGGATTAGTGAAGGCCCTTTCTAAAGAAGGTTTTAACCTCGATATGGAGGTTTTAGAGGGCGGAACGAACCTTTCTGTAGGTCAACGTCAGCTTGTGAGTTTAACCCGCGTATTGCTTAAAAATCCGTCGATCTTAATTCTCGATGAAGCAACGGCGAACATCGATCCGTATTACGAAGAAATAATCCATGAAGCGGTGATGACGATGATGAACAATCGCACGTGTCTCATTATCGCGCACAGACTCGATACACTAAAAGCATGTGATCGCGTTTTTGTTTTCTCGCATGGGGAATTGGTGGAAGAAGGACCGTTGCAACAGTTGCTGAGCGAAGGAAATTATTTCTATCGCCTTCATCACGCTCAAAATGTTCATTAATTCAAAATCAAGAAAACAATACCAACTACACAAAAAATTTATATTTTGTTGATGAAATAAGACTATTGTTTTTTCCAGAATTATTTATGATTAAATCAGGACATATCAATTGGGAACAAATTGAGTGGGGTCGTAATTGAAGAATTCAGAAAATAATCAAAACTTATTCAACAGAAAACAAAACGTCCTAGAGATAAAATCGGATGCTCTTAAATATATTTCAACCGGTGTTCTCTCGAATGAATTAGAAGAGAGAATTAAAAAATTAGAAGCTCAAATCCCTAACCTGAGTAAACACGAGGCCATTGAAATACTCTTGGATTACACTGAAAGAGAAGTAAAAGAAATAGATCTTCTTATAAAAGCAAATTCTTCGCCATCAATCTTATCAGCGTTTATTTCCTTGCTTAACGTGTTTACAAAAAGATAACGGAAGGCTTTGAATTTAAGCGACAGAACTTTCGCTATAAAGAAATGCACGCTTTCTGATAGAAGTAACAGCATCCGATTTTACTTTTGCTTTCGTCTGAACTTTTTTTGCTCTCTCAGCAAACATTGCAAGAACAGCTTTTCCAATTGCAAATCCAAGCATCGGAGGAACGGCATTACCGATCTGTCTCCATTGCGCTGAAAGCGGCCCGTGAAATTTAAAATCGTTTGGAAAACTTTGAAGAGCAGCTGCCTCACGTTGAGTGAGATAACGAGGCTCAGTTGGGTGAAAATAATTCTGTCTATGAGTCATGATCGTCGGACTTGGTTTCTTGCGATCAAGACGTTGGTATTTTGTTTGACGGAAGCGATTTTCGCGCAGGTTTTTCCAGTCGACGTCGAGTTTTAATTTTTTCGTTTTGAAATAAGCTTTTTCATCTTCTTCGTAACGAACGCCTTTTCCTTCCGGAATGCATTTAATTCTTTCGAGATCGATGGTCTTTTTAATCGCGGCCTCTTTCAGGTCATGATTAAAAGTTTTGCCGTCTTTTGTTTTTAAATTTTTAAGCGCTTCACCGACTGTCATGATTTTATTTTGCGGAGTCGGGAAGACGATTGTTTCATTGATGCGAGAACCGATGATGATCGTTCTTCTTCTGCGTTCAGGAACACCGTACATTTCTGCTGACATGACTTGCACGTCAAGGTTGTAACCCATTTTATGAAAGAGAGAAAAAATCGCCTGCAGCGTTTTCTCATTTTTCTTTGCGAGAAGTCCCGTTACGTTTTCAATGACAACGTAATAAGGATTTGTAATTTTCACCAGACGAATAAATTCTCTGAAAAGTTTATTGCGAATATCGTTTGGATTTCCCAAACCGACAGTAGAGAAACCCTGACAAGGAGGCCCGCCGACAACAGCATGAACCGTCTGCCCTTTTAAAAGTTCTTTTAATTTTTTTTCCGACAAATCGATCACCGATCCACAGTACGTTTCAGCGTAATGGTGATTGGCCTTGAAGGTTTCGATGGCGTTTTTATCCATATCGATTCCCAAAAGACAGCGCATGCCCGCTTTTTCAAGACCGCAAGAAAGCCCTCCGGCCCCTGAGAAAACGTCGATAAAATTTAGTGCAGATGTCGTTTTTGTCATAGTGTGTACCACTATTATCCCGAAGACATTGCAATACTGTCAACTAATAAAGAAGTTATGCGGCAGATTTCTTGGTAGATCTTTTTCCCGGAGATTTTTCTGGAATGTGAAATTGTAATTGCGACCTTTTGATTTCGGCTGCTTTTTTTGGTTCGAAAAATTGTTCGCGTTCTTTTTTCCATTGCCAATCACGAGAGACTTCTTCTGTTGTGAAACTGAAATCCGCTTCGCGCTTAACGTGTTTGTGAGCGTGAGGCATCCACAAGTTGAGATCGTGTGAGAAAATGAAAACGTTTTGTTTATTGCGAATACTGTGAGCTTTAAGAGCATTGATAAAAACTTCGAGGCATTCAGGGCCCAGATCTTTTTCCGGTTCTTCGAGAAAGATAAATTGTCCTTCGAAAATGAGCGATTTGATCAAAGTGCAAAGTTTTTTCATCTGCGCATCTGCACTCGTCGGCAATTCGTGAGGCATGATGATCATTTGATAAAGTTTTTCCAGATGGGCGTGGTTTTCTTCTTTTAAAAATTCCTGGAATTGAAGTTCTTTGGAAGCCGTGAGTGAGTTCGGTGAGAAATCCATCAGGATATTCTCATTTAAAGTGAGTTCTGGAATGAGTCCGTCACCGCGGGAGACGTACGAAAATTTATAAGGCAAATTGACCTTATTAAATTTAAGGAACGAGAGAAATTCACTGAGCTTGGAGAAATTGTTTTCTTCAAATTGCTCTGTAAATAAAAAGATCTCGAATGTTTCTTCGAAGTTCACCTTTGCCATCATGTCTTTATCGGGCAGGATCAATTGGAGCTTAAGAAAAAGAATGTCCGATTAAGGTAGGCAGGTATCCCTATTTTCCACTTCTTAAAAAAACTTCCAAAAATTAATTGTGAGTTATAATAAATTCATGATCGAGAAATCAAGCAATCAAACAGTTTTAATTGCCATGACAGGTGGACTGGAATCAACAGTTGCGGCCTATCTTTTAAAGAAACAAGGATACCGTTGTATTGGAATTGGATTGCAGCTTTTTGAGCCTGGTGAAAATTCGGGCCCGTTTGCTGACGTTGCTGTAAGCGATCTCAATAAAGTAAAAGGGATTTGCACTTACCTCGATATTCCTTTTTACGCCGTAAATGCTTCTGAAATTTTTGCAAACATAGTTCTCGATCCACTCGTGGGAAGAATTCTTTCCGGACAAACTTTTGAGCCGATGGTTTTTCTCAATTGGGTATTGATGGAAGTTCTTCTCGAGAAAGCTGCAAAATTTAATACGAACCTGATTGCGACCGGACATTATGCGAAGGTTTTAAAAAACCAAAAAACGGGTTCATTTGAATTGATGGTGGCCAACGATCTGGAACACGATCAATCGTATATGCTCTCGCGCCTGGAACAAAAACATCTGGCCTCGTTGATGTTGCCGCTTTCAGAAATCAGAAAAAAAGAAGTCGAAAAAATCGGCGAGCTCATTAAGGTGAGTTATCTCGAACGTCCGAAAACGACTGTCGCCCATATCATGCACGATCCGCGCATGGTAGGTCTTGTTGAAGAACGTTCACCGAAAGATCTTCGTCGCACGGGAAGTATCTATGACTATCGCCTGGAGAGTTCAGTTTGCGAACACCTCGGGATTCATCGTTATTTCGTCGGTCAGAAAAATATTCCTTCAAAACAGGAAACGCCGATCGATCCATTGAAAGAAGTTATTTCGATCATTCCTTTTAAAGGAAATATTTTTATCGATTACCCTGATCGCTTAAAATATTCTCACGCGTTGATTGCACGTTTTCTTCCTTGTGCGAATCTCGATATCACTCTTCCTGTGGCCGCTTATGTAAAGATGTCAGTGAAAGGTGAAAAAATTCCTTGTCGCATTTATTTTAAAAATAATCAGATGTGTATGATCGATTTTGAAGCAGAACGCCCGGGGCTTTTGATACCTGGACAATATTTTGTTTTTTACAATCGCAAAGAAGAAAAAGGAAAAGTTTTAGGAAGCGGAATTGTCGAAGTCGGAGGCCTGTTTGCCAATGGCGAATTCAACACACTTCCCATTAATAAAAAGGACCCGGATGAAGAAGATGTTAAACCACAAGATCAAAAACTCAGTTTTTAGCGCGGCCTTATTTTTAGGTGCGACTCACTCGTTATACGCTTTTGAGATTTCTTCTTACGAGAAAAAAATCAAAACAGGCTACAACATCACTTCGGTGACAGAAAAAATTTCCAAAGATACATTGGAAAAAAATCTTCGTGATTTCGTTGCAGCAGGAAGACCTTCGCGCATGATCGGAACTCCCGGACATCAAAAAGTGATGGAGTACATCGAAGGAAAATTAAAAGCACTTAAATCAAACGGCACAAGTTATGAACGTGTAGAATTCACTCCAAACATTGCGAAGGCCGGAGACTTTTACGCTGAAGATTTCAAGAAAGAAGTTGTCGCAAAAATTCCAAAAACTGATCCGAATTACGATCGCTGGAAAGGATTTACTTTGTCGATGATGAAGGCACTCGATTCGGTGAAAGACGCCAAAGGATACAATCTCGTTTGGGAAAAAAAGGGAACGACGAAACCGGATGAAGTCATCATTCTTGGAGCAAATTACGATACGCTTTTAAACGATCCAAAAACTCTTTTAGTAGATACGAAAGGAGCAATGCCGGGGGCAGACAACAACGGAACTGGTGTAGCAGCTCTTTTATCAATGGCCGAAATTTTAGACAAACTCGATTTGCCAAAAACAGTTCGCATCGTCTTTTTTGATTTTGAAGAAATGGGATTTTTAGGATCTCGCGATTACGTTGAAAAACTAAAAGCGAATATGGGACAACAAAAAATTGTGGGCTACGTGAATCTCGTTATGCTCGGAAACGATTCTAAGCGCGACGATAAAGAAAAGAAGTTGAATAACTTTAAAGTTTATCTTCGCAATCCAAAAGATGTTGGGGCCGATCAGGATTTGAAACTGGAAGAAATGCTTACGTCAGCGGGAAAACGTTTGTACAACATCATCGAGTTTAAACCGGAAGCAAACAGCATGAATTCGAGTTCGCATATCAGTTTCTGGGACGCCGGACTTCCAGCGATTTGCTTTAGTCAGAACTGGGAGAGCGATTTTAACCCGCGTTTTCACACTCCCAATGATTTTGTAGAGACTTTGAATATCAATACTTATACAAACGCCTTTAGATATATTACAGGGTCTGTGCTCTCTTGGAACTATGACATAGTCAAATAGCCCTTTTCTTGCTATAAAGACCCCTATGGAAACACTAGGGGTCACCTCCAAACCAAAATCAGAAACTACGGTTATCGTCGGCATGTCCGGCGGAGTGGATTCATCTGTCTGTGCAGCTCTCTTAAAAGAAGAAGGCTACAACGTTGTTGGACTCTTCATGAAAAACTGGGAAGAGTTTGATGAACACGGTGTCTGTCAGTCTTCAAAAGAGTTCGCTGATGTCGCAGCTGTTTGTGAAAAATTAGATATTCCATACTACTCAGTCGACTTCATCAAAGAATACCGCGATCAGGTTTTTTCTCACTTCGTAGAAGAATACAAAATGGGATTCACACCGAATCCGGACATTCTCTGCAATCGCGAAATAAAATTCAAAGTGTTTTTTGAAAAAGCGATGGAACTCGGAGCGGATTTTTTAGCGACAGGACACTACTGTCAGTCGCAAATGATCGATGGAGAGTACCGCTTAATTAAAGGCGCTGATCCATTAAAAGATCAATCGTATTTTCTCTACACAATAAAAAAAGAAGTTCTCGCAAAAGTTCTCTTTCCTGTCGGACATATTCCAAAAACAGAAGTGCGTGCGATCGCTGCCAAATACGATCTTGCAACAAAAGCAAAAAAAGATTCGACAGGAATTTGTTTTATCGGCGAAAGAAATTTTAAAAACTTCCTTTCAAATTACGTGACGTTTGAAGATGGAAATTTTGAAACTCTCGAGGGAACAATAGTCGGTCGTCATACTGGTGCGACTTACTACACACTCGGGCAGAGAAAAGGTTTGGGGCTTGGTGGAGCAGGAGAGCCGTGGTTTGTTGTCGGCAAAGATATGAAGAGAAATGTTGTCTACGTTGAACGTGGAGAATTTCATCCGCACATGTATTCTGATTCCCTGACTGCAACAGATCTTTCATTCACAGGTGGCATGTGGAATAAACCATTGCCGTTCAAATGCACAGCTAAAGTTCGTTATCGTCAAAAAGACCAAGCGTGTACTGTGACTAAAATTGAAGGCGATAAAATTTTCGTTGAGTTCGATGTTCCTCAAAGAGCAATCACTCCGAGACAATCTGTCGTATTTTATGATGGAGATATTTGTCTTGGGGGAGCAATGATCGAGACTCCAGGCCCAAGCTATTATGAGTTAAAAAAGACATTATCCAACGACCAAGAACTGTCTAGTATTAAGTGAAAATCAATTTCAAAAAAATCTTATAAAAAAATTTCTCGTTAATAAAAATGTAACGAATAAATTCTTTTGCTGGTGGTATTTGCAATTAAACACCAAGGAGTTTTTATGAAAACATTAATTATCATGTCTCTTTCTTTGCTTTCAATTGTCTCATTCAATGTTCATGCTGATGATCTTTGCTATTTTAATTTCTCAGCAACTTGCCGCGATCATGATGATTACGATGGAAAGATTAATGAATTTCTTTTTTTAGGAAAAATTCAAACTACTGATGATGATGATTGTAATTATCAAGATGCACATCTTCAAAATCTTGGAAGATCAGTTATTGAGTCTAATTTTGATGTCAGCAGTATTTGTTATGGAGGAGGAATAGAAGGAAGCGTTCAGGCAGTTGGTCCACAGGAAGCTGAAGAATCAGGTCCATACTTTAATAAAAAACTAGATGACTGTTTAAATGCTGACTACACTGAAAAATGCTACAATATTTCAAATGTCGTTGATCTTGATGCTGTAGAATAATTTACGATAAACTTGGTGGCCGGTGACTGAATGCTGAATCAGAAAACGGCCATCATTTAATAAATCATCCCCAATATTTCGGATCATTAAAATCCTTCTTCCCACCATTATCGTCATCAGACTTCTTCACCTTTTCTTCAAACGACGTACAGTCTTTCCCAGTAGATTGTTTAACGAGTACAGACGGCATTGTGGCCGATTTGAATTGATAGAGCTTGCATCCCCTTGGGGCAGTGGAATCAAAGGTCACTTGATAGTGTTTACAACGCATGCAGGGGATTCTTTCATTTTCCATGAGAACTCCTTCTTTACATTATAACCAAACCTTTAAGGGCGGCAGATTTTGCCCCTAAACAAAGAATTAAAGGGGGATGTCTATATTTTGGACAGCACTTTCCTGATTTTACACGGGGGATGGTAAAGAATGCGACAAGAGGCTTAATATTGGTGGTAGAAAATAGGCATTCAACATGCACTACCAATAGTGGCTAGTTTTGCGTGTGAACTAATGAAAAGGGACTCTGATGAAAACTGTGACTCATGAAGAGATGGAAAACAACAACCTGGTAATGTTTCCGGCATCGAAGAACTTCAAGGTTGATTTACAAGAAGTAAATTTAGGGCACGATCCTTTGAGTGACCTTCTTAACGAATACTCGCACATTAAGGATGAAGATATTCCTTCGCATTTGGATGATCGTTTTGATTTAGAGCTTCTTCAAGAAGAGCTAGAGATGGAATTTGATGGTGATGATGCTTTCGATTCGCTCGAAGGTTTCATGAATCGTCATCAGCGCGGAGAATCCCTCACTCCAGACGATAAACTCGTTAAGTTTATCAACGACCGCATTGATGCTATCGCCGAAGCTAAGGCGCGCATTAAATTTTATCTCGATGAAATTGAGATGTTCCTTCCAAGCAAAAGAAAATAGTTGCCAACCACTTATACCGATCTTATTATTTCAGCATTCATTTATGCCCAGGTGGCGAAATTGGTAGACGCACTACCTTGAGGTGGTAGCGCTGCGAGGCATGCTGGTTCGAGTCCAGTCCTGGGCACCATTCATAAAGCTTACGTTTTTGTAACAATCCATAGATGACATTCAATTCCACATGAACCACAATCAAGTATTGTTCGTTTTTTTATGGGGAATTTTTATGACAGTTAAAATTTTAGCTCTTTTGCTTTGTTTGAATCTCTCAGGAGCTTTTGCTCAGAGTATTTTTGATACAAATGTTTTACCTCCTTTTCCAGCACCTGGATCAGTTGAAGAACAACAAGACATCGATCAATTAATGTACTTTCAAAAAACAAGAACTCCTGAACAATGTGCAGAAGCGCAGTCTGAAGCGAATGCAAGCTTACAGGTCTTCTTCGGTGGGAAAAAAGGTCCTCTCTCAGCAGACGAAGCGGCACAAGCACAAAAGAAATTGCGAATGCTGACATTGAAAGCGGGAATCAAAATTCTGGCAGCAAAAACAGAATTTAATCGTCCAAGACCATACATCGCTCATCCTGAAATCAAACCTTGTATTGAATTGGAAAACAGCAAATCGTATCCAAGTGGACACGCAACAATTGCTCGCGTTTACGCGAGAGTTTTAGCTGTGATGTACCCGGAGAGAGCTGCTCTTATTCTAAAACGTGCTGATGAGGTTGCTCTTAACAGAGTGATCGGCGGAGTTCATCACCCGAGTGATATTGTCGCTGGAAAAGCGTTTGGGGATGCGATTGCAGACGATTACCTGAACGAAGATTTCAGATTCTATGAAGGGGAGAGTTTCGCTCGCTAACGGGCATCTGTTTAGTTGTCAGTTTCTTGATATGATAGTGGAATCTTCTGCACCGTTATTGTAAATTTTTAAAAGTTCATTCAAAATTTAAGGAAGTAACTGTTTGGGACTTCCTTAATGATTATCTTGTCTTCAATAAAAAAAATCTTTGAATGTGTGGCCCTTTCGGCCGCACTTTTTTTATCACAGCTTACATTTTCAGCAGAAATCAATTCCAATGAAAAACTGGCCCATTTAACAGGACTGCTTCTCACTACGCCGGGGAACAATGAGGTCGCGCGAAATTTATTGGTGCTTTCAAAAGAGCAATTGAAAAAAACTCAACGTAGTGCCGAGACTAATGAGCTTCTGAGAATGTCTGCTCAAGCGCTCAACATTAATAAAATCCAAAATACTTTTGATCGCTGCTTGAAAAATAAGGAAAGAGCTAAAGCTCTTGCAGGAAGAATTCGCGATGCTGCCATTGCTGAAAAACTCAAGGCCGATCCCTGTCGTACCATCATAGAGAACAAAAACGTTTCCGGACTCACAAAACTTTCTGATCAAATTGATCACTATCAAGAAAAAGTTGTTAAAGATCTTGCCTTATCAGAAGGACAAAAAAATTTCGCCAAGACCTATGTTTATTGGGACAGAAGAATTAAGCACGATGGAAAACAAACTTCATTAAGTGAACAATGCGCTGAACTCCATTGTACACAAGAGGAAAAGAGTCGACTCAAAACGGCCGAAGAAGAAGCCTTAAAAACACTGCCTGCGAATGAACAGAACAAGTCTCCGTCAGAGATTGCAAAATTTACCGACAAACAAGACCAGCTTTTAAAATACACGAATACTTTACAGAATAAAAAATCGATTTCTCCTGACGACGTTTTAAAAGCGCAATCAGAAGTTAAAAATCTTCTCGCCGATCAATTAAAAAAAATTCGTTCGATGAATCTTGAAGACCTGGTGAAAACTAATCCGGCCGCGATCGGAAAAGTTCTTCTCGAAAATCCGGAACTCACTCCCGTTATATGTAGAATGATTAATCAAATTGCGGAAAAAGAAGAAAGCAAAGAGACCTGGAACAAAGTCTATTTTTGGGGCGGACTCATTGTAGGCGGAACATTACTTGTGACTGGAGTGGGCGCAGGTGTAGGAGCTTGGGTCTTGGGAGAAACTGCTTTATCAGCAACTCTCGTGACAGTAGCGACGGCAACGGCCGTGATCAGTTCTGGAGTGGCAGCGGGGGAAACTGTTTATTCGTCTTCAAAATATTTATCAGAGAGAGAAGAGGCCCTTGCTCTTCGTGCGAGTACGATTTCTAAGAATGGTGATCAACAAACAGGAAAAGAGGCCGAAGCAAAATTAAACGAAGCCTGGAGTGATCTCACGTCAGCGGGAATAAATGCAGTTGGCATTATTCCTTTCGGACCGCTCTGGAGATTCATGCGAACATCGGCGAAGATGTCTCGTGTGGGAAGTCTCGCTAAAATTGAACAAATGAGTGCACAAGAAGAAGCGGCCGCTCTTAAACAGTTGAGCGCGACAATTAAAGAACTCAATAATCCACAGCTGGAAAAAATTTTGATCAATGCTAAAAATAAAGTGAGCTCGGAAGATTACGGCTTTTTTATTGGACAACTTTCTCAGCTCTCTAAAGAACAAAGAGAGCTCGTCATCGCGAAAATGATCGCACATCCCGAAAAAGTGGGCGAGGCCATGAAGAAAGGAGCTCAAGCGGGTAGAGAGGCGTGTAAATGAAGTGGAAAAATTTCTTTTTCAGTTTTTTATTTTTATTTGCGGTCAGTGCTTATGCGATTGATGACTATTATAGAATTCTTGGCGTTTCACCTTCTGCTTCCTCTGAAGAAATCAAAAAGGCCTATCGTGCACGCGCGATGAAATATCATCCCGACAGAAATGGCGGATCAGTCACATCAACAAAAATTTTTCAAAAAATTAATGAGGCCAATGACATTTTGTCAGACCCGGTTAAAAAAGCAAAATATGATAGCCTGATAAAAGTTAAGGTTCACTCGAAGGCCACTGCAGCTTCTCCACGAACGGCAACACCAACGACTCCTCAAGGAGAAGTTAAGAAATATCAATGGCAAACTTTTAACGACACTGAAACGAAAACAGGGCCTAAGGCCCAGGCGACTTCTCCCAAAGCTGAACCAAAACCTGAAGTAAAGCCTGAAGTAAAGCCACAACCGACTGCAGAGGTTAAAGTACAATCAGCACCTGAAACAAAAGTTTCAGTGAAAGAAGAATCGATTGTCCCAGTTCAAGAAAAAGCAGCGGCCAAAACAATAGATCCGAGAATGAAAATGTATAATACTCCAAGTTGTGGAAGAGGATTTCTTGGAACAGTTATTGATGTTTTGATTTAATCTCACATTGTTTACTTATTCATTCACATCTTTTTACATCGAAAAGAAAGGGAATTTTCTTTCAGTTTCGTTTTACATTCTTTATGATTATCTAGGATATCTTCATAGGGAAAAGTAATGCGTTTTATGAAATCTATCATTGTCTCTTTGTTTCTCTCCCTTTCGTTGAATGGAAGGGCAGACAGCGTATTGCATGTGGGACTCTCAGATGTGCCGCCTTTTAGTTATAAAGAAAATGATGAAATCAAGGGAATCAACTACGATATCTTAAAGCAGATCGAAAAAAAATCAGGACAAAAATTTCAATACGATTTATATCCCCATGCTCGTTTGTCAAATTTGTTGGAGAATGAAAATCCCGACCTCCTTATTATGTTTGCCAACAATTGCACCAGACATTCCCATTACGAAAGTTCTTATCGCTTCTATACAATTTATCCGGCCATTTTTATAAAAAAGTCATTCAAGAATACAGATAAAACAAATATGAGAATGGCCCGCTTAATCGGCACATGTAGTGAATTGAGTAATCAGTTCGTCAAAAAAGAATTGATCTCCAATGTTGAAAGTATGGAGCAGGCCTTGGAGATGTTGAGAAATGATCGAGTGGATAGTGTTTGTGGAATGGAGTCAGTGATCAATTATAGTAAAAGCAAACTCAAGGATTTCAAAGAAATTCTTGTGCCTTATAAAACGCAGAGTGAAACACATGACTTCGATGCGGTCTTATGTTTAAAAAAATCGTTGTCACCGAAATTAAAAAAGAAACTTGAAGAGGCGAGTAAACGCATTCGCATTCCAGAAATAAAATAAATTATTTTCTGGCATCGATTGGAAGGCGAACGGTGAAAGTCGTTCCCTGATCTGGATTGCTTTCGAGTGAAATTGATCCGCGATGTGCACGCGCTAATCCCTGCACAAGTGAAAGTCCGATTCCCCATCCTTTTTGTTTGCTTGCTTTGGCAAATTCCGTTCTTTGGTATTGATGGAAAAGAAGTTTTTGATCTTCAATTGAAATGGGATTTCCAAGATTGTGAACGCTGAGTTCGAGCCATTCACCGTCGCGTTTTAGAGAAATCGTCACAGGAGAATTCTCTCCACCGTATTTAATCGCATTGCTCGCAAGATTTTCTATAAGACGGTGAATGGCCATACTGTCCCAATAACCTTCAATTTTTCCATAAGAGTTTTGAACAACAAATCTTTTACCGTAGAGATCTTCAAGATCTTTAATAGCGTATTTGATAATTTCATCAAATTCACATTCTTGAATGAAAATTGGCAATCCAACATTTGCCTTTAAACGATTGGCATCGAGAAGGTCGCGGATCATACGATCAGCGCGGTCGATATTGCTCACAATACGATTAACATTTGCTTCGAAGGCCTTTGGATCATTGGCAGTTCTTTTTAACATTTGTGCGCTGATTTTTGTAATTGAGAGCGGTGTACGCAAGTCGTGTGTGAGGGCCGAAACAAATTTCTCGCGGAGTTCTTTTTCTTCTTCTAATTCACGCAAACTGCTTTCTAATTTTTTTCGTGCGAGAACTTTTTCTGTGACTTCTTTTGGAGTTGCGAGAATGCGAAATTCTTTTCCTTCGCCATAATCGATACGTGAAAAAGTTGTATCGAAATAGCGTTCTTCTGTAAGGCCAGTGAGATCGTTGTAAAGGTGAACAATGCCTTCATGAGAAACAAAATGTTCACCTGTTTCGTAAACTCTTTTTAAAATTTTTGGAAAAGGTGATTGGGCTAATTCAGGAACTGCTTCGAGTAATGGTTTTCCTAACAGTTTGCGCTGAGGATAAATGGACTGGTAAGTTTCGTTGAGCATCTCATAAACTAAGTCCGGCCCCTTGAAGATAACTAATGGAGATTCAGACCCGTAAAAAACGGCTTCGAATTTTTGTTTTTCAGTAGCAGTCGGGAAGTTCTCCATAGGGAAACATCATAATGTTTCCCGGGAGGAAAGTATAGTCTTTGTAGGAGGGAATTTATTTAGGAATATTTACCATTATTTCTTCATCAAATTTTCATCGCCGCAGTAAGAATCACCGCGAGATTTTTCTATTGAAGTATAATTATAATATAAGCTTCCGCCGGAATTTGTATTGGGAGCTTTAATAGTATCAATAATTTCATTGGCGACTTGTGGCCCAACCATTGTGCAACCTTTACTTAAATAAAAGGGGTAAGGATCGGTGTGGAGTGAAGGTTTTTCGTCATCGCTGCTCGCGACATCATTTGTGACATCTGGAAAAGAATGCATAACAACTGCGCGGGCGTAAGATTTATCGTTAATACCTTTTTGCAGTCCGTGAAGTTTCATTGAAAATTTCCAACGTTGTTGTGGATCGCTTGATCCATTGACTCGCGCACCTGTTATAAAAAATCCGCGTGGAGTCGCATTCGACCCATCTTCATTGGAGAATTCAGTGGCCATGGCCTCGCTTTCTGCCACTCCCTTTTTTCCTCCGGCACCGTGAGAAGAGTAATACGTTTTCACTTTTCCGGTTTCTAAATCGAGAACGAACATACGCGAGTCAAAGTAACTTTTATTAAGATCGTTAATTGTGATGTAGCGCTCGTTTTGAATTTTAATTCCTTTCTTGCGGGAAGGATCGCTTTCCGCTTCGAAATTGACTCCGCGATTTTTATCATAGAAACAAAGAGCTTGAGCAAGCGCGGTTGGATCTCCACCTAATTTTTTAAAATTATTTTTGAGATCTTCGCGGACGTTGTCGGCATCAGTATCGTCTTTCTGCTGAAGGTTTACTTCTTTTTCCTCTCCTTCTTCCGGTTTTTCACTGTCGACTAAACTTTCGGGAATCGGCGGAGGTGGAGGAGCGAGATCAGGTGAACTTTGTTCTCCTACAGAGGCACATGTTGGCGCGAGAGGAGTAACTGCTGAGTTCACAGTTTTAGTGAGATTGATTGAGAACAAACTTCTTAATGAGTCCCAGATGTCGGAAAAAATTCCTGCCGAGGCCATACTGGAGTATGTGATGAGTGAAAGAATCAGAATTGTTTTTTTCATGGTTTTTTCAGCACTCCATTCATATCGTCTTTTTCAATTAAAGTCATTTCTTCCACACATTCAATTGTGTGATCAGTTTTTAAAACTTTGATCGTGAGTTGTGTAGGACGATTTTTTTGTTCATGAATATAACTGATAAAATTAAAATTTGCGGTTTGATTATTTTTTAAAGATAAAGAAACTGTTTGCCCGTTTTGATCGAGTGAGAAATCTACTCGCGGAAATTTTTTGTTCGCAACGATTTCTAGTTTGGTAAAATTACCGGAAGCTTCCGACCAGGATTTCAAGAGAGGTGATTTATATTTTCCATACTGACCAATGAAGGTAATTTCTTTTGTTGAACACAAATCATGTGCTAAAGCGTGAGGGCCTGTCATCGCGAATGCTAGGATAAAAAGAAGTTTCACATCGACCTCATGATATTATGTCAGTAAGCCTAAATTCTCTTCGGAATAAATTCTGGGCCGCTAAACATTTTATCATGATTTTAAGAAAATTCTCTTTGGAAACAAGAAAAGATCAAGCTTTAATAAAAAAGGGCCTCGTTTGAGGCCCTTTCTGTTTTAGTTTTTGTTCAATTGATCTGAGCCACCACCACTATAGCTAATAGTTAGAACTGAGCCTGAGACTCTAACTTGAGCTGTGATGTATTTTGTTTGCGGATCAATGATGTAGTATTTCCCGCTTTGAGTGATAAGAAGACGTTGAACCGTTGCTTGTCCTACTCCGGAAACAGTGATGCTACCATTTGCTTGGATAACGATTCCTGTATAAGTGTCATCAACGTATCCGGCCCATGTTCCTGTGAACGATCCGGCAGGTGTTGAAGTCACTCCATTTACTGTTACTGTTGAACCTGAAGTTCCAAGAGCTGATGAAGAAGTTGAAGATGATCCGCTTCCGTTCGAGCCACCACAGCTATAAAGCATTGTCATACTTAAGAGTGAAAGCAATAGGATTAGACCTTTCATAAAAATCTCCTGTTCAATTATTTTCTTTTTACTAAAGCAATGAGCGGGCCAAGTTTAGGAATATTTAACTAATGAGAATATGATTTATGAATGAGAATTGGCCGTCTAAACTTTAGACAGTCAGGTAGAAGTCATACAATTTTTACTGAGTTATTTTGATTTGGGAACGAGATAATAGAGATGACCCTGGCGTTTCATTACACCGGCCTTTTGAGCGGCCTGATCGCCTTTTCCGTAGTAGAGGTCGACACGTCCGCCTCCGCGAATAGCGCCGCCGGTATCTTGATCAAAAACGAGGCGAGGAGTGCTCTTCCAGCTTTCCGGTTCAGTATCATCCGCAGTTTTAAATTGCGGTTCTTCAATATCAAAAAAGCCAAGGGCCCCCTTCGGAAAAAATTCCGTATCAGTTGCAATTGTTCTTCCATCGCTCACTTCCATTCCGGCATAAGTGAGCGCTTCGCTTTCTAATTTTTTAAAGAAAACAAAGCTGGGATTTAAATTAAAAACTTCCTGCTGTTTTTCAGGCGTCAGTGTTTTTAAATAGGCCTTGAGAGTTTGTAAGCTCATTTTTTCCATCGGAATAACATGAGTCAGTTTTTTTCCAATGGACATATACGTATGACCATTTTGGTTAGCGTAGCCTACACGCATTTTTTCATCGTTGCCGAAGTCGATGACTGCTGATCCCTGGATCTGAATAAAAAAAGCATCGATAGGATCGACCCAGGCCAGTTCGAGATTTTTTCCTTCGAGAACTTTCTCGCGATCGATGCTCTTGCGATCGAAATAAGGAACGAGCGTCTGATTTTTGAGTCTTCCATAGAGGAGTTCCGGAAGCCCGTCGTGTTTTTTATTGCCACGGAAAAGTTTCAAATCAACGGCGATTAAATCGGGCGGTGTTTTATAAAGGGCCTCGGAAAATTCTTTTGTTGCTGTATGAGAGCCTCGCACTAGTGGTTCATAATAACCAGTGCTCAAAACGTCTCCCCAGTGATCTTTGCCGTACACTTCTAAACAAATGAAATGCTCTTGAATATAACTCAGCCAATTGATGTCGTTTTCGTGTTCGAGAATTTTTTCCAGTTCAGCGATGTAAACATTCTTTGCGATTTTTAGTTCTCCAAAAATCATCGGATCGGTGACTTGTTTTGAACGTTTCATCACTTCGATATGTTTTTTAAGTGTTGAAAAAAAACTTTCTTTGGAAAGCATATCCTGAAGTTCTATTTTTGAGCTCGTTTCTCTCATCGCCTGGTCTTTTGTTTTTAGCGGTGCTCTGGCACAGGCAGAGAGCAATAAACATAGGCAAAAAAAATATCTCATTTTGTTTTTCATCATTTTCTTATCATAACGATAAGTTCTTTTTTTGTATGGCCCAACTTTTGCCTTTTTCTTCTCGTTGAATGGAATTGCTCGTAAAAATAAAAAAAATTGGGGCATAGATTGAAAAAGGAGGGAATTATGGACATGAACAAAGAAGAGGCGTTGAAAAAATCAACTGGAAGTGCGAATGCAGAGGAAGAAATTAAAAAACTTATTCAAGAATACAATCAGGCAATTCTTGATCAAGATGTAGACAAACTGATGTCGTTTTATGCGAATGATGTTGTGGCCTTTGATATGATCCCACCGCTGCAATTCGAAGGAAAAAATGATTATCGCAAGTCGTGGGAAAATGCATTCGCATCAATGCCGAAAGAAGCGACTAAAGAAAATTCTGGTTACGATATTCATAATCTTGTCGTTCATGCAGATGATAATCTTGCTTTTGCTCATAGTGTGAATCATTGCTACGGGCCGATGGGTGACGGGAAGACAATGGATATGTGGGCGAGAGGAACACAATGTTTTAAAAAAATGGGGGGAAAGTGGTATATCGTGCATGAACAATATTCTTTGCCAGTCGACTTTGAAAGCGGCCAGGCAATGATGGATTTACGTCCTGATAATCTTTTCAATTAATCTTCATGTCTATATGATGGATAATCAAAATCAATGAACATGGAAAAGGTAATGAGAAATGAAATCGATCTGGTTATTGAAGGACGTTCTAAAGATATCGGCATTCCCGTAACTCGCGTTCTTCCTTTTGTGAAGAGAAGGACGGTCGGGCCGTTTATTTTTTTAGATCATATGGGGCCTAAACATCTCATTCCTCCTTTTGATCATCTCGATGTTCGTCCTCATCCGCACATTGGTCTTTCGACGCTCACGTATTTGTTTGAAGGAGAACTTCTTCATCGTGATTCACTGGGATCAGTTCAACTCATTGTTCCCGGAGAAGTGAATTGGATGACGGCAGGAAAAGGTGTCTCTCATTCAGAGAGAGAAACACCGGAAGCGCGTAAACGAGAACGCGAAACTCACGGTCTGCAGTTCTGGGTTGCTCTTCCACTTGAACACGAAGATGTTGAGCCGAGTTTCTTACACTATAAACCTGCAGTGATTCCAGTTTTAGAACAGGATTCATATACAATCAAAGTGATTGCAGGTGAGTGTGACAATCAACGTTCGCCGCTCAAAACTTATAGCCCCATGACTTTTTTAGTGATGACGGCAAAAAAGGAAGGAACTTTTAAACACGAGCGCGAAGGACATGAGCACGCGCTTTTTATTGTGAAAGGTGAAATTAAAATCGAAGGCAAGACTTACGGTGCCGATCACATGATTGTCTTTGTAACGAATTCAACAATCGAAGTTGAACATTCAGAAGATGCTTTATTTGTCTTAATCGGTGGGGAGCCTTTTCCAGAGCCTCGTCATATTTGGTGGAATTTCGTTTCCAGCAGCAAAGAAAAAATAGAAAAAGCTAAACTTGCCTGGAACGATCGAACATTTCCTCAAGTTCCCGATGAAGTGGAATGGATTCCTGCGCCCAATGATTTGATGTAAAAAAAATTCAAGGAGGTTTTGTATGAAGTCCTCGTTAATTGTTTGCAGTTTATTTTTGTGCTCGTTTTCTCTCTTCGCTCACGAACATGTTACTCACGGTGAAAAGGTCGCTGTCGGAAACGGAGAGGCCTACACGTACGTCGTTTATAATGAAGATCATTCTCCGCGCTCTCTCGGTATCGCTCTCAGCGAAGAAGCACTCAACGCACTCCCTGACAAAGATGCGATGTACATTCTTCAGTTGCCGAAAGATTGTAATCTTCCTCCCTATAAACACGTGATGCTCAACTGGAATGCCCACGGACATGAGCCACAGGAAATTTACGGCATTCCTCATTTCGATTATCATTTTTATACGATCACGGAACAAGAACGCGAGAGCATCATGTGCATGGATCACGACAATGATCTCTGCTTG
This sequence comes from uncultured Bacteriovoracaceae bacterium, assembly GCA_966211875.1. Classification (GTDB taxonomy): domain Bacteria; phylum Bdellovibrionota; class Bacteriovoracia; order Bacteriovoracales; family Bacteriovoracaceae; genus Bacteriovorax. Next base: position 264,449 of record CBIHNP010000005.1, read on the forward strand.
AAAAAACCGGATGCGGATTTCATTCCACAATATTATATTCCTACACCGGCAGGCGTTCCAATGATGGGATGGCATTGGCTGGACTCGCGTTCTCCTGAATTGCATGGCCAGCGTTTTACTTCAACTTTCATCTACGGTTATTATGATGCTAAAATGATTTTTTTAGAGCCGATGATTACGAATGAATATCTACAAACGTATCCGCGTTTAGAGCAAGCGTTGTCGATGCCGAAGAAAGTTGCACATGCTGGATATTATCCGCAAAATTATTTGTTGAAGTATGATCCAGAGATGAAAGTGTATAGAATTGTTTTAAAGGACTTGAAGAAATTATAAAAAAAAAGCCTCCGTTCTGGAGGCTTTTTTTTTAGATTATTGGCAGTAGTTATTTTCGCTGAAGTAACGATCGCAATAAAGCGTTGGATTTGAACAATCGCTTGCAAGGTTAGAAAAGTAGAATCCATGTCTTTGACAAGTAGAGTTCCCACCATCAACAACAGTCACAATAAATGTTCCTTCTTCAGTTGTTTTTCCATTTTTTGTAAGTGTGTACTTCACTGTATTTTTTCCGTATCCAAGAAGTGGACGTTGGAAAACAGTGCTGATCCAAAGGTTAAAAGATTTTTTACTTTTTCCAGTTGGCCCATTGTAGTCTTCAGTTTTAGCTTTACTTACGCTTCCGTCTTCTCTCGTTGCACGAAGAGTAACTTGATCTGCGTCGGTTTGCGGTCCAACGAAATAAGAATATTCACCTGGATTTAAAATTTGTCCGCGGCATGTAGCGAATGCTGTTTGCACACCTTGTGATGAATTACATTGAACGGTTAAATTTCCTGATAAGTCTTGAGTTGAGAATTGTTCTCCGCCTGAAAGCCCAGCAGAATAGGCTTGAGTAGCAGATCCGAGAACAAGCATTAAGAATAACACTTTTAAATTTTTCATAAAATCCTCCGTAATTTATAATAAAACGTTAATCCTGGAGGATGCGTTTGCCAAGGAAATCTTATGGGAATCCTCCTCCGGTAATAAGAAGTAAGAAAAGGACATTCTCCTGGAAATCCCAGAGAGAATGCCTGTTTTTTAGTGATGATTTGAATTACATGCAGTCAGGAAGAGAGTAGCTCTTATTAAACATGTGTTGCATATACATTTCGCCGTTTGCCCCTACGACTTCAATGCTGAAATCTCTTGGGTAAGTTTTTGTTACAGTTTGGTACTCAAGACATTCGCCAGTTGACGCTTCAGTCGTGCGAGACCATTTCACACAAACTTGTTCTTCATGTTCACGAGTGATCGTGATGTCTTTCGTTTCATAATTTGTACAAACGTACTCAATCCATCCGCCAGCTTCACTGTTTGGATTTCCATGAACAACGCGTTCATACGCAGTACATGTTTTAACTGGATTGATGCTTCTTAGTTCACTGTCAGTTGCGCATGTGTTGAATACACCTGCTTTTCCCATACTCATGACGATTCCTGGCTGTAGAATGAGAACGTCACGGCTCGAGCGAAGAGTTGACCAGCTGTCTCTTGGAGACGCTGCAAAACTTGTTTGTGAAAATAGAGTCGCTGCTGTTAAGGCCACCATAATAAATTTCATAAAATTCTCCCTCGTTGATTGTTTAAACTTTCCTGTTCATTGAAAAGTATAACTTTCAAAAGCAAACTCAGTGCCAAGGCGTTTTCATCTCAACATACATCCATATTCTGGATGAGTCGGATTATAGTAAGCTTTTGCCAATGTTTGATTCGGATGTTTAAACAATCGGGCCAGACGAGAGAGATGCACTTGCACGGAAATTTCTCCGTTCTTTTCTAATTGTTCATCTATACTCATGCGCGAAACATATTTTGAAAGTCCAAAATTATTTCTCTTCAAGCACGTTGGCATATCGATACCTGAGATGAAGTGACACGAGCAGGAAATTTTAGCGATTGAAGATTGTAGTGTCGCCGCTTGAAACATATTTTTAATATTACGGATGATATTATTGAGTCCGATCTTGATCGGATTTTTCGGACGAACACTTCCTATTTTGTAGTGAGGATCGTAAAAACATGAGAGCGCCCGACTGACAAACGCATCGACGTTCGGATTAAAACTGAAATCATGACCGGTGCGAACTATGATCATGTTTTGTGAAGGAAGCATGATGAGCAGTTGTCCGTTGTAGCCAATGCCGAGATACATATCATCTGGAGAATGCGAATAAGGTTTTCCAAATCCTTTTTTAGCGGCCTTATTGAGCCATAATGACCCACCGTAAACACCGGTGTCGTTGATGTCGGTGATGACAGTTCCCGGAGAAACATAACCAGGTGAAGGTGTGAGCATGATTTGCATCCATTCAGGGGGAAGAAGTTGTTCTCCATTCCAGTAACCGTTGTTCAAAAAAAGATAACCGAGTTTAGCGATATCGCGGGGAGTGGTGAAGACACTTGCGCCACCTACATAGGTTCCGGAGTGATCGCGTTCAAAAGTTATATTTTGAATTCCAAGTGGATTGAATAAATTTTTCCAGGGCATTTCAGTATAATCGCTTCCATAGACTTTTTTCAAAATTCCCATCGTAAGAGTAGGAAGTCCGGTTGAATAATTCCATTGATACGCAGGCCCTTGTGAAATAATTTTTTGTTGAGCTGTAAAAAGCGCCATATCTTCGTGGCCTTCAGCAAAGAGCATGTTGACGACCGGATTGTCGAGCACATCTAATTGAGATTCATTCCAGACATAACCTGCATCGAGATAGAGAAGATTTTTCAATAAAACTTTTTTGTATCGATTATCCGGATTCACATTCGGGTAATATTGATCAACAGCTTGATCGATGCTGATTCTCCCATCACGCACGGCCATGCCGAGTAAAACTCCAGTGACTGTTTTGCTGATCGACCACATCGGATGCGGAGTCGTCATGGTATGTTTGTCATCGTAGTACTCGTATTGAATTTGCCCGTCTTTGATCACGAGCAAACCATCTGTGCCAACTTTGTCTCCTGTTGAAAATTTTTTAAACTCCTGGCATTGAGAGCTTTGCATGTCTGTTAGATTGTCTGCCATTTCCCAGTCGGGAACGGGCCAGCGATTGGCACTGACATCTTCTGCTGCTTGAACATTGAAATGAAGGACGAAGGCCAGAAAAGTGACCTGAAAAGTTATACGAAGTCCTTCGGAAAAAATTTTCTTTTCCATAAAAATTCTCCCTCGTGAAAAATTTTGTTCTTATTTGTCTTTATTCTAAATTGGGATCAACCGGAAACTCGGAGGAAGCCTTTGCACTATCTGTGTGACTTTCTTCACGTGTTGATTCTTTTATCTCGCGTGCACGATCACAAACCAGTTTCCCGCTTATATTCTCGCAAGTTTCTTTGGTTGGTTGTCTCGATACTTTATTTGTTTTTTTTATCGATGTTTCTCCAGCAGGACTGACATCGCCGGAAGTTGTTCCTGGTTCTTCATAACTATCTGCACTTGAAGGTGTGGTATGTTCAACTTCTTTCATTTCTTCAACAACGGCGTAACTGTAATTGGAGAGCGATAAGAGTAGGGTTAAGCTTAATACATATTTCATAATGAGCTCCTCTCATTGGCAGGATGAGCATGTGAGAACAGCCTGCGATTACTCTAAAAGGATATGGGGGAGAAGAAGTTAAAAAAAATATATTTTAGGGAACGCTCCTGAAGGCATTAATTATAGGTTTTCCCTACTGTTTTAGGGGCCTAAAAGATCTTACATCCCCTCTGATCTAAGACTAAAACGATATACTTTAAGAGGAGAAAGTGCTAAGAAGAAAGAATAACTTTAGGAGTTTATATGCAAAAGCTGATCTTATTATCTGTGCTACTTTCTGCTGCTTTCAGCGCAAATCTTTTTGCAAAAGAAGAAATATTATCGATTACTGATAACGATGATAACAACGAAGTATACAATCTTGTTGTGAATGTTGATGACAATACTCAAACACTAAAACAACTTTATAAAGACACATACGTAAACGGAAAAAAAATTAAGCGCGATGTTCTTAACGATCAGGACTTAAAAACTGCTGATGGAATGATTTTAGAAAGACGCGATAAATACAATGTGCTCAATTTAAAATGTGACAACCTCGATTTCGATCGCGGCGGTCATATTGTGATCGATACTCTTTACAACGGAATTTCCGGTGATAGACGTCAGGTTGACCTTGAATTAGCTAAAGACAAAGATTCTTGGAAACTTTTTAAAGACGGAAAAGTGATTTCTAAATTTCACGTAAAAGTGAACAAGGTCATCATTCTTGGAACTGTCGGAATTAAAACAATCGTTATGGAATAAATCTCCAGGCCAGAACTCGACTGAGTTTCTGGCCTTGGGCCATATCCAAAGTTCTCACTTCTAAAACTTTCATCTTTTTTAGTTCATCATACAAAACAGGCATTGTGGCCGATTTTGAAACCAGTGTACTAAACCAACGACACTGCTTTTGATAAACCACACTTTCTTTAATCATCGTTAAAATAAATTTTTCTTCTCCACCTTCGCACCAAAGTTCATTGCTCTGGCCGCCGAAATTAAGCGTTTTCTTTTTAAGACCGAGATTGCGGATCTTGCGATCGCTTCCGGCGCGCGCTTCTTCTGCTGAAGAATGAAAAGGGGGATTGCAGATGCTTAAATCAAAAAACTCATCAGGAAGAATGACTCCAGCGAAAATTTTTGTTTTTTCTTTTTGTTCGCGAAGAGTGAGTGCATTTTCTAAATGATTCTCACGAATAATTTTTTCTGCGTTCTCAAGTGCTGTTTTGTCGACTTCTGTTCCAACGACGTTCCATCCGTATTCGCGATGAGCGATTAAGGGATAAACGCAATTGGCGCCTGTTCCGATATCGAGCATGCGTATTTGTGTTCCTGGTTTGTTTGGAAGAAGTTCAGCGATGTGATGGATATAATCCGCACGACCAGGAATCGGCGGGCACAAATAATTTTTAGGAATGTCCCAATAGTTGATATCGTAATGATATTTGAGAAGCGCTTGATTGAGTGCTTTAACGGCGAGAGGATTTCCAAAATCAATGGAGTCATTGCCGTATTTATTTTTTGAGACGAATGGTTTTAAAGCGGGAGAGCTCTTTGTGAGCTCTCCAAAATCGTAACCGTTTTTATGTTTATTTTTAGGGTGAAGACCGTTTTTCATAACTTAAAGGATAATCGATCTTCGGAAAAAAGTATTGAAAGAAATTACACTTGCGGACTCATTCCAACGGCAATCACTAAAACGGCAAGGCAAAGAATCGCCATATCCATTTTGCTGATGTTTCGTTGAAGAGCTGTAACAATTTTTTTTGCATCTAAGTTTATTTTCATTTGAGACCTCCTCGCTAAAAAACAAATATTTTTTAAATCGAAATTTTTTCCATGGATAGGTTGGATGTGTTAATTTCACGATCTCTTACATTTTCTTTTGCATTTGCCTTGCCCCAATATTGCCCGACATATCCGAAGACCAACCAATAGATTCGATCGGCCATTCCTCCCAAAGAAAAATGAGCGTGATAGATAACAAAAACCGGTAAATGAGATAACAAAAAGAGAGCGACGATTTGCCTGTTGGGGTCGTCCTGATTGAGACCTTTAATCGCGCCGAAAACCATCATGACGTAGCCAACGATTGCATAGACAAAGAGAGGATAGCCTCCGATCACGGCCGCAGAGACAAAAAGATTGTGAGGGTCTTTAAACGAGTTATAACCTTCGACTTCAATTCCTTCTTCTTTGTTGTTGAGAAATTTATAGAGAAGACCCAAACCGAAGTACGGACTTTTTTCAAACATGCTCCATCCGCGTGTGACTTCTTCCATTCGCGTTTCGACACCGTCTTGCGCTTTTCTCATTCCGAAACTGGCTTTTCCTGTCGAGACATCGTACATAAATTCTCCCGTCGGTGCTCCAATCAAAAGAGTGGAAACAAAAAAGCACGAGAGAAAAGAAAATTTAAATAAACGAATCGCTTTTTTCTTTGATCCAAAAATAAAAATTCCTACGAACGTTGTGATGACGATTGTTCCGAAGGCCGCTTTGGTCGCCGTCAATAAGACAGAGAGACCGAGAATAGCGATCGCGACGAGTTTTAAAGGAGTATTATTTTTTAACGTCCACTTTTTATCGCTAAAGAGTGTCGGAAAGAAAAAAATAAAAGCGGCCGTACACGCTGAAACCATGTGAGGAATATGTTTAAAAAAACCAGTAAAGCGTCCACCTCTAAACATTTCTCCGAAGAAAAGCGGAAGACAGAGGAAACTGCTGATAACGAGAAAGACACTTATTTGAGCGTTGTATTTTACAAATTTTTTAATATCGAGAAGCTGAGGAATGATGATTCCATAAAGAAGCATGAGGAGAATCGCCATTCCAAGACCGGCAATTTGAACGAGAATAGAGTTTCCGACATTCACCAGTGTAATTTGAAACATTGTTTGAATAGTGAGCACGGCCATCATTGAATAAATATAAACTTTGTAAATCGGTGAAAGCGGTGTGAGGTTTTTGCTTCTCATCCAGATGAAAATGAGAAAAAGTGAGATTACAAATTGTAAACCGAAGTTGATGTAGGGGTGTAATCCATACTGAAAAATTATGGGTGGAATAGAATAAGGCATGATCTTCGTCCACTTCAACGAAACCTTACAAAGATAAATAAGGGCAAACAAAATTAAGCAGCTTAATTCGACAACTCTATCGACGGTTAGGTTTGGTTTAATTCTCATTTTTTATATCTGTCTTTGATTACGATGGCCGTTAATATTGAAGTGAGAATTACAGAGACGATAGAGATCGTTCTAAAAGCATCGTTACTGACAATGGGGCTTTTATCTTTGATGAGAACGATATCGTTTGCTACGAGGGTATAATCCTTTCTGGCGCCGCCTTCTAATGTATCCTCAAGATTAATTTTTAAACTTTCTTTTTCTTCACCTTTTGAGTTGTGAATAGATTGCTGATCATTACCAATTATAATTTTTTCTAAATCCGCTTCGGGTGTTGTTCCTCCTGCAAGAGCGAGCAACGTAGTGAGCTTCATGTTGGCAGGGATATGATAAAGCCCTGCATTTTTAATCGCACCGAGAAGACGTATAGGAATAAGCTCTTGGTTTGGATAGGATTCGAATATGTATTCAGAGGAAGAACTTACATTGTATTTTGAATTTTTTTGCACCTCATTTTGGGCGGCCATGCTTTGACTAAGAGTGAAACAGTAGAGTATTAAAAAGGCCATAAATCTTCGCATAGAAGTGACTCCTTAAAGTTTAAAAAATTCCGTAAAAAAAATTAGAGAAAGAAAAAATCAAAAATAATGAGAGTAATGTTTTAGAGAGGGAAAAAACTTATGAATACTAGTGATGAAATAAGTCTGCACCAGATCCTACAAATTTTTACGAGAAGATGGAAGTATCTTCTCATGCTCGCTCTCGTTTTTACTTTGGGTGCTCTGACTAAGCACAAATATTTTCCGAGTTATCCCGGCACCGGGAAACTTATTATTAAAGATGTTCGCAATAGTCAACTGCAGTCAATCATCGGACACGCAGCAGGAGTTCCATCTGATGCAACATCGGCCGATGCAAAAGGTGATGATCCGGTTACAAAAGCTCAAGCGATTTTAGATGTCCATGATTTCTATGTTGCTGTTGTTAATCGATTACTCGATATAAAAAAAGACACGCATAATATCGCTCTCACAAATTATTTTGATTCCTTTCATAAGGACGAAAAAGATCCTGAATTTCCTCACGAAGTTGCTCTTAAATTAGCGAATCAAATTAATTTCAATTCTTCTAAAGGTGATGTTTTAGTTGTTGAAGGAAAAAGTAATAATAAAGATTTTACAGTGATGTTGGTGAACGAAACTTTGCGTGAAGCTCAGAACCGTTTGACGGAAAGAGAGTTGGCAGACCTCAATCGTGCTGAAAATTATTTTAAGTTTGAAATTGAAAGCGTGCGCGCTCGTCTTGATACAATTGAAAGTTCGACTGTGAAAGAAATGCAGAAGAACCAGATCTTTTCTATGGATACAGAAAAAGGTGAGAGCGCTAAATATATGAGCGAACTCAAGAAGAATATCAACGATACAAAAATTCTCATCAGTAACAACAATGAGAAAATAACAGACCTCAAAGACAAATTGAAGGTTCATCCCGTTGTAGATAATACCGTCCTCAGTAAATTTAACGAATATTCACAGATAAAAGTTTTAGAAGATCAAAATAAAGATCTTTCCCTTGAACTAAAAACTAATGAAAGTTATTTGAAGAATTATGAATCTCAAAAAAATGGTCTCGTTCCTTTTCAATACGAAATTGAAAAGATGAACGCGAGCCACGATTTTGAATATAAAATATATGCGTCTTTAAACGACAGTCTCGCCCGCATCGGTTTACAAAAAACGTATGCAAAAAATAAAATTGAAGTTCTTGAGATGGAAAGAATCTCAACTGTTCATTCAAGTCCACCACTTCTTATTCTTGTTTTAATCGCGCTTACGATCTCACAAGTAATGGGAATTCTCAGTATCTATGTTTATGAACTTTTCAGACCGGTTCCGGCCAAATCGCCGTACTAGATTCTGGTAATGGTGAGTGAACTGATTTCGCCGTTTGTTTCTTTGTAAGGAACGATTTTGTAGCGGGCCTTGATGCCGCTGAAGATGGCGTAATCGATGTCGGTTTGGATTGAGATGCGCGAATCATCCTGGATTTGATCGCTGTATAGTTTAGAAATAATTTGCGAACTCGCATTGAAAAATATTCCATCATCTTTAGCAATAAACGGATCGAAAGAGACGACATAACTGCCATTATCCGGGATGGCCTCATATTCTACACCGCTTGCAAGTATTCCAGTGATGTCGAGACTCTTGACCTCTGGATTATTTTCAGCAGACTTTCTGACTTCATGAACTTTTTTTGAGCTGGAAATTTTTTTGGGAGTCTGTGCTGTTGTTTTATTTTCCGGCGCTGATTTTTTATTCAATAAATCCGAGCAAGAAAAGCAAGTAATCAACAGAAGAAAAACGATAATTTGTTTCATAGTGAAATCTTACTGGGGGCAGAAAAAAAGTCAACCGTTGGTCTAAAGTATCGATAGGTAAGAAGGTAATAATGAAAATCCGTCAAAAAGTTGTGGCAGGGAAAAGTTTATTTTTTAGAATAATTTGAGAGCCTCGACAGGTGCGCAGTTCTTGTCATGTGGTAATTGATTTGCTCGATATCGTAGCGGTGTTCGCTTTTATAAGGGCATGCGAGACGAGCGTGACAGCGATCGGAACATGAAGAGTTTTTACTCAGGCGATACGTAGCACAGGTCTCTAAACGAAAAACAGGTGCAGGCGCTTGGACCGGACAGGCAGTAAGGCAAGGGCGACCACTACAAGTTTCACAAGGAGAAATAAACGATTCGTGTGCGACTTCCAGTTTGTGGTTTTTTACAATAAAGGCCCCGCGAAAAGCAAACCATACGCCGTACTCGCGACTGATGTCCAATCCGAGATGTGAAGCTCTGGAAAGATTCATGAAACGCGCCAGACGTTGCAATGGGATCACATGTTTCTCGTGAGGAAAAAGAATTTGAATTTCACTTTGAAGTATTTCTTTGGCAAAAAGTTTCATCTGTTCGATGGAAAAATTATCAATCGGATGAGTGTGTTCGTTGAGAGGATGAGAAAGATTTTTCCAAAGTGTATTTCCACCGTGTCCGATAAGGCAGATGGTATCATCGGGATCAAAAATAATATCATCTTTCTTTAAAAGATCGAGAATATCTTCCGGCAAATTTTTCAACTGCGTGGCCGCAAAGAGATTGAGACCTCTTGCTGCTAATTTTTTTATACCCTCTTCATATTCAAAATTGGTTTTCATAATGAAATTTTACACTAATTCGATCTGTTTTAAAAATTGAACCAGCGCTAAAATGAGTTCTTTTTCTTCAAAATCCTTTTTCCACCAGACACCGAATGACATAGGGGAGTTAAGTTTGACGTTTAAATCCACGAGAGATTTTTTTTGCAAATCCTCTCGGACGACATAATAGGGAATTAGACTCCAGCCGTGATGATGAACAAGAGCAGAGCGAAGTGTGCTTATGTCTGAAAAAATAAATTTAGGATTAAGTTTTAAGTTCATATCCTCTTGAAGAGAATTGATATCCGTTCTTTGAAAATGAATATAGTCTTCACCTCTCAATTTCTTTTCTTTCTTCTTTTTCAAAAATTCCTGAGAAGCGACGACGACCATTTTTTCTTTAACCACTTTTTTGAAACGTATATCAGGATGATAAGGAGTCCCGCAATCAATAACGATGTCGGCGAGATTTTCAAGCAGGAGAGTCTCGGAATTTCCATCGCTCGTGAGAATTTCGATTTGATCGACATTGTAATTTATTTTATTCCAGCTGGGCATGAGAATACGGGAAGCAAACTCTCTCGTCGTCGCAAGAGTGATTTTATTTTTGCGACCGAGGATAAGACTTTGTTCATTGCTTGCCTTTGTGGCCCATTCGCAAAGTTGTCGTCCTTCTTTTGTGAGAAGCCAGCGTCCATTTTTCTTTTCGAGAAAGCTCGTTTCATTTTTTAATTTGTTCAAGCGGCGTGAAAGAACGCTGATATCGCGTTTCATGAGATCGCTTAGATCCTGGAGCGATTCAGATTGCAGAAGTGCCATAAGAAGTTCACAGTCATCAGAAGAAACGAGAAATCTCATATTGGCCTCTTTGAAAGATTTGCAAAAAATGCAAAATGGATCATATCTTTTGCAATTTACCCATTATTGCTCTCCTTGTAAATTCATAAAACCTATTTACAGGAGGGGGAAATGAAATCTTTACTAATTACTACGCTTCTTATTTCACAGGCCTATGCGACTACGGCCCAAAATACCTATAAAGTTCACGAATGGGGAACATTTACATCTCTCGTTGGTTCAAACGGTGTTCGCCAGGACGGAATGTTTCATGAAGATGAACAGCTTCCGGGCTTTGTTCACAACTTTGGAGAACAGACGACACAGGCACTTCTTCCAAAAGTTATAATCCATGGACAAAATCCAGCACCGTTTCCGACGCCTGTTCCGCGTCCTGGTTGCGGTCCACATTCAAAAGTAGGATGTGGATTTATTGCGGGACAAACGATTACTCAAAAAATGGAGACGCCGGTTCTTTATTTCCATTCAAAAACGCCACAACAAGTAAGTGTTGAAGTCGGATTCCCTGGAGGAATCATTTCTCAAACTTACCCAGCGCCAACTTTCAGCTTGCCGGTTGCGATTCCTGGTGTTCCTCTGGATAACGGATTTGCCCGTTTCAATGTAGATGTTCTTACAACAAAAACTGAGATTCCTTACGTTGAAGAAAAAAATATTTACGGATTCGCAAGAAATGTTGAAGCAAACTATGTTCGCTCAGGAAATGAAAATGAAAAATTTATTTTCTATCGCGGTCTGGGAAAATTTGAAACAAAACTTCTTATCACTTCTCATGAAGGAAATGTTCAGATCAGTAATACAAGCAACCAAAAAATTCCAGCTGTGTTCTTGCTCGATATTTCTGAAAACGGTGGAGCGATTCTGCCTCTCGGATCACTAAACGCAAAAGGTAACAAAAGTATCAGCGATAAAAATGTTCTCGCTCTTAAAACTCATCAACAAGATGCGGCCGCTTTTACTGCGAAAGCAAAAGCACTTCTCGTAAAATCTCTAGTAGCAAACGGATTGTACAATGACGAAGCTCTTGCCATGGTAAACACATGGGAACACGGTTACTTTAAAACAACTGGGTTGCGTGTATTGTACGTTTTAAACCGCGCAGAAGTTGAAAGCATTCTTCCAATGAAAATCACTCCAGCTCCACAAGAATTAAACCGCGCTTTCGTAGGAAGAATCGAAGTATTGCTTGATACTGAGGAAAATGCTTTGTTGAAACAAATTCTCACAGAACGTGAATCATTCAATGTCCTTTCACTTGGCCGTTTTGCTCACTCAATTATTCTTCGTCTAGAAGATGTTGCGCGCACTCGTGGATTGTTGGACGCTGGTTTAACAAAAGTATTTGATGGATATAAAAATACTATCGCAATTGAACTGTAAACAGTTGACTGTCTGCTGTTGGCCGTTAACAGTTCACTGTTGACTGCCAACGGCCATCTGTTGACTGTAAACCGTTGTCGATCTCCAAACGTTGAACTAAGATGTTTCAAGGAGATTCAAAAATGTCAGATAAAATCGAAAACACAGAAGTAGGATGGACTGAAACCGTTGTCATGGTTTGCACTAAGTGCGGAAAACAATTTCAAAACCCAGACGATCAGTCAGCACCGGAAAGATTTAAGAGCGAATTGAAGTCGCTTGCAAAAGCAGAACTTCCACCAAAAAGTGTTCGCGTAGTCACAAGTTCATGTCTCAATATTTGTCCGGTTGATAAAATTGCCATCGCAGTAGCGAGTACAAAAAATCCGGGCGTGTTTAAAGGTTATAACGTCGATCCGAAAGCATCGAGTGAAGAAGTCTTCAAGAAAATTTTGAAGTAGAAATTAAGGCGTTGTAAAAAAGCGATCGCGCAGTTCTTCCAGTCCCAATTCATTTAAAAGAGAATTCAGACGCTCCGTCGCTTTTTTGCGAGGAACGTCTTTATAACTTGCAATGATGAGTTCATTTTTCATCGAATGTTCCCACCCGACTAATTCCGTGACAGTCACTTGATAACCGTGGGCCTCTAATTGCAGGCAACGAAGAACGTTCGTGATATGACTTCCGAATTCACGTGTGTGAATCGGATGTCTCCAGATTTCAGCGAGTGCGCCTTTTCCTAAATCGCGATTTTTATTTTTGCGAAGGACACTGGCGATTTCCGCCTGACAACAGGGTACGAGTACGATGTGACGGGCCTCTTTTTTGAGAGCAAAATGAATAGCGTCGTCAGTGGCCGTATTGCAGGCGTGAAGAGCTGTGACGACATCGATTTTTTTTGGAAGCTGATCGGAATAAATCGATTCTTCCACTGAGAGATTGAGAAACGACATGCGGTCGAACTTCAATTTTGTCGCCAATTCATCTGATTTTTTGATCAGATCTTCGCGCGTTTCGATTCCGTAGATACGATTTTTCCCATCGATATTTTTTAAGTAGAGATCATAGAGAATAAAGCCCAAATACGACTTACCTGCGCCGTGATCAGCAAGTGCAAGATCATTGCCTGAATCCTTGAGTAAAGGCTCAATAAATTGGCATAAATGATAGACTTGTTTCAACTTTCTGCGACTGTCTTGATTCATCTGCCCATCGCGAGTTAGGATGTGCAGCTCTTTTAAAAGTTCAATAGATTGGCCGGGTTTTAATTCTGTCATTGCTAAAATATAACGGATAAGGTGATTTTTTACAAAATTTGTTTTAAGATTTTTGTATGAATAAAGCTCCTTTATATTTCCCGATAGAACGAGGCCTCTATGAGGTTGCGGCAGGTCTTCGTCCTCTGGGATTTGATTTTGGAAACCCTTATTACGACGGAAAAATCTTTCATATTACAGAAGACTTTCCGCTGTATCGTAAGAATATGCTGGAATGCCGTGATGAGCGCTTAGGTAAATATTTTTGCGAGCATAACCTTTCTCTAAAACGCACTCAAACGCTTGCGAAGTTTTTAGTTCATCGTTACGTTCAGGAATACCCTCATCATTTTTCATTTGAAAATCAAATATTGTTTTGCTCGCATACAGGCGACAAGATTCGTTTTGATCACGAGTTTAACTTAGTGGATTTTTCTTCATTGGAAATGATCAAAACGCCGGTGACTCACTCAATTGATGCCCTTAGTTTGCAAGTGCCGGAAGATCTCGCTCTCGTATGCAGACAAGAAAACATAGACCATTTGGGGTTACTGCATTTGTGTACACCGAGCCATTGGGCCGCTGAAGATAAAATCGGAATGAATTTTTTTGATATTCACGTACCGATTCCAGGCATTGATAAAGTCAATCGAGTTGCAGATAAACTCGTTGAGACGATGGTTCACAAAGGGCCGTTCGTTCGTTTCATCTGGAGTTTTGTGACGGATAAAAGACTCAATCACCATCCGATCGCTCCGCCTGATCACGATCAGGGATCATGGAAGGGAAGAAGCTTTGATGAATTTGCCTTTGTTCCTTTTTATTTCCGTATTGAGCGCCAGGTGACTTACGGTTTTCCGGAAGATCAAACGTCGTTGTTCACGATTGGTGTTACTTTTTTATCCGGGGTTGAAGTTAAAAACAATCCACATCAAAAAGCTCAGCTAATTTCCGCCCTTCATTCGATGACTCCTGAAAGTCGTGAATACAAAGGCGTAGCTGGTTGTTTCGATCAACTCATCAAATGGCTTGAGTCCTAACCGAATTTTTTTCCCTCTCATTTGAAATTGAAGAACATTTTATACTTAAAGAATGAAAAAATTTTTGAGCATTCTTTTTGTAAGTTTTATTTTTATGACTCTTATTATTTCGCAGGCGTGTGCAACTGATTATTCACACCTCGATCCTGATCACATCGTGCCGGCAAAAGCATTAAAGGCCGCGACTGATTACTACGATGCTCATCAGACACAAATTCAAAATAAACGCTTTCTGGGATTGATCGATTTCAAACAACACAATTCCAAAGAACGTTTTTTTATCGTCGACATGGAATCGGGGCGAGTGGAAAAATATCTCGTTGCTCACGGAAAAAATTCAGATGTTAACTACGACGGATACGCGACGAAATTCTCCAATACAAATGATTCTAAAATGAGTTCACTCGGTTTCTATCTTACAGCTGAAACCTATAACGGTGAACACGGTTACTCACTTCGCCTCGACGGACTTTCTTCTACAAACTCGAATGCACGCGAGCGTGCAATTGTTATTCACGCCGCTGATTACGTAGCTCCGGGAGAGAAAATCGGGAGAAGTTGGGGATGCCCGGCCGTTGAGCCTCGTTACCATCAACAGATCATCGATGAATTAAAAGAAGGCGCACTCATCTACGCAAGTTTTTAAGCTGATTCTTTTTTGAGCGACAAAATATTTCCGAGCAAACAAAGAATAATTCCCACGACAATAAAAGGCGTGAACTTTACGTTTTCAAAAACAGATGACACGAGAACGGCAATCATTGGTGCAATAATACTGCTGTAAGCGGCGCGATCCGCTCCCATTGTTCCCACCAGCGTCTGATACGCCCAGAATGCAATGACTGATCCGAAAATGGCGAGATAAAAAAGTGAGAGAATAAAACTCGAAGTCATCGGCAAATGAAAATTTTCATGGCGAACGAGTCCGATGACTAAAGTGCAAAGGGCCCCATAAAGCATTCCATAAGAATTAAAGACAACGACCGGAATTTTTTCCTGATAGTTTTTAAAAGCAAACATATTTCCCGTTGAAGCGGAGAGTGTGGCGATAATTCCGATTGCGACTCCGATTAGAGGCGATGAGTTCACTCCAAAAATTTCTTTCCAGAAGAGACAGATGATTCCAAACGCTCCTAGAAGTCCGCCGAAAAAAACGTTTTTTGAAATCGGTTTTTTAAACCAGATCTTCATTCCAATCATATTGAAATAAACGAGCAGGGTGAAGGTGAGTGCGACCAATCCCGAGCTCAATTTTTCTTCGGCCACATAAGTAAGAATGTAGTTGAGTGAAAAATTAAAAAATCCCTGCAGAAAAAAGAAAAGATGATTTCTGAGCGGATAACGAAGCGATTTTTTCGTGACGAAATGATTGAAGAGAAACATTAAAATCGCAGCGAGAAGAAAACGATAAAAAACGCCGACGACAGCGGACGTGGAATCAATTTGAAATTTGATCACCATCCATGTGGTTCCCCAAATTAATGAACAGATTGTAAACAGGAAAAAATTTTTAGATTTCATTTTGGCAATTGGCAGGGGTTCCGTTAGAATTTATTCTTAAATTAAGATTAACTGTTCTGCTTTTGGGAGTAAACCTATGAAGGTTCTTTTTTGTCTTCTCGTTGTTTTTTCTTTTGGAGTCCATTCTGCTGAGACAAAAGATTTCGAGAGCGCGGGAATTAAAAAATTAGAAGTAAGCAGTCCAAAAGGCGAGATCGTTATTACAACAGTGAAAGGATCGAAGAAATTTGTTGTGACTGTCGATAAAATCCAGTTTGATAAAAAGTGTAAACTGACGATGGAATCTTCGATGGGAACTTTGAAAGTTGTCATCGATCACGAAAATACTCTGTTTGATAAAGCGAACTGTGTAGGCAAAATTAAAATCGATGCGCCTCTGATGGCGTTTGATTCTGATGTTTCTACGGGAAGTGCAAGTCTTAAAATGACTGGAGTCGAAGGAAAAATCGATTTTAAAACAGCGACGGGATCAGTCGATATTACAGGCGATGTTCTTCATACAGTTGAAGGAAAAACGGCAACAGGTAATATGCGTCTGGCCTACAATAATTGTTCGGGAAGAGCTGACATAGATTTAGTTACGGCCTCTGGAGACGCAGAAATTTATTTGCCGACACAATGTAAAATTCGTGTGACTCATAAAAGTGCTACAGGGGATTTATTTAATGAATTGGGCGAAAGCGAAAATTACCAGGTGCTTATTAACGCCAAGTCAGCTACAGGAAACCTCAAGGTAAAAAAAATAGGGAAATAATTTTTTGTCTAAACGTCATCTTATGCCCAAGAGCGGAGACATTGGTTACAATTATTTTATGAAATCATATTTTGGTCCAGACACTATTCAAAAAACTCTTAGACTAGCAGCTCTTTACAATATTGCATGGGGACTTCTCGTCGTGTTTTTCCCAGTGAAAATGTTTCATTTGCTCTCAATGCAAACTCCGCTTTATGTTGAACTTTGGCAATGTATCGGGATGATGGCGGCCGTTTATGGACTTGGTTATTTCATTGCGAGTTCGGAGCCTGAAACTCATTGGCCGATCATTCTTCTCGGGTTTGTCACTAAAATTTTCGTGGCATTGGGATTTCTCAAGGCCTATCTTGCAGGAACAATTCCTGTCGGTGGTTTTTGTTTTATTGTTTTCAGCGATCTTATCTGGATTATTCCTTTTTATTACACTCTCATTTACGCTTATGAGGCCAATACAAAAGACGAAAGTGCTCCAAAACGTTTTAACGATTTAATTAAAGTCGTTCGCACAAACAACGGTGAAACACTTTACGATCTTTCTGAGAAAAAAAATGTTCTGCTCGTTTTTATTCGTCACTTTGGATGTCCATTCTGTCGTGAAACAGTTTCTGAAATTGCCAAATTTGATGAAAGCATTCGTGGAAAAAATCTTACTCCGGTATTCATTCACATGAGTGATCCGGATTTCGCCAACGATTTTTTTGGCCGCTATTACAACCATCCTGTGGCCCACGTTTCTGATCCGGGAAGAACTCTCTATAAAAGTTTAAATCTTAAACGCGGATCTCTTAACCAAATCTTCGGGCCAAAAATATGGGTACGCGGATGTTGGGCCGGACTTTTTAAAGGTCACGGTATGGGCGCGAGCGAAGGTGATGTCCTTCAATTAGGTGGCTATTTTATTCTTTCTCACGGCCAGATTGTGTTTGAACACAAAACAAAAGCGGCCGCTGATTTCTTTAAATTGGAAGTTCTTCCTAAAGCTTAATCTTTAATAAGCAGACTGCGCTTAATCGGTTCATCGAGACAGATAAAGGATTCCGTCGATTGAATCTCGGGAATGTTTTGCAATTTCTCGACGAGAAAATGGTGGAAGTCTTTAATGTTTTTGTTGTGAACTTTGATGATGAGGGCATAGGCACCTGTCGTGTAATAAACTTCAACGACCTCTTTCATCGTTTTCAATTTATCGATGACCTTTCCTAAATCCTTCGCACTTTTAAGATAGATACCGAGCAAGGTCGTCACGTCGTAACCGATCTTTTCGTAATTGATCAGCACTTGCGTGCCTTTAATAATCCCGGCCTCAGTCATTTTATTAATTCGTTGGTGAATTGTACCGCCGGAGACGATGAGCTTTTTGGCGATATCGGT
This sequence comes from uncultured Bacteriovoracaceae bacterium, assembly GCA_966211875.1. GTDB lineage: Bacteria > Bdellovibrionota > Bacteriovoracia > Bacteriovoracales > Bacteriovoracaceae > Bacteriovorax. The sequence continues at coordinate 282,485 of CBIHNP010000005.1, forward strand.
GTAGGCCATGCGTCCGTCTTTTTGGAGGAGTTCCAAAATTTTCCTGTCTAAATTATCAATTTGATAGTTTTCTTCCATTTTTGCCTACCTGTTTTGATGAAAAATCATCAATGTGCCTAATATATTATGAAATTCGTAAAAATTCGATGCTTTTAATAAAGATATTAAAAATTATAGGCTTTTATGATATTTTTTTAGTACTCCTCTATGGAAGAGGTTTACGAATAAGGAAAAAGAGCATGTGTGGATTTGTAGTTGTAAGTGGAACGCCAGCTGAGCTTGGAGAAAAATTCAAAGCGGATTATCAAAAGCTCACTCACAGAGGTCCGGACGATCATCAGCTCGTAGGATTTTCCGACGGAATGATCGGCTTTCATCGTTTGGCCATTATGGATTTATCTGAACACGGACGTCAGCCCTTTCAATCCGGCGCCAATCTTCTTGTTTGTAACGGAGAAATTTATAACTATCCCGAGTTAAAAAAAGAATGTTCTCATCATACATTTGTTTCGCATTCTGATTGCGAAGTACTGCTTCCGCTCTATGAGAAGTGGGGCCTTAAAAAAATGGTGGAGAGTTTAGACGCTGAGTACGCACTCGTTATTTGGGATGAAGGAAAACAAAAACTCATGGCCGCTCGCGATCCAATGGGAATTCGTCCGCTTTTTTATGGAAAAACAAAAACGGGAAAGATGGCGTTTGCTTCTGAAGTAAAAGCGCTTGTCGATTTTTGTGATGTCATCAAACCTTTTCCTCCCGGACATTATTTCGATGGCCACACTTTTCATTCTTATCTGGATTTGGGCCACGTAGATTCCTTCCACACCCTAACGACATCGGATATTTTAAAAGGAATCAACTCTCGTCTGGTAAGCGCCGTTGAAAAACGTTTGCAGTCAGATGCGGAAGTAGGATTTCTTTTGAGTGGTGGTCTTGATTCAAGTCTCGTGTGTGCGATTGCTCAGCGATTGAATCCGGCAAAACCCATTCGCACTTTTTCGATCGGAATGCCTCACGATGCGATCGATTCAAAATACGCTGAAGTTGTGGCGACATTTATCGGTGCTCATCACACGAGTGTGACGATGACGAGGGAAGATGTTTTAAATGCACTCAAAGAAGTCATCTGGCATCTTGAAACGTGGGACATTACAACGATCAGAGCATCGATCGGAATGTATCTCGTCTGCAAATACATCAAAGAAAAAACGAACATCAAAGTTCTGCTCACGGGTGAAGTGAGTGATGAACTCTTCGGTTACAAATATACGGACTTTGCTCCGAGTGCAGAAGAGTTTCAAAAAGAAGCACAAAAGCGCGTGCGCGAACTTTATCTCTACGATGTTCTTCGTGCCGATCGTTCCATCTCAGCAAACTCTCTCGAGGCCCGCGTGCCATTTTCCGACAGCGATTTCGTTTCTTTTGTCATGGGGATTGACCCCGCTCTTAAAATGAATACAACTGGCACTGGAAAATTTCTTTTACGAGAGGCCTTCAAAAGCGATAAACTGTTGCCTGAGAGTATTTTATGGAGAGAGAAAGCGGCGTTCTCAGATGCCGTCGGACACAGCATGGTCGATTATTTAAAGGCCCACGCTGAAGCTCTTTATAGCGATGAAGACGTAAGAAAAGCTGCTCACAAATATCCGTACAAAACGCCATTCACTAAAGAGTCGCTCATGTATCGTGAAATTTTTGAGGGCCATTATCCCGGACGCGCGGAACTCATCGTCGATTATTGGATGCCGAATTCTTCTTGGGAGAATTGTAAAGTATCCGATCCGAGTGCTCGGGTTCTTCCGAATTACGGCAAGAGCGGAAACTAACAGCGTCCTTCTGGACATCAAATGCATTACAAAATCGTTTTCGACAATCCTCACTTTATCGTGGTTGATAAGGCCGCTAACGTTTTGAGCGTTCCAAGTCGTTTGGGTGAGGAGGAAGAAAGGCCGGTTCTCGGTCGCATTCTGGAAAAGGATTTAGGGATCACGCTCTTTCCTGTCCATCGTCTCGACTATGAAGTTCAAGGTCTTATCATGTTCGCTAAAACTCCCGCAGCTCAGAGAGCGGGGAATGCCTGGTTTGAAAAAAAAGAAATTCACAAAATTTACAGTGCTCTGACGTTAGCTCATCCAAATTTTTTAGTCGGGCAGAAGTTTGAGTGGAGATGTAGACTTCTGCGCGGAAAAAAGCGTGCGTACGAATCGCCTCACGGGAAGGAGAGTATCACTTATGCCTACCTTGAATCGCGTTTGGACTCGGGATATTTTAGATGGGAACTTTCACCGGTCACCGGTCGAGCTCATCAACTTCGCTATGAACTTTATCGCCATGAAGTTCCCATTGTAGGAGATGCTCTCTACGGATCGACAGAGAAATTTGCCAATGGAATAGCACTCAGATCATTCGCAATAGATTTCTCTCGAATAAAAAACCGCGATGAATTTTCTCTTCCCGAAAAAATAACTACGAACACTTTGTAAAAATTTTTTTAGAAAATGGTTAAGAAAAATTTGCCATCGTGTTTTTGTTTTCTTTATACTGAATTTATTACAATTATTTTTTTACTATGAGGGTGAAAAAAATGGCAAAAACGTCGATGAAGACTTCTTTTCTTATTCTTTCAATCATTGGATCTTTCAACACATTCGCTTCGATTGCACCAATTTCGCACACGAAAAGCGAAGACTCAGTGAATTCCCAAATTGTTAGCCTGAACATGCAGTTTAAATCGAGAAACAAGGTCGTAAAATCTGATCTTGCGATGCCATTTTACCAGACAGCTGAATTAGAAAAAAAAGTAGATAACAAAAACGTATTAATCGAAGTAAACCCTCGTCGCGGAAAAAACAGCAACGAAGTGGAAATAGAATTGAAATTTTACAAAGCTTCAGGCGCTCGCGCTTTCGCTAAAAAAGAAATCGTAGCGAAGCTTGGTGAAGAATCAAAAGTTTCAGTGAAAGGCCTTACAGTTCGTGTAACGCCAGCTCTGAACTAATCCTATTTAAATAATTTTTGAATGTGCTCGAACAGCGGAATAAGTTCCAAGCTGATGAGAGCAATGACTGTAAGCTCCAGCAAGTGACTGCGTCTGTGATTGATGTGGTCTAAAAGGAGCTTGCAGATCTCAGCAAGGTTCTCGAGCTTGTTGTCGATACTCGATTGCCAGTCGGCAAAACGAAATTTCTTAGAGGCCGTTCTAAAAACCACTGAGTGATAAAGATCCCCGATAACTTTGAGAGAGTTCTCGACCGTTTCAACGATCTCGGCGATCTCGATATAGCGTTGACCTGCTTCGAGGGCGAGGTCGGTATAGCGAGTAGAGAAAATGCTCATGTCTTTTAGTTCAATCGCAGAATAAATTTCGCGCAATTTTTTATCGAGAAGGTCGTCGTAGTAGCGCATCTCAAGCAATTGGTTGAGCGCGAACTCGATGACGTCCGGAATATCCATTGATCCGCTTGGCTCAATAATGAAAGCAGAGTTCCAGTCGATCACAGCGAGATCGTTTTTGTAGTATTGAAGTTTCGTTTCGTAAACGCGTTCGTAAATTTGAGGAGAGAGCGTATTTTTTTCTTCGGAAAGAATGAGCGAAGCGATGTCTTCGTCTTTTAGAATTTGTGAAACATCTTCATAGTCTTTCGCAATTTTTTCGATGAAAAAGAGGCTGTAGTCTTCGTAAACTTCCGTATCTTTAATTCCGTTGAACTTACCGATCGCACTTTGAATTTGCTGTGAAAGTTCTCGCGCTTTCATTCGAGCGTATTCGTCGAGATCATCGTAATCTTGAATGAGAGTAGACATCGTACAAAGGTCATCAAATGTCGTTCCCTCTGGAATTGTGTATTCGAGAGTGATTGAGATCGTTCCGAATTCCCAAATTTTTGCACTCATCTCACAAGTAAATTCTCTTTCTTGATAAGAGTAATTGTATTGGCCAAGAAGGACGCTGAGTGGATCGTTTGAAACGATTACCGCTTGCTGATTGATCTTTTTGAGTCTGAATTTCGATCTCGAAGTCGTAACATCGGATAAAATCTTTTCTGCTTTTTCTAAGTCAACTTCTTCCCCGATATCGTAGACACGGTAAACGAGGATGCGGCCCTTTGTGATTGTATTTCCTTTTTCGCTCATGGGTAAAATTCTAACACACTTATATTATTTGGGGATTATTTAGAAAGAAGGAGTTATTTATGACCTTTCCGTGACAATTTTGGGCGTTTCAACTGATGTATTTAATGGTATAACTGCCTATATAAGTCAGTTAATTTTAGAGTTATTTATGATCAATGAACGAATTGAAAAATTAAAAGCGGATTTCGGCCGCTTCAATGAATGGGAAGGACGTTACAAGCATTTAATCGAACTCGGTAAACAAATGCCGGCGATGAGTGAAGAGTATCGCACTGAGGCCAATAAGGTTAAAGGTTGCCAGTCACAAGTGTGGTTGGGAGCAAAACTTGTTGGCGATAAAATTCTTTTCGAAGCGGACAGTGATGCTTCAATCGTAAAAGGAATTGTGGCGTTGTTGGTTTACGTTTATTCCGATTCAACTCCGGATGAAATTCTTACGACGAAGCCGACCTTCTTAGAAGATATTGGTTTGCGCGAACATCTTTCGATGAGCCGTGCGAACGGACTTACGTCTATGGTGAAACAAATTTCATTCTATGCCATGGCCTTTAAAGCAAAATTACAAATGCAAAAATAAAACAGGAAAATGTTTATGCTTAATATTTCACGCCCAAGAAGAAACCGTAAATCACAAGCAATCAGAAATCTCATTCGCGAAACGTCTCTGACTCCGCATGATTTGATTGCACCGTTATTCGTGATTGAAGGAAAAAATATTAAAGAGCCTATTCATTCAATGCCGGGAATTCATCGCCTGTCGATCGATCTTCTCGTGCAGGAATGTAAGGAGCTTTATGATCTTGGTGTTCCTTGTGTTTCTCTTTTTCCTGCGATCGAAGAAAAATTAAAAACATCTGATGCCCGCGAAGCTTATAATCCAAACGGAATTTATCAGCGTGCAATCAAAGAAGTGAAGAATGCTCTTCCAGAGTTGATGGTAATGACAGACGTTGCTCTCGATCCTTATTCGAGCGACGGGCATGACGGACTTGTCGATCCAAAAACCGGAGAAATTTTAAACGATGCTACTCTTGAAGTACTTGCGAAGATGTCAGTTGTTCAGGCAAAGTCGGGATCAGATATTTTAGGTCCGTCAGATATGATGGATGGAAGAATCGGATTCATTCGCGATGCTCTCGATGAAGAAAATTTCGTAAACACAGCAATCATGTCTTATGCCGCTAAATATGCTTCTGCTTTTTACGGTCCGTTTAGAGATGCTCTCAACTCAGCTCCTAAAAAAGGCGATAAAAAAACTTATCAAATGGACTACGCAAACGTTCGCGAAGCTCTTCGTGAAGCTTATCTCGATGAATCAGAAGGCGCAGACATTCTCATGGTAAAACCCGGCCTTCCTTATCTGGACGTCATTAAAACAATTCGTGACAACACAACATTGCCAATGGCCGCTTACAACGTAAGCGGAGAGTACGCGATGGTAAAAGCTGCTGCAGAAAAAGGTTGGATCGACGGCGATAAGGTCATGATTGAAATGCTGTGGGGATTTAAACGCGCTGGAGCGGATATGGTTCTTACTTATTTTGCAAAAGAGGCTGCTCGAATTTTAAATAACTAAAAAAATTTCAGTTTTCTGTTGACGGTCATCTGTTGGCCGTTAACAGTTTACTGCCAACTGCCAACTGCCAACTGCCAACTGCCAACTGCCAACTGCCAACTGCC